>NZ_JBHZSP010000003.1:287869-341833 GCF_043643765.1 Marinomonas posidonica | reverse complement strand
GCCTGAGTCCGATAGCGTATCGGAATCAGGCCTTGAAAGCCGCTTAGAACAGAGTCCAACTTTATGGGGTCAGTTCATTTGATGCAATCAAAACGGGCTTTTTTACGCAATCGTCATGCCAAACGCCGATGAGATAAACAAGGCATTTTATCTCGGCATTTCACTAAATCCGATTTGTGAATTTGTTGTACAAAATAACCAGGTTCTTCAGACAAAGATAACTGCTTCTCTCCGAAAGGGGAATATATACAACTATGACCATATGTTTGACGTTTCTCGTTATGCCAACCACATTGATTCACCCCTAACACATAGCACTGATTTTCTATCGCGCGAGCCGCTAATAAAGTTGCCCAGTGAGCTTTACCAGTAACATAAGTAAATGCCGCAGGTACTAATACCAGTTCCGCCCCCTGCTCTGATAGCTGACGATATAGCTCGGGAAAACGCAGATCATAACAAATACTTAAGCCAACTTTAAAACCATCAACGTCCACTACTTTTGGTAATAAATCGCCCGGTTCAATCACCTCAGATTCCAAATAAGAACCCGCCTTATCGTCGACTGTAACATCAAACAAATGAATTTTATCGTATCGTTCTAGTAAATCTCCATCTGGCCCAATCACCCACAAGGTTTGACGAACTCGTCCAGAAGGTACAGATTGACCCGACTCCGTTTGAATGGATGGATGCGAGCCGATCACCAAATAAATATTCAACGCTTTGGCCAGCTCAGACACCTCTGTCAGTATTTGTTGCTGAACATCAGATTCGGCAAGACGTCGCATGCCTTTTCCATCAAACAAAAAGACATTTTCTGGCAACACTACCAGACGCGCGCCGTCTTTGGCAGCTGCGGAAACAAGACGTTTTACTTCTAAAAGATTTTCATGCCACGTATTACTACTGGTCAATTGAATGGCGGCGACAGATAAGCTTTCCATTAATTTTTCCTTTCTTTTGGCTTATAGCGAACTGGTGTCATTTCTGGCTCACTAAACGAACCTTTCACCTTATATTGAACACTGGTTACTTTTGAAATTTGATCACCAATAAGCTTATCAGTAATAAACAACAAACCGGCTAATTGCGGTGTCCCCCAAATCAAACCCGCTAAAGGCAAGGTGCCAGATATTGGGAAAGTGGCCGTCAAGGTTTCATCCAGCGTTTCATCCACAATATTAGCCGTACCGGACAAATACAATTCTGCCGTTGGAGAAATAATGGAAATCGGCTTTTTGGTGGTTAATACACCATCCTTCAATATCATCTCGCCTTTGAACTCATCATAAGTTAAACCTGGCTCATAAATATCAGAAAAATCCAGAGTCAAACGTCGACTCAATGCACCAACATTAAAAATACCCAATGCTTTCAAGAAAGCGGGTAACTCATCCACCTGACTGAAATTGCCATCTTCGGCTAAGAATTCAATGCGACCCGTTACCGACTCTCGGTCAAAATGGAATGGATGACCATGCCAATTTAAAGCCACATTAATGTCAAACGAATCCGATGACACAAAAGCATCATTTGAGAACTTACCGGTCAACTCTGCCAGATTCTTACCTTTCGAATTAATAATAAATTCAACGCTCGAACTCGGACCAGAATCCTGCCAGAACAAACTAGCATTAAAATCCCCTGTTTTCAGCTTGGTTGATATAGGGTCAAGCCTCAAGACGTCACCTTGTTGAGAGATTTTTAATTGCCAATCACCATAGGGTTTTTCGTTTAAATACAACTCATCCACAGATAAAGTCATACTCGGTATATCCTTTGCCGCAAGCGGTGCCTGATTCATTTTATTCACATCAAGATCACGCTTAGTATGCAAATCGTAACCATTAGTCTGAAGCGTATCTTCTTTTGCAAAACGCCAACTGAGGAAACCGAAATGCAAATCTGGTTTACCATTAATATCTCGTAAGCTGAAATTGACTTCGTCAGAATTTACCAACAATGCTTGATTTTGTGATACGTCGTAACGAATTTTAAGATTATTCCATTGATTGTTTTCGTTGACATCAAGCTGATCAATGATTAAATCAATGCTTGAAAGCCAAGGTGGAGGTCCAGGTTCTTGTTTTCTAGACGCCTCTAACTCTTTGTGTAAGCCAAACATCATATCCTGCCAAGCGGAAACAGACAGGCTCTCCATCTCACCTCGAATAACTAAACCATTAGGGATGTTTTTGGCGAAAGACATCGTTTTAGTTGTGCTTAATAGTAGCTCTCCTCCCGTAAATTCGCTGCCCTGAACTAAGAAACGCCCCTGAGAAAGACCATCATAATCAACATCAACAACCAAATCTTTCTCATGCTGCATTAACTTAAGGTCCAATGATTTACTGTCTACGGCCGCTTTTCCGACTGGCGCAGGTAATGAAATTTCCACCCCCTGCAAATTACTTTTAATATTAAGATCCACCTGGCCATCTTGTGATTGATTGACGGCTAACTTGCCGAGATAGCGAGTGGAACCAGATATCTGATTAATAAAAGCCTCTGGAAATTTGTGCCATCGAGCAATTAGCCGAGGCTGAACCTCACCAGAGAAGTTACCTGAGACCGAGATACCTTGCTCCGTTTGAGCTGAAGATAAGGTTAAATGAGACTGACCACCAAATAAAACAACGTCAAATTCAGAGCCTAATAAACCGTTTTCTGAATTGTATTTGAGTTGACCTTTTTCAATATCGAGACTCAAACCGATATCCCCAATGTTTAATGGATTCTGAGCAAAGTCCACCTGTAAATCGACGTTAGGCGTAAGCTGTTCATTAAATGGAATCGAAATATCGAATCGTCCATTTATATCACCCGCCAATTGCCAATTCTCAAAAGGTTTCAACACAGAGTCGGCCAACGGGCTTGCAGACAACATAGAAAGCACATTTTGCGACTCTTCCCGCATCTCACCCTTAATGTTTAACCAATCCGCTTTACCATTCACAACGGGGACGGAAATAGCTAGGTTTGAGACTGGCAAACTTTGCATCATAGCGGAATCAACTTGAACAAGAACGCCGGATTTATCCAACTCAAAATGACCATTCACCTTACTTGCGGTCGGCCAATTTTTATCAAAGGTTAAGGATAAATCACTCACGTCCATCTGGAGTCGAACATGGGAATCATAGTTATCCGACAAATTACTGTGTATTAGCAGATCAAAACTGTCTACTTGACCAGCATTTGCAAAAGATTCTTCTAACCATTGATTAAGGTCTTTATTAAGCACATTGGGTGGCACATAAGTCAAACGATCGATCACTGGAAGGTTATTACCATGTAAATCCAGTGCAATCCAGTCAGGCAGGTCCTGACGAACCTCTAGGCGAAAGCCACCTTGAACATTCGCCCCATTTCGCTCAATCATTAAATCTTGCCCGGCAACCAAATAAATATCTTGTTGCTTTTGCCAGCGAACATAACCCGATACAGACTGAGTTAACCAAGCATCATCATAAAGTTCATCAAACGCCAATTGACTATCATGACCAATGAAGTCGATGTAACCACTGGTATCCGATAAGCCAAAAACGGCATCAATATTATTGGCTCTCGGTATGCCATTATGCCCTTCAACAGAAGCCGATGCTAAATTGGTTACCAACTCAAAATGAGGTTCATCATTATTAAAATCTAGCGTTAAACGCCCGTTTTTAGCAGTACCTCGTGGTGCCAACCCCGACAAAATTTTATACGCTCGAGTCTCGTCTGGTAATACTTGTCTTGCCAGTCCAGTCATCAACTCAAGATTGAGTTGATCGAAAGATAAAGTGGCTCGACGGGTTAAGTCAGACCAATTAAGTGCTAAAGTGCTAGCCGCATAAGAGATCCCATCCGTATCAGCAAACGTAAGATCTTGGACCTCTAACTTAACACTCGGCTTGTCCAATTTAAGCTGCAAATTGGCCGCTGCAGACACACGGTACTCCTCACCATTTTGAAAACCTAACTGCAACTTCGTTGACGCTAATTGAGCGGAGATTTCTTTGCCAACCAAAGCATTCAACCAAATATTACCACCGAAACGAGCCGTTTTGAGCGCTGGAATCTTATCTGACAGCAGCGCCGAAACCGGCAAATCAACCACAGGCATTGTTATCTCAGCATTTACTCGGTAATGCCCTAAAAAACCTAATGGCTCTTCGATCCTTGCATTGACTTGAAAAGGCTCTTTGCCATCGTCCAAATAAAATGTCGAGGTTAACAGTGACTCAAATTGTTTTTGAAAAAGATAAATTTCAGGAAAGGCAATGCGATGGAAACCTAGGCGCTCACTGTGCAATTGTAAACGAGCTTCTTGAATGGAAAAATTTTTCTGAGCGGATAAATAGCCTAATACCCTTTCTAGACCAATCTCATCATTGACTTGTTGTTTTGCCTCAGCGCCATTTAAACGCCATTGTCCATCCGTCTCCTGCAAGGAAATGACGGGGTTAACAAAGCGAATATAGGTGAACTGAGGCTGCAACGTAAGCAATGAATGGATGGTATCAATGCGTACTCGCACTTCATCGATATCAATCGCTGGCGTGCCATTTGCCGTCAGTCGAAAGTCAGACACCGAAAAAATCGGATCGACACCCTCTAACGTACCATCCACCGGACCTAAACTGACAGGATAGCCCGTTATTTGCGTCAGGTTGCGTTCGATCTGAGGACGATAATTGTCCAAATACGGCAACAAATAACCAACACTGGACGCAAACACAGCCAGTATGATGGAAAATGTAACAAGCCCCCAAAAACAAAACAGGGTTAGCTTGCGGAATATCCAACTCATGTTAAAAAGCCATTCAATTAGCGAAGCACAACATCATATTGATCTTGCGTATAAACAGAGTCAACCTGAAAGCGAATAGTTTTACCAATGAACGCTTCTAATTCGGCTACAGCCGCACTTTCTTCGTCTAAAAATCGTTCTACCACAGAAGTGGATGCCAAGACAGTATAAGTTTGTGAGTCATAAGCACGATCAGCCCGTAGAATTTCACGAAATACTTCGTAGCAAACCGTTTCTGGTGTTTTCACCAAACCACTGCCTCGACAGGCGCGACAAGGTTCACACAAAGTCTGACCAAGGCTTTCACGAGTTCGCTTACGCGTCATCTCGACTAAGCCAAGCTCAGAGACACCTGTAATCTTCGTCTTCGCGTGATCGGTATCTAGTACCTTTTCAAGCATACGTAACACTTGGCGCTTATGCTCTTCGTCTTCCATATCAATGAAGTCGATAATGATGATGCCACCAAGGTTTCTAAGCCGTAATTGACGACCAATGGCCGTCGCGGCTTCGAGATTTGTCTTATAAATGGTTTCTTCAAGATTTCGACTACCAACAAATGCACCAGTATTCACATCAATGGTGGTCATAGATTCAGTTTGCTCAACCAATAAGTAACCACCAGACTTAAGCTGGACTTTTCGATCTAAGGCTTTGTGGATTTCATCTTCAACACTGTATAAGTCAAAAATGGGACGTTCGCCAGGATAATACTCAATTCGTCCAACCAATTCTGGGATAAAATCATCCGCAAATGAGCGTAATTTCGCATAATTCTCTTTAGAATCTATGCGTATTTTTTCAGTTGTTAAACTAACTAGGTCTCGCATAGTACGAAGATGTAACGGCAAATCTTCATAAATAACAGACGGTGCTTTAGCGTTTTTCATACGGCGTTTTACCGATTGCCAGAGGCGCGTAAGAAACTTAATATCCGCTAGTATCTCTTCTTCTCCAGCCCTTTCAGCCGCCGTCCGTAAAATATAACCACTATTTTCATCCGCATCGGTCAAAGCTTCAGAGACTAATTGCTTAAGGCGATCACGCTCTTGCTCATCTTCAATCCGTTGACTTACTCCAACGTGCGATTGATCTGGCATGTAAACTAAATAGCGAGAAGGGATAGAAAGATGAGTGGTTAAGCGCGCCCCTTTACTGCTAATCGGGTCTTTTGTGACCTGCACAACTAATGGTTGACCTTCACGAAGGTAGTCACCTATTTGATCACTCGGGTTCACCGCGTCTCGATCAGCCACTTCCGAAACATGGATAAACGCAGCTCGCTCTAAACCGATATCAACAAAAGCCGCCTGCATTCCAGGTAAAACTCGAACCACTTTACCCTGATAAATATTACCAACAATACCCTTACGACTAGAACGCTCAATGTAAACTTCTTGCAATACCCCATTTTCAACAAGGGCAACTCGAACTTCCATGGGAGTGACATTAATGAGCACGTCTTCACTCATGAGACATCTCCTCTAAAGAATGAATTCCAAACTGTGACAATAGCTGTGCACATTCAAACAAGGGCAAGCCAACAACTGCCGAATAAGAACCACACATCGACTCAACAAACACAGAGCCATGCCCTTGAATTGCATAAGATCCAGCTTTATCTTGCGGCTCACCACTACGCCAGTATTGTTCGATCTCAAGGTCCGAAATAGCTCGAAAGGTCACCTCTGTATTTACACAGGTCGACACTTTATGCTCGCCCGATAAATCCATGAGGCACAAAGACGTCATAACTTGATGACTTCGTCCAGATAACATACGCAGCATTTGCTTTGCATCATCAAGATTAGCAGGCTTACCTAAAATGTGATGATCGACCACTACACTGGTGTCTGAAGCCACAAAAATAACAGAGGATGGAATCGAAGCATGGAAAACAGAGGGGAATGTAGCGGCAGCTGCAATGGCTTTTTCTTCCGCCATTCTTAGCACATAATCTTGTGCTATTTCCTGACCCAGTGGTGTTTCGTCTATGTCTGCTGGCAGGACCTCAAACTCTCTCACTAAGAGACTTAACAGCTCTTTTCTTCTGGGGGAGGCCGAGGCCAATACAAGCATAAAAATGTCCTATTTAAATTATCTAATCGAATAAATGCGCCGTACACTGCGTAAAATAATAAAAGACCAAGGCCATAACAGACCGGTAACTACAGCAGGCATAAAAATTAATAAAGTAGGCTCAGCATAGCCCAAATAATGATCAATCCAAAAATCGACCAGTTGGTTTACACTCACCAAAACAGCAACAAAAACCCCCTGCTGCCAACGGTGATACATTCTCAATCTTTGATAAAACAGAGCGCAAGTATAAGAAATAATGACATAAGTCAATGAGTGCTGACCAATAATACCACCTTGCAGCAAGTCCACCATTAAGCCCAGCACCCAAGCTAAGCCAACACCAACGCGGAAAGGTAAGGCGATTACCCAATATAGAATCACCAACAGCGCCCATTCAGGACGAAACCATAAAAACTCTTCAGGGAATGGAATCGCCTCTAACATCAAGGCGGTCAACAAGGTAATCATAAAGACTACTAATGGTTTCATTATCGCCCTGCCCCAGATTTTTCAATTAACATGACATGTCTACTTCGGCCTAACTGAGCCAAAGGAACAACGTCAACACTAGCATAGGATTGACCAGACAATAATTTGACGCTTTTTACGACACCGACAGGGTAACCACGAGGAAAGCGTTTATCCAAACCGGACGTAGTTAATACATCGCCTTTTTTAATATCGATTGAACGGGGGACACTTAACAGCTCCATGCGTTTCAAGTCTCCTGTTCCCTTGAGAATACCGCGAAAACCGGTTCGGGCAAGCTGGACTGGAACAAAATGACTGGCATCCGCAATCAGTAGCACGCGACTACTGTAGGCGGCGGTTTCAATGACTTGCCCCAGCACACCAGTGGCGTCCAACACGGGTTGACCAACATAAGCCCCAGACGAAAAGCCTTTATCAATCATAATTCGATGGCTGTAGGCATTCTGATCGAAACCAATTACCTCAGCCATGACAATCTTTTCATCAACCCGTTGCGAAGCATCAAGCAATTCACGCAAACGCACGTTTTCAGCTTGTAATGACTCAAGTCGCTGTTGCTTACTGCGCAACACCAAAATCTCAGACAATAACGCCTGATTCTCTTTTACCAAACCTTCACGACTTTCTAGATGCTCGCCAGCCCAGTAAAAAATTTTCTTTGGCGCGTTTACCACCTCCTGTATCGGCGTCACAATCAGGCTCAAATACGGCCTAACTTGAGAAAATACAGCATAGCGGACATCAGCAACGATCATGACAATAGACAAGATAACAAGCACCACAAATCGAGCGCTTGATATCTTACCGCCAAAAAGAAGCGAATTATTAATGTGAAGCTCCTAACCTTTACTCGTTATCAGCAGTAAATAGTTCAGAGGCATGCTTATCCATTAATTCCATCGCCATGCCGCCACCGCGGGCAACACAAGTCAATGGATCATCTGCAATAATCACAGGCAAACCTGTTTCTTCACTGATCAAACGATCAAGCTCGCGAAGCAAAGCAC
Organism: Marinomonas posidonica; assembly: GCF_043643765.1. Lineage (GTDB taxonomy): Bacteria > Pseudomonadota > Gammaproteobacteria > Pseudomonadales > Marinomonadaceae > Marinomonas > Marinomonas posidonica_A. The sequence goes on along the minus strand of NZ_JBHZSP010000003.1, from coordinate 333,454 downwards.
CACCACCAGTTAGTACCAAACCCGTTTCGCCAATATCAGCAGCCAATTCTGGTGGAGATTGCTCTAACACACCTTTCACGGCTTGAACGATTTGCGCCAATGGCTCCTGTAGTGCTTCCAAAATTTCATTGCTGTTTAGAACAAATGAACGAGGAATACCTTCTGCAAGATTTCGACCACGAACATCAATTTGCAACTCTTCTCCAGTTGCATAAGCCATACCGATTTCTTTCTTGATACGCTCAGCCGTAGCGTCACCAATCAGGCTACCATACTGACGACGTACATAAGTTGTAATCGCCTCATCAAAGCGGTCACCACCAACACGAATAGATTCCGATGTTACGATACCGTTTAGAGAAATAATGGCGATTTCAGTGGTACCACCACCGATGTCAATCACCATAGAACCTGATGCTTCTGCAACAGGAAGACCAGCACCAATCGCTGCAGCCATTGGCTCTTCAATAATATACACTTCACGAGCACCAGCACCCAACGCGGATTCTTTAATAGCACGTCGCTCTACTTGAGTAGATTTACAAGGTACACAAACCAATACACGTGGGCTTGGTTTCAAAAAACTATTTTCATGTACTTTCGAAATAAAGTACTGCAACATTTTTTCTGTTACATGGAAATCTGCAATGACACCATCTTTCATTGGTCGAATCGCAGTAATGTTACCAGGCGTACGACCTAACATGCGCTTAGCATCCGTTCCCACAGAAGCAACTGTCTTTTGGTTTCCGTTATGACGAATAGCAACCACAGAAGGCTCATCCAGAACAATTCCGCGATCACGAACGTAAATAAGGGTATTTGCCGTTCCTAGGTCAATAGACAAATCGCTTGAAAACATTCCCCTGATTTTCTTAAACATGAATTATTACACCCTAATAAATACGATACGAACAGCTACAAAATGTAACAATCACTCGACCAATGGGCAAGCAATTCCCGTTAAATAATAAAAATCTTCTGATGAATCAATCTAAAACAGGTTTATTGGCCCGTGTTTTCAAATAAAACTCGGTTTTTCACTGAGTTAGCTTTATAGGCATGCAACTAAAGGATACAATCGAGGCATTTACGACAATCGAAAGAATCAGGTGGAACATGTCCATAGACAAACAAGACGTGCAGAAAATTGCACACTTGGCTCGCCTTGCCTTAACGGAGGCAGATGCCGAACAATATCAGCAATCACTTTCCAGCGTTTTATCTCTTGTTGAACAGATGCAATCTGTCAATACAGATGGTATCGAACCCTTGTCCAACCCCCTTGAAATGACGCAGCGTTTACGTGACGACGTGGTAACAGAAGACAATCGCCGTGACGATTTCTTAGCGAATGCACCGCAAACCGAAGCGGGCTTATTCCTTGTACCTAAAGTGATTGATTAAGAGAGACAAGCATGTTTGACCAAAGCATCTCGACGTTAGCCGCACAGTTGCGCAATAAAGACATTTCCAGCGTTGAATTAACACGCTACTTTTTAGACCGAATCACTAAGCTTGATCCTCAGCTTAATAGCTACATCACACTCAGTGAAAACGTTGCTCTAAAACAAGCCGCTCATGCGGACACGCAAATTCAAAACGGCGATGCCAGCTTACTTACCGGCATCCCGATTGCTCATAAAGACTTATTTTGTACCGCTGGCACGCTAACAACCTGCGGCTCAAAAATGCTTAACAACTTCATTCCGCCTTACGAGTCAACGGTTACTAGCCGATTACAGAATGCTGGCGCAGTCATGCTGGGTAAAACTAACATGGACGAATTTGCCATGGGCTCTTCAAATGAAAACAGCCATTACGGTGCGGTTAAAAACCCTTGGAACCTAGACACGGTTCCTGGCGGCTCTTCTGGTGGCTCTGCTGCAGCCGTAGCTGCGGGCTTAACCATTGCAGCAACAGGCACTGACACTGGCGGGTCCATTCGCCAACCGGCGTCATTCTGTGGCATCACAGGTTTGAAACCAACTTACGGTCGTGTATCTCGTTTCGGCATGATTGCTTACGCTTCTAGCCTCGACCAAGCAGGCCCAATGGCTAAAAGCGCGGAAGATTGCGCACACCTTATGCAAGCCATGGCCGGATTTGATGATAAAGACTCAACCTCATCTGAAACGCCAAACGATGATTATCTAAGCAACTTGAATACCCCGCTAACTGGCTTAAAAATTGGCCTACCAAAAGAATATTTTGGTGACGGATTAGATGCTGGCGTGGCAGATGTCATCATGGCCGCTGTGAAAGAGTTCGAAAAACTTGGTGCAAAAGTCAAAGTGATTTCTCTACCAAATCTTAATTTGAGCATTCCATCTTACTATGTGATTGCACCATCTGAAGCCTCTTCCAACCTTTCACGTTTTGACGGCGTCCGTTTCGGCCACCGCTGTGAAGACCCGAAAGATTTGCTTGATATGTACATGCGCTCAAGAGCAGAAGGCTTTGGTCAAGAAGTTCAGAAGCGCATCATGGTTGGTACCTATGCTTTGTCTGAGGGCTATTACGATGCTTACTATTTAAAAGCACAAAAGATTCGTCGCCTAATCAAACAAGACTTCACCAATGCTCTACAGGAAGTTGATGTCATCATGGGCCCTGTTGCACCAACAACCGCCTTTGGCCTTGGCAGCAAAACGAACGACCCGGTTGCCATGTACTTAGAAGACATCTACACCTTGTCAGTCAACCTAGCTGGCATTCCTGCCATGTCTATTCCGGCAGGTTTCTCAAACAACATGCCTGTTGGCTTACAAATCATGGGCAACTATTTTGCAGAAGCCAAGCTGTTAAATGTAGCCCATCAATACCAGCAGAACACCGACTGGCATCGACAAACACCTGACATGGCAAAAGGAGCATAAAGATGAATTGGGAAGTTGTTATTGGTCTTGAGATTCATACCCAGCTCTCAACCAAATCAAAACTGTTTTCTGGTGCTGCCGTGGGTTTTGGTGCAGAACCCAACACTCAAACCACGCTAGTTGATCTCGGCATGCCTGGCGCACTGCCCGTGTTTAACAAAGAAGCTCTACGTATGGCGGTTATGTTTGGTCACGCGATAAATGCAGAAATTGGCATGACGTCTGTTTTCGCTCGTAAAAATTACTTTTATCCAGACCTTCCTAAAGGTTACCAGACCAGCCAAATGGACCACCCCATCGTAGGCAAAGGCTACCTAGATGTTACCCTTGATGACGGCACCACATCACGCATTGGCATCACTCGTGCCCACTTGGAAGAGGATGCGGGCAAGTCGTTGCACGAAGATTTTCATGGCATGACAGGGATCGACTTGAACCGCTCCAGCACACCACTGCTGGAAATTGTGTCTGAACCAGACATTCGCTCCGCTAAAGAAGCCGTGGCTTATGTCAAAATGATTCACTCTATCGTCACTTATTTGGGCATTTGCGATGGCAACATGGCAGAAGGTTCAATGCGTTGTGACATCAACTTATCCCTGCGCCCTAAAGGCCAAGAAGAGTATGGTACTCGAACGGAAATCAAGAACGTAAACTCTTTCCGCTTTATCGAAAAAGCCATCTACACTGAGATCGAGCGCCAATCAGACATCCTAGAAGATGGCGGCAAGATCGTTCAGGAAACACGTCTGTACGATCCTGAAAAAAATGAAACTCGTAGCATGCGCTCAAAAGAAGATGCTAACGACTACCGTTACTTCCCTTGTCCAGATTTGCTACCGATTGAGCTAACAGAAGACTACGTTGAAGAAATTCGACAAACATTACCAGAGTTACCCTCTCAAAAAGCGGCTCGCTTCCAAAGTGAATACAAATTGAGTGAGTACGATGCCAATGTTCTGTCCTCCTCACGCGCTATGGCCGATTATTTCGAAACGGCTAATAGCCAAGTCAAAGATGCGAAACTAACGGCCAACTGGGTCATGGGTGAACTCAGCAAAACTCTTAATCAAGAGCAACTTGATATCACACAATCCACTGTTTCGGCGGAAGCATTTGGCGAACTATTGATTCGCATTAAAGACAATACAATCAATGGCAAAACAGCTAAAGATGTCTTTCAGGCGATGTGGCTAGGCGAAGGCTCTGCAGATCAAATCATTGACGCCAAAGGTCTAAAACAAGTCACCGATACAGGCGCCATTGAAAGCATGATCCAAACCATCCTGGATGCCAACCAAGCTCAGGTGGAGCAATATCGTGCTGCAGATGAAGACAAACAGAAGAAAATGATTGGCTTCTTTGTTGGTCAAGTCATGAAAGCTTCGCAAGGCAAAGCCAACCCAGGGATCGTCAACCCTATCTTGGCTAAAATGCTGAAAGGGTAACATCTCACCCTACTTTAAAAACAAAAACGCCGCTCATTATGAGCGGCGTTTTTATTGTTCGCTTTTAATATTAATCTGTGACGATTTGATTACGACCGAGACGTTTCGCCTCATATAGATTGTCATCGGCAATTTTTATCGCATTCTCTAACGAGTCAAAATCCTTTCCACACACACCAATACTGCATGTCACTTTAATTTTAGCCTCAGTAAACTCTTTTTCACGAATCCCCTGTAAGAAACGCTCTAGCTTAGGCATTAATTCCGCCACCGACTCATTGGCAGCAATACAAAATTCTTCGCCACCAAAACGACATGCAAGCAAACCCGGAAAGTGTGTCATCACTTCCTGACCAACCGCTTTCAACAGATCGTCTCCTACGACATGACCATAAGTATCATTAACCTGTTTAAAATGATCTAAATCCAACATAGCGAGACAAGCATTAGGAATGGATTTACGGAACATTCTCTCACCATCATCAAACAAGTAACGACGATTTTTTAACTTGGTTAGAGGATCGATGTTCGCTAACTCACGAATGGTTTCTAACATTTCTTGAGCTTCTAGGTTATGCACTACTCGGCAATGGAACTCTTCATGGTAAAACGGCTTCTTCAGAAAGTCATTCGCACCGGCTTTGATAAACTTAGCCGACAATGAATTGTCTCCTTCCGCGGACAAACCAATAATCACCAGATCTTGAAAGCGCGCATTATGACGAAGCATTCGAACCAAATCATAGCCATTAATATGCGGCATATTATAATCTGTGATGAGCATGCGAATACTGTCGTCTGACTCCAGTTTCGCCAACGCCTCTTGGCCATCCTCTGCTTCTATGACATTAAACCGATATTGCTCTAACAATATCTTGATAAACAATCGACTGGTCGAAGAATCTTCCGCCACCAAAACTTTCACGTCTCGGTTTTTTCTCAGCCGCTCAACCACCTTGATAACATGATTAAACGAATAACGGCTGTCTTTGGTGATGTAATCCAACACCCCTTTATTCAGCAAACTTAATCGTTGATCGTCATCAAAGTTGCCTGTTAACACAACACAAGGAATGTGATGAGACAGAACCAAATCAACAATTTCGCCATTTTCAGCATCAGGCAAATTCAAATCCACTATGGCTGCAAAAAACTCCCCCTCCGACGCTTCAATTTTTGCCTGAGCCTCTTGATAATTTGAGCACAATACAGGTATGAAATTAGGAGTTTGAGACAACAAATGATTCAGAACCTTTAAGACAACGGGGCTATCTTCTACCACTAACACCTTGAACTCATCGGACATCATCAATCTACCTACTCCAAACGACACACAAATTTTCACTTAATTTTTTGATTATCCCCTATGACCCGAGATTGCGATACTCTAAAATAGCGCTACAGGGTATCAATTTGTAAACACTCCCATATCTTTACACTATCCAGTTACAATACAGGATGCTAAACATGCAATGTCGGTCTGGATGCGGTGCTTGCTGCACAGCACCATCTATCAGCTCAGCCATACCTGGCATGCCAAATGGCAAAGCGGCAGGTGAGCCCTGCATCCAACTTTTAGAGGATTTCCGCTGCGCCATTTTTAACGATCCAACCAGACCAAAAATTTGTGCCAGTTTTATGCCTGATGAAGACATTTGTGGCAATTCAAGAGAAGAGGCGTTAACCATTATCTCCATCTTAGAAAATGATACCGCTTATTTAAAGAGTTCACCGTCAAGGAAAACCATATGAAATCCCTAAAGCAGTTTGTACCTGTTTTCTGCCTAGGCTTACTTTTAAGCGCTTGCTCCTCTCAAAGCAACAAACCACAATTCGTAATAGAACCTCCCAGCGAGGCACAAATTGCCACCAGTGTCAAAGAGCAAGTTTCTTTAACACTTAATGCTTTTACGCCTGTCGCCGGCCAAGCCTTACCCAATAACACTGTACTAGCAGCCTATAAAGCAAGAGGCTATGAGCCTGTTTGGATTAAAGATAAGACCATCGACATGTCTATTTATAAGCTTGTCGACATCTTGCAAGAAGCTCACACACATGGTCTTAATCCAATTCATTACCATACCGACATTATCAAAAACTACCTTGAACTGAAGCAGCCAAGCTCGCAACAACTTGCTGAAATGGACGTCATCGCGACCATTGCTCTCACCAGTTATGCTCATGATTTAAGCAACGGCCGCTATGAACCCCTATTAATTGATCCAAATTGGCAACTAGATGCACCAAACAACAATTGGAAAGATTTACTTTATCTTGATTCCGCTGCCAGCATGGTCAATTCTTTACCCTTGCTTGCTCCACGCAGCCCACAGTATCAAGTGTTACAGAAATGGTTAGTTTATTATCAAGACCTTGCCGCCAAAGAAAAAGACATCTTAGTTGAAGCAGGTGTGCCGCTCTCACTTGGCGACGAAGGTCCACGTGTCGCCCAACTTAGAGCTAGACTCGTTCAACTCGGTGACATTCGCTTCTCCACTCGAAAAGTACAGGAAGACAGGTTCGACTCTCGCTTGAAAAGAGCGTTACAAAATTTCCAACGCCGTCATCACCTGATCGCAGATGGTGCCGCGGGTTCAAAAACGATTGAAATGCTTAATGTATCGCTGACGACTCGTGCCAAGCAGATTGCCTACAATCTAGAAAGATGGCGTTGGCTGCCGAGCGAACTAGAGGCCAATCGTATCTGGGTTGATTTAACCAATTATACTGTCGATATGCATCTTAATGGTGAGCTAACGTCAATGAAGGTTGTTATTGGCAAAGCAGAACGAAAAACACCAGTGTTTAAAGGTCTCATGACTTACATGGTAACCAACCCAACATGGCGAGTACCTCACCGCATCGCTAGAGAGAACTTGCTACCTAAGCTGCAATCAGACCCTAATTATTTGGTAAAACACGGCTATAAACTCTACTCAAGCTGGAGTATTGGTGCAAAAGAGTTGGATTCTACAAAAATAGATTGGAAAAACATCAACCCGGAAAAACTCGCGTACCGCTTTGAACAAGAACCAGACGAAGGGAATGCACTGGGTCAATTCAAGTTTATGTTTCCGAATAAAAACGAAATCTACTTACATGACACACCAGCAAAACACTTATTTAGAGAAAGAAACAGAGCCTTTAGCTCAGGATGCGTACGCCTAGAAGACCCACACGAGTTCGCCAAGCAAATTACCAAAGGCTCCAAGTCTTATAATGAAATGATCAACAAACTAAAAAATAACTCAAACAGTGTAGTGTCATTGCCAAGCTACATTCCGGTTTATCTGGTGTACTTTACCGTTGTACCAAATGCTAATGGTATGCCAGAATTCCGCAACGATGTATATCAGCGTGATCCCCTAATGGAAGAAGCAATGGGCTACATTGCTTTTCGATCAAACGAATCTATTTGATCAAAAAACGCGAGTAAGATACGCCCCCTTACTCGCGTTTTTCTTATTCTGTCACGCCAATTTCGCGTTATTTTACCATGACACAGACCGTCACCTCTTCACGATCATGGTACAAATGCTTAACTTGGTATTCATATCTAACCTTAGCCTTTTTCAGCAAAGACTCCATGTTCGCTAAGCACAAACCGACTTCTTGGTAACGTTTTTTCATTGGCAATTTTAAATTGAAAACCGCACGACGAGTAAATCCTCTCGCCAACCAATTCGCCATCAAATCCGCTACTTTGACCGGCCTTTCCACCATATCACATACTAACCAATCGACTGTTTGCGGTGGCTCAAACTTAAAACCATCCGCTTTTTCATGTTGCACCAAGCCAGTCGACATAAGTTCTTTTTGCATCGGGCCATTGTCAACCGCGATAACATGAATACCTCGCTTCACAAACTGATAAGTCCAGCCACCAGGTGCCGCCCCAAGATCCACTGCCGTCATACCTTCTATCAGGTCATCTTGAAGCGTCTGCTGCGGTACAAATTGAAGAAAGGCTTCTTCTAATTTTAGGGTTGAACGACTTGGTCCTGCCGCTGGAAAACGCAAACGTCGAATTCCCATTGGAAACTCACTGCGGCAAGCCACATACGACACACCAAGGTAAGCCGATTGCCCATCCAACATAAACACATGATGACGAACACCTACGGCTTTTTTTCTCAGTACACCAGATCGTTTCCAGCCTTCTCGCAAAGGCTTATCTAACTTCTTAATTAGCCCTGAGAGCGACTTAGCTTCATTCGTATCTGCCGTCTCGATGCAAATTTCCTCAGCCAAAGGCAACGCTCTAGCAGCTTCTAGTAAGGATTCGACTCGACCACCCTGCTCTAAAGAAATAAGATCATTTGCCGCGATAATTTGGCGGGCAAATATAATACGATTAAAGTTCAACTGCTGAATCAAGCTTTCGCCAGCATCTTCTTGTTCGAAGCAAAACACCACATAGCCAGAATTTTCTTCTAATTTAGCGTAACCATAAAAGCCTTTACTGGCCGCCAGATCAGACAACTCAGCAGCACAATCTTTCTCAAAACCAGATCGGCAATAGGCAATAATATTTTTCATTCAACTTCCTTCTCGGTCAGACAGGTCTAACCAAGTCTTAATTAATGTTTGGTTTGTGGCCACTTCAGTTTAGCTTCAACAAAGTGATTCACCACGTGATCCAATAAAATCGGACTAAAATGCTCTCCTAGAGAAGGAGACACTTGATAACAAACAGACTCGCCACGCCATTCAAATGCGATCGAGTAAGCATGCAAATACCCTCGATCCGACGCACCACCACCATATCGCTCATCACCCAAAATAGGCGCAGCAACACTTTTTAATGTCACACGAATCTGATGTGTTTTCCCCGTCAGAGGTCTAAGCCAAAACAGTCTTTTGCCTTCTACATAACGTGAAAAAAACTGGGTCACAGCGAGGTTATTTTTTTCTTTTGTCAGTTTCCACTGCCCCCTACGACTGACCTGCATACCGCCGCTAATTGTACCTTGTTTTTTATTTGGTTTGCGCAGTGACAAAGCAAGATAGCGTTTTTCCATTTTATGTTGACGAAATAATTCACCAAATAGCGTCGCAGCTTCTTTAGTACAAGCCACCAGCAATATTCCCGATGTCATTTTATCCAGCCGATGCACAGGATAAAAATCACAATTCGGATAGTCCTTATACAAGGTCTCCATAACACCCATAGAATCAGACTCAGCATGAAAACTCATTCCAGCAGGTTTATCGATCACCCAGTAATCCACGCAAGTATGTATTATTTTGAGCAAGAAAGACCTCTCTCAGTATTCATAAGGAATTAAGGATTTAGCCAACAAGCTTATCCACAGAGAAAGTGGACAACTCATATGTCAATAGAAAATGAACAATTTCAATCTTGGAAATCAGGGGAAACAGAAACTCGGTTACGACCACTTCTTTTCGCAGCATACAAACCTTTATCAGCAGCCGCTAAAATCTCTTCGTAACGAGTGACTTCATGCGTGATTGGAGCCAAACCAATACTGATTGTCACGGGAATAATGATGCCTTTTTCAGTTTCAATGGTTAAACCAGCTATCGTTTGCCGTAAATGCTCCATCACCAATTCAGCTTGTGTCAGTTTGGTCTTTGGCATCAATATAATAAATTCTTCTCCACCGTAACGCCCTATCTTATCCGTTGTGCGGATAACGGATTGCATTTTCGCTGACACTTGCGCCAAGACAAAATCACCGGCTTCATGACCATAAGTATCATTAATTTTCTTAAAATGATCCAAATCAACGATAGCGAAAACACAGGTGTCATGATTAATCACGCAATCGGCAAAGATATTGACTGCATCCGCTAGCACTTTACGTCGATTTGATAAACCGGTTAATTCATCTTTTTCAGCCAACACTCTTAAATGTTGATTAACGGATTTTAAACGACTCATCACTAAATTGATGACAATGGCAAAATACAAAGCAATAAAAAAGAATACCGAGACTAACATAAAACTTTGCTTTGATGCTGTAAGGTACAAGCCTTTTAAACTCAAATATTCACACATCAAAAACAACAAAGCAGCAATCGTAACAATGAGACCTTTAACAAACCTTTGGTCAGCACGGAACACTATAAAAGAATAAGCAATGACATGTACTAAGAGAAAGTGGAAGCCACTTTCTGAACCGAAATAAAACAAGGTTAATATAGTCACCTGAGCCATTTTCAAAACAGGCATTAGAATCTGAGCGCGAGAAAACTGCCCACGATAATTATAGCGCAGCCCCAAACAAGCAAATATAAGGCTCAAAATGGACACAATCACAACCAAAGGAGAAAACGGTTGAGAAAACATGGCAATCAAAAAAACACTGGCGAAGCAGAAAATCAGGTAAGAGAAATTCACCACATGCTTCTGGTTTACATCATTGGCATAATCGTCTTTAAAGCCAAAATGCAGAATCGTATGTATTATTTTTTTAAGCGAAGAAAACACGGAATTCCCAATCTAAAGCGGTTCTGAATCATTATAAAAGTACAACATTTAACTTCTATTAATAATCAATTAAAACATTCTACCGAATGCATAAGCTTTTTCCTACTGTCAGTTGACTCTTGTTCATTTATTAATATGAGCTAAGACAAGGAGTTCTGAATCTCATTAAGCCACCCACATTTATTTCTTATTTTGGCACGAATATTGATATTGAATAACCTAGAAAGCAACAAAGTTTAACTAATCGGTCAAAAAACCTCATTTAGACTTGTAAGTGCACAAGTAACATACATACAGAGCTCCAAAATGGTGCAAGACACCAAAACAGCTTCATAAGTATGCACTACACTAGAAGTTGCTCTTGCAAGCCGATGAACAGCTTAGACAAAATGGTGCCAGTACCTTGAATAAACAACAAACCGCTTCACGCTTAGAGTTAATCGACATCACTAAGCAATACCCTGGCTGTCTTGCTAATGACAGCATCAATTTATGTCTACAACCTGGAGAAATTCATGCTTTGCTGGGAGAAAATGGTGCTGGTAAAAGCACCCTAGTAAAAACCATCTATGGTGTTGTTGCGCCAGACAAAGGCGATATCCTTTGGGATGGTAAAGAAGTGACGATTAAATCCCCTTCTACCGCTAGAGATTTAGGCATAGGTATGGTGTTTCAGCATTTTTCCTTATTTGAAACCTTAACCGTCAGCCAAAACATCGAACTCTGCTTAAGTCAAAAACACCTTGATAGTATCGACGACTTAGCTGAAAAAATACGTCAACTCTCTGAAGAATATGGATTAAACGTTGATCCAGATAAATACGTTCATTCCCTTTCCATTGGCGAACGACAACGTGTTGAAATCATGCGTTGCCTGGTTCAGTCTGTGAAACTTCTTATTCTAGATGAACCAACCTCGGTACTGACGCCGCAAGAAGTCTCCGGCTTATTTGATGTGCTAAGAACCCTCTCTAAAGAAGGTTGTAGCATTCTATTTATCAGTCATAAACTGCATGAAGTCACCGAAATTTGCCATCAAGCTACCATTTTGCGTGGTGGTAAAGTCGTTGATACCTGTGTACCAAGTGAAGAAACACCCGCTTCGATCGCCAAAATGATGGTAGGAGATCTTGCAGAGCAAGAAACGCAGTACACTAAAAAAGAAGGCACTCATACCCTATTCAGCGCCAATAATCTGTCTCTTCCCTCAAAACAACCTTTTGGCACCAGCTTAAAAAACATTCAGTTTGAACTTAAAGCGGGAGAAATTCTTGGTATTGCCGGTGTAGCGGGGAATGGCCAAGACGAACTCATGGCCATTATCAGTGGCGAAGACAATCGGGCGAATAAAACCAGTTTGAGTCTCGATCAGATGCACATTGGCCACTTATCTGCGGGAGACAGACGCAAACTTGGTATGGCTTATGTACCAGAAGAACGACTGGGGCGTGGTGCGGTACCGGATATGAGCTTGACCGAAAACACTTTGTTAACTCATAGCACAGGCTTTATCAAAAACGGTTTAGTGCAATGGCAGGAGGCAAAAGAGTATGCCAGTCGTTTAATCAAAAAATACAATGTGAAGTGTCATGGTGAATTTTCAGAAGCCAAAAGCCTAAGCGGAGGCAACTTACAAAAGTTCATCATGGGACGAGAAATCGGCCAAAACCCAAAACTTCTCATTTGTGCACACCCAACATGGGGCGTTGATGTAGGCGCTGCCCTGGCGATTCATCAAGCTTTATTAGACCTACGAGATCAAGGTGCCGCCATTCTGTTAATTTCAGAAGACATCGACGAGCTCTTTCTCCTCGCGGATCGCATGTCTGCTATTTGTGACGGTCATCTATCGCCTCAAGTCAAAACCCAAGACACTAACATTGATCAAATTGGTCAATGGATGGCAGGGACATTTATTGACACGCAACGCGAATTCACACAAGAGATACAATCATGATCCGCATTCAAGCTCGCACTGAGCCAAGTACATTAATGAAATTCGCTTCACCCATCATCGCGATTGCCCTCACGCTATTATTTGGCTGTATCTTATTTTCAGCCATCGGCAAAGATCCGATCCAAGCATTGCACGTATTACTAGTCGCGCCGTTATCAGACAGTTACAACATTGGCGAAATGTTCGTCAAAATGGGGCCGTTGTTACTTTGTGCCGTTGGCCTCGCCATATGCTATCGCGCCAATATGTGGAACATTGGTGCAGAAGGACAATTACTAGCTGGCGCCTTAGGCGGCTCTGCCATGGCACTTTACTTTATTGATTCTGACTCCGTCCTAGCCCTTCCCATTACCTTATTAGCCGGCATCGTATCTGGCATGTTGTGGTCTGCTATCCCGACTTTTTTAAAGCTACGCTTTAATTCTAACCTGATATTAACCACCATCATGTTCAACTACATCGCCTTGTATCTACTGATTTGGGCCGTTCACGGGCCATTGCGAGACCCACAAGGGTTTGGTTTTCCTGAGTCAGCCTTATTCTCTGATGCCACCTTACTACCGACTTTATTTGAGTTCAGTCGCATTCATCTTGGTATTGTATTTGCGGTCTTAGCCGGCTTCATTGGCTGGTTCATCCTGTCTAAAACCCATTTAGGGTTCCAAATAAGAGTCTTAGGCGCTGACGAACCGGCAGCAAAATATGCTGGTTTTAACAGCAAAAAGCTCAGTTGGTTTGTCATGCTGTTCGCAGGCGCACTGGCTGGCTTAGCGGGCGTAAGTGAAACTACCGGCCCGATTGGACAGCTGGTACCCAACGTATCACCCGGTTACGGTTATTCCGCCATCATCGTTGCCTATCTGGGCCGCTTACATCCTATTGGGGCGATATTAGCCGCCGTATTTATGGCCATTCTCTATATGGGAGGCGATTTAGCACAAATTGAAATGGGTATTCCTGTCGCGGTTGTCAGCATGTTCCAAGGGGTGTTGCTGTTCTTCTTATTAGCTTGTGATTTCTTTATTAATAACCGTCTTACGCTTTCTAAGCAAGCGACGAACTAGGAGCTCATTGTGGACGCAGATCTAATCACTCAAATTTTGTTCGCCGCCATTAAAACAGGCACCCCATTATTATTTATTGCTTTAGGAGAAGTGATTTGCGAAAAATCTGGCATCCTAAACTTGGGACAAGAAGGCATGATGCTGATGGGCGCTGTCCTCGGATTCTTAGCCGCTTACACAACAGGTAGTATGGGACTCGGCGTTCTTGCCGCAATGATTATGGGTGCCTTTATGAGTTTAATCTTTGCCGTACTCGTTCTTCAACTTGGTGCGAATCAGGTCGCCACTGGTTTAGCGTTAACCATATTCGGCACAGGTTTAAGTGCCTTTGTTGGTTCAGGTGTGGTGGGACAAACCATTCAAGGCTTTGCACCAATTGACATTCCTTTGCTGTCTGAGATCCCATATCTCGGTGAGATATTATTCAAGCATGACATTCTAGTCTACCTGTCATTTGCCATCGCCATTGCCCTCTACTTTGTGGTCAATAAAACCCGTATTGGACTAACACTAAAAGCCGTCGGAGAAAACCCCAATGCCGCGAATGCCATTGGCATCAAAGTCTTACAAGTTCGTTACTTAGCCATCATGTTTGGTGGTGCTATGGCAGGTATTGCCGGCGCTTACATGTCACTTGTTTATACTCCTATGTGGGTAGAAAACATGACTTCTGGTCGCGGTTGGATCGCCCTTGCTTTGGTGGTATTCGCCTCGTGGCGCATTGGACGCATCATGCTCGGAGCTTATTTATTCGGATTGGCCAGCATTATGCATTTAGTTTTACAGGGGTTGGGCTGGTCTATATCGCCGAACCTATTGGCCATGTTGCCTTACGTGGCCACCGTCATTGTTATGGTGATCATTAGCGCGGATCACTTTAAAGAAAAACTGCTTGCACCTCGGTCTCTAGGAAAACCATTCGACCCTAGAAACATGGCGTAAAGCCTTAATTAACCCCTTCATCTACGAAGAGCAATAAGCCCTTAGGGCACACAATAGGAGCAAAACATGAAAATGAAATCGTTACTGCTTAGCTTGGGACTTCTGGCAGGTGCCAGTGCCGTTCAAGCGGAAGACCCATTAAAAGTTGGCTTTGTATACGTAGGTCCAGTCGGAGACCTAGGTTGGAGTTATGAACATGATTTAGGCCGCATCGGTCTTGAAGAGCACTTTGGCGACAAAGTTGAAACGACCTATGTTGAAAACGTACCGGAAGGGGCGGATGCAGAGCGTGTGATTACGCAATTGGCAAAAGCAGGGAATGATTTGATCTTCACGACTTCATTTGGCTTTATGAACCCTACCGTGAAAGTGGCTAAGCGTTTTCCAAAAGTCACCTTCGAACACGCCACAGGCTACAAACGCGCTCGTAACGTAGGTACGTATGTATTACGTACTTACGAAGGTCGATATGTCTCTGGTGTGGCCGCGGGTATGATGACAAAAACCAATACCATTGGTTACATTGCTTCCTTCCCAATCCCAGAAGTCATCCGTGATATTGATACGGTTTACATGGCAGCAAAGAAAGTCAATCCTGACGTTAAAATTAAAATCGTTTGGGTAAACTCTTGGTACGATCCAGGTAAAGAAACCGATGCGGCCAATGCACTAATGGACCAAGGTGTCGATATTTTGATTCAACATACTGACAGCCCAGCCCCACAAATTGCCGCAGAAAAACGTGGTATGCGATCCATTGGCCAAGCATCAAACATGAGCAAATTCGCACCTGAAGCGCATATGTTCTCCGTTCGAGATAACTGGACACCTTATTATGTTGGCGTTGCTGAAGCGGTAATGAACAACACTTGGAAGCCTAGCGATTATTGGGGCGGTTTCAAGGAAGACATGCTAACGATTGAATCCATCAATCCAAACTTACCTGCGGACGTTAAAGCTAAAATTAAAGAAACCTATGCCGCAATCAAGTCAGGTGAACTGAAACCGTTTACCGGACCAATCAAAGATAATAAAGGCAATATTGTTGTACCTGAAGGCCACTCACTGACCGACGAAGAGCTTGCTCAAGTGAATTGGTATGTGGAAGGTATTACAGACGAAATCCCTCGCTAAAATCCCTATACAGCCAGCTCTGCTGGCTGTATATTTCCCCCTTTTTTAATTCATCAGCTCACTGTATGACAGATAGCGCGTAAAATATTGCGTTATTCGTTATAGTTTATTGTATGGATCGCAACCATAAAGTTTGAAAGGTAATATCATGGATAATACAGCGTCATTGGTGGCTCTTTCCCAAGCCATGCCGAAAACCGAATTACATCTTCATATTGAAGGTACTTTTGAGCCTGAGCAAATGTTTGCCATTGCTCAACGCAACCAAGTTGCTCTCAAATATGATACGGTTGACGCGCTTAAAAAAGCCTACCAATTTACCAACTTACAAGACTTTTTAGACCTGTACTATCAAGGCATGTCCGTACTGCTTCACGAAGCCGACTTCTACGATTTGACTATGGCGTATTTAGAAAAAGTACACTTCGAAAATGTGGTTCACGTCGAAATTTTCTTTGACCCACAAGGGCATACTGAACGTGGTATTCCGTTTGAAGTTCAAATTATTGGTATTCGTCGTGCTCTTGAGGATGCTAAAAAACAATGGGGCATGACCTATCAACTCATCATGTCCTTCTTACGCCACTTGAGTGAAGACAGTGCTTTTCAAATCCTTGAAGAAGCCAAACCTTTCCTAAATTGGATTGACGGCGTTGGCTTAGACAGCTCGGAAGTAGGACACCCACCAGAAAAGTTCGCTAATGTCTTTGCAGCCTGTCGAGATTTAGGCTTAAAGATTACCGCTCACGCTGGCGAAGAAGGACCACCAGAATATGTATGGCAAGCATTGGACTTGATTAAAGTTCAGCGTATCGATCATGGTAATCGAGCCCTTGAGGATGACGATCTAGTCGCTGAGATTGCTAAGCAACAACTGACTCTTACCGTCTGCCCATTATCCAACCTCAAACTTTGTGTAGTAAACGACATGGCAGAACACCCGATACGCACCATGTTAAAATTAGGTCTAAAAGCCACCGTCAACTCAGACGATCCCGCCTATTTTGGTGGCTACATGAATGACAACTACCAAGTCTTGATTGAGCGAACACAGATCAGCAAACAAGAGCTTTATCAATTGGCTCGTAATGGCATCGAAGGCAGTTGGATGGCGTCAGGAGATAAGCAAAAACATTTGCAGCAAATCGATACCCTTTTTAATCCATAAACTGCATTTTGATGGATTCGCCATGGAGGGCGAAAACTTTTATCAAGCTCATAGCAATGTGATATGATCGCTGATAATTTTACACATCAGGTTGTACTTCATGTCTGACACACAATTCGACGATGCTTTTTTCCGTTTAACCAGTAATGATCGTTATAGCAAAATGGTCCAAAGAGTTCGGCAAGGACATTCCATTTGGACCTTGGCTGACGAACAGGGTTGTTTAGTTATTACTCTTAATACAGACCAAGTGCTTCCGGTCTGGCCTAACGAAGCCATGGCTTCACATTGGGGTGAAAAGGACTACCCTGATTTTAAAGGGTTAGAAATCTCGGCTATAGACTGGTTAGAAAAATGGTTACCAGGCATGACTGCAGATAAGTATTCTGTTGGTGCAGCCCCCAATATGGCTGGAGAATGCATTGTCTCTTCTGCTGAAGAGCATAGCCACGACATTAAACCTGCTTAGCGGTTTACCTTGCCAATTGTCAAGAAAGCATGTTGACTGTCTTCACGCCCAGCCTCTCCATCCACAAAGCCAAAACACACGTCGGTGTATTCTTGGCTTTGTTTTGCGTGTTTTTAATCTATTTCGGCCCACTCTACTCTCAATTAGCTAAAACACTGCAAGCCAGTAGTGTAGCAACACAAGCGGCAGTACAACACTCGCATTCGACACAGCAACATCATGACTCTACACACCACGCAACAGGTCATCCACTACCCCACTTTTCTCAACCAGCCAACTCAAATAGCATGAGGCATCATGGGCATCATCCCCAAATTGAAGGCAGCACTAACCTATTAGAGGCTTGTGGATACTGCTCTCTGCTCTTTCATTTAAGTTGGCTACATGCGCAAAGCTTCACCATTGTTCCATTAGAGAAAGAAGCTTATCCCAGTATTATTTATGCGACACTGGTCCGTAAATACCTAGCCATATTCACGCCTCTTAACCCTCGAGCACCACCACGACACTCTCGTTTTACAGTCCTTTAAAAAACAATAGTGAACATGATGTTCAGGGGCACGTCTGTGCCAAGTAAAATGAGAGAAACTATGTCTAGTCAAATAAAAAACGAAGCCGCATCTAATGCGCTGTTGCTTCTGATCACACGCCTGCATTTTTATGTCGGCTTGTTTGTCGGTCCATTTATTTTTATTGCGGCCCTTACCGGCACCTTATACATACTGTCGCCACAGATTGAAAACGCTGTCTACAAAGAGGCGTTAACGACTCAAAGCCGTGGTGATTATCAACCGCTAGCCAATCAAATTGCAGCGGCTCGGTCCCACCTAAACAGTAATTTAACTTTATTCGCGGTTCGCCCCGCGCCAGAAGTCGGGGATAACACACGTGTAATGTTTTTAGACCCAACAGCTCGCTTAACGGGTGCAAGGGCATTGTTTATCGATCCTGTCACTCTAGATTTGAAAGGTAATTTACCTGTCTATGGTACCAGTGGCGTACTGCCAATTCGAACCACTATTGACTTTTTTCACCGCCAATTATTACTGGGTGAAGTGGGACGTTATTACAGTGAGTTAGCGGCCTCTTGGTTATGGATTGCAGCACTCGGTGGTCTATTCTTATGGTACAAAGGCGGTAAAAAAAATCGTGCTGAAGTTGCTGCCAAAACAGAACATTTACGAAAACGACGTCGCCATTATCAACTTGGCTTATGGATCTTTGTGGGGCTAATTTTCGTCTCTGTAACCGGTTTAACTTGGTCGAAATGGGCCGGTAGCAATATCGGCAGTTTAAGAGCATCCATTGGTTGGGTTACGCCATCCGTTGATCTTAGTCTGTCATCACAGCAGACCACTCAACAAAACGATGAGCACGCCGACCATGCTCATCACAACTCATCACAAATGTCTGCAACAAACACCGCGACTCACAACTCTGACCTGCTGTTTGATGGGGTTCTAAAAGCCGCTCGTGAGGCTGGTATTAATGCTAACAAAATCGAAATCAAACCTGATCGCACAGGTCACAAAGCTTGGTTTGTTCGCGAGATTGACCGATCTTGGCCAACCCAAGTAGACAGTGTAGCGGTAGACACAAGTACCATGACGGTAACCAGTCGTGCCGACTTCGACACCTTCCCTCTGGTCGCTAAATTAATCCGTTGGGGCATCGATGCTCATATGGGCGTCCTGTTTGGTATTCCTAATCAAATCTTGTTAACTCTATTTGGATTGTCTGTTTGTATGATGATTATTTGGGGTTATAAAATGTGGTGGATTCGACGTCCTAGTGCAGGTCCAACATCCAAACCCTTATTGCAAGCATGGAGTAAGCTGACAAGCGTTCAAAAAGTCATTACGCTCGGTGTAGCACTGGCACTCGGCTTGAGTATGCCTGTTATGGGGGTAAGCCTGATTGCTTTCTTATTAATTGATGCATGGCGCTGGAAAAAATCCGCTTAAGGATGATTGACCGAGCCAATCGGCTCGGTCTACTTACGTACTTCAATTCATGATGGTAAAGAATTCTCTAAGCAGTACAATACGCCCTTCTGAAAGTAAGAAACGGCCACCATGACCCCTGCTATTCTCAACACCCTAACCCAGCATATTTTTACGCAATTACCGCAGACTCCAAACCAACTGAGAAGACTCTTCCATGGTCGGGGTCAGTGCTTTGAAGGCTTAGAACAAATTACCGTCGATTTTATGGCTGGGCAATTGTTTATCACCCTATTTAAGGAAATGATACCGACTGATGAGCAATGTCTTATCCAGGAGATAATCTCTTGGACACTACATGAGAAATGGTCAACCTGTAATGTCAAAGCCATTGTTATTCAATATCGCTATCAGCCAAATCATCCCACGCAAACACTCTGGGGAGAAGCAGAAAAGAATCTTGTTGTCGATGAAGAAGGTTTAAAGTTTCAACTTAGCTTAGGACAAAACCAAAACGCAGGGTTATTTCTGGACATGCGCTATGGGCGTCGCTGGATCACTAAAAACAGCCAGAACAAAAACGTTTTAAATTTGTTTGCATACACTTGTGGATTTTCCGTCGCCGCCATCAAAGGACAAGCTAATCAGGTAGTCAACTTGGACATGGCTAAAGGTGCTCTTAGCCGAGGTCGAAATAACCACCGTTTGAATGGCCACGATCTCAATAAAGTGAAATTTTTTGCTCATGATATTTTTAAATCTTGGGGTAAAATCAAAAAATACGGTCCGTATGATCTTATCATTATTGATCCACCTAGTTTCCAAAAAGGCAGCTTTGCTCTGACCACAGATTATCAGAAAATTTTACGTCGACTGCCAGACTTACTGAATGCAAAAGGTCAGGTTCTAGCCTGCATCAATGACCCAAACTTACCGGCTCAATTCTTAATTGATAGCATGCAAGCTGAAGCCCCTGCATTAGATTTTCAATGCCGTCTAGAAAACCCTCCGGAGTTCCCCGATATTGACCTAGAAAGAGGTTTAAAAGTACTTATCTTCAGTAAAAAAACATAGACATAAAGCGTTTCTTTACTAACCTAAGTCTCACGTTCTAGTAGGATATCGAGCAACAAATCTGCTGCAGGAGAAAAACAATTTAAGTTAGCCTGATCATCAGCAAGACATTTGTCTAATAAAAAGCTCATCCGACACCGATGAAGTTACTTAAGGAGCCATGCTTCCCCAGGCTCACACTCTATCTCGATCACAACCTCTGTTGTGTCGAAATTTTTTATTAAGCGCATTTTTTACTTATGTTAAATAGCGTAATGCTAGGAATCGTGATAAATTCGCCCCACTAAGGTGCACACTTTTATCTTAATATTAAGTTACTTACTTACAGATTTTAGTACGCATTCTCAGTACGAAGAAAACAGGCCACAAGCTTTGTTTCTTCACAAGGAATATAACAATTAAAAAAGCTCACAGAGCTTATACTCGAGGATTCACTATGCAAGCATTCATTGATTTCCTGAACGGGATCATTTGGAGCCCTGCCTTAATTTATCTATGTCTTGGTGCAGGTCTTTTCTACTCAATTCTGACGCGTTTTGCACAAGTTCGTCATTTCAAAGAAATGTGGACTTTGTTATTCAACGGTAATACCTCTGATAAAGGCATCTCGTCTTTCCAAGCGCTGGCAGTATCACTGTCTGGTCGTGTTGGTACTGGTAATATTGCTGGTGTTGCAGCCGCTATCGGTTTCGGTGGTCCTGGAGCCGTATTCTGGATGTGGGTTGTAGCCTTCTTGGGCGCTAGTACGGCTTACGCGGAATCGACCTTAGGTCAAATCTACAAAGTGAGCGAAAACGGTCAATACCGTGGTGGCCCAGCTTACTACTTTGAACGTTGCCTAGGCTGGAAATGGTTGGGCGTGTTGTTTGCCCTATCTTCTATCATTGCCTGTGGCATCTTCTTGCCTGGCATTCAAGCCAACTCAGTAGGTAATGCCGTTACTCAAGTATTTGGCGAAGGCACTATGGTCACCAGTTCTTTTGGTGAAGTCGGCTCAACTAAGTTAGTAGCGCTTGCGGTGATTCTCGTCGTATTGGCTTTCATCATTTTCGGTGGTATCAAACGTATCGCTAACTTCACGCAAGTTATCGTGCCTTTCATGGCGTTTGGTTACATTATCATGGCGTTGATCATCGTTTTCTTAAACCTTGATAAAGTGCCTGGTATTTTTGGTCTGATCATCTCTGATGCCTTCACAGCACAAGCTGGTTTTGGTGCGGCCATTGGTTGGGGTGTAAAACGTGGGGTTTACTCTAACGAAGCCGGTCAAGGTACTGGTCCACATGCCGCGGCAGCAGCAGAAGTACAACACCCAGCACAACAAGGTTTAGTACAAGCCTTCTCGGTTTACATTGATACGCTGTTTATTTGTACCGCAACCGCGTTGATGATCTTGATCACGCAGCAGTACAACGTACAAGGCGCATTGGCAGAAGGTCAATTCATCGTACAAAACGTTGATCCTTCAACCATCATTGCCTCTCCAGCCTTTACTCAAATGGCACTAGCCAGTGTATTTGGACATACTGGATCCGCCTTTGTTGGAATTGCTTTGTTCTTCTTCGCTTTCACAACCATCCTGGCGTATTACTACATCGCAGAAACCAACGTCGCTTACTTACGTCGTGCGTTAAAAATCAATATTCCACTGACACTAGTGAAACTGCTAATCATGTTTATGGTCGCATACGGTACCGTAAACACAGCAGGTTACATCTGGAACCTTGGTGATGTGGGTGTTGGCTTGATGGCGTGGTTAAACATCGTGGGGATTTTGTTAATCTTCTTCATGGCGAAACCAACGATGAAAGCCCTAAGAGATTACGAACAACAGAAAGCAAATGGCGTTAAAGACTATACTTTTGACCCAAAAGCTTTAGGTATCAAAGGTGCTGATTTCTGGGAAAAACGTCTAGAAAAGCAGCAAGCAAAAAACGAAACAGATAAGTAATATTGTCCCGTCACTGTCATGTTAAATCACAATGACAAACATCAAGGCCAGTCATGCGACTGGCCTTTTTTATCACTGCGTCCAACACATATAGGGTTATCGAGGGCGATATAATTTCGCATGCTCCAACAAATACTCGTCTTTCAATTCCATTCTAATGTCATGAACCGACAAAGATAGACTTGGCTTAATATAAACAAACACCCTAAAAACTTCACCCGTTTGCTGGCAAACAACGTCTATTTCGGCTCGCTGATAACCCTCTATTTCATTGACTCTTTCAAGCAAGTCCATCTCTCGTAAGACCTCGTCTGTTACTTCAAACACTTGTCCTTTGATGGCATGACCTAAACCTGGCGTTAATATCAGCCAAGGAGAGTAACGCTCTCCCACCAGATATAAGAGAAATGCTCTTTGGCTGACAAACTCTGTTCGAAAGCGACGCCCTTGATTGTGCCTAAAATTTGGAAAGCCTTCTTTCAATGTGCCAAAGACAAAGACTTTTTTCATTCTATCCCTCCTAAAACAGCCATAGAAATCCATACGAGTACAAAGCCGCGATCAATGCATAAGCCAACATTGGCCGCAGAGTCCGCATAATAATGACGCCCTCTTTATTACTAATGCCAACGATGGTGGAGACCGCAATAATATTATTGATACAGACCATATTGCCCATCGCCGCGCCCGCGGACTGCAATGCCAAAATCAAGCCTACTGGCAAGCCAACCGATTGCGCAATGTCCAATTGAATAGCGCCAAATGTAAGGTTAGAAACGGTCGCGGAGCCTGAAAAAAAAGAACCCAGCGCACCTAACAATGCTGCTGTATAGGCCCAACTTTCACCTAATACTTGGGAAAACCCTTGAGCAATTAAAAACATGGGAGACGATGCCTCGCCCTGCATCATCAAATTCACCATCACCAATGCCCCGATCAAAGACACACAAGGTAGACGTAATCGACTTCCTGTATCCTTTATTGCTAACTTGACTTGCTGTAACGACATACGAAATAACGGAACACACACGAATACCACCAAGACAAAAGGAATCAAAGCTGGAACGTATAAACTCTTATATTGCCAGCTTATGTCTGTTCCTAAAATATTTTGTAGCCCCAATACCAAAGACCGACTTACTTCAAACTCACCGATATACGAAGACCATTGTCCTATTGGCATCGTTGAGTTTAACCACTGTTTTAACCCCACACTGGGCAGCCGTGTTAGCAACAAAATCGCAATCAAAAACATAAATGGCGATAAAGCTTTCACTACCTCTCTTGAATCCAATACCGCGTCGCTATTCTGACCTGTTGTAGATGTTGCCAGTCCCACACCACGGGTTGCTAAGATAACACTCAACATAACGCCCACAGCACCACCAACCAAGGCTGGGAATTCAAGATTCCACTGAGCCACCAAAACATAAGGGACAGTACAGGATAGGATGCTTAATAAAATAAACACCAAGTTAGAACGAATGTCTTGCCAAGAAACAACAAAACGCAAAGCCATGATAGGAACCACAAAGGCAGCCAGCATATTTAGTAAGGCAGTGTGTTGAGCCACCTCATGTAAACTTGAGGTGGTTAAAGACAAACCCGATAAACCAAACCAAATGGGTGTACCAACCGCCCCAAAGGACACAGGAATGGAGTTCATTGTGAGTGTAAGAATCGCGACAGGTAAGATAGGAAAGCCCAAACCAATTAAAATTGGCGCGGCAATTGCTGCTGGCGTGCCAAAACCAGATGCCCCTTCAATCATAAAAGCAAACGCCCAACCTATGATCATCAACTGCGCCACTTTATTTTGACTCACGCTTTTCAGCCAACGACTCAAAACCGCTTCTGCCCCCGAATAAAACAACACCCGGTTCAGTAGAATGGCGCCTGCCACAATGGATATAGGCGTCAGAACAGACAAGATACCCGCCACACTATTTGCTAGCATTAGACGCACATCCGCTTCAAAATAACCGTATTGAATCGCTGCAACCAACAAGGCTGTGCTGGGTAAAGCGATGTGAGACGGCACCGAATGACGCTTAGTCATCGCCCAAATTAGTAGCAATATTGGCAAAGCAGACAAGAGAATTGACATAACCTAGTGATTTCCCTATCGCGAATCCAGATACGTTCAGATTTGCTCAAATCACCTCTTATGGCAAGTCAATTAGAAAAGAAATGCCTCTAACGGACATTATATTGATTTAATAAGAGAGCCTGTTAACCATGTACTGAGATTAGACTTTAATACAGTCACGTCCAGCTCTTTTAGCATCATACATAAGATCATCAGCTCGTTTCAGTAACGCTTGGTTCTCTTCTTGCGCCTGTATTTGAGCCACACCCGCACTAAAGGTGGTGACACCATTTTCCAGCTGAGTGGCCTTAAACTCATTTGCTAGATTAATTAAACAATCAAATGTCATTTGTAAGTTCAGCGGAAGTAATAGCACAAACTCCTCTCCTCCAAGACGAATGGCTTGGCCATGCTGTTGTTTAGCAAGGTCATGCAGAACCTTAGCAAAAGCGCATAACACTTCATCACCGTAATTATGACCCCATTGGTCATTGATTGACTTAAAATAGTCCAGATCAATTAATGCCAGGCAAAAAGTTCTTCCTTCTGTACGCCAACAATCTAAACAAGGCTCTAAAACTCGGCGATTACTCAATCCCGTTAGCGGATCTTGTTCGGAAAGTAATTGCAGTTTAATACTCAAATTGGTGGCTTTGTCTCTTTCAAGCTTAAAACGACGAGAGTAATTTTCCATCATCAGCATTAAAAAAAAGCCTGTTGCGACAAAGCTGATGGTCAGGTCAAGCTGAAGTAAATCCGCTGTCTCATGATTAAAAATCAAGTCTGGATAACGCCGCTCAATCATCAATAAAGGAATCGGCATTAAAATCGCCAAGGCTTGGCCCAATCGCCGGTAAAGACCTAAATCTCGAAAGGCAACGGAAATATAGATAAGCACACCCAAGTTTAAAAAATAGGTAGGACCACTGTATCCTCCATTTCCAATCCAATTAATGGGCAAAGACACTAGGGTTACTAGCAACATGAAGAGCACAGCCATGCTCTTAAAATAGTTATGCCAGCGAGATAAGTACCAGATAAAAAGAATAATAGGCACTAACGCAAACTGAACCAACACATTAGTGAGACTAGCAAGGTGAAACGCGTAGTTTGCCACAGCGCAATAAAAGTAAACCAAGGAGCCGATGAGTAAAACGGCATGATGAGTATATTGATACGGTTTTTCACGGCTGCCTAATAACCATTGTAAAACCCGCTGTTTTAACCCATTTTCCACGGGCAATTCCCTCTGGCCTTAAAAATAGGTTAAACAATCTAAACTATAAGAAATTTAAGTGAACATTTTTTTTGTAATTTTATATTACAGACAGCTGCTTCCATTCAGAGTTTGGAGATTGGCGTGATACCTCTATACAATTACGGCCTTTTTCCTTTGCCGTATAAAGTAAATTATCCGCTTTATTTAATAAATCTATAGCGCTTGTTTTGTTGGTCGGCCAAGCTTCAGCGAGGCCAATACTCGCCGTCATAAATGACGCAATGGGAGAACCGATATTCGGAATGTTTAAATGCTGTATTTGTTCAAAGAATTCCTCACAGACCTGTCTGGCCTTCACGGCATCAAGGTTACCCATGATCAAAGCAAATTCTTCCCCACCATAACGGGCACACCATCGTCGAGGAGAGTCTGAAAGTCCTTTAAGCAGCTGAGCTACTTGCTTCAAACAATCATCTCCTGCCAAATGCCCATAACAATCATTGAGCTGCTTGAAATGATCTAGGTCAATCAGAGCGAGGCTAATAGGTTGCTGTAATGTTGAACATAACTTCCATTCTTTCTGCAAAAATTCATCAAAGGCTCGTCGATTATAAATGTCTGTTAGTCCGTCTAAACGAGCCAACTTTTCTACCGCCAATTCAGCCAATTTTCGCTCTGTCACATCCTGATGAGTAATCACATAGTAATTAGCGTTATCAAACTCAAATGGCGAAACATACATCATAAACCAACGATGCTCTTCATCACTATGACAAGGGTATTCTAATGAATAACTAGCCGCCTGACCTGAAATCACTTGACGTATGCCTGTTCCAGCTTGACGACCAAATTCATCCCCAGTCAGTGACGCTTGATCACAAATACTAAGATAGTTAATGGCTGTCCAATTATCATTGCTTAGACATTGGTTTTGATCACCATAACTGGACCAACTTTGATTCACAAAACAAATCACACCACTAACATCGATTACAGCAATATGTTCCTCGATCGAATTTAACACCAAGCGCAAAAACTCAGCGGACTTTTCCATATTCTAACTCTATCTTTTTAAAGGCATTTTAATAAGTTAAATTGAGATTAGTACAGCATTTCACAATGCGCCAATAAAAACAAAGGTAGGCACCAATCCCGTCTAGGATTACAATGATCGTGCTTTCGTCATTACGATTTAATCCACCTTAACCATAGACTTCCTTCTTTATATGAAATTACTCATCAAATGTATCCGCAACTTGCTTGGCGGCCTTATCGCTTTGATTGACCTTATTACCCGCGGACGTAAATTGAAACGTTCATCAGAACAGCAAGCCAAGGTAGATGAAGAGACAAAACAATTGGCTCTGTATCAGTTCTTTGCATGCCCTTTCTGTATCAAAACTCGTCGCGCAATTTACAAGCTTAACCTTCCCATTGAAAAGCGCAGTGCATCAGAAGGATCACCATATCGTGAGGATTTATTGATCGGAGGTGGCCGTGTCAAAGTGCCATGTTTACGCATTGAAGAAAACGGTAACGTAGAATGGTTATACGAATCGTCTGACATTATTCAATACTTGGAAAAACGTTTCTCATAAACGGACTGACAGGGTTCATAATAAGACCCTGTCTTATTCCTTACCGCGCTTTTCGACGTTAGATGATACTAATAGAGTGAGTTCACGCTTCAAATGCTTTCTGAAAGCGAATACTTTCAAGCATTCCTCCAGCAGAATAGAACCAAACACCGCCCACAGAGGGCCTTCGCAGTACAAAACTAAAATAAGGTAAGGAATACCAATCACCCATTGAGTGACGAAATGGATTTGCAATACCTTAACGCTCTGTCCCAACGCTCTTAAAGAGTGACCACATAAGCCGTTGTAGGTTCTGACTAATGGAATCAAGATATAAATTGGTGCAATTCCCGCTAATGCTTGCTGTGTTTGCTCATCTAATCTCGGGTAAAGAATGGGCAGCAATTCGCCAAAGGCGACAAACACCAAACACAATACCACCCCAAGCAATAAAATAATGCGTATTGCTTGCTCGACAAATTCAGAAATTAGGTGCGTTTGCTGACGACCTCTAAACTGACTGATGTTAATCGAGGTCGCTAACGCCCAAGACGTGACAAATTGAGCCCCCATTTGCATCCAAGGCATCACCAGAGTGATGGCTGCAAAGGAAAATACATCCAATTGAGCAAATAGCATCTGGTGCAACATAACACCAGAAGCCAGCGTAACGAAATTAGTGGCTATTGGAAAAATCTCACGAAAATGCGCAACGACCTGTGCGACGTTTAATGCTTTTCTCGACGCCATAATCGGCAAATTTTTTTGTCGCTTTAGCTGCCATGCTAAATAGCCAAAACGGATGCTCACCGCCACCAAACTGCCGATGGCAGCACCTCGTAATCCCAACTCAGGGAAACCGAAATAACCATAAATCAATACCAAACTGATCAGGACATTCATAGGAATTTCGATCAAGTAGCCATATAAAGGCAAGCGTGTCTGACCAGAACCATTAAAAAAAGCGATCATAACTTGCGCAAAAGAGGAAACCAGCAGCATATAAGCACTGACCTGCAAATAACGATACGCCTGTCTCGCCACTAAAGGGTCATCAACCAGCCAATTCAATAACTCATCCAGACCGACCAATAAAAGCACACTGGTGATTAATGTGAAGCCACCGCTAATCAGCCAGCCAATGACCAAACCGCTGGCCATGGCATGACGATCATTTGCGCCAACGGCTCTGGCTAGTATCAATTGAGTACCATTGGCTAAAGCGTATTGAGTGCCAACGAAAAACGCCAGGATGGCCGACGCCAATCCTAAGGCAGCGACCGAAATTTCCCCTAAATTGGCAATTAACATCAAGTCCACCAGCACCATGGATTGGACTAAAATGGCGTTCAGGGCTAATGGCCAAGCCACAGAAACATTTTTAATAAGGTTATCTTTTGATACGACGTTCAAGGCAATTCCAATAAATCCACGAATGGCCAAAATCATATCACATTTTCAAAACGTCGTTTTATTAATTTTTTTTTCTACAACCAATCTCTAATCCATAAAATCTATAATAGAACCAAGAAATTTCGTAATTGCAGCTAAGTCGTTAAAAAACCAAGATGCTTGAGGAAGTGAACAAAAATAACAAGCTTTAGGAGTTCAAGATGAACGAGTTTTTTCCGACTATTCAACCAATACAATACGAAGGCCCCGAGTCGACCAACCCATTTGCCTTTAAACACTATCAAGCCGATAAGTTAATCATGGGGAAAACCATGGCAGAGCATTTGAGAATGGCCGCTTGTTACTGGCACAATTTCTGTTGGCAAGGCAGTGATGTATTTGGTGCAGCGACATTTCAGCGTCCTTGGTTTAATGCCGACACGGAAATGCAAGCAGCCAAATTAAAAGCCGATGCCGCCTTTGAATTTTTTTCCAAACTGGGCATTTCTTATTACAGTTTTCATGATGTCGACATTGCCCCTGAAGGCAAGAATATCCGCGAATACATTAACAACTTTTCTGAAATGGTCGATGTGTTGGAAGCCAAGCAAGCCAGCACAGGCATGAAATTATTATGGGGCACAGCGAACGCGTTTTCTAACCCAAGATTCATGTCAGGCGCGGCGTCCAACCCAAATCCAGAAATATTCGCCTATGCCGCCACTCAGGTATGCCACGCGATGCAAGCCACCCATCGACTAAAAGGCGAAAACTACGTACTATGGGGAGGTCGAGAAGGCTATGAAACCTTGCTCAATACAGATTTAAAACGCGAACGAAACCAGTTAGGTCGTTTTATGCAAATGGTGGTCGAGCACAAACATGCCATTGGTTTTCAAGGTACCTTATTAATCGAGCCCAAACCCGCCGAGCCAACCAAACATCAGTATGATTATGACACGGCGACCGTCTTTGGTTTCTTAAAAGAGTTTGGTCTTGAAAATGAGATCAAGGTTAACATTGAAGCTAATCACGCTACTTTAGCTGGCCACAGTTTTCATCATGAAATCGCCACCGCTTGTTCATTGGGTATTTTAGGCTCCATTGATGCCAATCAGGGCGATCCTCAATTAGGCTGGGATACCGACCAATTTCCTACTAGCGTAGAGGAATATACCCTCGCGACCTATGAGATTCTTAAATCAGGTGGTTTCCAAACCGGTGGCTATATGTTTGATACTAAGTTACGTCGTCAATCCATTGATCTGGAGGATTTATTTCACGGTCATATCGGCGCGATGGACACACTTGCCCTGTCCTTGGAAAAAGCCGTCGCCATGTTAGAAGAGCAAACACTTAATAACCTAGTAGAGAAACGCTACGAAAAATGGCAGGACACACTGGGACAAAATATTCTCAGTGGTAACATGACGTTAAGCCAGGTTGCTGAGTTCGTTGAAATAAATAATCTTAACCCTAATCCAGAATCAGGTCGTCAAGAAATGCTGGAAAACTTAGTGAATGGTTACATTCGTCGCTAAATAAAAACGTCAGATCACAGAAACCTAAGTCAAAATAAAAGCGCCAGGCGCGCTTTTATTTTGTTACCTATATTTCTATTAGCTTAAGAGCCTTCTTTTAATAAGCGACTAGAAACACGATACTCGCCTGGCGTCATGCCCAGGTTTTTGCGCGATACAGTATACATATACTGCACGGAAGGATAACCACAAGTGCGCGCTATTTCATCAAATGGTAAGTTCGTTGAAATGATCAATTCGCAGGCTCGCGAAAATTTTGTCATATGCAATTGCTCATGCATAGAACAGCCCATTTCATCAATAAAACGCGCCTCTAAGTTGGTTCTCGAAATGCCAATATAATCGACTACTTGTGCTACTTTCACACCACGGCAAGCATTATGCCGAATAAAGTGCATGGCCTGAATGACGTGCGGGTCTTTTAATGCTCGATAGTCAGATGACTGGCGCTCTTGTACTCCAATGGGGTCCACTAAGACCAAGCTCTTATCCAATTGGTAACCGAGTAACATGCGGTGTAAGATCTTGGCCGCTTCATAGCCCATTTGTTTACACCCCTGTTCTACCGACGACAAGGCCGTACGATTCAAATAACGCGCCATATTTTCATTGTCGATACCAACAATGGCAACGTGTTCGGGCACCATGATGTTTAAATGATCACAAACCTGTAAAAGGTGACGAGCACGAGAATCTGTAACGGCGACAATGCCAACCGGTTTAGGCAAATCGGACAGCCAATTTTCTAACCCTTGCTGTGCGGTTTCCCAAATTTGAGTGGAGGTCAAATAACCCTCATAGACATGTGGGCGATAACCATCTGAACTGACTTGATCAATAAAGGCATTTTGTCGCTCACTCGACCAACGATGGTATTTATTGGCTGGAACACCATAAAAGCCAAATTCTGTTAAACCTTTACGCTTTAAATGTTGATAGGCACTTTTTACTAAAGCAGCATTATCTGTCGCGACATAAGGCAATTGAGGATAATCATCACGCCGCTGGTAAGAACCACCAACAGCTACGGTGGGTATTTGAGTGCCCTTTAATATCTCTTCTACTTCAGGGTTATCAAAATCAGCAATAATGCCATCGCCTTTCCAGTGCTTGAGCCCGTCCAGGCGACTACGAAAATCATCTTCAAAATACACATCCCAATCACATTGGGCTGCTTGTAAGTACTCGCCTATGCCTTCGATAACCTGTCGGTCATAGACCTTATTGGCATTAAATACCAAATTTAAACGATAACGCTTTTCAAACATTTGAAGCATTCCTTATGTTATTTTTATTATTTGCTACAAAAGCATACTGGCTATTGACGTTTCTTATTCAAGAAATATAAAAATGGCATGCCAATCCATAAGAATTCAGCATTATAAGCCTTTTACTCTATGGTACAGTGTTTGAAATTTTGCTCTTTTTTGTTGGTAATAATCGGCATATTCTAGATTAGGGTCAAAGCGTTTAATCGCGTTAGGTTTGCGACAAATGTCAGACAACGCCTCTTCTTGCGAAACACCGATAGCGGCTAATCGAGCAGCGCCAAGCGCTGGGCCGACTTCCCCACCCTCTCGATAAATCAAAGTTTGCATAAAAATATCAGCCAACATTTGTAACCAATATTCGCTACGCGCCCCCCCGCCAACCACATCAATGGTCGGATCAATGTTTTGCACAGAACGCACGGCATCCAACCCATCTAACAAAGCAAAAGAGACACCTTCTAGTACCGCTTGAACCAAATCCACCGCGCTTGTCTCATGGGTCATCCCCCAAAATACTCCTTTCGCATTCGCATCATTATGCGGTGTCCGTTCACCACTTAAATAGGGCAAAAAGAGTAAACTATCCTGCCCCCCATGAGACCGGCTTGATACCGCAGCTAAAGCCGATGGCACATCCTTAAATTGCGTCAATTTAGCGACCCAATCCAGACAACTCGCAGCACTTAACATAACCGACATACTGTGCCATGTATTCGGCACCGCATGACCAAAACTGTGCAGTGCCACCGCAGGATTCGCAACAAACCCTTCACTAACTGAAAAGATAACGCCAGATGTACCCAGCGATAACATGGTTTGTTGCGGATGGATAATCCCCATCCCAATAGCACCAGCGGCATTGTCACCGGCACCCGCCACAACAGCCACGGTCGGAATAGACCAGCGTTCAGCCAACGCCGATTTTAGATAACCTGTTACTTCAGTACCTTCAAACAAGGCTGGCATCTGCTCAATGGTCAGGCCACACGCCTCAAGAACAGACGAGCTCCACTGCCTTTGCTCCATGTCCAACCATAAAGTACCTGACGCATCCGATACATCGGTCGCAAACTCCCCTGTCATTCGGTATCTCAGGTAATCTTTCGGCAATAAGACTTTATCAATTTTGCGGAAAATATCCGCTTCATTTTGCTGCACCCAAACCAGCTTAGGAGCGGTAAATCCAGGCATCACTAAATTGCCGGTAATCGACTGAATATCGGGGCAGCGATGCTGCAAAGACAAACAAGCTTGATGAGAACGGCCATCATTCCAAAGAATGGCTGGCCTTAGTACCTGTCCATGACAATCTAATAAGGTCGCACCATGCATTTGACCAGAAAAACTCAAGGCTTCCACAGCAGATAAATCCTCTTGCTGACCTAGTTCAAGCATGGCCTTATCTGTCGCTTGCCACCAATCTTCTGGGTCTTGCTCTGACCACAAAGCTTGTGGCCGAGAAACAGACAAGGACACGGTACTGGTAGCCACTATTTGACCTGTTTTATTCATTAGCACAGCTTTTACGCCAGAAGTTCCTAAATCAATGCCTATGTACATGCCACAACCTTAATTATCATCGTTTTATTATTTGTCTTATTATTGTTTCTTGGTTTTCACATCAAGCCAAACCGCCAATAACAGAATGGCACCTTTCACAATCAATTGCCAAAAAGTCGGTACATCCAGCATGCTCATACCGTTATCCAAGCTGGCCATTATCAAGGCTCCCATGATGGCACCTAAGACAGTACCAATACCACCTGCTAGGCTGGTGCCGCCAATAACACAAGCCGCAATAGCGTCTAATTCCGCCATATTACCCGCCGCAGGCGAACCAGCACCTAATCTCGACGTTAATATTAAGGCAGCCACAGCAACCATCACGCCGTTAAAACCAAAGACCAACATCTTGGTCTTTTCAACCTTAACTCCAGACATACGAGCCGCTTCAATATTGCCGCCAATTGCATAAACACGACGACCAAATGCGGTTCGTTTAGCAATGTAGGTCGCTACTAAAATCAACATTCCCATAATAAAGATGGGAGTGGGAATGCCTCGGTAATTTTCCAGTATCGCTAGTAAAGACAGTAATGCGATTACTGCAATTAACGCTTTGCCATATTCAAACTTCGCGGCATGATTCAACACCCCATGCTTTTGCCTGGCTTGACGACGAGAAAATACTCGTGCAACCAATCCTAAACATAACAGCGCAATCACACTCATGCCCCAGCCAGAAGGCAAATAACTCTGACCTATGATGGCCAGTGAACTGGACGTTGGTGCCACAGTGACACCATCCGTTAAACCGACTAAAATACCACGAAACGCAAGCATACCAGCCAAAGTAACAATGAAAGAAGGCACTTTTTGATAAGCAATCCACCAGCCATTAAATAAGCCCAGCACTAAGCCTGCGAACATGGTAATCGCAATGCTCAGCATTAATGGAAAATGAAACCAAACATCGAGTATCGCGGCAATGCCACCAAGCAGCCCCATCATAGAACCGACAGACAAATCGATTTCAGCACTGATGATGACGAATACCATGCCAATGGCCAAAATCCCCACAATGGCCGTCTGTCGAATCAAATTGGAAATGTTTCGTGGCGAGATAAAGGCCCCTTCTGTTGCAATGGAAAAGAACACTAAAATTAGTAACAGTGCTGCGATCATGGCAAGTAATTGCAACTGACTCGCTTTTATTGTTTTAAGCATTGGAAACACCTTCTTTAATCGCGCAGTTCATAATCATTTCTTGAGTTAATCCTTGATGTTCAAATTGACCTTTTAAACGCCCCTCATGCATGACCAACACTCGATCACTAATACCAATCACCTCAGGCAATTCGGACGACACCATAATGATGGAGACACCGTCTTTGACCAGTGCATACATGAGCTTATAAATCTCATATTTGGCCCCCACATCGATTCCCCGTGTTGGTTCATCTAGAATCAAAATATTTGGGTGCGTTAATAAACATTTAGCAATGATGGCCTTTTGTTGATTACCACCACTTAAATGTTTAATGGCCAAATCGGCGGAGGCGGTTTTGACTTTTAATCGTTCAAGGTAACGCTCAATATCTTGATGCTCTTGCTGCTCATCGATCGCACCAAACCAAGTTTGATATTTATCTAATATGGGTAACGTCATGTTTCGGCCTACCCCCATAATCGGTACAATACCATGCCGCTTACGGTCCTCAGGCACCATTGCAATGCCAGCTTTAAGTGCCGCTTGCTGTGAACGGATAACCTGCGATTGACCCGACAATTCAATGTCTACTGAATACTCTCCAGGATAAGACCCAAATAAACACTGCATCAACTCCGTCCGACCAGAACCGATTAAGCCTGCAATGCCTAGAATTTCTCCCTCACGCAACTCAAAACTTACACCGTCTACTTGAGGACGACTGGCCCCTGACAGACGCGCGAAAGCTTTGTTGACGGTTAAAATAACCTCACCGATTTCATGCTCTTCACGCGGGAAAAGCTGATCCATTTCTCGGCCGACCATCATGCTAATAATGTCGTTTTGAGTGAGCGCTGCGGCAGCACGGGTGGCAATATGATCCCCATCTCGGATAACACATACCCAATCCGAGAGCGCCAACACTTCATCCAATTTATGCGAAATGTAGATACAGGCAATGCCTTGCTCTTTAAGGCTGCGAACAATATCCAGTAAGATTTGAATTTCTTGGTTGGTAAGAGAAGACGTTGGTTCATCCAATATCAACAATTTAACGTCTTTATTCAATGCTTTCGCTATTTCAACGAGTTGCTGCTGACCAACACCCAGCTCACTTACCAAAGTATCTGGCGCAATGGAAAGATTGACGCGGAACAATAAGGCAAGGGTTTGTCGATACATGCTTTCTTCATTAATACGCCAAGCATGACCCAGCTCATTCCCCAGAAAGATGTTTTCCATCACGGTTAACTCTTTTACTAAAGCCAACTCCTGATGAATAATGACAATACCTTGCGCCTCGGTATCACGAATGCTGGTGGCCTTAATTTGTTGGCCTGCAAAATATATTTGTCCCTCATAACTACCGTAAGGCCAAACACCACTCAGTACTTTCATTAAAGTCGATTTGCCGGATCCGTTTTCGCCACATATAGAGAGCACTTCACCAGCATCAAGGCTGATATCCACGCCATTCAATGCACGCACACCGGAAAAACTTTTAACAATGCCGCGCATATCCAAAAGTTTTTGCTTCATTTTAAACACCTTATGAAAAGCAAATGGCGCCTTACAGCGCCATTATCTGGATAAATTACGGGTTATAAACGTCTGTTTTGCTATGAAAACCATCCGCAATAACTGTATCGTCAAGGTTCTCTTTGGTCACTGCAATTGGTGTCAATAGTACAGCCTCTACCTCTTTCTTGCCGTTATTCACGTAACCATCTGCCTGAATAGACTCACCGCGAGCTAATTTCACGGCCATTGCAGCACTGGTCTCCGCCAACTTCGAAATCGGTTTGTATACCGTCATGGTTTGCGAGCCTTGAACAATTCTTCGTACGGCCGCTAGGTCAGCATCTTGGCCCGAAATGATCACCTTGCCACTCAATCCCTGTGCTGCTAATGCCTGAATTGCACCACCTGCAGTGGAATCGTTAGACGCCACCACAGCATCTACCTTATTGCTGTTAGCCGTTAAAGCATTCTCCATGATATTGAGAGCGGCTTCGGCCGACCAGCCCATGGCCCATTGATCACCAATGATTTGAATTTTTTTGGCGTCAATAGCAGGTTGAAGTACGTTCATTTGCCCCTCACGGAACATCTTCGCGTTATTGTCTGTTGGCGAACCGCCCATCAAGAAGTAACGTCCTGTTGGTTTTCTCTCTAACAATGCTTCGGCTTGCATCTCACCAACACGAATATTGTCAAAAGACACATACAGATCAATATCAGCAAACTTAATCAAGCGATCATAAGCCAATACTTTGATCCCCTCTGCTTTCGCTTCGGCGAGCACATTACTCAAGACTTCACCGTTCTCAGGCACAATCACTAACACATCAACACCGCGAGAAATCATATTTTCAACTTGGGAAATTTGTGTACTAACATCGCCATTGGCCGATTGGGTGTAAACTTTTGCCCCCAATTTTTCAGCTTCCGCGGTGAACAAATCTCGGTCTTTTTGCCAACGTTCAAGACGTAAATCGGACATGAGCAGACCGATTTTTTCACCTGCTGCCCAAGTGGGTATGGAGGCCACAGCGCAAGCAGTGGCCAGTAAACTTACAGATAAGATTCTTTTCATCTTCGCATTCCTTTTTATTTTTATTCATGAAGGAACTCCAGAGGAGTA
Source organism: Marinomonas posidonica (assembly GCF_043643765.1). GTDB lineage: Bacteria > Pseudomonadota > Gammaproteobacteria > Pseudomonadales > Marinomonadaceae > Marinomonas > Marinomonas posidonica_A. The sequence continues at coordinate 296,528 of NZ_JBHZSP010000003.1, read as the reverse complement.
AAAGGAATGTAAAATGATCGCACTCTGAGGGATATTATCTTTTTTAGTTTGGCCTTAGCCTTTTTTATAAAATGCTATAAAAGTGTCTAAATAAAAGTCATCAAAAGAGAACCCATAAGCTCCATGAAACTCAATTTAAGTGTTTATGAAGCACCGCATTAGGAAGTACTTTGAAAAAAACAACCAAATAGCACGATATCAACGTAACGACTTTACGTTATCATTAATGGGGGGGGTGCTAACAAAATAGCCAGTATGCCTAACTATCTTGTTAGCGAATTCAGAAAATGTAACGGATATAATTAACGCCCTTTCCAAGGCACCAATTTACGCTCTAAATAACGCATAAATAGATCGAATAAATAAGCAATAATACCAATGACGATAATCCCCATGATGACCACATCCGTGACCAGAAACTCCGCTGCGTTAAGTACCATAAAGCCTAATCCAGCTTGGGCCGCGACCATTTCTGCTGCTACCAAAGTTGTCCAACCAAAGCCAATCCCGATGCGCATTCCCGTTAAAATTTCTGGCAGCGCATTAATCAAAATAATATGACGAATGACCTGCCAACGCGTTGCTCCCATCGAATAAGCGGCATGGATTTGCTCTATCGCTACCGATTTCACACCGGCTCTGGCACTCAGCGCCATAGGGGCAAAAATCGCCAAGTATATCAACACAACTTTCGAGACTTCCCCAATACCGAGCCAAATAATAACCAATGGCAAATAGGCTAGAGGCGGTAATGGGCGATAAAACTCGATAATAGGATCAAATAATCCGCGAACAATACGGTTTACGCCCATAAAAATACCAATAGGAACGGCCGTGAGTAACGCGAGAACAAACGCAGAAAAGACCCGCATCATACTCCAGCCGGTATGCTCTATCAGGGTCGCGTTGGCAAAACCTTGCGTCGCAACTTCCCAAAATCGTTGCACTACGGCTACGGGAGAAGGCAGAAATAAAGGCTTCACCCATTGTAACTGAGTTGCGATGTACCATATAAAGATCAGTATAAATGTCGTTAATAAGCTAATCGCTAAGCTTTTTCCTTGCCCCGGTGCACCATATGACTCGCCCGGTTTCACTGGTCCTGCAGCAAACAGATTAGCAAAACGATGCAACATCGTCGTTTTCGCTCTGTCATTTTGCTGAGAGCGGCGACTAAGCTGGTCAACAGAATCCATTGGATCAAATGATTTTGTCATTAGTGAGCTCCTCCATTGGTGGCTTCATCACCATGAATAATGCCTAACACTTTTTCTCTCATGGCAATAAACTCAGGCATAGACTTCACTTTTCGAGCATCTCTTGTTTCCAAAAATACCTTATTAAAGTCCAAAGAAAAATCATGAGTAATTCGACCAGGGCGAGGCGACATAATGATGAGACGGGAAGCCATAAATAACGCTTCTTCTACGCTGTGAGTGATGAAAAACATCATTTTCTGGGTTTGCTGCCACACTTCTAATAACAATTCCTGTAATACCTCTCGAGTCAACGCATCTAATGCCCCTAGCGGTTCATCTAATAACAGCATCCTAGGGTCATTGGTTAACGCTCTGGCAATCCCAACACGTTGTTGCATACCGCCAGATAATTGATACACAGGATGGTGATGGAAATCTTCTAATCCAACTAACTTAAGGTACTCACTCGCTCTGGCCTGACGCTCTTTTAAACCAACACCTTGTAGTTTTAAACCAAAAGCGGTGTTCTCCAATACATTTAGCCAAGGCAGCAAAGCATGCTTTTGAAACACCACGCCACGCTCTTTGCCGGGGCCTGTAATTTGATCATTTAGCTCTACCCCGACGGCAACGCGAGGCAAACCGGACACTTGGCTATCACCAAGAGTTAAATAACCATCGCTCGGTTGAATAAACCCCGCCATTAAGTTGAGCAAGGTCGTCTTACCACAACCTGACGCTCCTAGTGCGACGACAAATTCGCCCGGCTCAATTTGAAAATTAATACCTGATAAAGCGGTGACCGTATCACCACCGTTCATTCCAGGGTAGCGAACGGACACATCATGAATCTGTAATCGGCTCATTGCCTTCTTCTCCAACGATATAACACTGATGGCAGCTTCCTTTTGAATTTAACATCGTCAAAAGGAAGCGCTTTTATTAAAGTTCTGCAGCAGCTTCAGCAAAAGAAGGGTTCACAAAAACGCTATAGTCATCGGCAAGAGCGGGGACTTTGCCTTCTTGTTTAAGAAATTCGGAGGTAAACATTAATGCCTTCGCAGCACCGCCCTCGTTACCACATCCAAGCCAGACACAGCTAGTCTGCTCAGCCAAACTCGGAAACTCATAGAGAGCCAATACATCAGGGACATTTTCAGCTTGTCCTCCCGTCATCTTGGCAATGTTTTTCACCATAAGAGAATCAGCAGTCAAGGCGCCTTTAGAAGCACGATATTCCGCATCCGCATCCGCAATTAACTTGATCAATTGAGCGACCGTCTCAGGGTTTTCTTCACCAAATGACTTATTGATTACCATGCCATCAAAGGTTGCTTTACCCCAACGGCTAAGCTCTCCTGAACTAATCAATACTTGACCTGACTCTTTAATACGCCCTAGCGCAGGGTCCCAAATAAAAGCACCATCTATGTCTCCTCGCTCCCAGGCTGCCGCAATCGCATTTGGCTGCATGTTAATAAGGCTTACCTCTTTATCCGTTAAGCCAAATTGTTCTAAAGCAAATAACATATGAAAATGTGTTGTAGAGACAAATGGCACACCGATTTTTTTACCTTTTAGATCCTGTGGTGCGGCAATACCAGAACAATTACGAACAACGAGCGCTTCGGCGTCATTAATATTTTCAAGAATCCATACCAATTCGATGTCCAATCCACGGTTCACCGCAGCGGCGATTGGGCTCGAGCCTGCAGTGGCAATATCAATGTCACCAGATGCCATGGCAGTAATGACCTTAGCGCCAGAGTCAAAACGACGCCATTCCACCTCCATTCCGGTCGTACTCTCTAGCTTTTTCTCCGCTATCACTGACTTCCAAGGGTTCATCATACCTTGGTAGCCAATCGTAATCGTTTCAGCATTTGCGAATTGCGACAGACACAAACTACTCATTAATACAGATAAACCGAGACTTTTTTGGGCCAGTTTGGTTATTTGGTTCACGTTCATTTTCGTTCTCCTGAGGATGGAATTGGTTGCTACCTTTCCCACATTAAAAGTTGTCGATAATGAAGCGATAGATCCAGTTACCCAAAAGCATTAGTCCAGATGGGGTTTGTGGAGCAAATATTGCATTAGATTGGAGCATCAAATTGATGATTTAGAGGTTCATCGTGTTAGAACAGTACTTTCACATAGAGTTTGACCCTGAAAGAACATTGCAGGATCAGATCAGAGAATTTATCGTCAACTTAATACTAACAGGGGGGCTACCACTGGATGAACCGCTCCCCTCCTCACGCCATCTGTCCAAGATGCTAGGGGTCTCTAGAAACACCATTGTTTTGATATATGAAAGCCTAGTAGACAGTGGTTTCATTGAAGCGCGTTCCCGCAAAGGCTTCTTTGTAAACCACACTTTCCACAACACAGAAGCACTGAGCACCGATTTAGTGCAGGAAGAAAACGCCAGCTCACCTGACTGGTCAGCTCGATTTCAAAAACAGCCCAGTAATGAAATCAACATCGTCAAACCTTATGATTGGCAGAAATTCGAATACCCTTTTATCTATGGTCAGGTACAAAAAGACTTCTTTCCATTAGAGCAGTGGCGTGACTGCGTCAGAAAGAGCATGTCTGGACAATGGAACAAGTATTGGATTAATGACCTTGTGGATTCGGATGATCCGTTACTGATCGAGCAAATTCGTACTCGTTTATTACCAAGACGCGGTATTTACGTTGAATCAAGTGAAATATTAATCACCATTGGCACTCAAAATTCTTTATACCTGCTGGCCAATTTACTCTGTAATCAAACCACCAAAGTCGGTTTAGAGAACCCAGGATTTAGAGACGCACTCAATATATTTTCTCTCTTTAACGCCAACATTCACCGACAACCGATTAATCAACACGGTCTCATTGTCAATGATGACTTAAATACATGTGACTACCTCTATATTACCCCAAGCACTCAGGTCCCCACAGGCGTTGAGCTCAGTAAAGAAAGAAGACAACAACTGCTCACTCTGTCCGCAAAACATGATTGTATTATTATTGAAGACGATTACGATGCGGAAGTGAACATTAAACAAAACCCACAACCCGCTTTAAAAGCACTCGATAAAAATAACCGCGTGATCTACATCGGCAGCATGTCAAAATCCATTTCCCCTGGTTTAAGGGTGGGGTTCATGGTGGCAGATGAGGAATTAATTACAGAAATTCGAGCCCTTAGACGGCTCATGTATCGACACCCTCCTGCCAACATTCAGCGCCAGCTTTCACTGTTTTTATCCTTGGGGTATCACGACACCTATCTAAGAAAACTACGAGTCATTAACGCCTCTAAACTGCAACGTATAAACGATGCCATTGATCGACACCTTCCCGATATGCGGACCAGCGAACATGTCAGTGCAGGCGCCACTTCTGTTTGGTTGAAAGCACCTGAACACGTCAATACCGAGGAAGTGGCTTGGTTAGCCGCACAAAGTAGCATTCTAATGGAGCCAGGTGCGGTCCATTTTACGGCACAAAACCCTCCACAGAATTACTTTCGTTTAGGCTTCTCAGCCATAGAATCTCATAAAATTGAACCCGGTATAGCCGCCTTAAAACACGTCTTTGACCATTTTATCTAGGGAAGACACAAACAAAGTTCAAACACCTCTGACAGTAACCTTATTCGCACCGTTCCTAGCTGGCACCATATTCCCTTTCAGCTGGACCTATAGGCTGATCTCGATTCCCCTATACCGTATCACTGCGCCCATATTTCATATCACTTCGGGCCAGTGATAACGGAGACAAGTTGAATGCCTCATTTTGAACTCGCCATGTTGTTGATATTTATGGCCGCGATCATTCGCGGTTACACCGGTTTTGGCTTTGCCGCCATTGCGATCTCAGGATTAAGCTTTATTTGGCCAGCCAAAGTGAGTGTGCCAGTGATCTTAATATTGGATTTACTTTGTTCAATTGGCTTAATCAGAAAAGCCTGGCGTTACGCAAATATCGACTTGTTAAAGCAATTGAGCTTTGGCGCTTTTATTGGCATCCCTATTGGTCTTGTAATCTTAATTAAAGTACCAGATCAACTCCTCAAATTGAGTGTCAGCTTAAGCGTGTTAGCCATGTCGATTTGGTTATTAAAACCACATTCAAATCATCTAACACCGAATAAATGGCTCACACGAATGATCGGATCTATTTCTGGTGGATTTACTGCCGCCGCCTCTATTGGTGGTTTGCCTGTGGTTTGCTATTTACTGTTAACCCCATACGTTGCCCACGTGCAACGCGCCACGCTCGTACTGTTTCTCAGCGCAACGGATTTAGCGTCGGTTGCTCTTATGGTGGCAAACAAGATTATTAACATCTCACTATGGCTGCCCACTTTGATCTTACTGGGGCCTGCTTTTATCGGCGTCCTAGTCGGCCAATGGTTATTCCATCGGAATCCGCCAAAATCGTTTCGACACATCGCCCTACCAGTGCTGATTTCTCTGTCTGCACTGAGTCTTTATTTCAACTTACACAGTGTTCATTAAGGAGAGAGATATGAATAAAACCGCCGTTATTACAGGTGCCACTTCTGGGTTTGGCTTAGCAGCCGCCAAGCTCTTTGCTCAATCTGGTTGGAATCTCATCCTCACAGGGAGAAGAAGCGACCGACTCGAGCAAATCGAAGCGGCCTTATCGTCACAGACCAAGGTACGCACGATGACACTAGATGTCTGCGATACTGAACAAGTTAAAACGGCCTTTACCGCTCTGCCGCCTGACTTTCAGGCCATTCACTTACTTATTAATAATGCTGGATTAGCGCTTGGCACAGAGCCAGCTCAAGAATCCGATTTAGCGCAATGGCACACTATGATCGATACCAATATCAAAGGCCTAACCAGTGTTACTCATGCCTTGTTACCGCAACTCATTAGCACAGGTAAATCGGCCAGCATCATTAACATTGGCTCCATTGCCGGTCAATGGCCTTATCCCGGCGGCAATGTCTATTGCGGAACGAAGGCCTTTGTCGAGCAATTTTCATTGGCGTTGCGTTGTGACCTTGCAGGCACAGGTGTTCGGGTGACTTGCCTAGCACCAGGCTTATCCGAAAGTGAATTCACCCTTGTGAGAACAGGTGGAGACACACAAGCCTATAACGCCTTATACAAAGGCACCGACGCGATACAACCTGATGACATTGCGGAAACGCTACTTTGGATTGCTCAACTCCCAGCTCATCTAAACATCAATCAGTTGGAAATCATGCCAGTAAGCCAAAGCTGGTCACCTTTTGCGATACACCGTCATTAATCACCTTTTTTATGCTGAGGAACAACATATGTCTTTTATTAATGAATACTCCAACCATGAAATCAAAGCTTTTGATAAAGATCATGTGTGGCACCATTTAACACCGGGTAGCGCCGCTGACAATGGCTTACCTGTTTTTGTAAAAGGCCAAGGTCTCGATTTGTGGGACATCGATGGCAATCAATACTTAGATGCCTCAGCAGGCGGCGTTTGGGTTACTAACACTGGATATGGTCGCAAAGAAATTGTCGATGCCATTAGTGAACAATTACTTGAATTGAATTTCTTCGCCAGCGCTATGGGTAACAAACCTGCGGCTGTATTTGCGAATCACTTAATCGATAAAATGCCCGGCATGAATCGTGTTTTTTATTCAAGCTCAGGTTCAGAAGCCAACGAAAAAGCGTTCAAAATGGTGAGACAAATCTCACACAAAAAATACGCGGGTAAAAAAAGTAAAATTCTCTACAGAGAACGAGATTATCATGGCACCACCATTGCCGCCTTGAGCGCTACCGGACAATCACAAAGACGAGATCAATTCGGTCCTTTTGTGCCTGATTTTGTCGAGTTTCCTCATTGTTTTGAATACCGCAGTCAATTTGAAGACAGTACAGATTATGGTCTAAAAGCAGCAAAATTGATGGAAGACGTCATTCTACAAGAAGGTCCCGACACCGTAGGTGCCGTCATTATTGAACCTATTACGGCCGGTGGTGGCATCATTACCCCGCCAGAAGGGTATCTAAAAGCGGTTGAACAGATATGCAAAAAACACAATGTTCTTTTGATCCTAGATGAAGTTGTCTGTGGACTGGGCAGAACAGGCAAATGGTTCGGATACCAACATTATGATATCCAGCCAGACATAGTCACCATGGCCAAAGGTGTTGCTTCAGGCTACGCGGCTATTTCATGCACCGTGACAACAGAAGCGGTTTACAAAGATCTTCAAGAATCCGACAACACAGATAAACTAGGGTATTTTAGAGACATCTCGACTTATGGTGGTTGCTTAGCTGGTCCTGCTGCGGCCATAGCCAACATGAATATCATTGAAGAGGAAAATTTAATCGAAAACTCCGCTAAGATGGGCGAGCTTTTATTGGCCGGTTTACAAACATTAAAAACAAAACACGCTATAATTGGCGATGTTCGTGGCAAGGGGTTATTGGTGGGGATTGAACTGGTTACCGACAGAGTTAATAAACAACCTGTTGATGAATCCGTCGCTGTCAGCTTGTTTGCAAAGTGCAAACAAGCTGGCTTGCTAATCGGCCGAACCAATCGAAGCTTTGCTGAATTCAACAATATTTTGAACATGAGCCCAGCTTTATGTGTCACTGAAGCTCAAATTCAGCAAATTTTAACAACACTCGACCAAGCTTTTGCAGATATAACGGTTGATTTAACGTAAGCATAACCCCTTCACATTAACCTTACTCGGCGAGTGACATGTCATTCGCCGGGTGAATTTACCGACTCATTCACGCTTCTGCCCTTCGATGAAAAAATCCGCTAAATTACCTAGCAAAGAGTAATAATGAGTTACGGCTGAAACAGCTTATGATGAAAGCAATATAAACGTTCATTAAATGGCTGAAAGATTAAATTGGGGCAGAGTTACTTTTTGAACAAAAGCGACTATTGTCTTCAAAAAAAGAGAGAATTGAAATGGTTGCGGGAGCAGGATTCGAACCTACGACCTTCGGGTTATGAGCCCGACGAGCTACCAGACTGCTCCATCCCGCGACATGAAACCTATTGAAATTCAATGGTTAATTTTGAAATGTATTAAAAAAAGCTTTGACCAATTCTCACGACCTTACGAATTGGTTGCGGGAGCCGGATTCGAACCAACGACCTTCGGGTTATGAGCCCGACGAGCTACCAGACTGCTCCATCCCGCGACAAATAAACTATAAATATAGTTAACAACTTTCTTAGTGAACCAACAACTTGAAAATAAGCAAATTGGTTGCGGGAGCCGGATTCGAACCAACGACCTTCGGGTTATGAGCCCGACGAGCTACCAGACTGCTCCATCCCGCGACAAATTAATTTATCTACTATCACTAACAATTTCAGTTTCGTTGCTGGTTGCGGGAGCCGGATTCGAACCAACGACCTTCGGGTTATGAGCCCGACGAGCTACCAGACTGCTCCATCCCGCG
>NZ_JBHZSP010000003.1:282770-287769 GCF_043643765.1 Marinomonas posidonica | reverse complement strand
TGCGGGAGCCGGATTCGAACCAACGACCTTCGGGTTATGAGCCCGACGAGCTACCAGACTGCTCCATCCCGCGACAACGAGGTGCGTATTATAGGTAGATTAAATACAGAGTCAACACTATATTACCATTAAATTAAATTAAACGGCTTTTGCACTTTTTTGACACAGTTAGTCTGTTTTACGTTGCAAGAAAAAACTTGAAGACTGATGCACTGTCTGTAAAAGTGTCGCTCATATTATTTTGCTTTTAAGGAATTCACCATGCCCAATCCCATTGAACAAATATTAAAAAAGTCTTCAATACCAAGTGAAGCTGAAGCGCTTCCGGGTCGAGACACTCCTATTCAAGTGACTGGCATTCATGCGGTTAACGGTGAAAATTTTCTTCGCGAAAAAAATGTACATGAAGGGGAAGTCATTCTCGGCATGGGATGTTTCTGGGGTGCGGAAAGAAAGTTATGGAATGTTCCTGGCGTTATTGTCACTTCCGTTGGTTATGCAGGCGGGTACACGAAAAACCCAACCTATGAAGAAGTTTGTACTGGGCAAACAGGTCACAGCGAAGTCGTTCAAGTGATCTTCGACACCAGACAAATCAACTTAGACACCATTCTAAGAACCTTTTGGGAAAACCATGACCCGACACAAGGCATGCGACAAGGCAATGATATTGGTAGCCAATATCGCTCTGTTATTTACACTACAAAAGACTCTGATTTAGCCATTGCAGAGCAAAGCAAAGACGCATTCCAAAAAGCACTTATCCAAAATGGTCATGGTATGATCACCACAGAAATCGAGCCACTCAAAACCTATTATTTGGCAGAAGAATACCATCAACAGTATCTTCACAAGAACCCAAATGGCTATTGTGGCCTAAACGGTACAGGCGTGAGCTGCCCTATTGGACTGAGTGTTTAAACGCATAAAATAACGCCCACCTGAAACGAAAAAAGCCGAGTATAAACTCGGCTTTTTGCTTTATGGGTACTACGACATTAACCATCAATGTTAATGTCGTATTCCTTATCATTAAAGATGACAGTAATACTGCCACTGCCCAACTGGGAATCTGACCCAAAATTAGCCACAGTATGATTAGCATTACCACTGTCTGCGACTTCCAACTTACCTGAACCATCCTGATTCGTTGTTAATGTAAGGTTTTCATTTAGGTAAGCCTGTATTTCTTCTTCTGCCGCAGAGCTTGGTACATCCAACAATTCGGAAATGTCCAAGGCATCATCTGAAGCATTAAAGTCAGTGATAGTATCAACGCCCTGCGAGTAATCCGTTAGGATGAACAAATCACGTCCATCCCCACCAGTCATGGTATCTTGACCTTGACCGCCGATAAGAACATCATCGCCATCACGACCATCTAGGTAATCATCGCCTGAACCGCCTAAGAGGAAGTCATCACCGATACTACCGTAAAGGGTGTCTTGACCTGCGCCACCATCTACTCGGTTTGAATCGTCAGCATCTTGATAGCTAGTACGACGACCATCAGCATACAATGTATCATCACCTTCTCCACCCTCAAGCCAATCAGAGCCACCATAACCACCAAGAGTATCTTGGGCATTGCCCCCTTCAATATGATCATCGCCTCGATCACCCACAATAAAGTCATCATTTGATGTTCCTTTAAGGTGAGTATCCTTACGATCATCATCCCAATAATTTGATCGACCATCAGTTTGCACTGTGGCTTCATCGCCCGTATTTGTCTCGAACCACTGAAGATCAGAGTCCAAATTAGCGGAAACATTCTCGAAGAAAGTGGGCTCTACTCTAGGCGCTTCTGCTGCCACATTAATGGTCAAGGTAGCTGTAGATGAGCTGCCATCTTCATCTTGAATCATATAGGTGAAAGAATCAGTAGCACCGTCTGGTATGGTAGAAACACTTGCTGTTGCCTGATAGACATAAGAACCATCCGCATTAAGGATCAAGTTACCATATGTTCCTTTCACTGATTGGCCTGCGCTTGCATCTGAATTATTGACTGACTCACCAGATGCCACATTAGTGACACTGATAGCACCATCTTCACTTAACTCATCAGCGCCTAGACCATTGTCATCCAATACATTACCAGTTGTTTCAGGCAGGCTATAGCCCTCCCCTTCCACAACTCGAACCACAAGTTCATAGCTAGTGGATGCATTTTCATAAGTATGGATAGAGGTAACTACTTCACCATCAGGGTTCCCCACTTCACGGAAACCAACCACTTGTAAGGTGTAGATTTCGCCTTCCCACTCAAAGGTAACAAAGGTATTTTCCACTGTGACAATGTCACGAGAAGCTTCAGCATCACCATCAATGTTTGTGGTTTCATTGTGAGAGAAATTCACCGTCAATTTCACAGGCTCAGAAACACCTGAGTTGTCTGTCACAGAGAAATCAATCTCCATGGAAGCTGCATCAATTGCCCCGCCAGAATAAACTGGGTAATTGTAGTGAGTGAATGTCCCTATAATGATGTCTTCATTTAGCTCGAATTTACCGTCTAATTCAGAGTCATTATCAATAAAACCGTAACCTGACTGTCGTCCATGATCATCTGCGGATTCACCCCAGCGAATTTGATCCTTACCATCATCATTATCAATGCCACCATTAGACGATGTACCATCAAACTTATTAATGTTATTACCACCCGAAGAACTCACCCAATTGGCTTCAACATTTGACACCTCAAAAGTCTCACGACGAACCAAGATGTCTGCTTCATCATCAACCGCAACCGGTGCAGAATCTTCTACATCAATATTGACGGTAAAACTACGACCATCTTCTAGCGTCACTGTGACGCTATCTTGATCGCCCTGAGAGTCACTGTGATCTCGGACTGGAGCTTGGTATAGATACTCACCGTCAACCAAACTAATAGTGGCACCAAAGTCTGTAGTAACTTCTGTTACCCCCTCAGGGAAAGTGAAGCCTTCTGGTAAATCCGTTAACACAACCTGCTGACCTTCACCGGCTGACAAGGTCACTTCTGCTGAAAGATCCACAGTGTGAGTTGAAGTGCCTCGGCTTTCCACTGTATTACCCGCTGCATCACTGGAAGTAACCACAACATCAAACTCTGTATCTTCAGCTAATTCACTGGCTGCGACATTTACCGACCAAGAGCCGTCGTCATTAACGGTCGCATCGTATTCCTTACCATTGATGACCATCTTAACTTGATCACCCGCTGAAATATCCCCACCTGAAGCCTGACCGGAAATGGTCACAGTGTCATACAATTCCGTTCCATCAATGTGATCATCAGAAGTAATTGGGTTAACCGTAACGGTTCCCGCTTCTGCTTCTAGATCAGCTGCTGGCGCAGTACCACTGACTTCAACTGAACGGTTACCCGCATCATCAGAGAGACTCACAGTAATGCTATCTTCTGGCGCAACTTCAACAGCAATACCACTTTCAATAAGGGCCGCCGTCAAAGTGATGGTAACAGCAGTATTGTTGTTTACCTGATAGGTAACTTTGTCACCCACTTCAGAACCAGACACTGAAATCGTCGCCGTTACCGTTCCGTCATCTCCAACTTCATCGGCATTATAAACATCATCGTCACCCGTACTTTCGAAGCTAATAGATGGTGTGGCGATATTTAAGTCAGATGTGTGTGTTGAACTTACTGTAGACTTAACTTCATTTCCTGCACTGTCAGTAGAAGAAACCACCACATCAAATTCAGTATCAGCAGCAAGGTCAGTACCAGCAACATCAACGGACCAAGTACCATCTGCCTGAACACTGGTTGAGTATTCAGTGCCATTAATGGTCATGGTGACAATATCACCGGCAGAAATATCACCACCAGAAGCACTACCAGACACAGTTACCGTCTGCTCACTTTCTGTTATGTTGATAATGTCATCAGACGTAATTGCATTAACGGTTACTTCACCGGACTCAGCAGAAGTATCTTTCTCAATGCTCATCACTTCAGATTGAACTGTATTACCGGCTGCATCTGAAGCATTTACGACAACGCTTAATTCACCATCAAGTAAACTAGAGACATCCGCTCCAATTTCAAAATAGCCATAGCCGCCATCGTCTTCAATAGTGATCCCCTCAGTAATAGTGACGCTATTACCCACTTCGTCGGTAATGGTGATAGATTGCACATCACCACCTAATTCAATCCAACCACCGACGGTTACATTACCTTGCTCATCAAGATTAATGACCATATCGCCGCTTTCATCCTGAACAAAAGCATCAATATCTGCGACCAGATCGACTTTGTAGATCTCAGTACTAGAAGCAACAAACGCATTTCCAGCCTCATCAGTTCCCGATACTTTGGCGGTAATGTATGGATTTGCAAGGCTTGTATTCGCAAGATCAGAACCAAGTACTTCAACACTGTATAAATATCTACCACTCGAATCTTGTTCAGAACTTACCTGAGCCGTTCCAATGACATTTCCTTCAAGCTCAATTGTCACAGTATCGCCAGGTTGTGCGTCACCACCAACCCAACCAGTAATGGAAACATAGTTTCCTTCTCCTGCTTCCGCTGCACTAATGACCTTGTCGCCTGTAATTACATCAACATCAATACTTGCATTAGATGTCATATCAACCTTATGCGTTGATGTCGCCTTACTATCTACTGTATTACCAGCCGTGTCGGATGACGCTACCACAGCATCAAAAACAGTATCAGCAGCAAGATCAGAGCCCGCTACGTCAACAGTCCAAGTGCCGTCTGCACCGACTGTTGTGGTGTATTCGGTGTCGTTGATGACCAGAGTAACGGTATCGCCTTCCGCAATGTCACCACCTGTCGCCGTACCGGACACCGCAACTGTGCCTGCCGCTTCCGTCGCGTTGATCACGTCATCAGACGTAATCGCATTCACTGTCACCGTACCCGCTGTCGCAAACAAATCCGCTGCCGCCGCTGTCTCTGTCGCTGCTGTGGATGTGTTGCCCGCCTCATCCGACAAGGTCGCTGTCACTGTGT
>NZ_JBHZSP010000003.1:0-282670 GCF_043643765.1 Marinomonas posidonica | reverse complement strand
GCAACTTCTTCTGCGTTGTATATGTCGTCTTCACCGGTGCTTTCGAAGGTGATCGCTGGCGTGCCGATTTCAACATCCGCTGCCGCCGCTGTCTCTGTCGCTGCTGTGGATGTGTTGCCCGCCTCATCCGACAAGGTCGCTGTCACTGTGTCTTCTGGAGACACTTCGATCGCAACACCATTCGCGATATCTTCTGCGTTTAAGGTGACCGTGATGTCGTCGCCATCGTTCACGCTGTACGTCAAGGTGTCGCCCACTTCGGAGCCGGCCACCGAGATCGTCGCTGTGATCGTGCCGGCTTCGCCTGCGGCAACTTCTTCTGCGTTGTATATGTCGTCTTCACCGGTGCTTTCGAAGGTGATCGCTGGCGTGCCGATTTCAACATCGACCGTATGAGTTGAAGAACCGGTTGTATCGACTGTGTTGCCCGCGTCATCAGAAGACGTCACGACCGCATCGAACTCGGTGTCCGCTGCAAGGTCAGAACCCGCGACGTCTACAGACCATTCGCCGTTTTCATCAACTTCTGTTGTGTAAGTCGTGCCGTTGATCTCCAAGGTCACGGTATCGTCTTCTGCGATATCGCCACCTGTCGCCGTACCGGACACCGCAACTGTGCCTGTCGCTTCCGTCGCGTTGATCACGTCATCAGACGTAATCGCATTCACGGTCACCGTACCCGCATCCGCAGACGTATCAACCGTATGAGTTGAAGTCGTTGTTGCTGAATATGGGTTACCAGATGCATCTTCTCCTGTAACAGTCACATCAAAAGATGTATCTACTGCAAGGTCACTACCAGCAACTTCTACACTCCAAGTTTTATTGGCCTGAACTTCAGCTGTATATAAAGTACCGCCAATTGTCATTGTGACAATATCACCTGCTGATGCATCGAAACCAACTCGACCGGAGACTGTGACAGTGGAAGCACTTTCATCGGCGCTAATAACATCATCACTTGTGATTGAATTAACACGAATTGAGGCTCTAGCAGATGTGTCTATGAAATATGCTTCAGTTGTTGCAGCAGTTCCTTCCTGACCAATACTATTACTCACAGTCACACTTGCAGAAACTTCGGTATCAGAGTCCGCAGCCAAATCGCTGCCAGCCACATCAACAGACCAAGTGCCGTCGTCATTTACATCAGCAGTATAATTAACATCATTAATTACTAAGGTTACAGTACCAGTTTCAAAGCTATCGCCAGTTACTGTCCCTGTAACCGTTACCGTTGTTAACGCTTCAGCTGCATTGATAACACTGTCTTCAGTAATTGGATCAATATCCAGGTTCACAAGAAGCTCAGAATCATCCACAGTATGTGTTGATGAACCGACGCTTTCAACCGTATTACCTGCTTCATCTGCAGATAATACAACCGCATCAAACTCTGTATCAGCAACTAAATCCATACCGTCAACATCAACAGACCAAGTAGAATCTGATTGCACGGTCGTTATATACGTATTTCCTGCGATGACTAACGTAACGGTATCGCCAGTTGAGATATCGCCCCCAGCAGCAGTACCGGTAACAGACACCAAACCTAATGCTTCTGACGCGTCAATCTGGTCATCTAATGTAATGGTATCAATTGTTACTGTACCGGCTTCGGCTACAGTATCTTCAACTGAATCATTTGAAGTTGATTCACTTATCGTTGTGTTAGCTGTATTTCGAAGATTAGAGCCAAATCCATTATCCGTATCATAACCATAAGTTGGCAGTGAACTTAATGTGTCACTACCAAAGCCTGGTAAGGCACTGTTGTCATTTCGTTCAATTTCAACATCGACACGGTCTTGCTCACTAGGCGTTTCACCTGCGGCCGGCGCTTCTTGAATTAAGGTTGGGTCATCACCGGATAAAATCGCTTCTTGAAGAGCATCCACATCACTGGATGAATCCGCCACAAGGTCATCGTTATCGCCTGAATTATAAATTTCGTCATTTATTTCGACATTAGCATCACTTCCGATAACCACTTCGGTGCCATCTACAAAGGCAATCGTCACGCTACCGTTATTTCCAGTACGAACGACTTCACCAAAGAATACTGGGTCGCCAACTTTTACTACTCGTTCTTGACCATCAATGGATTCAACAACAACTGAACCGCTTAATTTAGTAATAATACCGACTTGATCGCCTAGGGTAGCAAAGGATACTTGGTTATCGCTCATGTAGTGTCTCCGGTAAATGACGGATTAAATTTATGATTGATTACAAGATAGAGGTGTTAGGGAATTGTCGCTATTGTACCTTGGTACAGTTCGACCAAGTTCTTTGTGTATTAATGTTAAGCTCTGTAACCGAAGCATCATAAATAAGCCTTATGATTGCCTTTAATAGGCTAACTCTTTATAATTTCGACACTTTCTGGCGTTTGTACTATCAACCATTCTTCCATGGTGTATCTGAGCCTTTTCTAGACTCTAATAGTACCCCCACAAGACAACCTTCCAGTTGTTTGTTGAGCCCCGACGCCACTCTTGATAGCAATTTTCATTGCGACTAAATACATACAGAAGGTAATACATGATCGATTCGATAAAACGAGACTGGTTCTCAAATATAAAAGGCGACTCTCTCGCCGGTACTGTTGTTGCATTGGCGCTCATTCCTGAAGCCATTGCATTCTCTATTATTGCAGGCGTTGATCCAAAAGTCGGCCTGTATGCCTCATTCTGTATTGCGGTGGTGATTTCGTTTTTCGGCGGCCGCCCTGGCATGATTTCAGCCGCCACTGGTGCTATGGCACTGCTCATGGTCACCTTGGTTAAAGATCACGGCTTACAATATTTGTTGGCGGCCACTTTATTAACCGGTGTGTTTCAAATTATTGCTGGTTACCTCAAATTAGGCAGCCTAATGCGGTTTGTTTCTAGATCCGTTGTGACTGGCTTTGTTAACGCCTTAGCCATCTTAATTTTTATGGCGCAATTACCCGAACTAACCAACGTTACTTGGCACGTATACGCGATGACAGCAGTTGGTTTAGGCATCATTTATCTATTTCCACTGCTGCCCGTGATTGGTAAAGCCATTCCTTCGCCTTTAGTCTGTATTGTTCTTCTCACCGGTTTTGCCATGACTTATGGACTGGACATTCGTACCGTTGGTGATATGGGTGAGCTACCAGATACGTTACCAATATTCTTATGGCCTGATGTGCCTTTAAACCTTGAAACCCTTTGGATCATTTTGCCTTACTCCTTAGGCTTAGCTGTCGTTGGTTTACTTGAATCTATGATGACAGCCACGATCGTTGATGAATTCACAGATACTAATAGTGATAAAAACCGTGAGTGTAAAGGCCAAGGGGTTGCTAACATCACGTCTGGTTTACTTGGCGGTATGGCAGGCTGTGCCATGATTGGTCAATCTGTGATTAACGTAAAATCTGGTGGTCGCGGCCGATTATCCACTTTTATTGCCGGCTTCTTGCTGCTCATCATGGTGGTATTCTTAGACGACCTAATCGGTCAAATTCCGATGGCTGCACTGGTTGCTGTGATGATCATGGTTTCCATCGGCACTTTTTCTTGGGAATCCGTGATTAACCTGAAAAAACACCCACTTTCAACTAACATTGTTATGTTAGCCACTGTTTCTATCGTGGTTTACACACATAACTTAGCGTTAGGCGTGTTTGTTGGCGTATTGTTAGCGGCCATGTTTTTTGCCAACAAAATTGGCCGCTTCATGGCCGTTACAAGTGAACTAGGTGATACCACTGGACACAGAAAATACAAAGTGATTGGACAAGTCTTTTTTGCGTCTTCTGATCAATTTACAGCTTCTTTCGATTTTAAAGAAGTCGTCGAAAAGGTTACGATTGATTTATCAGATGCCCATTTTTGGGACATTACATCGGTATCAGCCTTGGATAAGGTGGTGATTAAATTCCGTCGTGAAGGCGCGGATATTGATTTAATCGGCATGAACCAAGCCAGTGCGACCGTCGTTGATAAATTTGGTGTTCACAACAACCCCGAAGAAGTTGAAAAATTGATGGGCGGACACTAAAACCATTAAAATAAAAAAGGAGTGCAACCATGACAAACGTAATTGCCTGTATTGATGGTTCTTCATTATCAGAATACGTCACCTCCGCTTCAGTGTGGGCGGCGAAACAATTATCCTGTCCTCTGATTTTGTTGCACTCTTTAGAAAAAGACGAGAGCCGAACGGAAGAAGACCTATCCGGCTCCATTGGTTTTGGTAGCCGCGAGCATTTGCTTGATGAATTAGTCGAGCTCGATGCAAAACGCGCTAAGTTAGCACTTGAGCATGGCAAAATGATTTTGGACAACGCCAAGTCTTATGCCTTGCAGGCCGGCGCCAAACAAGTATCTCAATTACAGCGACACGGCGATCTTATTGAAAACTTAGCAGAACTAGAAGAAGATACTCGCCTGATCGTTCTAGGACGCTTAGGCGAACACCACACAATGAATGCTCACACCATTGGCTCTCATATTGAACGAGTGGCACGTAGCCAACATCGCCCTATTCTTATCAGCATTGGTAAATTCACACCACCGAAGAATTTTATGATTGCCTATGATGGGCGCGAAGCGGCAGATAACGCCATTGCTAAAATTGCTAAAAGCCCTTTATTACTAGGCCTTAAATGTCATTTAGTTATGGCTGGAGACGACACACCAGAGCGCAAAGAAAAGTTGGAGGCCGCCCAAACTCTCTTAGAAGAGGAAGGTTTTCAAGTGACTGCCAGTATTCAAGCCGGTAAAATTTATCCTGTTCTCACTCAGTATCGTGAAGATCATAATATTGAGCTAATGGCTATGGGGGCTTACGCTCATTCAAAAGTCCGTCAATTTTTTGTTGGCAGCAATACCAACAAAATGATCATTGAAAGTAATATTCCATTGCTCATCCTACGTTGATTTTTTCAACACGCACAAAAAACCAGACAAGATTTCCATCTGTCTGGTTTTTTGTTATTTAAACTGCCTATTCAACCGCTTTAATATGAAACATGCCCACTTCTGCTTCTGTCACTTCAACTCGCGTGCCGGCTTCAAGGGGTTGCTGACTAATCAGCTGCCATTTTACGCCAGAATAAGAGTAGCTTGGCGATTCGTTTGCTGACACCCTATCTTGCAACACAAACTGATGACCAACCAAATCCCCTTGCGCTTTCTTACGACTCACATTAGCTTGCATTGCCTTTAATGGTCGCCACAAAACTAAGGCAGCCACCAGAGTTAACACACCTGTACTCATTAACGAGCTAAGCAAGGTATTTGGAATAACGTCAGCATACAAAAGCACGCTTGTTGCAATGGCAGCCACCCCAGCAAAAAATAAAAAAAAGGTCGTGAACCCTAACACCGCCACTTCGATCACCAATAAGATTAAGCCCACAACTAAAAAGCTCTGAACAAGGTTTTCGGTGAAAAAATCCATACTAATTGCCTTTATTCATTTGCTGGATAATGGTAGTTGCTTGCGCCACCAAAGAAGAGGCTTCCGTCGCGCCATCTGGTAATAAAACAACCGACGACTCTTTTGCAATAGCACGCTTGGCTTCAATCGCTTTTGTCGCAAGATCGAGCTGAATGGCTTTCTGCCCCTGCTCTGTGGCAGCAGCTTCACCCACTTTACGCAATGCCTCAGCCTGTGCCTCAGCGACCGCAACGATGGCTTTCGCTTCACCTTCCGCACGCAATACTTGTTCTGCTTTGTCGGCTTCCGCTGCGAGTACAACAGACGCTTTTTCACCTTCCGCACGGTTAATGGCCGCTTGACGATCGCCCTCAGACTCAAGAATCTGCGCACGCTTAACACGCTCGGCTTTCATTTGCGCTTCCATCGCTTCCATTACAGAATGAGGTGGAATGATGTCTTTGATTTCATAACGTAAGACCTGAATACCCCAAGGCCCTGCCGCCTCATTGATCGCAGAAACAATGTTGGTATTCAATTGGTCCCGCTCTTCAAAGGTTTTGTCCAATTCCATTTTGCCCAACTCAGAACGCATGGTCGTTTGCGCTAACTGAGTCACAGCAAAAACATAATTATCAACACCATAGGTCGCTTTGTATGGATCTAACACTCGAAAATACAGCACACCATCAACGTGAAGTGAGATATTGTCTTTGGTAATCGCACTCTGCTCAGGCACATCAACCGCTTGCTCTTTTAAAGAACGATCTGCCGCAACACGATCAACAAATGGCACAATGAAGTTTAAGCCCGCTTCTTTAGTCGATTGATATTTACCAAAACGCTCAATCAGGAAAGCACGGTTTTGCGGCACAAATTTAATCGAACTCTTTAGCAGGAAGACCGCTAAAATCAGTACCAGTACCTGTACACTTAATAAATAATGAATAACCATTTCCATTCTTTGAGATCCTTTTTTTAAACCCATGACAATACGGTTTGAATAGAGCTGAGAAAACACAATATCCTAAACACGGTTTCTATATCTAAATAGATAACCGATAAACCTTCTTATGAAGACAACTTTATTGCTCAATAAAAAACTTGATAAAAAATAAAATCAACTTATTTTAGACAACTATCCTTACTGCAAGATAACCATCTTATAGGCAATCCATTAAAAACACCAACTAGATTAAACCCACAATAAAACAATAGCTTGCAGACGCTTTTGACCGAATCGAGACATTTTTTCAAACTCTTTTCGTGCAATAGGTACATACTGACAATCCATTTCATTTTGCAACTGATCGTTTGCCTCGTAGTCTGGATCATGCACATAAATATTATGTTCATCATAACCCGACATCACGACCCAATGCGGCGCTTTTTTACCGTCCATACGATAGGTACTAATAAGAATAATAGCCAACTTACCTTGATCAAAGGCGGTCGTCAGCGCCTGCATTGCTAAGGCCTCATACTGAACTGGCACAGATTGTTGTTCGCATTGCCTAGTAAAACTAACGTGCACACGAATAATCACATCTTTTTTCAGCTCATCTCTTACTCCATCAACAAACAAGGGCTCCGTTTGACTCAAACACACCTCGGCTTTCAAGCCGCGTTTTTTGGCCGCCAATGCAAGCCCCATAGGATGACTGCCACCGTGACCTGACGTCATAAATATCGTCGTCGCTTCTCGCCAAATATCTAACTCTTTATCTGGCGTGGCTTGATAGCCGTCATCAAGCGTCGACAGCACCATTTGCAACGAAGCTGGACCACAGGTAAATGGTGTACCTTGAGCTAACCATGGTACACGACGACTACTCGGTACTTCTTGCCCTGGTCGCAAGACTTTTTGCATACGCAACGCGTCGGTTGCATCTTCATAATAGGCTTGATAATGACCAAACTCACGATAACCAAGCTTGCTGTAAAGCTGAATGGCCTGACTATTTTTTTCACTCACCTCGAGCCGTAACAAGCTTTTTCCTTGCTTCATAGCTTGCTTTTCTATTGCCAATAATAAGGTTTTCGCCACCCCCAAACCTCTTGCCTCAGGTGAAACTGCTAGAGAATACAAACGCGCTAAACGTGTCCCTTGGCGCAGATGCAATAAAGCATAACCTAACACACCATCAGCAACAGCAACCAACAACGCCGCTCCTTGGCTTTTAATGGCGTGACGAAAACTGCGACGACTGAGGCGGTCACCTGAAAATGCGGAATTTTCTATCTCAATTAACCGAGTAACATCATCTAGTGTTGCAGAACGAACAAACACATCAGAAAGAGAAATTGAATGGGATAATTGAGTCATAGCACGCCTCGAAATTGGGCTAAAAGAGAGCGCATTCTAGGAGGAATATTGATAAAAAAACAGTCTATTTTTCATCCAAAATAAAAAAAGATTTTTTTCTATTTAGATGCATTTTTTTATTGTATTAGCATTATAACAAGCGCACTATCTGCACGATTTAGCATGACCTAATAAACGGCTAAACCATCCTATTTTTTATGTTTTTCTAGAGGGGAAAACAAAGCCAATGGCACAAACTTACATTGTTGTTGATCAGCTCAAAGACTGGTCCGCCTTTCTGCCCAGTGATCGTGTTATTACGTTCACGCAATATCTGAATCTGGCAACCAAAAGCCAAGGCAGAACACGAATCATCAACTTATGTAAAAGCAGCAAATACCTGTCTGACGGCTACTATTGTTCATTGTTAGCAGAAAGTCGTGGGCATCACGTCATGCCATCCGTACGCGTATTAAATGACATCAGCAAAAAAGCCTTGTACGAAATGCAAGTCGCTCAACTTTTACCCGCCTTGGCTGACCGCCTTGGCACACCAGAACAAGCGACTGACATTCAATTCCATTGTATTTTTGGCAAAACCACCAAGCCGGAAATGAAAGAGTTTTCTCGTAAATTGTTCGAAGCTTTTCCTTGTCCTGTATTAGAAGTGAAATTGAAATACCGTAAAACCTGGCAAGTCAGTGATCTTCAAGTAGCGTCTCATAAACAGCTTAATGATGAAGAGGAAACTTTGTTTGCGGAATCACTGGAAGCGTTTAGCACAAAAGTTTGGAACAAAAGCCGCTCTCAACGTGCCGCAAAATTTGACTTAGCCATGCTGGTTAATCCAGAAGAAGCCATGCCACCGAGTGATGCTCAAGCCCTGAAGAAATTTATTCAAGCAGGTAAACAATTAGGCATACAAGTGGATACCATTGGACCAAAAGACATCATGCGGTTAGCGGAATACGATGGTTTGTTCATTCGAGAAACCACCAACATCGACCACCATACCTATCGATTTGCCAAAAAAGCGGAAGAAGCAGGTTTGGTCGTAATGGACGACCCTCAGTCCATCATGCGCTGTACTAACAAGGTATATTTGGCAGACTTATTTAATACCCACAAGGTACCTTGCCCTAAAACACGCATAGTACATAAGGGAGAGAAAGACTTAGAAAGTACCTTAGAAGCGGCTATCAGCTACCCTATGGTAGTGAAAATTCCAGACGGTGCTTTTTCTAAAGGGGTGATTAAAGCCGAGAATCGTCAGGATTTAACAGAAAGCTTAAATACCTTGTTTAAAAAGTCATCGCTTCTGTTAGTACAAGAATATTTGTATACCGAGTTTGATTGGCGAATCGGCATTCTGAACAGCAAACCCATCTTTGCCTGTCGCTACTATATGGTGAAAAACCACTGGCAAATTTACCAGCACACAGGCAGCAAGAGCAAAAGCGGTGGTTTTGATACCTTGCCAACCTTCGAGGTGCCACGACGAGTGTTGCAAGCCGCCATCGCTGCCACTAAGCCTATAGGTGATGGTTTATACGGTGTGGATGTGAAAGAAGTAAATGGTCGCGGATACGTGATAGAAGTCAACGACAACCCTAGCATTGACCGCGGCGTGGAAGACAAATATTTAGGTGACGAGCTTTATATGCATATTATGTCGGAATTTTTACGCCGTATGCAGCTTAAACGCAGTGACACTCCTCATTTATAAAGCGCATCTTTTGCAACACTCTAACGTATGCGCGCTTAGAGTGTCTGCATTTTGTTTAAGGATATTCTTTCTGGATCAGAAGAATCACCAGTCATACACGCTGTCATGGTCTTGATGATCTGACACCTCAACAACAGGATACAATTCTAAGCTAACACGTTGTCGTTCGCCGTCTCCGATGGTGAATTTCTCCATATGCTCCACACCGGCTACGAAACGTTCACTCCAAACAGTAACCTCATCACCCACATCAACAGGCAAAGTAACCCAGCCGTTTTCATTGCTTTTTACAGCAAACTGATTATCTGCTACAAAAATGTAACCAATCATATCGTCGTGAATATTACAGCCCAAAATCACCAAACCAGCCTGATCAAATTCAATAGGCGCAATATCAGAGCCCTTATATAACTTGATTTCGAAGCTTTTAGGTTCTGAAAAGCTATAAACATGATGACGGATATCGTCGCTGTTAGGAAAAGCCACCGACTGACCTTTTTGAATCACAGCCACACGAGGCACAAAAGCAGAATCTATTTGATCAACAATCGCATTTTGTTGTGGTGTTGCTATCTGTTTACTGACCACCAACACCACCGCATCTGACACAGGCTGTTGATCTTGATCCAAAATCTGCAATGCCACTTCGGCATGAGCAACCTGCCAACAAAGTGCCAACATCCCAATACACAGATTGCGCATAGATTCTCCTTTTGCTTTTAATGAGTTCAATATAGAGTATCAGTCTACATAAGTTTTTATTCGTTCCCTAAACTAATCAAATCACAACGAAAAAGTCTAAGGTTATTTACATGCGTGATGCCATTGAAATTCTGTCTTATCAAGATACTGCCAAAGCGCATTTGCATCAGCATACACAAATTGTTTTACCCTTATCAGGCCAACTCAATTTGGAAGTCGAAGGCCAACAAGCCAATGTCCAATTTGGCCAAGCTTGTATGATCTCAACCGAACAAGCACATACTCATTTGGCCTTACAGGATAATCAATGTCTAATTCTCAACGCTCTGCCCATTTGGGATGAAAAACTCATTAGCACCAAAGCCTTTATTGAGCTAACACCGCAAGCCCAAGCCTATTTGCCTTTTCTTGCCAGCTTAGTGAAAGACAATAACATAACACGAAAACAACAAGCATTAGCGTTATTAGAACGTTTATTGCCCATCCCTAATGAACGCATTTTGCAGCCCGACCAAAGACTGCGTAACGCCATTTATTTACTCGAACAAGCAGAAAATGCTGATATGAGCATTGAGCAACTTGCCCAACATGTGCACTTAAGCCAAAGCCAATTGACAGTATTATTTAAACGCCATTTAAAAGTAACCCCTAAGCAGTATCAAAGATTACAACAGCTAAAACAGGCCAAGCACTGGCTCCATCACAGTAACCAAAGTCTAGAAGAAGTGGCAGAAAAAGTCGGCCTATCGAATGCTAGTGCCTTGGTGCGTTTATTTCGCCAATACGAAAACGTCACCCCAGGGCAATACCGACTTATTCCTGCTGACTGATTTCAAACGCGATTTCCCAGTTACGAATGAAACGCTGCTGTTTTGCATAATCTCGACCCACTAATAATTGCTGATCCAATTCTATAATCCCTGTTGGCCCTGGCGCACTCACCACAAAAGGATCATCTGCATTTTTCACATCAGGGTGAATTGGAAATAATAAACCTTGCTCTTGCATCATTTTTTGAGCGCGATCTGACAATAAAAAATCAATAAACAAGCCAGCATCCTGAGGGTTGGGCGCATTTTTAGGAACCAAGGCGGCGCGCATCAACATCAAAGTAAAATCTTTCGGCAAAATCATTTTGAGACGATCGTCGTCTTTTGCCCTTTGAGAAGCGTAAGAGCCAAGCAGGTTATAACCCAATACCAACTTACCGTCGGCCACATCGTCGATGATATTATGAGTGCAACAGTAGGTCTGTACATCGTGGCTACCAAACGCCTCCAACAGACGCCCCCATGTTAAATCCGCCTGACGTGCATCCTGACTCGCCAAAAGATACCCAACACCACTTTGACGAATATCATAGGTGCCAATACGTTTTGTCATGGCTTGCCCATGCTGTCGTATGGTCTGCAATAACGACTGTCGGTCTTCTGGCAAAGGCCCAGGAAAGGCGTCTTTGTTTACCAGCATCACAATCGGCTCTAATGAAAACGCAAAAAGCTGGTCACGCCACTTAAAATCTTGCGGTAGATTGTCCGTTAAACTCGACTGATAGGTTCGGGCATAACCATCATTAACCAACTTAAAATGCAGATCCATTGCACTGCTAATGGCCAAACTCGCCACTGGACTCGATTGTTCCTCAATGGTCAAATAATAGAGCTCAAGGGTATTCACATCACGATAAGCCACTCGCACGTCTGGATATTGCGCGACAAAATCCTGCAAAATGGGTTCAAAGGACGTCAAGTCCAAAGCCGAGTTAATCACTAATACCCGTGACGCATTCTTTTTCCCAAACCAAACGGTTGGCGATTCGGCCCAAGCTAAGGACAAACCAAAACACATGATAAACGCCAGCCATGCTTTCATCAGATTCGTCCTCTAAAAAAGCTCAATTTGTCTATGTCCACCTGAAAGGTCGTGCCCTTGGGTTGAGTATCGAGAATTTCGATGTGAGCATGGTGATGATCTAAAATGTCTTTCACCATAGACAAACCAACACCACTTCCAGCGATATCATAACGAGCCCGATAAAAGCGCTCAAATACGCGCTCTTTTTCTTCTTCAGCAATGCCATCACCATAATCAATCACCTGAATACGGTAGGTTTTCGGCAACTCCTCTACTCGAACAATCACATCTGTTTGCTGCTGTTCTTGATGGCCACTATATCGCACCGCATTTTCAATTAAATTTTGCATCATCTGCTGAAGCGAAAAACCATCACCAAGCACCAAAGCCTCCTGAAGAGAGCATTCGTAAGACAAACGCACTCCTTGATGCAAAGCGGGCACCGCGTGTTCACGACAAGACGCCGTAATAGGCACCAATAAATCCATAGGCTCTAATCGGTGAGTTTGCAATCGATGAGACACCACCGCTTGATTCAATAATAAAGTAACGGTCTGACTCAAATAATCACACTGGCGAACGATATTCGCTAGGGCCTGATGCTGCTTTTCTGGTGAAGTATTATCACGTGCATTTTCTGCTAATGCCTTCAGACTTGCCAACGGTGTTCGTAATTGATGCGCTGCGTCAGCGGTATAATTTTCAAGTTGTTCAAGATTTTTTTGCAAGCGTGCCATAAAGTGGTTGATGGCCACTTTTAGGTGATGGGTTTCTTTCGGAGTATTGATCGTAATGGGGGTCAAATCCCCTTTTACGCGTTCTTCTAGTGCCCACTCAATACGATGCAGAGGACGCAATACCAAATGACTGCCGATCATAATTAAGGCAATGGCAACCAACGCAATTAATACCACCACCTCAACGGCACGCTGAGTAATGGAGGAAGCCATTTTTTCCCTAGACAAGCGTGTTTGACCTAAGATGATACGAACAGTTTGTGCGCTTTCAGGATTGGTAAGATGACGCTCAAGCCAGGCAAATCGAACCGATTCTCCGGAATAACTTTGATTATAAAATTGCATTTGATCCAAAACAGGTTGTTTTGGCGGTTGGGAGCCAAGGTTATCATAGCCAGTAATAAAACCCTGCTCTAGACTCTCAACTTTATAAAACACTCGATCTTCATCAGCTTGAGCTAGAGTAGCGAACGCGGACCAAGGAATATCAACACTGACCTGGTTGTCTATCAGTGCGACATTTTCATCCATTTGCAATAAGGCACTGCGTAACAGTCGATCATAGGATAAATCCGCCAATTGGCGACTGTAATCAAAAATTAGATTTATCGCAATGCCTGCAATAACGCATATAACAATGACACCTGAGACAATAAAACGAAAGCGTAATGAAGGGGCTTTTTTTAAAGCCAGCTTCTCATCATCACTCAGATTTTGTGGGCTGAGTGATTTCTGCCACATAACCAATTCCCCTCAATGTACTGATCATTAAATCGCCTTTCAGCATTTTTTTGCGCAAGCGCCCAACATACAACTCAATGGCATTCGGCCCTGGCGTTTCATTGAAATTAAAAAGGTGATCGGTTATTTCATCTTTGCTTAATACTCGCCCTAGGTGCCCAAGGAAGATCTCCAGCAAGCGAAATTCACGATTGGTGATGAGCGTTAATTCACCTTCAATAAACACCTGTCGACTGTCACGATTTACTTGAATATTACCATGCTCTGTTACGTTGGTGGCGTAGCCTTGCTTACGTCTTAATAAAGCTCTACATCTAGCTTCGAGTTCACCAAAGTCAAAGGGCTTGGTCAAATAATCATCTGCACCAGCATCCAACAAACGAATACGATCATCAATGTGATCACGAGCCGTTAAAATAAGCACCGGTGTATCATCATCACGCTGTCGCAATTTTTGTAATAATTGCAGACCAGACAACCCCGGCAAATTCAAATCCAGTAAAATCAAATCCACAGATTGATAACGCAGCATTTCATCTGCCTGCTTACCATCTGTTATCAAATCAACACCATGACCAAGCGAGGTTAACCGCTCATATATGGCTTGACCTAATACCTGAGTGTCTTCGACGACTAAAATTCTCATAAGGGGCCTGCTAATTCATTATTATTTTTTGGTATAACGCAAAAAAATTCGAACAGTAAATACCGTCCGAATTTTTCAGTTTCTAATAATTGCTTTAGTAACTAGCGAGTACTATTTTTTGATCTCGCCATTTTAGCACGGACAATTGGACCAACAATAATAGGCAGAACTAAGCCAAGAATTGCCACAGTCCAAAGACCAATACTCAAGCCACTATTAAAAAGCACACCCCAATCACCATCCGATAACACCAATGCATGACGTAAGCTTTTTTCCATTTCCGGCCCAAGCAACATCCCCAAAATAATTGGCACTAATGGAATATCGACTTTGCGGAAAATATAACCCGCGACACCAAAGCCCACCATGAAATACAAATCTAAAGCACTATGACTGACAGAGTAAATCCCCACAGATGCAATCAAGGTCACAATCGGCATAAGATATTTCGGTGGAATGCTCAACAATTTAACGAAGATGCCAACCATCGGAATGTTCAACAGGAGCAATACTAGGTTACCAACAAACATCGCGGCAATCACACCCCAAACCAGATCCGCATTTTGCTGAAACAACATAGGGCCAGGTGAAATATTTAACGAAATCAACATAGCTAACAATACGGCGGTCGTACCACTACCTGGTACACCTAAGGTCAGCATTGGCACCAAGGCTCCTGAAGCGGCACCGTTGTTACCCGCCTCTGGGGCAGCCACACCTCGAGGATCACCTTTACCAAACTCACCTTTATCAGAAGTCCGTTTCTCCAGCGTGTAACTGATAAAACTCCCCAAAGACGCACCAGCACCAGGCAAAACACCAGAAACAAAGCCCAGCAAAGCACCACGAATGGACGCTGGCAATACGGCAATAATGTCTTTTGCCGACAACTTTAACTTATTAATCGCCACTTGCTTTAAACCATCACCCGCATGGCGTTCAAGGAAAAACAGCAATTCACTGATGGCAAACAAACCAACAATGGCAATAATGAAATCTACCCCTTCAAACAACTCTAAGGTATTAAAGGTATAACGCTGAACACCAGTCGAAATGTCAATTCCTACCGTCGCAATCATTAAACCAATGGCCGCCGCCATAAGGGTTTTAAATTGGTTCTTACCTGTGATACCACCAAGTGTCGCAAAGGCCAACGCAAATAAAGCAAAATATTCAGATGGGCCAAACTTCAACGCAAATTTCGCTAAGATCGGTGCCAGAATAACTAAACCAATGGTAGCAATAAAGCTACCGATAAACGAAGCAATGGCCGAAATGGCTAAGGCTTCAGCGGCTTTACCTTTTAGCGCCATTGGGTAACCGTCTAAACAGGTCATCATGGCTGGCTCATCACCAGGAATGTTTAACAAGATAGAGGAGATACGGCCCCCATACATGGCCCCAGCATACACAGAGGTCAACAAGATAAGTGACGACGTAGGTGATAAACCCAAGCTAAATGCCAATGGGATCAAAATGGCTACACCATTAGCCGGCCCAAGACCAGGCAGAGCACCGATAAGCGTTCCCAGAATCGCCCCCGCCACGGCAAACATAATACTTTCTGGCGATAATGCAACGGCAAAGCCTTGCATCAATAAGCTGATCGTATCCATATTAAAACTCCAATAAACCGAGTGGCAGAGCTAACTCAAGCACATGATTGAATAAGAAGAAGATGGCAACAGAACTAATCACACCGGTAATAACACTCTTCGATACACTTGCCCCCATGCGCCAGCATAAAAACGTCACGACCAATGCGGCGGCCGGCATAAACCCAATAGGTTCAATCGCCCAAGCAAAAACCAACATTGCCAACACCACAATAGTCAGTTCCACTAACATAGCCGCTGGAGCCCACTTCTCATCTGGGTCTGGTTTTACCATCATATAAATTGAGCTGATCCCGAGAATAATGGACAGCATAATAGGAAAAGTTTCAGGTCCGACACTTTCATGCCCACCAAAAGGCACCGGAAATTGAGTCGCTTCCCAACCATAGGCAACGGCGAGAATTAGCATCAGCATGCCAAACACACGATCATTTACGCGCATGTTTCTGCTCCATGTTAGTTAATCAGTAGAATTTAAAAAGAGAAAACAGGAGGGGTTCCCCCCTCCAAATAGCGGTGCGCTATTAGCGGATCAAACCAATGTCTTTCGATAGGATTTGAATGTCCAAAGTTTGATTTTTAACGAATTGAGTGAACTCGGCACCTGATTTATGGAATGGCATCAGGCCATTCTTAGTCATGATGTCTTTCCATTCTTGAGTGGTGTACAACTCGTTCATGGTATCTACCCACCAATCGTAGGACTCTTGACTGGCATTACCTGGTACGTAAAAACCACGCCAGTTTGGAGCAACAGAATCGATACCTTGCTCCATGGCCGTTGGAATAGCGTTAAATGGCGCAGGCAAACGTTGCTCCGATAGCACCGCTAGCACACGTAAATCACCAGAATCCATAAAGCCTTTTACTTCGGAAACATCACCAGTAAAAGCATCTACGTGACCACCAACAACCTGAACTAAGGCTTCAGAGCCACCACTAAACGCCAAGTAACGGACTTTTGGTAAATTCTCAACGTGCGCTTTTTGCGCTGTCATCAAGACTTTTAGATGATCCCAACCACCAGATGCACTACCTCCAGCGAATTTCACTGAAGTTGGATCTTGCTTAAGGGCGTCAATTAATTGATTAAGAGAAGTGTATTTTGAGTCTTTACCAACGGCGATGATGCCGTAATCCGCACCCAATGTACCAACCCATTTCACTTGATCTGAGTTCATACCAGGAAATTGCCCTTGAGCAAGGCGAGTTGTGGTTGCCGTACTAGCTGCAACAATCAGATTATCATCTTTGGCACGTTTACTGACCGTGTGCGCAAACGCTACTCCACCACCAGCACCGGACATATTGACCGTTTGCACATTGCCTTTGATGTAATCTTGGTCAACTAAAACCTTACCGACACTACGACAAGTGAAATCCCAACCACCACCAGGGTTTGCTGGGGCGATACATTCAGCACTGCGAGCAGGTTCATAGGCATGAGCCTGTCCGACCAAAGAAAGTGCAACCGCACCAGAGACAAGAACAGACTTCAAAGATAGGTGTTTAAGCATGATTTTCTCCTGCTTGTTATTGTTTTTGTTAGCGAGTCAAGTTTCTAAAATTGAATGATCAGTAAACTTGATGGACTTCACCTTACCTTTCAAACCTGTCACCACCCTGTCAATGTCCTTTTTTATTTTGCTTTATTAGTAAAAAAACGTGTTTTTAACAACACTTTTACGCTTTTTTAACAATGCCAAAACGCCTTTAACCCCATAAACTGTAGATAAATCTATTATTAAGGACAATTAATGAGTACTGCTATGTCGATTCCTTCCTCACCACAAGCCACTCTCATTGGCAGCATTGCCATTCTGCTGTGGAGTATTTTAGCTCTGTTTACGACACAAGCAGGTCTTGTCCCACCTTTGCTTCTGTTAACCCTAACGTTTGGTGTAGCGACAATACTATTTTTCTGTGTTTATCTTGCTAAAGGAGAAATCAAAGCCTCTTGGCAAGGCACCCCCAAAAGCGCCATCGCCATGGGTGGCCTAGGCTTTTTTTGCTATCACTTTTGTTATTTCTATGCTTTTCAGCACGCACCACCAGTGGAAGCTGGCCTCATCGCCTATTTATGGCCACTGCTGATTGTGTTAATGGCCGGTATGACCAAGGGAAATTATCTATATTGGACTCACCTCGTTGGTGCCATCGTTGCTTTTATTGGTACGGCCATCATGTTGCAATCAAAAGCCCCCTTATCAGATAGCAACAATATTGAAGTACATTGGACTGGGTATGCCGCGGCTTTTGCTTGTGCCCTACTGTGGTCTAGTTATTCTGTGGCTAACCGACGCTATCAACATGTACCGTCAAGCTCTGTGCTTTGGTACTGCCTAATCACCACAATACTGGCAGGCATTAGTCACTTCGCAATGGAAACCACACCAGATACTCTATCAAGCAGTACCTGGGTCGCCATTCTTGGTCTAGGATTAGGGCCAGTTGGTGTGGCGTTTTTCTGCTGGGACTTTGGTGTTAAACGTGGCAATTTGTCTTTATTAGGCGTGTTGTCTTATACCGCCCCCGCTCTTTCTACAGCTTGGCTTGGTCTGTTTACAGAAGCAGAACTAACCCAAGGGCAAATCATCGCCTGCTTATTCATTACGTTTGGTGCCCTGTTCGCCAGTTTCATGCCAAATAAAAAGCCAGAAACAAAAATGCCCCAAACATAAGGGGCATTGTTACTAACTAAATGATCTGTCATGGCTAGGCGACGGATTGAGTCACTTGCCCTAGGGTTCTTGGCATACGCTGCAAATACGCTTCCATCTCAGCCATACCATTAGGCTGATCCACTTTTACGCCCAAATCTCGCATAGTACTACCTAGGGCATGCAAGGTGCGGAACAGGTTGTGTTCACGACATTGCTCACCCATTTGACCAATGCGCACAATAGGTTGTCCAAATGAACCGGCTATTTCAACTCGATATACATCCGAAATATGATGACAAATTTGATTGGCAGTCAATCCTTGCGGAATATTAATCCCAACCACAGAATTCAGTCGCGCTTCTGACGCAACGAACAACTCTAGCCCCATTCCTTCGATCCCCGTCTGCAAGGCTTTTGAGCAACGTAAGTGACGAGCAAATCGTTGCTCAAGTGTCTCTTCACATACCAGCTTCAAGGCTTCATGAAGCGCCATGATGCCAGAAACAGGCGCGGTATAATGATAGCCATTTTTATGCCAGAAATTTTCCGCCAATTGCACATCAAAACACCACTGTGCGGTAGGCTGAGTACGACGTTTAATAGCGGACCAAGCCTCATCCGAAAAAGCCAACAAAGACGCACCAGGAATAGAAGATAAACCTTTTTGACCGCCAGTAATTACCACATCCACTTGCCACTCATCCATCTTTAACGGCATGGTACTCAAGGTACAAACCGCATCAACCACCACCAAACAGCCATAAGATTTTGCGATTTTAGCGATGTCTTCCAAGGTGTGATTAAACACCGTATTAGAGGTTTCACCCTGAACCAAGGTAACCACTTTGGGGCGCGTTTCTTCAATCGCTTTACGCACCCGTTCAGGGTCCGCCGCTTCATACGTACCAACATGCAATTCATGAACATCGGCACCGACACGAGCCGCCATCTCTGCCATACGATGACTAAAGAAACCATTGTTGATACACAAGATTCGCTCATCTTTTTGCAACAAATTGGCCACCGCCATTTCCATCGCCGCCGAGGCCGGCCCCGCTACACCCAAAACCCATTCGGATTCAGTTTGAAAAACGTAGCGCGCCATGGACTTAACCTGGTCAATTACTTGGGCCATGACACTCCCCAAATGATTAATCACCACAGAGTTGGCTTTAGCGACGCGCTCTGGAATGGGCACAGGACCCGCCCCCATCATCAATAAAGGCTCGTGTGGCAGAATTTCATCTAAAGATTTTACCAGTGGTGGTGTCACGCCAAGTGGCGATGAAGCAGTCATTGAATACAACCTAATTTGTCAGAGTAAAGAAAAACAACTACCGATTATAAATACGTTTTCGCACATTAATCAGTAGAAAATCTCGTATTTTGCAATTTAACAAAATATTATTTCGAAATAGTAACGTATTCTGCGTAACTTTAAGAGACAAGAAAATGAAAAGAGTGTAATCCACCAGAGGCCAACCTTTTCGCGTTAGATCTGACTTCTTTTCATGAAAACAAGCAGCTTTTTTTACTCTGCGAGAATCACGACAAGTATGAGATAATGGCAAAAATCTTCAATGATAAGGCTATTTTATGATTACTTGTGGTGTCGAAATCAAAGGCAGTGAAGCCATTCTTTGTCTCATGTCGAAAGAAGACGGCTTATTTCAAATTCCTGACTGTCGTCAAATCCGACTTCCCTTAAACAATCCGAATGACAGTGAAAACATACGCAAACTACAGTTCACACTCAAAAAGCTTTTCGAAGACTATAAAGTCACTCAGGTCGCCATCAAAGAGCGCCCAACCAAAGGAAAATTTGCCGGCGGAGCCGTTGGATTTAAAATTGAAGCAGCACTGCAACTCATCGACAGTGTTCAGGTGGATCTGTTCAACAGTAGTAAAATCAAAGAAACCTTGCAAAATAGCCCATTGCCGATTCCCTTCAAAGCAACAGGATTGAAAGCCTTTCAGGAAGGCGCCTTTACGGTCGCCTATGTGGCGTTGTCTCAAGACTGATTTTTTTATGCGTAAAGCCAGACACTAAAGCGGTGTCTGGCAAAGCATAGAATGAACAAGACTTTTTAGATTAAGCATAAGCGATAAAGTCAAAATCCATGCTCTCTGCCTTAGAGAACACCAAGCTCAACCCACTATCTGTTACCCAAAATCAGACCACCACCTAATACAATGAAAATCGTATGATAGATTTTTGAAAATGCCTTACTGAGCCCACTTGCTTGCAATGCATTTGAAATGTTTTTAGCAAGATAAGAGTACGCAAGATGGACCGAGATGACGATCAGACAGATAGAAGCAAACATGATCAAAAATTGCAGTGTCACCGCATGATCTGGCGATACAAACTGAGGCAAAAAAGCCGATAAAAAAATAACTGTTTTGGGATTACTTGCAGAAACGAAGAACCCGGTTTTAAAACACGACGGCACTGCCTTCTCTTCTTCTTTCTGCCCCAGTTTCTTGCCTTCCCCCTCTTTCCTTCGTTGATTCAACAATCCAGTCACGCCCAGATATATAAGATAAACTCCGCCAATCACCTTTAGGATAAAAAACGCCATCGGCGATTTCTCTAGCATGGCTCCAGCACCACAAGCCACTAAAAGGACGATAATAGCTTGGCAGGTAAGGTTCCCAAGAATCGACAACAAAGCTTTACGATACCCATACTTAACGGCATTCTGAACCACAAAAATGACGTTTGGCCCAGGGGCCAAAGTAATGAATAAGTAGGCACAAAAAAACAAAAACCACAGTTCAATCTTCAAAACACACTCCCTGTTATTTTTCCCAAATCATTTACCAATGTAACCGAACAACCTTCAGACTCTTAATGCCACAACTTGCGCCACATCAGCTCACCAAAAAAACGCACAGAGGTGGTTTTGCACCAAAAGAGTGCCCTATTTTTTCCTTCCCAGGATCACCAACAGTACACCACCTAATACAATCGCACTCGCTGAAACAAGGTGTAAGCTGATGTTTTCAGCCGCAAACACCACACCCCCAAAGGTGGCAATAATAGGCACCAGAAGCTGTAGCACCGCAGCCATAGAAGCACTGATTAGAGGCAGAACGGCGTACCAAAGCGCATAACCCAACCCCGACATGACCGCACCAGATAACACGGCAAGTAAAATCCCATCAACACGGCTCTGCAACACACCGAAGAGATTAACCAGAACCAGCAATATCACCAACATCGGCAAGGTACGCACAAAATTAGACGCTGTGGCGAACAAAGGAAAACGAGAGTTTTTACCTCGCCAGGTATACAAGCCCCACGCCACGCCAGCTAAGGTCATCAGCACAAAGCCAGTCAATGAAGGAGAGGTTAATGTAGGTAACACTAAATACACAAAACCGGAAAAAGCCAACACCAGTCCAAACCATTCAAGTCGTCCCAATGTCTGTCCGAAATAGATAGCAAAACCAATTAAGGTTAACTGAACTGCAGCAAACAAAATCAACGCGCCCACACCAGTCGACAGGGTAATGTAGGCATAGGAAAAGCCGACAGCATAGACAAACAAGGCCGTTGCTGACGCCCAGCTGCCTTCCTGCATCATACTAGACAAAGTCACCCTGCCCTTTACTAGTCGATGAATCAAGCACAATAAAATCAGAGTAATGGCACCACTCAGTAGACGCCAAAGGGTAAAGCTTCCAGGGTCAATCAAACCATCCGCTAATGCTAAACGATTCAAAACTGAATTGGCGGCAAACGCCATCAGAGCCAAAAATATCCCGACATACAAACGTAGCAAACTTGTCATCTAATTGTTTAAAACCCTAGTTAAGCTGATAAAAGGAAAGCCTACTGTCACGCACTGGCACCACATTTGCAAGACTAACCTTAACGTCCAACAGCAATACCTTGATGGACTCACAATTGGAAACGAGATGACAAGCCTATTAATATTTACAGACCTAGATGGCACATTATTGGATCACCACACCTACAGCTTCGAACCAGCAAAGTCTGCCATGCTATCTCTTAAAACTTTTGCTATTCCTTGCGTCATTAATACCAGCAAAACCTTTCATGAATTACTTCCACTCAGAAAAGCCTTAAACCACCTTGACCCTTTTATCGTTGAAAATGGTTCAGCTATTTACATTCCAAAAGCCCTTGAATTAGATATTAAAGAACCTTTAGAAGAGGTTGGTGATTATTGGCTAAAGGCATTCGGCCCCAAGCGGGAAGCGCTAATCAAAATGACTGACGACCAACAAGAGGCATTCACCTTCCAACGTTTTAGTGACATGAGCGTTGACCAGCTAATCAAGTTAACCGGATTAAGCGAAGAAAATGCCAAGCTTGCTATGCAAAGAGAGTTCACTGAACCTATGGTATGGACAGACTCCAACCAAGCTCTACAAGGCTTTCGCGATTATCTAAAACCCTATGGGGTACAAATTCAAAAAGGGGGGCGTTTTTCCCACTTAATGGGGAAAGACTGTGATAAAGCCAATGCCATGCTCTGGTTAAAAGACCTGTATCAAAGCCAACATTTGGACGACGAACTCATTACCACTATGGCGCTAGGAGACGGTGAGAATGACATTGGCATGCTCAGCAAAGCCGACATTCCTGTAGTGATTCGCTCACCCGTTCATGCGCCACCAGAAGTACCAAATCGAAGTGACGCTTGGTTGACTGACGATTACGGCCCTAAAGGTTGGGCACAAGCTATTAACCAAGTATTAATCAAGCAAGGCATTTTATAACCCAAGGCTCGACAAAAATAACGAACAGACATTTCAATTTTAGGAGATTAATAATGGGTGACTTTCATCAAAACGGTATCATCACCACGCTTCACAACCTAGCACACCGACCCCTTGAAGAAATGGAAAAAGAGCTTTGCGAATTTGCAAAGACTCGTCCTATGTCCCTGATTCTGCCCTGTTTGTATTCCGAGCTAGAAACAGCGGCCATGCCAAACATCATTAAGCATCTTCAACAAGTCCCCTATTTATCAGAGATCATTATAGGTTTGGACCGAGCCACCGAAGAGCAATACCGCCATGCTTTAGAATTTTTCAGTGTGTTACCGCAAAACTATAAAGTTCTGTGGAACGATGGCCCTCGACTAAGAGAAATTGACAGTGTTTTAAAAGGTGAAAACCTTTCCCCTTCTGATCCAGGGAAAGGACGAAATGTTTGGTTCTGTATGGGTTACAACCTTGCCGCCGGCAAAGCGGAATCAATTGCCATGCATGACTGCGATATTGTGACTTATGACCGCGAGTTATTAGCACGGTTAATCTACCCTGTAGCCAACCCCAATTTTAACTACGAGTTCTGCAAGGGCTTTTATGCTCGTGCAGCCAATGGCAAGATGAACGGCCGAGTCAGTCGTTTGTTAGTGACGCCTTTGCTCTACTCATTGAAGAAAGTGTTGGGACACCTTGATTATTTAGATTATCTCGACAGCTACCGCTACCCATTAGCTGGAGAGTTTTCTTTCCGTCGTGATGTGATGACGGATCTACGCATCCCAAGTGACTGGGGACTTGAGATTGGTGTGTTAAGTGAAATGTACCGTAACTATTCACCTAACCGTTTATGCCAAGTCGACATTGCCGACATTTACGATCATAAACATCAAGATTTATCCGCTGATAACGATGATGGTGGCTTATCGAAAATGTCCATCGACATCACCAAAGCCATTTTCCGTAAATTGGCAACCAATGGCACCATTTTCAATCAGGAAACTTTCCGTACAATAAAAGCCACCTACTTCCGCGTTGCACTGGACTTCATCGAAACTTACCGTAATGATGCTGAAATTAATGGCCTAAAACTGGACGTGCACACGGAAGAACAGGCCGTTGAATTATTTGCCAGCAACATCATGAAAGCTGGCAACCAATATTTAGAAAACCCAATGGAAACTCCGTTTATTCCAAGTTGGAATCGTGTCATCAGTGCTTTCCCTGGCGTGATGTCACAACTGGCCGACGCAGTCGAAAAAGATATGAACGAGTTTGGCCCGAAGTAATCGGGCTAACCGCGTTAACTGAGTGAGCGCTACGGCGTTGTTTTCAATCACTTGAAATAGCAGGAATTCACTATGGAACATGCTCCCTTATCACAATTAGAGCAAAGGTTAATGGCGCATTTGCAGCTTCTTTACCCAACACTTGATCACAAAGAGTTGGCGAGAAAGTGTTTAGCAACCTTCTTTCTTGATCCAGCGACCGAGTCGCCTCGACCTCATAGAAACTTATGGGATCAGTCCGACGTCATGCTGATCACGTACGCAGATACCTTGCGTAAAAAAGGCGAAGCGCCATTAGAAACCTTGCATAATTTTGTCAAAAGCAAACTGGCCTGCTGCATTTCCGCTGTTCACCTTTTGCCTTTCTTTCCCTACAGTTCAGATGACGGTTTCAGTGTAATGGATTACACCACCGTCAATCCTTCATCCGGTAACTGGGATCATGTGTCCAACTTATCGAAAGATTTTAAAGTCATGGGTGATTTGGTCATCAACCATTGTTCAAGTCGCAGCATGTGGTTTGAAAACTATAAAGCGGGCGTCGAACCTGGCGCCACTTTCTTCTATGAAGCAGACCCAAATGTCGATTTAAGCGCCGTGGTCAGACCTCGGACCTCTCCGCTGCTGCGTGAAGTAAAAACCCAAAACGGTGAAAAACACGTATGGTGTACTTTTAGTCACGATCAGGTCGATTTGAATTTTGAAAACCCAGATGTTTTGATCGAATTCCTTCGTATTATTCGTCTGTATTTAGAAAAAGGGATTCGCTGGTTCCGACTGGACGCCGTCGCATTCCTTTGGAAAATCCCAGGGACAACTTGCATTAACTTACCCCAAACCCACGAAATGATTCGTCTATTGCGTTTAATGATAGAGCATTATGCCCCTGAAGCTGTGATCATCACCGAAACTAACATTCCAAATCAGGAAAACCTAACCTACTTTGGTAACGCCAACGAAGCCCACTTGATTTACAATTTCTCCTTACCTCCTTTGTTGATCAACAGTTTGGTCACGGGTAACTGTCATCACTTAAAACAATGGTTGATGAGCATGCCACCTGCACAGCAAGGTACGACATACCTAAACTTCATTGCTTCGCACGATGGTATAGGTTTGCGCCCAACGGAAGGTTTGTTGTCAGAATGGGAACTGGAAACACTCATTAACACCATGAAGCGTTTTGGTGGCAAACTCAGCTCACGCACCACACCACAAGGCGAAGCCAAACCGTATGAGATCAACATCAGTCTATGGGATGCCTTATCAGGTTCCGCGCACCAAGGGCCAGACCAATGGCAGTTTGCTCGCTTCCTGTGTGCCGCAGGCGTGATGATGGCGCTAGAAGGCGTTCCCGCGTTTTACATTCACAGTCTTTTCGGGACAGAAAATGACTTTGAACGGGTCGATAATACGGGGCACTTCCGTTCGATCAATCGCCATATTTGGGACATGGATGAATTAGATCACGCACTGAATACACCGACTCACCATCAAAAAGTCTTTAACAGTGTCACTAACTTGTTAAAAGTGCGTCGCGCTCAACCGGCTTTCCACCCCAATGCTACGCAATACATCTTGCACATGGGGGAAAACCTCTTTGCTTTTTGGCGCCAAAGCCTAGACAGACGACAAAGCCTCTTTGCGGTATACAACATGACAGATCAGCCACAACATTTTAACTTGTCAGAGTTAAATCTAAT
Organism: Marinomonas posidonica; assembly: GCF_043643765.1. GTDB lineage: Bacteria > Pseudomonadota > Gammaproteobacteria > Pseudomonadales > Marinomonadaceae > Marinomonas > Marinomonas posidonica_A. The sequence continues at coordinate 256,527 of NZ_JBHZSP010000003.1, read as the reverse complement.
CGCAACGGACATTTGGACAGATATTGTTTCAGAACAAGTATATGAAGATCATCTGGGTAAAGTCACCCTAATGCCTTATCAATTTGTTTGGTTGGCTAATAAGAAGGGGAAAATCAAAGATGATTAAGAGACGACGAAGCTCTTCATGAATGCAGATCAAACGTAAACACATGTCACGCTGTACTTAAACAACTCTATAAAAATGCGACCTTATGACATCATACGGTCGCATTTTTTATCACTAAAGAATCAACAAAAGACGCTTCTACAAAACAAACACATCAGTGTTATACGGCTTCATCTGACTCTAACACCACGTCTTCGGCCAAAAAGCCTCCTGTCTGATGTGCCCATAGCGCCGCATAAATGCCTTTTGCCTTGACTAATTCTTCATGACTACCTTGCTCTATCACATGACCTTTGTCCAAGACAATCAATCGATCCATCGCGGCAATGGTTGATAAACGGTGAGCAATGGCGATGACGGTTTTACCTTGCATGAGCTTATACAAACTGTCTTGGATCGCGGCTTCAACTTCAGAATCAAGAGCGGATGTCGCCTCATCTAAAATCAACAAAGGTGCGTCTTTTAGCAACACTCGAGCGATGGCCACACGCTGACGCTGACCGCCAGAGAGCTTAATGCCGCGCTCTCCGACCATGGCATCGTAACCGACATTGCCATATGGGTCGGTTAACGTCTGAATAAACTCATGAGCTTCGGCTTTTTTCGCCGCCGCAATCATCTCTTCTTCCGTGGCATCTGGACGACCATAAAGCAGGTTTTCCCGCACAGTACGATGCAACAATGACGTGTCTTGCGTCACCATACCAATCTGAGCACGCAGCGATTCCTGAGTCACTTGACTGATATCTTGGCCATCGATGCACACTTGCCCTGATTCAACATCATGAAAACGCATCAGCAAATTAACAATGGTCGATTTACCCGCGCCTGAGCGCCCAACCAAGCCCACTTTTTCGCCAGGCTTAATGGATAAAACCAACTCCTCAATGACTTTACGATCCGTTTTGCCGTAATGAAAATTCACCGCTTTGTAATCAATTTGACCTTGTGTGACCTGCAACGCTGGCGCGCTTGGTTTGTCTTCAATTTCGATCTCACGGGACAGGGTTTTCATACCATCATTGACCATACCAATGTTTTCAAACAAAGCACTGACTTCCCACATAATCCACTGGGACATGCCATTCAATCGCAGTGCTAAGCTCACCGAAATAGCAATGGCCCCCACACTAATCACACTGTCTGACCACAACCAGATAGACATGCCAGCGATCACAAACGCCAATAGATAATTACAGCCTTGTACACCAACATTCAGGAAGGTGACTAGACGCATTTGCTTGTACACGGTTTGCAAAAAGCCATCCATGCCTTCTTTGGCATAATCTGCTTCACGATCATGATGTGAAAACAGTTTCACCGTTGAGATATTGCTGTAACTGTCAACCACTCGTCCAGTCATAATAGAACGAGCATCGGCTTGCTCTGCCGATATTTTTTTCAACTTAGGCACAAAATAAAGCTGCAGCAAAACATAGCAAACCAGCCACCCCAACATAGGTAACATGAGTCGGTAATCCGCTTTAGCAATTAACACCACCATGGAAATAAAGTAGACACCAATATAAACCAATACATCCAACAGCTTCATCACGGTTTCACGAACCGCCAAGGACGTTTGCATCACCTTGGTGGAGATTCGCCCAGCGAACTCATCCTGGAAAAACGACATGCTTTGCTTGAGAATAAATTGATGCGATAGCCAACGAATTCGCATTGGATAATTGCCCAACAACACCTGATGAATAATGGCTGAATGGAAAAAGGTTAACAGCGGCATGGCCACCAGAATCATCAACCCCATTAACATCAAATGCGTACCTTCTTCAGCAAAAAAAGTACTCGGATCTTTATCGATCAACCAATCCACCAGCTGTCCCAAAAAACTAAACAGTGTTACTTCTAGAATCGCAATCAAGGCAGTTAAGCACGACATCAGTATCAATGGCAGTTCAACGCCTTTTGAGTAATGACGACAAAAAGCGTAAAGTGTGTTTGGCGCTTGCTTAGCTTCTTGTTGAGGATAAGCAGCAATCCATTTTTCAAAAAGTCCTAACATAATAGTCCTTGTCTCAGCCCGATGCAGATCAGTTAAAGCATCGACTAGGGTGCGGTGGGAAAAGAGTGGGTTGACGAAATTGAAACATGTAAGCCATTTGAAAACCACACAATATGGAGCATCAAACGATAACCAACAACGTCTTTACTCAGTGTTTACACAATTAATTTCGTCTAATATATTAGCAAAAACGTTATAATATTACTTTCTTTTAGCCACCGTCTCAATTGGGATTCACTCAAGCCATATTATGTCCTTAACCTTACCCATTATTCTCATTCTAGGTTTATTATCAGGCCTCACACCACTGGCTGTCGATGCCTATTTACCCAGTATTCCCAGCATTGCCAAAGATCTGAATGTCAATATCAGCTTGGTGCAAATGACCTTAAGTTTGTACTTAATTGTCTTTGCTTTTATACAAATCCTGTTTGGTCCAATTTCCGATGCTATTGGACGCCGTAAAGTGGTCATGAGTGGGCTAAGTGTCTTTTCGATTGGCAGCTTTATTTGCGCTTTTTCACCAAGCTACGACGTGCTCATGATGGGACGAGCTATACAAGCATTAGGTGGTGCAGCGGTAGCCGTATGTATTCCAGCCCTAGTAAAAGACAGCCTATCCATTAATGAATTTGCCAAGGCTATGTCAATGATTATGTTAGTCATGGCATTAGCGCCGCTTGCCGCGCCAATTTTGGGAGGTGCCATTCTCACCTTGTTCAGCTGGCATTCTATTTTTACCTTTTTAGGGGGCGTCGCCATTCTTGCCATGGTGCTCTTTTGGGTCAACATTCCAGAAACTCTCTATAAAGAAAAACGTATCCCCTTTTCGTTATGGGGCGCTATCCGTAATTATGGCATTCTCATTAAGAATCCATCTGTTTTTGGTTATATTGCTGCTGGCGCCTTTTTCTTTTCCGGAATGATGAGTTTTATCACAGGCTCTTCTTTTGTCTATATTGATCTTTATGATGTTGATCCCGCTCATTTTGGCTTTCTTGTTGGGGTAAACGTCGTCACCATGATGGTTGCCTCCACCATCAATAGCCGCTTTGTGGAAAAGCTGGGCACCGAGGTGCTGTCCAAGTACGCCAGTTTTATTCCCCTAGCAGCGTCCATCTTTATGTTGATATTGTGCTTATTTGAAAAACCACCCCTAGCACTTATTATGCTTGCCAGCATGCTTTTTGTTGGCCCCATGGGTATTTTAAGCAGCGGTTTTATGGCAGGTGCCTTGAAAAATGCTGGTAACAACAATGGCAGTGTGACTGCACTGGCGGGCACCTCACGGTTTGCCTTGGGCGCTCTGAGTGGTGCGATGGTTAGTATTTTTCACAATGGGACGTTTGTCCCCATGCTTGCCACTATGGCGAGCTGCGGATTAATATCCTTCATCCTTTTTAAATTGACCGTCAAATACACCAAATAAAACAAAGGTATTTGAGGTGACCACCAACCTAGCTGGAGTTGTCATGCTAAACACACAAACGTTAATTGAAATCGTCAAATCATCACCCGAAAAAGTAGCATTTAAAGACGTTATTGCCGTCATTGATCATGAATATGAATTCACGCCAACGGCCTTTACCAATGGTGAACAAACCAACGCGGCGAATGAAAACAATGGCTCTTGCAAAATTTTTGCCTTTGCTTCGCTAAACCAACTCAACGAAGCTGAGACTCTGGCTTTATTCGGTGACTTTTACCGAGTGGATGTACTACAAAACCCACAGGGCAATGATCACCAAAATATCCGTCAGTTTATTTTAAATGGCTGGAAAGGCATTGTTTTTTCAGCGCCAGCATTAACTGAAAAGTAATGCTGAAGTAGGATGGTTAATCTAAATAAAAAACCGTCCTACTTTTTCTTCTAACTTGACCTTTCTTACCGCCAGATACAAAAAATCAACCTTACAAAGGTTGAAGTTCAAAGTCACAAAATGCGATAGTGCTCTCTCAATGAGATGAGGTGACTATGGAACTAGTGGCATTTGATTTAGACTGCACCCTGCTTAATCGACATCAGCGGTTGTCTAATTACACCCTAGAAACACTTGAGAAGCTCAAAGCTGCGGGTATTTTTTACACCATTGCCACTGGGCGAACTCACCTAGCAGCCATGCCATGCATTGCTGGCCATGACTTCCCTAACTGGCAGATTTTTAAGAATGGCGTGGAATGGTGGGAGCCTCAAGCCAACCAATACCGCCACCGTCATTTGTTAAATCATGACCACATTGTTGACCTATTACTGACCTTTGCCGAACACAAGATCACGCCTTTTATCTTTTGTTTAGCCGATGATGGCTCACATCAAGTTTACCACGCGCCACTTATTGGCCACTTGAGTGATCACATTGCCAATGAACTCGGTAATCACAAAAATATGAGCTTATACCCGTTAACAGAACTTACTAAGCACTCGAAAATCACCAACATCAGCGCATTAGGTCATCCAGATTTCATTGAAAAAATCGTTCGAGAAAGTCACAAGCACGATCATCTCACCGCGTATTCAGGGGGCGGTATCTACAACCCCGACGCCCATTGGATTGATGTTCATCATAGTAATGTGTGTAAAGGCTCAGCATTAATGGAACTAAAGCGAGAAGTTGGTGCCGAAAAACTCATCGTCTTTGGGGACGGTGATAACGATTTGTCGATGTTTGACCAAGCCGATGAAGCCTTTGCTACTGACAACGCACTTTTGCATGTCAAAGAAGCCGCCACTGAGGTCATTGGTCATCATGATGAGGATGGCGTTGCTCGTTATTTGCGCGCCAGATACAACCTATAAGCGGCGAGACTTGAAACCATAAAATTCGCCCTTATTAACGAAAAGACAACATATTTCACTTTACCCTATGGTCATAATGAACCATATTGTTATAAGAATAATTAGTTTGGAGAAATGCCATGTTTGAATTTGTTTTATTCGTAGCTGCTTGTGCGGTTATTGCTTTCTTGGTAGCCAATATCCAGAAATCAGTGTCTCAGTCAAAAACAAAGTTGCAGCCGATTAAGATTGAACGCGAAGAAAAGCGTCAACCTATTCGTCGCCAACGTCCTTACTAAGCTATTCACAACTCTTTTTTGAAATCCCGCGAATGTAGTATCGACATTCAAAAAGCGGGATTTTATTTCCCTTGGATGCCATAATCTTTGAGTTTATTGGCAATAGCACTGTGACTCATTCCGACCGCTTTCGCTAAACGCCTTGTACTTGGGTAATGAGGATAAAGCTGCTTCAACAATGTTGACTCCCAAGCTTTTACTGTTTGTTCCAATGAATCATTTTTGAGCCTCAAAGAAAGGTGCTTATCTTCTGGTAATTCAATGTCTTGCGCCTGCCATCTCTTATTTTTTGTCTGTAACAACGTTTGCAAACACACATTTTGCAGTTCTGACAAGTTCCCATCCCAAGAATGTAAACTCAGTTTAATCAAGGCTTCCTTAGAAAGACTTGGCATAGGTTTACGATAACGCTCCGTTAAGTCTCGCAGTAAATGCATCACTAAGCCTTCAAAATCTTCACGGCGATCCCTAAGAGCAGGCATGATTAATCTGACTTTGGCTAACGCAAAGTACAAAGATGCTTCGAGACCTGTAGCCAATAAACCCGCTTGAGACAAACTCGACAAGGTCACCAAACGCATTTGCCGATCGAAACTAGTTACCGAATCCGCTTGTTGATACAACCAACTTGATAGGTTTAATTGCTGTTCTGCTGCCAAATGCTCAATCTGGTCAATAACAAACCAACCTGAATGCTTGTCTAAGCCTTTAATATCATCAAACTGAATGTCTTTCGCATGACGGACCACCAGCTCAGCGTCTTGGTCGGATTGGCGCTTCTGCCAGTATTGGAATAAGGCTTCGATTAAATGATGCTTTCCTGTTCCAACCTCCCCCTGCACAAATAATGGTACATTCACTTCCGCAAAGGCTTTGGCTTGCTTAAGGGTATGCGCCATCGCCGCACTCTTGATTACTTCTGGCTGAAAAAACGTTTCCAGATGGTTTTCCGCTTCAGGCACTAATTTTAGATTAGCAGCTTGTCGATCCAAGCGTTGCTCGGACTTTAAATAAATCACTGTACCAGCGGGAATGTCACCGCCTTCATCGTCTACAACAAAGAAGGGACGCATCTCTAACAACAAGGTCTTGTTACGAATACGAATTCTCTTACTCATGCCCGCCTTGGGGTTTGCCCAAGCACTTTTTGAGAAGTGAATGCCCTTAATAAACTGTTGTAAAGGTTGATACATCAAGTCAGTTACTGATGTGCCTAAATCATTCGCTGCTAATTCAGTCACCATGGTAATGCGGCCAGCAAGATCAACCGCAATCACACCATCTGGCAGGCTTTCTAGTAAGGTATAAAGGGCGTTATGTTCCCGCTCAAACGGGGTAAAGTGAATGGTTTTAACGTCTTCTACACTGTCTAACTTTCGGATTTCAGCCAATAAATTCTGCAGTTGAGAAAAAGGAATATCAGAAAATCCGCAATAAATACAACGTCGCTTAGAGTCAGCTTCCACCAAACGCATGTCGATTTGATGAGGGATAAAGATATCCAAGACCTCCCGCATCATACCCACTCTATCTTCGCACTGAATTTCTAACCTCATGACCTCACAACCCTTTTGAGCTAAGCAATAATACGTTTTGCTGTGGTGCAAATGTCTCGTACAGTGGTAAAACGGCTGCCCCTAACACACCTGCGGTATAACCCGTTTGTGCAATTTGTATGTCAGGCATAGGCAACACAATATTCGCCAATACTGCCCGGCGCAAGGCCATAATCAACTGTGTTAAAACCACTTCAGGCAATCGTCCACCAATCAAGATAACCTGAGGATCATACAAAGCGATCACAGATACTAAGGCTGCTTTTACTTCCTCCGCCACTTCCCAAGCCCAATTCTCAATGGCCATACAATAAGAAGCTTCTAACCAGCCACAATCTTGTCTAGGCCAAGCAAGTTCCTTTGCCATTAAATAACGATGAAGAGACGATAATGACAACGCCTCTAACACCCATTGACCATGCTTCCCTGTCGCTGTTGGAATCAGGCCAAAACTGCCTGCTTTTCCATTGGCACCGAAGTAGCATTCACCATTGGCCACCAAACTCCCACCACACGCTGTACTAACAAACAGATAAAAGAAATCCTTTGACGGTGCTTTCGGCGCCAACAATAATTCACTGGTCGCGGCAGCAGCAGCATCGTTCTGACAAAAACAAGATAAGCTTGTCACCTCAGCCAACCAAGTCTCAAACGCACTGGATTGCCAATAAGCTAACGCAGCCTTCAACGTGTCAAGGTCGCTGCGCTGATCTGAATTGGTTACCAAACTGTCTAACCATGAATCCATATAATCTGGTTTGGCCAAACCAATGCCTTTTACCTTTAACCAATCCTGACCAAGCTTTTGCTTCACTTCTTCGATGACATCACGAGCAATGCTCTTCGCCGAAGACTCGGTTGGAAAAGATACCTCTCGCTCTAACAATAAAACTTGTGCACCACTAAAATCTAATAATGCGGCGCTAATGTGATTACGGTCCACATTAATCCCTAAACCATAAGCGCCTTGCTGATTAATGCTTAATTTAATAGAAGGCTGACCGCGACGACCGGTCACCTTACCCACTACGCAAAGTAACTCTCTGTCAAGCAATGAAGAGGTAATCACAGAAATGGTTTGAGCACTTAATCCAGTTCGTTTTGCAATTTCAATTCTAGAAATCTCTGGGTGCTGTCGAACCAGTTGTAAAATGATTCTTTCATTGTAGATGCGACTTTGTTCAGAAGTACTGCCTGACGACTTCATTTCAACCTTACCTTTTTTAGAGGCCTGTAAACTAACCACTTCCATTTATTAAATCTAGTTGATTTAATACGTTTATTTTAATAACGTAACCATTAGACATGGACTTGACGGCAAATTGTCAATTTCCACGCAACAAAAATAATAAGGTCATCACGACCATTTTAAGGATAATACCATGCCAGCAACTGTAGACTTTCAGTCTATCGACTTTCTTAAGTCTCATATTCAATCTACTTTCGAGTTTTACCATCCTCGTTGTATCGATCCCAAAGGTGGCTTTTATCATTTCTATAAAGACAACGGTGACATTTATGACGCCGACACTCGCCACCTAGTAAGTAGTACTCGCTTTGTTTTTAACTATGCCAAAGCCTATCTTGCCGATCCACAACAAGCTTACCTTGATGCCACTAGACATGGTGTTAACTACTTGCGGCAGCGCCATTTACGAGAAAATGGCGGCTATGTCTGGCTACTCAATGGCGAGGATAACCTTGATGAAACCAATCATTGTTATGGCTTTGCCTTCGTCATGTTAGCGTATTCAATGGCTTACAAAGCTGGTATCAATGAAGCAAAATCTTGGCTAGAAGAAACCTTTTTAACAATGGAAGAACACTTCTGGGATGCCAGTCACGAACTTTATAAAGACGAAATTACAGCGGATTGGCAAACTGTGTCTCCTTATCGAGGCCAAAATGCCAACATGCATTCTTGTGAAGCCTTGCTCGCCGCTTATGATGCAACTCAAGAAGCCCATTACCTTGATCGTGCACAAACCTTGGCTCATAACATTTGCCTGCGCCAAGCCGAACTTGCAAATGGCGAAATATGGGAACATTACCAGCAGAACTGGCAAGTTGATTGGCAATACAACCAAGATGATCCTAAACATTTATTCCGCCCATGGGGATTTCAGCCTGGCCACCAAACAGAATGGGCGAAACTGTTATTACTAATCCACCAGCGCCGACCTCTCGATTGGCTTATTCCAACGGCTGAGCGTCTATTTAATCAAGCTTGGGAAAAAGCTTGGGATCAACAACACGGCGGCCTTTGTTATGGGTATGACCCTCAGGGTAAGGTCTGCGATGGCGATAAATATTTTTGGGTACAAGCCGAATCCTTTGCCGCGGCCGCCATGCTCGCCATGATGACACAACAATCTCACTACTGGGACAAATATCAGCAGCTCTGGCAATACAGTTGGGAGCACATGATTGATCATCAATATGGCGCATGGTTCCGTATTCTGACACAAGATAACCAAGCCATTGATGATTGTAAAAGCCCGGCAGGCAAAACCGATTACCACACCATGGGCGCGTGTTATGAAGTCATAGAACTGCTCAGCAAGGAGATTTAATCTCTAGCCTAAATGGGGCGGTCATTCTATTCATTCAAGAAATAGAGTATGATGCAGCCCCATTGTTAGTGGACACGGGCCCCTCTCCATATGCAGTTAGACAAAATAGATCTCAATTTACTTCGTTACTTAGACTCTTTGTTAAGAGAACAAAACGTGACTCATGCCGCCAATCAGCTCGGTATCACGCAGCCCGCCATGAGTAATGGACTAAGACGACTCAGAGATTTATTTCATGACCCTCTACTGGTTCGAACCAGTGATGGCATGATGCCGACGGCGCTTGCTATCCAGCTGCAACCAAGAGTACAAAATATTCTACAGTCTGTGGATGAGGTGTTACATCTTGGTCAGAATTTTGAGGCGGAATCCAGCTCACGAGTCTTTCGCATCATGGCCAGTGACTATGCAGAGGCCACCCTCATTCCGCCATTAATGAAAAAATTACAGGAAGAGGCACCTAATGTCATTTTGGATGTAATGAACCCAAGTGATGTTAGCTTCCACGATGTGGAAAAAGGTAAAGTCGACTTAGTCATCAATCGATTTGACACCCTACCGCAGTCATTCCATCAGAAATCCGTTTGGGTCGACCAATTCTCTTGTCTCGTCCCAACCAATTCCGAAATAGCTAAAAATTTCAGTTTAGAAACTTACTTGTCTTCACCACACGTTTGGGTAAGCAAAACCGGCTTCGGTGTTGGTGTGGGCATTCAGCCCGAAGAGGTACAAAAACTGGGCTGGGTCGATGGCACGTTAGCGGACCTTGGCTTCAAACGTAATATTCGGCTATTCACCCGTAATTACAATGTCGCTATGCGTGCGACTGAACAACTAGGGTTAATTGCGACCTTGCCTTCTTTAGCCACACGCCTAATGAAAGACAATCCTCATGTGGCCGTTTTACCTCCGCCTTTTGATATTCAGCCCGTCGAACTAAAAATGTTATGGAGCCCATTATTGCAACACGACCCAGGTCATATCTGGTTGCGCTCTAGCATTGCGGTTTGCGCTAAGGCCATTGCGGAAAGCAACAATCTTTAAAGAAACGCTGCCATTAGGGTTAAACACCTAGGATTTGACAACAAAAAAGCCTCTGACGCTCCTTTAAGAAAAGCATCAGAGGCTTTTTATTTAAGTCTATTATTATAAGTTTTCTAACGCTTCTTTTGCTTGCTGGGCATCGGATACTGAGACTTTTAAATCCGTAATATGGCCATTATCAATACTGTAGCACCAGCCATGAACATGCAATTCTTGACCTTGCTTCCAAGCATTTTGAACAATACTACTTTGACAGACATTAGACACTTGTTCCATTACATTCAATTCGCACATACGATCAAAGCGTTGATGCTCATCGTCAATGGCATCGACTTCCTCACGGTGAAGACGATACACATCTTTAATATGGCGTAACCAATTATCAATCATGCCATGTTCTTCTGTCCCCATCGCCGCTTTAATGCCACCACAACCGTAATGCCCTACTACCATGATGTGTTTCACTTTGAGTACATCAACAGCAAACTGAATCACAGACAAACAGTTTAAATCCGTATGGACAACAACATTGGCAATATTACGGTGGACAAATACTTCCCCCGGTAATAAATCGACAATCTGATTAGCTGGTACTCGACTGTCCGCGCAGCCGATCCATAAATACTCCGGCTGCTGTTGTTTTGATAGCGTGGAAAAAAATTCTGGATCTTCTGCAGATACCTTGGTCGCCCAGTCACGGTTCTTCTTAAAAAGGTCTTCTATTTTTTGCTTTGGCATTATCTACTTCTCTCCTGTCTTTTTTCGATACCAGCGCAACCTAATATCGGCGGTAATACTCATCGTTTCTATCTTTTGAATGGCCAATTTTCCTTCATATGACGCCTTGTGAATGTGTGGCGTCATACTCAATAAATCTTGAATTTTTGCTTGGCTATCTAGTTCAAATGAAAAACATTCTGACTCTTCGGAATACAACTCAAAATTGGCAATGCCGTCTGGATAAGTCGGTTTATAATCATGGATACGCTCGTAAAGCACTTCGCGTAACTCAATCAAATGACGCGGTCCAGATTCGACTAACAACAACTGTCCGGAGTCTTCTAAAGCACGTGAAAACTCATCAAATACAGGAAAACCAAACAAGCATAAAATCACATCAAAACGCTTATCAGGCACTGGCAAACTGGCATTGCTACCAACAATCCACCCAATCTCTTTATCGCGTTTACTGGCGGACATCACGGCCCATTTGGAAATATCCAGACCAATCCGATCGGTCAAAATATTGTGTTTATCAAACACTTTGCCAAGGTGTGATAAGTAGTATCCTTCACCGCAACCAGCATCCAAAATACGAACACCACTAAAAAGTTGCTGCTTTGGCCAAGAAGCAAAAATCGCGTCGACAATCGGCGAATAATGTTGTTGATTAAGAAAGGTTTGACGTGACAACACCATTTCTTTGCTATCACCAGGGTCTTTCGAACGTTTGTTTTGGACTGGTAATAAATTCACATAGCCTGATTTGGCTAAATCAAAACTATGGTTATTAGCACAGGTTAAGCTTCGACCTTCAAGTTGAAGATCAGTACCATCAATAGGACAAGATAAATTTTCGAGGGAAGGCACAGTTAATCCGTCAATTACAGTCTGGCGCTTAGGTTAAAAGGTTCCTGATACGCTCGCAAGTGGTCATTAGAAAATTGACGAATAATTGCATTTTATAAGGAACCCGTTTCAACAAGAGAGAAAGATTCATAGCCCACTTGCTTTTGCATGAATTGCACAAAATCATCACTAGGCAATGGCTTGGAGTACAAATACCCTTGCACTTCTTGACAATCATACCCCCCTAAAGCATTCACTTGCGATCTGTGCTCCACGCCCTCGGCAATCACTTTCAGATTCAAGCTTTTGGCCATCGCTATGGTGGCTTTGACAATCGCATCATTATCACCGTCAATACCAATATCATGGATGAATGAACGGTCGATTTTTAAGGTTTGAATAGGAAACTTCTTCAGATAAGAAAGTGAGGAATAACCCGTGCCAAAGTCATCGATAGACAGAGTGAGCCCAAGCTCTCTAAAACTGTGAAGCTTCTCAATTGACTGTTTAGCATCGGTCATCAACATGCTTTCCGTTAATTCTAGTTCCAGATACGCAGGATCCACCCCAGTCTCTTCCAGAATCGCCTGTACCATGTCCACCAAATCGGCTTGCATAAATTGACGACTCGACAAATTAACGGACAGACAAATAGCAGGGTAACCCTGTTCTCGCCATTCTTGTAACTGACGACAAGCACGACGAATGACCCATTCGCCTAATGGCAGAATTAAACCACTCTCTTCTGCCAGAGGAATAAATTTATCTGGACTCACCATACCTAACTCTGGGTGATTCCAACGAATTAATGCCTCTGCACCAACCACATTCTCATCAGGCAAGGCTACTTTTGGTTGATAATGCAATTCAAATTCTTCATTTTCAATCGCCTTGCGCAAACCACCACCCAAGGTCAAATGGGCATTAATGTTATCGGCCATTTGATTTTCATAGACAAAATACAAATTATGCCCAGTAGATTTGGCACGATACATCGCGGCGTCCGCATTTTTCAGTAAATTGTCGACATCATCCGCATGTTGCGGGTAACTGGCAATCCCAATACTGGCACTGATCATCATTTCCATTTTCGCAACAGGGTATGTATTACTGGCACTTTGCATAATACTCTGCGCAATGTCCTCAAGCTCTGACAACGCATTGGTATTTTCTAATACCACAACAAACTCATCACCACCCAAGCGATATAAACAAGCTCCAGAAGGAATGCTCGACTTAATGCGTTCAGCAACACGCTGAATCAATTCATCTCCAACTCGATGGCCAAAGTTATCATTGACCACCTTAAAACCATCAAGATCTAAATACATCAAACCGAATTGACGCCCGCGCTTTTTAGCATTCTGCAAGGCGCTTTCGAGTTGTTGGTACAACAAGTTTCGATTCGGCAAATTGGTTAAACTGTCATAATTGTTTAACCGATATAAAGCCACTTCGTGATCTCGTTCTTCCTGAATATCATGAGCTAATAGATATATTTGACCTAATTCAGCATCAAAACAGGCTTCAATTCTATGCCAACGAACGCCATTCGCTGTCGATAGCATAATTTCTTGTGACAAACTAGACTGACCATTAACCCGAGCCATAAAACTCTTTGCCGCTGAAGACACCGCAAACAAATAATTAATGTGTTTCACTTCACCAAAATGGTTAAGGAAAAACTCACTGGCGTTGATAAATTGACCATCAAGGGCAAAGATAGCAAAAGACAAGGTTTTAAACTGCTGCAACAAGCCCATATCTTTTTCAGGAACAGCGCAGGGAGGTTGAGTGATGGCAGTAATGGAGACCTCGAGCAGTATGCCATAGCGATCATCAGGTAACTTAACCGCACTTCCGACGCATTGATGACTTTGCGATGGATCAGATGAAAAAGGCCATCGACACAAGAACTGCTGGCCTTTTTGACAGCGGGACAATCGACTTTGCCATTTCTGTTTCAGGGCAGGAGGAATTTGACGTTGACCTGCCTGTATTTGACCTATTGAGCCGACTAATAAACGCTCTGCAGCCTCATTCAACATGGGCACAGTCGAGTTTTCGACGTCAATTACCCATGCCGCAGATGGCATTTTATTTTGGAGAACTTCTTCTAAGTCAGTCATTCAATTTAATACTACTCAAATACATCAGATGCTACAGCGACTATATAACTGGCTAGACAAGCCGTTTTCACCACGTATCGGGAACCACAAACACATGCCTTTTTATACCCTCTGCCTCAAATCCAGTAGAACTCAGACAGAGGTGCAAAGGGCGACCATCATGTAGGAAATTGCCTACAAGATTGTATGCAGTTTCAGGAGAAAAGAAAGTAAAATCCTCCTGAAAACACGGAAAAGCCATCCAATGTGGTTTTTCCAAAACAATAAAGTACGAAAAGTATTTCCTTAACCATAAAATATCACCGGCTCGAAGCCACGCGCCACCTTTTTCGCGCCACCACTCATCCAAATCAGATTCCGTGTGCAGCCCTCTATATAAACGACCAAACATCAGTAAACTGGCCTGAATGTCACCACCAGAAGACAAATCCCGAATGCTATCAGCCCCCTCTTCTGTCTTAAGAATTTGTAATTGATGCTGTTGAGCCCGAGTAACCTTTTTAACCAAACTATCATTCTTATTGGGCCCAATCCAGTCATTGGGCGCTAAATCAGGTCGATGGAGATAAAATTTAATGGCCAACTCAAACTGCTGCAGTGAGCCATCAGGCAGAGCGACAAGCATGTCTACTTCTCCTAATGTTTTGCCTTGGCGCGAAATTTGAAAGTGCTCACGTTGGATGCTTAGTACAGATAACTCAGCAATAGCAAAGCTGAATAGGGCTTCGAAATAGCTGCCTAAGAAATGAGATTTCGTTTGCTCAAGCTTTGCCATCAAAGAGGCTGGATTTTGTCTGTGCAAAGCAAGTATTTCCTGCCAATCCGTTCGCCAGTATGGCTTCAACTGAAAATCAGCAAGAATATAATGCCCATCCACCAGCCACTCCAAGTCGCTCAATACTTGCTTAGCATCCAAAGGCAACATCCTTTATTGACCACTCAAATGTTGGTCTATTTGATCAAGGCAGCCAATTATACGATCCAAGTCAACATCAGCATTTCCTTTAAACGCCTCCTCTGCCATGGGCGAAATATGACAACGATTAGGTAAAACCGAACCGCTTTGCAAAAGGTGCTTAAATTTTTCTATCATCACGTATCGAAGCCACTGCTCAAAGGACATAGTATCGATACAAAAAGGTTGCTGACTTTGTAATGCTTCTTGACTGGGTTGCTCGCATTCCCAGAGTCCACTGTCTTGCAAGCTGATCTGCAATGCGATCAACAGGTCCGCTAGGGTATGATGATCAGAAAAGGGTTGATTCAACCTGATTTCTCCTTATAAAAACGGTAAAATAGGTTTTCTGTTTATCACCGATGAATAATACATTGGGTAATTTATCGGCCACTTGAGCAAATATTTAGCATGAATAAAATTGAATCCCTTGCCGACTTATTTGATATGGTCGGTTGTGATGTAACCTACTACGATCTTGGACGCTGCCTTAACAAAATAACGCCGCAGCAAGCCATCCAATTTGACCGTAAGCAACAGGCTTATCCCTACCCGTTTCGACAGCATGCATGGTTAGCTTGCCTATTAAAAGACAAAAACGCCACAAAAGATGACGTTTTAAACGAAGGGGTGATTTGGTTTTTGAAGTTACCGCTGGACGAAGCTGGCGCATTGAATTTAGGCACCCGAGACCATTTTATCAAAACCATTGTCGATAAAATCCTTCATAAGGGGGAACAACAAGGCTTATCAGAAGCACTAGAAGATAGTCCTTATGCTTTTAAACCAGATCAAGAGCGCATGGCCAGCTTTCACGCACGACTAGCCAAAGATTTGAACAAAGCGGCGTCTCATTACTATCACGATGTGATTCAATATCTGCAAAGTGACATTTCCGCCCAAGGAGACCAATGGCAAAATCTTGGCCTACAAGGCATTGCCGAACTGGCCGTTCGTATGGATGACGCAACTCATTGTGATCTTGCATTAAAGGCCCTTACGGACGCACCATCTGCCTTTGTGTCTGCTCTTTGTCACGCCTTAGAGCATCAACACTTACCAGAGAGCCTGCAAGAAGTATTGATAGCGAAACTGTCGTCTGAGCAAGATGCGTTATTAAAGGCCAGCTATGTACGTGGCCTATCTAAAGCGCCATTCAATGATCGCTTGCTGCTGCCTTTGTTTGGTACTCTAGGAGACTTAGCCAGCTGTACAGATGACGATATTCACTTGATCGCAGCGTTAGCCGCCAAGTGCCCTCATTGGCTGAGCGCCAACCCGCAACTGCTTAGAATTGTGATGGAAAAACTCGCCCATCGTGATGACGGTTACATTGCCTTCAAACAGATCACCGCTGAACTAAGTCAACACCCAGAAACCAAGCAACCATTATGGCAGCTATTACGAAGTGAGCGCATTAGTCCTAACTTAGCTCAGGCAGTGGGTCACTTATTTACCGAAACCCCAAGCTCCATCCAGTAAATAAGATTAAAAAAGCTCAAAAAAAACCCAAACTTTTCAGTAATGAAAGGTTTGGGTTAAACAAGCAGAACTACCACTTAATGACGCACAGGAACCGCTTCGTTGGTTTCTCTCATACGTTTACGATGAGCTACAAACTCAGCACTTAAAATATAATCCCCTTGATCTGTATAAGACAACGCACCTCGGTTAACTAAAGCATCCAACGTTTTAGGGAGCACTTTTTGCCTTCTCTCTCCCTTCACAAAGTAATATTGCTCTCCCATCTGGACCAGCTTGAATCCAGACTCTAAAAATCCAACGCATAAATTTTGAGTTGGCGTTAACTTGAGTTTCATCATTTCCCTCTCATTGCCGTCTCGTTAAATAACTCATAAAAATAACTATAGACGCTTTTTTGGAAAACGAAATTTCAACTAACTTAATATTACAAAAAGATAAAAAACATAAAAAAAGGGAAGGCCTTTGCAAGGTCTTCCCTTTTTCATCAACTTTTTAGCGACCTAGTCAGCAAAGACAACCGTCTTATTCCCATGCACCAGCACTCGGTCTTCCAAGTGATAACGTAAACCTCGAGACAGAACCAGTTTTTCAATGTCTTTCCCCAGTCGCACCATATCTTCTGCAGAATGGCTGTGACGAACTCGAATGACATCTTGCTCAATGATTGGACCTGCATCCAGATCCGCAGTCACATAATGACACGTTGCCCCAATCAACTTAACCCCTCTCACAGCAGCCTGATGATAAGGCTTAGCGCCAATGAAGGACGGCAAGAAGCTATGGTGAATATTGATTACTCGATGCTTGTATTTCTCACACAAATATTCTGGGAAAATTTGCATATAACGCGCCAGCACAATGGTATCTGCGCCGACTTCATCAATGCGCGCTTCAATTTCTTGGAAGGCTGGCATTTTATTTTCTTTTGGCACCGAAATGCAGAAGTACGGGACCTTATACCATTCCACCATAGAACGAAGGTCCTCATGGTTCGCAATGACCCCCACAATTTCACAGTTCAGTTCACCTGTGTGCCAACGGTGCATGATGTCATTTAAACAGTGAGACTCTTTGGTCGCCATTAAAATGACTTTTGGACGATCTTCACTGTCTTTCACATACCACTTCATGTTGTATTCTTCTGCAATTGGCGCAAATTCCTTACGGAAAGTATCCACGTCAATTGAAAGGCTTTCGGCATCAACATCATGACGCATGAAAAACCACTTTTGCTCTAAGTCTGTGTGGTGACTCGCTTCAATAATCGAACCAGAACGCTCGTTTAAGAACTGACTAACGGCCGCTACAATCCCTACTCGATCGGGACAACTAATCACAAGACGAAATGTTTTTCTCATACTAGAAACTTATAAACCTTTTAAAATCAGCAAGTTAAACAACTTACAAACAATCGAAATTAATTTTCAGGAAATTATACTGGATCCAACGCTTAAGGCACAGATTTATGTTTAATTAGATAACATTGGTGGATCTTAGTATTACGCTCAAAATCCGGATCCAATGTCGAACGAGTAATATCCTGTACATCAAATTCACTCATTAAATCGTCATCCAAACGGAAACGACGGTAATTATTAGAGAAAATAAGCTCACCTTCAGCGGCCAACCTCGCCATCGCCAATCTCACCAAATCGCCGTGATCTCGCTGGATGTCTAACACATCTGCCATTTTTTTGGAG
This sequence comes from Marinomonas posidonica, assembly GCF_043643765.1. Taxonomy (GTDB): domain Bacteria; phylum Pseudomonadota; class Gammaproteobacteria; order Pseudomonadales; family Marinomonadaceae; genus Marinomonas; species Marinomonas posidonica_A. The sequence continues at coordinate 238,294 of NZ_JBHZSP010000003.1, read as the reverse complement.
TTAGAAAAGGTCGGAGGATCCATAAAGATCAGATCAAATTCGTCACGACTCTGTTTTAACCACTCAAAACAGTCGGCTCGCACTACCGTATGATCACGATCGGAAAACTCATTCAATTCAATATTACGGCGTGCCCAATCCGTGTAAGTATTTGACATATCAACACTCAACGTCGTCAAAGCCCCACCTTGACCAGCATGAACCGACGCCGACGCGGTATAACAAAATAGATTTAAGAAACGCACGCCGTCGGCTTTTTGTTGAATCAATTTACGAACCGGTCGATGATCTAAAAACAGCCCAGTGTCTAAATAATCTTTAAGATTAACGATAAAGTCACAACCGTATTCTTCAACGATCATTTCATGTTGTGATTGATCCAGTTTCTCATACTGGCCTTTCCCTGCTTGACGCTGACGATGTTTCACCACCACATTCGATTCTGCAATGTTTAATGCGCCTGGAATCGCGGACACCACTTCGAATAACCGTTGCTTAGCCTTTTCAGGGTCAACACTTTTTGGCGCTTGATACTCTTGCACATGAGCCCAGTCGTTATACAAATCAATCGCAACGGCATACTCAGGCATATCAGCATCGTACACACGGAAGCATTGAATTTTGTTTTTAACGGCCCATTTTTTCATTTTCTTCAGGTTTTTTTGCAAACGATTCGCCACCATTTGCGCGCCCGGTGTCATCACAGATTGGGCGACCGCGTCCGCTTTAATATTGGCGTCCGATACCGGAAATTGATAAGCACGACACTCAATACCACCATTAATCACGCGGGTACTTTTTTCCGGTCGAACAGGGATTTGACGGGCTAAATGATCATTACTGGTCAGCATCATAAATTGCCAACCATGAGCATGCTTCACAACCCACTCACCCAACTGACGATACAAGGCAATCAATGCCATTTCATCACCCAAACGCTCACCATAAGGAGGGTTCGTAATGACCAAGCCTGGTTGCGCTTCTTCATCAACGATAAATTCGTGCTCTTGGAAAGGCGACATGCTCACCTCGATGAGCCCTGTTAAACCTGCTCGCTTAATGTTTTCGCGAGCGGCGGCAATGGCTTTTTGCTCTCGATCTGTCCCCTGAAAGCGAATTCCTAAACTTTCAGGGTCTTTTTTACGATTTTTCGCCAAGTCATTTAACTGTTGCCACAAACGGTGATCATGCTGCTTCCAACCTTTAAATCCCCAGTACTGACGACGCAAGCCTGGTGCAATGTCCAACGACATCAATGCCGCCTCAACCAAAAACGTCCCCGAACCACACATGGGATCAATCAATTGTTTCAGATCTGAATCCACACCCCAGCCCGCTCTTAACAGCAAGCCAGCGGCTAAGTTTTCTTTTAACGGTGCCATTGCCCCTTGCTGACGATAACTGCGTCTGTGCATACTCTCGCCAGACAAATCAATGCTTACCGTAACAACATCGCGCTTGATGCGAACAGCAATCCGAACATCAGGCTGATTTTTTTCAACGCTTGGTCGTTCGCCAGTTTGAGCAACAAAATAGTCAGCGATGGCATCTTTGGTTCGCACAGCACCAAACTGAGTATTACGAATGTGATGGTTCGTACCATGGCAATCAATCGCAATGGTATTACTGACCAACAAGTGTTGTGACCAATCAATGGCCTTTACCCCATTGTACAAATCGTCCGCCGATTCCATTTTAAATTGGGCGATGGGCAACATGACGCGAGTGCCAACGCGAGACCAAAGACATGCTTTGTAAATGCCTTCTAAATCCGTTGTCAGTTTAACTTGCGCTTCACCTAAGCGAGTTTGTGTTAAGCCTTCAGCGTGCAGTTCTTTTTCAAGAACATTCTCCATGCCGATTGGACAGGTTATTTCTAATGCGTACATCACTTGCTCTGGTGTTTCTGTATTTGGGTTCATTAATCAATACTTTTGGTTCAGTGTCATGACAATATGGTCAAGCCATAAATAAGAAAGGCGGGATCAAATCCCGCCCTGGCACGAAGACGATCACATCGTCTCTCGCGCTAAATTTCAATTCGTTATTCAGTTATTCAAATCTCGTTCTCGATAGTAAGCGTCGGTACTGGCAATGGCTTCTTTGACCAACTCAGGTCCATGGTAAATAAAGCCAGAATACATTTGCACCAATCGCGCACCCGCTTGCAATTTTTCAACCGCATCAGCGCCAGTAGAAATACCACCAACCCCAATAATAGGTAACGTATCTTTCAAATGCTCGGCCAACACTCTCACCACATGCGTTGAAGCATCACGCACTGGCGCACCGCTCAAACCACCCGCCTCTTCTGCAAAACGGTGGCCGCTCACTGCATCACGAGACAAGGTCGTGTTGGTCGCAATGATGCCATCGACGTTTTGTTCCACCAAGGTATCAGCCACCAATTTAATTTCATCGTCCGACATATCCGGCGCGATTTTTACCGCCAACGGAACGCGTTTGCCATTCTCTTCTTGGTAGCGATCTCGTGCTTCGACCAATGGGGAAATCAATTCCGCGAGACTCTCGCCAAATTGCAAGCTGCGCAAACCGGGTGTATTTGGAGAGCTTATGTTCGCTGTAATATAGTCAGCATAAGGTATCACGGCTTCCAGACAGGCAAGATAATCGGCTGCAGCATCTTCAACGGAAGTGCTGAGATTTTTGCCAATATTTACCCCTAAAATACCTGGGTAACGATGCTTTTTAATACGCGAAACCAGGTGATCAACCCCCTTATTGTTAAACCCCATGCGGTTGATAATGGCTTCGTGCTCAGGCAGTCGAAACAAGCGCGGTTTTGGGTTACCCGCTTGACCTTTCGGTGTCACTGTCCCAACTTCCACAAAGCCGAACCCACAAGCACCCAGTGCTTCAAAGGCATCGGCATTTTTGTCTAGCCCTGCTGCTAAACCTACTGCATTGGGAAAACGCAAGCCCATTACATCCACTGGTTTTGTCGATGGCAAACTAGAAAAGAATTTGTTTAAGCCTAATCGACTGCTCGCTGCGAGCATATCCAACGACAGCTCATGTGACACTTCTGGGTCTAGTTTAAACAATAGCGAGCGGGCAAACTGATACATAAAAAAGCTCCTCAATGGGATCATCTGCAATCTTGGGTGTCATCTCAGTTTAGTCACACCCACTAATTTATTCCTACTATCAAACTCGACTTCAAACAGACCATAAATGCCTTGGTGGGTGACAAAAGATTGAAACGCAGACAAAGGTAATTGCACCTTACGTCCATCTAAGCTACTTGCCACTAAATTCTTTGCAGCACCAGCATACATAGCTTTATATTTAAACGCAGGCAAAGCCACATTTAATACAAGTTTCGCCATTATTCTTTCCTGTGCTTACATTACCCTTACAAAGTTCGCTCTGTGCGTAAAGATTTGAATCCGATAAGATGGGCACTATTATATGGCCTTCACACCTTTTTTGACAGAAGTATAAGGAATCTCAATTCGATGGTAACTCTTGTTGAGCAACTAAAAGATCACCTCAATCAAGCCATTATTGGTCAAGAAGAATTAACACACGAATTATTGGTTGCACTGATCGCCAATGGTCACGTTCTTTTAGAAGGGCCACCAGGCATTGCCAAAACCACGGCTGCCAAGGCATTAGCCAATACCATAGACAGCCGCTTCCAACGTATTCAGTTCACACCTGACCTGCTTCCAGGCGATATAACTGGCTCCGATATTTACCAACAAGAAACCGGACAGTTTAGCTTTGTCGCCGGGCCCATTATGAATGACATTGTACTCGCCGATGAAATCAACCGCGCACCTGCAAAAGTACAATCCGCGTTGCTGGAAGCCATGGGGGAAAAGCAAGTCACAGTGGGCAATCAAAGCTACCCTTTACCAGCGTTGTTTTTTGTCATCGCCACCCAAAACCCCATAGAGCAAGAAGGCACTTACCCTCTTCCTGAAGCGCAACTTGATCGCTTTATGATGAAAATCAACCTTAATTACCCAAGTGCCAACAGTGAACTAGAAGTACTTCGTCTCGTTCGACAACAAGACTTGCACAAAACCACCACAGACAAACCGCAAGCACTTTGTCGTCCTGAGCAAATTCTGGCCTTACAGCAACAGGCATTGGGCTTATACATGTCTGAAAATGTTGAGCAATATATTGTGCAATTGGTGGTAGCGACACGCCAACCAGAGCTGTATCTTGGGCAACAAGCGCAAGATTTGAAGCTGATTGAATTTGGAGCCAGTCCACGTGGCACACTAGCATTAGATCGTTGCGCTCGTGCCAATGCCCTACTAAACGGTCGCGATTTCGTCACCCCTGACGATGTTCGACAAGTCGCCTTGCCAGTCCTTCGGCACCGAATTATCACCTCATTTGAAGCCCAAGCCTCTGGTCTATCAACAGACGATTTACTAAATCGTCTCATTAGCCATGTACCAGCGTTATGATTAATTCGATATAGATGACTATGAGTGCTCTTTTAGCCCCCTCTTCACCTGAGTTACAAGACGTGGATTTTGCTCAACTCGGGCATTATGCTAAACACCTTGGGCGCGCACCACGAGCAAAGCACTTCGCTTTAACCAGTGGCGAGCGCCATGCTCATCTAAAAGGGCAAGGGTTAGAAATGCTGGAACTTCGCGCGTATCAAGCCAGTGATGATCTGCGCCATATTGATTGGCGTGTCACCGCGCGCACAGGCCAGGTTCAAACCCGTCTCTATGCACAAGAAAACGAACACCAAAGGCTGCTCCTAATGGATCTCTCTAGTGACGCCTATTTCGGTACAAAATACAGTTTTATTTCCACTCGTTTTGTACAACTAGCAGGCATCCTAGCTTGGCGGACAAAACAACAAGGTGACAAGCTTTCCTATCGATTGTGCTTTGGTGGACACGACATCTGGCAACAAACAACACCGCTGTTAGCAAAATTATTTCAGCCTTTATCGCAAGCCAGCTTAATACAATCACGTCAACACTCAACACCGTCACTGCAAGTACTGACACCAAACCCGGTCAGTCTAAAAGCGCGCAATAAAGATGTGATTATTTTGACCGACAAACAACACCTCAGTCGACCTGAAACGCTTTATTTAAAGCAACTTGCGCAGCACAATAAGGTATTTTGGGTTCAAATAATTGACGCCAACACCTTTAAACTTGCCCCAGGACAATATCAGATTAAAAATGCCTCTGGTGAGTCCATAGTGAACATCAGTGAACGCAGTTCAAACTTGGCTCAGCAGGCCTTCCAGAAACAGAATCAACAGCTAAAAAAGCAGCTAAATCAGCTCGATATTGAACATCTGGTGTTTGATTTATCTGAGCCCCCTGAAGGCATCGCGCGATACTTGCTGTCATTAGGAGCCATTGGATAATGACCCAAGCATCGCCTTTAGACTTACCGAATAAAGGGTATTTATTGCCCGATGCCGTTGCCATGTGGCCACCCGTTTGGTGGACTTGGCTTGTGCTTGCTTTGTTATGCATACTGGTCATCAGCACTTTATGGTGGCTACTAAAGCGATACAAGAAACGAGCTTATCGACGTGAAGCACTACTCATTTTAAAACAGCAAACCCGCCAAGGCTTAGAAGGCCGCCATATTATTTTATGCCATGAGCTAATTCGTCGCTGCCTCATCAGCTCAGGTAAAGATCAACAGGCCGCGCTAAACAGCCGGGATCTTATCGCTGTTTTAGACCAACAGATGACAAAAAAGCATAATTTTGCACAGCTCGGCGAAGCCTTTATCGTCGCGCCATATCAAGCCGAAATCGAGATCAATACCGAAGAGATTCAGAAAATGGTCACAACCACTCGTTATTGGATTAGGAAGCACCATGCTTGAATTTGTGTGGCCTTGGTTCCTCATTGTTTTGCCCATTCCACTATTGGCTCGCTGGCTACCCAACGCCAAACCAAGCCGTGATGCCTTGTGGTGGGCTCAATCTCAACACCTAATCCAACATCAAGACAAGACAACAACCGCAGGGCAATCCATATTCGGAAAAAGTTTCCTATGGCTGGCTTGGATACTGTTAGTGATTGCCATTAGCCGCCCGACCTGGGTCGGAGAACCGACACAAGTAACACCGTCCGGACGCGATTTACTCATTGCCTTAGACTTATCCGGCAGCATGAAAATCACCGACATGACACTCCATCAACAAACGGCTGATCGCTTACAGGCCGCCAAAGCAGTACTGGCTGATTTCATAGACAAACGTCGCGGCGATCGTATTGGCATCATTGTCTTTGGCACAAAAGCATTTCTTCAGGCGCCTTTGAGCTTCGATACCAAAACCATCAACCAACTCGTTCAAGAGACGCAAATTGGCTTTGCAGGGCAAAGAACCGCCATCGGAGATGCCATTGGCTTGGGCATTAAGCGTCTTGAAGACAAAGCGTCTGATCAAAAAGTCTTGATTCTTATGACCGATGGTGCCAACACAGCAGGACGCGTTCAGCCTAGCCAAGCGGCCGCCTTTGCCGCATCCCAGGATGTTCGCATCCACACCATAGGGATAGGGGCGGACAGCATGTTGGTACGAGGTTTTTTTGGTCCAAAAGAAGTTAACCCATCCAGCGACCTTGATGAAGACCTATTAAAAAACATTGCTTCTCAAACCGGTGGCCAATACTTTCGAGCCAAAAGTACCGAAGATTTACAGCGCATCTATCAACAATTGGATGAAATGGAACCCACCCCTTCAGAAGAGGTTTGGCAACGCCCTGTGACCACCTTTTTTCATTGGTTTGCCCTGTTTGCCATCTTAAGTTTTAGCCTCTCCTTGATTTCTAATAATCGCTATTATTTAAGCAAAAGGGGGCGAACATGATACTTTTCGACACCCTACACTTTGAACGCCCATGGTGGCTTCTTTGTATTCCATTAACCTTGTTATTGGCATGGTTTTTCGATGGCAAAAAAGCACAACACAAACAGATTAACCAACTCGTGGACGCTCACCTACTCCCCTATTTACAAGCCCCCTCGCCACAACCTGTGCTCAATAAATGGCTTGGCGTGGCTTGCTTGTCGCTGTGTTGGATTGGTTTAACAGGGATCAGTTGGCAACAATCTCCTCATACAATGTACATCAGCACTCAGAAAACCATCTTTATTGTCGATCAATCCCTCTCTATGTACGCAACCGACATCAAACCTAATCGCCAAACACAATTAAAACAAACCGTTCGCGATATTTTAGATCACACTCAAGGTGGCGATGTGGCTTTAGTGGCTTACGCTGGAGACAGTTATGTCATTAGCCCATTTAGCCAAGACAAAGACACCATCATTCATTTTCTACTGGCATTAGAGCCCATTATCATGCCCGTTTATGGCAACCATCTCAGTCAAGCCATTGAAACCGCATTGAGCTTAAATAAACCCGCTTCCTCACTGCACCTGATTGTGCTGACCGACGACCTTGCCGATAGAGATAAAGACATCATTCCAGGCTTACTGGACGATAAAAACATTACATTAGACCTAATTGCCTTTGGTACAGATCAAGGCGGCCCAATCAAATTACCCAATGGCCGCATACTGAAAAAATCAGGCCAAACCATTATTCCAAGCACGCCTTTAACGGAACTTAAAAACTTCACCAACGACCTAGGTGGACATTTTTACCATGGCCGCCTAAATCAACAAGCGTTGCAACAAATCAATCGCCACCAGCCTCAACGACATCAAAATAAACAGGCCGATAACAAAAGCATCACATGGCAAGATCAAGGTCACTGGTTTGCTTTGCCTTTTTTAATTTGGCTCGCTTACCAATTCCGCCGTGGCGTGCTTTTTCTTCTATTAATCGGCATTTTTTCAACGCCAAGTAAACCACTGTATGCCTCCCCGCTGGATTGGTTTAAAACGCCAGATCAACAAGCACAACAAGCGGTTAATCAAGGCGACTGGCAAACAGCAGAAAAACTCTTCAGGCGACCAGACTGGCAAGCGGCTTCGTCATACGCACTAGAAAAATACGACCGCACCATCAAACTGTTAGAGCAATCTAACCGCCAGGCTACTGATAACTACAACCTTGGCAATGCCTATGCACTTGCAGGCCAAACAAACAAAGCCATAGAGTCCTACGAAAAAGCGCTTGAACAAGACCCACAGCTGACAGCCGCAAAAGAGAATCTTGAGTACCTAAAGCAGCAACAGCAAAGCAATCAACCACCACAAGATACTAACAAGCCGTCGTCAACCAAGGATCAGCAACAAGACAAATCATCTGATGAACAGCAATCCAAACAAACAGATGACTCAGACGACACAAAAAAATCTGACAAAACGAACGAAACACAAGACAAAGACCAACCACCAAAGGATAATGGGCAAGCGGAGACAGGTAATAAGCAACCTGCACAAACAAATACTCAGCAAAACATGGAAAGCAAACAAGCTCTGGAACAGTGGTTACGTCAGATTCAAGACGACCCTGGCAGCTTATTACAGCGCAAACTAGAGTATCTGCACCAAGAAAAACGCAATCAAAATTTATTAATGCAAGAGGATGGGATGAACCCATGGTAAGTCGTCAGTCACAATTCACTTTATTCCAGTCACGCTTAAGATCTGCATTGCAGTCTTGTCTGGTCATAAGTCTATTGATTGCGACTCAGTCCTCGCTGTATGCCGCCAGCGTGACCGCCAGTCTAAATAAAAATGTTGTTACTGAAAACTCACTTGTACAACTGACCTTAAGAGCTGACTTTAGCGATACTGGAAACGGACCCGAGTTGTCTCCACTACAAAAAGACTTCGAAATCCTCGGCAAAAGCCAAAACAGTCAATTTAGTTTCAACCTCGGTACCAGCAAAGCACTCAATTTTTGGGTGATTTCACTCATGCCAAAATCGGTTGGCACCCTTGAGATTCCACCCATTAAGATTGGCGATCATCAGTCACAAGCCATTAAATTACAGGTCAACAGTGCCCCTCAACTACTCGACGACAATGGCAATCCGCCAGTCATCATGAAACTGCAGGCCTCCAATGTTGAACCTTATTTACAACAACAAGTCATCCTGAGCGTTAAACTCTATACCTCCGTTGCCCTACAAAACGCCAACCGCTCTGTGCCAGCGCAACCCAATCTAGTCATTGAACGCCTCATTGATGACCAAATGAATTATGAAACCATCAATGGCACACAATATCAGGTCATCACTCGTGAATACCTGAGTTTCCCTCAACGTAGTGGCCCGATGACCATCCCGCCACAAAGCGTACAAGCCATGATCAATACATCCTCGGGACGAAAGCTCATCAAGGTACAAAGTGAGCCCCTAAATTTACAGGTTCTGCCCATACCAGCGAGCTATACAGCCGATTCTTGGTTACCCAGCGAAGAGGTAGCAATAAGCACTAAACTGACCGCGGCCACTGATACGCCAAGAATTGGCGATACCCTAATGTGGGAAATTAATGTTCGCGCGAAAGGCTCATTACCAGAACAAATCCCAACCTTGGATTTCAATAGCACCCGTCAATATAAGCTGTATCCTCAACCGCCTAAATTTAGCAATCAAAAAACCATCATAGGTGTCACAGGAGAACAAAACATACAGGTTGAAGTCGTGCCAACCGCTGAAGGCGAACTCATTTTGCCGGACATTGATATTACCTATTGGAATACCAAAACACGACAGATCGCTCATGCCAAAGCCAAGACACAAGGTGTCACAATTGCAGCATTACCAACAGGGCAAATCACACCGACGAAACCCGACATAGATACCTCGCCACTGCCCGCACAACCTAGCTCCACCGCGCCTATATCCTTGGTAAAAAAACCCGAACCGGCAAAAGCAGCAACATTGGGTGATCAAGCAAGCATGGCTTCGGCACTGGAACAACAAGAAAGCACTTCACTGTCACCTCGTGACTGGGTTATCTATGCACTTTTAACGGTAGCTGGCCTACTTTTGATCGCTGGTCTGTATAAGCGCTTTAAAAAATCAGAAACAGACCTCCCCACGGAAACCAGTGTCCCTACTTTGCAGGAATTTGCTCCTTTATCCACGCCTGATGAAGCCAGTGCTTTCAACATTTTGATTCAGTGCTGCCGACAAAATCAACTTTCTGAGTTACGCGCAAACCTGCTAGAATGGGCTCGCCATCGCTGGGGAGACCATGAAATTCGTACGCTAGATGACATCAAACGCTTAACTTCTGTACAGGTAACGCAGTTACTAATGGAAGCCGAGTTAATGATGTATTCCAACAATCCGCTGCACGAATGGCAAGGCAATCCACTTGCTGATGCGCTTGAGGAATATTCAAGCGGCCAAGCAAAGCCATCGCAAGCGAGTCAGCTAAAAGCCTTATATCCGAATTTTTAAAGTTAGATCTTCAAAGGAAATAAAGACATGACACCATATCAATCTGGCATCATCGCAGAACCCTCTAGTGATGCGTGTTTTGTCACTCTTAATGTCAAGCGCTCACGAATGACGGAATTCAAACAATCATTAGTCATGATTCCAGACTTGGTGAGCCAAATCCAAGCGCAATTTCCAAAGGCCGAATTACATGCCGCCATAGGATTCAGCAAACTCATTTGGTCAGAATTGGACAACAAGCAGCCGCAGGAACTCGATCTATTTCCAGCTCTTAAAGGCCCAGAAACCGAGATCATACCGACGGATGTCGACTTGGTTTTACACATACGTGCAATGCGTCATGATGCTAGCTTCCAACTCACTCAAAGCTTGTTCGCTCTTTTCGGTGATAGCGTCGAACTTGTCGAAGAAGTGCAGTGTTTTCTTTATAAAGACAGCCGTGACCTAACAGGCTTTGTCGATGGTACAGAAAACCCTCAGGGAGAACAGCGTAAAGCGGTTGCCTTAGTTGGCGACGAGGATGCAGACTACCGCCACGGCTCATATTTCAACTTGATGCGCTTTTCACACAACCTTACCAAGTGGCAAAAAGAAGATTTAAAAACACAAGAAGACACATACGGTCGCACCAAAGAAGACAACGAAGAATATCCGTCTGCTGATAAATCCCCTAACGCCCACACCAAGCGCACTTCACTAAAAGACGAAGATGGCAAATCCATTGAAATTCTTCGCCAAAGCATGCCATATGGCAACCTAACGGATCAGGGCCTAATGTTTGCAAGTTACGGCAAGAGCGCAAGCCACTTTAATCTCATGCTAGAAAGCATGATCTTAGGCGACGAACAAGGTCACACAGATCACCTAATGAAATACACCACAGCCAAAACAGCTCAAGCTTTCTTTATACCAGCCAATGTCTGGTTCAATAAATTCCAGTCATAACAAACACGATATAAAAACTGAATACCCTCGAACAAGGTATCTCAGGACAGGACAGACAAAACCAAAAAAGCCACTTCTGAAGTGGCTTTTTTATAACAATCACTTAATAACTATTAACGCTCAATATCTGCCTGATTCGTTAGATAAGCCTGTTGAGACTGTGTACTCAAACTGGCTTGATTCTGACTCAAATAACGCTGGTAGGCTTGCTGCTGCTCCTCTGAAACAGGCTCTGTACCAACATCAACTTGATTCAAGCGAATCAAAGCAATATCGCCGTTCGACATGTCTTTAATATCCGTAACAGGACCTTGTTCAGGGTGCGGTAAAGAAAAAGCCAATGACGTGATTTCATCTTGACCACGCTTAGCACTTTCAACGCTCGTCCACTGCGTTGAAGAAGAAGCCTTCGCTGCAAGCGCTTTTTCTTTCAACGATGCCAATGCTTTATCCTGAATAACAATGGACGCTACTTGGTCTTTTACTTCGTCAAAACTTTGTACAGACTCCGGCTGATGATCGTTGAGGTGAATAACAACCACTTCGTCATCATTTAATTCAATCAAATCACTGTTTTGACCGTCTTCTAATACTGAATTTCCAAACGCTGCCGCAATCACAGCAGCATTGGCCGTTACATCATCCGTACCACCTTGGCGACCAAAGTAAGCACTCTGCAACACATCAACACCGTATTCTTTAGCAATACCTTCTAGGTTATCACTGGCATAGGCCAAATCGGTAATGTCCTCATGAGCAGTCAGTAACGCATCACGCGTTTTGTCTGCCATTAAGGAGTCAGTGAGTTGCGCTTTTTCAGACTCAAAGCTAGGCACATCCACTTTAGAGACGTCATCTAGTTGAATTAGATGAATACCATAATCCGTTTTAGCTTCTTTTACATCGCCCTGCTGCATAGAGAACAAGACATTTTCAAAAGCTTCATCCATTGACCCTTTCTCAATGAAGCCTAAATAGCCACCATCATTTTTAGAGCCAATATCATCTGAATACTCCGCTGCCAAGCTTGCAAAGCTTTCACCTGCCGCTAGCTTGCCTTCCACTTCTTTCGCAATAGCTTGCGCTTCTTCTGACGAACGATCAGCCGTTTCAATCAGTATGTGAGAAGCCGAACGCTCTTCTGGTGCGGTTTCGGCCACCAAAGCTTGATACGCATTTTGCAACTCTGCATCTGAGACTTGCACCTTGTTCGCGAAATCAGTGCTGGATACGACAACATAATCCACTTTCACCTGTTCAGGTGTTTTAAAGCTGTCCTTATGCTCATCATAGTAAGCTTGTAGTTCTGCATCTGTGACGCTGGTTTGTTCGGACTCATCCGCCAAAGAAAACGAAACATAATCATAACTACGCACTTGAGACTGCAAATTGGTTACCACATCCGTTTGATAAGGCAACACAAACTCAGAACCCGCAATGGCATTACGTGGCTGCTGAATTAAAACATCTTGCTTGATACGTTCTTTAAATGCCAAAGGCGTAAAACCTAAAGAGCGCAAAAAGTTCAGATACTTGGTTTGATCGAATTGTCCGTTGGTCTGAAATTGTTCAGCCTGTAACAAATACGCATTCACCTGCTCATCTGACACACCCAAACCAAGCACGTCGGCTTGATTGGCTAATACGGCACGCTGGATAAGTTCATCCAAAGCGCGACGCTGTAATAAATTGTCTTCCAATAGCGCCGGATTAATCTGACTTCCCATCATGGAAATCAACTGGCGACGTTGAGTTTCCGCGCCTTGCAACATTTGTGTACGGGTAATGTCAACACCATCTACTTCGGCCACTTTATCTGAAGAATTAAAACTCGTAACCAAGGCGTCAACGCCAAATAGAGCAAAAGTCACGACGATAAAACCAACAATGATCTTGACAACAATGCCTTGTGACTTATCTCTGATATCTTGGAGCATTACTGCCTCCACATGAAATTAATAAATTACCTAATAAAAAAGGTGTATTCCGCTTGGAATACACCTTTTTGTATCTAATGGCGGAACAGACGGGACTCGAACCCGCGACCCCCTGCGTGACAGGCAGGTATTCTAACCAACTGAACTACTGCTCCAAATGCATTAGTTTACAGCGTCTTTTAGACCTTTGCCGGCTTTAAAGCCAGGAACCTTAGCGGCTTTAATTTGGATTTCCGCACCAGTTTGAGGGTTGCGGCCAGTGCGTGCGGCACGTTCTTTAACAGCAAAAGTACCAAAACCTACAAGTGTTACCTGGTCACCTTTTGCCAAAGCCGTTTCAATTGCTTTTAAAGTAGCGTCAAGAGCATTGCTCGCAGAAGCTTTAGATAAATCAGCAGACGCTGCAATAGCATCAATCAATTCAGATTTGTTCACGTTGTACCCCTTCAGTATTTTCGTGGTTCCTTAGTTTTAATTTCGGCGCAGTATATATATGCCAACCGACAAGGCCGAGCGAGCAGTTATACAAGCCTAACCTACTCCCTGTCAACACAGGATGGATCTAATGATGACTTACAGACTCTTGTTCATCAACAGTTTTTTCACTCGAAGGCAATGTTTCTACCTTTTTTGGTGAAGGAATATACTCTAAAGCAATATCCAGCACTTCATCAATCCATTTTACTGGGACAACCTCAATATCCGCTTTGATATTGTCTGGAATCTCTTTCAAATCACGACTGTTTTCTTGCGGAATAATGACGGTTTTAATACCGCCCCTATGAGCCGCTAGAAGCTTCTCTTTCAAACCACCTATAGGTAGCACCTCTCCACGCAGCGTAATCTCGCCTGTCATCGCCACAGAGGCTTTAACAGGGACTTTTGCAAGCACGGATACAATAGCAGTACACATTGCCACACCTGCGCTCGGCCCATCCTTCGGCGTAGCGCCTTCAGGCACATGCAAATGCAAGTCAACTTTTTCATGAAAATCTTCATCAATTCCCAGTCCAGAGGCTCGACTTCGTACCACAGTCAAAGCCGCTTGGATGGACTCTTGCATCACATCACCAAGGGAACCCGTTTTCACATGACGACCTTTGCCTGGTACACCCGCCGCTTCAATGGTTAATAACTCACCACCAACCGATGTCCAAGCCAAACCTGTGACCTGACCAATTTGATTTTTTTCTTCTGCCTTACCGTAACTAAACTTATGAACACCAGAAAAATCCTCAAGATTGTCACTGGTCACCGAAACGGCTGCCGGTTTTTTCGCCTTAGTCAAAGCTTGTTTTTTTACCACACGACGACAGATTTTACTGATCTCACGCTCTAAACCACGCACCCCAGCCTCTTTGGTGTAATAACGGATTACATCCATCAAAGCGTCATCTGTGATATCAATCTCACTGGCTTTAAGACCAGCCAACTTCACCTGCTTAGGCAACAAGTAACGCTTGGCAATGTTTAATTTTTCGTCTTCTGTGTAACCTGGGATACGAATCACTTCCATGCGATCCAATAATGGACCCGGAATATTCATGCTGTTAGACGTACAAATAAACATCACATCAGACAGATCGTAGTCCACTTCTAAATAGTGATCATTAAAGGTATGGTTTTGCTCTGGATCCAACACCTCCAACAAAGCTGAGGCTGGATCACCACGTTGATCCATGCCCATCTTATCGATCTCATCCAATAGGAAAAGTGGGTTTTTCACCTTCACCTTGGTTAACTTCTGCAACAGCTTACCTGGCATAGAACCGATGTAAGTACGACGGTGACCACGAATCTCAGCCTCATCACGTACCCCACCTAACGCCATACGAACGTATTTACGATTAACCGCTTTGGCAATCGACTGACCTAAGGACGTTTTACCCACACCCGGCGGCCCAACCAAACACAATACCGGCCCTTTTACTTTCTTAACACGCTGCTGAACCGCTAAGAACTCCAAGATGCGCTCTTTCACATCTTGCAAGCCGTAATGATCTTGGTTCAATACCTTTTCAGCGTACGCCAAATCATTACGAACCTTACTACGCTGCTTCCAAGGCAGTGATACTAACCAATCAATGTAACCACGTACCACGGTTGCTTCGGCCGACATAGGCGACATCATGCGCAATTTTTTCAACTCCGCTTCGGCTTTGTCTTTGGCCTCTTCCGTCATGCCAACTTCGGCAATTTTTTCCTGCAGCAAATCCAATTCATTGCTACCGTCTTCCATATCACCAAGTTCTTTTTGAATGGCCTTCATTTGCTCATTCAAATAGTATTCTCGCTGACTCTTCTCCATTTGCTTCTTAACGCGACTACGGATGTTTTTTTCAAGATGAGCAATGTCCAGCTCGCCATCCATTAAACCAATCAGATATTCACCACGCCCCACCAAAGAATCCACTTCAAGCACTTTTTGCTTATCTTCAAGCTTCAGGCTCATATGGCCAGTGATGTTATCGATCAATTTAGCCAAATCGTCGATGGACTTGAGAGAAGCCACGACTTCAGATGGAATGCGCTTGCTACCAGCAACGTATTCATCCAATTGCTTTAATAACGCACTTCGAATCACATCAAATTCAGCCTGATCTTCTTCGATCTGTTCTAGCTCAGTCACTTCGCCAAGGACAAACTCCGCCTCATCTTTCATGGACTCAAGACGCGCACGCTTAACCCCTTCAACCAAGACCTTGACGGTGCCATCAGGAAGACGTAATAACTGCATTATTTTTGCAGTCGTACCGATTGAATATAAATCATCTGTTGTAGGATCATCTTTTGACGCATCTTGCTGAGCCACAAGAAAAACATGCTTATCCCCTTCCATCGCGGACTCAAGCGCGGCAATGGATTTAGCGCGACCAACAAATAACGGCAATACCATATGGGGATAAACCACTACATCACGTAATGGCAACATTGGAAGAAGCAAAGAGTCTGACATATAAATTTCCAACTTGGGCGCATTCACAAAAGGCGCACTTACTATCTATTAAATTGAGGATTAAGAAAGAGATAAGGGCAAAGCAGAAAAATACAAGCGCTTATATACATTCAATTTAGCCTAGATCGACATGAAAAGCGAAAAACAAAAAAGCCGAGATTAAGAAGAACTTAAACTCGGCTTTTTAAAACAGGCAATGAGACTAGGCGTTTTTCGCCACATCTTCCTTTTCTATTACCATTAATGGGGCAGATTCGCCGCGAATAGACGGCGCATCCATCACCACTTTAACCACATCTTGTCGTGTTGGCAGATCATACATGCAATCCAACAAAGCAGACTCCAAGATACTACGCAAGCCACGCGCTCCCGTTTTACGCTCTAGTGCTAACGAGGCAGCTTCCAACAAAGATTCAGGTGTAAATTCTAAGGCCACACCCTCCAACTCGAACAAATGCTGATATTGTTTGACCAAAGCATTTTTTGGCTCGCTCAGGATAGTAACAAGTGCTTCTTTATCCAGCTCAGACAAGGTTGCCACGACAGGCAATCGACCAACAAACTCCGGAATCAGACCAAATTTCACCAAGTCTTCCGTTTCTACATTATGAACGGTTTCAGAGAAGGACCGACCTTCGTCTTTACTTTTTACTTTAGCAGAGAAACCAATACTACTTTTCTCTGTGCGCTCACCAATCACACGCTCAAGACCCGCAAACGCACCACCACATATAAACAAGATATTAGAGGTATCGACTTGCAAAAACTCTTGTTGCGGATGTTTACGACCACCTTGCGGTGGCACCGATGCCACCGTGCCTTCAATCAATTTCAATAACGCTTGCTGAACACCTTCGCCAGATACATCACGGGTAATCGATGGATTGTCTGACTTTCTAGAAATCTTATCGATCTCATCAATGTAAACAATACCGCGCTGCGCTTTCTCAACATCGTAGTCACAATTCTGCAGAAGCTTTTGAATGATGTTTTCAACGTCTTCACCAACATAACCCGCTTCCGTTAAGGTCGTCGCATCCGCAATCGTAAACGGTACATCTAATACACGCGCCAACGTTTGTGCTAACAATGTTTTACCACTACCAGTGGGGCCGATTAGCAAGATGTTACTCTTGCCCAACTCAACACCAGTATCCGACTTACCTTGATGACGCAGACGCTTATAGTGATTATAAACGGCTACCGCTAACACTCGCTTCGCACGATCTTGACCAATAACGTAATCATCAAGCGCCGTGCTTAATTTCATTGGCGTTGGCAACTCATCTTCTGAAGCAGACTCACCATCTACTTGCGACAACTCTTGCGTGATGATGTTATTACATAAATCGACACACTCATTGCAAATATAAACCGATGGACCGGCTATAAGCTTCTTAACTTCATCTTGGCTTTTGCCACAGAAAGAGCAATACAATAACCGATCGGAGTGGTCGCCACGGCTAAAATTATCATCCGACATTTATTCCACCCTTAAAAAAAATTAAACTGTACGTTTTTGTAAAATATCATCAATTAACCCGTACTCTTTTGCCGTTTCAGGATTCATAAAATTATCCCGATCCGTATCAACAGCAACCTGATCTATTGGCTTACCAGTATGGAATGAGATAATTTCATTAAGCTTATGCTTAATACTCAAGATCTCACGTGTATGGATCTCAATATCTGATGCCTGCCCCTGATAGCCACCAAGCGGCTGGTGAATCATGACACGAGAATTAGGTAGACAATAACGCTTACCAGCCGCACCTGCTGTCAACAGAAGCGCCCCCATACTCGCCGCCTGACCAATACACATAGTGCTCACATCTGGCTTAATGAACTGCATTGTATCATAAATAGACATGCCGGCCGTCACAGAGCCACCAGGCGAGTTGATATACAAATGAATGTCTTTATCTGGGTTCTCAGATTCTAAAAACAACAGCTGAGCCACCACCAGATTCGCCATGTGATCTTCGACCTGACCAACCAAAAAGATAACTCGCTCCTTCAGCAAGCGAGAGTAAATATCAAAAGACCTTTCGCCACGAGCGGTTTGCTCAATGACCATAGGAACAAGGCCATTACTTGTAATTGCTACGGGACCAGTTGTTGGGTTCGTCAAATTCATATCGCATTCCTTAAAACAAAAAAGTCGACATAACCTAAGCTATGTCGACCTTATTCAAAAAAGATAAGACGGAAGTCTTATGCTTCTTCTCCAGCTTCTTCAGCTTGAGCGTTTGGCTTGATAGCGTCTTCATAGCCCAAAGTTACTTCAGTTACTTGAGCGGATTCCAACAGTTTATCAACAACCTGCTCTTCAAGTACAGCAGATTGAACTTGAGCCAACTGCTCTTTGTTCTTCAAGTAGAAGTCAATAACTTGCTGTGGCTCTTGGTAAGCTTGAGCCATATCTTCCAAGAAAGCACGTACACGATCATCGTCTACTTTAATGTCATCTTTCTTGATAACTTCAGAAATCAACAAACCAAGTTTAGCGCGTTTTTTCGCTTCATCTTGGAACAGTTCTGCAGGAAGCTGAGAAGCATCAAAGCCTTCACCGCCAAATTGTTGAGCAGCTTGCTTACGAAGCGCATCCACTTCTTGATCAACCAATGCAGAAGGTACTTCCACTTCGTTGATAGAAGAAAGACCGTCAAACAAAGCCGTCTTCAGCTTAGCCTTAACCGCTTGGTTCAACTCACGCTCCATGTTTTTACGTACTTCAGCACGCAAAGCATCAAGTGTCGCTTCTTCTAGACCAAACTTCTCAACGAAAGCATCGTCAAGCTCAGGCAATACTTGCTCAGCCACTTCTGAAACAGTAATTTTGAACGTCGCTTCTTTACCTTTTAGGTTTTCAGCTTGATAATCTTCTGGGAAGGTGACTTCGATAGAACGCTCTTCGCCCGCTTTCGCACCAAGAATACCAGTCTCGAAACCAGGAATCATAGTGTTAGAGCCAAGGACCAATTTATGTCCTTCCGCTGCACCACCCTCAAAGGCTTCATCGCCTAGGTAACCAACAAAATCGATGGTCACTTGATCGCCGTCAGCCGCTTCACGCTCAACCGCATTCCACTCTGCATTTTGCTTGCGCAATGTTTCTAACATAGTGTCAACGTCTGCATCCGTTACTTCAGAAATGACACGATCAACTTTGATTGCAGCATTATCTGCCAATACCACTTCTGGGTAGACTTCAACTTTAACAACAAACTCAAGATCAGCGCCTTCAGCAAAGTTCTTAGGCTCAATTGCTGGCATACCGGCTGGCTGAATGTCTTCTTTTTGAATCGCTTCAACATACGCATCACGCATGATTTGCTCTACAGCATCAATACGAATACCTTGGCCATAGCGTTTTTTTACAACACTCACTGGCACTTTACCTTTACGGAAACCATCCATACGGATAGTTTTGGCTGTTTTCGCCACTTCAGTATTTACTTTCTCGTCTACACGAGCTGCTGGAACAGTGATATTCAGTACGCGCTCAATTGGAGACGTTGTCTCTACAGAAACTTGCATAAAATTTCCTCTCGGGAACTTGCTTTAATTTGTTGGTTGCAATTCGACCTAAAAGGTCACTCATGTAATACAGCCAACAAAACCTAAACTTATTAAAGTAATGGGCTGAAATGGCGCGCCTGAAGGGATTCGAACCCCTGACCGTCCGCTTAGAAGGCGGATGCTCTATCCGACTGAGCTACAGGCGCAATACTCATTACATTTCTTGTGGTGGGCTATTATAGGGATGGAATAGCAATCGTCAACCAATAGACATAAAAAAGCCCAGTTAAACTGGGCTAAAATGACTATTTGTTACCAAGGAACCGAGAATAGTTAAACTCTACTACTCCGCAGCACAAATATCACAAAAGGAACGAAACAGATAATACTACCGACGTCCTGCAAAAACAACACGAATGCGCCATAAAATAGCACGTTGCACTCTTCTTGTGCATTGTGCATAAATCCACACTCTATTACCTAGTCCGTCGGCCTATGTTATGGTAATAACTCTGTTTCTTACCGAGCAAAGCAAGCAAAGATAATGACCGATCGTATTTTGTATTTAATCACTGTTTTTCAACGATATGGATTACTGACCTTAAACCACTTTAAAACAAGTGCTTTATCCCAAAAAGCAGCGCAGCTTACCTTATCCAGCTTATTAGCCGCTGTGCCCATCATCACCATTATCCTCGGCATTTTGAGTTTCACTCCAACCCTGCAAACCATGCAAACGCAATTACTGAACTTCATTGAGTTGCATTTGGCACCAGGCTCAAGTGAACAAGTTTTGCCGTATTTAATTCAATTCTCTGAGCAATCTAAGAAATTACCGATTGCAGGGATCATCGCTCTTTTTCTAACGGCACTACTATTGCTAAACAACTTTGAATCCAGCGTTCAATCGATCTGGCAGATTCAGCAACGCCGAAAAATCAGAGAACGTCTACTGACCTATTGGGCCATTCTAACCCTAGGCCCCATTCTATTCGCAACAACACTTAGCCTTTATGGCACCTTAATCTCACTTGAGCTTCAACAGGATGAGACAAGCTCATGGCTCAACAACCTACTTGAGTTAGGAAGCCTGGTGCTATATTTCTTAATGCTACTGACATTAAATTATTTAACACCAAATGAAGAGGTCTCCATTAAGCTCGCCAGTATCGCCGCCCTTTTCGGCAGCATTGGTTTGGTGATTCTCAATTATATCTTTAGTTCTTTTGCGCAATTTTTTACCAACTACCAAATTGTATATGGTGCCTTTGCTGCTTTGCCAATTTTTTTAATCTGGTTACAGTTGTCATGGCTGATCATTCTTGCTTCAATTTGTTTGTGTGCCACACTACATAAGATTAAAACTTAGCATCTGGTCAAGTTTGATGTAGAATCGCGCCTATTTTTAAAAACAGAGCCTAAAATGACTAACACGATTGACCAACTCAACCAAATTTTAGACGAAGCTGACTGTCTTGTAGACGAGCATCAAATCGATGCCGCGCTAAATAAAATGGCACAACGGATAACCGCGGACTTGGGAGACAAACTCCCTCTTGTTTTGTGTGTTATGAATGGCGGCTTAATCCCAACTGCAGCACTTATTGAGCGTTTAAACTTTCCACTTGAGTTAGATTACATCCATGCCACACGCTATGGCATGGAAACGGAAGGCGCCTCCCTAAACTGGTTAAGCTACCCACAAACCAGTTTGAAGGGTCGCCATATCCTAGTAGTTGACGATATTTTCGACCAAGGCCACACCCTGCAAGCCATTAGTAAATGGCTTGAAGAACAAGAAAGCAGCGCGGTGTATACCGCGACCGTAATCAATAAACTACATAACCGTAAAACAGACATGACGCCTGATTACATAGGGACGGATGTTGTCGATCGATTCTTGTTTGGCTATGGCATGGATTACAAAGGCTATTTCCGTAACTTAAAAGGCATTTACGCGGTTAAAGACAGCTAAATAGAGCCTTCTCCCATCTATTTCAGCACAGGCTGATAGCGACAAAAAAGGCGCCTTGCATTGCAAGGCGCCTTTTTAAATACCGCTGTTTAAACATATCGCTTAAAAAACTCGGTTGAACCCATTCAAGGCAGCCACACGATACGCTTCCGCCATCGTAGGATAGTTGAACGTAGTATTTAAGAAATACTTCAATGTGTTTTGCTCGCCAGGCTGCTTCATAATGGCCTGACCGATGTGAACGATCTCAGATGCTTGGTCACCAAAACAGTGAATTCCTAACAACTCTAGCGATTCACGATGGAACAAAATTTTCAGCATCCCTACCGCTTCACCCGTAATCTGAGCACGTGCTGTATTTTTAAAGAAAGCACGACCCACTTCATATGGCACTTTTTCAGCCGTCAATTCCGCTTCTGTTTTACCAACAGAACTGATTTCTGGAATGGTATAGATACCTGTTGGCACCTCACTGATAAACTCACCACCAGGCATGTTAAACATATTGGCTGCGGCCGCACGACCTTGATCGTAGGCGGCACTTGCCAAACTTGGCCAACCAATCACATCGCCGGCCGCATAAACATTTTCTACCTGCGTCTGATAAGTATCGTTAACGGCCAACTGACCGCGACCGTTTGCTTCCAGACCAATCGCATCTAGCCCCAAACTATCCGTATTACCCGAACGACCATTACAAAACAATAAAGCATCCGCACGCAGTTTCTTACCAGACGCCATATGCATCACTACGCCACGCTCTGTTGTCTCAACCGAATCATAGCTTTCATTATGACGAATCAACACACCACCATCACGCAAGTGATAGCTCAACGCATCAGTAATTTCATCATCCAAGAAACTTAACAGCTTCTTACCCGGGTTGATTAATTCAACACGTACCCCTAAACCACAGAAGATAGAGGCATACTCACAACCAATTACCCCTGCGCCATAAATAATCAAAGAACGCGGTGTATGATTCAAACTTAAAATAGTGTCTGAACAGTAAATACGAGGATGAGAAAAATCGATATTGGCCGGACGATATGGACGTGAACCTGTGGCAATCACAACCTGCTTAGCCACCAACAATTCTGGGCCACGCTCATAGGTGTTTACTTCTATGGTGTTTGCATCTTTAAATTTGCCTCGACCAAAGTAAATATCAATACGGTTACGTGCGTAGTACTCAGTACGACCTACAACTTGCTTATCAATAACCTTATTTGCTCTGTCCAATACTTTAGGGAAAGAGAACCAACGCGGCTCACCGATATCACGAAACATGGTATTCGTATTAAAGGCAATAATTTCTTTTACGGCATGGCGTAAAGCTTTAGAAGGGATGGTTCCCAAATGCGTACAACTACCACCCACTTGTGAACTGGCTTCAATGACAGCGACTTTCTTACCGGCTTTCGCCGCACTCATCGCTGCGCCTTCACCTGCAGGCCCTGTACCTAGAACCACAACATCATAATGTCTCGTTGTCATAACACCCTCTATTCGTTCAATTATTTAGATGCGTCGTAAAATGCATCGTCTGAGACTTTCGCGGCCGCGGCTTTTTTCGTTTCTTTTTCACATTTACCTTTATCGCCACCACAAATATCACAAGCCACTTCCATTCCAAGCGCACTCATGCCACCACAGGATCCAGAAATAGGCTTACGCCCCATCAACACACCAACCGACATTGCAGTTACTACCAACAACATCGCAGCAAACACGATAATAGCCGTTAACATAACGCCTCCTAAAGCAAAATAATTCTACTAAGCCTAGTTCAAGTAAGGCTTAAACGCATCCGATGGACGCTCTTCAAAACCGAAATCTGTTTTCACCAATAAGTAAGCCGCAATACCATTTTGCTCGGCAAACTCGAGCCCTTTTTCAGGACCTAATACAGTAATGGCCGTCGCCAAACCGTCTGCCATGGTGGTCGTTTTGTCTATAACAGTAACAGAAACCAAGCGATGAGTAATGGGCTTGCCCGTTAAAGGATTAATCGTATGAGAATAGCGCACGCCATTTTTCTCAAAATAATTTCGATAATCCCCTGACGTCGCCACAGCCATGTTATCTAACTCAATCACTCGCTCTGCTATTTCATGACCACCGGCTGGACTTTCAATCGCAATTCGCCACATTGCACCATCAGGCTTTTCACCTTTGGACGCAATTTCACCACCCACTTCCACTAAGAAACTTTCAATACCATTGTCTTCTAAGACTTGGGCAACCGCATCGACACCATAACCTTTCGCAATCGAAGACAAATCGACATACAAGTCTTTTTGTTTAGAGAGTTTATTCCCCTCTAATATCAAACTCTGATAATCCACTTTAGATTTGGCGGTTTCGATTTCAGAATCACTTGGCACTCTGTCCTCTCGATTTCCTGGACCAAACCCCCACAAATTAACAAGTGGCCCCACGGTGACATCATATTCACCCTTTGTCATCTGACTAATCAACAAAGCCTTATCGATGACATAAGACATTTCATCACTGATCATCAGAGACGAGCCCGCAGGCATCTTATTAAAACCAGACAATTCAGAGCTCGGGTCATAAGTCGACATCAGCTTATTCACTCGAACCAAAGCAGCATCTACATTCTCTTTTAATGACCAAGGATTTGAAATATCACTCGTGGTATAAAATTTAACCGTATAGGTCGTGCCCATGGTCGGGCCAGAGAAGCTAACAAGTTCGGGAGTAAAAGAAGAGCAGCGATAAACCACCGCTAACAGAATAACGACCAACGCCGACAATAATATTTTTTTACGCATAACACATCTTTTTAGTTAGCAACAAAACAAAGACCCACCGAATGGTGGGTCTTTATTCAGGCATTAGCCACCGAAATCATCCAACAAGATGTTTTCTTTCTCGACACCTAAATCTTCTAGCATCTTAATAACAGATGCGTTCATCATTGGAGGCCCACACATGTAGAACTCACAATCTTCAGGTGCTGGGTGATCTTTCAGATAATTTTCATACAAAACATTATGAATAAATCCTGTTTTTCCTTCCCAGTTATCTTCTGGTTGAGGATCAGACAACGCCAAGTGCCACTCGAAGTTATCGTTTTCTTCTTGCAACTTGTCGTACTCATCCATGTAGAAAGCCTCTCGCATACTACGCGCACCATACCAGAAAGAGATCTTACGCTTAGACTCTAAACGCTTAAGCTGATCAAAGATATGTGAACGCATTGGCGCCATACCAGCACCACCACCAACGAAGACCATTTCTGCATCGGTATCTTTCGCGAAAAATTCACCGAAAGGACCGTATACTTTGATCTTGTCGCCTGGCTTCAAGCTAAACACATAAGATGACATTTGACCTGGCGGCAAATCATCTTTACCTGGAGGCGGAGAAGCAATACGGATATTAAATTTAACCAAGCCTTTCTCTTCTGGATAGTTCGCCATAGAGTATGCACGGATAACCGTTTCATCCACTTTCGACGTGAATTTCCACAAGTTAAATTTATCCCAGTCACCACGGTACTCTTCTTCAATATCAAAGTCTTTGTAGTGAACCGTATGAGCTGGTGCTTCAAGCTGAACATAACCACCGGCACGGAAGTCAACGTTCTCACCTTCAGGTAACTTCAAAGTAAGTTCTTTGATGAAAGTCGCAACGTTTGGATTGGACTCAACAGTACACTCCCACGCCTTAACACCAAATACTTCTTCAGGAACTTCAACGTCCATATCTTGCTTAACAGACACCTGACAAGAAAGACGGTAACCCTCTTTCTCCTCACGACGTGTAAAATGTGACTGCTCAGTAGACAGCATAGAACCGCCACCACTTGTCACTTTACATTTACACTGTGCACAAGTACCACCGCCACCACAGGCAGAAGACAAGAAAACACCACTGTTTGCTAATGTTTGAAGTAACTTACCACCCGCTGGGGCTGTCACTTCTTTTTCACCATTGATGCGGATTGTAACGTCACCCGTACTCACCAAGCGAGCACGAGCAGCAAGAATGATTGCTACCAGCGCCAACACGATGGCGGTGAACATTACCACACCTAGAATAATTTCTAAGTTGACCATGTTAGTTAAACCCTATTCTTCGTTGTCCAAATGTACGGCCGATTAAAGCTGTACACCAGAGAATGACATAAAACCTAAGCTCATCAGACCGACCGTGATGAAGGTAATACCTAAACCACGTAGACCAGCAGGTACATCTGAATACTTAAGTTTCTCGCGAATACCAGCAAGGGCGGCAATTGCAAGCGCCCAACCAACACCAGCGCCCACACCGTAAACCAAACTTTCACTGAAGTTATAGTCACGCTCTACCATGAACAGGGACGCCCCCATGATGGCACAGTTTACAGTGATCAGTGGTAAGAACACCCCAAGGGCGTTATACAATGCCGGCATGTATTTATCGAGAGTCATCTCAAGGATTTGAACCACCGCGGCGATCACACCAATGTAGCTCAATAGACCAAGGAAGCTCAGATCCACGTTACCAAGACCCGCCCACTCAAGTGCGCCATCTGCCAACAGGTTTTTATACAATACATTGTTTAAAGGAACCGTAATGGCTAAGACCACAATAACAGCAATACCTAAACCAATGGCTGTTTCTACTTTTTTGGACAAAGCCAAGAAAGTACACATACCAAGGAAGAAGGCAAGCGCCATGTTCTCAACAAATACCGCCTTAACAAAAAGACTGATTAAGTGTTCCATTTATAGGGCCTCCTGCGCACGTGAATTAGCCGCAATTTTGAACTCTGGCTCTTCTACTTGCTCTTTCTTGTAAGCACGTAGCGCCCAGATAACCAAACCGATGACAAAGAATGCACTTGGTGGCAATAGCATCAAACCATTTGGCTGATACCAACCACCATTTTGTACGGTCGCGAAAATTTCTACACCGAACAATTTACCCGCACCCAACAATTCACGGAAAAAGGCAACAATAATCAACATCGCACTGTAACCAAGACCATTACCAATACCGTCTAGGAAACTCATACCAGGGCCATTCTTCATAGCGAAGGCTTCAGCACGCCCCATTACGATACAGTTAGTAATAATCAAACCAACAAATACGGACAATTGCTTACTGATTTCAAAAGCAAACGCTTTCAAAACCTGATCCACCACAATTACCAAAGAAGCAATAATGATCATCTGTACAATGATACGGATGCTGTTTGGGATATGGTTTCGAATGATAGCGATAAAAAAGTTAGAGAACGCTGTTACCAAAGTTAAGGCAATCGCCATAACCAAAGACACACTCAAACTACTTGTTACCGCCAACGCAGAACAAATACCTAGAATCTGTAAAGCAATCGGGTTATTAGACAGAATTGGTCCAAAAAGGACGTTTTTAACATCAGACATTATTCAACTCCTTCGCTACGAAGATGAGATAAGAAAGGACCAAAGCCTTCTTTACCCAACCAGTATTGAACAAGGTGAGTCACACCACGACTGGTCAATGTTGCACCAGATAGGCCATCCACCTTGTGAGAGGCATCTGGATCAGAACTGTCTACACCACCTTTAGCAAGCGCAATAACCGCCTGACCTTGATCATTGTAAACTTCCTTACCTTTCCAAAGCGCTTTCCAGTTAGGATT
This sequence comes from Marinomonas posidonica, assembly GCF_043643765.1. Taxonomy (GTDB): domain Bacteria; phylum Pseudomonadota; class Gammaproteobacteria; order Pseudomonadales; family Marinomonadaceae; genus Marinomonas; species Marinomonas posidonica_A. The sequence goes on along the minus strand of NZ_JBHZSP010000003.1, from coordinate 210,954 downwards.
ATCAACTTCACCACCCAATCCAGGCGTTTCCCCTTGGTCATAGAAACCAAAACCGATCACTGTATTGTAGTCGCTCTCCAATGCCATAAACCCATACATAGTCGACCATAGGCCATAACCATGAACGGGTAAAATAACGCGTTCAATTTCGTCACCTGACATCACCAAATAAACAGATGCGTAATTTGAACGACGTTTAATACCGGCTGGATCATTTTCACCTGATAAAGCAATCGACAAGCTTGGGTCTTTCGCTGCGGCTTTCTGATCAAACGTCTCAGGGTTGATACCTTCCGCTTTCAACTCTTCAGCTGACGCGAATTCACCTGTTTGCAAATCGACGATGCGAGCCTCTACTGACGCAAAGATCTCATCAACCGACTTACCATCTTCAAGCATTCCGGCTGCGGACAAAATATTACGCTTGCGGTCTTCATCTTTATTCGCATTCTGAATCGGCTTCAAACCGACTGCCGCGGCGGCGACAAAAATAGAACACACAAGACACAAAGCAAACGCGACAAGAATGGTCTTTTTAATGCTATCGTTACTGCTAGCCATTGCGTGCAATCCTCCGTTTAATGTTCGCTTGAACAACAAAGTGGTCAATAAATGGCGAGAACAAATTCGCAAATAAGATTGCCAACATCATACCCTCTGGGTAAGCTGGGTTAACAACACGAATCAAGACAACCATTAGACCAATCAGCGCACCATAGCACCACTTACCTCGGTTCGTCATAGACGCGGATACAGGGTCAGTTGCCATGTACATCATACCGAACGCGAAACCACCCAATACCAAATGCCAGTACCATGGGGTAGCAAACATAGGGTTGGTGTCTGAACCAATCACGTTGAACAGTAATGACATGCCAACCATACCTAGCATGACACCAGCGACAATACGCCAAGCAGCAATTCGCATGATCAACAACGCACCGCCACCGATAAGGATCGCCAAGGTTGATGTTTCACCCATTGAACCTTGAATGAAGCCAAAGAAAGCATCAGACCAAGCAACCGTCACACCAGGTACACCGCTTGCCGCTAATTGACTTAGCGCGGTTGCACCAGAGAAACCATCAACGGCTGTCCAAACCGCATCACCCGACATAGATGCTGGGTAAGCAAAGAACAAGAAAGCACGGCCAGCAAGTGCTGGGTTCAAGAAGTTTTTACCTGTACCACCAAACACCTCTTTCGCCAGAACCACACCAAAAGTGATGCCCAAGGCAACTTGCCATAGTGGCACAGTCGCTGGAAGAGAAAGAGAGAATAGGATAGAAGTAACAAAGAAGCCTTCGTTTACTTCGTGCTTACGCACTGCAGCAAACAGAACTTCCCAGAAACCACCGACAACAAAGGTCACAAGATAAACCGGCAAGAAATGCATCGCACCGTAAATCATGTTGTCCCAGATGCTACTTGGGTCATAATTTGTTAAACCACCGATCACAGCGTGACGCCATGTATCTGCAGCAGTCACTCCCATTACTTCCATGGCAGTATTGGCTTGTAAGCCAATGTTGTACATACCAAAGAACATCGCTGGGAAAGTACACATCCAAACAAGAATCATGATACGTTTCATATCAACCGCATCACGAACATGGGAACCATTTTTCGTTACAGAGCTTGGACGGTAGAAAATAGTATCAACGGCTTCGTAAAGCGCGTACCACTTTTCGTATTTACCACCTGAATGGAATTCAGGCTCCATTTTATCAAGTACTTTTCTAAGTCCCATGAATTAACCCTCTTTCTCGATTAGAGTTAGGCAACTACGAAGAATAGGACCGTACTCAAACTTACCAGAACAACTGTAAGTACAAAGTGCCAAATCTTCGTCATCTAACTCAAGCGCACCTAGCTTTTGAGCTTGCTCTGTGTCATTCACCACCAATGCACGCAGCAATTGAGTTGGCAGAATATCCATCGGAATCAAGCGTTCAAAGTTACCAAGTGGCAACATAGTACGGTCACTACCATTGGTTGTCGTCGACATTTCAAATGACTTTTTACCTGTCAGTTTGGAAATAAACACATTCATTAGAGAGTGCTTTTCGACACCGGCACGAAGATAGTGCATCATTTGACGCTCACGACCTTCACGCAATACCGATACCTGATGGTGGTAACGACCCAAGAAAGCAAAAGGACCAAATGCATTACGTCCAGACAACACAGAACCGGAAACGATACGATTGTCATCTTCTGACAATTCACCCGCAGTTAACTGTTCTAGACTTGCACCTAGTTGAGTACGGACGAGACGAGGGTTTTTCACTTGCGGTCCAGCTAATGCCACCACACGTTCAACACTTAACTCACCCGTAACAAACAATTTACCGATGGCAATGACGTCTTGATAATTAATAGACCAAACCGTTTTTTTATCACTAACAGGATCAAGGAAGTGAATATGTGTTCCAGCAAGCCCTGCAGGGTGCACACCTGCAAATTCTTCAACGGCCACATCAGACGTTGTCGGCACTTTCGCACCCGGGGCTTTACAAACAAACACCTTGCCGTCTGTCAAACGCGTTAACACTGTCAAACCATCGGCAAACGCTTCCGCCTGCTCAGCTAGGACAACTTCAGGGTTGGCCGCCAATGGATTCGTGTCCATCGCCGTAACAAAGATAGAACTCGGTGCAGTATCAACACCTGGAACTTTTGAGAAAGGGCGTGTACGGAATGCCGTCCATAATCCAGAATCAACTAGATTATCAACCACTTTACTACGCTCTAAAGATTTTAATTCTGATCCAGAATAAGCCGCGAAGGTTTCGGACTCGTCACCTTCTACATTAATCAGGATAGATTGAAATACACGTCGCTCACCGCGATTAATCGCAGCGATGGTACCAGAGGCTGGGGCGGTATACTTTACACCTTCCGTTTTTTTATCCGTAAAGATAACTTGCCCTTTCTTTACCTTATCCCCTTCCTGAACCAGCATGGTCGGTTTCATTCCATGATAGTCAGGACCGATCAAAGCAACTGTTTTTGCTGCTAACGTACTCTCAATCACTTGCTTGGGAGCACCTGAGATCGGAAGATCAAGGCCTTTTGTAATTTTATACATATGTTCTGCCCAACAATAAATTGAACACAAAAGCGTAATGCGTCATTGCTTATACCCCCCTCCGGGAAAGCATGTACAAGCGTTTAGCTAACGTAAAGATAGCTAAAAACACAAACTCACTTCACCTAAAAACCGACGTATTATAATGATCATTGTCGACATTGACCAGCGTATCGCACTGTCTTTGAGCAGCAAGATTGATCGAAAACTACGAGTTTTTTCTCATTCGTCTATTTTCCGTACAAAAAACAGGCCTTTTTTGTTGGTTTATCACAACGAAATTCTAACGACCTACTGTTATCCATAAACAAAGCAATCCAAAGACGACTTTTTTCAGTATAGAAAAAAGCATTCTGATTGCTAAGTTGATATAGCAGAACGAAACCGCCACAATATTGCTTACTTATAAACAGTGGGCCATCAAACACGGAAGCAAAATTTTATGATCAAACCTGACGCTCAGATTCATATTAGTAATTTACGCCTACGAACCTTTATTGGATTCAATGAATCTGAAAAAACCAACAAACAAGATGTCGTCATCAACGCTTGGATTCACTACCCTGCCGATCAAGCCTATAATACTGATGATGTTGAAAACGCGGTTAACTATCGAACCATCTGTAAACAAATGATAGCCCACACTGAAAACAATCGCTTTTTATTACTGGAAAAGCTAACAGCTGATTTATTGGAAATTTGCATGTCGCCCAGTCATGTCACCTTTGCCAAGGTAGAAGTGGCTAAGCCACACGCATTAAGATTCGCCGACTCTGTTTCTTTAACCCTCTCCGCTACTCGAGAACAATAAAACCCAATGACACACAACATGTCCATTACCCTAAAGCCGGGATTCAAAAACCACATCCAAGGTCTAGAAGGCAGCCGCAAAGCCCTGCAACTTCTCGCGATATCAGCACAATACAACACCCCCATCCTTTATATGGTCAATACGGTTGCCGAGCTCAATGAGCTAGAGGATGAAATTCATTTTTTAAGAACATCACAACAACAAGTACTTAGATTCAGTGATTGGGAAACCTTACCGTACGACGCCTTCTCCCCCCATCAGGACATTATCTCGCAACGACTCGAAACGCTTGCCAAGATTAATGAGAGCAACAACCCGATCATACTGGCCACCGTAGCCTCTTGTATGACTCGCCTATGTCCGAAACAGCACCTTGATCGAGAACGCTTTCACCTGAAAGAAGGCCAACAACTGCCTGTGGAAATATTGGCAGACAAACTAAGCAAAGCGGGTTATTTAAATGTAGACACCGTTCATGAACATGGTGAGTTCGCGATTCGCGGTGCGCTCATGGACATCTTTCCGACTGGCGCAAAAAACCCGGTCCGAATTGACTGGTTCGATAATGACATTGACTCTATTCGTTGGTTTGATCCAGACACCCAGCGCAGTATTAATAAAGTCACAGAAATTAACATGCTACCGGCAAGAGAATTTCCAACCACCAGCCAAAGCATTCAACACTTTCGTAAAGCGTTCCGAGAACGATTCGACGTAGACCCTTTGTCTTGCCCAATTTACCAGGACATCTCCAGCGGTCTAATGCCTGCAGGCATCGAATATTATCTACCCTTATTTTTCGAACAAACATCAAGCCTGTTCGACTACCTGAATACCGACACCTTAATCATCCGCTCTGACGCCTTCAATGAACAACTGGCCAGTGTGCAATTAGACTTTCGCAGTCGCTATGAATCTTTAAGCTACAACATAGAGCGCCCTATTTTGACGCCGGATGAAGTCACCTTAAAAGAAAACGAAGTCTTCAGTCTGCTCAATCAATACAGCAATGTCATCTTTTCCGCGCAAGGGGTTCACCCTCAATACCAAGCCATCGACAATGTTAAAATTGATTCGAAAGCCGACGCTCCATTAGCGGCATTAAAACACTATTTAAACGTCACCCAGAACCGAGTGTTGATCGTGGCGGAATCCGCAGGTCGACGAGAGGCTCTGCTAGACCTGCTCAAAAAACATCAAATCGCGCCTAAACAAGTCAATGATTGGGCTGATTTCATACAGACAGATCATCCGCTCGCGATTACAGCAGGGCGAATAGGAAGAGGTTTCGCCATTTCAAATGACGTCTCACTAATTCCTGAAAGCGACATACTTGGCGAACGCGTCTCACAACACCGACGTCGCAACAAACAACAGAACATCAGTGAAGACGCCATCATTCGTAACCTTACCGAACTACGCATGAATGCCCCTGTAGTTCACATTGACCATGGTGTGGGACGCTACCTTGGCCTGACCAATTTAGAAATAGACGGCCAAGAAACCGAACTGCTGACACTCGGCTACGCCAACGACGCTAAGCTTTATGTTCCCGTCTCCTCATTGCAGCTTATTTCGCGCTATACCGGTGCCGACGAAGACACTGCACCATTGCATAAATTAGGCACAGATAAATGGAGCGTCGCCAAACAGAAAGCCGCTGAAAAAGCCCGCGACACCGCAGCCGAACTATTGGAAATCTATGCTAAACGCGAATCCAAAGTGGGTCATAATTTTGCAAAACCGGATGACCAATATGAACTTTTTGCAGCGGGTTTCCCTTTTGAAGAAACACCAGATCAGCAAATGGCCATCGATGCGGTCATACAAGACATGTCATCCCCAAAAACCATGGATAGACTGGTCTGTGGCGATGTTGGATTTGGTAAAACCGAAGTCGCCATGCGCGCCGCTTTTCTTGCCGTTCAAGATGGCAAGCAAGTTGCCGTGTTAGTCCCCACCACCCTACTGGCTCAACAACATTATGAAAATTTCTGTGATCGTTTTGCTGATTGGCCAGTCGAAGTAGAATTGCTATCACGGTTTCGCTCCGGCAAACAAACCACCACAGCCATTGATCGCTTAGAAAGTGGCAAAGCGGACATTGTGGTTGGCACACACAAACTGATCCAAGGGGACATTCGATTTGCCAATTTAGGCTTGGTCATCATTGATGAAGAACACCGGTTCGGAGTCAAACAAAAAGAACAGTTCAAAACCCTCAGATCCGAAGTCGATATCCTAACGTTAACAGCCACTCCGATCCCGCGGACGCTTAATATGTCCCTGTCAGGCATTCGTGATCTGTCTATTATTGCCACCCCACCCGCCAAACGTCTGTCAGTTAAGACCTTCGTCAAACAAAAAGACGAAAACCAAGTCAAAGAAGCCATTTTACGAGAGCTTCATCGCGGCGGACAGGTCTACTACTTACACAATGAAGTACAAACCATTCAAAAAGCTGCAGAAGAATTAGAAACACTTATTCCAGAAGCTCGAGTAATGGTCGGCCATGGTCAAATGCGCGAACGAGAACTAGAACAAGTCATGTCTGATTTCTATCACAAACGTGCTAATGTGTTAGTTTGTTCAACCATAATCGAAACTGGCATTGATATCCCCAATGCCAACACCATTATTATTGAGCGAGCCGATAAATTTGGCTTAGCACAATTGCACCAATTACGTGGTCGCGTGGGCCGTTCTCATCATCAAGCTTACGCCTACCTACTGACACCAAATGACCGCAAAGTCACCCCAGATGCGGAGAAACGCCTTGAAGCCATCAGTTTAGCTGATACTCTAGGCGCTGGCTTTACCTTAGCCACCCACGATTTAGAAATTCGAGGTACAGGCGAACTGTTGGGCGACGGGCAAAGTGGTCACATTGAACATGTTGGTTTCTCTCTTTTCATGGAAATGCTGGATCGTGCGGTGAAATCCCTGAAAAATGGCGAATCGCCCGATGTCGATATCTCAACACCTGCACAAACCGACATTAATCTGCGCGTCCCTGCACTGATCCCAGAAGACTACCTAGGCGATGTGCATTCCCGCTTAATTTTGTACAAGCGTATCGCCAACGCCAACACCAGCGAAGAGTTGAAAGACTTGCAAGTCGAAATGATTGATCGCTTTGGGTTATTACCCGATGCCACGAAGAATTTGTTCCGCCAAACGGAAATAAAGCTAAAAGCCGAACAACTTGGCATTAATAAAATTGAAGCAAACGCAAAAGAAGGTAAAATCTTCTTTAATAGCAAAACGCCTGTTGACCCAATGAAGTTAATCAGCCTGATTCAGAAAAAGCCAGAGACATACAAACTGGCTGGCTCGGATACCCTCAAGTTCCTTGCCAATATGAACAGTTCTGAAGATCGCTTCCAACAGACCACCAAAACGTTGGAATTATTACATTGAAAAAATTAGCCTTTACTCTTTTCACGCTGCTTTTTATCAGCAGTCAAAGTCAAGCGATTGATGAGCCCATCGACCCTGATACGGCCAGAGCCTATGAAGGTTACATCGTCACCTTCATTTGGCCAGATGATCAAACCAGTGAGCAAATTGACTACAAGAACATCCTCACTACGGAAGGTCTATTTCGTCTCGCGGAAACAATGACCGATGCGTCGGCGACAACACAGGAAACACCAACCAATGTCACAGAAAATGAAGTGACCGAACCTGCAAGCCAGCCTGGCTTACCTGAGCCATTGGTCAAAATTGCAGCGAAATTAGGACAGCATGTTCGAATTTTATCGAATCAACAATGGACTTTGATCTTTCGACACCCTGGTGACACCATTGAAAAATCGTTTCACAGCGACGAAATAAAAGATGGTTACCCAGAATTGACTGGCGACATTCATATCAAACTGGGTCGTTACTTAGAATCAGACATTCAATACAAGCACTTTTTATTTGATAGTTTCACCCAACCGGATGCATCCCTCCCCATTGACGAGAATCAAAACCGCCTATTCTTCTCCAATCAGGAGTCTAACCAAGCATCTGAGCAAGCGAACACTAAAGATTTGAAAGCCTTTGAACCCGCCCTTGTTTTAACACTCGACATACACAACAAGACCGCCAGCAAAAAACTCAACTACTTAGACCACCCGACCATTGGGACGCTGCTGTATTTTCAACCGCTAGCACTAGAAGAAGCCGTTGAAAAAATTGTCCTTAAAACCATGTCCCCTGAAACGGGCCAAAGCCTCACATTTGATACGTTAAACAGTACCAATGAGCTCACTCGACCTCAGGCGATTACCGCTCCGCTGCAAATTGCGCCAAGCGAATAGCGCTTCCGACGCCTTATCCTCCAGCGAAAAAGACCTTGTTTGTCTTGTTGTGACAGCGCAATAAGACAAACAAGATCACAAAGCCTCAATCAATTAATTCGTGCTCTATAGCGTATTTGATTAACCCAGCAGAAGTATGAATGTCCAATTTATTCTTTAGATTCTGACGGTGAGTTTCGACTGTTCTCACGCTAATAGATAAAGACTGGGCAATTTCCTTATTAGACAAACCAATGGCCACTTCTTTTAACACCGCCACTTCACGCTTAGTTAATTCTTCATAACGTTTCGACTCAGTGACAGGGGAAAACAAGGAATCTGAAGCACCAGAACTGAAATACGTTCCGCCCTGATAAACCGTATTAATCGCTTGCACCAACTCCTCAGAAGACACGTCTTTGAGTATGTAGCCATTAGCGCCAGATTGGATCAGCGACAAAATATACTCTTTATCATGATGCATGCTGAGCATTAAAATTTTAACGCTTGGCAACTCAGCCTTAAAGCGTTTCGTCGCTTCTAAGCCATTTAACACAGGCATAGAAACATCCATTAAGATCAAATCCGGGTTTGATTCATGGGCTTTTTCTAAGGCTTCCAAACCATTTGAAGCTGTCGCTATGATGTCGATATTATCTTCCAGTTCCAAACGCGCTTGCAGCCCATCCAGCACCAACATATGATCATCAACTAAGAGAACGCGGATTTTTTTTGTCATTTTTATCGCTCTTTTTTTGATCTGCTAAAATGATTTCTCCAGCGGCAATGAAGCATGCACCTTAGTACCCTTGCCACGCTGAGATTCCAATATAAAATCACCACCAATCAACTCTAATCGCTCTCGCATATTGATCAGTCCAATGCCAGAAGATAATTCCCCTTTATGAGAGAAGCCCCTACCATTGTCCAAACACTCAAAGACAATATATCGATCAGATTGCCAGACTTGCAATTCAATCAAAGTCGCATGAGCGTGTTTTTCAATATTGGTTAACGACTCTTGAGTCAGTCGATACAGGGTAATCTCAATTTCGTCAGGTAACTTAGTCGGCACCTGAAAATGATATTCCACCTCAATCCCTGTTCGTTCCGTAAATTGATCAATCAGCGCTTTCAATGCCGTATCTAGACCGAGATCGTCCAACAAAGTGGGACGCAAATTATGTGAAATTTGCCGCACTTCATTGATTGTCTGACCGATGACATCACTCGCTTTGACGAGCTCCTGCTGTACTATGTCTTTATCATGCTCTCGCTTGAGCTTATTACCCGCCAACTCAATGCGAAATTTACAGCTCACCAACAACTGATTAATTCCATCATGCAATTCTCGAGAAAAACCACGGCGCTCATTGACCTGCAAACGCATAAAACGCTGCGCCACTTCCTTCAAACGGGAGTCCGCTAATTTGTGTTCATGAAGGTTAATCGCCAACCCAAGTAAAATCACCAAAATCACGGTAATAACGACCACAATAATGACACTGATAAAACTGCGCTGAATATTATCATTCATAATCGCTTGGGTTTTGGCCAACTCAGCGTAGACATCGTCTAAGTATAAGCCAGTACCCATCATCCAATCCCAACGATCGATCGCCACCACATAGCCAATTTTATCTTCCTGAATCATTAACGGTGGCTTTTCCCAAATGTATCTATGATAGCCACCACCTGCTTGTGCTGCGCGAATTAAACCTTGTATCAAGAAATTTCCTGAGCGATCCTGAAAATCCCACAAGTTTTTACCCACAAAATCCGGCTGAGTAGGATGCACTAAATTCACCCCGGTCATTTCGTAAGCAAAAAAATAGCCGTCGTCTTCATAACTCAAATTGGCCAGAATATCCTTCACCTGAGATTGCGCTTCTTGCTCTGTTAAAGCCGTATTCTCAAGTATTGGCAAAATCGCAGACATGGCAATATTGACGTGATTTTTTAACGCCTGCTTTTTAGCATTGACCAAATTAAATTCGTAGATAGACAGCTCTTGAGAAGCCAAATCACGGGCCGATTGTAAGCCCAAATAGGTAATGATCGTCGTCGCAGCAATCAAAGGGGCGATGGCAAGTAAGATAATTTTACTTTTTAGACCCACGAAACCACCTTATTTCTTATTTTTATGCGCCGCTCAAACCGCCACAACACATTAAACCGGTTAAGTAAAAATGCGAAAAAGCGGGCCAAAACCCGCTTACACATCGTGCTTTACGAATAGGTTAAGTCTAATTCATTCCATACCAACCAGGAAATACCATAATACTGGCCAAGACAAGAATTTGAATCAGAATAAACGGCGTCACCCCTTTATAGATGTCCGTTGTCCTGACTGAACTGGGTGCAACCCCTTTCAAATAAAACAAACTGAATCCAAAAGGTGGCGTTAAGAAAGATGTCTGCAAATTCATTGCAATCAAGATCGCGAACCACACCATATTAATGCCCAAAGCTTCCGCAACAGGAGCCAGAATCGGCACGATAATAAAAGCAATTTCAACGAAGTCGATAAAGAAGCCCAATATCAAAATGGCGATCATGGCCAAAATGATAAATCCCCACTTCTCACCCGGTAAGCTCAACAAAGCCTCTTCCACTATGTAATCGCCGCCAGTGTAACTGAAGGCCATGGAAAAAGCGGTCGCCCCCATCAAGATAGCAAACACCATCGCAGTGACTTTGACCGTTTCTAGACCACTGTCATAGAGCATTTTCCAACTAAATTGACGATAAATTAACGCCAAAACAATGGCACCAACACCACCTAGCGCAGAGGACTCAGTTGGCGTCGCAATGCCCGTAAAAATGGAACCCAATACAATTAACACCAAAGCCAAAGGCGGAATAATGGCTTTCAAAGCACTGCGAATTTGTTGCGCGCGAGTTTCCTTATCCAAATCCTGAGGCATGGCTGGCGCCATATCAGGGTTCAAAAAGGTTAAAATCAAAATATACGCGATGTAACAGCCAATCAACACCATACCCGGCATGAGAGCGGCTTGAAACAAATCCCCTACTGGAATCCCCAATACATCACCGAGTATGATCAAAATAATCGATGGTGGAATAATTTGCCCTAAGGTACCTGACGCGCAAATCGTGCCACAAGCTAAGGACTTGTTGTAATTGTACTTCAGCATGACCGGCAAAGAGATCAACCCCATGGCCACCACACTCGCCCCTACTACCCCAGTTGACGCCGCTAATAAAGCACCAACTAAAATAGTCGAAATGGCCAAACCGCCACGAACACCACCAAACAGTTTGCCCATGGCTTCAAGTAACTGCTCAGCCAATCGTGTCTTTTGCAGCACGATGCCCATGAAGACAAATAAAGGCACCGCCATCATGACCGTATTTTCCATATAACTTTGGATACGGAACGGCATAAAGGCAAACATATCAAAACCTTCGGCAAAGACACCAAAGATCAAAGCAATACCACCAAAGGTAAAAGCAACAGGGAAGCCCAGTAATAGCATTACCAGAGCAACAAAAAACATGATTATACCAATCATAAACAACCTACAAGTTTAAAATGGTGACCAGAATTAATGCTGAATTGGCGGATGTGAGAAACCTTCTTCGCTCACGCCTCGCAGCACATTGATGCAGCGAATAATCATGCCAAGACCAGTAATCGCCATGGAGAAAAAGGCAAAAGGGATAACCGCTTTTATAATCCACCGATAAGGCAAACCACCTGGATCACCACTGGTTTCACCGAGCAAAAAAGCTTCATGAGAAAAGCTTATGCCGTAATAGCCAACCAACAAGGTGAATGGCATTAGGAAGAACACACAGCCAAACAAATCGATCCAAGCTTTACCGCGAATGGTTAAATTTTCATAGATCAAATCAACGCGGACATGACCACCATGCTGTATCCCGTAAGGAATGCCTAACAAGAAAATAGCAGCGTATAAATGCCACTCTAACTCTTGCATCGCAATGGACACATCATTGAAGGCATAGCGCATTAACACGTCGTAAAAAACATTGAACAGCAAAGCAATGAACAATATGGTTGAAACCATACCAAGCGCATTTGAAAAACGAGTAATGCCACGCTCTAAGTGGATTAAAAACATTACGAACTCCTATACAAAATAAGGCGAATGGTGACCATCCGCCCTGCTTAGAGGTTTTATTCTGCTAGGCTATCAACACTATCAAGGTAGGCGCGATCAGAAATGTTGGTCCAAACACGTACCTTTTTCAGGTAGTCTGCTTGAGAGTCCAGAATTTCTTTCGCCAAAGGATCTTCCGCGGCTTTTTCATCAAGCAGCTCTTGGTTGGCTTTTCTCATTGCCAGCAACACGTCTTTCGGAAAGGTTTTTACCTGAACATTCGGGTATTCCGTTTTCATCGTCGCCCAGTTTTCAGCACTTTCATGATAAGACTGAATGTACATATCATAAGAGGCTAACTTCATCGACGTACGAAGGATTTCACGCAGATCGTCTGGTAATTTCTTCCAAGTACGTTCATTCACTAGGAATTGAAGCTCAGTTGCTGGCTCATGCCAACCTGTGTAGTAGTAAGGTGCAATTTTGTGGAAACCCATGCGCAAATCAAGGGAAGGACCCACCCACTCAAGTGCATCGATAGTACGACGCTCTAAAGCGGTGTACAGCTCGCCAGAGGCAATATTGGTTGGCTTAGCGCCTAACTTCGCTAGCACTTCACCAGCAAAACCAGGAATACGCATCTTCAGACCTTTCAGGTCATCCAAAGAATTGATTTCTTTTTGAAACCAGCCGCCCATTTGGTTGCCCGTATTACCACCAGGGAAAGACAACAAACCGAATGGTTTATAGACTTTTTGCATCAAGTCCATACCACCGCCGTAGTAGAACCAGCCGTATTGTTCTGGGGTGATCATACCAAATGGCATGGTTGTGAAATATAAGGTGTTAGGCACTTTGCCTTTCCAGTAATAAGACGCAGAGTGACCCATGTCATATTGACCAGAACGAACCATATCAAACACACCTAAAGGCGCTTTGTGTTTGTTGGCAGAATCGATGGTGATTTTCAAACGGCCATTCGACATTTCATCAGCAATACGAGCCATGTTACGTGGCGCATCACCAAAAATCGGAAAGTTAGATGACCAAGTTTCGGCCATTTTCAGTTTATAGACTCTGTCAGCAGCAAAGGCAGGCAGAGAAATCGCACTTAGCGTTACTGCGGTTGCAGCAACAAGGGTTGTCAATTTTAAGGACTTCATTGTTTTTATCATCCTGTTGTCTTGTTTTTTTATTGTTTGGATCAAGCAGGATGGATCATCGCCCGTATAAAAAGTGTAAACAATTCGTACGAATACCGACACACAAGGAAAAACTACGTAGCAGAATTCAGTATTTCTACTTAGAAAAGGAAATCATAACAAGGTCCGAATAGCATCAACGTCAGTCAGGATGACAGGCAAAGGGAGAAGAATAAATACCAAGCGCGGATAAAAAGCCGCCGCAACAAACAGGGCGACTTTTTGTTCTTAGCGTGTTTAGAAGCCTCGTGATTGAGTCAACTTACCAAGCCAAGTAACCGCTTTTTGTTCAAACGCTGAAAATACAGACAAACCAAAACGTTCGGCCATGCCTTTCGGCTGCTTATAAGACACCTGCACAACTTCTGAATCTTTATATTGCGCCACCAAATAAGCATCACTGGTCATAACGTCATCAACCAATTTATTTTCCAGCGCTTCACGCCCATACCAAGTATCGCCCGTTGCGATCTCTTCAATATCAAGCTGAGGGCGCTGCTCTGATACAAAGCGCTTAAACAAACCATGAGTGTCTTCTAGGTCTTGTTTGAATTTTTCACGTCCTTCATCGGTGTTTTTACCCAACATAGTCAAAGTACGCTTGTATTTGCCAGCTGTATGAAGCTCCACGTCAATCAAACTCTTATCCAACAGACGGTGAACGTTAGGCACTTGAGCCACCACACCAATCGACCCCAAAATGGCAAAAGGCGCCGCGACAATTTTATTGGCGACACACGCCATCATATAACCACCACTGGCGGCCACCTTGTCGACACAAATCGTCAAGGGAATGTTCGCTTCACGAATACGCTGCAATTGAGACGCCGCTAGACCGTAGCTGTGGACCATACCACCACCACTTTCAAGACGCACGACCACTTCATCTTTTGCCGTCGCCACACTCAATATAGCGGTAATTTCTTCGCGCATTGACGCCACAGCTGAGGCTTTAATATCACCATCGAAGTCCAACACATAAAGGCGTTTTTTCGGCGCTTCTTCGGTTTCCTTCAGAGCCTTCTTATTGGCTTTTTTCTCTAGCTTTTCTTGCTTCTTCTTTTCTTTCAACTGGCTTTTTAGTGTTTTCTTATCGAGCAATTGACGATCCAAGTCGTCTTTCATGGAATCGTAATTTTCATTCAGCTTAGTCACCGACAAACTGCCTGGCTGCGATTTACGTTTTCCATTTGCGACCATCGCCAGCAATACACCAATCACGATAGCGACACTGACCAACTTCAACAAAAAACCGGCATAGTCCGTTAGAAATTCCAACATCATCTTCCTCTAAATTCTATAAGTCTTTGTAATAATGGGGTATGAAACGCAAATAACAATGGTTTTTATGCATTTTCACCGTAGATACAAGCTTGTTTATCCCTTATTATTCAGCGCATCTAAAAATAAGCAAAAAACTTGCACACAAGTTACGTTTAAGGAGCTCTTAATGAAAACCTCTATATCCCATGCTCTGGGAAATAATTTCCTCGGCAGTTCGCCTCTCTGGTACAAGCAAGTAGTGATCGCCTTTTTAATTCTAAACCCCATTGCAGTAGTGACATTAGGGCCTTTCATCACCGGTTGGTTACTTATCATCGAGTTTATTTTTACCCTTGCCATGGCATTGAAATGCTACCCATTACAGCCTGGCGGTTTGATCGCATTAGAAGCGGTATTATTAGGACTAACCAATAGCGATGGTGTGTATCACGAAGTCATTAAAAACTTCGATGTCATATTGTTGCTGATGTTCATGGTGGCGGGCATCTACTTTATGCAAGGCATGCTGTTGTTTATTTTCAACAAGCTCTTAGTAAAAATCCGCTCTAAGGTCATTATTTCCTTAGTCTTCAGCTTCGCTGCTGCAGTGATGTCTGCCTTTCTAGATGCTTTAACAGTTACTGCCGTATTAATCAGCGTCAGCGTCGGCTTTTACTCTGTGTACCACAAGGTTGCCTCAGATCAGACCAGCAGCGGCAAACACAACCCAAACAGCGACGACAAGATACTACCGGTAAACCAAAGTGATCTCGCTGAATTTCGCTCTTTTTTACGTAGTCTGTTGATGCATGGCGCTATTGGTACCGCACTGGGTGGTGTTTCTACTTTGGTGGGAGAGCCGCAAAACTTATTGATCGCCAAAACGGCGGGCTGGGACTTTTTAGAGTTCTTCACGCGAGTTGCCCCTATCTCCATGCCTGTACTGGCATGCGGTCTATTGACTGTGATTATTCTAGAAAAAACCAAATGGTTTGACTACGGCGCTCATTTGCCTGAGAACGTACGTAACATTTTAAAGAACTTCGAAAAAGAAGAATCTCTTAAGAGTACACCTAGACATAAAGCCCAATTAATTATCCAAGGCATTGTGGCATTAATTCTGATTTTGTCTCTGGCGTTTCACGTCGCTGAAGTGGGTTTAGTCGGCCTAATGGTCATCGTGTTACTGACCGCTTTTAACGGCATAACAGAAGAGCACCAAATCGGTCACGCTTTTGAAGAAGCCTTACCTTTCACCGCTTTATTGGTGGTGTTCTTCACCATTGTTTCAGTGATTCACGAGCAGCATTTGTTCCAGCCCATTATCGATGTGGTTCTCAATCTGCCAACGGAAACCCAACCTCTCATGTTCTTTATTGCGAATGGTCTACTCTCTGCGATCAGTGACAATGTGTTCGTTGCGACCGTGTACATAGGTGAAGTAAAAGAAGCATTAGACAGTGGTTTAATCAGTCGCGAACACTTCAATACGTTAGCGGTAGCCATTAACACAGGGACTAATTTACCCAGTGTGGCAACACCGAACGGACAAGCGGCTTTTTTATTCTTACTAACCTCTGCAATCGCCCCACTATTGCGCCTTTCTTATGGCAAAATGGTTTGGATGGCCTTGCCATACACAATCGTATTGAGCCTCGTTGGCGGCCTATGCGTTAGCTACTTACTGTAATCAAATCAGCAAGCGCTTGATACAAAAATGCCCGCTTACCCCTGAATTTAGGCCTAAGTAAGCGGGCATTTTTATGACATCATCGGATTCTTTATTGGGCTTATTGATTCGCTCGCCACAAGGCTTGCCCTGCTTTCTTCTCAATCAAATCCAGACGCTCTTCGTGTGCCTGTAACTCTTCTTCACTGGCACGAATCACTTTTAACGCTGGTCGTTCAGGGGATAAACGGCGAATTTCACCCGCATCGCCTTCTTCACTTGAGTCTGAATCCGAATTATTGGCCAACCCAAGGCTGGTTTGGCCCCCCGTCATCAATAAATACACATCAGCTAGGATTTCCGAATCCAATAAGGCTCCGTGTAAATCACGATGGGAATTATCAATGCCGTAACGTTTACACAGGGCATCTAGATTATTTTTTTGACCTGGATGCTTTTTACGAGCATAAACCAAGCTATCGAAGACACCACAAACCTCTGCAACTTTCGGGTAACCTGCCCCAAGTAAAGCAAACTCATGGTTGATAAAACCTATATCAAACGGCGCATTGTGAATGATTAATTCTGCACCTTTAATAAACTCGAAAAATTCTTGTGCGACCTGATGGAACCTGGGTTTATCGGCTAAGAATTCATTACTGATTCCGTGAACTCGAAACGCTTCTTCTTCGATTTCACGATCGGGGTTGATGTAAACATGAAAATGATTTTTAGTCAGCTTGCGCCCCACCATTTCCACACAACCAATTTCAATAATTCTATGACCTTGTTTCGGATCAATACCCGTTGTTTCAGTATCCAGTATGACTTGTCTCATTATTGCGCCCTCAACTCCTCAATGCCTTGATTCGCCAATTGATCAGCAATCTCGTTACCTTCAATACCAGCATGACCTTTGACCCATTTCCAAGTCACCTGATGCTTTTGACAAGCATCATCCAGTGCCTGCCATAGGTCTTTGTTTTTGACCGGTTGCTTTGAAGCCGTCATCCACCCCTTCTTTTTCCATCCTGAAAGCCATTGCGTGATGCCTTTTTGAACATAAGAGGAGTCTGTATACAGAGTGACTTCACAAGCTTCTTTTAATGCTTTCAGGCCTTCGATGGCGCCCATTAATTCCATTCGATTATTGGTCGTGTCACGCTCGCCACCACACAAACGCTTCTCATGACCCCCAAAGGTCAGCCAAGCGCCCCAACCACCTATGCCGGGATTACCTTTACACGCACCATCGGTATAAATTACAACTTCTTTCACTCTTTTATCTCTTTTGCGGTTGGTTTGGTTAATGGCGGAACACGCACTCGCGCTCTTGACCAACGAGGTCTTAAGGGAATATTACGTTTCACATGCTTGGTAGCGGTCATCACATACACCCCGCCAAAGGGTAATTTCAATGTTTTAAACAAACGATTTAACCAGTTAAAACGACTACGCCATTTCGCACTTTGAAGTGGCGGCTCATAGTAAATAAAATGCTTACTCTCAAGAGTCAACCCCGCCACTTTCAACCAGTCTTCCAGTCTTTGATAGCGGATAAAACGTCCACACCAAGGCGCTTTGACACGCTTGGAACATACTCTTCTGATCCCCCACCAACTCCATGGGTTAAAACCAACAATCACTATCTTGCCGCTTGGCAGTAAGGTCCGTGCAGCTTCACGCAAATCATCGTGGGGACTAGAAGACACATCAAGCGTATGGTGAAACACATGCACATCCACGCCATCTGATTCAAACGGCAACTCAGAGGCTTTTGCCACCACAGTGTTAACCGACGCCCCCAGCTCCAGCGTTGGCGCGATTAACAAGCTTTCACGCAATCGATCATGCTTTATGGAAAACTGTTTTAAAGGCGATTGGCACACCAAATAATAGCCAATGGCCAGGTCCAATTCCGCTTCAATCTGCTGTAACTCACACTGTAATAAATCCACCCCAAGCGGCGTTTCATACCAGTTTTGAAACAATTGTCTTGATTGATCATCCAACATACAATGAAATCTCTTTATCGCGTCATGACGCCAGTCCAACTTTGATACGCCATGATTTACATCGACTTCTTATTAAAGTAGAAAGTTTATGATTATTTTTCCGCTTCCAGCCTTTCAAGACAATTATATCTGGATAATCCGCCACAATGATACCTCCCTCATCTGGGCGGTTGACCCAGGTGATGCCAATGTCGTGTTAAATTACTGCCAACAACACGATAAACAATTGGCTGGCATCCTGATCACCCACCATCATAAAGACCACACAGGTGGCGTAGCTGAGCTAAAAGAAACGTTTCAATGTCCGGTTTTTGGTCCCGCTCATTTAACCCATCTGATTACGCACCCACTGGCTGAAGACGACCAAGTTAACATTTTTGAGCGATCGTTTCGCATCTTAGAAACACCAGGACACACACTGGATCATCTGTGTTATTTCAGTGAACAACCCGCCCCTATACTGTTCAGCGGCGATACCCTTTTCCGAGGTGGCTGCGGGCGTATCATGGAAGGCACTGCGGAGCAAATGTTAATAGCAATGCAGAAAATCTCAGCGTTACCGGATGATACTCTGGTCTATTGTACGCACGAATATACCCTTGCAAATTATCGCTTTGCTGTGTCTCTTGAGCCACAAAACCAAAGCCTGTTAGAGGCGAACCTAACTTGTCAAACGTTACGCCAACAAAAGCAAGTCACCTTACCGAGCAATCTTAAATTAGAGAAAAAAACCAATCCATTTTTACGTTCCCATATAAAGGCCGTAAAAGTTCAAGCGGCACAGCAACTTAACGAAGAAGTAGCCAGTCAACCGAGCGCCGCTTTCAGTCAAGTAAGGCGAGCAAAAGACAGTTTTAGTTGACCTGAATATTCAGCTCGATAAAATGGCCAAACTTTACTCAATTTTGTGACCCTTCATGACATATAAATTATTATGGGTTTGTTTAACAAGCCTACTCCTAACGGCGTGCCAAACGGTCTCTAAGGTCGAAACAAGCAACGCATCTGACGACCTTGAAACCACAGAAGAAGCACAAGTGGTTGAAGCCAGTCCCGAACACATCGGCATCATAGATACGGTTCCGACAGTAAATGTCGATGAAGCAACAACAGAAGAGCTCGCCGCTGCGACAGACGATGACATTATCGAAGTAGAAGAAGCCGATGACATTGTCATTGTGGCGAATGAGCCGAAAGAACCAGAAGATATTTGGGACCGCGTTCGAGCTGGCTATCAGCTGAATTTAGACATCGACCGCCCACGTCTGTCTTCACAGCTTCGTTGGTACAGCTCACACCCTCGCTATTTAGATCGAGTGTCTAAACGAGGCGAGCGCTATTTGTACTACATTGTCGATGAGTTAGAAAAAGCAGGCATTCCAACCGAAATTGCCCTACTGCCGATTGTTGAAAGTGGCTTTGACCCATTTGGTTACAGTCATGGACGCGCTTCCGGCCCGTGGCAATTTATTCCATCAACCGGTCAAATGTATGGCTTGGACCAAACTTGGTGGTATGACGGACGTCGTGACATCATTGGCTCCACCCAGGCCGCCATTGCTTACCTAACTCGTCTACACAAAATGTTTGATGGCAACTGGCTACATGCCCTAGCCTCTTACAATTCTGGCGAAGGTACGGTAATGCGTGCAATTCGTAAGAACAAACGCGCAGGCAAACCTACCGACTTCTGGTCTTTGGATCTGCCACGAGAAACACGTGCTTACGTACCAAAGCTGATTGCCCTAGCCAAAATCATCAAACATCCGGAAAAGTACAATTATGAAACGTACTTTATTCCTAACAAGCCTTACTTTGATGTCGTCAATATAGGTGGTCAGCTTGACCTTGCGCAAGCGGCCCAAATGGCAGACATCAGCATTGATGAAGTGTATTTGCTTAACCCAGGCTTCAACCAATGGGCAACGTCACCAGATGGCCCTCATCGCCTATTAATTCCAGTGAGCAAAGCAAAAAACTTCCGCACCAAACTGGCCGAAATACCAAATAAAGAACGTGTCACCTGGGTTCGTTATACAGTGAAAGCAGGCGACAATTTGTTGCTTGTGGCAAAACAACACAACACCACAGTGAACGTTCTACAGAGCGTTAACAAAATTTCATCGTCGTTGATTCGAGTTGGTCAAGAGTTGATGATTCCAGTGGCGGGTAATGACATTGAAAGTTACACCTTAAGCTCTCACCAACGCTTGCTTGCTAAGCAATCCAGAGCGCCTAATCGTAACAAAATCAAAATCAACTACACGGTGAATTCAGGTGATAGCTTGTGGCTGATAGCCAACAAGTACGGCACCACCAGCAAAACCTTAGCACGTTGGAATGGTATGGGCTTAGGCGACCCACTCATGCCAGGTAAAAAACTGGTAGTTTGGTTAGAACCTAAAAAATCTCAAACGGCGCAACGCAGCGTCATGAAAAAAGTGGTCTATACCATTCGCTCAGGTGACTCCTTAGCGAAAGTAGCAAATAAGTTCAAAGTCTCCGTGAATGACATTCGCGACTGGAACCCTAGAGTGGGCAGCAAAAAATACGTCCAACCGGGTGACCGCGTTACTCTGATGATCAATGTGGTGGCTGGTAACTAGTCGCAACGACAGCCACTAAACTGAGCGTCGACATTACTATTAAAAAAGGCTGATTCCATTCGGAATCAGCCTTTTTTTGCGACCTTTATTAGGCTTAACTTTTATTCGTAGCGACAATGATAAGCAGTGACTTCTGTCACTTTAACACCAAAGCTTTGATTGGCTTCGACGATAAAGGTTTGGTTTTTGGTAAAGGTTTGCCAATCCGACTCACCTGGTAACTTTACCGTCAAACTCCCCGACACAACCGTCATGTACTCACGCTGGCTAGTGCCAAACTCGTACTCACCAATTTGCATCACACCAACTGTAGACATACCTTCCGCATTATCCAAGGCAATTGATTTCACTTGATCGTCAAAATAACTGTTTACCGTTAACGCCTTACTCATATCTTTCTCTCATTTCAACATACTAAAATAACTGAAAAGGTTCTGGCTTTAGCCTTCATCCTCAACCACCATTTTTTCGATAATCCATTCCTTAAACGCCAACATGGCTGGGGTCACAGAACGTCGTTTTTCATACACTAAATAAAAGGCTTTATCGGTTATTAAATGCTGATCAAACAAGACCCGCAAAGTACCATCGACAATTTCCGGCATCACCAATTCAGGATCGGACAAAGAAATACCTAAGCCTTGAGCCGCCGCACCTGCCGTTAAAGAACCACTGGAAAACATCAACCCCCGGCGGAATTGATTTGGGTCTAGATCGTGCTGTTTAAGCCAATCATTCCATTCGTCTTTTCGTTTTGTCACGTGTAACAAAGGATAAAAACGCATGTCATCTGGTTTGTTAATCGGACGATCAGGCTTAATCAAGCGCGGATTACAAACCGGTGCCAATCTTGAAGGGCGTAAATAATGAGCTTCAATGCCTTCCCATTCACCACTACCAAAATACACCGCCATATCAATGTCATTCGCTGAAAAATCCACCAATCCCGTTGAAGAACTGATCTCAATTTCAATGTCTGGATAGCTTTCTTGAAAGCTTTCCATTCTCGGCATTAACCAACGCGTCAAGAAAGCCGGTGCCACCGCCAATCTCAAGGAACCAGATTTCTGCTGGCTCTTTAATTCGGATGTAGCACTTTCTAGTTGCTCAAAAATGCTCTTGATGGGTTTTAGATAAGACTCCCCAGCTTCCGTTAAAATAACTTTGCGCTTAGTCCGACGGAATAATTCAATCCCTAAAAAGCCTTCAAGGCCTTTAATTTGGTGACTAATCGCAGAAGGTGTAACGGACAACTCCTTGGCCGCTTTATTAAAGCTGCCATGACGAGCAGCCGATTCAAAACACCTTAATGAATTTAATGGGGGTAAACGATTAATAAGCTCTTCTCCATAGAATCAATTCGTAATGTGAATATAGATCACCGTTAGATCAATATCATGCGATTTTTTTGATTCATTATAAATAACATTCGTTATCATTTACTCTTCATCGGACAACGGCGATTTCGTTCGCTTCACAGGCAACTTAAAGGCCTCAAAACCATCTTGACGGTCTTCATGAAAACGCCTCTTCGCGGGCGCTGACTTTTTCTTTTGAGACGCTTTACGAGGCGCTTTAGAATCCTTTTTAACTGTCGCATTGGTCTTCTTGGGTTTGGGTGGCACTAAGCCTTTAAACTTCGCTTCCAGACCTTCCACGCTTTCAAGTGAAAAGGTTTTTTGTAGGAAGGCTTCAATCGCTTTAAAATTCAACCAATCTTTTGGCCCAACCAAAGAATACGCATCGCCCTTAAAGCCAGCTCGACCCGTACGGCCCGTACGGTGAACAAACTCTTCCGCTTGTTTTGGTAAATCGAAGTTAAAGACATGCGACACACTGGCAATGTCTAAACCACGGGAAGCCAAATCCGTACTGACTAAGACGTTAAATTGACCTTTAGCAAAACTCTCCATGGTCTTATTACGCGCGCTTTGCGACAAATCGCCATTCAATGCCTGTGTGGTCATTCCCCATTCAGCAACCAACTCAGCTAAGCGCACAGTATCGGCCTTGGTTGCCGTAAAAATAATGGCTTGCTTGATGCTTTGTTCTGACAATAAGTGTTTCAGCAAAGCTTGCTTATGATCCAAATGATCACACAATAACACGTGCTGCTCGATGTCTTTGTGTTCATCGTAACCTTGACCAATCGCCACACGAGAAGGCTCTTTTAGCAATTCCGCGGCCATCTCATTGACATCAGTATTATCCAACGTTGCCGAGAAGAACAAGGTCTGGCGCTGACGATGACTAGCCGCATTGTTAATCGCTCTCATCGCATCCGCAAAGCCTAAATCCAGCATGCGATCCGCTTCATCAAGGATCAATAATTCCAAGCCTTCCAGATACACATGGCGCTGTTTCAAATGGTCAACTAATCGCCCCGGCGTCGCCACAATGAAATGCGGATCTTTTTGTAATGACTTATGCTGATCATTGAAGTTTTCCCCCCCCAAAATCAGCACAGACGTTAAACGGCTGCCCGCTAATAGCAAACGTAACTGCCCAAAAACTTGCTTGGCCAATTCTCGCGTCGGCACCAGAATAACCACACGAGGATCACGACGCGACAAGGCTTTCTTTTTGTATACTCGGTGCAAGGCAGGCAAAATATAAGCTAACGTCTTACCAGAACCGGTTTTCGAAGAGGCCAATAAATCACGACCAGCCATGGCTTCAGGAATCGCACGTGCTTGAATTTCCGTCGCCTCATCAAAACCAAGGTGACCAATGGACTTTAAAATACGATTATCAAAACCAAAATCTTCGAATAACAAAAAACACCTCAATACGTCTGCTAGATAACCCCTAATGGGTCAATTTCTGAATTGTCGTGATTATAACTCAGACAAAGAAAAATACCTTATTCATCTTGCATTAATAGATAAGATTTCCCGGCACTGATCAAGCCTAGGCCACTTTCTTCTCCGACGGTGACAGGCTCCAAACATTCCATCAGATGATAAAATACCGAGCGCCCCATTAAGGCCTTCATACCATATCGCATACCAAGGTAAGGCCGCTGCTCACCATGAAAGTCTGCCAACCAAAGGTCTGTGTTTTCACCTAACACCAGCACATCCTCTGTGGAAGTGGTAAACTCATAAGCCCACCCTGCTGTCGTTTCAATACGACGCCACTGAGTGACCAGAAAAGGCGCGTCCTCAACTTGAATACGTACCTTCTCCACAGGGGTCACCAAAAAATGTTCCCCCGCTTCTTGCCATAAAATCCGACTGAACATTTTCACCATCGCTGGACGATGAATTTTCCCACCCTCATGAATCCAATCACCATTAGCCTTAATCAACATGTCCATATCACCACAAAAATCCGGCTGCCATTGGTGTACCGGTGGTAAACCCTTGTTATCCGGCAACTGTTTTAAGTCAATCATGACCACAATCCCCTCATAATGGGGCCAACAAATTAGCCCACCTCACTTTAACTTCAATATTATTCAATTTCATATGGAAGCCGTGAAAATCATTCACTGATAGAATAACCTTATTGAATCAAGGTAGAGGCCTAAACCCCGCCTCACAGAATAAGAGTGTGACATTATGAAATCGGAATTGGCAAGAAAGTTTCAGGACGCAAGCAGAGGCGTCTATTTTATCGGTACGACACCACCGAAATCCTCTGTGCAAGAAGAGCAACTACAAGAAATCAGCGCTAAATTGCTAAACCGATTAGCCGACATTGATGTAGACGGCTTGATTGTCTATGACATCCAAGACGAGACCAGTCGCATCGATAAGCCACGCCCATTCCCTTTCATGGAAACTCACGACCCAAGAGCTTGGTCAAAACGTCTTCATCTGGCCTCAGACAAACCGGTTGTCACTTACAAGTCCGTTTCTTCACGCAGCGCCGAAGCCTTTTCTGGCTGGTTAACCGAAGCGTGGGAAGATTACGGTATTCGTGACCTCGTCTTGGTAGGCTCCCCCTCTTCTGAGGGCGTCATCAAACTGCCCTTACCAGAAGCCTACAAAACCTTAGCCGCCTCCGAGCATGGCTTTAACCTAGGTGGTGTCACCATCGCAGAGCGCCATGCGAAAAAAGGCGACGAACACCTTCGCTTAAGCAAGAAAGCCAACGCAGGTTGTGATTTTTTCATTTCGCAAGCCGTCTACAACCCACAAGCAACAGCCGACCTAATCAGTCGCTATGCCCGTACTTGCAGAGAAGAAGGCAACACGCCTAAACGCATTATTTTGACTTTCACGCCTTGTGGTAGCGCTAAAACCCTAGAGTTCATGGAATGGCTTGGCATCTCCGTGCCAGAAGCCACCAAACATCGCATTTTGGACTCGGAAACACCGTTAGATGAATCCATTAAAATTTGCCGCAATGCCTTAGAGCAAATTATTGAAGTGGCATTACCGCTTGGCGTACCTCTGGGTCTAAACATTGAAAGTTTGACCAACCGTAAGGAAGAGATCGACGCCTCTATACAACTGTATCGCCTACTAAAAGCCACTTTGGATCTGAAACTGGCCGAACAAGGGCTTAACTAATAAGTTACTAAATCAGCAAATCGACTTGCTGCAATACTCGTTCGATACCAATTGACTGCATGGCCTCAGGGTCATGCACTCGAGTCGACCAAGGCAATTCTGCCAAAGGTTTATCGTATTCTTTCGCAATGCCCTCTTCATACACACTGATCACCTTGTCCAAGTCTCGGTAAGGCCCGGTGCGCTGAGGATTAGAATGAGCATATAAACCCAATACCGGCGTACCAACCAACGTCGCCATGTGCGCAGGCCCCGTATCTGGACTGATCACAAATTGTGCCCCTTTCAGCACAGACAACATGGCATTCAAAGGCGTTTTACCCACCAAGTTGATCACCTCAGAAGACGTTTGCGCGACCAATTTGTCCGCCAATTCTCGCTCATTGTCAGCAGGCCCGCCCGTCAACACAGGAACCTTGCCCTTGGCTAACAGATGCAACAGCAACGCTTTATAGCCCTCAAAGGTCCAATTACGCACAGCAGTAGATGCCGCAGGATTGATCACCACATAGTGTTCAGGCAGATCAAATTCATGAGCCGGCAAGGTCAACTCACAGGGCAAACTGGGTGTAGTCACACCCAACACACTGGCAATGGAAAGAAACGAATCCAATACATGCTCACCCTGTGGCTCAGGGGCCAATTCATTGACAAACCAATGTTGTTTTTCACGAGAATGAGACAAAGCAAAACCAATACGACGTTTGGCTTTCACCGCCAGTGTCAGTAAACTGGCGCGCAACGACCATTGTAAATGCAATAATGCATCAAACTGCTGCCCAGCCAGTGCTTTACGCAAGGCCCAAATGCCTTTAAACCCCGTCTTTTTGTTGTATACCTTGACGTCTACCCCAGGCAATAAACGCACTAAATTGGCTTCCAGCGGTGAGGTTATCCAAGTCACCTGCACCTCAGGGTGTTGCTTCATAATCGCCTGCACCACGGCCATGGCATGACAAACGTCACCTAGCGCTGACAAACGAACCACGGCTAGGTGTTGAATTTTATCTTGCTGCATCTCTTCCTCTAGGGCTGCTTAACGTCGGCAAGTATTATAGAATAGCCAGTCTGGAAAGTGTCCTAATTTCTGAACACAGTACGAATGACCCTAAGCGAGCAAGATGCCACAACTGATTAAGACGAACGCTCATAGCTACTTAATGCAGAGCGCCGCCCAACTGCCCATCACACAAGACTGGTTTAATACCGATTTCTGGCAACAACAAAACGCCGTGAAAGGAACCGGAACAGGCCGCGGCGATGTGTGGTTTATCGATAGCCAATACGGCAAATTTGTTTTACGTCGCTATCGCCGTGGCGGCTTGATTGCCAAACTCAGCAAACGTCATTTCGTGTTTTCAGGACTGCAGCGTACACGCCCATGGCAAGAACTGATCCTGCTCGAAACCATGTACAATCAAGGCTTACCCGTTCCTAACCCCATTGCCGCCATCTGTCATCGAAACAAAGGCTTTTACCAAGCGGAATTACTCACTGAGACAATAGAAGGCGCGACAGATTTATTTGACCTGATTAAGCAGCAACAAAATGATCAACTAGACTGGAAAGAAATAGGTCGGGTTATTGCCCAATTCCATAAAGCTGGCATCTTTCATTCAGACTTAAACTGTCACAACATCATGATAGACAACGCCAGCAAAGTCTGGCTGATTGACTTTGACAAATGCCGCCAGAGAAAGCTCGACCAAAGTTGGATGCAAAGCAATCTTGACCGACTAAAGCGATCATTCGACAAAGAAGCGACCAAATACCCCGAATTTACAGTAACAGACGCACAATGGACGGCGCTGTTGGCAGGATACCATGGCTAAAAAAACCACATTAAACCAAAGCATCAAACACTTTATTGCCCCACAACATTGGCCGACTTGGCTGGGCATGGGCGTCGCCTATTCATTAAGCCTCCTTCCTTGGACAATACAAAAAGCCTTGGGTACATGCCTTGGCAAACTACACTATGCACTGAGCAGTCGTCGAAAGGAAATTTGCCACACAAACTTGCAGATCTGTTTCCCTGACCTGCCAACAGACGACCGAGAAACACTCGCCAAAGCCCACTTTGAAAGCATGGCCATTGGCGTGTTTGAAATGTTCACCGCTTGGTTTCGCAATCCAGAAAAAACCGCACAAAAAGTCACGTTTAATGACCAAGACGTAGTAAACAGAGCCGTTGCAAAAGGCAAAGGCACCATCATAGTGGGCGCACACTTTTCCTCTATTGACTTGTGCGGCACCCAGATGGCACGTTTTATCGATGTCCACCCTATTTACAAGCTACAAAGAAACCCTGTCATGAACTGGGTGATGGAGCGTCAACGCAAAGCGGTTTTCAGCAAAACCATTGAACGCAAAAACACCAAAGAAATCTTTCGCTCATTAAAAGACAACAAAGCCGTCTGGTTCGCCGTTGACCAAGACTACGGACGCAAAAACTCCGTCTTTGCGCCCTTCTATGGCCGCGAATGCGCCACCATCTCCCACATCAGCCGCTTGGCAAAATCTACCGGTGCCACCATACTCATGTACGACTACGGACGCACCCAAAATGGCTACTTCCTGTCATTACAAGAAGTGGAAAACTACCCAAGTGGCGACGAAGTAGCGGATGCCACCCTACTCAACTCGTTAATAGAGAAACAAATAGAACCTAAGCCAGAGCAATACTTCTGGTCACACCGACGGTTTAAAACGCAGAAGAACCGGCAGGACCCTTCACCTTATAAGATTAAAAAGCGGTGAATTGTTTTATAACTATGTACACCTGATAAAATCTCGCGTCCCTTCCCCTTTTCAAGGGCAGCCAAACCAAATCTCGTGTCCCTTCCCCTTTTCAAGGGGAAGGCTAGGATGGGGTTAATCCAGCAACCTCAAACGAACTCATCACAAACAACAGTAAGCAGGCCTGATAAGCCGCCCTCAGACAAAACCACATACAGCCAAACCAAATCTCTTGTTCCTTCCCCTTTTCAAGGGGAAGGCTAGGATGGGGTTAATCCAGCAACCTCAAATTCACTGTTCCTTAGGCTATTCAGGATTCCTCTTATTGGCTTTGTTTAGGGAGCATTTTTCCGCTCTGCTGAGCGGGTAACTTTTGCCAAACGATGCAAAAGTTACCAAAAAATCTTTTTCAGAATCATAAGGGCTCATTGCTTTCGAAGGTTTCCTATTTTTGCTCAGGGTTCACTATTGTAAGGTGTTGAGCTGTTATTATGGTTGGAGAAAGGTCTTCGGTTACTGACTTGGGAAGCCCGTAAGGTCGCGCAATCAGGATCGCGTCGAACTGACAAGGGTTGAGTTGCTCATTACCTCTTTTTACGTTTAAAAGCATTTCAGCCAAACCAAATTTCTTGTCCCTTCCCCTTTTTAAGGGGAAGGTTAGGATGGGGTTAGTCCAGCAACCTCAAATCAGCTCATCACAAACAACAATCTCTAGGCCTGATAAGCGCAGCGCCATCAAACAAAACCATTTACAACCAAACCAAATCTCATGCCCCTTCCCCTTATGTCTTCAAGGGGAAGCCTTGCATGAGCTTGGTCTGTAGTGATCAAGTATGTCGCCAACACCTGTGACACTGCAATTACCACAGCTTATTGTACATAAATACTGACAACATCGTTTTATAGCAATAAACCCTAGATACCCCCAAGTCCATCAAGATGTCAAACCGATACACTCTCAACTCAATTCACGTAAATGTTTAATAAAAAATAACGCTTTTGACGACACAGGAGCCATCTATGTCAGGTCACTTTGTTCTGCAAAACATTACCAATCAGGAAATTGAAGATATTCAAAATGCTTGGTTGCAAGATCAATTACCCGTGCCCGTCCTTGGACCTTTGCAACATGACAACATTGGTTGGAATGGTGCCAGCCGAGCCCAGTTAGTACAGGCCATGGGGGGTGGAATACCGAACAGAACAGGCCTTCCTCCTCATAAATATCTCGATTTCGGCGTAGGACAAATAGGCCCAAAAGGCCAGCTTTATCTGTTTGAAAATTATCAGAGCAACGGCTGGATAAGACGTATACTGCGGCCAGAGATGGGGTTGAAAACTCTGTCGAATAATGCTCAAACGCAATGGATGTTGGACCGGTTAAGAGAATCTTTCATCAACCAGATCAAAGACAACGGAGCAACACTGGAGATCTACTACTTCAACAATGGCGAAATTCAATAAGGAAACCGACGATGGCAAATTCGATTCTTCACGCACTGCGTAGCGGCGATAAAATGATGCGGCGCTCCATCTCCTATGCCTTACAATTTGATACTACCGATGACGCAGCCGCCGCCGAGAGAAGCACTCACGGCATGAACCAAATGATGACATTGCAAAACACGCTTGGTTTTGGTGGTCTTTCCGCTCAAAATATCCGCGATATATTCGCTTGGGTACCGCAAAATATCGCACTCTTGCTCGCACAGCAAGGTACCGCTGTATTGGACACTCCTGATCCTCAGCATCCCAATGGCCACCTATATAGGCAGATACTGACAGGACATGCCGAGCTAACGCTTCCATTGGCATCGGCGCTTCGCACTCTCATGCGACAAAGCCCAAACGATGCGTGCGGACAAACGGCCACCAACTATCGCAAAATTTTTCTCGGCAACGATGCCTCTACCCAGTTATGGCAGGCACATCAAGTATATGCAACAAGCAAAAACAACGGTCAAGACAAAGCTGCCGCCGCAGAATCAAACGGGTATATTCAAGGCAGCGGTGCAAATCATTTGAAAAACTATCTTGATGGTTTAACTAACAACCAAGAACATCTGTTCGTACAAGTTCAAATCCATGGCCATGAGTTTTGCCTCGAAATTCAACCCAGCGAAGACAATAATGTCGAAGGTTTCCAGCATCAAAGCTTTATCGGCCGCTTCGATGAAACTCAGTGGGCGGCACAAGCTGGTACCGCTGCGGTCAACTTGCTGACTTTCGGCAATAATATGGTGGCAGTGTTTAATCCAGAAACAACTACCCAAAATCGAGCCATCGCCTACGACCAACTTTTCAGGACGGATCAGCCCCATAGTCAACCAGACCAACAACGAGGTTATATTACAGAAATAGGTGCTAGACCCGATGACTGCTGTATCTTTACCGTCAAATCTTTCAATGCTCAGGAGGCAAGAGAAAGAATGGCGGCGGCACAGCTACGGGCAAATGAGTTTTATGCGCAGCGCCCGCAGCAACAGATCGGTCTAAACATGAACGTAAATTAGGAATATTAAGAGGGCAGATCAACGCAGCACCATCAGATACACTCAATCAGACAAAACCATTTACAACCAAACCAAACCTCATGTTCCTTCCCCTTTTTAAGGGGAAGGTTAGGATGGGGTTAATCCAGCAACCTCAAATTCATTGTTCCTTAGGTTGTTCTGGATTCCTCTTATTAGCTTTAATTGGGGAGCATTTTTCCGCTCTGCTGAGCGGGTAACTTTTGCCAAACGATGCAAAAGTAACCAAAAAATCTTTTTCAGAATCATAAGGGCTCATTGCTTTCGAAGGCTTCCTATTTTTGCTCAGGGTTCACTATTGTAAGGTGTTGAGCTGTTATTATGGGTGGAGAAAGGTCTTCGGTTACTGACTTGGGAAGACCATAAGGTCGCGCAATCAGGATCGCGTCGAACTGACAAAGGTTGAGTTGCTCATTACCTCTTTTTACGTTTAAAAGCGTTTCAGCCAAACCAAATCTCGTGTCCCTTCCCCTTATGTTTTCAAGGGGAAGGCTAGGATGGGGTTAGTCCAGCAACCTCAAACGAATTCATCACCAACAACAGTATGCAGGCCTGATAAGCGCGGCGCCATCAGACAAAACCATCTACAACCAAACCAAATCTCGTGTCCCTTTCCCTTATGTTTTCAAGGGGAAGATAGATACAAGGTTAGGATGGGGTTAGTCCAACAGCCTCAAAGTTACTCGCCTTAAACAGCGATATGTAGATTTGATAAGCGCAACACCATCAGACAAACCTTGTGAGCAATCATCAAAAACTATACTTTGATAAAGTTTATTTCTGAGGTTGCCAATGATTGGCTCGCTTTGCCTAAAAAACAATCACAGTATTGCGCGTTTGCGCTGGCGGAAAAATAAAAAGTCTTTTAGTATCAATGGATAAGAATATCTACAGCAGAAATAACGCGCTGTGGATAAATATGTAAACGCGCAGGCTCGTTTTTCCAGTGTTAATTTTTGTGAATATCTTCATAAAATCATTAAGTTTCAGATATTTACAAAGGTATCAACAAAGTCTTTGAGTTGTCTAAACGCGCATGCGCACTATTAAAAATGTTATACCTATATAAGCGAAGTAATAAGCATCAATATAAATGGATAGATAATGAAAATAAGTAAGCTTAGTGAATATATGAGCTATGTTGAGGAGTTACCTAGTGAGTTTTCACTTTCTAGAGGGCAGTCCAAAGACTATTCTCTCTTACCAAGTGCATTGCGCCTAGATGAATCGAAAAATAGAAAATATAGTAAGCGTGTAATAAGAAATTTCTTAGATCAGTTCAAAATAAACTCCTACCAATACATGCATACCCCTTGGGATGTTAAAAATGAGATAGAGTGGATGCTATATGCTCAGCATTACGGAATACCAACGAAATTGATGGATTTTACAACGTCACATGTTATTTCATTACTTTTTGCAGTTGAAAAATCATTTCAAGATGAAAGTGATGATGATGCGGTAGTCTATTTCTTGAATCCCTCGGCATTGAACAATAAATCAATACAACAATCGCAAATTATCAACATATCTGGTGACACTGTTGTAAGTAGTGAAGGACATGATGGCCCATTTGTTGTTCAGGGCAGGAAAATTAATTCGAGAGTGAATGCGCAAAAAGGCCTTTTTGTTATATTTCAAGACGATGACAAACCTCTAGAAAGTAGCCTTGATGATTCAATTTTACGAAAGCTTATCATCAAGGGTGAGAGCAAGAAGGAATTGCTGGCATCTCTGTATTCGATGGGGATCAGTTTTACCCATATTTACCCAGAGCTAACCTCAGTAGCAAAGGATATATTGATGCAGCAAGATATCGCAGATCTAGTGCGGGAGGATAAATAAAATGAGTCATGACTTTAAAATAAACCCTACTACGATAGGTTTAACTTGGCAGACAGTATTTGAGCGAGTTCAGCTAGGGTATGAGCTTCAAGAGCTAAAAGAAGATGAATTAACAAAACAACAAATCGTAAAATTTAATGATGCAATAATAATTTCCCCTGATTATCAGAGAGAATATCGCTCAAGTGTTTCAGATGAAAGCTCACTGATAGAATCTGCGTTAATTGGAATTCCAATTCCACCAATATTCTTGGCAAGTTTTAAATACAAAGGTGTTCAGGTACTAAATGTTGTTGATGGCCAGCATAGGCTAAGAGCATTCCACCGTTTCTTTTCAAACTCATTTAAGCTTACAGACCTAAGCATTGAAAGTAATAAAAACAATATGTTTTTCGACGATCTTGATGTTGATGATATAAATACGCTTCAAAGTAGGGATATTTCAACAATTACCTTTAGAGACTTTCCCGGTAAAGATTTTGAACTGGAAATATTTAACAGATATAACAAGGGTACGAAACCTCTTACGCCTCAAGATATTAGACACGCTGTATACGATTCAAAAGTTAATGAGTTTGTTAATAAATTCTGTAAAGAGTTGATGGATCATCCAAAAGATCCACTTTCAAAAGCATACGCAATTTCCAAGGATAGGTATCAAAAGAAAACTTGTCAGGAGAATGTGTTTGTTATTCTAAGTATTATTGAAGATGGGGTCAGTCAAGAGGTCCTAGATAAAGATGGAAAACCTAAGAAAATCTATAAATCACCTCAATATGCTGAGTATTATATGGAGAAAAAGTCAAGGTTAGAAATGACGGAACATGATGATCTAGATGCTTTAACAAAAAAAACGTTTGATCAATTTTCTAAGTTTAATGATTTTATTAAGTCAATAGCTAGGCATACTGAGTTTCCTTTTTCAAAAGAAATATATGGAGTTTCAAAAAGGGGTAACAAGTTTCAAGTTTCAATTTCAATGATACTGGCAGGACTGTTTAGAAAACTAAATATAGAAGATGTTGATTTTTTATCGTTCTGTAGTGATGAAAACATAGGAAGATTTCTGGATTTACTTTCGGAAAAACTAAATGATTCTTATTTGGAAGACCCGGATTATAATGCTTCAACTACAAACCCAATTGAAGTTCAAAAATTTGTTGATGCTTTTGAATTTCAGGTATAACAAACCACTGCACACGGAAATGTCACTCGCTCCGCTCCCGATATTCCGGTGAGTGGGGCGTTAGGGTCAGAGTAAAATTAAATACTCCTTACTCTGACCCATCCCCCTCTACCCCG
Source organism: Marinomonas posidonica (assembly GCF_043643765.1). GTDB lineage: Bacteria > Pseudomonadota > Gammaproteobacteria > Pseudomonadales > Marinomonadaceae > Marinomonas > Marinomonas posidonica_A. The sequence goes on along the minus strand of NZ_JBHZSP010000003.1, from coordinate 176,986 downwards.
CCAACCCTTCTCTCACTTCCGCCATCAGAGTTAAGGACTTCAGCCTCGCATCAGCATCGTGAATCGGCATAGAGATAATGAGTTCGTCTATGCCTGTGGACTCAATGAAGCGCTCTAGCTGAAACGCTACTGAGGCTTTTGATCCCACTATGGCGTATTGCAGCATGTGCTCTACCATGTGTTTTTCAGGCGCGGACCAAATGCTTTCCATGGAATCCACTGGCCGCGAAACAATTAGAAACAATTAGGGTCAGAGTAAAATTAAATATAACTTACAATCCACTTCATCTTAATTCTATGCTATAAAATAATAAAAAGCTTATATTGGCTTGGCTATTTTAGTTGCAATCCTGACTTCAAAGTTAGCTGGGCACCCACTAGAAATAACAGCAGCTGTTATACTTTTCCCTTTCCCAAGCATACTACTGCCTACTCCCAGAAAAAGAATTTTATTTTGTCCGTTAATCACATCAGCACCATCAATATTAAAACCAACTTTCACTGTTTTTTGACAGTCATGCTTAATGCTTCCCCCACCAACTGTTACAACAAAATCCCGTGGCTTAGTAAACACAGCCACATTAGCATTTGGATACTTGGCGGGAAGGATAATAGTTTTGGTTGTAATCGAGTTTGATTGCACCGTATCAACTATAGACCATTTTCCCTCATGTATTTCCCCCGGAGAATCAATCACAATATCGATACTTTTCCCTTCAATAAATATCTCACTCCCTTCTCTGTAAGGGTGGATATACCTTTTTTTATCCACAATAAACTTAAAAGTGGCATCTAATACATCAAGAGACGTCGAACTTATTTTAAAAAGATAGGAAGTTTCAGGTTCGCTGATACGTGTTCTTGCTACAAGCGAAATGCGATCTTCTCCAGGAGCGATTGACCAATTTCCATTTTGTAATGTGTTATTTTCTTGAATATTTAATTCACTATCCAGATCAACTTGATTTTTTGCCATCGCTACCTTTACAAAGGCCTCATCAATCATTTTTTTATAAGGCTGGAAGGCTGGGTTGTTTTTATACATTGCGTAAGATCTAAAAAATTCGCATTGTTGTTCAAAATAATAGTCTGAAAGCTTTGCATTACTCGGCAATTGGGAAGGTCCAGGGATTCTATATAGCTCAGTTTGATCAACAGTAACCTGTTCTAACAACCCAAGCTTCCAATTATAGGGCTTGTTATCATGTTTTTTTGAGGTAAGTTTTTTGTGATATGAAACGACATGACAAACCTCATGAACAAAATCACCCCAATCAACAAAATCACCTGCTATTTTAAAATCTTTTAAATACTGACCATCGGGATAGTAAATGTCATCATTAATAACAAAAGGACGATCGATCAAAGATTTTTTTGTCAAAGAAGGATTGTTTAATTGAAGTGTTTGTAATTCTTTTTTGAAAACTTCGTTATTTTGAGCATTTTTGTTAAAAACTTTAATTTTCTTGTAATCAACTAAGTTAGCGAATTCTTCTTTGAGGCCTTGTGTTTCATTGGTGGTTAATAACCTGCTAGCACAGCCACCAATAGATAATACAAATAACATTATAACAAGCTTGGTTAGTACAGAACTTAGTTTCACCATTATTCTCCTCAATTCATCATAACATTAGATATTTATTTTATATGCAGTGTAAACACAACAGATATAGAGGTAATAATAAGCTCTTATAAAATGGATGCACTTTAGGTTTGGAAGGCATATGACAACAATTTAGTCTAAAGATAATAAAAATAAAAGGGTCAGAGTAAAATTAAAAAATTCACTCTGACCCTTTTATACACGCTTATTACCAAAAAGGCTTTTGGACACAGGGCTATTGAAATGAATGGCCTTTATTGTGTAGCCTCTCTAACGCCCTCTACCCCACCATCTCGTCTCTCACTTCCGCCATCAGAGTTAAGGACTTAAGTCTCGCGTCAGCATCGTGAATCGGCATGGAAATGATGAGTTCATCTATCCCTGTAGACTCAATAAAGCGCTCTAATTGAAAGGCCACGGAGGCTTTTGATCCCACCACAGCGTATTGCAGCATGTGCTCTACCATGTGTTTTTCAGACGCGGACCAAATGCCGTCCATGGAATCCACTGGCCGCGGGAACGGACGATTTCGATCACGGCGCAAGTTAACAAATTGCTGTTGCGCTGAGGTAAACAGGTATTGTGCTTCTTCGTCTGTGTCGGCCACCACCGCCATGACACCCGCCATAGCGTAAGGCTGATCGCCCTCTTCGGCGGCTTTAAAATGACGTCGATAAGTGGTCAAGGCTTGGTGTAGTTGGTCAGGCGCAAAGTGAGATGCAAAAGAATAAGGTAAACCAAATTGCGCGGCGACTTGAGCACTGTACAAGCTGGAGCCCAGCATCCAGATCGGCACTTGTGTACCAAAGCCTGGCACGGCACGAATGCTCTTCTCTTGGTTACTGAGATAACCTTGCAGCTCTTGAACATCGTCAGGGTAAGAATCCACGCCTGCATCCATGTTACGACGCAAAGCACGCGCCGTCATCATGTCGGTACCAGGTGCTCGCCCTAAGCCCAAATCGATACGCTGCGGATAAAGTTCCGCTAAGGTGCCGAACTGTTCCGCTATCACTAAGGGAGAGTGATTAGGCAGCATGACGCCACCAGATCCAAGGCGAATGTCTTTTGTGTGTGCGCCAAGGTGCGACAGCACCACGGAGGTGGCGGAACTGGCGACGCCAGCCATGCCGTGGTGTTCAGCGAGCCAAAAGCGCTTGTAGCCCAAAGCTTCCGCTGTTTGCGCCATTTTGACGCTCATTTTTAGTGAATCTGCGACCGAAAAGCCATCGGCAACGGGCGCAAGATCGAGAATGGAGAAAGGAATCATAAAACCTACTCAAAGAATGTAAACAATACCCTGATAGTTGGCCCTGAGCCGCTCAGTTACAAGTCATCAATCATGCAGCAAATACTGAAACCCATTTAATAAGCGCCTTGCTTAACGATTTTCCAAACGGTTGAAGTCCAGAATACCACTTTCTCTAGGTCGATCTTGTTTGTTTAAGCGTGCGATAGCGTCACTGACTGACCAGAAATTTGGATGGGTACGACGAATACCAAAACCGTTCAGTAATTCTAGGTAATCTTGTCGAGTTTGCATCGCGGTAATTTGCGCTGCCCAACTTTGTAATTCCGACGCTTCCACTTGCATCAGCACATTTGGGTAATCCCCCAATACGCCTTTCACTATGGTCACACCGTCTTCTTGCGGTAAACGGGTCGATTCTTCATCCAACAAACTGGAAATATTGGCGTGGGCTTTATTGTGAATCACACTCAGTACCTCAAGCGGTTCGCCTTGGCGCGTCACCAAGACGGTAACCACATTGGGCAAATACTGGATACCACCACCTTGCACTTGCTGTAATGACAATAATGCCGTTACATCGTCCGAAGCCAGCTGACTTTGCTGAAGATCATAACTCTGATCCAAAATGTCGCTCAATTTAGTGCGCAGCATCTCATAAAGTTCTGCTTGGCGATCCGAACTGCTGTATTTAACGCTAGACTGAATCCCAACCTTGATGTAATCACTGAAAATGTAGTCTTTGATAATCTGGTTGGCATCTCGATACCAGTATTGACGAATACGCTCTCGGTCTTCTTTTGGTAGCAACATAAGGAAGTTCATTTCCCCTTCCATGCGCAAGAAATCCATATACAAACGGGTGACCAATTGGTGACCCACATTGCCATACACATCAAACCCCGCCACCAGCAAATAGTGAATACGCTCTAACAAGGGATAATCTATGACCCAAGCCGTCTTAGGATGCTGCCCCACCATACCACGCACTACCGACGCGTTATCGAAGTGACGGAAAATGGTCAAAGCGGCATTTTGGTTGCTACCATCACCGTCCCAGATTAAATCCAAATCCAACGAGATACGATTATTGACTTCTTTTCGCATCAACTTGGCTTTGGCTGACAAATAGGATTTTTGCTGTTCGGAAAACATTACCCAAGAGCCAATGGATAAAGTATTACTGGATTCCACCGCAGGCATGTCTAAGTCTTCCACTTGGTTTTCTAAGAAGTCAGCTGAGCTTTTGTTGTAGGCGATTTCAGGGTCAAGGAAATACACCCAGAACTGTTCGTTGATGACATTTACCGCCACCTGACCACGACACACTGGCCCTTTGATAAAGGCCATGATGGTTTTCTGGGCATGATCCAGCAAGAAACGATAGCGAGCGTAAGGTGGAATGTCTCGAAACGCCTTAAAAGGGTTGGTGGCCACTTCGGGCTCATAGCTAGGTAAGGCGGTAACTTGATAATCCATACTATAGAAGAAGGATTGCCAACGGGCATAACGTGCTTCGTCTAAACGCATCGGGATGTGGTTTTTTTGCACCTTCACTTCTGGGTCTGACCAGAAACGATAGTAAACTCGTTTCACCCCCGGATCATCGTATGGACGACGGGTAGCAATGCGATCTATCGGCTCACCTGGCGGGGTACTAGAACGCACTAGACGAAAACGAAACGCCTCGCCATCGTCCAAATACATTGAGTAAAGGTACAAATGTTCATAAATATATCGCGCCACCAGCTGGTCTTTTAGGCTATCGCCATTTAGACGACCTTCCCAAAGATCAACCTGCTGCTGTAATGCTTGCGTAATCGGCGTGGGCGCTGGCATTTTGCCACCGCTTGCCAACCAACGACTTAGTACATCGTATTCCGCATCCGTTAATTGCGGTAAGCCATAAGGCATTCCCCACTTCGGGTAATCCTGCTCAAACTGGTCGTATTCCTCGATACTCACACATTGCTGATCACGTGCAAGACTAAAGTCATAATCCTCATCTAATACTGGCTGGGTAAAGTCGCCTTGCTGCTTACGCAAAGCAATGGCCCGATACAACAAACTGCCTTCTAAATTCGCCGCTGGCGATTGACCTCGTTCGTTGAGTACGGGGTGAAAGCCTTTCTGACGCCATTCATCTGTGGTTTTACCATCAATGAATAAGCGTGACGGCGTGGCGGCAAGTAAACGCGTACCATCATAGACCAAATCTTTTGATCCACCACGCTCAATACCTTCGGAGGCCGTTAACTTAAGTTGGCAAGGGGCATCATAACAAGCATGGCAGGAAACACAGCGTGAATCTAAAATGGGTTTCACTTGCTGCTGGTAAAATTCGGCTTCTTGACTGGAAACAGTTTGCGCTCGATTCTCTGGCGTGGCGGAACCAAACACGGAATCCAATTGTTGCGTTGCATACGCCGCACAGCCTGTCACAACAATTAAACTCAGCAACACCATCAGCCATCGAGACATAATCCTTAATTCCTTTCTTTACTTGGTCTTCTAAACAGAGTTTGAGGTTCTTAATAACACCTCATAAAAAAAACGCCATTTCTGGCGTTTTTTTATGGTCAATCTATTATTTATTGCTCATCTTCAGTTCGATTATCATCAGGGTAGTCATCTGATAATTCATAAGAATCTTCCCCCATGTCTTCGTTGGCCATGAGCAAAGCTTCTTCGTAAGCACCACCAAATTCAATACGAGTGATGTCATATAAATCGTATTCAAAGCTGTCATCAAACCAACGGGCATCGGAACCGATTTCTTCCAATTCATAAGTCACCGCATCGGCACGAATGACGCGGCCAATCTCACAACTGTCCGGTTCAACTTCTTCACGGTGTAAGGTAACCAGGCCATATTCTTCGCTGATGTCCATCAGCAATACCGCCAAGTCGTCTAAATCCACTTCAGGATCCACTACCTCTTCTTCACGAAGGGCTAAGACACGTTTTTGAAAATCGTTAAAAGGAGCCGGATGAGCGAAGTCACTTATGTCTTCTAAAAACAGAATTTGATAACCATTGAGACGCACACTGTCATCTACTAGCTGGAGCAAAACCATTTCTTCATTGGCATCCACGACAAAACCGTCTGACCAGCTGTCTGGGCCATCCAGTTCTTCACGAAAAATGCGCACTACATTTTTTCGAGTACGGGCTTTTTCCAACTCAATGAGCATATCGGCTCCCTAAAAATACGTAAAATTCAAACACCTATTAGTGTAAACCTAGCCAGCGCGTGGAACAACTATTGCAGCACGTCATGCCAGTTTTCTATCATTTCTACCAAGTCTTCCAAACCGCATTCGGCCTGAATACCATCGGTTGAGGTTTGATAGAAGCTGTCTTGCGAATCAAACATGGCTTTGATCTCTTCTTCCGCCGCGTTTAGATCCACCTGTCTGGCCACATTAACGCCTTCTTCACTGATCACAACACGAAACGGACCATGAGAAAATTCAGTGGTTTCCTTTTCTGTCTCGGCTAAGCGAGCCGCCATAAGCACACGCTGAATCATCTCCAGTTCACGCACATATTCGCTTACCCATTCACCGATCGCAGCGAATTCATAACCTGTAAAAATACGGTAATTGCTTTCTTCTTGATCAAAGGCTATTTCATAATCCATGGCCTTGAACCTCACTCTTTGTCTTCATGTTGTTGCTGCTGTCTTCTGTATTCTTGATTATTCGCTTGCTGACGCTGTGGCACAGCGGCCGCTAAACGCGCTAAACGCTCTGCTTCTTTTTTTGCTTTCGCTTCTTCCACTAAACGTTCTTCATGGGCGATCATTTCGGGGGTTTCCATTACGTATGGGCCGATTGCCCCAGTACGTACGTCGTTCAGAAACACTTCCGCGGCCTTATGCATGTCTACCTTGCCACCTGAACGCAAAGCCCCTCGCTTTGAACCAATCACTTTTAAGGTTTCATAGGCGTCGCTTGGGACGTCTTTAAGCTTGTAACGGGTTGTCAACGCATCCAGATAATCGGCAATAAAAAATTTCAACCCGGCCAAGGCCACATCTTCATAATCAATCGCTGTGTCTCGCACCGCGCCTGTGACCGCCAAACGATAGCTGGCATCTGGGTTTTCAATTTTAGGCCACAAGATGCCTGGGGTGTCTAACAGCTGAAAGCCTTCTGTTACTTTTAACTTTTGTTGGGCTTTCGTCACCGCAGGCTCATCACCCACTTTCGCTACACGACGCCCTAACAAAGCATTCATTAAACTGGATTTACCCACATTAGGAATACCGGCAATCATGGCTCGAATGGGCTTTTCCGCGGAACCTCGATGAGGCACCATTTGCTTAACCCATTGACTAATTTTAGCCACATCACTTTTGTCTAATGTGGAAAATGGGTGCGCTAAAATCGTTTCACTACCGCGCCAATGAGCCAGCCATAAATCTAAACGGGCTTTATCCGCTAAATCTTTTTTATTCAATAAACGCAGTACAGGCACATCGCCACGAAGGGTATTAAGCATAGGATTTTGACTGGAGTCTGGGATGCGCGCATCCAATACTTCGATCACTATGTCAACTTGCGTCATCACCTCTTCGATTTCTCGACGCGCCTTGTTCATGTGTCCTGGATACCACTGAACGCCCAACCTGATTCCCCTTTCTTTGTCTGTTTCTTGCTGGCTGCGGATTCTAGCACAAGTTCACACTAAGAATGACACATTCCTCAATAATCTGATTACCGCCTCAATGAGCAAGAGCCTGACCTAGGTCAACACCCTTAATCAACAATTACGCCTATACTGCAAACGTCATCTAAATGAGCGTTACGGCTTCTGCACCTGACGCATTGTATTTTGATGGCTGTTCTCTCGATCGAGCCATTTAAGGCTCATTCTGCCGAGGTTATGTGTGTGTAACCTCGGCTTTTTTCATTTGCTGGGCAACAAAATCCAGTAAATCCGGATACAACTCAAGAAACGGCTGTTCAGCCTGTTCAATCACTTGCGGTAACTCATCCACAAACCCTTGCAAGTGATGACCATGTCGCCAACGTCTCATGATGGAATGAATCGCCTTCTCAACCCCATCAAGCTGACCTAAATTCGCTAACCAATTATGTTGCTCCAGGGACTCAATCATGCGCGTTAAACGCTCTGGCGTTCTGGATTTATCTTCCACCAAGCCGTTAACCGCTCGCTGACAAAATGAGGGTAACGGCTCATCACTAAAGGTTGACCAGTACTGTATCAACCAATAATCCATTGCGATGTCTTGCACTATGCCTGCAAAACGTCGTCTGCCCAGCCGAGGCATGACTCGAAAGGCCAAACTAGCAGAATGCTCATCGACCATCACGTCCACCATTTGATGCAAACGCCAACCTCGATATAAGTCTTCATCTAGTTGAGAAGCAACCACAGGGAAATCCCCCAACAAATTGCCGGCCCATGACGTGTTCGTCAGACTGGCGATATGCAGGTGAGCAAAGTAATTCATATCACTTTTCTCCCAGTTGGCAGACAAGTAAACTTGTCTAAATGCGTCATAAGTCGATCTCGTCCTGTCTTTTTTTCGTCATTTTTGTCAGAATACTCTCTTGTCTATATGGTCAAATTCTAATAATTAAACGCCAACATTCAGACCAAACAGACACCTTCACGAGACAACATACGTCAATAGAAGGAGGAAGCATCGCTTTCAAAGGCATCACAAAAGAGACCATATAAGAATGAAACCAACGGTTATTATAGTTGCTTGCTTAAGCATTCTCTTCAGTAGTCACACCTTATCTGCCACTCTTAGAATGGCGTTTGACGCCGACCCTATTTCCCTCGACCCACATGAACAATTATCTGAAGGGACATTGCAGTTCTCCCATTTAGCATTTGACCCACTGTTAAGATGGCAACAAAACGGCACCTTTGAAGCAAGATTAGCAACGCATTGGCAGACCATGACGCCCTCAACGACGCGTTTTTTCTTACGCCAAGGGGTAAACTTCCATTCTGGCAACCCATTTACTTCGGCCGACGTGGTCTACACCATTAACCGACTAAAGCATTCGGCTGATTTTCGAGCCATGTTTGACACCATTCAATCCACCAAAATCATTGATGACTATACGTTTGATGTCACTAGCGCCAAACCCAATCCGCTCATACTCAACATCATGACCTACGTGTTTCCAATGGATAAAGCCTTTTATCAGGGCAAAGATGAAATTGTAAAGTACGGCGAAACCTTTGCTTCACGTCATGTATCGGGTACTGGTCCCTTCATTTTAAAAAAGCGTGAGTTAGGGTCGCGAATGGAATTTACGCGCAACCCACATTATTGGGACACAGCATCACCTGGTAATGTCGACACATTGATTTCCACGCCCATTCATACCGATGCAACGCGCTTGGCAGCCTTATTGTCTGGCGATGTGGATTTCATCTTCCCCATCTCCCCCATCGACATCCAGCGTACCCAACAGACAACGGGCATTCAACTGGTCACCATGCCCAGCACTCGCATCTTGCTGTTGCATATGAATCAGACAAGGCGCAAAGAATTTAGGGATGTGCGAGTGCGTAAAGCCATTAACCTTGCGATTAATCAATCATTAATCGTCGATAAGATTTTACGCGGTTATGCCACCCCAGCAGGCCAGCTCAGTCCTAACCGCTTTCTTGGCCATGTCGCAGACCTACAGCCAGAATACGATCTTCAAAAAGCACGCCAGCTAATGAAAGAGGCCGGTTACGAACAAGGCTTTCGAATCAGTATGATGGCACCGAACAACCGCTATACTAATGATGAAAAAGTCGCTCAAGCCGTCACCGCCATGCTGGCTAAAATCAACATCAAAGCCGATTTAAAAACCCTTCCAAAAGCCCAGTATTTTAAAGAGTTCGATGACCGAAGTGCCGACATGATGATGCTGGGTTGGCAGTCTGACACCATGGACTCCAACAATTTATTTGAGTTTATTATTGCATGTACGGATGCCAAAACAGGCCTTGGCGCTTATAATGCCAGTGCGTATTGCAACCCAAGTATCACAGACGATATTCGCCAAGCCAATCAAGAGCTCAATCCCGAAAGACGTTTACGCTTATTACAGGGCATTGAAAAAACACTTTATCAAGAGGCCGCCGTCGTCCCTCTTTATTGGCAATTTTTAACGTGGGCAGCAAAAGATAAGGTCAAAATACTCGATGTCATTAATGACCGAAACTACCCTTATATTGGAGACCTGATCATTGAAGAATAATATGTTCTCATACTGCATGCGCTATTTCGTCTTGCGCTATTTCGTCTTGCACTATTTTGTATTGCCCAACGGCACAGTCATCTGCGGAGAATTCATCTAATCCATGTTAGCGTTTTTACTACGCCGTTTAATACAAGCCTGTTTTGTCTTGATTGTCATTAGCTTGATTAGCTTTGCCATCCAAGACAAATTAGGCGATCCGGTTAGACAAATGGTCGGTATGACAACGACCACTGAGGTACGTGAGCAACTAAGAGACGAGTTGGGGCTCAATGACGGCTTTATTACCCAGTACACCCGGTTTGCTAAAAATGCATTAACTGGGGATTTCGGTACTTCCTACTACTATAAAGAACCTACTATTGATGTCATTCTGAATAAATTACCTGCCACATTCGAGCTGGCTTTTTGTGCTATTTTACTGGTGATATGCATCGCAACGCCCTTTGGTATCATCACCGCAATCCATCCTAAACACCTTGTTTCGCGTTTGATTATGTTGGTCAGTTCAATTGGTCTGTCCATCCCAATTTTTATCATTGCCATCTTTATGGTGTATGTCTTTTCCATTCAGTGGAATCTTGCTCCAAGCTTTGGCCGCGGAGAAACGACCCTCTTATTTGGGGTTTGGAAAAGTGGCTTATTTACTAAGGATGGTCTCAGTCATTTACTGTTACCCAGTCTGTCTTTAGCGATTGCCTTGATTCCGATTTTTGTCCGGTTGATTCGCTCTGAAATGAGCGAAGTACTGCAATCCGAGTACATTCGCTTTGCTTGGTCGAAAGGCCTATCGGCACCGCGCATTTATTTTTTTCATGCCCTGAAAAACACCATGCTGCCGATTATTACCATTGGCGGTATTCAAGCAGGTACTTTAGTGGCTTACACCATTCTGACCGAAACCATCTTCCAATGGCCCGGCATGGGGTTTCTGTTTATGGATGCCGTAAGCCGAGTCGACACCCCCTTAATTTCAGCCTACTTGATGGTGGTCGGCGGTATGTTTGTGGTCATGAATACCTTCGTAGATCTGATCTATGGTTTGGTTAACCCAACGGTTCGCTTAGCGAGTCATGGCTTATGAAACACATTAAAGCCGATTTAACGCCCCCCATTCCTGGCAGTCGCTGGCGTCATATGCTCAGTGGTTTTGCTGGCGATAAGCTGGCCATGCTGGCCTTATTTATCTTTTTATTTTACTGTCTAGTGGCTTTATTGGCCCCTTTGGTTGCACCGTTTGATGTTGATGATCCTGCTTTTATGGATCTATTGAATGCTGAAATTGCGCCAAGCTGGACCACTCACGACTATCGCTTTTTACTGGGTACAGATGGCCAAGGTCGAGACCTCTTATCGATCATCTTATATGGCACCAGACTGTCACTTACCATTGGTATTTGCGCGGTTATTTTGCAAGCCGGTATCGGCATATGCATTGGTTTGATGGCAGGCTATTTAGGGGGACGAGTCGATAACTTCTTGATGCGCTGTGCCGACATCCAGCTGTCTTTCTCCAATATGATGGTGGCCATTGTTTTCTTAGCGGTTTTTCAGTCCATTTTCGGCGTCGCCATGTATCAACAACTGGCCATGCTGGTGCTAATTTTGGTCATAGGTCTCACCGAATGGCCATTGTTTGCCCGAACCATTCGTGCCTCAGTACTGGCTGAAAAACAAAAAGAATATGTGGATGCCGCGCGAGTGATGGGTATCAGTCAGAAGCGCATCATGTTTCGTCATATTTTGCCTAATACTCTGTCTCCTGTCTTGGCCATTTTTACTGTTCAAATTGCCAATGCCATTGTGGCCGAAGCCGCTTTGTCTTTCTTAGGGTTGGGCATGCCTTCAACCGAACCCTCTTTAGGCTCTCTTATTTCAGAAGGCGTCTCTTACATGTTTGCGGGCTCTTGGTGGATCTGTGTGATTCCGAGTATCACCCTGATCATTTTAATACTGGCTATGAACTTACTGGGTGATTGGTTACATGACCACCTCAACCCAAGGGCTTACAAAGACTGATTATGAATTTGTTAAGTGTCGAACATTTGAACATCAATTTTCATTTTAAGAAGCGGGAACTCTCTGCGCTGATTGATGTTAGCTTTAATTTAAAACGGGGCGAACGTATTGCCATTGTCGGCGAATCTGGGGCGGGGAAATCCATTTTAGGCTTCTCCATCGTTAATTTGATTGGTAAGCCAGGTTACATTCACTCGGGCGCCATTAAGTTGGAAAATAAAGACATCACCAAGATGAACTTGCGCCAGCTACAAGAGATTCGAGGCAAACGCATTGCGATGATTTTCCAAGACCCAATGATGACGTTAAACCCCGTCATTACAATTGGTGATCAATTAGTCGAAACCATTCGCAGTCATACTAAAATCAATTATAAAGATGCAAAAAACATTGCCATTGAAAAGCTGAGAAATGTTCAAATTGCCTCGCCTGAAAGGCGCTTTGATCAGTACCCGCATGAGTTATCCGGCGGTATGCGCCAACGTGTTATCATTGCGTCTGTGTTACTGCTAAACCCAGACATTATCATTGCCGACGAACCCACTACCGCTTTGGACGTCACCATTCAAGCGGAAATACTGCAATTACTGCTGGCCATCTGCCGAGACAACGGCGTGGCCTTGATTTTGATTAGCCACGATCTCGGCGTGGTATCAAAAGTCGCAGAGCGCACCTTGGTGATGTACGCAGGTCAAATTGTTGAAGAAGGGCCCACCTTAGAGATTATCAATGATCCACAACACCCTTACACCCAAGGCTTATTAAATGCACTTCCGCAAATGGCCTTACCTGGACAAAGATTAAACCAGATCAAAGGCAGTATGCCTTCTTTGGCAGAACGCCCAAGTGGTTGTGCTTTTCATCCACGTTGCCCGTACGCCACCGATAAATGTCATACTCAACAGCCTGAATTCATATACAGCGGTGTCTCCCGTGTTGCCTGTTTCATGGTAGAAGATATGCTCAATGAATTTAGCCAAGAGGATGAGAGATCACTATGACGCATCCACTCATTCAAATCAGCGGCCTAGAAAAAACCTTCTCATCGGACACTGGCTGGTTCGGAAAATGGCGACTGCCTGGCCGTAAAGGTCGCGGTAAAACTGATCAAATCTTCGCACTGAATGGCGTTAACCTCACCATTTATCAGGGCGAAACCCTTTGTGTGGTTGGCGAAACTGGTTGCGGGAAATCCACTTTAGCTCGGTCTATCATGGGGTTAGATGAGCCAAGCGCTGGCGAAATACATTACTTAGATCAGCGCATTGACCACCTTAACAATCGTCAAAGAATGCTGTTCCGTCGGCGCATGCAAATGGTGTTTCAAAACCCCTATGCATCGCTAAACCCACGTATGACGGTGTATCAAACATTGAGTGAGCCCATTGCCTTTCATAATCCACAGCTGTCTCGTCTGGACGTTGACGAACAGGTGGAAACCTTGCTTGAGTCTGTTGGCATCAGCGCCAATAGTTCCGACCGTTACCCTCATGAGTTCTCTGGGGGGCAGCGTCAGCGAATCAGTTTGGCGCGTGCCTTGTCAGTTGAGCCAGAATTTATCGTCGCGGACGAACCTCTCTCGGCATTAGACGTTTCAGTTCAGGCTCAAGTGCTGAACCTAATGATGGACAAGCAGGAAGAATACAACCTAAGCTACCTTTTTATTACTCATGACCTAGCGGTAGTAGAACACTTTGCCAACCGAGTCGCTGTAATGTACCTTGGCCGCATCTGTGAGTTAGCCAATACCAGCACTTTATTTAGCGCCCCCAAACACCCTTACACCCAAGCCTTGTTATCGGCTATTCCACGATTAGACAGTACGGCCGCCGATCCTATTCGCTTGATTGGTGAGGTGCCAACGCCAACCGAAAAAACCATCGGCTGTGTTTTCCAAGCCCGCTGCCCCTACGCCAATCCGCGTTGTTACAGTGAGTCACCAGAGATGACATTACAAAGTGACGGCAGCAGCGTCGCTTGCCATGCTATTGAGGAAGGTCGTTTATGATGTCGCCTCGCCTCGCAGCCAATCGGAGAGTCATGTTATGGAAATAAGATGGCTTGAAGACTTTATTGCACTGGCCAAAACGCGTCATTTTTCTCGGGCAGCGGACGAACAAAATGTGACGCAACCGACCTTTAGTCGTCGCATCAAACTGCTAGAAGAAGAAATGCGCGTTACACTCATTGATCGCAACACCTTACCCTTGTCTCTTACCCCAGCAGGCGAAGTATTCTTACAGACGGCAGAATTAATCACGCGTCAAATACGAGACACCAAAGAGCGCTGCCAAGAAATCCGCAAACAAGAGGAATCACAGGTTCGATTTGTGACCACTCAGACCCTATTCTTAAGCTTCTATAAAGAAGTCATTGAGCCATTTTGTCAGAACATCGACTTAGATTTAGACATTAATATGAAATCCAGTTCTTGGCTGGGCAACGACTTTGTCAATTCTTTGGTAAACCAACAATCTGACATCATGATGTGCTATTGGCACCCCGCCATCAACTTCATTCGCACCCTTGATGACGAACAATACGAACACCTCGTCATTGCCAAAGAAACGCTGATTCCTTGCAGCGCAACGGAACCAACAGGTGAACCCAAATTCACCTTACCAGGCGCGAAAAGAAAGCCTTTGCCTTATATTGGCTATTATGAAAATTCATTCTTACAGCCGGTGATACACCATCACCTACAGCGTCAGCGAGACATACCCCAGCTGCAAACTCTGTCCGAGAATTATCACTCAGTGAGTATCAAAGCCATGGTAAAAGAAGGCTATGGTATTGGTTGGATTCCACGCCGATTGATGATGGATACATTGAATTATGGCAAGGTCGCACTGGCTGGAGAAGAACATTGGCACATACCATTAGAGATACGTTTGTATCGCTCTAAGTTCAATCAAAACCCGAATTTAACCCAGTTCTGGGAAGCATTGAAACAACGCATTGCACGTGATGGCTTATTAGATTAAGCATCGTTGGATTCGTTTAATGCCAGAATCATCGGGTCACTGCCCATGGAACTGGCGCCGAACGCCTTACTGAATAAGTAACCTTGACCAACATCGCAGCCAAACTGACACAATAAGTTAAGTTGATCTTCATTGGTAATCCCTTCTGCAATTACCTTTAACCCTAACTTATGACTCAGACTGATAATGGCATTCGTCAACGCCGCATGACTTTGGTCTTCAATAATATCGCGAATAAAGACCTGATCTATTTTAATCGAATGAAAAGGCAAATCTTTCAAATAACTGAGACTTGAGTACCCCGTACCAAAGTCATCAATGGCTAGGCTAAAACCAAGCTGGCTCATTTTTCGTAACAACTCAGCACAGCCGACGGCATCCTCTATTAGAATCGACTCTGTCACTTCAATTTCAAGGGATTTCGGATTGACCTGATAACGCTCTAATAAGGTCAGCAAATTAGGCAGGAAATCGGCTCGTTTTAGTTGAGCGGCCGAACAATTTACGGCAATAGGAGGAACTTTCAAGCCCTGCTTTTGCCATTCAAGAATATGACGAAAGGTTTGTTCAAACACCCATTCCCCCAAGGGTAAAATAATACCTGATTGCTCTGCGATGGGGACAAACTCCGCTGGCGATACGCTGCCTAACTCCTCGTCACTCCAACGCAGTAGCGCTTCCAAGCCAACACATTGTTGTGTCACGAGGTCCACTTTAGGTTGAAAATGCATCTCTAACTGTTCATTTTCAATGGCACGACGCAAACGGGTTTCAATACGCACGTTACGCGCAAAACGACGCCCCATCTCACCATCGTAGAAATAATATGTGCCGCGGCCAGAACGCTTAGCCTCATAGACGGCCAAATCAGCATTTTTAATCAAGGTCATGGCATCTGTGCCAAAATCTGGGTACCAGGCCACACCGATTGAACAACCAATGTTTAACGTCAGGCCGTCAATAAAATACGTCTGACTGACCTGTTGAATGACGTCTTTTGAAAGCGACTCTAAATGAGAAATTGGCTGATCCCGCTGGGCTTCCAACGCCACTAGAAAAGCATCGCCGCCAAAATAGCCAAGTACAGCCTGATCAGGAAACACAGACGTAAGACGCTGACCGACTTTGGCTAATAACTTGTCACCCACTTCATGACCAAACGCTTCATTGATGGTTTTAAAATGATCCAGATCCAATACAAAGGTCGCCAGCCATTTTGATTCTTGCTGACACACCACAAGTCGCTCAGTTAATAACTGCTGCACCTTATAACGACTTAATAAACCTGTCATTGGGTCAATTTCAAAGTCTTTATTAGCAAGAGCCAATGCCTGTCGATGATTTCGATTTAAGCGATGAGCAAAGATACCAAGAAGGATGCCCAACAAGGTAAAGATCAAACTGGGAGCGATGACAAACAACCAATTTACGCCTGCTAATTGATTTTCTAGGGGCAATGCATGAGCCGTTGTCGTTAAGACATAATTAAGCAGCTCGATATGACGAGTTTCCGCAAAATAAATGATCAGGCTCGTCAGTAAACCAAAGAAACACACTAACCCAAACATAAAAAATGGAGACTTGTTACTCACAACCTTATTCATTCCACCGCCGTTATGTATGCCATTCTTAATACTTTCCCTTAAATTCCATTAACTCTACCTAAAAACCCTAACCCGAACACGGAATATCTCATTGAAAAGGGTATTTATACTATTTTTCTGCTATTCTCTGGCAAAATTTTATTCGATTAGACAGGCCTTTTGTGACCCAATTCCAAGATACTCTTAAGCAACAATTACCCACTAAACTAACCAGTCTGCTTTCAGACATGGGGTTTACCCGATTCACGCCAATTCAAGAGCAAAGTTTGCCCCCAATTATGGATGGCAAAGACATTCTGGCTCAGGCTCAAACAGGCAGTGGTAAAACACTTGCTTTCGCTATCGGTGTGTTGCTTAAAATCAATCCACGTTTTTTTGGCGTTCAAGCTTTGGTCATGTGCCCAACTCGCGAACTGGCCGATCAAGTATCAAAAGAAATCCGCAAAGTGGCCCGTTTTCAAGAAAACATCAAGGTATTAAGTCTGTGTGGCGGCATGCCATTCGGCCCGCAAATTAACTCGTTAGAGCATGGCGCTCACATTGTCGTCGGCACGCCCGGCCGTTTAATGGAGCATTTGCGTAAAGGCACATTGCGTTTAAACGCATTAAACACCTTAGTATTAGACGAAGCGGATCGCATGTTAGACATGGGCTTTGTTGACAGCATTCGTGAAGTCGTCGAGCTCACCCCAAAAGAAAAGCAAACCCTACTCTTCTCTGCCACCTATGGTGACAACATTGAAGCACTCAGTGCTGAATTTCAACGCCAGCCAATCAATATCAAGGTCGAAGTACAGGAAGACTTAAAACCCAACATAGAACAATTCTTCGTACGCAGCGAAAACGCGAACAAGACCACTACCCTATTAAGTTGTTTGCAACATTTTGCCCCGCGACAAGCCATTGTGTTTTGTAATACCAAAGCCGAATCACAAGTCGTGGCGGACTGGTTAGATGATCACAAAGTCGCTGCACAAGCCATTCACGGTGATTTGGAGCAAAAGCAGCGAGACCAAGTGTTAGTGCGCTTCAGTAACCAAAGCAGCTGTATTTTAGTGGCAACCGATGTAGCAGCCCGTGGCATCGATGTGAAAGAGATTGATCTGGTCGTTAACTATGACACCACCCGAGACACTGACGTTCATACTCACCGTATTGGGCGAACTGGCCGTGCGGGTGCCGCAGGTATTGCGGTCAATTTGATTACCTCAAAAGACGACTATAAAGTGCGTGACATTGAGAGTCGTTTTGACACTAAAGCCAACTTTATTGAATTAGAGGAAGCGGATCCGACGTATCGTTTAGTACCGGAAAAAACCACCATCGCCTTTGATGCTGGACGCAAAAATAAACTTCGTCCAGGTGATATTCTAGGGGCGTTAACCGCAGGTTTGGGGTTAGACAAACAGCAAGTGGGCAAAATCGATATTTTTGATTTCCATGCTTACGTGGCCGTTGATAACCAAGTGGCGAAAAAAGTCGTGAAGGCACTAGAAAACAAAAAGATTAAAGGCCGTAATATTCGTGCGCGTATTTTAAGGTAATCACTATGACAAGGATGTACGCTATTATTCAAGCCCCTTGGTTGCAACTCGTTGGCTTTTTGGTCGGTTTTATTGTCATCAGTCTTGCCACCTTAACACCAATGGAACAATTGCCTGCCGTCCCAGGCTCAGACAAGTTGCATCATGTCATTGGTTTTGGGGGCTGGGCCTTGATGTGTGCATTTGGTCCTTTTAAACGTTTTTTCTACCTGTCTGTGTTCATTATTCTATGGGGCGGGGCCATTGAATTGATTCAACCCAGTGTCAATCGATACGGCGAATGGTTAGATTTCTATGCCGATGCTCTGGGAGTGTGTCTGACTGTCATCTTCCGAGCCACCCTATTCTATCGCGCCAAAATCCGCCAACTTAGTGAAAGCCAAGACAAGAACTGATAAAGTATAACCGTTCGGTCAAATATTTTAGAGAGAGATAAGATGACGCAATTAAAAGCTTGGCGCGCGGCCATAGTCCACTGTATTGCAGACCCAAAAGACGTGGTTACAGAAGCGGCTTACGAGTATTTTGAAGATGGCATATTGGTGGTCGATGGCGATAAGATTCATGCTTTGGGTGATGCCAGTACTTTATTGTCTACGTTACCAGACTCTCTCGATATTGAGCATCATCCGAACGCCATCATAACACCAGGGTTTATTGACACTCATATTCACTATCCGCAAACCGATATGATTGGCTCTTATGGCGAACAATTGCTGACTTGGCTCAATACCTATACCTTCCCAGAAGAATCCAAATTCAGTGATAAAGATCATGCTCGTGATGTCGCAGACCGCTTTTTAGCTGAGTTATTACGTAATGGCACCACCACGGCTTTAGTCTTTGGGACCGTTCACAAGGTGTCTGTGGATGCTTTTTTTGAAGCCAGCCAAGTACATAACTTGCGTATGATTTGTGGCAAGGTCATGATGGATCGTAACGCCCCTGATTACCTGACCGATACACCTGAAACGAGTTATCAAGAAAGCAAACAACTGATTGAAAAATGGCATAATAACGGCCGCTTACACTATGCCATCACGCCTAGGTTTGCGCCAACCAGCTCAGATCAGCAGCTGGCATTAGCTGGCAAACTACTCAGCGAATACGATGATGTTTACCTGCATACGCACTTATCTGAGAACAAAGACGAGTGTGCTTGGGTACAAGAACTCTTTCCAAACAGTCAGCACTATCTTGATGTCTACGATCAAAATCAACTGCTCAGTGAACGCTCCGTGTTTGCTCATGGTATTCATTTGTGTGATCACGAATACCAACGATTGAACGAAACCGGCTCGGCCATCGCCTTCTGCCCAACCTCCAATTTGTTTATTGGCAGTGGTTTATTCAAACTCAGCAAAGCCGAGCAGCATAACGTCAATGTGGGCTTAGGAACGGACGTGGGCGGTGGCACCAGCTTCTCAATGCTGCAAACGATGAACGAAGCCTACAAAGTCATTCAATTGCAGAATGAAAACTTAAACCCGATCAAATCATTGTACTTATCCACTTTAGGTGGCGCTAAAGCACTGAGGTTGGAAGATAAAATTGGTAACCTTGCAGTGGGAAGTGAAGCGGACTTTATCCTATTAGACAAACAAGCTACGCCTTTGCTTCATTCACGCTTGGCCTTGTCAAAGAACATAGAAGAAAGTTTGTTTGTCTTCATGACCATAGGGGATGATAGAGCCATTCAAGCCACCTTCTCAGCTGGCCAATGCGTTCACCGTCGAACTTAACAGCATGCCACAGACGTCATGAATAGGATGAAACAAAAGGTGTTATTCATGACGACTTTTTCTCTCAATATAATGAAGGAGACAAGCTAGTATGCACTCTCAAGCTGTCATTGCCCTGGGCGCTTTTGCCATTTTTTTTGTTGGCATTGCGTTAACCATTTGCTTGGTGATAGTGAAAAAAATGCGCCAGCAAAATATCAACAAAAAGACACCAACAGCAGCAAGTTCAGATAATCAGAAAAATCATTAGGTCATAAAGAAACGCAGATGACCTTGTCATTAAGGATACAGCCGCACAATACCTGTTTTGCCTTCGAAGTCCCCCAATATCCAAACTTTTTCAAACACATGAGGTTCTGGAATACAGATCAAATGCTCTACCGCTTTAATGTCTTCCTGCCGCCAAGCCGGGTGCGCATTACGTATGACCAACCACACTCGATCAGTCCGATAACGTTTGCCTGCTTTATTTTCTAAAATCTTATTCAGGGCTTTCAATAACCGCTCTTCCACTGGTTCTTGCTTTAATTGCGCGAGTACCTGATGAGTCTGAGGTGTCAAATGCCGTCCAAGAATTTCCATCGCCTCTTCTTCGGAACCATATAAATGCGCAATTTCTAAATCAAGCCGCTCCCCTTCAAATACACACGACACATCTGGGCGCATGGGGTCATTGTGCCATATGTGACGAATCGGCTTGCCGGTGTTTTTTTCATAACAACGCATAAAGAGTTTGGCGGCTTGATGCTCTAGCTCGATTTTCTCTCTCTCACTGTCTTGCATTGACGCCTCCTAAATACGACATGAAGCGATTGCACACTTCCTTATTTTGTACACATAAACGCAAACGGAACTTCATAAATCCTAAGTATAATATTAAATTATTTGAACTCATTTCCAGTGAGTTCACCAGCTTAAACCACTCCAATGGAATCTCTATGGAAAACGCCCATAACAATACTCAGGCTTCTGGCATGCAGGCAAAGGAATTCACTACCCTGGTTGCCCTTCTTATGTCGATTGTTGCTATCTCAATTGATGCTCTCTTACCGGCTTTGGGCATTATCGGCAATGACCTTGGTGCCGTCACGGCTAACCAACCACAGTTGTTAATCAGCATGTTGTTTTTAGGTATGGCATTAGGACAACTGATTTGCGGCCCGCTTTCAGATGCCCTAGGCCGCCGTCCAGTCTTATTTTCAGGCTTCACCCTTTACCTTATTGGCACTTTAATTTGCTATCAAGCCGATAACCTCGAAATGCTAATGATCGGACGTTTTATACAAGGCTTAGGCGTTGCTGGACCGTATATTTCCGCGATATCACTTGTTCGTGATTTATTTCACGGTGCACAAATGGCACGCATCATGTCATTAGTAATGATGATCTTTGTACTGGTACCGGCCATTGCGCCAACACTTGGTCAAGGCATTATGCTGATTTCTGACTGGCGCGGTATTTTCGAGCTGTATCTCGTTTACGCCATCATTTTGATGCTGTGGATCTTCTTTCGTTTAAAAGAAACCCTACCTAAAGAGCACCGCATCGCGTTTTCAACAAAAGGCTTTTATGACGGCTTTAAAGAAGTGGTCACCAACCGAATCACCGCAAGCTATACGATTTGTATGGGATTATTTTTTGGTAGCTTTATTGGCTATTTGAACTCGTCTCAGCAAATTTTTCAGGTGCAATTTGAAACGGGTAATATGTTTTCAGTCTACTTTGGCTTACTGGCTTTAGTCCTTGGTGTATCCTCCCTAATCAACGCTAGAGTAGTTGAAAAGTTTGGCGCACGACACATTGCCTTTCGAGCCATTTTCTTAGTCGTGGTGGCGTCAGCGATTTTCTTAAGCTTACATGCCTTTGTGGACATCAATCTGTGGATGTTTATGCTCTACGCAAGCCTCTTATTTTTCTGCTTTGGTTTGTTGTTTGGTAACGTCAATGCGCTGGCCATGGAGCCCATGGGACACGTGGCTGGAATCGCCTCAGCCATCATTGGCTCTGTTTCTTCTATCATGTCCATGTCGATTGGCACCGTGATAGGCCAATTATATGACAATACGCTGATTCCTATTTCAGCAGGCTTTGTAATAATGGGCTCTCTTGCCCTCGTCATTATGTTTTGGGCCGAAAAAGGTCGTATCGAAGACCTACCGGAAGTCGGAAACGCCTCGGCCTAGCACTTCGCGAAGTGCCTCATGAAGCCAAAAAGCTCGCACGATGAATAGGCAATCGTTGCGAGCTTTTTGTTTTTTTGCTCTCATTAGTGGCGGCCAATAATCGGCTGTAACTCGGACAGCAAATCCGCTTTCGAAATAGCCGGCTGCTTTAGTAGGACGGGCAACAGCAAAGATCGCCGCGTGACAGCATCCAACAAGCGATAGGTGTCATCTGACACTTGATAAAGGTCTTTCCAGCGCAGCAGTACATTTTCAAGTCGCTCTTCAAATTTCGCGAAAAGCGCCATTGAGGTGGCCGACATTTTGTGCTGTTCACCAATAAAAATACGATACACAGCCAACCACTCAGGTTTCGAAACCCACGTATTCCAGAGGCTCAACCAAGCTGTCAAAGGCTCTTTTGATGTGGATTGCTGACACACTTCGAAGGTGGCCGACAAGCTTTGCTCTGCGGCCTCAGATACGCTTTCTAGCACCTGCTCCCACAGAACCAATTTCGTCGGAAAGTTACTGTAAACCGTTGGTTTAGAAACGGCGGCGGCATTTACTACTTGATCAATACTCGTGCCTTGATAGCCTTGCATGGTAAACAACTCACACGCTGCCGACACGATATGTGCTTTTTTACTGGGTCTTCCCCTAGCCATATTTCCTCTAACCTTAGTCGAAGCGTTTAATGCCTCATTCTAACTCATTGATGTTAATAAGCCGTCAAATATGCCTTCATCCAAGATAATGACACCCAAGTAAAAATACTATGGCTGCCCTTGAAAAACCGTCATGCCTTCTGGGATGTCATACCAGTCTTGCTTTTCCGACACCCAAATGTGAGCGGTTGGTTGGATAATGGATGTGTCCTCTAAGGTACTGGGTTTTAACTTAAGCAAATCAGGTTTAGCCGGATCAAAATGATAAATCCGATTACCGCATGTCACACAGAATTTAGCCGCAGAAACATTGCCACTGTCCGAACCTCGTCGCCAATCAGCCATCTCACCTTCAATTAGCAGCTGCTCTTTATCCACCATAGCGGTAATACTAAACGCACTGGTAGAAAGCTTTTGACACTCTTTACAATGGCACGCCACGATCATTGTAGGCGCTGATAACAGTTGATATTGAACGCCGCCACACTGACACGCACCACGAATGGGATATTTTGCATTACTCATAAGCCACTCCTTTAAACCACGGCCTCTAGGTCGCAGCCAATTCATAAAAACCAGATATTGGTCAAGGGTTTAACCATCACTTCATACACGACAAACGATAGAATACCCCTTGCAACCGTCAAACTAAAAGCAATAAATAATGCTTTATAAAGAAGTCAAAAGCTCAAAACCAATTAATCGACAATGTTTGGCTCAGCAATGTAGATATGAATTATATTGGATAGTATGTATTACCGAGCAATTCAATAGAACAAAAACTTAACCATTTGATCAATAACTTACGCCATCTATTACGCTCTCTGGAATCATTCAAACCAAAGGGCAACCCCACTTTTAACATAACAAAACGGACAAGATAGCTCATGAATAACAAGCTGAAACGACGACGTATTCCCCCCCTGATATCTAGATCACATTGCTAACATGTCTCTGTTGAAGGTAGACAATTATGAACGCAAACACTATCCGACTTAGCTTCGAGTTGTTACAATCAAAAACCTCACTTACAAAATGAAACATTTATGTAAGAAAGAAAAGGTACTTTAGGTATGAAAACTGCCTAAAACAAGGAAGCCGTATACAAAGATTAACAATATGATGTAAATCGTATGCTTGCTATTCAAATCTTCTTTCGGTTAAGCGGTCATGTTGTTGGGATACAAATAAGCAATGAAAGATAATGTAACAATATCAGTCTCTTCTATTCATGGAAGTAAGCATTTTAGCTTTGGAAAGAAGTTTCGACACACAATGAAAGTGTTGAGTTACATACTGTTTGTTGGTGTGATCGTCACAGGCATTGTTATTTATTATCTCGTCCATGAGGCCGAGTTTGCTAAACTCAAACAGAAAGAACTGGAAACAAAATATTCATCGGTTAATCGTGAACTCACAGCCCTAACGGCGTTAAAGTCTACTCTTGAGCACGATTTGTCAGAACGTGAAGAACGCATGCAACTCGTCTCAGACAGGCTGAATGATTTAGAAAACGTGCTCGGTATGAGTGACCAAAATGGGGCCGAGTTGGAATCTCGCTTGGATACCGCTACTATAACCACATCAATGCGCGTCATGATGTTAACGCAAATACCTAGCGGTCCGCCGGTCATCAATGCTCGAACATCATCAGGATATGGCAAGCGAAAACATCCGGTCACTGGAATTGTAAAGTTCCATCGGGGCCAAGATTTTGCGGTTAATACTGGAACACCAATCTATGCTCCAGCAGATGGTGCGGTCGAAGTAATACGCCCAAGTAACAAAGGCTCTGGTAACTATTTAAGAATATTTCATGCTTATGGTTTTTCGAGTTCCTACTCTCATTTGAGCAAATTTGCCGTCAAACGTGGTGACTTTGTGAAAAAAGGGGATTTGATCGCCTACTCAGGAAACAGTGGTTTATCTTCTGGCCCCCATCTTCACTATGAAGTTAGATTTGTCGGCCGAGCTCTAAACCCGAAACCCTTTATAAGTTGGAATGTGGATAATTTCGATACAATATTTGAAAGTGTAAGAGGTATAGGATGGGAATCTTTGGTGGGTCAAGTACAGTTAAGAGTCAGTCGTCAGCTACAACTCTCATCGCAGAAGGTTGCACTATTAATGGACACATCCAAGTAGCGAGCCAGTTGCAAATCGATGGTCACGTTGAAGGGCAAATTGACGCAATTAAACAGATAAAAATTAGCGAATCAGGCAAGGTGTTGGGTGAAATCAACACAGAGAAATTGATCATAAACGGACACTTTGAAGGCATTTGTTATGCAACTTATATCGAAATTTTAAGTTGCGGACGTGTGAGCGGCACCGTTTATAGCGACAATTTAAGCATCGAACCTGGTGGTAAATTTACCGGTATTACTAATCCTGCAGAAAAGAACGTCGCCCAACAAGAAGCACTAGACCTAGATGAAAAAGTGACCTTGATTAGCAGCGATGCAGTCTAGAAAAATCATCGATTTCTTTTAAAAGACGATAAAGCCAAGTCCGTTACGAACTTCGGCTTTTCTTTTTTCCATTCGTTTTCTATTCATTTTGCTTACCCTTTAGACACATCTGCGTATCTAGGGAATACTAATACCTCTTCTGAACATCTATCTTATCTGAGCAATGCTCAACCTTCCCTAAGCTAAGTTCCTGTTTCAAAACGATTCACGTCACGATGTGGTAATTTAAACCTATTCCCACCCAATTAATGCGCCGTCAAAAAACCATATTATTAACGTTAATGGCTTGACCTTGGTCTTCGCATGAATTAATTTATTTACCATACCGTTTAGTTAATAAATTATTAGGAGCAAGCCATGCAAAGCGAAAATGGTTTCTACGGCCAATATGGCGGCAGCTATATTCCAGAAATTCTGTTTGCCAGTCAGCAGCAAATCTTAACCGCATTTGAAGAAGCGAAGCAGGATGAAAGCTTCCTAGCAGAATTGAATAAACAATGGCAACAATTCTCAGGCCGTCCGACACCGCTCACGTTTTGCGCCAATCTCACCGAGCATTTTGGTGGTGCGCAGATCTATCTTAAGCGTGAAGATTTAAATCACAGTGGTGCGCACAAAATGAATAACGTTATTGGCCAAGGTTTGCTGGTTAAACGCATGGGCAAAAGACGTGTTATCGCCGAAACTGGAGCGGGTCAACATGGCATTGCGACGGCACTGGTTGCGGCTCGTTTGGGCCTAGAGTGCACCATTTATATGGGCGCAAAAGACATCGAGCGCCAGTACCCAAATGTATTTTGGATGAAACAACTCGGTGCCGAAGTAGTGCCTGTTACCACTGGCGCACAAACTCTGCGCGATGCGCTAGATGAAGCATTACGGGATTGGTCTTCCAGCCATGAAGACAGCCATTATCTAATCGGTACGTCCTGTGGTTGTGCGCCCTTCCCTGAAATGGTGGCTTTTTTCCAATCCGTCATAGGCAATGAAGTACGTCAGCAAAGTGTCGCCCAATTCGACCAATTCCCAGACCGCCTTTACGCTTGTGTTGGTGGTGGATCCAATGCATGTGGCTTGTTCCTACCTTTCCTTGACGACAAAGAAGTAGAAATGGTTGGCGTTGAAGCGGGCGGAAAAGGCTTAGCATTAGGCGAACACTCGATTCGCTTATCTCACAACCTTGGCCAACCTGGTATCGCGCAAGGTTTTGCCACCATGTTTTTACAAGATAATGCCGGACAACTGCAAGAAACGCACTCCATCGCGGCGGGTCTAGATTATGTTGGGGTTTCACCTATTATCGCCCATTTGGCGGAAACCGGTCGTGTGAAAATGACCTATGCTATGGACGATGAAGTCATTGCCGCTTGTACTCTGTTGTTGAAAAAAGAAGGCATCATTCCTGCGCTTGAGTCCTCTCATGCCCTCGCGGGTGCCTTTAAAGACGCACCAAATTTGCCGAAAGATTCAAAGATTGTCATTAACTTATCGGGCCGTGGTGACAAAGATATTTTTAATGTTGCAAAAGCCGTACAAGATGAAACCTTTCCTGAGTTCTTAAACGATTACCTTGCGTCTTACCCTACTCGTCACCTTGATAACCAGGAGCAAAACTGATGAGCCAATTAGCCGAATTTACCCAGCAAAAACTCATCCGTAAACCCATTTTGGCCATGACCCATGTGGTATATGGTTACCCAAGCGTCACGGAAAGCTTATCTTGGATGAGACGATTATTAGAAGAAGGCGTTGACTTCATTGAAGTACAATTCCCGTTCTCAGACCCGGTTGCGGACGGCCCGAGTATTGTCGCCGCTTGTCATAAAGCACTGGAACAAACACTGGACGTTGACACCTGCTTATCTCAGTTAGGAGAGCTGGCACGGGATTTCCCAGAAAGCCGTATCGTCCTCATGAGCTACCTTAATCCAATGTATCGCTTCGGCTTGGAAAAGCTTGCTAAACGTGCCTCTGAAGAAAATATTCAAGGCCTAATTTTACCAGACTTACCGATTGAAGCCGCCTCACAATACCAACAAGCTTGCCATCAATATAACATTGATCCGGTTTGGTTGGTGACACCAGTGACACCAACTGAACGACTGACTATGTTAGCCAGTCAAGCCAGTGGTTTCTTATACTGTGTCGCAAGGTCTGGGGTAACCGGTCACTCCAGTCACGAAAGTAAGGCGAAAGACACCTCTTTGAATGATTATTTAGCTCTAATCAAACAACACGCCAGTGCTCCCATTGGGGTTGGTTTTGGCTTGCGTAAACGTTCGCAAATAGAGCAACTAATCGGTAAAGCGGACATCGCGATATTAGGTTCGGCACTGCTCGATGCCTACAACCAAGGCGGTCAAAAAGCGGGCATCGAACTAATCAAGGAATTATTTCATTAGTTGCTCCGTTCCTCTTACCAACAACCTCTCTTGTAAATCCCTCTCTCATAATATACGATCCATATATAAATCATATACGGATCATATATTATGGGTATTATTAAAATCTCTGATCAACTTCACGATGACATTCGCAAAAGCAGTCAAGTGATGTCGCGATCTATTAACGCGCAAGCCGAATTCTGGATAAAAATGGGCCGCTTGGCAGAGCTCAATCCAACCTTCACGTTTGCTGAGCTCATTGCTCAGGAGCTTGCCAGCACGATAGATCAAGATATCCCCTACATAGGCGTGAAATGACATGCAAGTAAAGATTAAGAACGCAGAAGAAATTGCGTTTATGCGCGAATCAGGTGCTTTATTAGCCAAAGTATTTACAATGCTAGATGGCATTGTCAAAGAAGGCATTTCGACGTTAGAGATCAATGATAAGGTCGAACATTATATTCGTGATGAACTCAATGCTAGACCGGCCAGCTTAGGTCAATACGGCTATCAGTTTGTATTGAATTCTTCCATGAATGAGGTGGTGTGTCACGGCGTCCCCAATGCCAATAAAATCCTCAAAGGCAGTGACATTGTTAATTTCGATATTACCCTTGAAAAGAACGGCTTTATTGCAGACTCCAGTAAAATGTATGTAATGAGCAATGCCAGTTTAATGGCCAAACGACTTGTTAAAACGACCTATGATGCTATGTGGGCCGGTATTAAAACCGTCAAACCAGGCGCTACCTTAGGCGACATTGGTTTCGCTATTCAAAGGCTAGCCGAAAGCAAAGGCTACTCTATTGTAAAAGAATATTGTGGTCACGGTATTGGAAGGGAAATGCACGAAGAACCCAATGTCCTTCATTACGGCAAACCTGGTACAGGCTTGGTATTAAAAGAAGGAATGACCTTCACCATTGAGCCCATGATCAACCAAGGCAAAGCAAAAACCAAGACTCGCAAAGACGGCTGGACGGTGGTCACCGCTGACAAGAAACTGTCTGCACAATGGGAACACACCGTTCTCGTCACCAAGACAGGTTATGAAGTCCTCACATTACGAGCTGAGGAGCAGTGATGACTCAGGGGAAATAAGCCTAAAAGCCTTATTCCTCTTTCGCTAACCGCAAAAAGCGCTTATGAATTTTTCGTGTTGCTAACCAAACTCCAGCCACAACAAGCGGCACAGTCAAGCCTATTACAAGGCTTTTATCAAATTGAAAGCCTTTTTCGTACGCTGCTTCTATTAAAAATTTCAGCAAGCCCACACTGTAGTAGCTAATGGCGGCCACAGACAAACCTTCTACTGTGTGCTGCATCGCCAATTGTATTTTTGAACGTCGATCCATTGAGGAAAGTAACTCTTGGTTTTGCGACTGAATCGACATATCCACTCGGGTTCGCATCATATCTGAGACCCGATCTATTCGCGTAGACAAACTTTCTAAATGATCACTGGTGGTCACACACGTTCTTACTGCTGGGGTTAAACGTCGAGTCATAAACTCGGTGATGGTCAAATGACCCGACACCTCATCTTCTTTTAACTCTTCTAGACGGTTTAACACCAGCTCATGGTAGGCTTTTGCTGCACTAAAGCGAAACGCCACTTTGGCTCTGGTCGCCTCTACCCATGCTGCCATATCAATCAGCTCAGCCAGCAAAGAGGTTTCATCCAGTTGCGCATTGTCATCCGATAATCTAGCTGTGGTTTGCGCTAACTGATTATCCATATTCACCAACTCAGCATTGTATTGACGAGCCATAGGCAAGGCCAATAACGCCATCAAGCGATAGGTTTCAATCTCGACTAATCTCTGTACTAAGCGACCTAGCTGGCTGTCACTCATTTTTTTATTATAAATCAGAAAGCGACCACAACCATCACTGTGCAATTTAAAACTGGTCCAGACTTGAACATCGCCATTTTGCGGTCGACTACCCACCATTCGCATGCCTTCAAAATGACGTTTCACCTCGACTAGATCAGGTTCAGCCTTGGTGATTGCATCTTCAACCGCCACATGAAATGCGACCATCACCTTACCAGGTAATTCAGACAACCAAGCACTCGGCAAGCTGGACAAGGCATCCTGATCAAAGACCCCAAACGCTTCTGTTATCTGGTGTGTGCTAATCATGTAAGAGGTAAATTCAAGGTGCTTATCGCGGCGAATCTTGAAGGGACCAAAGTCCACTTCAATACAAGCACTGTCATGCTGTGGTGGTGTAAGGTCGAAGGTTTGGTGCAGTAGACAAAAATGCTCAAACTCCGTCTGCTTTTGCTGACTGTCGAGCATAATCGCCAAATAACTGATGCGAGCTGGGCTGGAAATCACCTGAAAAGGTCGAGAGTGCAACTCGTCATAGAGAGAGTCCCGCAACGGGTGCACGTCTAAACCGTGTAACTGGCTAGTATTATTCAAATTCATGTTGACTAATTAATCATTTAATCGTGGCAAGTGTAACGAAGTCTATCACTTCATTGGGACGTCTAATTTATCAGACACATCCCATAATATCTTGTTCTTTCCGGTATTTTTTGCCTGAACAAGCTTATTATCAGCACGATCAAAAAATTCGCAGAGTAAATCCGAACTTTGCGGATAGCAAGTCGCTCCCCCGACACTAACAGTCACTTGACCCGTTTCACCACCATGATGATAACTGAGATTAAGACGCTCAATTTCCAACATACATTGGTGCGCCACCTTCGTTGCCTCTTGCTGAGAAAAGCGCGGCAGTAACACGACAAATTCTTCGCCACCATAACGTGCGACTAAGCCTTCACCTGGACCAACCTGCATAGCCAGAACAGACGCCACCTGTTTCAGTACTTTATCTCCGGTCGCATGACCATAACAATCGTTGTAGTGTTTGAAGTTATCAATATCAATCACCAATAAAGACAAGCACTCTTGATGCTCTATCGCCGACTGCCATTCAGATGAAATAACGTCTTCGTATTTACGACGATTGGCCAACGACGTTAACGGATCAATGTTAGCCAACTCTTCTAACATTTTTCTCTGCTTGGTCAGCTGTAAATGCAAACGCACTCGAGCTTGGACAATATTGGTATAAAGCGGTTTTTGTATGTAGTCACAAGCGCCCATCAAGAGGGCTTTTTCTTCATGACTCGAATCATTCAAGGCGGTGATAAAAATCACCGGAATGGCACTGGTTCTAACATCGTGACGAAGACGTGTCATAGTGTCATAACCATCCATACCAGGCATAAGCACATCGAGCAAAATAAGATCTGGCTGAAACTCAATCGCTTTACGGATGCCTTGTTCACCATTAATAGCAAGAATAATCTCTACATCTTCTCTTAAAATATCGCTGATAACTTTCAAATTAATTTTTTCGTCATCAATGACTAAAACACGTTGTTGACTTGTCATTGCCATTATTTATCACCTTGCAAATCAAACATGAGTTCGGCCACTTGAGAGGCAGCATACTCAAATTCAATGTTTGAAACAGAGTAAAGTATATTTTCGATTGATAAAGCGTATTTGGTCCCCACTAACATTTTCTGGATATCTTGCAACTGATCTTCTACAGCGAAATCGGACTGTATTAATAAGCTGTGAATGTACTCAAGCTTCTCAATCACTATTTGCTGTTGATCAAAGTTAACGCTCAATTCTCCATCTTTTAAAAGTGGCGATAATTTTTCACTTAATGCCGTAATTAAGGCATTAATACTGGACTCAATTTTTTCTAACTGTTGAGAAGAAATGCTCTTCGTCGCTGCACTTTGTTCTAACTCAGCACAATCATTAGAAAGCTTAATCTCTCCAATATAGGCCAAACTGGATTTAAGTGAATGAATATTAAGTAAGGTGTCAGATTGAGACACACCACTAAATGAAAAGTGCTTATACCTTTCATAAAATGATACAAGTAAATCTAAATAAAGTTCGTATTTACCATCAAGTTTTTCAATAGCGTGCCAAACATCTAATGTATCGATAGCCGAAATATTAGACAATACTTCCTGCTCATGAGAAAACTGATCGGATAATATTTTTTTCTTACATTCCAATGATTTATATTGCTTAACCTTTTGCAAGTGAATTTGTAAAATTTTGTACAATTCATTCTTGTCAATCGGTTTATCCAGATGTCCATTCATGCCAGCCTGAGCGGATTTATATTTTGCATCATCGGAAACATGGGCTGTCATAGCAAAAATAGGAATATGTTTACTGGCCTCCAACTCTCGTAGTTTCTGAGTAGCCGTTAACCCGTCCATCACAGGCATTTGAATATCCATCAAGATCAAATCAAAATGTTCGTGCAATACTTTATCGATCGCTTCTTGCCCATTATTCGCAATCATTACATGTGCTTTCGTTTCATTTAAATAACCCAACATGACCTTTTGATTAATTAGGTTATCTTCCACCAAAAGTATTTTACAATCCTGACAATTTGGAATCATGACACTCGTTTTCATTGACTGTTTCGATTGAGCCAAGGTTTCTTGATGTATTTTCAACGGTATATTAAAGCGAAATGTCGCGCCTTTACCTATATCACTTTCAACTGAGATGGAACCATTCATTAAATGACATATTTGTTGGCAGATAGCCAACCCTAATCCAGTGCCACCAAACACTCTCGTAATACTGTCATCGGCTTGCTGAAAAGACTGAAATAAGCGGGCTTGATCCGTTACTGAAATACCAATGCCGGTATCAATTACTTCTCCGGTTAACAGGATTTCTTGTTCTGATATGGGTGAACAGGACAGGCGAACCGTAATGCCACCACGCTCAGTAAACTTGACGGCATTGGTGATCAAATTCACCAATAGTTGCTGAATTTTTAACGGATCACCCAATAGACTCGCTGGAATATAGGGCGATACATCACTACTGAGGCTGATTTGCTTTGCTTTTGCCTGAACCGCATTAATATTAATGGCATGCTCTAGCAGACTATGAATATGGAAAGGACTCTCTTCAAGGGTCATTTTACCCGCTTCTGCTTTCGAAAAATCCAAGACATCATTAACGATTCCCAGTAGAGATTCACCAGCCGATAGTATTTTTGAAAGAGAGTCGGTTTGCTCTTTATTTAAAGGCGTTTTTAGACATAAATAACTGAGTCCAATCACCGCATTGATTGGGGTTCGAATTTCATGACTCATCCGTGCCACAAAAGAGGACTTAGCTTCTAAAGCTTCTTCAGCGATCAACTTAGCACGTTCAAGTTCCGCTGTTCGTTCTCGTACTTTCTGATCTAGATCATGATTAACCGACTCTAAAGCAAGGCTGTACTCAGTCAGCTTTTCATTGGCTTGAAGGGCAACTTTTTCAGCGTCTTTGATTTTGGTAATATCACGACTCACACCGCACACAAAAATAGGCGCATTAGAAGCATCATAGATGGGCACAAAAAGGGTATCAAAATAAATCTTAGAGCCATCCCCTCGCACACCATTTTGCTCGACAGAAATAGGGGTGCCTGCCGCAATCACTTCATGATATGTGGCATACACTTGCTCAGCCATTTCATCACCAAACTGCTCACGCAAATTTAATCGATGAATGGTTGAATCTTGCTCCAGCCCCATGACTTTTTTGGAAGCCGGATTATTATCATAAAGAGCAAACTCACCGTCCGCTTCAACCGACATAATGAACATTAAATCTGCAGAATAACGCCAAAGTTGTCGAAAACAATCTAAGATGGTTTGATCGTGCTCATGTTTATCATAGGTATGGCTCAACTTCATGTGTTATCCCTCACAGTCCATCACGTCAATCAATTGATTACTTCACAAATTGCCAGTTCATTGAATTCGCTTGAAAATAAGCATTATTTTTATTTGTCCCATTGGCCAGCCATCGAGACAAAAATAAACCATCTCTAGTCGAATTCATCCTACCAACTAACGAAATAGGTTGTAATGACGTCAGCATATATCCACTTAGCGTTAGACTCTGTAATATATTGTTATTGGCATAG
The DNA here is from genome assembly GCF_043643765.1 of Marinomonas posidonica. Lineage (GTDB taxonomy): Bacteria > Pseudomonadota > Gammaproteobacteria > Pseudomonadales > Marinomonadaceae > Marinomonas > Marinomonas posidonica_A. The sequence continues at coordinate 143,318 of NZ_JBHZSP010000003.1, read as the reverse complement.
GTGTCAGTAAAACCAATGAGCTGAATTTTTTCACCTTGATAAGACAATTCCCCAGCCAACACACCATACTTTTGATTCTGCACCGCCAGCGCTAACTGGATGGTCTTATCATCGGACGACCAAACACCATTAATGGGGTTGTCATTCTGTTGAGAGGTTTCTCGCCACGCCGTCGAATCTGCTAAAACAGTGACACTGTCTGACTTTTTAAAGACCAAGTTATCAATGTAATCCCCTGGTTCAAAGGCTTGATAAGGCGTGGTTGTTAGCAAAGTATTGATCACCGTCATCTCCCCATTCGCGTTTAATTGCCCGCAATAAGTCGACACCCAATGAATACCATCGTCCTCAGCTTCAACATCAAATGGTCGCCAGAAAATGGATAAGACCAACGGCTGACCTTGTTGAGGGTCAGGATCTTGTGGACGGCAATGTCCAACGAGAAAATAGGTACCCGACGCGCCTGTGGTGGACTGATATTCACCGACAATTTGTCCCGTTTCACTGACATCTAAGGTCATTCTAGAACCGTACTCGTTTTGCCAAACACCATGTAAAATGAACGCCATTCTTTACTCCTTAAGATAAAGCACTTCTGTAAAGCTTATGCATCAAACAGACTTGCCCGTTTACTTTGTCGGCTGGTAATAATTTTTGGCCCATCCGGTTTGTTAAAAATCCACACGCCAAGGGGCTTTAATTGCCAAACTTTATCCACCAGCTCAGCTTTATATTGATAAAGGGTATAGAGGTGATCCATGATGATGGAACCAACTAAAGCAATGTCATCAGCGCCTTCCATAGGATCAAATTGACTAATCACTTGCCCCTTATCTTGCCCTTCTTCGATGAGCACATCGTATAGCGTCGAATCTACGGTTATTTCTCCCGGCTCACCCTTATCCGTTTCCCCAATTTGAATCGACAAAATCTCTTTATCCATTGCCAACGACAGCAATGAATTCATCAAATTTTCATCGCCTTTAAACTGAGAAGAACCAGAGTCGAGAGCAAAAAAGAAACCGTCTTTGGCCTCTAATAAGTGCTTCCCCCCCATTGAGAGAGACCGCAATGGCGTAGTCCAAAGATAATTAGCTTGATATTCTTGCCAAGGCAAAAACAAATATTCGAGACTGTCACGATAAGCTTGATTAAGCAAACCAAACTCTAATCGTCCTTGTCGTTCTGGAATGTCTGACAAAAAACCGACAAAAGGTGAATCTGGATTCACTTTGCCTTGTTGAATAAGACTTTCAAAAAAGTGAAAGGATGCGGCTTGATCTGTCGAGTCCCCCACTTCTGCGGAATAAGGCACCACGCTGGGCAAGCCGATGCCACCATCCCAATCAAGCTCAGCAAAATGCCGACTGCTGTACGATTGAGCCAAATAGAGATCGCTGATGAGATCAATCTCTGAGGCAGGTAACAAAGGCTGCAACCTAACGATATCTTGCCCGGCTTCTACTTCCATGGTGCCCCAAGGTCCAAAGCTAACCGACTGTGGTTCCTGACTTAACCAACGAAACGTACTTGATGCCTGAAAGTTAAATTGCTCACCACCATAATGATGACAGGTGTCGCTGGCACACAAACTGGAAGTCACCCAATTAAAGTCACTGCCTGTATCAAAACAGATCTTCAGAGATTGCGCAGGCGTGCCAAGGCCAACTCGAGCGAACCAAGGAGACGCTCCATTGTTTTGGAAAGGTCCACGATAAAGTGGTACAGAAAATCCCATTTTGTAATCCTTAGACATATCAAATTCATCCTTTTATCCATTTGATGGATCTGAGTGTATACTCAGTTTGTGGATTCAACCAAAGTGAATTTGGAAGCCATGCTCTAGATCAACAAATCTTCTAGCACGTTTTAAAAAAACAGAAAGAATGGAACTATGTGGTCAATAAAACGAAAAATAATGGGTGCCGCCCTTACAATTATGTGGTCAACGCACACCTTTGGTAATCCTCTGATTGAATTTGGCAAACGCTGCTTAATCGCAGAACAACAATTAAACGAAGTGGCCATGCAAGTTAACCAACGTCAGCAAAACCATCAACAAGCTCAGCAAGTGAGCCAAGGTATTAAACAGCAAATTCAACACTATGAAACACAGCAGGCCAGACTCGAAACCAGCCTAGAAGAATGCCAACAGACTAGTAAAAACACTTCATACTGCCATAAGGTACGAGACCAACATCAACAATTAAACCAACTGATCCGAGAAACCAAACAAGCCTTAATCAATGAAGAAGAAAGTGTCAGTCTTTATTCCTATGAACTGATTCGCGATGACTATGAACAAAAGCTCGCTCGCTTCCAAATGCGTTGCCGTAATTCCAATCAGCACTATACGTTTATTCAAAATCCCGAGGCTTATTCGGCCGTCTGTCATAACGAAGCGTTAAAACAAACCCAAACCTGCTCTTTCCTTTAGATTCACAAGTTTGGCCGGATCACGAAACTGTCATATTTATCCGGCAATCTATAGGTAACCAAAGATCGGAACAAAGCCTTGCTTGCCATCAATTTAAAGCGCTCAATGAGCCGCCATACGAATAACAAGCGACTCAACAAACAGGTGTCGATCAGCCTCACCTCACCAACCCCCATGCATTCCATCAGCCCTAGGTATTTATCCTTTTCAATTGATATCTCCGTTCTCGCGGGGGGATTTTGGTGGGAAGGCAGCAAAGGCACTCAACAAGGCTTAGGCACAGAAAAGACACCGCCTCTGGATTTACAACAAGAGAAACTCGACAAACTGGTCCAATCTCTTGGGCCTTCCTATGTCCGCGTGGGCGGATCAGAAGCGGATAAACTCCACTATTTCACTAGCCACAAGGCTCCCAACCAAGACGCACTGCCATTAACTCAAGTCATCTGGCACCAGCTACATAATTTTTGCCAACGCAATGATCTATGGCTTATGTTCACCTTTAAATACGGCTTATTTGAACGCCGTCTACAAGGTCAATGGCAAGCAAACGAAGTCGTCGACTTACTCACCTACAGCCAACAAAACAATCAAAACATCGCCGTTTGTGAACTGGGCAATGAACTCAATGCTTACTGGGCCTTTCATGGCATAACGGCTCAGCCCAGTGCCAAAAAATTGGCTAAAGATTATGACCAATTCACTCGCTGCGTCAGACAACACAGTCCAACCAGTTTAGTTGCCGGGCCAGGCAGCGCCTTTTGGCCAAGGATAGGTGAAGCGGTTAAACCCTTTAGCAACATTACTGTGCCATTTTTAGAGAATTTAACGGAGCCATTAGATATAGTCGACTGGCACTATTACCCGTTCCAGAGCAGCCGTTCACCAGTCAAAACCCGTGCCGCCACACCTCGTAACTTACTGTCATTAAACGCACTGGATAGCTTTGAAAAATACGCTATAAAACTGGATGACTATCGCCGCCAATACCAGACCCAAGCGCAAGTGTGGACAGGTGAAAGCGGCTCAGCACAATGTGGTGGTCAAGCCAAACTGTCTGATCGCTTCATTTCCTCTTTTTGGTGGGCCGACCAACTAGGGCGAGGCGCAAAGCTTGGTCAACAAGTGATGATTAGACAGAGTCTGATTGGGGGCGATTACGCTCTGATTAACCGACAAACGCTCAAACCCAATCCAGATTTCTGGGTCAGCTGGTTATGGGAAAAACTTATGGGCAATGAAGTCTATCAAGTACAAAGCAGTGATTCGTCTATTTTAGTGTATTGCCATAACGCCAAAAAAGCGGGCAAATGCACACTCCTCATCATCAATATGACATCACAATTTCGAATGATTCACTGCCACCACTTTGGCTTGAAAAAGAAACGCTTTGAAATTACAGCCGATTCCTTAACCGCCAAAAAAGTTCGCATCAATGGCATACGACCCAAATTCCGCAACGGTAAGGTGAAGCTCAGTGATTTTCCCAAACTATCCAAGCTCAACCTGATCAGTCCACACAGCATTAATTTTTGGTGTTTTACGGTATAAATCACAAATGCAAATAAAAACAATTATCAATACTGTAAAATTTCAATCTACCTCGCTATAATGCCGCCTTTATCTTAATGGAAGAGGTGTATCATGGTCGGCATGACTGGGGTGGTTCGTTATATGCTGTTGTCTGTTGTCTGCTTGGTTGTCTTAATAGGCTGTGAACAAGAACATGACGCTGAATCAGACCTCGCTCTTTGGCAAGTCTCTCAAGCTGAAACTGGCTGGCCACGAAGCATTCAGACCGAACAAGGCCGACTGACATTAACACAACCTCCTAAGCGAATCGTTTCCACCAGCGTCACGCTGACCGGCACCCTTCTCGCCATTAATGCGCCAGTTATCGCCACCGGTGGCACCATGGCAAATACTGACGTCGCCGGTGAATACGGCTTTATGCGCCAATGGGAAAGCGTTGCCAAACAGCGAAAACTTATCCCTCTGTACCAGACCGAAGCCAACGCCGAAGCCATTGTTGAAGCCAGACCAGATCTTATTATTATCTCTGCGACTGGCGGTGATTCCGCGCGAAAATTGTATGCGCAATTAAAAGACATCGCCCCCACCCTGATTATTGGCTACGACGATAAAAGCTGGATGCAATTGGCAAGTATTTTTGGCCAATTCCTTGGACTAGAAAAACAAGCCCAAACTGTTATTAGCCAGTTTGAACAAGACGTTCAAAAAACCAAAGACATGATTCAACTACCACCACAACCGACGACTGCAATGGTGTATTACCAAGACAATACCGGCGGCAATATCTGGACACATGAATCGGCCCAAGGTCAACTGCTGACGGAGTTAGGCTTTCAACTCGCTGAAGTCCCAGACTCCGTTAAAGGCGACAACAGTATGGGACAACGCAATGACATCATCATTGCCACAGGAGAGCGCTTTCCAGATGCCATTACGGGCCAAAGTGTGTTGCTTTTTGCGGCCGCCAAAGAAAGAGTAAAGGGTTTCATTCACACCCCTTATCTACAAGCCACTCAAGCGGTCAAAAACCATCAGGTTTATGCCGTGGGCAATGACACGTTTCGGCTAGATTACTACAGCGCCACCAACCTATTACACCGCCTACAAACGCTTTTTGGACAGTCCAAGCATGCAAACTAAACAAAGACTCATTTGGCTAATCTTCGCCTTGATTTGTCTGTGCATTATTATGCTTGCTAGTCTGTGTTTTGGTGCCAAAGCTATACCGCTTCAGCAACTTTGGAACATCGCCTCTGGTGATGACACTGGCCTAGCAAAAACCATCATTTTTGAAGGACGACTGCCTAGAACGCTCAATGGTTTGTTTGTGGGGATGGCGTTAGGCACTTCTGGTGCCTTGATCCAAGCCATTACCCGCAATCCGTTAGCCGATCCTGGTATTTTGGGCGTCAATCTAGGCGCCAGTTTGGCCATCGCCATCAGCATTGTCTTTCTCGGTGCGACACAACTCAGTGAGTTTTTTATCTATGCCGCCATTGGCGCTTTGCTAGCCAGTTTACTGGTTTACTATGTCGGCCGCTTAGGTGGTGGTCGCGTTGACCCATTAAAACTCACCCTTGCTGGTGTGGCCATTGGTGCCGTATTTGGCGGTTTAAGTTCTGCACTCACACTGTTTAATCCTAGCGCCTTTGATCAAATTCGCTTTTGGTCGGTTGGCAGTTTAGACATTCGCAATCTTGCCATCCCCTTCTTCATTGCGCCTGTGGTGATCATTGGCTGCCTTATTGCTTTGGCCATTACCCCAGCCCTGAATGCATTTGGATTAGGGGATTCACTCGCCACCGCGCTTGGTAGTCAGCCAGCCCGCGCACAAATTCTCGCTCTCATTGCCATTACCTTATTATGCGGGGCGGCAACGGCGGCGGCCGGACCCATTGGCTTTGTCAGTCTAATGATTCCTCACATTGCCCGCTGGATGGTGGGCCCCGATCAACGCTGGGTCATGCCATTCTGTATCATTTTGACTCCTTGCTTACTGCTCTTCGCCGACATTGTTGGACGAGTCTTGATTGTCGGTGAACTCAGGGTTTCCATTGTCACCGCCTTTATTGGCGCGCCGATTATCATCTATCTTGTCAGACGAAAGGGAGCATCTTCATTATGATGTCACGTCAGTACAAGCCTTCTCTCGTCCCTGTCGCATTTATTTTGACACTGGTGGTTCTAGTGGCGACCCTGTTTGCAGGCCAACAAGTCGCTCAAGGTATGACAGGCATCTGGCAATTGCTCACCGGAGAAGCCAGCCCATACCAATCCATTGTCGTCTGGCAATGGCGAGCGTCTCGGGCCTTAGGGGCTTTAATTATTGGGGCAGGCTTGGGCGTCAGTGGCGCGGTCTTCCAATCCTTGGTTCGCAATCCATTAGGTAGCCCTGACATTACGGGCTTTAATGTCGGTGCCTTTACTGGCGTTCTACTCTCTATTGCTTGGTTTGGTAATGTCTATTGGATGAGCGTTTTAGGAGCCATTTTGGGGGGACTCTGCGCCGCCCTTTTAGTCTATTTGTTTGCTTATCGAGACGGTCATTCCGGCTTTCGTCTGATTATTGTTGGTATTGCTATCAGCGCGACTCTAACCGCTTTTAATCAGTGGTTATCCTTATCCGTGTCCCTTGAAACCGCCATGACCGCCGCACTTTGGAGTGCGGGCTCGCTGAACGGTATGACCTGGTCTAGGATTTTACCCGCCGCCATATTATTGATATTGCTGATGTCTGTTGCTCTGGCGATGAACAGCCGTATGAAATTACTGGAAATGGGAGACGACACCGCCGCCGCTCTTGGGGTTTCCGTGAACAAGAGTCGCTTAGCACTCATGTTTGTCGGTGTATCACTGACCGCTGTGGCGACCGCCATTACCGGCCCCATTGCTTTTATCTCTCTGGCCGCACCTCAAATCGCTCGTCGTTTGGAGAATAACGCATCCATTTCACTTACCGCATCCGCATTGGTTGGTGCCATGCTATTACTGGCTGCAGACTTCTTAGCGCAACATGCTTGGCAAGGCATCACCCTTCCTGTTGGTCTCGTCACCATCAGTTTAGGCGGCCTCTATTTGGTTTATTTAATTGTACGAGAAGGAAGACTATGAGCCCGAATTCATCCACTTTATTAGCGGCTGAGTCCGTCACTCTTAGCTACGATCAAACCATTATTGCAAAAGATTTATCCGTACAGATTCCGGAAGGCAAATTCAGCGTGATTGTCGGCCCAAATGGCTGTGGTAAATCGACCTTATTGCGCGCCATGAGTCGCTTATTAGTTCCAGAATCTGGCAAGGTACTGCTGAATGGTCGCAACATCCACGAACAGACCACAAAAGACGTCGCCAAACAGCTAGGACTGTTGCCGCAAAGCGCCATTGCCCCAGACGGTATTAAGGTAATGGATTTGGTTTCACGGGGCCGCTTCCCTCATCAAAAATGGTTCCAACCTTGGCGTGAAGAAGACCAAAACGCCGTCGACGCGGCCATGGCGGCGACACACATTACCGACTTTGCTCAACATCATGTAGATCAGCTTTCTGGCGGACAGAGACAACGGGTATGGGTGGCCATGGCTTTAGCGCAGCAGACGCCTGTACTTTTGTTAGACGAGCCGACCACCTACTTAGACATTGCTCACCAAATTGAATTACTGGATTTATTTCAAGATTTAAACCAAAAGAATGGCCATACCATGGTAGCTGTATTACATGATCTGAACCACGCCTGTCGCTATGCCGATAATCTCATAGCCATGAAGGATGGCCATATTGTCGCCACGGGCAAGCCAAACGAGATCGTCACTGAGGACTTAATTGAATCGGTATTTGGTTTACCTTGTCTGATTATAGAAGACCCTATTTCTGGTACCCCCTTGGTCATACCGAAAAGCCGCCAGTGTTAACACTTGAATAGAAATGACGCGGTCACAAGACCTCGCCATTTCTACGTCTACCTTGATCCAATACGGATTAGGCTGTCACGCCCTTTGCCGAGTCCGCACTTGGATCCTCTTCTGCAGGAAATAAGTTTGCATCAATCAACTTGGTGTCCCGCAACGAGCGCACACCAGCCCCTAGCAATAGGGTTGCCGCCGCGCACCCAAAGCCAAGCGCCACCAACCCCATGACGGGCGAGAGTACTTTTACCATAACACCAATGCCGAGTGCACCAGCGGAATCACCCACCACATCTTGTGCCGTCCAGAAACTGCCAATGCGACCTAGCATATGATCTGGGGTATGGCCTTGGACAATTGTATATTGCAATAAGCCTCCGATCGAACCGAGGTAACCGAATACCGCTAACGCCAACAACATCCACATCAGATGACCCATAAAGCCCAAGGCAGCAACACAGAGAAATGATAAGAATGCCGTGACCAGCATCACCACTCCCGGTCGTGCTGTATGACGAACCCAACCACTGGTCAGCGCACCTAATGTCGATCCGACGGGCACCGCCGCATACATAAGACCCACTTCAAACGCACCACCACCAAATGCCGTGGCCGCCAAAGCAGGAAATAAGATGCGAATGGATTTCGTGACCGCTTCCAATGTGCCTAATGCCACCACAGCGCGAATGATTTTGTGCGTAAATACAAACCGAAAACCATCCACTAAGGACCTCATCGGATGCTCTTGAGGGCTGCCTTGTTGCGGCTTCATGTTTGGCAAAGTAACCAGAGTAATCAAGGTACATAAGGTCCCAATGGCCGCTAAGGTGTAGTTCCATGTCACCCCAAACGACACAATCACAATACCGGCCAGCGCAGGTGAAATCACCGAACCGATACGCACAATTAACATACTCAGGGCGCCTGCGGTGGGCAGATTTTCTCGTCCGACCAAATGCGGTATCGACGCCATTAATGCCGTCATACCGATCGCACTGAAAAAGCCATCCCAAAGGGAAATCGCATACACCGCCCAAAGACTTGGTTCAGACAAATAGGCATTCGCCGCAAGCAGAACAAAGCCCACCCCACAAATGGAACGGGAAAACAATATTAACCACTTACGATCCATTCTATCGGCTAACACCCCACCCAACATCAGACCAATAAACATACCTATGCCATCTAACGCCACAGCAAAACCAACTTGTAAACTGGACCCAGTTAATTCGTATATTTGCACTGGCACCGCAACATTTAACATGCCAATGCCCAATACAGACATCAAACGAGCAATGAAAATAGCGCGAAAATTGGCGTTGGTTTTAAGCAAGCTAAAGTCCAACAATACTGAAGACTTAAACATCATTTTTCCCAGCTAATCGACTTCATTTGACAACAAATACCTTAACCCCTCCACCAAACCTGACCGCCATGATAACCAATCATGCCCACCACAAAAAACGTGATAACACACATCCGCTCCACTATTGTTTAAAGCATTCAGCATTTGGTCATTATAAAAACACATGTCAGCTTCGCCGGATCCAACAGTTTGATAAACGGATAGGTGTGCGGCATCCAATGTTTTGCTTTCTAACCTTTCCGCTAAGCCCCCTTTGGGAGGGCTATTAGACAACGCCTCTTCAAGATGAGAAGCATGCATACGATTTACTTCAGGCCACCAATATGAGCCAGATAAGCTAATGACTTTGCGATATCGCTTTGGAAAAGTTAAACCAGCATACAAAGAGGACAGACCACCCAAACTTTGTCCGGCAACAAGATACTCTGATGTAGAGCAAGCCGTATGATTAAGATACTGTGCCACGTCTGGCAATAATTCACTGTGTATTGCGTCCCAAAAAGGACGATAACAACTCAATTCTTGCCAACGGGTTTTCGAATCAATAGATGGCACTAAAAGGTAATGAGCAGGTGGTAATTGTTTTTGATCAGTCAAAAAATCCAACACAGACAAACAACCACTTCCTGCCCCCCACTTCTGCCCATCGAGCAAAATAACTAAAGGCGCCTTACCCTTTGCTGTTGAAAACAACTGACAATCTCGATGATTGATCAGGCTTTCCGACACCCAGTGAAATGTCTTGATGGCATCGCGTGAAACTCTAGGCAAATCCCCTTTATCCCATGCCTCCCACCCAACTTCTTTCGGGGCATTAGGCATATGCAAAGCTGACGATACTCCCCAGCCAGAACGCAGTACAGGAAGAGAATTTAAAGGATCGAAAATTTGCTGAGCTGCAACAGAAACCCACCAATCTCTCTGCGCTTGCACGGAATCATCACCTTGTTGCTTAACAACCTCAGGTAACTGATGTGCTTTTAGTGGGATAAAGGAATAACTGCCTCGCCATTGCGGATTGATGTCTAACTCTGCAAACCAAACATCTGTGCCGGCTACTCGCTGTAAGCACTTAGGAGTCCAAGTATGGTGATCCGTTATCGAGTTGACGTCCAATATTACACAGACAGTATCAGATGAATGCTCATCGCCTTGAGGGTCTCGCCATAGAAACTGAACTCTGTCCTGAGTTTTTAAAAAAGGACTTCCTTCTGTTTTAAGGCGCTCCCACCAATGATCAGTACCAACACCTTCACCCCCCCTCAAAAAAACCAGCCTAACATTCAAATCCATTACACTAATCAAACCCGTTTCCTTAGCTCACACTCAGTCCAATACAACTAAAACACCATCCAAATTAACAATGTAAATCAGATGTAAATTTAACAATAACACATATGATAATGATTATCATATGTGTTATTGTTTCTATATAATTTGAAATTAAATGGAAGTACGACGTAATGGTAAAGGCAAAATTAATCTCTCAATTCGTTTTATCAAGCATATTATGTTTACTCATAACCGCCTGCCAAGACACTTCCGAGCATACTTCCTCTGACCTTAAAATAGATCAGGTACTAAAAGACAACTCCGGTTGGCCAAGAACCATTATGACCAGTTATGGCGAGGTGACACTAACCCACCCCCCAAAACGCATTGTCTCAACCAGCATCACAATAACAGGCACCTTGCTGGCCATAGACGCTCCAATTATCGGTTCTGGCGCCACGATCCCGAACACCAACATTTCAGATGACCGTGGTTTTTTCACCCAATGGAGCGAACTCGCAACGGAAAAGAAACTCAAAGTTTTGTATCAGACAGAACACAATGCAGAAGCGGTTGTTAAAGCCAGCCCAGACCTAATTATCATATCTCAAACTGGCGGTGACTCTGCTCTTAAGCTATACGACCAATTAAAAGATATTGCTCCCACAGTTGTGATTAATTACAGCAACAAAAGCTGGATGCAACTTGCTCAGGTCTTAGGAGAATTTCTTGGTTTAGAAAACAATGCCGCCAATCTAATTGACTCATTCAATCAGCAAATAACTGAATTCAAAAATACCACCATACTCCCTCCGCAACCAACGACAGCCTTGGTCTATTATCAAGACGGCACTGGCGGTAATATCTGGACAGCTGAATCAGCGCAAGGACAACTACTCACCCAACTTGGTTTTACGCTATCCCATATCCCAGATTCAGTTCGCGGCGACTTAAGTATGGGGAAGCGCAATGACATTGTCATCGCCAGCGGAGAACGTTTCCCAGATGCATTAACAGGAAATACTCTGCTCTTATTTGCAACAGAATCGCCGCAAGAAGAAGCAGTAAAAGCAAATTCATATCTATCCGCCATACCAGCAGTAGTAAACAACTCCATCTATAGTGTTGGGAATGACACATTTCGACTCGATTACTTTAGCTCTAGCAACATGATCAAAAGGCTTGAAAACCTATTCAAGAAACCATCTCCCACAAACTAAGCAGTAACCAATGAATTAATCTAAGCCAAATACATGGTTCAACGCATTTAAGATGAGTACAAACAACTAAGTCTTAAAACAACCAAAATAGTAACGAAAAATTTATTTGGGAAATAACATGACAAAAGTAGCTCCAATTCATCCTGAATTATGTCGGCAGAATGTCGGCTCCAGTGCTTGGTGGGAGCAGATTAAAACCATAGGCACTCCTCTAACAATGGATCTTGGTGCGGATAACACTCTCGTTAGCTTTATATGGCAAGATGAAAAAAAAGCAAGTGCAGATATAGAAACAGTTTATATTGACCTGTATTCCAAAACACCTCATCCAACACAGAAACTCACCCAATTAACCTGCATTGATAACACTGACGTTTGGTTCTGGGAGACGGAATTACCTAATGATTGGCTTGGTAGTTACTTTCTGATGCCTGCAACAAATAAACAACAGCCACCCGTTCAAAACGATCGAGCTGCCATGCGTCGCTGGTGGATCCAACTGATGCAAAGCAATGCGCAACATGACCCACTCAACCCCGTTGCCCCACACAATAATGGCAGCGGCATCAAACTGTCCCGAGTGTGCCTTGATGGAAGCAACCTTTTTATATTCAAAGATCAAAATACACACCAACAAGGGCAATTACAAACCACAACATGGCTTAGTGAAAAACTGAATAATAAACGTTCTATTTGGCTGTATCAGACAGGAAAAAACACCACCAAAATACAACCGATTGTCTTGTTATTGGATGGACAGCATTGGGCAAACAATCTTCCTATTTACCATCAATTAGATGAACTAACGTTAGCAGGGCATTTGCCTGAAGCCCTATACGTTTTTATTGACTCCATCGATGCCTCACATCGCAATACTGAGCTCGCCTGCAATCCTGATTTTTGGAATGCCATACAACAAGAGTTAATCCCTAGAATTCGAGAACAATATGCTCTGACGCCTCCTTATCAAAACATTGTGGCTGGGCAAAGCTTAGGTGGCCTTAGTGCCATTTATAGTGCCTTAAACTGGCCTGAATATTTTGCGACCGCCATCAGTTTATCCGGCTCTTTTTGGTGGCCTGATGTGGAGTCAGCTCCAGGTGAAAGTAAATTCATTCAAAACATAAAACATGCTCCTACTACTTCAACACCATTAAATCTTGTAATGGAAGCAGGCTGCTATGAAAAAGACATGCTGGAAGTGAGTCAAATCATGGCCAGAACACTACAAGCCAACGGACATCAAATTCAATTCAATGAATTTAGAGGGGGGCATGATTGGTTGTGCTGGCAACAAAGTCTTATTCGAAGCCTGATCAAAGCATTTAATACTGAATTTACTCTATCTTAGACAATATAAGGACCATATGGCATGGATAACTCTCAATATTTAAATCCATTTGATAATGAATCACATAGCTTTTTAGTACTTAAAAACGATCAAGGTCAATACAGTTTATGGCCTGAATTTGCTACCTGCCCACAAGGCTGGCGACAAGTTCTTGGCCCTGCTTCCAGAAGCGAGTGTTTATCTTATGTGGAACACCATTGGAAAGAGATTAACCCTTTCACTAAGACTGTAACCGAGTGCTAATAAGGAGTTTTTTATGGAACTAAAGACACTTCCCCTTACCCGTACCCAAGAAGGCATATGGCTAGCCGATCAGGTATCAGATGATAAAAATCTTTACACCATCTCTCATTGTGTCGAACTAAAAGGCAATATTCAGGGCCAACAGTTACAGCAAGCAATAAGACTAGCATTAGGAGAAGCCGATACAGTCATTGCTCAGTATGAAAATGGAAAACAACATTTCATAGACAACTCCATGGATGATTTTCAAGTTGAAACGGTTGACTATCGGAAATTGGAGAATGGTAGAAAAAATGCATTTGCCATTATGCAAGAAGATACAAATAAAGACCTACCTCTAACAAATCAGCGACTAACAGCGTTGCAAAAACAAATACTTTTCTTAATTGAAGAGAATGGTCATGTCATTTGGCTCTGGTATCAACGCTATCATCATATCATGTTGGATGGATTCAGTTTCACCGCCCTTACAAAACGTGTCGCCGACATATACACCAGCCTAAATAATCAGCGCCCTGTTACAACGTCACCCTTCACCTCAGTCGCCCAGGTAATTGAAGAGGAACTCTCTTATAAAACATCAGAGCGTTATTTGTCCGATCAAGTTTTTTGGCGTGACTATTGTGCCGATCTCCCCCCAGCCATCAGTCTTTCAAATTCAGCTACAACAATTAGCCAAAGTACATCTGACTTAATTAAACATTCCGTCACTATTTCAGATCATCATTTAATAGCACTAGAAACCGTCTCAAAATCGATTAAAAGTAACCGTGCTGAATTATTGATGAGCCTTATTTGTGCTTACCTTTTCCGTATGAGCGGACAAGCAAATCAAGTGATCGGTGTACCATTCATGAGACGCCTAGGATCTATCTCAGTAACCTCAGTTGCCCCTATGGTCAATGTCTTACCAATGAAAGTAGACCTTGACGGCAATATGACTTGGGCACATGTCGCAAAACATTTTAAAGGTGCCTTAAAAACCATTCGTAGACATCAACATTATAGTGCAGAGCAAATTCAACGAGACTTAAAAACAGTTAACTCTTCTACACTTTACAGCACCCTTATAAACTTCAAACAATTTGATTATGATCTGAATTTTTCAGATATTGCTGGCATAACACACCATTTAGCAACGGGTCCAGTTGATGATTTAGAAGTTAGCATTATTGTAGAAAAGGACAGAACCTACTTCGAGTTAAGAGCCAATTCTCAAAAACATAATAACGAAGCGTTAAAAGCACATGGCAACAGAATTACGACCATGCTCAAAAACTGGTTGCTTAATGAAGCCACCCCATTAAATCAACTTTCCATTCTTCCAGTGGAAGAATACAAAACTGTTATGAAATGGGGAACAGGACGAACATTTGAACCGCATGATTTAAACAACATATTGGATGTATTCTGGCAGCAAGTAGAGCAAAAGCCAGAAGCAACAGCCCTAGTATGTCGTATTCCAAATGAAGAACAGGAAACACGTTACACTTTTTATGAGCTCGGTAATCAAGTCAATCAGTTGAGTCGTTATTTACTGAACGAGCTCGCGGTGAACGATGTAACGGATAATGCGGTAATTGCCTGTGCTATGCCTCGAAGTGCTCAATCCATCATCGCTATGATGTCGATCCTTAACACTGGCGCAACATTCTTACCATTAGACATGGATTATCCTAAAGAACGCATGGAAATGATGTGTGAGGACACCTCTCCCACTCTGCTATTAAGTCACTCAAGTGTTTCAGTGGGACTCGATATACCTACCTTAAATCTTGATGATGATGCCATCACTGCTTCCTTAGCAACATTCTCAAACACGAAATTAACTGAGTCAGAAAGATCAACACCAAGTGGCAGCGATATTGCTTATGTTATTTTTACTTCCGGAAGCACTGGTCGACCTAAAGGTGTGATGAATACCCATAGTGCGATGTTAAACTTATTACTTTCTCATCAAGATTCTATTTACCGACCAGCTAAAAAAGTCATTCAAGACCGCTACCCAAACCGCGCGCTTAGAGCAGCACACACACATTCCTTTTCATTTGATTCTTCTTGGTTACAATTTTTTTGGCTTATTCAAGGAGAAGAGCTGTATGTATTTGATGAAGAAACTCGACGCGATGCTTTCGCCATTGTCGAGGAAGTTCATAATATTAAAATCGATGCTATGGACCTTCCCCCTTCTCTGCTTGCACAACTGCTGAACAATGGATTAATGGATGAACGCAGTCACTCTAATCATCAACCGAGCCTTATCCTCATTGGTGGAGAAGCCTGCCCTTCAGCACTATGGCAACAATTAAGAAGTTTCCCTAAACTAATATCTCATAACCTTTATGGTCCAACTGAATACACAGTAGACACGCTTCGCGCAAACCTAGCAAAATATGAATTACCTGTGATCGGTCAACCTATCGCGAACACACAGATTTATATTCTGGATACTCAACTACACCCCGTCCCCATTGGCGTATTAGGAGAACTTTATATTTCAGGATCTGGCTTAGCGCAGGGTTACTTAGCTCGTGCCGAGCTAAGTGCTAGTCGTTTTATTGCAGACCCTTTCAGCCCCAAAGTGGGGGAGAGAATGTACCGTACTGGCGATATCGTACGATGGAACGCAGAGGGTGTTGTCGAATTTGTCGGCAGAGGTGATGATCAGGTAAAAGTTCGAGGCTATCGTGTCGAAATAGGAGAAGTCGAAAATGCGCTATCACAACTTGAAAATGTTGAGAGCGCCGTAGTAATTACTGAAGAGATAAATGGCAGCCATCGCCTGCTAGGCTATTGCGCCGTACCAAACTTACCCGAAGAAAAGCACAAGCCATATGGTCATACTTTAATGACACTATTAAAACAACATTTACCAGACTATATGGTGCCGTCTGCTATTTGCGTCATGTCCTCTCTACCCCGTAATGTCAGTGGTAAAATAGATAAAAAATCTTTACCCGAAATCGCGCTCGAAAGTTCATCTTCTTCCTTTATTCAACCTATAAATGAAGATGAAGAACGCTTATGCCTTTGCTTCTCAACCGTCCTAAAATTAGATTCGATCAGCGCCACTGATGATTTCTTTGCTTTAGGCGGTGATAGCATCAGTGCCATTATGTTATGCACTGAATTACGAAAAAAAGGTTATGCCTTACGCCCTAGTCAGGTATTTAAACTGCGCTCACCACAGGCGTTAGCAAAAGAAATTCGCTCTATTTCTCAGGGCACATTATCGGAAAACATCAATCAGTGGGAACTTAAGCAAAATCAATGGGACATTCTGTCTACTCGATATCATCCGATTGCCGATGTCGCGCCGTTGTTACCACTTCAAAAAGGCATGCTTTTTGAAACCATAATAGATTCCGCATCAGGCAATTACAATGCTTATACTCGACTTAACTTCACTGGAGAACTGAACCTCTCTCGGTTACAAGATGCGCTGAATACATTATTAAAGCACTACCCTCAGTTAGCAGGAGCCTTTGACAGCGAGAGTTTAGAAGAACCTGTTCTAGTGATCCCCAATACCAAGGAAAAAGCATGGCAGTGGCCATTAAGCAGCCATAACATCAGCATGTACGCTGATGCTCAAAAAGACGCAGCACTGGCAAAGCTCGAACAAAAACTACTAGAAACACCTCATCAAGTCGGATCTTTCACTGGTATGATTCACGCCGCCTATGTCAACATAGGCCAAGACAAAATATCTGGGTTACAACAATCCGCTCTCATCTTGATCGTTCATCATCTTGTTATTGATGGTTGGTCGACCCCACTTCTGATTCGAGACTTACTCAGTGCGTATCAGCAACGTCCACTCAAGCCTCTTGCGAGCAGCTACACAAACGTCATTAAGCAGCTTTACAGTCGTGACCAACAAGCCAGTATTAATAAATGGCAAGAAGTCATGCATCAAGCACAACCCTGCCAACTATTTGAACAACATCATGAACAAGTAAGTGAGCATTGTTTCAAGTTAGAACAAAATTTAAGTCTCCAACTCACTTCTCTGCTAAAAGAACAAGGAATAACACTGAACGTCTTTATGCAAGCACTATGGGCTCAGATGTTAAACCTACTGTCAGGCAAGGAGGACATTGTTTTTGGCTCACCAGTTTCAGGCCGAAGCAGCCATATTATTGGCATTGAAGATCAGGTTGGTTTATTCCTAAACACTCTACCCATTCGCATTAAACTAGAACCAACAAAATCTCTCTGGGATCAATTACCCGCATTACAAGAGCGCCATATTTCTTTGCTTGAACATGATGCTATTGGCTTAACGGACATCCATAAATCGGTCGGCAACCAGCCTCTATTCGATACCTTACTGGTTGTGGAAAATTACCCTGATAATGACTATCTAGATGTAGAATTGAAAGGGAAGAATGGCAACATTTTAACCATAAGAGATATACAAAATCGGGGTTACAGCCACTACCCACTTGCATTATTGATCATTCCTGGTGACGAAATCACCTTTTTGATCGAAAATCGTGGGGCGATGACGATAAGAGAAGTAGAGGCACTGTCTCAAAGAATAGAACAAACAATTAAAACCAGCCTAAGCTCACCCGAACGCCCTCTTTGTCAGTACCAAAGTACGAGCCGTCAAGAAACCGATTTTATCGCTAGCATTAACAGTACTAAGCAATCGGTAGAAAATTTAACACTGCAGTCAGCTCTGACCAAACAAGCGCAGCTAACCCCTAATGCTTTGTGTCTTTCTGACTCGCAGCATCGATTAAACTACCATGAAGCACGCCAACAAGTTCAAGCTCTCGCGCATTTTCTTCGCATTCAGGGCGTCAACTCAGGTGATATTGTTGCTGTTGCCATTCCAAGAAGCAGCTACTTAAGTCTGGCTATTTGGGCCATTATTGAAGTTGGCGCTGCTTACCTCCCACTTGATCTTAGTTATCCTGATGACCGTCTTGGCTACATGTTAGAGGATGCAAAACCTGTTCTGCTCATCACTCAAAGCGCTCAACAAAATCGCTTTAGTGAAATACATGCAGATGTAAAACAGCTACCGTTTGATCATTTTTATGACCATACCTTTATTGAGAATGCAGTCAAAACAATTCATCACCCTGACATCACGGGAGACCATCCTGCGTATTTAATATACACCTCAGGTACGACGGGGCGCCCGAAAGGTGTATTAGTTTCTCACAAGGCAATCGTCAACCGTATTTTATGGATGCAACACGAGTATCAACTTACTCCCGAGGATGTTGTACTGCAAAAAACACCAAGCAGTTTCGATGTTTCAGTTTGGGAGTTTTTTTGGGCTCCTATGGTCGGCGCTTCATTAGTCATGGCTGAACCCGATGCTCATCGTGACCCAGAATTACTGATGCAGACCATAGATCAATTTAACGTAACGGCCCTGCATTTTGTTCCATCTATGCTGGCGATTTTCACTGCGACCTTGCAAATTAAAGTGATTCATCATTCAACTTGCACTTCGTTAAAACAAATCTTTTGCAGTGGCGAAGCCTTATTAAAGGCGCAGGCACAGGCCTTTAAAAACTGTTCAAATGCACAACTTCATAACCTTTATGGTCCGACAGAAGCCGCAGTCGACGTCACTTATAAACCCGCTTTTGATGATCTATTATCCAAAGGTCAAGGCATTGCAATAGGAAAACCGGTTTGGAATACAGAACTGCGTGTTCTAGATCAGTATCTGCGTCCAGTACCAATTGGTGTCACCGGAGAGCTATATCTTTGTGGAACTCAATTAGCCATAGGATACCTAGATCGCCCCGAACTAAACTGCGTTCGCTTTATTGCCGACCCTTATGGAATGCCGGGCGACAGAATGTATCGCACAGGCGATATTGTGCGTTGGTTGGAAAATGGCGATGTTGAATACTTAGGCAGAGCAGATAATCAAATAAAAATTCGTGGTCAACGTATTGAATTAGGAGAAATAGAAACCGCTCTGCTAAAACAAAACAGTGTTGAACAGGCTGTTGTCGTGGCTCAAACACTAAATACGCAAGTCGATCAAACAGGACAAGATAACCGTCAACTAGTCGCATATCTTACATTAGACACATCCAAACTTGGTGAATATGAGGAATCCAAGATCCGACTTGAACTGAGTAAAGAGCTCCCCAACCACATGCTGCCAATAGCTTATGTGGTATTAGATAGTTTACCCCTTAGCGCGAACGGAAAGTTAGACCGAAACGCACTACCAAAGCCAAATCTGGTAAAACACGATCAGAGCAATAACACATCCAGATCGCCCGCAATTGGACTAGAGAGCCAACTGGCTAGTCTCTTTAGTAACATTCTAGGAATCGAAGAGATTAAGGCCGAGGATGATTTCTTTGCTTTAGGTGGTCACTCGTTACTTGCTATGAGACTAGCGGCCGATATTCGTAAAGAGATAAAACAACCCATTACCGTTGGCCAAATAATGGTGACCTCAACCATTGCCAAACTTGCTCAGTTACTTAATAAAGATACTGAACAACATGGCCGAGAGAAATTGGCAGCGATGCTGAGTAATGACCAATTGACAGATAAAAAAACAAATAGCGGTTTTGATGATTTGATTTACTTACGTGAAGGACAAGGTACCCCTTTGTTTTGTTTCTATCCAGGATCAGGCTTTGCGTGGCAATACAGCGTGCTATCTCGTTACTTAAAAGGACAACACCCTATTATTGGCCTTCAATCACCTAGACCAAGTGGACTGATCGCCAGCAGCGATACACTTGAAGAACTAGTCAGTAAACAGCTTGAGGTCATTCTTCGGGAACAGCCACAAGGCCCTTACTATCTATTAGGATACTCGCTTGGCGGAACCGTCGCCTATGGCGTTGCTGCGAAATTAAGAGAAATGAGGGAAACTGTTAACTTTCTTGGCCTGTTAGACACCTACCCTGCTGAGGTACATGATTGGAATGACCCTCAGGGAGAAGAAGCTGCAATGGGAGCAGAACGTGAGCAGACACAACTGCTAACCAATGCGATTTCAGACAAAGACAATGATTCAGATGACGTCGCTCTGTTAGTAAAACAAGAACAGGATAAAATGCTAGAACAAATCTTTGCTAACTATAAAGATGCTGTTCGCCTACTGAAAAAAGCCTCAACTCCCACTTACAACGCAAAAATTCATGTTTTTATTGCCCAACAGTCTTTACCAGACTACATCAGTCCAACTAAGCAATGGCTGCCATATGCTAGTAAAGCTCATTTCCATTCTCTGGATCATTGCAGTCATGAAGACATTCTATCAACGGATAACTTAAAAACATTAGGGCCTTTATTAGATCGGCTTATTGATGAGGCATCACAAGAGTCGAATTCTAGAAAAGAATCAAATATTCCGTCAGAAATGGTCTAACCCTTTACAGATAAAAAGAGAGTAAAACGTGAGCAATACCAAGAAAAAATCCATATTTGTGGATTTCAGCTTATTAGCAACACACAAAAATTTTCGCAATATCTTTATTGCGCGCACCATATCAATACTTGGTCTAGGAATGCTATCTGTATCGATACCGGTTCAGGTCTATGCTTTAACCAACGATAGCTTACAAGTTGGTATTGTCATGGCATTAGAAGGGATAGGCCTATTTATTGGCCTTCTGCTAGGAGGTGTTCTAGCGGATATGTACGAGCGAAAGCGCATTATTCTCTTTGCTCGATCCACCTGCGGGCTAGGTTTTCTGGCCATGGCGATTAACGCTTGGCTACCTGATCCCTCTTTATGGGCTATCTATTTACTATCCATCTGGGATGGTTTTTTTGGCGCCCTTGGTGTAACAGCCTTAATGGCTTGTATGCCCTTTCTAGTTGGCCGGGAAAATCTCATGCAAGCCCGAGCAATCAGTATGGTAAGTGTGCGCTTAGCAACTGTCATCTCACCTGCCATCGGAGGTATTATTATTGCCGCCTCCGATGTCGCTTGGAATTACTTAATTGCAGCCGTTGGAACTGGCATCACCTTGCTTGCTTTGCTCTCTTTGCCAACCATGCGACCGAAAGAAGCAAAAGTCCATAACCCTCTATCCTCACTATGGGATGGATTTACGTATATTTTCACTAATAAAATTGTAGCAAGTGTTGTCATTATGGGTACCTTAGTCACCTTAACGACAGCCATCCGTGTCTTATTTCCTGCTCTTGCTGATACAGCATATGGTGGAGGAGCTTGGGTAGTGGGACTGATGTACTCCGCTGTCCCTTTAGGAGCGACATTGGGAGCGATCATTAGCGGTTGGGCAAATCATGTTGAAAAGCCTGGCTTGGTGATGATGTTAACTAGCCTTGCGGCATTTCTCTGTTTAATGGGGATTGGATCAACAACTATTTTCCCAATGGCTCTTATTCTTCTAGTAGGATTTGGTTACCTTGTTTCTATCGCGTCATTGCTTCAATACAGCTTCGTACAAGGCCATACCCCTGACCATTATTTGGGGCGTATTAACGGCATATGGACAGCGCAAGATGCTTCAGGAGATTCGCTAGGAACACTTTCAATAGGCCTTCTAGGCAAACTACTTTCTTCTTTGGCAAGTATCTTTGTTTTTGGTGCCATTGCCATGAGCATAGGACTAACCCTATTAGCTTGTTTAAGAACATTAAGAAATAGTCCCCTAAATGACCCTAAATTAGTCGCAGAAGAATAAGCCATTACACTTCCTAATAAATTTTAGAACGAGTCACTCAATTGATAATAGCCTCCTATATGGCGGCTTTTTCTTACCTAAAAAGCATGTCAAATCAAATTATTAGTCTAAAGGTAAGGATCGAAACTATGCCTGATAAAACGACATAGGAAAAATGTGAAAGCATTTCTTTCCCATTGTCGCTAAATCATAAAAAGAGAGCATAAACTGAAGTGATCAAGTAAAACTGATCTTTCAGTAAGCCGATTTAAAAAGGGAGTATCGATATAGATTCTAGAGAGATTAGCAGGAGAATAATGATAGGGATACAGTAATAAAAAGCACGCATGTAAAGGGACATGCGTGCTTTTGCCTAGTTCTAATTAGAAATTATAGGCTGCACTCACATAATAGTTACGACCCAATTCGTACGTTGTATACCCCGTATCTTCTTCATCTAGACGCACATCACCAATATTCTTGATACCTGCCCGTAAAACCAGATTGTCAGTCACGTCAGCTGTCAGACCAATATCAGTACGGTAGTATGATGGCAATTCAGAATAAACATCACCTACACCTGAAACCCAAGAAGAATACTGCATGCCTGATAAGTAATTAACACTTAAGAAGGTAGAGATAATATCAGTAGCTTGGTAATCAAAAGACACACTAGCTTGATGCTCTGGACGACCAGTTAGAACAGTTTTCACACCATTTGAATCTTCTGCTTCTGTATCTAAATAAGTATAATTTGCCTTTAATAGAAGATCTTCCGTTAATGAAGTCGATGCACTTAATTCAAGACCTTGAGTCATCGCTGTCGCAACATTAATCCACTTAGCAGAAATTGGATTTTCATTTGTATCATAACCAACTTCACGCTCTATCAAGTTATCAATATCATTACGAAAGACTGTCGCTGTCGCATTTAGGCCTTTAGCATGATAGTCAACACCAAACTCATAACTAACACTGGTTTCCGCTTCCAAATCGGGATTACCGGCTAATGTACAAGCGCCACCACAGCTTACAGTTCGATATTCTTCACTAAGCTTACTAACATCAGGAGCTTTAAAGGCTTTAGTTACACCACCTTTCAAAGTTAAATTATTGCTTGCATTGTAGACAAGGTAAGCTTTAGGAGAAAAATTATTACCATAAATATCGTGATTATCTACACGCCCACCCAAGGTAAATACAAGCTTATCTGTTAATGACATTTCATCCTGAGCAAAAATACCATACTGATCTACGTTGTATTCACCCGTGTCTAAAAGTACATAGTTGTTTTTTAATTGCTCATTTTGATAGTCCACACCAGCCATCATAGTATGGATACCAATCGACTTATTCGCATAACCTTTCACGTAAGTATTGTTCGCCTCAAGACCATCATGAGCTTGTGGATCATCATATTGCGAGTTGTAATCATAAACATCACTTTCTTCGCGTTTAATAGAAGCCGTGGTGTTTGCCCAGTCCCATTGACCTTTGTGAGTAATAGCTAAATCCGTTCTTGTTATTTCCTGTTCTCGGTATGCAGTGTCACTATAAGCTTGATATGGACGCTCATCATGGTTATAACCAAAATCAACTTCTACTTCTTGGTTTTCAGCAGCTTGCCAAGTCAAAGTAGAAGACAAATTCTGAGCATTTTTCTTTTCACGAAGTGGACCAACAGATTCATCATCCGCATACCAAGCTTTTTGGCTTAAATCCTCAACACTGACAGATAATGCAAGCTTGTTATTGATAGCCCCCATACCGGAAACACCTAAACGATACTGATCACCACCCTCACCTGACTCTATCTTACGAACTTCGGCATTAGCCGTTCCTGTCCAACCAGCCCCTTCTTGTGGTTTTTTAGTGATAATATTAACCACACCACCGATAGCATCTGCACCATAAAGAACAGACATTGGACCACGAATAATTTCAATTCGCTCAATGGAATTTAGTGGAACACTGTTCAAATCAGTATCACTACCTTTGTCAAAAGCACCGCCTGCAGAAACTCGCTTTCCGTTCACTAATAAAACGGTATATTCACCATCTAAACCACGAATTTGAATTTCATCTCGACCGGTTGAATCACTAAGATTATTCACACCAACCGTTTCACGAAGTAAATCCGATACACTGCTAACAGTTGATTGAGCAATATCGTCTTTCGTTACAACGGTCGCAAAAGCAGGTATGTCTTCGATCTTTTTAGCCGCCATAGTGGCAGTGACTACTAATGTATCAAGTTGATTAGATTCCTCTTCAACTAACATATTACCTGCGTGATCACTTGCTGCAAATGTCATCATCGGGGCAGTGGCTAACATACTGACAATTAACTTTTTCTTAGCAAACATAAATTTATTTCACTCCAATCAATTTCTATTGATCCATTAAAAACGCACAAATCTTATTGCGAATCGTTTTCATTATCAATAGAATTTACATTCCTACAATTGGGATTTTTACATTTTAAGGAATATCATGTATCTCTCTAAGAACTCATCCACTCGCACTCCAAGTCATTTATCTACTGTAGCCATCGCTGTTATCAGCATTAATGCAGCTTTAATTTCAGCCAATACATTTGCTGAAAACTCGACTCAACTAGAAACATTAGTGGTGACAGGGGAAAAAATTGATAAGGACATTAAGGAGACGACGACGGCCGTTACAGTGATTACCGAAGAAACGTATGACAGCGGTGAATCAAAAGAAGTGAATGACATAGTCACCGTTGCTCCTAATGTGACTTCTGCGGGTTTTGGAACGATTAATATCCGTGGCGTCAATGGAGCTGGAGCATCAACTGGTAGTAACGCCTTTATGACGGGAGGGAGCCCACGTATATCAACAACAGTTGATGGTGTTGCGGAAGCATGGGGCGGATACAACTTCACCCCATCTCAACTATGGGACACGCAGCAAGTTGAAGTTTTACGTGGGCCACAGTCAACTAGCCAAGGAACCAATGCCATTGGCGGGGCTGTCGTGATTCAGACTAATGACCCTTCTTTCGATTCTGAAAGTGCTATTCGCCTTGGCCTAGAACGTTACGATAATGGCAACCTTCAAAAAAATATTGCTGTTATGAACTCTGGCCCGTTATTAGAAGACGAGCTAGCGTACCGTATCGCATTTGATGGAACAAAAGGCGAAGGCTGGATGAACTACAAACAGGCTAATTCAGAGCTAGACGATGGACCTGATATTGACGATTCAGAATCAACTAACTTACGCGGCAAACTGCTTTGGGCTCCTTCTAACATCGATGGGTTAACTGTCAAACTAGGTGTTACCCATAGAAAAAACAAAGGCGAATACCTTTCTTGGGCAAATGATAAAGACAATAACTTTTCGACTCAAACACTCACACTCGATTCAAATAATGGTAACAACACACGCCTACAAGACTCCACTGTCGACACCCTATCAGTCGACATTGAGTACCAAATTACAGATGGGATAAAGAACGCACTACAAATCAGTTATAACGACCAAAAAGCCTATTTTGATGAATATCCAGGTAGCACTCTATTCACAAAAACAGAAGAAACTATTTCCTTAGAAAACCGTATCATTATCACACCATCAGACTCCCAGTTTTCTGGCCTCATTGGTCTTTATGCCTCTAAGTCTGACGGAACCCTAGATGTTCAACCCGATAACTCATTTATTGCTGATAGCTCCAAAACAACGCTATCGCTATATGGTGAGACAACCTATAACGCAACAGAAAAACTGGTTATCACAGTTGGTGGACGTATTGAAAGTGTCAACCAAGATAGAAGCCTTCTTCGTTCAACAACATGGCCAAGCGTTACGGAACATAACCTTAATCAAGATCAGACTGAGACTATCCTTTTACCTAAGCTGAGTACGACTTATGATCTAACAGGTCAAACAACAATAGGCGCCTCTATTCGTCAAGGTTACAACTCTGGTGGTGGTGCACTGGATTGGAGTGACAATAGCTATTATACATTCGATAAAGAAGAAGTGACTGCCTACGAGTTCAGCAGCAAAAGTCATTTTGATAGCATCACCCTAAATGCAAGCGTTTTTTACAACGATTACGCTGACTACCAAGCTTATACTTCAAATCGCTTAGTAAATGTAAAGTCTGCACACACTTACGGCGCTGAACTTGAGGCTGTCGCATTTATTAATGAAGATTTAGAAATACGAGGCTCTATCGGTACACTTCAAACGAAAGTTGACTCTACCGATGCAGACACATCTTCATGGGATGGCAACGAAATCACCTATTCTCCTGACTTAAATTTAGGACTGGGTTTTACTCAGTATATCGGTGATAACTGGTCATTTGGAGCTGACGCTACGTACGTTGGAGAGTATTACTCAGATTTGGATAATACCGAAGACTATAAAGCGGGTGACTATGTCATTACAAACGCTAGAGTTAAATACGAAATCGGTGACTTCATGATAGATGGTTACATTAAAAATCTGACCAATGAAGACGTTGTTTACCTGATTAACCGAGGAACACGCGCATCAGTTGGCCAAACTCGCACGATCGGTCTAAGCGCAACTTACCGCATGTAATTCGCTTAGCGGTATTAGCTCAAATAAAAAGACGAATCACTCATGATTCGTCTTTTTATACTTCCTTTTATTGTTAGACACCACCGCCATCAACAGGACATTTGTAGTGTTCAATCATCAACGTCCAATCATTCCCTATGCCCTACCAATAGGCGACAGACAATAAGTTGGCATTCTGTATTTGATACCTTGCCTTTACCAAAAATCCTGCAGGCACTGAATCACTTAACGTCGCTTTTGTTCGAATACAACAATGATGCTCTTCAAGCTCAACCAATTCAGCGTCTAGGAAATCAAAATATCGCTTAACGTATGGATAGAGTGCTTTGTAGACACTTTCCTTTAAAGAGAACAAGATTAAAATGGCCATACTCTCATCAAAACCGGCTTTCCTTAGTAGATCATATTCTTTGGGCTCTCCTATCAACGCTCTATCTTGTAACTGAGCGGCACTCTGCACTCTCTCTATATCGACCCCAATCCCCTTGATCGCCAACTCAGCAGGTTCAACAACAATTGCCACCGCTTCATTATCCGTATGAGAGATACTCCCGATGTAATTTGTCGGCCAAATTGGCGCACCATCATTGCCACGAATAACATCAAATAACGGAAAATTTTGTGAGGATTGAGCAAGTTGAACAGCAAGTCGACCGGCTAGATAGGTTTCTTTTCGCTTTGACCGCCAGCGAGCATATTCATTGGGCTTTTTGATGTTAAAAGTATGCTCATTGGCAATGAGATCACCTTGCTTAAAACACACATGATGAACGAGAACATCACCCAGTCCTTTGAAATGAATACGAGTTCGATTATTATTTTTCACTTAGTTACAGCCAATAAAAATGCCCAACATAACAAATATATTGGGCATTTCAATCTGTTTCTGAAGAAACCGATTAAGCATTCAAGGTTGCGCCACCGTCAACCACCAAATCTTGCATGGTTATATGGTTTGCCATTGGCGATGCAAAGAACACAACCACTTGAGCAATATCACTTGGAGCCGCGATTTTCCCCAACGGAATGCCTAACTTAAACTGCTCAGGAAACCCCTTAATAGTATTGGCTTCAGCTTGATCATCCTGCCAAAGCTGACGTTGCATCGGCGTATCCGTTGAGCCTGGGCACACCAAGTTACAACGCACACCATAAGGCGCCAATTCTAACCCAGCCGTGTGACTCAGCGAACTCAAAGCGGCCTTTGAAGCACAATACGCCATCATATTTACTCTTGGCACTTTTGCTGCATTTGAACTGACTGTGACAATAGCGCCGTGTTTTTGCTGCTTAAAACGTGCCATGGTGTGCTTAATCATTAAAAATGCCCCACCCGCATTGACATTTATGCAGTCAGAAAAGTCTTGCCAGCTTGTCTCTTCCACACTGGCCATGCGCAGAATACCAGCCGCATTTACCAGCACATCTAGCTCCGGATGTTTAAGCAACACATGATCAACAAGGCTTTTCACCCTTTGTTCATCACTAATGTCCAATGTAATGCACTCAAACTCATAGGATGCATCATCAAACGCAAGGTCGAAACCAATGACATTAGCACCAAGACTGAGAAATTGATTTGCCACTTCCAAGCCAATGCCTCGCCCAGCCCCCGTCACCCAAACGGTTTTTCCGGTAAAATCGAGTTGGCTCATTTCACGACATCCACTGGTTTCGTTGTCATTTTGGTTTGCAGTAGATCCCACCACGCATTTAAAGTCGCTGCCGTTGCCAACTCTTGGAAGGAAACCTCTATTCCCAATTCTTTCCATTGAGAAACCAAATTCATAATTTGAATAGAATCCAAACCATAATCAATCAACTCATCATCTGCTTGAAAATCTTCAAGCTCTTCTTCGTCTAATAAACTCAGAATTTGCGTTTTAAATTGCTCATAATGCAAACCACTTGAGCGAGCACTGGTTGCTAGCAATACCTCATTGGTGGAAATCACTCTACCCGCTCGTCCAGCGGTGTAAGTTAGGGCTTGATAATGTTCACTTTCACTAAAATCCGCTAACGCATCACCTATCATAAAGGGTTGAATATCACGCATAAAAGCATCTACAGCAGTCATCATGCAGCCAATATGTGCATAAACTCCGCCGATCAATAGCTGATCACGCCCCCAGCTTTCCATCAATTCCTGCAAATTAGAACGGTGGAAAGCACTGTATCGCCACTTCACCAATACTGTATCTTGTTCGCTTGGCGTCAGCTCCTTAACCACATGCTGCAATTCAGGAAAATCATTTAACCCACTTCCCCACATGTCATTAAGCAAAGCTCTATCTTCAGGTTTTTGATTGTTTGGTTGCGCTGTATACACAACGGGAATGCCATTCGCTCGGCAGTAAGCTTTAATCGCAGCCAGATTTTGTTTAAGGGTTTTGATCAACTCAGACTCTGCATCATAAAAACGTAAAAAATACGCCTGCATGTCATGAATCAAAAGTACCGCACGCTTTGGTTCTAACACCCAATTCACTTTTTGGTTGGGATAAGTATCTGAAGTCGGCATAGGATAAGACGGTATTGTTAGAATGCTCATATTGTTCCCCTTATGACACATTATTTAACTGAAGACGCTGACGAATAATGTCTCGTAACGCCACTTTATTAGGTTTCCCTACTGGTGTTAGCGGTAAAGCATCGATGAATTCAAAGCGATCAGGCACCTTATAATCAGCAACACCAAACCCTCTTAAGAACTTTCTCAGTTGTACACTTTTCAACTTTGATCCATCATGCCTAGGCACAACAAAAGCACAGGTTTTTTCACCCATAATACTGTCCGGCATAGCAACAAGGGCGCTGTGTAAAATGTGTTCATGCTTAAGTAATAGATTTTCGATTTCTTCTGCCGCTATTTTTTCACCACCACGGTTAATTTGATCTTTATCTCGACCAACAACCGTTAGATACCCATTCGTATCTTGGCTTACCAAATCCCCCGTGTGGTAAAAACCCTCGCGATCAAATACTTTGGCATTGTGTTCTGGTGCCTTGTAATAGCCTCGAATGGTGTATGGCCCACGTGTCACCAACTCACCTTCTTCACCAGGAGCAACGGGGTGGCCGTTCAGCCCAATTACTTTCACTTCATCCATTGAGCACATTGGGTAACCCTGTGTCTTAACAATGGTTTCAAAGTCATCATCCAATCTGGTGTAATTCACCAAACCTTCAGCCATGCCTAAGATTTGCTGTAATTGACAACCCAATGTCTCGGGAACTTGTCTTGCAATGCTTTCACTTAACTTCGCCCCTCCTACTTGAACTAAAGACAGAGAGGTTAAAGAGGATTTCCGATCCACAGCAACTTGCAGCCAAAGAGCCAACGCCGGTGGCACTAATGCCACAACATTGGCTTGATGTCGTTCAATTAAATCAAAACAGACGTTCGCTTCCGGATTAGGGGCCATCACCACAGTGCCACCAGCGTGGAACACACCGAAAGCACCAGGAGAGCTCATGGGAAAGTTATGAGCACAAGGTAAAGCGCACAAATACACAGTCAATGAGGAGAATTCACATATTTCAACACTGCGACGTATGCTGAAAAAGTAATCGTTATGGGTTCTTGGAATCAGCTTTGGCGTACCTGTACTACCACCTGAGAGCTGGAAAAATGCCACTTGGTCTGGTGCATTAGGGTGGTCAACCAATTGTTGTGACGAGGTTGCCATTGCTTCATCCAAGGATGCCCCCCAGCCAGTTCCAGCCAATAAAATGTGCTTCAGGCTAGACTCTTGCTGCTGCAGGGTTAACCAATATTGATCATTTGCAAATAACCTGTGCTGTTGGCTGGCGATAACAAGGCTTGGTTTGATCTGTTTCGCGTAAGCGGACAACTCATTTTCATTGTGGCTAAATAGAGCATTAACTGGTACGACCCCAATTCGCAACAACGCAAAGAAGACAACATAAAACTCAGCAATATTAGGCAACTGCACCAGTGCTGTGTCACCTTTTTTAAGACCTAGATGATGCAAATAACCGGCTAGGTTCTGAGACTTTTGGCATAAATCAGCGTAGGTAAATTGGCGCTCACCACACAAAACCGCGAGACTCTCTTTAGGAGCATGATCGATCAAATCCGTCATTGGACGATCCGTCCAGTAACCTTTTTCCCGGTATGCTGTCGCAAATTCTTCTGGCCAAGCTGTAAACTCAATTGTCATTGTTAAAATCCTTTATACCAAAAGCATTAATCATGGTTTGCATTTTTGCACTGGTTTCTCGCCATTCACTTTCTACACAGGAATCCGGTACCACACCTGCACCAGCAAACAGTCTCACCTTGTTACTGGCCACTTCAGCACAGCGAATCGCAATGGCCCATTCACCATTACCCTGCGCATCACACCAACCAACCAAACCACTAAAGAAACCTCTTTGATGTGGTTCTAGTGCCGCAATGTGGTCATGTGCTAAACCTGTAGGGGTGCCACACATGGCTGGTGTTGGATGCAGTTGCTTGATCACATCAAAAATACTCATCTCTGAGTCATTCGCTAATATGGCTTCAATTTGCGTGGATAAATGCCACATCGTCGGAGTGGAAATAAGACTTGGCTGATCCTCTAACTTCATTGACTGAACCATAGGAATTAGTGCTCTACGAATGGCATCCACAACAATACGATGTTCATATTGATCTTTCTTGGATTGCAGCAATGCTTGTGAAATTCGTCGATCCTCTTGCTGGTCTTTGCTGCGCTTAGCAGAGCCTGCTAACGGGTTAGAAAAAAGCGTGTTACCTTCTTTCCTGATTAACAGCTCAGGGCTCGCGCCAATCAGAATGCCCGTCTCAAGCGGCACACTAAAATGATAGGCATTCGGGTTTTGTCCCATGATATTGGTTAATAAACGAGGGATGTCTACGGACTTATCAAGGGTCAAATCTAAGGTTTTTGACAATACGATCTTCTTCAAATCATCGTGACGAAGTGTCACCAAAGCCTCTTCAATCATTTTCACGAAGCTATTGTGATCTGGTGTAAACGAATGGCTTAGAACGTGATGTGCAAAATCTTTGTCTTTAAAAGCTGGGAAATTAGCAGAGAAGGGCTTAACTCTTTCAGACCATTTAGGGGCTAAAAGGTGACATGGTTGATCCAAATCAAATGGAATAGCCCCCACTAAAATAGGCTTATCTATGCCTTTCATTTTTTCAGCGTCAAAGACTCTCTGAACATCATGTTGAAAGGTCTTGGCTGACAGAGGCGTCTCTAGTGTTTGACTCACGCCTCTAGCTCGCACCAAATTCTGACTGGAATTGAATAAAAATAAATCGGTTTTGTGCTGGTCTGACGACGACAAAAGATCAGCATCATAATCATAGTCCGGAAAAGCAACATCCATAAAAGCCTCCAATAATGAGAATCATTAACTCTATAATGATTCAGCGAATGATAATCAATTGCATTTAATTAAACCAGTCATTCAATGTAAAAAATCTGCAAGTAAGGGTCAGAGGGGCTGGAAGCGAAAACTTTTTAGACAATATCCTATCAATAAGCATCATTTTGGTACTCGCTATGAATACTTCTTGAAAAAAAGTCGTATTTGAGTAAGATTCGCATGCGAAAATCATTCTCAAATAAAGGATCACATTGATGAAACTCGGCTCCCTCCTTGCCATGGCTCTTGGAATGTCCATATTGACAGCTACAGCCCAAGCAAAAGTAACGGTTATTAATGACGTCTTAGACAGACAAGTTGAAGTTGACTTACCCGCTAAACGAGTTGTCCTCGGGTTTTATGCTGAAGATTATATGGCGATAGGCACAGAAAAAGCCTTTGATCATGTGGTCGGATTATCCCGTGATACTTGGGAAGCTTGGCGTCCGGCTAGCTGGAATCTATACACCAACTACCGTCCTTCACTGAAACAGATCCCAGATGTGGGCGAAGTGGAAGCGCAAACGTTTTCCATTGAAAAAGTAGTGAGCCTAAGACCCAGCGTTATTTTATTATCCGATTGGCAATACAAAGGCTTAGGAATGGATGTTGAGCGCTTAGAAGACGCTGGTATTCCAATTGTTGTAGTGGATTACAACGCACAAACCTTGGAACGCCACGTAAAAAGCACACAGATTATTGGTCAGTTAACAGGTCAAGAACAACGCGCGGATCAAATCGCAAACGAGTACCAAACTACCATTAAAAATACTATCAAGCGCATTAAAGAAGCGAAGCTACCGAAACCACGTACCTACGTCGAGTTTGGTAACAAAGGACCAAGTCAATATAGTTTTACCTACGGTAAGAACATGTGGGGCGCCATGGTAACCATGTTGCAAGGCGATAATATTGCCGCTCCCTTCGTAGAATGGTGGGGACCAATGAACCCAGAACAAGTGCTGGCTTCCAAACCACAAGTGGTCTTCATTACAGGTACTGAGTCTGGCGTAAAAGGCGATGCTCTGCCAATGGGACAAGGTATTGATCGTGATTTAGCGGAACAACGCTTAGCCGGTTTCACAAAACGTGCAGGCTGGGCGCAAATGCCAGCGGTAGAAAATGATCAAGTCTATGGTCTTTACCAAGGCGCTTCCCGTACCATTTTAGATGCTTCTATGGCTCAATTCATGGCCAAAGCCATGTACCCAGACCTGTTCAAAAACGTAAACCCTGAGCAAGCTTATCTGGATTTCTATAAGAAATACCTACCTGTTACCCCTACTGGTACTTTTACTGTTCAACTTTCGGAGTAATATACCGCCTAACATTTAAGTCGGTATTCTAACTATGCAGTCATCAGGTTTACTTTCTGATGCTATTTCAAACCAGCGACGTTCTGAACAACGTCGCTGGTTTGTTATGAGTATCCTATTCGTGGTGTTGATCACCTCTTTCATTTTGGATGTGGCCACTGGCCCATCGTTATTAAACATCAAAGAAGTAGCGAACGCCCTGCTTCATCTCATAGGTTTTGACACGCCCGTTGATCCCACTACAGAAGTCATAGTAACAAACCTAAGGTTGCCCATTGCCATCATGGCGGTCATCGTTGGTGGTGTTTTAGGGGTAGGTGGTGCTGAAATGCAGACCCTGTTAAACAACCCCATGGCCAGTCCTTATACTTTAGGTATGGCCGCGGCAGCCGGGTTTGGTGCCGCCATGATCTTGTATGTTGGCTCGCTTGGTTTAAATGCAAATGTGGCCGTACCTCTTGGCGCGTTTGTTTGCTGCATGCTAGCAGCAGCCTTCTTGTTTGCCCTAGCAACCATGCAACACATCAGCTCAGGACAGCTGATTTTGGCCGGTATTGCCCTTCTATTTTTGTTTCAATCTCTATTGTCATTGGTGCAATTCATTTCATCTCCAGAGTTGAGTCAGCAAATTCTTTTCTGGCTATTTGGCAGTCTCTCTAAAGCGTCTTGGTCTAATCTGCTGATTGTTGGAAGCGTCACTTTGGTCTGCATGATCTTTTTGATAAAAGATGCGTGGAAACTCACCGCGTTACGTCTAGGGGAAGAAAGAGCAAAAAGTTTGGGGGTCAATGTCAGTCGCTTGCGTCTCAAAACCCTCTTTATCGTCGCCTTAATGACCGCTACGGTGACTAGCTTTGTCGGTATCATCGGCTTTATTGGTATTGTGGCACCCAATATTGCGAAAATTTTGGTAGGCGAAGATCAACGTTTTTTCATCCCACTGTCTTTTTTGATTGGTGCCTTTTTACTGTCCAGTGCATCCGTGTTATCGAAAGTCATCGTTCCCGGTGCTTTATTCCCCATTGGCATAGTTACCGCCATCATAGGTGTGCCTTTCTTCTTCTGGTTAATTTTAGGAAAAAGGCGCTAGATTATGCTGACGATAAATCAACTCAATGTCACGTTAGATACTTTAACGCTCGCAAAAGATATGTCTTTTTCTCTTCAGCCGGGTAAAGTCAACGTCATCATTGGCCCGAATGGCACAGGCAAAAGCACTCTACTAAAAACCCTATTTGGCGATATTAAAGCCAAGTCTGGCGACATACGTTTTTTTGATCAAGCGTTATCAACAAAACAAGTGTCAGCTTGGCGTACACTCTTCGGCTACATGCCGCAAGATATCCGACTGGATGTTGAGCTCAGCGTGTTGGAAGTGGTTTTGCTAGGTCAACTTGACGCACTGAGTTTACGACTTGATGATGCCTTAATTGAGCAAGCCTTATCGGCGTTAGATAAAATCGGCCTGTTGCACTTGGCCAATCGTTCAGTAAACAAACTCAGCGGTGGTCAATGCCAGATGATTTTGTTCGCTCAAGCCTTAATGCGGAACCCCAAAATTCTCATGTTAGACGAGCCCGTCAGTGCTCTAGACTTACACTTTCAGCATGTTTTATTGGATCACCTTGATGAACAAACTAAGCAACAAGGCTGGGTGACCTTAATGGTGTTACACGACCTGAATCTGGCCGCTCAATATGCAGATAATTTGTTGGTGCTAAAAGGAGGTCAATTGGTGAAAAGTGGCCACCCGAAAGAAATTCTCACTCCTGAGCTGATCAAAGATGTGTATAGCGTTCAAGCTGAAATATCCAAAGACAGTCATGGTCTACCCTTCGTACGGACCATACGTAGAAGCCGCGCAGAAGCAAACGCACACCCAGACAATAAAGTCACGCAATCAACCAAAGGAATAGCCAATGCGATCTAAACTTGACGCCGTGATAATGACGCTTAGCATCACCCTATTCGGCCACACTGCTTATGCCAAAGAATGGCAAATTCAAATGCTAAATTATGGTTCAGCAGAACAAGGTGGCATGATATTCGAGCCTGCTTTTATTCACGCTCAAGTTGGCGATACAGTCACTTTTCTTCCCAACCATTCCGGTCATAACGCTCAGTCTTATGTGGTGCCTGAAGGTAGTGAACAGTGGAAATCTGCTTTGGACAAAGCCTATACCATCACGCTTGATACAGAAGGCGTACACCTATACTATTGCCCGCCACATTTGATGATGGGCATGGTCGGTATGATCCAAGTTGGCGATGCTAAAAACCGAGCTTTGATTAACAAAAAAGCCCCCCGTTTACGCTCTAAAATGGCCCTTAAGCCCGATCGAATGGATACCCTATTAAATCAAATTCGCTAGCCACCACAACGCTTTAAAGAACCCAACAACATGCTTTTCAAGCACTTTATAAACGACTCTCGGCTTTTATCACCAGCAGGCAAAGTACTGGTGATAAATGGTTTTACCTTTAATCTCGGCTTTTACATGCTGCTGCCTTATTTGGCGGATCATTTGCAGCACGATTTGGGTATTACGGGTTGGTTTGTCGGTGCCATCATAGGTTTGAGAGTATTGAGCCAACAAGGCCTGTTTTTAGTCGGTGGCACGCTGGGGGATCTATTTGGCTATAAAAAGCTGATTTTACTAGGCTGTGCTATACGCATTATTGGCTTTGCTTTACTGGGTATAGGCCAAACGGTCCCTGTGCTGTTAATTGGCGCGTTTTGTTCAGGCTTTGCAGGCGCCTTGTTTACACCAAGTAGCCAAGCCTATTTAGCGTCAGAATACCCACATCAAAATCAGCGACAAAAAGTCTTTGCCTTGCAAAACCTAACGTCTGAAGCGGGCATGCTGTTAGGTCCTCTGGTTGGTCTAAGTTTATTGGTAGTAGATTTTGCTCTAGTGGGTCTACTTTCTGCTGGGTTATTCAGTATTCTGCTGCTGATTCAGTGGCGTTTTTTACCAGAGTTAGACTCTCAGCAAAGCACATTGAAAGAGCCTCAGCCTGCATTTTGGCGACAATGGTTCAGCATGTTAACCCATAAAACGTTTATGGCATTTGTGCTTTGTTCTTCTGTTTATCATCTGCTATTCCACCAACTTTACATCGCCATTCCCCATGAAGTAAGAGTCGTGACTCAAGATATCAGCATCATTACTTGGGTGTTTGCCACCTCGTCCATTACCGGCGTCCTCATGCAGATGCCGGTTAGTCGTTTTGTAGAACATCGACTTGGCACCGCACTGGGTATGGGATTAGGCATGTCGATTATGGGCAGCAGTTATTTATGGCTGAACCTGCATTTCGTCCCCTTTCCAGCCATGCCATTTCTTTTTTGTGCGTTGTTTTTCAGTCTTGGCTCCATGTTAGTATTTCCTTTATTGGGTGCACATGTCCCTACCTTCTGCGAAGCTAAAACACTTGGCAGCCATTATGGTTTGTATTCTTGTATAGGAGGCCTTTATGCCTTTACTGGCAACATCACCATTGGCTGGCTACTTTCATCTACCAGTATAAATCACTCTTATATTTGGATTGGTCTGGCTTGCTGTGGCGCTATTTCTGGTAGTTTGTTATTTTGGCAAATTAGAAATCTTCAAGGTAAATTAAGCCCATAAAAACAAAATTTCATTTACTTAGGTGTCATTAAAACGTAAAACCTTTCCATTAATAATAAATGACTATTTAAATTCATCCCAATATGTACTTAAATTAAGAGAACATAAGTAATAATATTTATCCAGTTTCATACGGATTATGAATAACGGTAGCGTCTTATTAAGAAACGCTTCCCAACTTGCAGGAGCAAACCACGATGAATAAGCAACCCCATGCCGACGGTTTAAACACGCCTGATGCTCAATCACCTCATACCCTACTGCCTCTTTCGACGGCTCAACGCGGTCAATGGATCGCACAAAAACTGGCTCCCAAAGGTACAGCCTTCAATGTCGCAGAGTACCTTGAAATTCAGGGCGAGTTAAATGTCTTACTCTTTCAAAAAGCCATTAATCAACTGATCACAGAAGCTGACTGCATTCGCTCACAAATTGTCGAAACTGAAAATGAAACGTATCAGTTTATCTCTCAGTCTTACGATGATTACTTCTCTTTGTTAGATATGAGTCATGAGGCCAACCCCATCAACAGTGCTTTGCACTGGATGAAACAAGATTACCTTAAGCCTCTAACGCAAAAAGGTGATCGATTGTGGTTTAGTGCTTTGATAAAGATCGCCGACAACCACTATTTCTGGTATCACCGCTGTCATCATGTCGCATTAGACGGCTTTGGCGGTCATCTGATTACGCAACGTCTATCACACTTATACAATGGGTATTTTTTCCACCGAGAGGTTGAGGATTGTCCCTTTCGCACATTAGAAAGTTTGCTTGAGCAAGAACAACACTACAAAAACAGTAAGCGCTTTAAAGCAGATCGACAATATTGGCTCAATAATCTGCTCCACCTTCCTGAAAGTGTGTCTTTAGCACAACGCATTCGCTCTGATGACCCAAGTCCAATGCGTCGTCAAACCTTGCGTCTATCGGCTGCTCTTTCTGAACATTTAAATCAAATAGGTCAAGCATTTGGTGCCAGTCGACCACAGACTCTTATTGCTTTAGTGGCGGCGTACTTTTATCGCATGACAGGAGCTGATGATCTGGTGATGGCAATGCCAGTCTCCGCCAGAGTGAACGCAATACAAAAAAAAACGCCGGCAATGTTAGCTAATGCAGTACCGATCCGCTTAACGTTTTCCTCATCCATGTGTTTTCAAGAATTATTGGAGCAAACCGCTAAAGTCGTACGACATGCATTACGTCATCAACAATATCGCTATGAAGATCTAAAGCGGGATTTGGGCATGTTATCAGCCAATCAACAGATTGCGTCACTAGGAGTCAATATTGAGCCCTTTGATTACGACGTGAAATTTGGTCATTGTTCGACCACATTACACAATCTCAGTAATGCTATGATCGAAGATCTTACGGTATTTATCTTTGATAGACAGAACGGTTCAGGCCCAAGCATCGAATTTGATGCCAATCCAAAACGTTATACAGATAAAGAGTTGGCCCAGCACTTACAACAGTTTGAACGTTTGATTAAAAGCTTACTAAGCTCAGTAAAACAGCCTATTTCACAAGCGTCTCTATTGAGTGATGCGGAACAACAGGAGATCCTTTATAAGTGGAATCAAACGCACACCAAACTTACTGACAGCAGCTACTTAGAAATGTTCCATCAGCAAGTAAAGCAGCTTGGATTAAGCACAGCGGTCATAGGAGAGGATGGGGATTTCACCTATCAAGCACTCAATTCAAAAGCAGAATATTGGGCTCAACGCCTCATTGATCATGGGGTCAT
This sequence comes from Marinomonas posidonica, assembly GCF_043643765.1. Taxonomy (GTDB): domain Bacteria; phylum Pseudomonadota; class Gammaproteobacteria; order Pseudomonadales; family Marinomonadaceae; genus Marinomonas; species Marinomonas posidonica_A. The sequence continues at coordinate 104,667 of NZ_JBHZSP010000003.1, read as the reverse complement.
ACCCGCTCAATTAGTGGCGGCTTGTCTACCCCGCAATAGCGAGATGCTAGCCGTACTTTTGGGAATCTGGAAAGCGGGCGCCGCCTACTTACCACTCGACCCAGAGTTTCCACAAGACAGATTGGCCAGCATATTAGAAGACGCCGAGCCTGCGTGCATCATCACCAACCACCAAGTCAGTTCTTGTCTACCAGACACAAAGTTTACGGTGTTATATACAGATCAAACAGAGACAACAAAGAGCAACTTATCGGTAAGGCAACGGCCTCAACCAACCAACCCTCATTCACCCGCTTATGTAATCTATACTTCAGGGTCCACAGGACGTCCTAAAGGGGTTGAAATATCCCATCATGCACTAAAAAATTTCTTGCTCGCGATGCAACATGAACTCAAATTCAGTCAGCTAGATCGTTTTTTAGCAGTGACCACCATCTCTTTTGATATTTCGTTGTTGGAACTCTTTTTGCCTATCATGCTTGGCGGTTCTGTGGTCATTGCTACTCGAGATACTGTCAGAGCGCCAGAACGCCTTACCCAGTTGGCAAACGAGTACCAGATCACCTTTATGCAAGCCACGCCCTCATTATGGCAAGCTCTGTTGCCAGAGTTTCAGACACAATGGCACGGCGTGCGAGCATTAGTCGGTGGTGAAGCCTTATCAGGGCAACTGGCTAAACATATGCATGCCTTAGGTCATCCAGTGATGAACCTCTATGGACCAACTGAGACCACCATCTGGTCAAGTGTCATGCCTCTTGAGCATGAACAAGACCTCCAAAGTCCCCCCATTGGTCGCCCCATTTTTAATACTCAAATGTATGTGCTTGATAAAACCATGCAACCCGTTCCCGTTGGCGTCACGGGCGACCTCTATATTGCAGGACACGGTTTAGCATTGGGATATTATAAACGTCCCGACTTAACCGCTGAGCGTTTTATTGATCACCCATTTACCAGCGGTGAAAAGGTTTACATCACGGGAGACAAAGCCAGATGGCGAGAAGACGGTATTTTAGAATATCTAGGACGTGAAGATAACCAAGTGAAAATTCGTGGTTTCCGCATTGAAACAGGAGACATCGAATCAGCTTTAGCGACTATGGCGACCATAGAACAAGCCGTTGTTATGCCGCAAACCTCTCCAACCGGCAGTAAACAACTCGTCGCTTATCTACTTACGGATCTGGCTGAATTAGACATTCATGATATTCGACAGACATTAATCACTAAGTTACCCGACTACATGATTCCGAGTCACTTTATCAGCATAGATGAAATGCCTTTAACGCCGAACGGTAAAATCAATCGAAAAGCACTACCACAGCCCAGTTGGCAAGCGGCAAATCATTATCAAGCGCCACGCAACCACACTGAAGAGATGCTCGCTAACCTGTGGGCAGAAACCCTTGGACTGACCTTAGTGGGTATTCACGACAACTTCTTTGAAATAGGTGGTGATTCCATAACGGCTACTCGTCTTCTGCACAAATTAGAACAAAATCTCGGTATGGATATTCCATTGGGCGTCTTATTTAAAGCGGCGACCATTGCTGAATTGGCGGAGCATTTACAACAAACCTCCCACTGGAACCCACTACAAGCTTTATTGCCTATTAAGTCTTCAGGCGAACATGCTCCTCTGTTTTGTATCCACCCTGCATTAGGGCTGTCTTGGGGTTACGCAGCATTACTCAAGCACCTACCTCAATCCACACCACTGTTTGGCTTACAGTCTCTAAGCTTAACGCAAATGGAGACCAAACCAGAGAGCTTAGAAAACATTGCTGCTCACTACTTAACCCTGATACAAAGTGTACAACCTAAAGGACCATACCAATTATTAGGTTGGTCGTTCGGCGGCTTAGTTGCTCATGCCATTACACGACAATTAGAAGCTCAAGGGGAATCTGTTTCTTTCCTGTGTATGTTAGACAGTTACCCATATAAAACAGGCTATCAGGAGCCCAAAAATGAAGCTGATATTATCAAATCTGCGTTAATATTTTTAGGATACGATCTGAGTAAACTTGAAGCTTTGCCTATCAATAAAGCTGAATTAGCGGCCTTACTCTGGCGTGATTATGACGACTCTTCCATGTCGGTGGTGAAGAAAATACAAGCTAGCCAAGAGGATATTATGAGTCGCATTCAAGCAACCATTGAGCACAATCTAGCACTGGCGAGTCAATATAAAGCTCATACCATCAAGGCAGACATTCTCTTCTTTGCCGCCTCTGACAGCGTTAATGGTTCAATGGAAAAGATACTCGAACACTCTAGCATTGCCTGGCAAAATCGCACAGAAGGTCGTGTTGAAAGTCATCAAATTGCCTGTCGTCATCAGGAAATGTTGGATCCTGCAGCACTTAGCCAAATAGCTCCGATACTGCGTAACCAATTAAACAAAGCTCAGATTAAGCCGCTCAAAAATAAAAAAGACAAATTGCCATAACGAGAAAATACAAACTAATATTTAAGCTGTAAAAAAAAGCGAGGTCTCCGTAACCTCGCTTTTTTATGCTTACTCAAACGCGAACAACAACACTAAAACGTGTTAAACGCTTTGTGGACGAAAGTGTGTCGCATAGGGCGAATTAAGGGGTTAACTCATCACTTAAACAACACCACACAGCATGATTTAAGTCGTCATTGAGCGTTTTGTCTTTAAACTCGTCACCAAATATATACCTAAGCACACTAATATCAACGCCATTAAATTCTTCCATTCGAGAATACTTTCATGCAGAAACACTGCTGACAACATAGTGCCAAACACAGGTACTAAAAAATTAAAAATAGTCACCATACCAATAGGGTTATGCTTTAATAGTACACTCCATAAAGCAAAAGCAACGGAAGACAAGAAAGCTAGGTAGACTAAAATGAGTCCGGCATCAAACGAAAAATGATGAACCTTGCCGCCTGAAGCCGCCCCCAATATCAGTAACACCAATCCTCCAATGGTTAACTGCCAGGCTGTCATTTGCATCGGATCCATAGACTGTGAAATTTTTTTGCCGTAAATTGAGGCCGCCGCCAGAATAAAAGCGGCAAAGATAATTGCCCCCTCTCCCGCTAAACTGAAGTCAAATGTCAGTAAAGAATCACTAAAATTCACCATAAAAACACCACAAAATCCCAATAAACACCCTAGTACTTTGCGCTGACTGAGTCTGTCATTGGTATAGATAAAATGGGCTAAAATGACACTAAAGAATGTGCCCGTGGCATTCATAATGGAAGCCTTTACGCCTGTGGTAAACGCTAAGCCGATATAAAAAAAAACGTACTGAAAGCTAGTTTGCATAACACCTAGAAGACTAACCTGACGGAATTTATACCATTGAAAGGTTTCTTTTTTTCGCCCTATCACTTCAATCAAGACGAGCAAAAACACACCCGCCAACAAAAACCTTAAACCAGCAAATACCATTTGCGACACGATGTCGTTTGCCTCAATTTGCCACAATGCATAGCCTGTTTTAATAGCTGGATAAGAACTACCCCAAAGAAATGTACAAATTACCGCTGAGACAAAGACTACTGATCGACGAATAAAAAAATCATTTGCAAACACATTCACTTCCTTATAAAACATAGTATGAAAACAAAAAAACATATTATGAATTATTTTGCAGACATTAAAAAGCCCCGCATAGCGAGGCTTCTCAAAAAGCGATAAAACGACTAAGTACGTTTCATTGCAAACAAGCCATAAGCAGCAACGACTAGGAAACAAACAGCGGGCACCACATAGGATACCGTTGCACTGTAAGCGTCAATTGTCGCGCCTTGTACCAATGGCATAATCGCGCCACCTAGAATAGCCATAACCAAGCCAGCTGATCCGAACTTAGTATCGCCACCTAGGCCATTCAAAGCGACCCCATAAATAGTTGGGAACATAAGAGATAAGCAAGCTGAAATAGACACAATAGCCCAAACGCCAGATACATTTGGCGTCAATACAGCATACAAGCACAATACGGTGCCTGTCGCTGCCAGTAAGCTAAGCAATAATGCCGGACGGCAGAAGCCCATCAACCAAGTCATCACAAAACGAGAAATTAGGAAAATGATCAAGCTGTACTGTAAGTAATCAGCCGCACTCGCTTCCGTACCTCCAATCGCTTCCTGAACATATTGGATAGTGAAAGTCCAAGTACAGGTTTGCGCTGCAACGTTAAAGAATTGAGCAACCACACCCCAGCGATATTGTGCATTGCCAAATAAACGTCCTAAGGTGGCAAAAAAATCAATTTTAGTCGCTTCTTCACGATAACCCGCACCAGATTCATTCGCTTTTGGCACTCGAATAAAGAACACCAAGATCCAAATCAACATAAGCACAAAAGCCATACCAACGTAAGGTGTCATAACCCCTGTTAACTCTTCTGCTTGAATGCTCTTAAGCATCTCTGGCGCCATGCTAGCACGTTCTTCAGCTGTCGCTGTATTTAGCTTTGGCAAAATCAAAGTCGCCGCAAGAAAAACACCGATGTTGGTCCCTACTGGGTTAAAGGCTTGCGCTAAATTCAAACGACGTGTCGCAGTAGCTTCCGGCCCCATTGCCATAACAAACGGGTTAGCAGACGTTTCTAGAATAGACATACCTGCCGCCATAATAAATAGAGCGGCTAAGAAAAACCCGTAGGTCATAGAAGCACTGGCAGGATAAAAAGCCAACGCGCCCACAATCGCCAAGCCAAGACCGCTTAACACACCCGCTTTATATGAATAACGTGCATTGATAAAGGCTGCAGGAATCGCTAAGCAGAAATAAGCACCATAATAAGCAAATTGCACTAAGGCCGATTCGAAAGTACTCATAGTAAAGATTTTACTGAATACTTTTACCAGAGGATCGGTCATATTGGCCGCCACACCCCAGGCTGCGAAGCAGGTAATCAATAAAATAAAGGCCAGTTTCATATTGCCATACACGAACTGGTTAGAAACATTTTCTTGGATCACTGAGTTTTGATTTTTCATAAAGCAACAACATCTATATTTATAGTTAGAAGACAGACTGTCATCAGAAAAGGCTTTCCGCAGCTGTCAGACATTGATAATGATGCTCAAATACCAAAAATTCACGTCACTTTATCATTAGAAAAAATGACACGACTTTTGGTACTCGCAGTATCAAAATTTGGTGCAGGATCCTACCACCAAGCGTGACAAAAAATGACCGAAATGACGAAAACTTGCATTAAACACAAACATTTAACTTTTTCTTGCCCAGTTCATTAACATAAATGAAATATTCGTGACGCAACATTCACTATAGCTGACCAATCTTAGCAACTAAACAAAAATTAAGAGTAAAAGGAGCTGGCCTTAGCACTCATGTTAAACTGAGCAAAGCATCACGTCCCCCAATCACTGACAAGGCAAACACTGATTATGACCAGCAGTAACGTTAAGAAACGCTACCCTCGCCCACCAATGAGCTTAATTGTGCAGAATATTGACGGGTATCATGTCGACATTTATTTGGGAGGATCTGTTGGTGCAGCGGATCATCAGCTTCACCAGCAATACAATATTAAGGTGATTTTTAACTGCGCCGTAAATCTCGACATCGACTTTGCCAGCACAACCGACCACAAACATCAGCCACCTTTGCTGAACTTTGGTACTGGTCATGTGCGTTACTATAAAATTGGCTTAATCGATGGTCCTGGAAATCCGCCAGAAATGCTACTGTCTGGATACTATTTACTGCGCGCGGCCTTACGCCAACGTATGCCGGAAAAAGCCTCATATCCGATTAAGGAGCAAGGTAACCTTTTAATCCACTGTCGGGGTGGAAGAAGCCGTTCTGTGGCCTTACTCGCGCTGTTTTTACATCTAGAATACCCACAGATCTACCCTAGTCTGCAATCAGCCATTGATTTAATCCGTGACAAACGAGCATTACACCCAGATGAATGGCATGAAACCCCAAAACCAGCTTTGATTAACGCTGCAGAACAAGCCGCGTTGATCGCCAAACATTTACAAAGCATGATCCCCTAATTCCTTGCACTGCCATACTGTCATTAAAATCAAGCGATTTTGTTATTTGTTTGCACGGCTTGTCGCTTTAACCTTGCTATGAATAAAAATAATAGGAGGACTGCATGCAAGGTAAAGTGCAAATCAAAGTCAGAGGCTATCATCTCGATATTTTTCAACATGTTAACAATGCCCGCTATTTGGAGTTTTTAGAAGAAGGTCGCTGGGCCTTTTTTGATGAATTCGATGTCGGCGATGACATGCTAAAACAAGGTATTGTGTGGGCAGTGGTGAATATTAATATCAACTTCAAAGCGGAGGCAGGATTTGGGGATGTGCTGGAAGTCGAAACTCAATTTGCCAAATTAAGCAATCGTAGTATCACAATGAAACAGCGTATCGTGAATGCCAGCAACAAAAAACTGGTGGTGGAAGCAGACGTCACTTATGTGTGTTTTTCAAAAGAACAGCAAGCGGCCATTCCTCTGCCAGAAGACTATCGCCAAAAAATCGAACTGGCGATTGTTTGAAGCTTTTCAAACTTCATATTAAGGCCCATAAAGCATTGTGCACAATTGGGCCTTTATCCTCCTCAATTAAGCATAAAACTACCTGATTTAGCGAAAAACACATTCCAAATCAGATAGTTGAAATAAGCTCACCATTCACCTGAGAACACATCAGTTGTGCTCATCAAAGCCGCCTTTTAAGCTTGCCTCATTCAACACCCAGTAGGGGTGAAATCATGATAATTCTGCTGTTCACAAGAAGGTTAAAAGACACCATGAAACTACTAAACAAAGCGTATAAATTTCTCTTTACCGAAGCCAAGCTTGAGCGATTCCCAAATCCTAATAGCCCAGCCTCCTACATCAATTGGAGCGGTGTTGAGACAACAAACTGGTTGGCCTAAATCAGCGATCGAGCACTCTTGTTTTTAACAGTTTCAGGACGGGACATTTTTTAATAAAAAGCCCCTGTGCAAATGCAAAGGGGCTTTTTCGTTAAAAGAAAAAATAGCTAAACAAACCCATTACCAAGAGAGTGTTACTTTCTCGCCGGTATCAAATGACTTCTGCGCCGCGTCAGCCAAAATCTGAGCACGACGACCATCCTCAAAACTTGGAGAGACAGAGCGCTTCGCCAACACATTCTCTATGAACGAAGTTAGTTGTAGGTTATACGCCGCACCATAGCGATCAATAAAGAAGTTAAACAGTGGATCTTTCACACCGGTTGTATCCGTGTTGTAGCGCACAACAGAGGTTGGTGTTTGATTCTCAGAAATCACCATACCTTCAGAACCAAATACTTCAACCCGCTGGTCATAACCGTAAGCAGCACGACGTGATCCATTAATGTGAATCAAGCGACCAGATTGGCTCTTCATAATCACCATGACACTATCAACGTCACCAATTTCAGTGATTTTTTCGTCTACCAAGGCACTTCCAAAGGCTTGGATTTCCACTATTTCTTCACCCAAGACAAAGCGAGCCATGTCAAAGTCATGGATAATCATGTCACGAAAAATACCACCTGAGGATTTCAAATACTCCACAGGCGCCATACCTGGATCACGGCTACTGATGATAACTTGCTCTAGTTTACCAACACTACCATCATGAGCGGCTTTGGCTGCTGCATCATGGCTTGGATCGAAACGACGATTGAAACCAATTTGAATCGGCACATTGCAATCTTTGATCTCTTCCATACAAGCATTAACGGTCGCTGTATCCAGATCAATCGGTTTCTCACACAGAATCGCTTTACCCGCTTTTGCCGCTTTGATGATCAAATCCACGTGCGTGTCAGTACTGGTCGCGATCAATACCGCATCCACTTCTGGATCCGCTAAAACGTCATCAACGCTGACCGCCACTTCCGCACCAGTGGCTTTTGCTACTTCTTGTGCGGCTGGTGCATACACATCATAAACGTATTTCAAATTTGAATGCGCGAACGCCTGAAGGTTTTGCGCATGCATCTTGCCAATACGACCCGCACCAAATAAAGCAAAATTCAACATAGTGAAATCCTTAAGTTATTTTTATTCAATCAACCATTATTTACTTTTTTATCGCGTTCTATGATCCATTCATGATCGGGGTCATTATGAAAGATCCAGTTACGACTAGGTCCTGCCATGACATTCAGATAGTAAGACTGATAACCATGAGGAACGCCCACAGGATGGTAGCCTTCTGGCACCATTACCAAGTCCCCATCTTCCACCGCCATGGTTTCATCAATGCTGCGATCGTCTGTATAGACACGCTGAAAGGCAAAACCTTGAGGTGGATCTATCTTGTGGTAATAAGTTTCCTCTAACTGAGTTTCCGCTGGCGCTGCGTCGGTATCATGCTTGTGAGGCGGGTAGCTAGACCAACCACCACTAGGTGTGATCACTTCACACACTAACAAACTATCAGCAGGTTCATTACCAAACAAAATATTGCAAACGTGGCGCGTATTACTCGCCACACCACGGGTTTCGTACTGACACTGATCAGGACGAATCAATTTAGCCCCATGGCCACCTTTGCCTGGCGCTTTGCAAAACGCCACTTCCACATCGGTCAGCGCCTCAATAGCAATTTCATCTTGAGCAGGCGCATACACCGCATAAGGAGCTTTTTGATCAAACACACTCATGCGATCACCAATGTCATCCCAGGACTCATTCTGAGTGCGCGCATTCGCCTTACCACTCAAAATCACCGCGCAAACTTCGTCGCTGCCGGTCGCAAGGCTAACTGACTCACCTGCTTTTAGCTGATGAGCCTCAAAGCCAACATACTGCCAATTGGCACTGGCTGGCGTCACCAACTGAGTTTGTGACTGCCCAGCCTGTTGACGCTTTTTACTGAGTAAACGTGACATAGTGCTTCCCCTCGTAAAACATTACTTCATGGTTGGCATAGAGAATTCTGGCCCTGCACGAAGCCCTGTTGGCCAGCGCGCTGTGACGGTCTTCATACGAGTGTAAAAACGTACGCCATCTGGACCATGCATGTGTAAAGGACCAAATAAAGAACGCTTCCAACCACCGAAACTGTGGAAGGCCATTGGCACAGGAATCGGTACATTGACGCCGACCATGCCCACTTGTACTTTCTCAGTGAACTGACGTGCAGTATCACCATCGCGAGTAAAGATGGCCGTACCATTGCCGTATTCGTGTTGGTTGATTAAAGCCAAACCTTCTTCGTAAGAATCGACGCGAACCACAGACAACACTGGGCCAAAAATCTCTTCTTTGTAAATTCGCATATTCTCTTTCACATGGTCAAACAAGGTTGGTCCAACAAAGTAACCCTGTTCATGATTTTTGCGGACAAACTGACGACCATCCACGACCAAGGTCGCACCCTCTGCTTCCCCTGATGTGATGTAATCACGTACTTTCTGAGCATGCTCTTTACTGATCAGCGGTCCCATGTGAGGCTCTTCTTCTAGACCAAACTGTTTATACAGACCAGGACCAACTGTCATGGTCGAAATCTCTTGCTGCAATTTCGCAATCAAGTTATCCGCCACTTCATCACCAACACAAACCACCACTGAGATTGCCATACAACGCTCACCCGCAGAGCCGTAAGCCGCGCCCATCAAGGAATTCACTACTTGATTCGGATCCGCATCAGGCATCACCAACATATGGTTTTTTGCACCACCAAGGGCTTGAACTCGTTTACCATGAGCGCTGGCTGTCGCATAAATGTATTCTGCGATGGGCGTAGAACCCACAAAGCTCACCGATTGAACACGCTCGTCTGTTAGCAAAACATCAACCGACTCTTTATCGCCGTTCACCACATTAAACACACCATCAGGTAAACCAGCTTCTTTCAACAATTCCGCCAAACGCATAATGGTGCTTGGGTCTTTTTCGGATGGTTTCATCACAAAAGTATTACCGCAAGCAATCGCCACAGGGAACATCCACATTGGCACCATGGCTGGGAAGTTAAATGGACTGATACCAGCGCACACACCCAGTGGCTGCATCAAACTGTAGCTGTCTACACCACGACCCACATTTAAACTGTGTTCACCTTTTTGTAGATGTGGAATACCGCAAGCAAATTCCACGACCTCAAGACCACGAGTCAATTCACCTAAGGCATCGGAATATACTTTACCGTGTTCACTGGAAATCAACTCCGCCAATTCACGACTGTTCGCTTCTACCAATGCTTTAAACTTAAACAACACTCGGGCACGATTTAGCGGTGTCACCTGAGACCAAGTTTCAAAGGCAGTTTGCGCGGATGCAATCGCTGCTTCCGTCTCAGAAACCGTACTTAACGACACCTGCAACGATACATCACCAGTAGCAGGATTGAATACATTAGCCTGACGAGCTGAGGCACTCGCGACAAACTGATTATCAATAAAATTACCCATCAGTGTGTTTGAACTAGACATAAACCTTCTCTCTTTCATTCATCAATTCGGTAAACAGAACACCTTTTTGGCGCTCCCTGTTGTTTATTATCAGCTTGTGTTAAATCGCAAACCCTGCTTGTTGCAGATTGCTCGACAAGTACTTATATCCCATGGTGGCATAGGTTAGCGGATGCGCAATCGCAGGATCCTGCTCAGCTTCCACCACAATCCAACCTTGATAATCGACGCTTTTTAACACATCGAAAATCGGGGCATAATCTATGCTGCCGTCACCTGGTACGGTGTAAACACCATCTAATACGGCATTTAAAAACGCACTGTCACGGTTTAGATTGTCCTTTAAGATGCTTGGACGAATATCCTTACAATGCACATGAACAATACGTTGAGCATGTTTCTTCGCCATTTCCAGAGGATTACCACCCGCAAAGGTGATGTGACCTGTGTCTAATAGCAACCCAACATTATTGCCCGTCATGGCCATCAATTTGTCCACTTCTTCAGCGGTTTCAATGACAGTGCCCATATGATGGTGATAAGCCAATTTAACACCTTGCTCGGCCATGTAATCCGCCACTTGGGTAATACGCTTAGCGTATTCAACCCATTGCAGCTCAGTCATACCTGGACGCTGTGACAAAGGAGCAGACTGATCACCGTGAATGCAATTAGTGACTTCGGCAAACACCATGACATCAGATCCTAGTGCTTTAAGCAGGTTTAAATGATCTTGCATGGCGGCAATTTCTTCTTCCACACTACGCTCCATTAAACGCGCGCTGTACCAGCCTGACACCAAGGACAAGTCATGTTTTTGCAGAATTGGCCCAAGTACCACAGGGTCACGTGGGAATTTATTACCTAATTCGATGCCACTGTAGCCGGCTTGGCGGGCTTCACTCAAACACACTTCCAAAGGCGTATCAGCCCCCAATGAAGGCAAATCATCATTTGTCCAAGTCAGCGGATTAATGCCAATTCGAACGTTAGAAGCAGCTACTGCGTTGTTATTTTTGTTCATCTGATTGCATCCTAAATCGTTTCAATGATTAATAAGGCTGTTTTTGTTTCGCAACTTGATAGTGACGCTCAGCATCCACTACTTGCTGTCTACTCGATACCTCTGGTACGGCCACATCCCACCAAGCACCACCTTCTTGTGTACTTGGCATAGGGTCAGTATCAATGGCGATTACATAAGTTTTGTCACTGGCTCGGGCACGCTCTAACGCGGCGTCCAATTCGGCCAAACAAGCGACCTGCTCGGACTCAGCACCTAACGCTTTGGCGTGTGCCGCAAAATCGGTTTTTGGCGCACCGGCTTCCACCGTATGACAGTCTTGTAGTAGGTTGTTGAACGACTCACCACCACAGGCATTTTGCAAACGGTTAATGCAGGCATAACCACGGTTGTCCAACACCACTATGGTGAGTTTCAAACCCAGCATGACTGAGGTCGCGATCTCAGAATTGAGCATCAAATAGCTACCATCACCAACCATCACAATCACGTCACGCTCAGGTGTGGCCATTTTCACGCCCATGCCACCAGCAATTTCATAGCCCATGCAAGAGAAGCCATATTCCACGTGATAACCCAAGTCATCCGAAGTACGCCATAACTTATGTAGCTCACCTGGCAGACCACCTGCCGCTTGCACTATGGTGGTATTAGCTTGTGCCTGACGATTGATGACGCCAATGACGTTGGCATCAGTAGGCAAATAAGCGGTATCACTCGCCTGTTGTGGCAAAGCTGTCGCCTTGTCTACAGCGGCTAACCAAGCTTTATTCCAGTCCATGACTTGCGTTTGCCATGCCTGATCACTCTGCCAAGCAGACAAATCCGCTTGCATCTCTTGTAGGCTGGTTTTCGCGTCCGCCACCAATGGCAAAGCATTGTGCTTTTCCGCATCAAAAGGCGCAGTATTGAGACTCAACAAGGTGCAGTCTGGATTGGCAAACAAGGTACGAGACGCCGAGGTAAAGTCTTGCAAGCGAGTGCCCACGGCAATGACCAAGTCGGCTTCTTGCGCTGCCGCATTCGCCCCACTGGAGCCCGTCACACCGACTGAACCCAAATTCCATTGATGATCCCATGGTAAAGCGCCCTTACCCGCTTGCGTTTCACAGGCTGGAACGCCATGTTTTTCAACGAAGGCTTTGATTTCTGGCAAAGCGTCACTGTAATGCGCACCACCACCTATCACCATCAAAGGTTTCTTTGCTTGCTTAATGGCCTCAATCGCATTAGATAACTGTTGTACATCAGCACGATTGCGACGCAACCCATGTACTTTTTTAGCGAAGAAGCTAAGCGGATAATCGTAAGCCATGGCCTGCACGTCTTGCGGCAAAGCAAGGGTGGCTGGACCACATGAAATCGGATCCAACATAGTATTGATCGCCACAGGCAAACTGGTAATGAGCTGCTCAGGACGATTAATACGATCAAAGTATCGTGACACAGGGCGGAAACTGTCGTTTACCGACATACTTGGATCATTGAAATGCTCTACTTGCTGAAGCACAGGATCTGGCGTTCGCGAAGCAAACACATCACCTGGTAAGAACAACACAGGTAGACGGTTAGCCATGGCCAAACCCGCTGCCGTTACCATATTCAACGCACCGGGGCCGATCGATGTGGTACAAGCCATAATACGCTGACGTCTATGTTGTTTAGCATAGGCACAAGCGGCTAGCGCCATGCCCTGCTCATTGTGCGCACGATAAGTGGTAAATTCTTCTTTAACTTGCGCCAGCGCTTCCCCGATCCCAGCCACATTACCGTGACCAAAAATCGCCCAAGCACCGCCAAATAATGGCACTTCTTTACCATCAATCACTGTGTATTGCGCTTGCAAATGCTTTACCAAGGCCTGTGCCATGGTCAAACGAATTGTTTCCATTTTTTGCCTCCGTTAGCGGGCGATTAAAGAGACTTACCCACTTGGTTACGCTGACGCCAGTGTTCACTCATTTCAAGATAATTACTTTTCACCTGAGCCACAAACTCGGCATCGTTGATATCATTTTTCAACCATGCTTTGGTTGGTGTAGAGAAAATAGTACGACCAATGGCAAAGCCTTTACATAGATCAGTATCTGCGGCTTCGAAACCAGCCTTCAGTTCATCCACAGGCGCATCCAAGCCCAATAACACAACGCCACGACAATGCGGTGCACGTGCCTTAATAACAGCCTTTATGCTCTGCCAAGACGCTTTGCTAGATGGAGGTAGCTTCCACCAATCTGGGAACACACCAAGATTGTAGAAACGCTCAATAGAGCGAGACAATGTCTCATCGTCTACATGAGAACCTGCTGGCGGAATAATTTCCAATAGAAGTTCATGTCCGGTGGTACAGCAAGCACGATACAAGTCCATGACTTTTTGCTCTTGCTCACTGCGCAAATTTACTTCGTCATCTGGATGATAAAACACCAAGCATTTGACTATGTGATTAGCAGGCCAAGTCGCAATGGCTTGACCAATATTATTGCCAAGTTCAAAGCGTATTGGGCGACTGCTCGGCATCTCTACCGGACGTGCAATCCAATGGTCCTTACCTGTAATATCATTCAACACATTTTGTGCAAAGGTGCCATCCGCCAAGATCCCCGTTCCACCCACAGTATCGCCTAGGGTTTGCGCGCCTTCATAAGCTGCTTGCAAAATCAACTCTTTCGCTTTGCTGATACGCGAAATAGGCGCACCGGCTTCACGACACATATCAACAAATTGACGTCTGTGATCAAAAGCTAAAATACACATGTCTTGCCAATCTTTGTCTTCCCCTTCACGCTCGATACGTTGGGTCGTAACACGATGCAAATAATTCAACACTGGATCCAAATCTGGACGTAAAATTTCATCACGATGTATCAGGTAATAATCTAGCTCTTCCAAGCTAGGCATGGCAGGCGAACAACCATGACGCGATACCACAATGGCCCCACATGCATTGGCATAATCACACGCGTTTTCGGTACTTTCTTGATTGATCCAACCACGCAAATAACCACTCAAGAAAGCATCCCCAGCACCCAACACATTGAGCACATCAACGGTCACACCGTAACGAGTAATACCTTCATCCAAGGTGTCAGGAATGTCACCCTTGAACACAGAGCATCCCAAAGCACCGCGTTTCACAACTAACTCAGCAGACGATACTTTACGAATACGTTTCAAACATTCAATGGTATCTTCGCAACCACCCGCAATGTGAAACTCTTCTTCCGTACCCACAATCAAATCGCACAACGGCAAAATAGACATAATATGTTGCGTAACAGCATCGTCAGAAACAAAACGATTTTCCCCTTCACCACGACCAGTCAAGCCCCAGAGTACAGGACGATAGTCGATGTCGATGACCACCTTGGTGTCATTCGCTCTAGCGAATTCAATAGCCTTACGAGCGGTTTTATCGGTAGATTCCGTAGAGAAATGGGTTCCCGTAATCAATAAAGCTTTTGATGAGGCAATAAACTCCTCATCAAAATCCTCTTCTGAAATGGCCATGTCGGCGCAATTTTCACGATAGAAAATAAGCGGAAACGTATCCTGATCTTTAATGCCCAGCAATACCAAACCAGTTAAGCGGTCCTGATCTGTCACCGTATGGGATACATCGACCCCAGCGCGAGCCAACTCATTACGCACAAAACGTCCCATGTGCTCATCGCCGACACGAGTTAACATGGCAGACTTCAACCCCATGCGAGCCGTACCAAATGCAATATTGGCTGACGATCCACCCAAATACTTCTTAAAACTACTGACATCTTCTAATGGCGCGCCGATTTGTTCGGCATACAAATCCACCGCCGCACGACCTAAACAGATGACATCCAGATTCTTATTTTTCATTATCGATCCCCATCATATTGTTCAACCTTGACCCAAGCATTTCCTTCATATGACTTAAGTACGTCATCGAGTATCACATTGACTTGCGCAGCCGCTCTAAAATCTGGCCATAGGGTTTGACCATGAACAATGCCCTCATAGAGGTCACGAATTTCAACTGCTTTCATATCATTGAAGCCCAAACCGTGCCCAGCCGACACACAAAATGCGGCATAGTCCGGATGTTCAGGCCCAACCAATACTCGTTTAAAGCCCTGTACGTCTGGCTGCTCACCAGACAGGTAAAGTGAAAATTCAGACAAACTTTCCTGATCAAAAACCACGCTACCTTTCGTACCGGTGAGTTCAAACGACAAACCATTTTTTCTACCCCAAGCCACACGAGAGGTTTCCAGCGTGCCTTGCGCACCATTGGCAAACCGCACCACCATGTGTGCTTGATCATCATTTTCGACTTCGCCCATGGCTGAGCTTTGCGCAGCAGGACTTGCCACTGGACGTTGAGAGTGCACAATCTTCAGATCTGCACACAATTCATGAATTGGGCCTACCAAGTGCAATGCCAATTGCACTAAATGCGATCCCAAGTCGTTTAATGCACCGGTACCAGCAAACTCTTTTTGTAAGCGCCAACTAAAAGGCAAAGTTGCATCGGCTAGGTAGTCTTCATTAAAGACACCACGAAAGTGCACGATGTCGCCTAACTCGCCACGCTCGATAAGCCGCTTAATAAATTGCACTGTAGGATTTTTGATATAATTAAAGCCGACTAATGTTTTCACACCTGCAGCCTCTGCCGCTTCCGTCATAAGTTTGGCGTCTGCCGCACTCAATGCCAGCGGCTTTTCGCTGTATACATGTTTGCCTTCAGCAATAGCCGCTAAGGCTATGTCTTTGTGAAGAAAATTCGGTGCGCAAATATCAACCACATCGATCTGCGGATCGGCAACTAACTCTTTCCAATCCCCAGTGAAGCGATGAAAGCCAAGTTCTGTCGCTTTCTGTTTGGCCAATTCAGGTGTCGCATCCGCTAACATGTCACATATCAGAGATTGATTGGATATCTCAAATGCAGCCATCGCGTTACGATAGGCAATCGCATGTGCCTTCCCCATATAACCTGATCCAACCATTCCCACTCTAAGTTGCTTAGACATCGACCTTAACCTCTAAACAAAACCCGAATTAAACCGAGTCTATGCTTTATTTGTTACTTGCTCAGCGGTGGCAGACGTACCCTGCGCCGAAACAAAATTTGTTTTTATATTTATCGTTTATTTCAACAACAGAACAATAATAGAATATTTATTTCAAAAAATTCAACAAATAAAAAAAATATTTTGATTTTTTTAGGGGTTTTCTTATTCAAGATCATATTAAAGAAATAAAACCCTTTAAAAACATATAGATAAAAAACTAACAATGAAAACAAGACGTTCATAAAATTTGCTTTTTTGAAACATAGGTTCTAAAATTTGTGTTTTAGGAATCTGCTCTTTAATGCTCAAGCCTTATTCAAAGAGGAAGTCATCTAGTAGTAGCTCCAGCTGGAATGCCCATAATCAGCATCTCCATATAAAACTCTAATAATGATAAGGAGAGCTACTTTGGCCGCACCTTCTAGCCTTGAACAATTACAACAATCTATTAGCCGTAACTACGATAATCTGTCTAAGCGTTTACAACAGGTAGCACGGTTTTTACTAGAACATCCGAATACAGTTGCCCTAGAAACCGTTGCCAGTCTCGCACAACAATGTGGTGTACCACCTTCTACTTTAGTACGCTTTGCTGCGGCGTTTGAATACAATGGCTTCAGTGAAATGCAAAACCTGTTTCGCCAATCCTTGGTGGAACAAACGTCAACCGCCAGTTACAGCGAACGGGTCAAAATGAACAAAAACACCGCTGGGCATAGCATCAACGCCAGCGATGTACTGAGTGAATTTAGCAGTAGTAATGCCTTTTCCATGAGCCACATGGCTCATCAGTTTTCACCTGACGCTTTGAATACTGCCGTGGATCTATTGGAGCAAGCTCAAAACATCTACCTAATTGGCTTGCGTCGAGCATTTCCTATTTCCAGTTATTTTGCCTACAGCTTACGCCACTTGAATAAAACCACGCACTTAATCGACGGTGGTGGAGGCATGTTGGTAGAGCAAGCCAGTAACATTCGTAAAGATGATGTGATCATAGCCACTACCTTCAGCCCTTACGCACAAGAAACCGTCACAGTCAGTGAGTACGCCTATGCTGCGGGGGCGAAAGTCATCGCCATTACCGACAGCAAAATCAGCCCTTTGGCCGGCATGTCTGATGTGTGTTTTGACATTAAAGAAGCGGAAGTCATGGGATTTCGCTCTCTAACCTCCTCCATGACACTGGCACAAACCTTATTGGTGTCACTGGCATACCGTTTAAATGCGGATGGTCAGATTGGCGACACCAAACAGATACAGTGGAAACATTAGAGAAAGCATGATTTGTAGCGAATCTTTCGGTTCTAACCAGATTAAACCACATGCCGTGCTGGCTTAGACTTATCTCGCTGTAGTACCCAAAACAAATAACTCACAACGATGAGATTAAAGAGCAAAATCATCCAATTGCTGAGCTTTGCTACGTCTTGATAAATAGCATAGAGCTCAACCGGGATATACAAGCAACCACTTAGAAAGGCAAACCACTCCGTCCAACGTAAATGAAACCAAAGTCCATACGCCATCACAAAACGCAAGCTGGCGTACAATAAAGCCAAGCTAGTAAACATAGGGAAACGCCCCTGTGAGACTTTATCAGCAAGCATCAATAGCCATTGGGCATAATGGCTTTGCTCAGATATGGCCAAGGCTCGCATTCTCTCCAACGCAATAGCATGCAAATCTTGTCCTGATAAAAAGTACACCAATAAAACAAGCGTCAAAGCAATTACTCCTTTGATGCCTTCCATCAAGGCTAATGCATGCAAGCCTTCAAACTTCATTTGTGTCTCTAACCCTAAAAATGACAGACTAACCAGAGAAGATGACAAAAGCATGATGAGACAAGTAGATTGGGGAACACGCACAAAAAAAGCCAAACAGAATATTCTGTTTGGCTTTGCTATATGAGTTTTTAAATAAAGCTTAAAAAGTTAAACCTTAAACTTGTCTAATGACTCAGCTTGTTCCGTCGTGATGCCAACCATAGTTTCACATAATTGAGATTGATCACCTACAGCCACAGAAACAGTCTGACTGATGTCGCGGATATTCGTGGTGTTGCGATTAATTTCATTTGAGGTCGCACTTTGCTGCTCTGCGGCGGCGGCAATCTGCACCGTCATATCATTAATTTCATTAATGCTGCTGCGAATGACTTCTAATGATGCCTTCGCTTTGGTTGCCACTTCTTGAGTAACGGTAGCGTCTTCACGGTTTTCCAAAATCACCTTCTCCGCCACACGCACACCATTTTGCAGCTGTTGGATCATGGTCTGAATTTGCTCGGTAGATTCTTGCGTTTTCGAAGCCAGTGTTCTTACTTCATCCGCTACTACTGCGAAACCGCGCCCCTGCTCACCTGCACGCGCGGCCTCGATCGCCGCGTTTAGAGCCAATAAATTAGTCTGATCCGCAATGTCTGTAATCACGGTCAAAATGGATTCAATGTTATTACTGTAGCCCACCAATTCGTTGATGGTTTCCACCACTTCTCCCATGCGCTCAGTTAAACGAGCAATGGATGCGGTTGTTTGTTCAACCACTTGTTGACCATCTTTGGCGGCGACATCGGCCTGATTGGCTCGCCCTGCTGCTGTTTGCGCATTATCAGCAACATCGTGTGCGGTGGCCGACATTTGGTGCATGGCCGTGGCCAAATGGTCTAACTCACTTAACTGCGTGTAAAGAGCATTAGCTGACTGATTTGCAGAAGCCGCTGTTTTATCTGTGTTCTCACGAACCTTTAACGAGCGACCTTTGACTTCTGAAATCAGTGTCTGCAAATGCGCTACAAACTTATTAAACTCATCTGACACCACTCCAAATTCATCATTGCGATTCACTTCCAAACGTTTCGTTAGATCACCATTACCATCGTTGATCTCTTGCAATGAACTTTGCAAAGCACGTAATGGTTGCAATAGTTTAGTAATAACCAAATACAGAACCACAGACACAAGCAAAACGGCAATTAAAGTACTAAAGAATGCGATCCAGCCGAATGAACGAACATCGGCAAACAATTTATTTTCGTTTAACACCACACCAACATACCAATCCGCTCCGTATAAATCTTCTAACGGGCTGAATGTCACATAGACATTTGTTCCATCGGCGAGTTTTTTCGGCATCAATTCGGTCACCATTTTCGGCATACCGCCCTGCAATAAGTCTGATACAGATTTACCATTCAATTCAGTATCTGGGTGACTGATGATTTTGCCATTTTTACTAATTAGAAAAGCGTAACCAGTTTGATTAAAATTCAAGGAATTCACTGCATCAGAAACCACTTTCAAACTTAAGTCGCCACCAAATGCCCCCTTAAACTGTCCGTTATCAGTGAAATTGGCGACGACAGAAATCAGAATATCACCCGTTGTCGCATCCGCATAAGGCGCGGTTAATACCGCTCGATCATGCGGTTTTGCCGTCGCGTACCAAGGGCGTTTTCGAGCATCCCAATCCATTGGCGGAATCCAAGAAGGGTCATTACTAATGGCTTTGCCATTTTCAGACTCTAAACCACCAAACAGCAACAAGAACTCATTTTTATAGAGGGGTAAATTAAACGTATCCTGAATTTTTTGCTTACTGAAATTCGCATCAATATTCTGTGCGGCCAAATCAATCACCGCCAACTTAGCATTTAGCCAATTATTAATCTGCAATGCCAGCGCTTTACTGCTTTCTTGCGTGCTCACTTCTGTTTTTTCATACAAAGCGGATTTCAAGCTTTGATATTGGACAAAAGAATAGAGCGAAAAGGCAAATACAACGACCAAAGACGCCGCCATTACCACCTTGTGAGATACTTTCATATTTTAACCCTGCGCATAGCAATCATGAGAAAGAAGCAATAAAAACGCGATTATTACTGTTCTTTAGATTAAACAGGATAGATATTGACAATTTATTACAAAATACAATCGAGAAGAATCTTCGCCAACCCTTGAAAACCTTGCCTTACAGCAATTCATCTGATTGTTCTTTAAACAAAAAAAGCACCAAGCTTCAATTACCAAAGCATTCCACACCAACATCGATCAGTCGACCAAAAATAAACGGACAGCAGAAACACAAAAAGCCCCACTACTTTTCAGTAGCGGGGCTTTGCGTGGTAACACTAGGAAGTGGAAATCAATCTAGCAGAATCATTCACCCTTCCCTTAGGAGTTAAGCTAGATCGAATCGATCCAGCTCCATCACTTTGGTCCATGCCGCTACGAAATCCTTCACAAAATCATCATGTGAATCAGAGCAAGCATAGACTTCAGCAATTGCGCGCAGTTGCGAATTCGAACCGAAAATTAGGTCTGCTCGAGTCGCTGTCCAACGTTTGGCACCGGTTTTACGATCACGCCCTTCAAACGCCATTTCATCGTCCGAAGTCGCCCCCCATTGAGTGCCCATATCAAGCAAGTTGACAAAAAAGTCATTGCTCAATACCGCTTTTCGCTGCGTTAAAACACCTTGTTCAGAGTCGGCGTGATTGACACCCAACACTCTCAAGCCACCTAATAGAACCGTCATTTCAGGCGCAGAAAGGGTCAATAATTGTGCTTTATCCAACAGCATTTCTTCTGTGCTGACGGTGAATTTGGCTTTTTGATAATTTCTAAAGCCATCCACTAAAGGTTCCAATACCGCAAAAGATTCCACATCTGTCTGCTCTTGCGTGGCATCACCACGACCCGGTGTAAATGGCACCTCAATATCGAAACCCGCTGCTTTAGCAGCTTGCTCAACACCAACAGAGCCAGCCAAAACAATCAAATCAGCCAATGAGATGTGTTTGCCACTGGTCTGCGCTTGGTTGAATTCTGTTTGTATGCTTTCTAACTCTCCTAGCACAAGTGCCAATTTAGCCGGTTCATTCACCGCCCAATCTTTTTGTGGCGCCAGGCGAATACGAGCGCCGTTGGCTCCACCACGCATGTCAGAACCACGGTAAGTAGACGCTGAAGCCCAAGCGGTTGATACCATTTGTGCGACGGACAGACCACTTTGTGAAATCTTTTCTTTTAATGATGCAATATCATTTTGATCCACTAGCGAACGCGTGCTTTCAGACACAGGGTCTTGCCAAATCAATTCTTCACTCGGCACCAAAGGTCCCAAGTAACGCTCAACCGGCCCCATATCACGGTGTGTCAATTTATACCAAGCACGAGCAAAGGCATCAGCTAACTGGTCTGGATTTTCGTAAAAACGTTGCGAAATTTCGGCGTAAACAGGATCGACTTTTAGTGCCATGTCGGCCGTCGACATCATAGGCGCATGACGTTTCGTTGCATCGTGAGCATCAGGCACCGCATCGGCCAAGGCGCCACCTTTTGGTTTCCATTGGGTGGCACCAGCAGGACTGGTGGTTAACTCCCATTCATTGTTCAACAAGGTGTCAAAGTAACCGTTATCCCATTGAATCGGATTCGGCGTCCAAGCGCCTTCCAAACCGCTGGAAATGGTATCGACACCATGGCCACTGCCCTGACTATTGCGCCAACCAAAACCTTGCTCGGTGATACCGGCCGCTTCAGGATCAGGACCCACCTGCGCAGCATCACCTGCACCGTGAGTTTTACCAAAGGTATGACCACCAGCCACCAAAGCAACCGTTTCTTCGTCGTTCATTGCCATACGGGCGAAAGTGTCGCGAATATCATACGCCGACGCGAGTGGATCAGGTTTGCCATTTGGCCCCTCTGGGTTGACGTAAATTAAGCCCATTTGCACTGCTGCTAGAGGGTTTTCTAGCTCACGCTCGCCTGAGTAACGTTCGTCATCCAACCAAGTGGTTTCGGTTCCCCAATAAATATCGTCTTCTGGTTCCCATACATCCACACGGCCACCAGCGAAACCAAAGGTTTTAAAGCCCATAGATTCCAACGCGCAGTTACCGGCTAAAATCATTAAATCTGCCCAAGAAATCTTACGACCGTATTTTTGTTTGATGGGCCATAAAAGGCGTCGAGCTTTGTCTAAGTTGACATTATCTGGCCAGCTATTAAGTGGGGCAAAACGCTGCGTACCGGAAGTAGCACCACCGCGACCATCTGCTGTTCGGTAAGTACCAGCACTGTGCCAAGCCATTCGAATAAAGAAAGGACCATAATGCCCGTAGTCTGCTGGCCACCAATCTTGAGAATCCGTCATTAAAGCGTAGAGATCTTGTCGCACCGCTTCTAAATCCAAACTGTTGAAGGCTTCGGCATAGTTAAAGTCGTCTGCCATTGGGTTCGACTCTTTCGAGTGTTGGTGCAGAATTTTAAGATTCAGCTGATTTGGCCACCAATCTTTGTTACTGGTACCACGGCCTGCAGTTTGTGTTGACACTCCAGTCCCATGGTGAAATGGGCACTTGCTTTCATTAGACATAACCTTCTCCTACTTTTTTATTACCCTGAGTTGCTGACTCACTCAGGACGGCTGCTACAAATGGATGCAAACGGTTTTCTTCACATCGTTATGATATTTATAAAGCTATTAATAAATAACATCTAATAAATAAAAACTAACAATGCGATAGGCTTGCCCCAATTTGCGTCACTAGATGGCGCACAGACTCACAACAAACCTAGACCCATATAGAGCAAGATAGATGGAAGTTGTATAGATTGCCTAAGATGCTTGACACTTTTTTGTTCATATTGCCAAAAAAACACTTCTCACTTTGTTATCACCAAAACTGGTTCATATGTTGCTTACCAACTAGAGTATCAACAAGATGCATTAGGAGAGCGTCATGAACCAATCTGATTATCCGTTATCTGAAGTTCCACAAAGTGCACGTCGCGGCTTACTGCCCATGGCGTTTGTGTTGTTAGGTTTTACCTTTTTCACCGCCACCATGTGGGCTGGAGGAACCTTGGGGAAAGCCTTTTCTTTCTCTGAGCTCTTGTGGGTAATATTGCTCGGCAATTTCTTACTTGGCGCTTACGCCTCAGTACTTGCTTATATTGCTTTTAAAAGCGGTTTAAATAGCGTGCTGATGGGACGTTATTGTTTTGGCGAAGTCGGCAGTAAGTTATCTGACTTCGTATTGGGTTTCACTCAAATCGGTTGGTACGCATGGGGAACCGCTACTCTCGCCATAGTGCTTGTTAAAGTCACTGGCATTACTGAAAGTTGGCAAACACCTTTGATGATTCTGTTTGGCATGGCCTTCTGTATTACCGCCATGATAGGTTTCAAAGGTATGGAAATTTTATCGCGATTTGCTGTGCCTTTGATGCTGATCTTTATTCTAATCAGCCTCTATACCGGTTTAGTCGATGTAGGCGGTATGGCAGGTCTATTAAACATTGAAACCACAGAGAGCCTTAGCTTCACTGCTGCGGTCACCATAGTCATTGGTACTTTTATCAGTGGCGGCACGCAAGCGACCAACTGGAGCCGTTTTGCCAACAGTGGCAAAGTTGCCATTATCGCCACCATGGCGGCCTTTTTCATTGGCAATGGGCTTATGGTGCTGACAGGAGCATTGGGCACACTCATCTACCAACAAGCCGACATTGTCGATGTTATGTTAGCGCAAGGATTTTTGGTTTTGGCAGTACTCATGTTGTTTATGAACATCTGGACGACGCAAGACAACACGATTTACAACTTTGCGGTAGCTGGCTGCAATTTGTTGCGCACCGATAAACGCCGCACTGTCACGGTTGTTGGCGCCGCCATTGGTACCCTACTTGCCGTCTTTGGAATGTACAATTTCTTAATCCCTTTCTTGGTGCTGCTGGGCACTTTTATTCCCCCTATCGGTGGCATCATTATGGCGGATTTCTGGATTCGCCATAAGGGTCAATACCCAAGTCTAGCGAACAGTCAACTCGCTGCTTTTCATTGGCCAGGCATAGTGGCATACGCTATTGCCTCTGCTGCAGCATACGCCTCCCCTGTGATGCCTCCTGTTGTTGGTGTGATCAGTGCTATCCTGATCTATGCTGTATTGACGATGATTACTCAAAACCAACCTAAGGCCGCCATTAAGCATTCATGAGCATCAGTTGTGCCGATATCCCTAAATTACCCGGCCTTGAAAGCATCACCTTTCGAGCTGGGTTAACCGGAGGCCAACGCATAGTGCGTTGGCCTTATGTTGCTGAAAATGAATCCATTCAAGCCTGGGTCAGCGGTGGTGAATTGGTGTTTGTCACCGGAATCAATCATACTCGGGACGAACAAAACCTCGGTCAGCTCATTCACGAAGCAGCACAAAGCCAAGTAGCCGGGGTGGTTATCTTGACTGGGCCAGAGTTCATTCAAAAAATTCCTAAGTCCGTGTTGGAATTAGCCAACCAGTACCAAATCCCTTTGTTTGAACAACCCTATAACTTGAAGATGGTGGTGGTCACTGAAATCATCAGCAACGCCATTGTGCAAGACAACTTACTAGGTAAATCCGTTCGCTTGTTTTTAAGCAAGTTAATAAATGGTTTCCAACAAGCCCCTGAATTGATTCATCTCAGAGCAAAAGACCTTGGTATCAGCAGTCAATCTGCGTTCGTTGGTTTATCCTTGAGCTATCGCCTGAAAGATGCCACTCAAACTCCTTCTGCCAACCAACAACTCCAACAACATCAACAAATTGAACAAGCATTGGAAGCCTTGTTAAAACGTCGCCACATTGAATGGCCTGTATTGTCTGATGAGAAAGGCCTACTGGCCGTGTGGCCTACTCAGAAAAATGAACTCACTGAACTGTATGAAGACCTTACGCAACTGCGTGAACGCCTACAATCTAACTTTCCAGATTTGGCTTTGAGTATGGGAGTTAGCAGTCAAAAACAAGGCTTAGAGGACTTGTCTACGGCTGTTGAAGAAGCCAGACAAGCATTGCAATTTGCCATAAAGCACCCTCATCAAAAACTCTTTTTCTATGAACAACTGGGCATTGCCCAATTATTTGCCGCCATTCCACAACGAAACATGTTAGCTGACTTTTGCAAACAGCATCTAGGTGACTTGTGCTTTTGTCGTGATGCCACTAGTTTAGAAATGAAAAGTACCCTTGAACACTATTTCAACCACTTTGGTCATTTGCAGCAGACCGCCGATGCCATGAGTGTTCATCGTAATACCCTAAGTTATCGTTTGGGGCGAATCGAACAAAAACTCGGCTATTCTTTGCAGGACCCATTTAGTCGACTGAATTTACAAAACGCTCTGTTGATCGAGCAAATATTATTTCACCATCATAATTTGGATGATCAAAGCCCATTATTGACCAAAGATTAAGGACACTTATGCAGATTATCAACGCCCGTTTACGTCACCAATCTGAGCTATTTACACTCGATATTGAACATGGTCTCTTCACGAAAATAACAGCGCAAACACAAACGATTAGCGTCACTGAAGGACAAATAGATGCACAACACAACCTCATTTGTGCGCCCTTCGTAGAACCCCATATTCATCTAGACGCCACACTGACGGCAGGGGAACCTGAGTGGAACCAGAGCGGCACTTTATTTGAAGGTATCGAACGCTGGCGTCAACGTAAGCCCATGCTCAACGAAGCCGACATTCGTCGCCGAGTCATCTCCACCATTGAATTATTGGTACAAAATGGCGTACAAGCCATTCGTACCCATGCCGACACCACAGACCCAAGTTTGATTGGCATAAAGACACTCTGCGCCATTCGCGATGAATTAAAAGACAAAATCGATATACAAGTGGTCGCTTTCCCACAAGATGGCATGCTGTCTTACCCAAACGGTTTGAGCTTAATGGAACAAGCGCTGGAAATAGGCGCCGATGTGGTCGGCGGCATTCCCCACTTTGAATACACCAGAGAACTTGGCGAAGAGTCCGTCAAAACCTTAATCGGATTGGCGCGAAAGTACGATCGCTTGGTGGATGTTCACTGCGATGAAATTGACGATCCCAACTCGCGTTTCTTGGAATTTCTTGCCTACGAAGCTCTCAGATTCGATATGGGACACAAGGTCACCGCCAGTCACACGACCGCTATGCATTCTTATGATAATGCCTATTGTTCAAAGCTGTTCCGCTTACTGAAAAATTCAAACATCCATTTCATTTCGTGTCCGACGGAGAGTATTCACTTACAAGGCCGCTTTGACACTTTTCCAAAACGCCGTGGAGTGACTCGAGTAAAAGAGCTGTTAGAAGCGGGAATGAATGTCTGCTTAGGACAAGATTCTATCTTTGATCCATGGTATTCCTTGGGCAATGGCAAACTTTTGAGAACCTTAGACTTTGCTCTGCATATTTGCCAAATGATGGGCTATCAAGACTATCGACAAGCACTGGACCTAATCACTGACAATAGCGCTAAAACCTTGTGTTTAGAAGATTACGGCATCAAGGTTGGTAACGCGGCAAACTGCATATTGCTGGACGGCGAAGACGATTACAGTGTCATTCGTCGCCAAGGTGAGGTGCTACTGTCAATACGAGCTGGCGAGATCATTATGCAACGTCAAGCAGCAAAAATTCTCACGCCAAACTACGTACAAACAAACTAAGGCTTATTGAGAGTGAGCAACTAAGTTCTGTGGTTTTCCATCCGCGAAAGCCACAGCATTTTCAAAAGCGGCCTTGAAATACAGCTCGTAACTATTGTACTCAACATAGCCAAGGTGCGGTGAACACAAAACATTAGGCAAGCTTAACAAGGGTTCATTTTGGGCATTCGCTGGCTCATTTTCATACACATCCACCGCGGCGCGTTTACTGGGCACACGACTTAATTCGTCAAACAAAGCTCCCGACTCAACCAACTCTGCACGACTGATGTTTACGAACAAAGAATCGGTTTTCATCAAAGCAAGATCGGCTTTGGTCACACAATATTTGGTGGCCTCATTGAGGCGCAAGTGCAACGACACTATGTCGGCACATTGAAAAAACTGCGCTTTAGACTCCGCCGCCAAGAAACCATCCGCCATGGCTTTTTCACGTGACGCCTCACGGCCCCAAACCATCACCTGCATGCCAAACACTTTAGCAAATTGAGCAATGCGCTGGCCGATTTTTCCATAGCCCCAAATGCCCAAAGTTTGGCCATTGAGTGTTCGCCCCAAACCAAGGGTTTTCGACGACTGCCACTCTCCTTGTTGGAGCTGATTCACATAGGTTGGGATGTGACGGCTCGCCGCCATGATCAAAGCCCAGCAAAGCTCAGCCGGTGCCACAGGAGAACCAACACCTTCCGCTACTTCCACGCCATACTGGTGGCACAATGCTGGGTCTAAATGGTTACTGACTTTACCGGTCTGACTAATGAGTTTGAGGTTAGGCAGTCGTTTTAGCAGTGTTTCAGTGATAACAGTCCGTTCGCGGATCAGTACCAAGATCTCCACATCACCCAATTTCGCAACCAATTCATCCTCATTGAAAGTGTCATTGAAGATCACCACATGATGGTCTTTTAACAAGTCGAAGCTGGTCAGATGTTTGACACTGTCCTGATAATCATCCAATACGGCAATCTTCACGCACAGCTCCTTCATATCTTATGAAATTTGATGGGACACTATAATAATGATACAGAATCACCACAGTGTCACGATGGTCAACAGAATTGCAGACAAAAAAAGCCCCACACAAGGTGGGGCAAAAGACAGAAGTTAGAGATAGATCTTATCGAAGTAGCATTCGACAAGTTATCAGCATCACACTCGCTCGAAGACGGTTGCGATGCCCTGCCCCATGCCGATGCACATGGTAGCAAGCCCGAGTGTTGCGTCTTTATCACGCATCACATTAAGCAGAGTGGTGGAAATACGTGTACCAGAACAACCCAATGGGTGTCCAAGAGCAATCGCACCACCGTTTAGGTTGACTTTATCATCAACCAAATCAATCAATTTAAGGTCTTTCAATACAGGAATAGATTGCGCAGCGAAGGCTTCGTTTAGTTCCACCATATCGATATCATCAATCGTCAGACCCGCACGCTTAAGTGCTTTCTTAGTCGCTGGTACTGGACCGTACCCCATGATCGCTGGATCACAACCCGCTACTGCCATACTGCGTACTTTGGCAATTGGCGTTAAGCCCAAGTCTTGTGCTTTTTGTGCCGACATCATCAACATCGCTGATGCGCCATCAGACAGAGCAGAAGACGTACCCGCCGTTACCGTACCTACTTTTGGCATGAAAACAGGTTTCAGACCCGCTAAAGATTCCATAGACGTTTCTGGGCGAATCACCTCATCCACTTCAACTAAGATCTTATTACCCTCTGCGTCATGACCTTCAATGGCGACAAGTTCGTTATCAAAACGACCTTGAAGCGTCGCTTCATGAGCAAGACGATGAGAACGAACAGCAAAGGCATCTTGCGCTTCACGGCTGACGCCATGCATTTTGCCCAACATTTCCGCTGTTACACCCATCATCATGGACGCTTTTGCCATGTGCTTAGACAATGCTGGATTCACATCAACCCCATGCATCATGCCTACGTGACCCATGTGCTCAACACCACCTACCACAAACACATCCCCTTGACCTGTCATAATAGCTTGCGCCGCGGTATGGATTGCTGACATTGAAGAACCACAAAGGCGGTTCACGGTTTGCGCGGCAGAAGTGATTGGCAAACCTGCCAACAAAGACACCGCACGTGCCATATTAAAACCCTGCTCTAGAGTCTGGTTTACACAGCCCCAGATCAGATCTTCGACGTCATTAGGATTAACATCTGGATTACGTTTGAATAAGGCCTTTACTAGACCTGCAGATAAATTTTCCGCACGCACGTTACGAAACACACCATTTTTGGATTTACCCATAGGTGAACGAACTGCGTCGATGATTACGACATCATTTGGATTCAGTTTCATGGAGATTCTCCTCTTCCTTTGGGCAATTAAGCGCTGTAGTAAGTTTCGTTGTTTTTCGCCATTTCACGCATCTTCGCGGTTGGCTCGTACAACTTACCTAAGTGGCTGTATTTATCTGCAAGATCACAGAATGCTTGCAGTCCCATCTGATCCAAGTAATGCAGAGCACCACCCAAGTATGGAGGGAAACCAATACCGTAAATCAAGCCCATGTCCGCTTCAGCAGCAGAAGAGACAATGTTTTCTTCCAAGCAACGAACGGTTTCGATGCACAATGGAATCATCATACGAGCGATAATATCGTCTTCGCTCAATTCCGTTTTAGAGGTCACAACGGGGGCAAGCAACTCATTAATGTCTTCGTTAAAGATTTTCTTCGGCTTACCTTTACGATCGGGTTCGTAAGCGTAAAAGCCTTTACCGTTTTTCTGACCAAAACGCTCTAGCTCAAACAAACGATCAACGGCATTTTTACCTTCGTGCTTCATACGATCTGGGAAACCATCCGCCATCACCTGATCGGCATGATAAGCCGTATCCACACCCACTACGTCAAGCAAGTAAGCCGGGCCCATTGGCCAGCCGAAACGCTCCATAGTCTTATCAACCACTTGGAAATCCGCACCTTCTTGCATCATCAAAGAGAAACCTGCGAAGTAAGGGAAAAGAACTCGGTTTACCAAGAAACCTGGGCAATCGTTTACTACCACTGGGGTTTTACCCATAGCCTGTGCGTAAGCGACAGTCTTAGCAATTGCTTCATCACTGGTTTTTTCACCGCGAATCACTTCTACTAGCGGCATACGATGCACAGGGTTGAAGAAGTGCATACCACAGAAGTTTTCTGGGCGTTTTAAGGCTTTCGCTAATTCTGTGATGGAAATGGTCGACGTATTGGATGTCAAGATCGCGTCATCAGCGATCTTACCCTCTACTTCAGCCAAAACAGATTGCTTGATTTTCACGTTTTCAACGACAGCTTCCACCACTAGATCAACGTGTTCAAACTCACCATAACTCAATGCTGGTGTGATACCATTCATGGCTTTAAGCGCTTTATCTGTGGTCAAACGACCACGCTCAACTTGGCCATTGAACAACTTGTTCGCTTCACTCAAACCAAGATCCAATGCTTCTTGGCGAATGTCTTTCATGATAATCGGCGTGCCTTTCGAAGCAGATTGGTAAGCGACACCGCCCCCCATAATACCTGCTCCTAGTACCGCAGCTTGTTTCACTGGCGTCGCACCTTTCGATACTTTGCCTGCGGTTTTCTTAATGGCTTGATCACTTAGGAACAAGTTCACCAAAGATTTGGCTACTGGCCCTTTAGCAAGCTTAATGAAACCTTTAATTTCCGTCTCAATGGCTTTTTCCATAGATTGGCTGATGCCTTTTTCCATGGTTTTAATCGCTGCCATTGGTGCTGGGTAATGTTTACCGGCTTTTGCTCCAACCACACCACGAACGGATTCGAAAATCATCATCTTTTCAATGGGTGTGAATTCCATTGGCGCACGCAATTCTTCACGACGTGTTTTGTAGTCTAGCTTGCCATCGATTACTTGCTGGATAAGGTGACGCGCAGACCCTTGAACTTTATCAGCCGACACCACCGCATCAACCGCACCATCTTTCATTGCATCCGCACTGCGTTTTTGCGCACCGCCACAGATCCATTCACAGGCATTGTCGACACCGATAAGGCGAGGTAGACGCACTGTACCACCCCAACCTGGGTAGATACCTAGTTGCGTTTCAGGAAGACCAATCTTCGCCGAATCGGCCATCACACGGTAATCACAGGACAGCACCAATTCCATACCACCGCCAAGAGCTATGCCATTAATGGCAGCTACCGTTGGGCAAGGTAAATTTGAAATGTCGTTAAAAATGTTGTGAGCATCGCGCAATTTGTCAATCAAATCCTCATCTGACAATTTAAACCACGAGGTAAATTCAGTGATGTCGGCACCGACCACAAAAACGTCTTTTGCACTGGCAATAACGACACCTTGTAGGTCATCAGTTTGTTTAAGAACATTAACGGCTTTTGCTAATTCGCTTAACGTAAGACTGTTAAACTTGTTAACCGACTCACCGGCCAAATCCAGAGTGACGGTTGCCACACCTGCATCATCGACTGCAACCTTGACTGCTTGTCCTTCGAAAATCATGCTGGTCTCCAATTATTTTTATTATGACCCAGCTCAACAGAAATGAACTGGGCCCAGATTAAATTGTTTTCCCTAAGGAATACTTATAGATTGCTTTCCAGTTCTGGCACAGCATCAAACAAATCCGCTACCAGACCGTAATCCGCCACTTGGAAAATTGGCGCTTCTTCATCTTTGTTAATCGCCACAATCACCTTGGAATCCTTCATACCCGCCAAATGCTGAATGGCACCAGAAATACCCACGGCAATATACAGATCGGGGGCAACGGTTTTGCCAGTTTGACCTACTTGTAGATCATTCGGTACAAAACCAGCGTCGACGGCAGCACGAGAAGCCCCAACGGCAGCGCCCAGTTTGTCAGCCACACCTTCCAATAGTTTGAAGTTGTCGCCATTCCCCATACCACGACCACCAGACACCACAATTTTTGCTGCGGTTAACTCTGGACGATCAGACTCTGCCAATGCTTCTTTTACGAAGCGACTCTTGTCTGCCGCGATAACTTGTGACAAGACTTCACGTTCGGCACTGCCACCTTCGCTTGCTGCCGCATCAAACCCTGTCGCACGAACCGTCATCACTTTAACGGAATCAGAAGACTTAACCGTGGCAATAGCGTTACCTGCATAGATAGGACGAACAAAAGTATCCGCTGATTCCACTTTGATAACATCAGATAGCTGAGCCACATCTAAAAGAGCAGCAACACGAGGTAAAACGTTTTTCCCCGTTGTTGTGGCCGGCGCTAAAATATGTGTGTAGCCTTCTGCCACATCGAGAATCAGCTTAGACGTGTTCTCGGCCAACTGATGCTCGTATGCTTGATTGTCAGCTACTAAAACTTTTACCACACCCGCTACGGCTGCAGCTTGTTCAACAACCGTTTGGCATTCAAAACCGGCAACCAACAAATGAATATCACCACCAATTTGTGACGCCGCAGTCACCGTATTCAAAGTAGCCGGTTTAAGAGACTTATTATCGTGTTCAGCAATGACTAAAATACTCATGACACCACCTTCGCTTCATTTTTAAGTTTGTCTACCAACTCAGTAACAGAGCCTACTTTGATACCACCAGCACGCTCTGGTGGCGGTGTAACCGATACCACACTCACGTTAGAGCGAATTTCCACACCCAAGTCAGCAGGCGTTTTCACATCCAAAGGCTTTCTTTTGGCTTTCATAATGTTTGGCAAAGAGGCAAAACGCGGCTCGTTCAAACGTAGGTCAGTCGTTACCACAGCAGGTAATGTCACAGCCAGTGTTTGCAGACCACCATCGATTTCACGTGTTACTTGCGCTTCGCCGTTTTCGATCACTATTTCAGAAGCAAACGTTGCCTGAGGGTAATCCAATAAGGCCGCTAACATTTGACCCGTCTGATTATTGTCAGAATCGATCGCTTGTTTACCCATAATGACCAAATCAGCCGATTCTTCTTGCGCCACTTTCGCTAGTAATTTCGCAACAGAGAGAGAATCGACATCGTCTTCCGCTTCTACTTGAATAGCGCGATCAGCACCCAACGCAAGGGCGGTTCGCAAGGTTTCTTGGCAAGCTTTAGAGCCGATAGAAACCGCCACGACTTCAGACGCTACGCCCTTCTCTTTCAAGCGAATAGCCTCTTCCACAGCGATTTCGCAGAAAGGGTTCATAGACATTTTAACGTTCGTTAAATCGACCGCAGTATGGTCGGCTTTGACACGAACTTTAACGTTATAATCAATAACTCGTTTAACAGATACTAGGATTTTCATAAGTCCCTCATATTTATTATTTTCTTGCAGTCTATATTAGTTTGAGAGCGATTTTCATCAATAACAAAAAAGCGCCAGTTAACTAACAAAAATATTCAAGAGGATAATTCCAAAGTGATTCCAGCGGTTTACGCTCTTTGAGTTTAGACCGAATTTAATAAAACAAATGACAAATACCGTACAAACAAAAAAGCCCCACCAAAAGGTGAGGCTCATAGACACATTGAGGTGTTTATTTATTACGAGAAAGAAAGGAAGCGAAAGCTTGATAGGCTTCTTTGGATTTTAATCTATCTTTGAAAATCCGCCCTTCTCGCATCAAGGCCATCTGCACATCGTCTTGTGCTCGATGCTTGAGCAGATCTTTACTGAGAGCAACGGCCTCCATAGGTAACGCGGCGACTCTTTCTACATATCGTTGTGCCACTTGAAACGCTTCACCAGGCTCACATAAGTGATTGATCAAACCCATATTTTTGGCCTCATCAGACTCAACAAAATCCCCTAAGATCAGAATTTCAAACGCTTTTTGATGCCCTACTAATTGAGGAAGAAGGTGACTTGATGCGGCCTCTGGCACCAAGCCTAACTGCACAAATGGAAACTGTAATTTAGCATGACGTGATGCCACCACCATATCACAATGCAACAACATGGTCGCACCGACACCGACAGCTCGCCCCTCAACGCCTGCTATCAAAGGCTTTTGATAACGCGTCAACATTTGCAAAAACGCCATGATGGCTTCCATCTTATCTGGCGTTTGAGCAATTTGCAGAAACTCATTGATGTCATTACCTGAAGAAAAATCTGGCCCAGCGCCATAGATCATACTGGCTTTTATCTCAGCATTATTCTGGGCAGACTGCAAAGCCTGCGTTAACGCTTGATACATCTCTAATGTAATGGCGTTTTTCTTTTCAACTCGATTCAAACAGATGTATTGAATACCAGATTCAATGCTTTGAGTAACAAATTCACTCATGACTGATGCTCCTCATTCGGCAATGTTAGTACTTGTTCATCCACCAGTTTTCTAACCATAGGACCATCATCCGCCCAACCTTGACAGCTATTCACTAATTTACCAATCGCAATTGGCACCTGCTGTGGGTACTTTTCGCTCAACGGCTGCCACATGGTTTGAAAGGCCGTTGTTGCCGCTACTGGCAATAGCTCCATAATATGGGTACAGCCAGACTTACCGGCAAAGGTTTGCTTTAACCAACGGTTCCAGCCAGCCCCAATACGAGTACCTTTAATAACATCAAACGCAGGCACAGCACCGCCACAACCAGGGAACGGAAAGGCATCCATAGACACTTCAATGTCTTTAATGAGAAAGCTATCGTCTAGCGTGAGGCGCACATACATATCATGAAAAGGACTGTCTTTAGGAACTAGGCTACCATCGTATTCGCGGTGCACATCTTGGGCCTTAAGGTCTTGCATCGTGGCTTCGACTTCCCACAAGCCGTCATCACGCAAAAAACCATATGACTCAATGCGACGCCGATGCAACAACTGACGTTTCACTTGCGTCATCATTCTCTCCTAGAAAAGGCGTAAAGAAAGAAAACACCTAAGAGACCAGCCGTCTCTTAGGTTTGAGATCCAGCCTTAGCTAGCCATCTCTTCTTCACGTAAAGCACGACGTAGAACTTTACCGACATTTGTTTTCGGTAGCTCAGTACGCACTTCGATGTGTTTCGGCACTTTATAAGCAGCCAAATGTTCCTTACAAAATGCGCGCAGGGTATTAATATCCATGGCTTCGTCGGATTTCATCACCACGAAGGCTTTTACCGCTTCGCCAGTTTTGTCGTCGGGCACACCAATGGCTGCGGACTCAAGAATGGCAGGGTGAGACGAAATACAATCTTCCACTTCTGTCGGGTAGACATTAAAGCCAGACACAATGATCATATCCTTAGCACGATCAACGATCTGCAAGTAACCATCTTCGTGCTGCATGGCAATGTCACCGGTAATCAAGAAACCGTCTTCGGTCATGACGTCACGAGTCGCCTCTTCACGATTCCAATACCCTTTCATGACTTGAGGTCCACGCACACACAGCATACCAGATTCACCTTGTGGCAAAGCTTCACCATTATCGCCTTGAATCTTGATGTCAGTATCACTGACAGGCAAACCTATGGTACCAATGCGCTCTTGCCCAATAGGGTTGAATGACACAACGGGAGACGTTTCTGTCAAACCATAACCTTCCACTACTTGGCAACCAGTGATGCGTTTCCATTCGTCGGCTGCCGCATGCGTCAGAGGCATGCCTCCAGAACAGGTTAGTTTCAAGCTAGAGAAGTCCAACGCTCGGAAATCTTCACGATTGCATAAACCAACAAAAAGCGTGTTTAGGCCCACAAAACCGGTGAATTTCCACTTTTTAAGTTCAGAAACAAAACCTGGTAAGTCCCGCGGATTTGGAATCAAAATACTGTGTGCACCACGCTGCAACAAGGTCAAACCATGAATCAGGAACGCGTAGATATGGTACAAAGGCAAAGGCGCAATGTAAGTTTCGGTGCGCTCATCTATGATGGACTCAAGACGAGAACACAGCTGATACATGTTGGCAATCAGATTGGCGTTGGTCAACATCGCCCCTTTCGCGACCCCAGTGGTACCACCTGTGTATTGTAAGACGGCAATTTGCTGTGGTGTTGCCTGTACTTTTGAGACCGCCTTACCCTGTCCTTTTGCTAACACATCATTCAATGAAATGGCCGACGGAATATTGTAGGCAGGAACCATTTTCTTGACGTATTTAACAATAGAATTAACCAAGACACGCTTAACTGGGGAGTGCAAATCAGCAATTTCCGTGATGATAACGTGCTTGATCGAGGTTTTTTCGAGAATTTTCTCAACATTGCTCGCCATGTTGGCAAACACGACTAAAGCTTTCACATCGGCATCGTTAAATTGATGTTCCAACTCTTTTGGTGTGTAAAGAGGATTGGTATTAACCACGACCATGCCCGCTTTCATTGCTCCGAAAAGAACAATCGGGTATTGGATGATGTTAGGCAATTGAATAGCAATGCGATCACCAGGAGATAAGTTGGTTTCGTTTTGCAGATACGCGGCAAACGCATCCGATTTTTCGTCCAACTCACGATAAGTAATGGTTCGACCAACACTAGTGAAAGCAGGTAGGTCCGAATATTTTTCAACCGCCAAAGCCAACACATCAGTAAGGCTTTGATAACCATTAGGGTTAAGCGAGTCTGGTAAATAACTACCTGGCACTTTCTCGTTTTCTGAGTTGTTATGTAGAGAAGTATCCATTGTCATAAAAAGCTCCAGTTGTTTTTTTTATGTTGGAGAGAAATGCAAAAGCCCAACTACAGTTTAGCAGTTGAGCCTTAAGAGCGTTACGCAATGTTTCAACTTATTGAGGAAAAATTTGCGTCAATTTTGTGGCTAGCATAATGTCTCCATCTGCACGGATTTTACCTTGCATAAAGGCTTGCATGCCATCTAATTCACCACTCATTACGTCTTTAAGGGTTTCCAAGTCCATGCTTAAGGTCACGGTTGGATCATCATGCTCCCCCTCACCCATTTCACATTTCCCATCCTCAATACTTAAGTGATAGTTGTCCGCATCATCTAAGTCAAATTGAAACACGGCTTCCATGTCATCCGCTTCATCTGCGTCAAAACGTCCTAACATCGCGTCAAAAACTGCTTTGGCTTCGCTCATAATATACCTCTTCAATATTCTATTTATCAGGCACACCACCTACCGTGGCGTGCCCTTTAGTCATTAAGCATTTAGAAATAAGAAATTGTCTTCTTCCATTGCAAGTAAATTATCAGCACCAGACAACATGGCTTCAGCATGCGCTTTAGTGCGTGGCAAAATACGCTCGTAATAGAAAGTCGCTGTTTGCAACTTAGCAGTGTAGAAGCCCACTTCGTCGGTACCTTCTTCTAGCTTAGTTTTCGCTGTAACTGCCATGCGTGCCCAGAAATAAGCCAATACAACATAACCAGAGAACATTAGGTAATCTACAGACGCAGCGCCCACTTCTTCTTTATTGCGCATCGCCTTCATACCAATTTTCATGGTGACATCACCCCACTCACTGTTGAGTTTATCCAGAGCCGTGATGTAAGACTTAAAGCGTTTATCGCCCTTGTGCTCTTTACAGAACTTATGAACCATTTTAGTGAATCGACGCAGTGTTGCCCCTTGCGTCATCAATACTTTTCGACCCAATAGATCCAGCGCCTGAATACCGGTGGTACCTTCGTAAAGCATGGCGATACGACAATCACGTACGTTTTGTTCCATTCCCCACTCAGCAATAAAACCATGTCCACCAAAGACTTGCAGACCTTGGTTAGCTGCTTCAAAGCCCGTTTCTGTCAAGAACGCCTTAGCAATTGGCGTCAACAAAGACATCAACTCTTCCGCTTCTTCTTTCTCTTCTTTATTACCATGCTTAGTGCTATCCACCAACATAGAGCAATAATGAATCATCGCCCGGCCACCTTCTGCGAAGGCTTTTTGAGTCAGCAACATACGACGCACATCAGGGTGAACGATAATAGGATCGGCGGCTTTTTCAGGCGCTTTTGCACCAGACAAAGCACGCATTTGCAGACGATCTTTGGCGTAAGCAACAGAGTTCTGTAACGCCCATTCAGAGTGAGCCAGACCTTGCATTGCCGTACCCAAACGCGCAGCATTCATGAAAGTAAACATGCAATTCAAACCACGGTTTGGCGGTCCGATCAAGAAACCTTTTGCACCGTCAAAGTTCATTACACAAGTGGCATTACCATGAATCCCCATTTTGTGTTCAATAGAACCACAAGCCACTTGGTTACGATCGGCTTTTTCACCCGCGTCATCAACATTGAACTTAGGCACAATAAATAATGAGATGCCTTTAGTACCAGCTGGGGCATCAGGTAAACGAGCTAAAACGATGTGGACAATGTTGTCTGCCATATCGTGCTCACCCGCTGAAATAAAGATTTTGGTACCGCTGATGGCATAGCTGCCATCTTCTTGAGGTTCGGCTTTGGTTTTCAGCATACCTAGGTCAGTACCACAATGTGGCTCAGTCAAACACATGGTACCAGTCCATTCACCGGATACGAGTTTGCTTAGGTAAGTCTGTTTTTGCTCATCGGTACCGTGTTGCTCGATGGTGTTCATCGCACCATGGCTCAAACCCGGGTACATTCCCCAAGACCAGTTTGCCGTAGAAATCATTTCTGTCACCAACATACCCAGAGAATCTGGCAAACCTTGACCACCCATTTCTTCAGGGTGAGACAAAGATGGCCAACCACCTTCAACGTATTGCTGGTAAGCTTCTTTAAAACCTTCTGGAGTGGTAACAACACCATCATTGAACTGACAACCCTGTTGATCACCAACACGGTTTAAAGGAGAAAGAACACGCTCTGCAAACTTAGCGCCTTCTTCTAGAATCGCAGACACCATATCTGGCGTTGCTTCTTCAGCACCGGGCAGTTTTGCGTAATGACCGTAAATATCCAGAACTTCCTCTGTGACAAATTTGATATCGCGCAAGGGCGCTTTATATTCAGGCATGGCCTATGACCTCTTATTGTTTTTGTTGGAACAGTTCCAAAATGAACTCTTTCGATGTTAGAAAGAGTCGTCTATAACAGCCATTCTCTCAATAACAAAAGATGCCAAAGTTAATGACAAAATACACCAAGCAATGATTTCTTAATTTTTGCTGCCCTAACAACTTGTCATCCAAGTCAATTAACAACTCTGGAAAATAAAATTAAAACGATTATTTTCAATGACTTATTAAAAAAAAGAAACGTTAAAAAATAATTTATCCAAGACAGAAGCAACCCAGGAAAATTCGGAAATAACACTAACATTGACCATCACAACTTACTGTTATCCGAGTTTTTTTACATGCTTATCCCCCTCGTCATTTCATAAAAATAGCGAATCAACAAATATGAAAACACTAGGACGA
Organism: Marinomonas posidonica; assembly: GCF_043643765.1. Classification (GTDB taxonomy): domain Bacteria; phylum Pseudomonadota; class Gammaproteobacteria; order Pseudomonadales; family Marinomonadaceae; genus Marinomonas; species Marinomonas posidonica_A. Next base: position 65,396 of record NZ_JBHZSP010000003.1, on the reverse strand, counting down.
GGCTTTCCCCCACCACCCTATGCTGTAATATTCGTTTATTAAGGCAACCAAATCGTCGCTTTAAATTGAGCGAACTGATTGGCACAACGTGGCACTAATAAAGGCGGATCTGACACTTATTATGCAAAACTTAAAACACAGCGTGTTAACCCTGTTAGCCACGCTTGGATTACAAGCAGAAGCCGCTTCCGTTTGGAAAGTATCCAATGAGACCAACAGTCTCTACTTAGGTGGCACCATTCATATACTAAGCGCCTCGGATTACCCATTACCACTCGCCTATGATCAAGCTTACTCAGCCGCCGATAAAGTCGTTTTCGAAACCGACATCGCCGCCCTAAATCAACCCCATTTCCAGCGAAAGTTTCAACACACCATTACCTATTCTGATGACACAAAAATCCATCACATTTTAGACAAACCAACCTATCTCAACCTCTTTCGCTATCTCCAATCTAAGAACATTGCGAGTGAAACCATTGAACACTTTACACCCAGTGGGCTTTCGCTATTACTCAGTATGCAAGCACTCAAACAGCTGGGTATGGACCAAATAGGCGTCGATGCCTTCTATGCAGAGAAAGCCAAACAGGATCAAAAAGCACAGTCATGGTTAGAAACGCCTGATGAGCAAATTCGCATTTTAAGTAGCCTCAATCAAATCAACCCAAATGATCTGATCAACTACACCCTTGAAGACATCAATGGCATGGCAGAATCGTTGCAAGACTTAAAACAAAACTGGCGCAATGGCCACCTAGATAAGGTAGCGAAACAGGAGTTAAACGAACTTCAACAAAGTTACCCTGCCATTTATCACACCCTGATTGCCGAACGGAATCAAAATTGGCTTACTAAAATAGAACACCTAATCAGTACATCGGAAGTCGAATTTATTATGGTTGGCGCCTTACATTTAGCAGGACCAGATAGCCTATTACAGAGCTTAAAAAACAACGGTTATCGGGTCGAGCAGCTCTGACCATCGGTGACAGGATGAATAAGATTGTATCCCGCAACAGGGTTAGGGATAATAACCGTTTAAAGCAAAAACTGTGGACTACAACAACTATGACATCCAATAACAAAAAGCCAGTTTTAATCGCTGGGGGCGGAATTGGCGGCCTAAGCCTTGCCCTAACACTTCACCAAATTGGCATACCTTGTTTAGTGCTTGAATCCGTAGCGGAACTCAAACCCCTTGGCGTCGGCATAAACATACAACCCAATGCCGTGCGTGAATTATATAACATGGGGTTAGAGCAAACGTTACTCGACACCATTGGCATTCAAACGAAGGAATGGACCTTAGTAGGCCTCAATGGTAAAGAGGTTTACAGTGAGCCTCGAGGGCTAGATGCTGGGTATCATTGGCCACAATATTCCGTACATCGTGGTGAGTTACAAATGTTGCTATATCGCACCGCGATTGATCGACTTGGTAAAGACGCCATCAAAACAGGCCATAAAGTCACTCATTACCAGAATACAACGGACGGTGTCATCGCCATGGTTACCTTAACCAATGGGGAAAAAATTGAACTTAAAGGTGCCTTGTTGATCGCCGCCGATGGTTTGCACTCTGCCGTACGTGCCCAAATGTATCCACAACAACCGCCCATTCATTGGGGCGGTGCGGTGATGTGGCGCGGCACCACACAAGCAAAACCGATTCGCACTGGGGCTTCTTTTGTCGGCTTAGGCACTCATCATCATCGTATCGTGTTCTACCCTATCACACCTGCCAATCCTGACACTGGCTTAGCGACCGTCAACTGGATCGCTGAGGTTACCATGGACAACTCTGAGGGCTGGACCAGCGGTGACTGGAACAAAAAAGTCCAATTAGAAGACTTTATTCATCACTTTGAAGGCTGGGATTATGATTGGGTCGACATTCAAGGCTTACTCCGAGGCGCGGAAGAAGTATTCGAATACCCAATGATAGATAGAGACCCCGTACCAAGTTGGGTAGATGGTCATGTCTGCTTAATGGGCGACGCTGCACACATCATGTACCCGACTGGCTCCAATGGCGCAAGTCAGGCCATTGTCGATGCTCGCGAACTGGGTGCTTCCATCTTGAAATTTGGTGTCACTCAAGCGGCAGTAACGGATTTCAATAACCGTTTGTGTGCTGGCATTTCCGAAGTGGTATTACGTAATCGTGGTGCCGGACCCTTTGTTATTTTGAATGAGCTAGATAAACGCTGCGGTGGGGTATTTGATGACATTGAAGCCGTTTTTCCAGCACAAGAACGCCAAGATTTGATGGCCAAATACAAAGCTGCGGCAGGCTATGCGATGGAAGCGCTTAATAATGCTGCCCCCACCATAGACGTGAGCATTCAAAAACAATGCGCCAACCAAAAAGCGTCTTAACCTGATAATAAGGAATCAACATGCTGCAACATTATGTCTTTATCAAATACCAAGACCACACACCAGCCGATCACATCGACGCGTTTGTTGAAAAGATGCAAGCATTGAAAGAGCGCATTGATGATATTAAAACACTTCATATTGGCAGGGATGAGTTAAAAGAAACGCGCAGTTGGGATCTCATATTGGACATGCAGTTTGCTTCCATTGAAGATTTACGTCGTTATCAAGTTCACCCTGAACACCAAGCAATCATGGCGTTCAACGCCCCTCATGTGGCCGATGTTGGCGCCATCGACTTCGATAAATGACCCCGCCAATGTTGTGCAGTTAATATTTTTTCAATATTAACTGCACAAATCCGCCTTATTTTTTTATACTAACGCCGTTTTTTAAACCCTCAAATTTATAAACCACAATTAAGGCAAATCAATGCTTGAACGTTTATTTCAACTAAAAGCACACAATACAACCGTGCGAAACGAAGTGGTTGGCGGTATTACCACCTTCCTAACCATGGCTTACATTATCTTTGTAAACCCATCCATTCTAGCGCAAGCTGGCATGGACCAAGGCGCGGTATTTGTTGCCACTTGTCTAGCGGCCGCAATTGGCTGTTTGATTATGGGCCTTTATGCCAACTACCCAATCGCGATGGCACCAGGTATGGGTCTTAATGCTTTCTTCACGTACGGTGTTGTATTGGGCATGGGCTACTCTTGGGAACAAGCGCTAGGTGCGGTTTTCCTATCTGGTATTTTGTTCATCATCATCAGTATCTTCCGCATTCGTGAATGGGTCATCAACGCCATTCCTTCTTCTTTGAAGCTAGGTATTGCAGCAGGTATCGGTTTATTTTTGGCTATGATTGCCTTGCAAAATGCGGGCATTATCGTTAAGAACCCAGCCACTATGGTTGCTCTAGGCGACTTATCTTCTCCTTCTGCCATTTACGGTCTGATGGGCTTTTTCATTATTTGCGCACTTGCTTACCTTAATGTAACAGGCGCGGTAATGATTGGTATTTTGGTTATCACCGTGTTGTCTATGATACTTGGCCAAAATCAGTTTGGCGGTCTAGTGTCTATGCCACCTTCCATCGCACCTACTTTTTTAGCGATGGATATTGAAGGCGCATTCCAAATCAGCATGATCAGTGTGGTATTTGCGTTCTTTTTCGTTGACCTATTTGACACTTCTGGCACGTTAGTCGGTGTTGGTCAGCGTGGCGGTTTGCTGGATAAAGATGGCAACCTACCGCGCTTGAAGAAAGCCTTGTTAGCCGACTCTACTGCCACCGTTGCAGGTGCTGCTTTAGGTACTTCTTCAACAACAAGTTACATTGAAAGTGCCTCAGGGGTTGCCGCTGGTGGCCGTACAGGTCTGACAGCCGTTGTCGTGGCAGCCTTGTTCTTGTTAAGCCTATTCTTTGCACCACTAGCAGGTTCCATTCCGGCTTACGCAACAGCAGGTGCACTAATGTACGTTGCTGTGTTGATGACCAGCAGCTTGGCACGTGTTGAGTGGGATGACATCTCTGAAGCTGCACCTGTATTAATTGCCGCTTTCACTATGCCGCTAACCTACTCCATCGCCGATGGTATCGCTTTGTCATTCATCAGTTACGCGGTCATCAAATTACTGTCCGGTCAAGGTAAGCAAGTCAGCCTAGCCGTATATGCTCTAGCAGCCCTGTTTATCGCTAAGTTCTTTATCTTCGTATAAGACTGGCGACCACCATAAAAAATGGGAAGCCAATTGGCTTCCCATTTTTTTTCCTTAAATATTGCTTCAGTTCATTGCCATTTTTAAAAATGAACTAGGACAAAGGCAACACCACTTCAATCATCAAGCCACCCAAAGAACTTTTCTTCGCCTGTATGTGACCATTGTGCTGACGAATGGCATTTTCAGTAATGGCGAGCCCTAGCCCTGTACCACCAGAATGACGATCACGTGCAGTCGACACTCGGTAAAATGGTCTAAAGATGGATTCCAGTTCATCTTCAGGCACACCATCGCCATCGTCTTCTACGTAAAACATGATACGCTTGTCCTGCAATTCTAGAGACACTTTAACAACGCTGTGACTATAGCAAATAGCATTACGAATAATGTTTTCCAAAGCACTCATCAATAATTGTGGATGACACATGATATCGCAGACTGGAATGTCTGGTAGCTCAACTTGCTTGTGCCTTTGCTCTGCTTCAAATTGACTGTCCGCAAATAAACCCTCCAATAAACTCGACAAGGGTTGACGTTCGCGCGTGAGATGGCTGTCGACTTGCAAACTCGATAGCTCTAACAATTTACCTATCATTTGCTCCAGTCGTTGCGCTTCAATATCAATCCGTTCCAACTCAACACTCTCACCTTGCTTACGTAATGCCAATGCCTGCGCCATACGCAACCGAGTTAAAGGAGACCTTAATTCATGGGAAATATCCGACAACAAACGTTGCTGACGACTGATCATCATGTTGACGGCTTCTACCATTTGATTGAAACTGGCTCCAGCTTGACGAAACTCTTGAGTACCTTTTTCCAAGTCTGGATCGATTTTAAACACCCCTTGAGAAACACGTTTGGCCGCCTCTTCTAAGCGTCTAGCAGGCTGACTAAGCGCCCATGCCAACCATAATAAGAATGGTGTACTTACCAACATTACGACCAAAAGTAAACGCAATGGATGATCAAACAACTGTAATAAGAAATGCGGCGGTTCATTCCAACGGTTAGCAATAATCAAATAATAGTTTTGATGTGCAAGATGAATTGGGATAGGACCAGAAAACATCATTTTGCCATATAAGCGCTGACGAGGTATGTCGGGGTTATCAATACTGGAAACAAAATTACGCAAAGAACGATCGAGAAAATCAGAACGCTTACCCATTGTCACCACATTACCGTCTGGGTCCGTTAAGAACATACGTATGTGACGATCATCTTTGTCTTTATTACGTGACGGGCGCCCTTCTAATACAGCAATCACAGGGGCAATGCTGTGAACTTCGGCATAACGCTCCTCAAGCCGGTCACGCATTTTTAACATCATATCATGATGAGGTGGCGATATGGCCCGGCTCTTACGCGGGTCAAGATGAGGGAGCGTCAATACCGCCATCACGATTAAAAACATAGTAAACCAGAAGATGGCAAAAATTCGGCCATACAAGCTGGTGATTTTGGGCAACCGCATCAAGCACTCTCCACCAGCAAATAACCGCGACCACGCAAGGTTTTAATGCGCGCTTTACCATTGTCCCAGTCAGGTAGTTTTTTACGTAAATTGGAAACATGCATGTCGACCGCACGATCAAAAGCCGCAAGTCGTTTACCTAATACCTCAAGACTCAGGTCTTCCTTAGTGAGCACCTTTCCCGGGTGTTGAACAAAATAATGTAACAAGGCAAATTCGGTGCTCGTCAGATCCAGCAACTGCTCATCACAATAGGCTTCTAAACGACCTGGAAACAATTTTAAATCATGAAACAAAACGCCATCCTGAGTTTTTTCAACATCAGGAACCACCTGAGTGCGTCGTAAAATGGCGCGAATACGAGCCAGCAGTTCTCGTTCGCTAAATGGCTTAGGCAAATAGTCGTCCGCCCCTAACTCCAAGCCGACAACACGATCGATCTCGTCGCCTTTAGCCGTGAGCATTAATACGGGCACAGACCATTTTTCACGCAGCTGCTTCAAGGTGTCAAAACCATTTAATTTCGGCATCATGACATCCAGCAATACCAAATCCACGGACTCACTCATGGTCGCTAATCCGGCCAAACCATCGTAAGCAGTCGATATCTGAAAATTTTCAAATGACAACACCTCTTTAAGCAAATCACTCAATTCAACATCGTCATCAATAATTAAAATATGTGTCATCGCGTTCTCAAACCTTACTGATCCTAAAATCTATTTTACGTTGAAACCCCGTTGAAATTTTATCCTTTACGATACTTTACCATGCTTAGACCGCGCTTTACCTAGCAGATCCTATTCTAGTTCACATGCAGTCGAGCACTGCCAAGAGAGCAACCTTTAATCATATTGAGGATCAAACTATGAAATTCACTAAACAACTTATTATCGCTTCCCTTGTTCTACCTTTAACATTAGGCGCGACCAGCAGTTTTGCTCATGGCGACAGAGATGGTAAAGGCCCACGAGGACCACAACAAGAATGCCGTATGGGCGGTTTTGACCGCGGCATAATGAAAGAATTGGCGTTAACAGACAGCCAAAAAGAACAATTGAAAGAGTTGCGCAAAGACAGCCGAGAAGCAATGAAAGCCGAGTTTGATAAGGCTCCAAAACCTGACATGCAAGCGCGTGAAGCACATATGAACCAGCTCAAAGACCTGATGATGGCCGATAACTTTAACCCTGCTAAAGCCACCGAACTGGTAAAAGAAATGAGTGAAAAACGCATTGAGCGTCAAGTACACAAGTTAAGCCAACAGCATAAAATGCTAAGCGTCTTAACCGCCGATCAAAAAGCGAAATTCTTCGAACTTCAACAAGAGCGCGCTGAAGACTGTGCTGACAAACCTCATAAAGGTAAACGTCACTAAGATTCCTTCTGGGCCACTAGAAAGGCAGCTTCCGCTGCCTTTCTTACCCCGATCATTAACTCATGACCATTATTTAGTTTCGTTTCCAAATACGAGCAACAGCACGATCACTACCAAGTAAACCAACCACTTCACACACCAAACCGGTACCACAGAATAATACAATTGGAATCATTCCTGCGAATTGCCCTGTCACCAAAGCCACATAAATCGAAATGGCGCCAATGACCAGACACAGTATCCCTAAGGTGATGAGCACTTTACGATGGGATGGTTTGTAATCATACGCCCCTTCACCACCCTCAAAGAGGTTTAAAATAGGTGAACATAACTTTTCCAATACCACTTTCATAACTCGATCCCAATTACGTCATTAATGTATTTTGCCTAATATCATCAATCAAAAAAAACCAACTGTCATCAAAATAAAACCAAATTGTGATTAAACTTCCCAGTCTCATCGTCGATATAGAAATACACAGACAAACTGTTTTCATTTACTAATATAATGGAGAAAAAAATGAAAAAGATTTTGTTATCGAGTTTAGCCACAGCTGCCGTTACTCTCTCTACAGGCACTTATGCAGAATCATTATTTACCTACCTTGATTATGGATTTGGTAAAGTAGACGTTAGCTCTTCTGATGATGGCTACACTTCCCTTTCTGGTGCATTTGAAACCTCAGCGGGACCTTACGTCGCATTCGAATCAACCGAATATGGCAGCCTAGATGTGATGGCCGTTGGTGCCGGTATGTATTCCGGTGTAGGCAGTCAATCCAACATTTTCGGTCAGTTACAGTATGTCCAAGTGGATCTTGGCCGCAATGACGAAACCGGCTTTCGGATCACAGCAGGTGTTCGCACCACCATTTCAGATCGAGTGGAATTGGAAGGTAAATTCAAATACGACGACGTTTTCTCAGACACTGATTCCAGCTTTGCTGTGGCCGCTCGCTACTATGTCACAAAAAACTTTTCCGTTGCAGCCAACTACGACACGGCAGAAATTGCAGGCTATAACTACGATGCCATGTTCGCCTCATTACGCTTAAGTTTCTAAAACCAAAGCGTTAAAAAAAGGGGTTTCATACCTAAACACAAAAACGCCTGATGGCATCCACTTAAGTGAGTGTCATCAGGCGTTTTTTGTCTTTCAGACTTTTTTCTCTAAAACAAAAGACTTATACGACTTTCGTTAGCCAATTATGTTTGTCTTCTGCCTTACCCCATTGAATATCATTCAATGCTTGGCGAAGCTTCTGTGCAATAGGGCCAGGTTCGCCACTGCCGACTTTAAAGTCTTTACCATCGTGAATAAAAGTACCCACAGATGTCAGTACCGCGGCTGTACCAGACAACACCGCTTCCACTTCTGGCTTAGCGGCACGCTCAAGTAGCTCATCAACGGTAAGATCACGCTCTGATACCGTCATGCCTAAATCGTTTGCCAGAGTCAAAATGGATGAACGTGTCACACCATGTAGGAAACTAGTATCCAATCCTTTGGTGATGATTTCGTTACCGTCAATCAATAAGAAGTTAGCTGCACCAGTCTCTTGTACATCACCATTTGGACAAAACAGGATTTGATCCGCTTGTACTTCTTTTTGTGCTTTGGCGATAGGCCCCAATGCGCTGGCATAGTTACCACCACTTTTCACCATTCCCATATGAGGCGCACAACGCATGCCGTTTTCATCCAACAACAAACGTAACGCTTTAGCCCCACCCGTAAAATAATCCCCAACTGGAGACAACAATACATACAACATAGAAGAAGCCGTTGGCGCAGCGGCTTTACCGATGGCGGCTTCGGTACCAATATGAGTTGGTCGAATGTACATAGAACCTGGAGGCGTAGGTACATCCTCTGCATATTCTGCGACCACATCTAAGATCATTTTCGAAACGGCTGCCTCATCGAATTCTGGCAAAAACAACAAACGACTGCTTTGCGCCAAACGTTTGATATTTTGGTCCATTCGAAACACATGCACACTACCATCTTCGTGGCGGAATGCCTTCAAACCTTCAAAACAGGTACTAGAATAATGCAAGACGTGCGCACCTGGATGCATTTGAATGCTGTCCGCCGCTACGATACTTGCTTCACTCCACTGATTATTTTCGAATGTCGCTAATGCCATCTTAGGCATAAAAACGCTACCAAAAGCCGCCATTACTGTTTCCTAAATTGAGTTTAATAAAGACAGAATGAGCCACTTTAAAAAAGGACTCATTCAATGAATAAATAGTAAAACGGAACCGAGTTTGAAGGAAGCAAATCTGAGGTTAGGAAGAAAATAAAATGAAATACTCAATATTTTTTGACATATTGGTTACATAAAAGCCGACCATTGGCTTAAGACCAAGAACAATCCCAGTAAATTGACAAACACACTTCCCCAAAACACCAACATAAAACGCTGTTTACTTCGCTTATGACGAAATAAACGTTGCGCCATTAACGCCCCAATCCAGCCACCCAGCAAAGACAATAAATGCAAGGTAGATTCCTGAACTCGCCAATGGCCACGTATCGCCGCGTATTTATCAAAACCGTAAGCCAGAATAGCCAAAAGATTGAAAAAAGCATACCAAGCGCACATCAAGCTGAACATCATAATTGTGCTCGAAGCGACTCCATACGCTTACGATTTACCCCCAAATCGGAATACCCTACCCGAGAAGCTGAGCGAATGTGAATGGTCGTCAAGCTCGGTGACTCTTCAACAAAGTAAAATTCCACATCATCAACAAAGCGAAACAAGGCGGATTTAAACTCAGCATGCAAATAGTTTGCTTCCTTGGTCACGATGTTCACACGTTTAGTCTGCTGCAAAATGGCTATAATCGCCTGATGTGCATTCTCTTGATTGCCATGAAACAACAATGGATCAATATAATGCTCTCTGTCTTGTGCTTGACTGCTTACGCAGTTCGGCTTATTCGAACAAGCCGCTAGTTGACCTTGATTTACACCCAGTTTTGCCATATCCATTCCTCTACTACAAATAGCCATCAATATTACGGTGGTATTGCTTCATTGCACCAACGATGCAATACCACAGTGTACCATCCATCAGAAACCGCCGCGCTTCTGAAAAAGCCATTATACGTAAGTCAAAATAGAACAGGCTAAAGCACTGCTTAATGTCCTTACGTGATTCAATCGCGTCCACTTAACAGCATATTCATGCCAAAGAGTGTGGCTTAATTCTGAATATTTCGCCCCCTGTTTCAGTCGTTCATTCAATGGCACATTACCAAATAAGGTTACCGCAAACATACCCAGTAAATAGATCAAGGCTGACGCTATCCAAAACCCCGACTCACCCGCTTGCCAGTTAGATACATGCCATAATAAAGCCCCCAACAAGCAAGCACTTGAAACAAAGAAAATGGGCATAAATACGCTGTTTAAAATCATTCGATTTATGCTGTTCATGACGCTAATCGCCTCGTTGGCAGCAAGACGATTTAATGCTCTCATCACAAAAGCAGAAAAGGCAAAATACGTTCCCGCCATGATACCCAATAAGACAATCAGTAACTCAGCCACCTGTGCTCTCCTGTGATTGACACCATATCGACGCCTCTGCCTGATCCACAAGATATTGATCAAAACGACGCGCAGGTCGACCTAAAACTTGCCATACCGTATCCGTGATCGATTCGTTACGCCCATCCAATACATTGACGAATAATTCGTTGATTAACCAGGCCATGTCATCGGGCAAACCTTGCGCCTTAGCACCCGCTAAATAAGCCTCTACTGGTACAGGGCTGAACTCCACCTTTCGCCCAATCATTGCACTGATTTTTTCGACGCAATCCATAAAACTCAGTAACTCAGGCCCTGTCACCTCCAATAATTGATCGGTCAAATGCGGCTGCGTGAACGCCGCTACCACCACATCAGCAATGTCCTCTGCGTCTATAAAAGGTTCTGTGGCGTTAGGCTCAGGCAATACTAAGTTCCCTGCAGCAATGCCCTGTACCATAAAGCTCTCACTAAAGTTTTGCATGAACCAACTGGCACGCACCACATTCCACCTTAGTCCACTGTGTATGACCACCTGCTCAGCGCGCTGCGCCCCTTCTTCACCTCGGCCAGATAACAACACTAAATGATCGATTCCGACTTGTTTTGCCACGGCGACTAAAGCACTCATATCCTCTTCCGCTTGCGGGACTGCCAAATCAGGATAATAGGTCACATACAGGGCTTTCACTCCAGTCAAAGCGGGTACCCAAGTATCACGCCTTGCCCAATCAAACATCACTTCACTGTGGCGTGATAAGCCACGGGGATTCAAACCTAATGCGTTCAACTTTTTCATAACTCTTGCGCCAGTTTTACCCTGAGCACCAATGATTGCCATGCTATTGTCTTTCATCTCAAACCCTCTCATTCAATTTTAAACATCAGCCAGTACTTGCTAACTTAAATGACAGTTTAATCGGCCAAAACTTGATATTTAATGCCTTAATATCCATACTTTTTTGCAGTTCGTCTAAAAATACAGATTACAAAGTCATGGACACCAACATGCTTCCACCTCGTGATATACCCGCTCATTCCGATACATTAGGGGAAACTCTTTATTCTCTTAGACTAAACGGTTTGATCTACGCCAATTCAGAGCTGATTGAGCCTTGGGGCATTGCCATGCCCCCTTTAGCAGGCAAAATGATGTTCCATATCGTGACGGAGGGAGGGTGTTGGCTAAGCTTCGAAAACGGTAAAAGCCACTATTTGCAACCAGGTGAACTGGCCTTAGTCGCCAAAGGTCTGGGCCATAATATTAGTCATGAAAAGGGACAAACATGTGAACCTTTCTTCGACATTCCCGTCACCAAACTCTCAGAACGTTATGAATTTCTTCGCTATGGCGGAAAAGGACGTGAAAAAGAAAGAGAAAAAGTGGAAGGGCAAAGCGAAGCACAGGTAACTCGGCTCATCTGCGGGGTACTAAGCTTTGACCATATTGCAGGACAAAAGCTGATTGCACAGCTTCCTGACGTCATTCACCTAAGTCAAGCAAAGGACAACCTACCTCTGTCTCTGCAAAGTATGATGCACACCTTAGAACAAGAAGCCTCGACGCTTGCCCCTGGCGGTGAAACCATCATGACACATCTGGCTGACATTATTGTCATTCAAGCCATTCGCAACTGGATCACTAAAAGTAGCCACGCCCCAAATGGATGGCTTAGCGGTCTACAAGACCCGAAATTAGCTAAAGCCTTGTCAGCCATTCACACTCAACCACAATACGCTTGGACGGTTGATCAACTGGCAACATTAGCTGGCATGTCGCGCTCAGGGTTTTCTGCCCATTTTACCCAGGTCATTGGTACCTCAGTGAAACATTACCTTACCGAATGGCGAATGAATTTGGCGAGACACAAAATCAATCAGTCTCAAGTGACTTTGGCCGATCTGGCCGAAGAATTGGGCTATCAATCTGAAGCGGCGTTCTCCAGAGCTTATAAACGAATATTTGGAGAGCCGCCTCTGCGGCCTAAAAAACTCATAACGGATAAACGCGTTTAAAGTGTTCCAACACCAGCATCATATCTTCCGCTGGAGGAATGTCCAATTCTTCACATTCTTTAGAAAAGAAATCCCAGTGTGCTTCACGCCACCAGCTCAGTGACTTATCTCCCTCACCCTCGGCCACAGCAAACTCGGCCGTCACCTCATTAAAACGGCATTCGCTAACTTGGGTTGTCTCAATGATACAAACCGGTTGCCCCTGCCAGTTGGTAACCACTTGCAAATGCCCAACTTGAGGATACGCTTCATTCTCGTGATGATACCAATGCGCCATACTGCAAGACGCCCGCTTTTCACCGCGCAAAATCAACTCAGCGCAAAGATTGGCATTGACCTCATCGGCGCAAAAGTAATCCGCACTAAATGAAGAGTACTGCTCAGCTTGCGCCTTAGGTAAACGTTTTAGATAGCTTGCTAAGTAGGATTGACAATTCGATTGCATTACGAAGAAATAATAAGAGATAAAATGATAAGACTAAATATAGACGGCTTTAAAAATAAAGCCGTCTAATTCGACAATTAATCGTCTATCGTTTCACAAACCATATTACTGGAATCAATTGCCTCACATAAATGAAGCTCTCCAGAAATGCCAAATGGACGATTATGATTTTCTGTCACAAAATACATATTTTCTTCAGCCGCAGGTTCAATACTTGTGAATGTTGAAGCACAACCAGTTAGACCAACAGCAATCAGTAAAGAAGCTAATAATTTAAATTTCATTTTTCAAAATCCTTTTACTTAAATTCAACATTTATACGTTCACAATCACCTGCATCTGGCGTTGATGGACAGTGAAAAATCGCTTTATTACCATCATATTGGCCAGATACGAAACGACCACCATCTGGGGCAACAGCACTATCATTGTAAAAAGATGAGCAGGCACTGACGCTTGCTGCGACAGTGATTAATAAGCATAGTTTTTTTAGCATCATTGATACTTCCTTTTAAAGTAAAATCATCCTTAAGCGCAATTAAGATATATTAGAAAGGAGCTCTTATCCTTAAAGCTAAACATCCATCATTATGATGAGAGAACCGAGTTCTCTCAAGCTTAAGAGCATATTATATGGCCTAGACATATTACTAAACAGTTAATTAAAATTCCAACTCTAATTCATTATTAGGCAGAGACATAAAGCAATTAAATGCTTATATTTACCTTTTATTCTTGATAACCATATAACACCTATATTATTGGAGCTTTATTATATTTCATCCTATGATCTTTATTTAGATCTGATCAAACTCTTTCGGTCTGTCACTTAGCGCTGCGACAATGTCGTTGATCATGGCTCTGACAATGGGCTTTTGTCCCGATGACGGTTTCCATACTAGATACAACATGGCGCTATCTTGCTCTGTCAGTGAGGCTTGCCAATGAGGTAATACCTCAACTAAACGACCGTCTTTTAGATCTTCTTCAATAAAAAGCTTACTCACCAAAGTAATACCTTGGTGCGCTTTAGCCCACATCAACAAAGGCGTTCCGCCTTCTGATGAGAGCATTGGATCAATGCGGATTTTTCTGTACTCAGTTCCCTTTTTAAAATGCCACCAAGCATGCTGACGAGATCGATAAAAAGCTAAGCAAGCGTGAGATTTTAAATCTTCTGGCGATTCAATGGGGGCCGACTGCTGCAGATAAGACGGAGAGGCAACCAGTACATTAGGCATCTTTCTTAACGGGCGAAAAAGTAAGCTTGAGTCATCTGGACGCCCATATCGAATGGCCAAATCAAATGGGCCTTTATGAAGATCAGAGAGATTATTATCGAGACTGATCGCAATCTTAGTGTCTGGATGCTTCTGTCGAAATTGGGCGATAAGCGGCACAAGAACACCCCGCCCTACGCTATCAAAAGTGGCAATACCCAAACTGCCATCAACTTTAGCATCATCTTTGACAAAGCTGTGCTTGGCAGCATGGACAGACTGCAAGATTTGTTTGCATTGATTATAAAATTGTTCCCCATCTGGCGTCAGATCTAACCGACGAGTCGAGCGAATCAGCAACTTGGTTTTCACTTCATGCTCAAGCTGATTAACCTTTCTAGTGATGGAACTCGGCTTTTTCCCTAACGACTCCGCCGCGGCGCTAAAGGAACCTAATTCCACCACTCTGACAAATTGTTCCATTGCCTCAAACACAACACTCATCCTCGGTACATCGATGCAAAACAGTATTCCCTATCATTGCGTATAACGCAAAAATAGAAACCCAACTTAGGCAGTTTATGCATTGATAAAAAAAACGCACCATGTCCCTATTCACTTTAAACACATAGGAGTAAATCATGAGTGTATTCAATCTAATCGAGAAAAGACGTTCAATTAAGCATTTTGATCCCGACCATAAAATGTCGGATCAAATGTTTCAAAAACTCATCAAGGCGGCGATCTTGGCCCCTACCTCGTTCAACATTCAGCATTGGCGATTTGTGCGTGTGGTGGACGAACAACAGCGCCAAAACATCCAAAATGCCGCTTGGGACCAAGGACAAATCAGCGCTGCGTCGGAGCTCATCATCGTAGTCGCGAATACCCAAGCTTGGTCCGACAACCCGAGAAGATACTGGAAGAATGCCCCGAATGAGGTTCAAGACATGCTAACCAATATGCTACAAGACTTTTACCGTGACAAAGCATGGTTACAAAGAGATGAAGCCATTCGATCCGGCGCCATGGCAGCACAAAACCTCATGTTGGCGGCGGAAGAAATGGGCTACAACACTAGCCCTATGATCGGCATCGAATTCGACAAGGTCGCTGACCTCATTAAACTGCCGAAAAACCATGTCATTGTTATGATGCTGGCTATTGGCAAAGGCACCAAACCCGCACAACCCCGTGGTGGACAACTTTCTGTGGATGAAGTGGTGTTTGAAAACACCTTTTAGTGGCTTTTTAAAAACATAAAATAATCTAGGCAGCATCAACAAAATAACGTTGCTGATGCTGCCCAACAACCATTTCGTCTAATTGATATTAAACAGGCTCCCTACGCAATCCCTCAAAAACGTATTATTTTAAAAAATACCAATGAAATAACGGATACTAAATGAATAAACAGAGGTGGTGTCAGACGTTATACTCACCTGACACCTAATAGACTTATTCGCACCGTCCTTAAAGGTTTTCAAAATCTTTTTTCGCTTGTTGAACCACAAAGTCCATATCACCCGGCAACATAAAACCATCATCAACTAAGCTTTTCACTTTTGCTTTCACGACTTTCACATAGCCTTCCACATCACCATAACGTGCAGATATCGAGGAACGTGTATCACCCTCTATCTCGCCTTTATCTTTTGCAAAGGCAATAAACGAGCCTTTCAGACCACAAAGGTTACCTTTGGCATAACCTTCATTGCGTAAATTCCACCCCCAATAGGTTCCTAAAGGTGCAGCGACACGGGGCACCTTTATGCCTCCCGTGGCAATACCATCTGCATCGAGCTGTGGCACAAATACAGGGTAAGCTTCACCAGCAATAGGAGGAATAACGCTGTGATCCATTACTTTAAGCACATTATAAACAGGCATGACGCTGTCGTTTGAAATATTAGGTAGATGCAGTTCAGACAAGGCAACAAGGCTGCCATCACGAGTATTTGGGTACTGACTAGCAGGAGGCT
This sequence comes from Marinomonas posidonica, assembly GCF_043643765.1. Classification (GTDB taxonomy): domain Bacteria; phylum Pseudomonadota; class Gammaproteobacteria; order Pseudomonadales; family Marinomonadaceae; genus Marinomonas; species Marinomonas posidonica_A. The sequence goes on along the minus strand of NZ_JBHZSP010000003.1, from coordinate 49,221 downwards.
TAGTACCGTTGGTTGTCCAGCTTTGCATTGCACTTGTTAACGCCCGCATCACCGGTGCAGCACTAATAGGATTCGTTGGGTATTGGCATACCTCATCGATTTTACTCACCGCCCCCCAAACATTAAAATGTGGTGCACCAGCCAAGAAGTACCAACGAACCTCGTCCGGAATGTTTATCTCACTACCGTCTGGCGCAGTAGACATTAGAGCCGCCCTAGCTTGCCAAAACTCTGTCGAGGTATCCGTTTGCATGATTTTAGGGCAAGTATTACTGATACGACATGCTTTTAAAATGCCATCGGTACGACCCGTCAAAGGGTCGGTTAACGAAGCATAGCTAAAGGGAAATTGGTCACCTTGCACATCATGGTCTTCATGTTGGCGAGAGTAACGGCCTACTTTGGCAAAACGATAATTCGTATAAGTCTTACGGGACCCAGCAATGTGAGTAATCACCCCATCAAATACCTTAGTACTGGACTCATCGGCATTGAAGCCTTGATAGATGAAATCGCGCAAAAAACGCCCCGATTGTGAAAGGCCAAGAGCGATACTGTTATCGATATTTTTCAATGGCGATACCACATCATGCCCCTTGTAACCTCTCAAGAAGCTCACCACATCCGCAGTGGCAGCAAAAGCCAGTCCAGCAGGTACGGCGTTTTTCGCCCTATAGATGAATTCATAAATGGCACCGTTATCAAAACCCTCGGGGCGAGTAATCTCGATTTGCGTAGGTGACAGGTATTTAAATGATAAACCAGACACAGTGGAACGCGGGTCATCTGCGCTCTGCCGCACGGTCAGCGTGGCACTTTTACTGTCCATATCCATCGCCGGATAGGTCAAGTTGGCAGTCATAACCTGATCGGCTTTATCAAAGATAAATTCTTCCCGTGAAAGACCAGTAACAGAAGGCAGCACGGGAACATTCAGCTTGAGTTTATTCTCGGGCAAATCAGTTTGCCAACCGCTCCAGACAAGGGTGTAGCCATTGTCCATCAAAAAACCATCCCCTGCATCTTGAGCTGTTTCAGGCATACCAAGGCTGCTTGCCCTGTTTAATAAAGCAAGAGACAAGTTTCTTCCACGGTTTAACACTTCATACAATACTGTGCCGTTCGCTTTTTCCGCATCGATAGGACGTAAAATTGACACCTTAGTTGAGTAATGAACAAGTCCATCTTTGCCAACAGGAGCATATTCCAGATCGACAATTTTTTTCCCCCGCGTTGAGTTCGGGTCAATCGCCAGTTCAGCAATCGCATCGATACGTTCATAGGTGCCTACCTCACCAAAACGAGTGCCCTCAAAAACAGGGCGAATGGTGTTGGTAACAGTAAAATCCGTGACTTTTGCCTGCGTCACAAGAGGAGACATTGCTAAAACAATCCCGAATGCGGTCCACAACCACTTTCTATTTATACACATAATATTCATCCTTTTTATTACTAAATCCCTGCGTAGCACTATTAAATAATAGCCACTCGGACATTAAATTATCTTGAGTTTTAATAGGGGTAGAGTCTGAGGTATGTAATTTATTTTCATAAATAACAATCAGTTAATATTATTAGAGGAGACTCATTAGCCTTGAGAGCAGAATCCCCTCCGCACAAGGGCTTCGTTACGGAGGGGAATGATTATTACACTTTAAATTTGCTCGTTATACTTTCAATAAGCAGAGATTGTTTCTCCAGACCAGACATTTGCTCAGACGCTTTTTCTGCTCCAGAACTAATGTTATCAGCCTGTACCACAATGCCATTGATATTCTCTGCAATCTCATCAGCAACCGCTGACTGTTCTGTTGCGGCGGTCGCAACCTGAATGTTCAACAGAGTCAGCCCCTCAATGGATTCAGTGCTACTGCTGATGAGTGCACGAATATTTGACATAGCTTCAAGCACTTTGTTGCGTTGCACGCCAGAACGTTCCATATCGTTAACCGTGTTGGCAGCGCTGGCTTGCAACTTCTCCAAAATACCACTAATTTCGACAGTACTCTCTTGGCTGCGCTGGGCAAGCGTTCTCACTTCATCAGCAACAACAGCAAAGCCTCGACCTTGCTCCCCAGCCCGTGCGGCTTCAATAGCAGCATTCAGTGCCAGTAGGTTAGTTTGTTCAGAGATGCTTTGAATCACGCCTAATGCTGAATTAATATCTTCTACATTTTGTCCTAACTCATTAATAGACTTCTCAACATCCGTCATCAAGATGTTGAGGTTCTCAAGTTGCTCATTTGATGTTTCCACCTGATTAAGGACATCTTTGGTTTGTGTATTAGCAGACTCGGCAGATGAGCGAGTAACCTCCGCATTATTAGCGATATCACTGGCAGTAGAGGACATTTCATCTATTGCGGCAGCAACCTGTAAAGCACCATCTTTTTGAGTGTTAACAGACTCAACCAAGAGTAATTGATGCTCTGAAGACGTTTTTGCAATCTGATTTAACTCTTGAGTTGTCGCTTTTAAATGCGTGATATCAGAGTTAAGAGAAGCAAGGAAGCGGTTAAAGTTTTTCGATATCTCATCAATTAAATCGATATAGCTATAGGGTAACTCTACAGTCAAATCACCGTTACCATTCGCAAGGTCGGCAACAGAAAGGCGCAGCGTATTAAGCGATCGATACAGTATCGATACAGCGAAAGAAACCAATAGAATAATAAGCAGCATAACAACAACAGTAATGACTGTATTTTGAATCAGTATCGAATTTTTAGAACCATTAATCTCTGCTTTTATCGTATCAACTATTTTTTGTGTCTCATCTAGATAAATACCCGCATTAATCATTAAATCCCATTCAGGGATATATAAGGAATAAGCGTATTTTAGTGACGGCTCTTCAGCACCGGGTTTGAGGTGAAAATATTCGACAAAATGCGTACCATTTTTTGCAGCCTTAACCAGCTCTTTGAAGAAAAATGTTCCTTTAGCATCGGTACGATCAAGAATATTGGTTCCTACAATTTTCTTACTTACGCCATGTTGCAGCATGGTGCCGTCAGAGGTAAAAGAAAATATATAGCCTTGGCCATCATTAAATTTTATTGAATTTAAAAGCGTTAACGCTTCATCCAAGCCTTCTTTGTTGGGCTTCTCGGCATAGGGTTCAACTAATGTCCTCACCGACTCCATCACAGCCATTAGGCCTTTTTTCTCCACGTCCAAAACAGAATGAGAAATGGTTTCTGTGGTTTTTTCTTGAACAACTTGAATAGCGGTTAGCATCCCGATAGCCGATAACACACCTGCAAGAAGCAATGGCAATAAGGTAAGCATGTATATTTGAAACTTCAAAGACCGTAACATAGATAATCCTTTCTGATTTAAACGATTAAAAGTATTTACTATTACTAAAACATCAGCTTAAGATGCTATCTGCATTACAAAATGTAATACGGTATGATTATGCGATGTCTTCATAAACATTTCTACGATTTTGCATGATTAGAGTACGTTTATTAAGAATAAACGCCTATTCTTGATCGACTCACAAAACTTAGAAACATGCGATCAAGTCGAGTAATGCACCTTAACTTCCCCAAAAGTCCAATATCAACCAGTAATACGGCTATTTCATCACTTTTATACCATTAAACAAGATGATTGAACCTTATTTTATAATGTTTAAACGGATTCCCCTCACTGCGCGTATCATCTGGTCGATGATAAACACATAAGTACCTGAAGTTCATAGTGATAGAGTGATAGAGTGATAGAGTGATCAGCAACAGGGGTATCATAGATAAGGCCTTCTGCCATTCCCTAATTTAGGATAAAAAGGCTCAATACCCTCTTCTAGTTATTCCCAAGGCATTAACGGATTCATACATAAAAGGAAGATTTCTTTACAGGTTTGACAGCGTTTGCTGTTGAATTCGCCGTCGGAAAAAGTTTCAATAAATGAAGTGATTCGCCCAACTTCCCTGAATTAAAAGGCAGAAAAACACCCAATTCAATTCAAGCTAATCAGACCTAATGTAAAAGCCTAGAGCATGGAAAACTAAAACAACGCCTTTTCTATCAGACCTTTTACTTCAGCAAGCTGATGTTCATCATCGACAAGACACTCAATTTTGGATTGCGGAACACTGTCTTGCGTGGCGAAATCCAGCTCCGTTTGGGTGACGTTGCACTCAATGGCGCTCTCGTTATTAAGGTTGAGTCGGCCTTTGAGTCGCCAAAAACCTTTGTGCTGTTTGAGTTGTTGGGCAAGGTTTTCAACCGTGTCTTGCTGAAAACGCATTTCACCTGCAATCACCCAACCAATGCTACAAAGGGTTTGATCGCGCTTTTCATAACAAGTGATCTTTTCATGCTGGAATCTGAGCGTATCAGACTCATGATGGTGACTGTTTTCATGATCATGGGAGTGATTATGGTTTGAGTGATCATGGTGCACATGGTGATGAGGCAGAACGGACGAAGCATTGCTCTTTGAATAATCCAGCCAAGATAAAGCAATATCACCATGATAAGAAAAAGCATACTTTTTCGGATCGTTAAGCTGTGCGACGAACGCGAGAAATTGATCTTGCTGCGCTTCCGAGTATTGGTCAGCCTTTGATGCAATCAGCACATCGGCTTGATCGATCTGATCAAAGAACGCCGGATGACCTAAGTATCTTGGGTCTTGCAGATTACGCACATCCAACAGACAAACCGAGGCTTTGACATCCAGCACATCACGGTAATGTTCGACTTGCAGTTGCGCCATGATTTGCACGGGGTGGCCAATGCCAGTGGGCTCAATAATTATGCGGTCTGGATTCACCTGTTTGATCAGTGCATTCAAGCCTGTACTAAACGCCGCCGAGGTCACACAACACAAACAGCCGCCCGGTACTTCTTTGATGCTAGCACCACTGTCTGCCAGTAACGCACCATCTATGCCCACTTCACCAAACTCATTGACCAATACCGCCCAGTGTTCACCCGCAGGTACCTTACTGAGAAGCTGGCGAATGAGGGTCGTTTTACCAGCCCCTAAAAATCCGGTAATAATGTTCACTGGAATGTTTTGATACGTCATGGTGTTTACTAAAAAATCGTCTCTATTGAGATTTATCGCCACTGATGCGACTGCCAATCGCCGATGTTTGATCTTTGTATTTGGCATTATCACGCTTGTTGTATGGACGCTCCGCAGGGCCAGACAAGGTTTCAAAATTAATCGCCCCTATCGTCATGCCCGGGCTTAAGGCAATCGGCAGTTTACCGCCATTAAGGAATTCTAAAACAATGCCACCACTCCAACCGGGATCAATACGGTGAGCCGTTACGTGCACCATGAGCCCTAAACGCGCCAGAGAAGAGCGACCGTCTAACCACCCTACCAAGTCGTCTGGAATCGTGACCGACTCTTTAGTTACACCCAATACCAGTTCACCAGGGTGGATAAAGAAAGGTTTGCCATCATCGACTAAGATCTCATCACTCATGACAGATTCGATGACTTTACTCAGATCGTCTTTGGAACTGCTCAGGTCAAGGTAAGGCGCAGGGTGACCTTGAAACACTCGAAACGAGTTGCCCAAACGCAAATCCACCGACACGCCACTGATCACGCTGTTGTCTGGGCGTGGCTCAATCACGATGTCGCCTTGGTCTAGGGCTTTAATTATATCTCGGTCACACAAACGCATGTTACTTCCTCAATCGTCGCTCATGCCAATGGTTGGCATCACAAATTGCTGTTCTTGTAGGCGGGCAAGAGTAGCACCCAACTGACGAGCAATCGACTGATAAATGCCCGTCACCTCACTACCGGGGGAATTTACCACAATCGGCTTCCCTAAATCACTCTGTTCACGGATCGATAAACTCAATGGCAGCTTGCCAAGCACATTCACACCGTATTCTTTTGCTAAGCTGGCACCGCCCTCATCCCCGAAGATGGCTTCATGATGACCACAGTTAGAGCAAATGTGTGTCGACATATTTTCCACCACACCCAATACCGGAATCTTCACTTTATTAAACATTTCGATGCCACGACGAGCGTCCAACAACGCAATGTCTTGTGGTGTGGTGACGATCACTGAGCCTGCTACTGGCACTTTTTGCGATAAAGTCAATTGAATGTCCCCAGTACCTGGCGGCATATCAACAAACAAATAATCCAAGTCATCCCAATCGGTTTGCGTGAGAATTTGCATCAAAGCCCCAGTAACCATAGGACCACGCCACGCCACAGGCGTATCTTTGGTCATCAAAAAGGCCATCGACATGACTTGCACACCATGAGCGCTCGGCGGAATAAAGAACTTTTCATCGCGCACTTGTGGTCGAGTACCATCGGCAAAACCCAGCATCATACCTTGGCTTGGACCGTAAATATCCGCATCCAGAATCCCCACGCGTGCACCTTCACGCGCCATGGCCAAGGCCAAGTTCACTGTCGTGGTCGATTTACCAACCCCACCTTTACCCGACGCCACGGCAATCACATTTTTCACCCCATTAAGGCCAGGTAAATTCCCCTGTGTAGCGTATTGGCTGATTTCGTGTTCAACCTCTAACGTCAGTTCCCGAGTATCGTTTAGCGCAGTTTGAACCATTTGTTCTAGTTGTGCCTGCTGTTGCTGCGCTGGGTAAGGTAAGGTAATACGCAAATGTAAACGGGCGTCGTCACCGGTCAATTGCCAGACATCACCATAGGCTTGTTGGGTATTGGGATCGATCAGTTCAGCCAGAATGGTCTGCTGTTGAGCATGCAGTTCGTCTAAGGTGGGCATGTAGGCTCCTAGTTAACAAGCGGCGCGAATAAATGGATATGATGATGCCAATGTGGGGGCAAATCGTGGAAAAGCAAGGCTTAGACTTGCACTGAATAAGTGGCGACTTATAATGTCGCCTTCCAACATGCTATCCCTTATTTAGACTGAGACTTTTTTTCGTCGTCCACCTCTAAATTCTGATAGAATATTCGACCTTTTTTAATCCAGTAGGCTTATCAAAAATGGCACAAACGCAACGCAAAATACTCGTCACCAGCGCCCTTCCTTATGCAAATGGATCTATCCATTTAGGACACATGCTGGAACACATCCAAACAGACATCTGGGTGCGTTTTCAGAAAATGCGTGGGCACGTGTGTACTGCGGTTTGTGCCGATGACGCCCATGGCACCGCCATCATGATTAAAGCGGAGCAAAATGGCATCACTTCTGAAGAGTTGATCGAAGGCGTACGCCAAGAGCACATGAAAGACTTCAATGATTTCTTGATTGGTTACGACAACTACCATTCAACTCACTCAGACGAAAACCGTGACATTTCTACCAGCATCTATAAAGCGCTGCGTGATAACGGCAAAATCTCAGTACGTTCCATCGTGCAAGCTTACGATCCAGAAAAAGAAATGTTCCTAGCAGATCGCTTTATCAAAGGCACATGCCCTAAGTGTAAAGCGGAAGACCAATACGGCGACAACTGTGAAGTGTGTTCAGCCACTTACACGCCAATGGAAATGATCAATCCACGTTCGGTGTATTCCGGTGCGACCCCCATTGAAAAAGAGTCTGAGCATTACTTTTTCAAACTGCCAGACTTCCAAGATTTCTTGGCAAAATGGACCCGCAGTGGCACCTTACAAGACCAAGTGGCAAACAAACTGGCCGAGTGGTTAGATTCAGGGTTACAAGAATGGGACATCAGCCGTGACGCGCCTTATTTTGGTTTTGAAATTCCAGATGCTCCAGGCAAATATTTCTACGTATGGCTAGACGCCCCGATCGGTTACATGGCGAGTTTCCAGAATCTGTGTAATCGCACGGAAGGGTTAAACTTCGATGATTACTGGGCGAAAGACTCAGACGCTGAGCTTTACCACTTCATCGGTAAAGACATCATCAACTTCCATGCCCTGTTCTGGCCAGCCATGTTGGATTGTGCTGGATACCGCACGCCAACTGGCGTCAATGCCCACGGCTATGTCACGGTAAACGGCACTAAGATGTCTAAGTCACGTGGTACTTTTATTAAAGCACGTACTTACTTGAATCATTTGGATCCGCAATACTTACGTTACTACTTTGCCGCCAAGCTTAACGCCAGTGTCGATGACATAGATTTAAATTTAGAAGATTTCATCCAACGAGTGAATTCTGACGTAGTAGGTAAAGTCGTTAACATTGCCAGCCGTACCGCCAGCTTTATTACTAAGAAGTTTGATGGTCAGTTGGCTACTGAGGTCAGCGAAAATGACATGATTCAATCTTTCATTGATGCAGGCGATGTAATTGCCGACCATTTTGAAAGCCGCGAATACGGTAAAGCCGTTCGTGAAATCATGCGTTTGGCTGACGTAGCGAATACTTACATTGCTGATCAAGCCCCTTGGGTATTGGCAAAAGACGAAGCCACGCTACCTAAGGTTCAAGAAGTCTGTACCGTTGCACTCAACCTATTCAGCGTTTTGGCGACGTATTTAAAACCAGTTATGCCAAACATGATCGCTGACGCCGAAGCCTTCTTGAATAAAGAGCTAACTTGGGATAACCGCACGACATTATTGTTCGGCAACTCGATCAATAAGTTCAAGCCATTAATGGGGCGTATTGAGCAAAAACAGATCGATGACATGATTGAAGAAGGCAAGGTAGAAGCCGCAGCCGAAGCCGCGTCGAAAGAATCGTCAAACACCAACAAGGAAGAAACCGAACTGAGCAAAGAGCCGATTGCTGAGGAAATTAACTTTGACGATTTCGCGAAAGTGGATTTGCGCATTGCTTTGATTGCGAAAGCAGAGCATGTAGAAAAAGCCAACAAGCTTTTGAAACTGACTCTTGATATAGGTGGTGAAACACGCACCGTTTTCTCTGGTATTAAATCAGCTTATAAGCCTGAAGACTTAGAAGGCAAATATACGGTCATGGTCGCAAACTTAGCGCCGCGTAAGATGAAGTTTGGTTTATCTGAAGGCATGGTATTAGCAGCAGGCCCTGGTGGTGAAGAAATTTACCTACTGGAACCACACGCTGGCGCCAAACCTGGCCAACGCGTCATGTAGCCGCCATCTGCTATTGTTTAACCTAGATGAGAAAGATTCTTAATAGGTTAAACAATAGCATTGTAATAGATACATAAATCCAGCTTATATAATCGAAACTTATTATCTATATACTAAATCAGACTATATATACTGGATTTTTAGCTTTGTTAGTTATAAGCAGATTGGTATAGTTACGCTCGCAGGAAGTGCTCGGGCAAGCACTATTAGTTTCGATGAATTTACCCTTTTTTTGGACGTGAGATGACTGAATATCTGTTGATACTAGTCAGCACCATTTTGGTGAACAATTTTGTCTTGGTACAGTTTTTAGGACTTTGCCCTTTCATGGGTGTGTCTGGCAAACTGGAAACCTCTATTGGTATGGCGATGGCCACCACCTTTGTACTGACACTTTCTAGTCTGTGCAGTTATCTTACGTTTACCTACATATTGCAGCCCTTTGGTTTGGAATATCTGCAAACCATTTCCTTCATCTTGGTGATTGCTGTTGTTGTGCAATTTACTGAGATGGTAGTACACAAAACCAGTCCTTTGTTGTACCGCGTGTTGGGAATTTTCCTACCCTTGATTACCACCAACTGTGCAGTATTGGGTGTGGCGCTGCAAAACATCAGCAAACAAAACAACTTTGTTGAATCCATTTTATATGGCTTCGGTGCCGCGGTTGGCTTCTCATTTGTCCTAGTATTGTTTGCCGCCATGCGTGAACGCATCAATGTGGCCGATGTGCCTGTGGTGTTTAAAGGTTCAGCAATCGGCATGATCACAGCAGGCTTAATGGCTTTGGCTTTCATGGGCTTTACCGCCTTGGTACAGATTTAGGAGCCAAACCATGACGACTGTATTATTGGCCATCGGCATCCTAGTATTATTAGCTTTAGTCTTCGGCGGTATCTTAGGTTATGCCAATGTGCGCTTCCACGTGGAAGGCGATCCGATTGTTGATCAAATCGATGCCTTGCTTCCCCAAACTCAGTGTGGCCAATGTGGTCACCCAGGTTGTCGACCTTATGCCGAAGCCATCTCTAATGGCGAAGCCATCAATCACTGCCCACCTGGCGGTCAAGCAACGATTCAAGCGCTGGCCGATTTACTCGATGTAGAAGCCATACCTTTAGATGGTGATCACGGCACCGAAAGCGCCAAACGCGTCGCGGTGATTCGTGAAGACGAATGCATTGGCTGTACCAAATGTATTCAGGCGTGCCCTGTAGACGCCATTTTGGGTGCGGCAAAGCAAATGCATACAGTGATTTCAGATGAATGTACCGGTTGCGACCTATGTGTTGAGCCTTGTCCGGTAGATTGTATTGATATGGTGGAAGTGGGCGTAAACACTAAAACTTGGTCTTGGGATAAACCTCAAGGCGTGGCCAGCACCTCGTTAAATATTATTGTGACAGATCGTCAGACGGAGGCCGCACACTAATGCAGGCGTTTGATATTTTCTCTTTTCATGGCGGCATTCACCCACCAGAAAATAAGGCACAATCACTGCAACTGCCTTTGGGACGTCCAAGTCTACCAAGCGAATTAATTTTGCCGTTGGGTCAACACATTGGTCAGAGTTCACGACCTATGGTAAAAGCCGGTGATAGGGTATTAAAAGGCCAAGCTCTTGCCATGAACAATGGCTTCTTAAGCAGTTTTTTACACGCGCCGACTTCTGGCACCATCACCGCAATTGAAGAACGCTTGATCGCTCATCCGTCTGGTTTGAGCGACCTGTGTGTCATTCTGCAACCAGACAGTTTGGAAGAATGGCAGGCCCTCGAACCTTTGGTCGATTGGCAAACCCAAAACCGCACCGATGTGTTGGCATATTTATCAGAAATGGGCATTGTCGGCATGGGCGGCGCAGGCTTCCCTACGCAAGTCAAACTGCAAGGTGCCAACAAATCTCCTTTGACTCACTTCATCATCAATGCTGCCGAATGTGAACCTTACATCACGGCAGATGATATGCTGATCCGCGAAAAAACCCTGGAATTGATTCTTGGCATCGAAGTATTACAACACCTAGTCAACGCCAGCCAAGTCGTGATCGGCATTGAAGACAACAAACCAACGGCCATCAAATTACTGAATGACTTACTGAATGAGCGTAACAGCACCATCAAAGTGGCGGTGGTACCAACCAAGTACCCGTCAGGTGGTGAAAAACAGCTGATTCAACTGCTTACTGGCAAAGAAGTACCGAGCGGCCAACACCCAGCGGACATTGGTATTTTGTGCCAAAACGTCGGCACTTGTGTGGCTGTGCACGATGCGGTTTATTTGGGCAAACCCCTAATTTCTCGTTTCACCACATTAACGGGCGATGCCTTAAATGCACCACAAAACGTGGAAGTATTATTGGGCACACCTGTGTCTCACCTATTGGAATACGCAGAATCCCAAAACAATAGACTGCATCGCTTGGTAATGGGCGGCCCTATGATGGGCTTTACTCTAGACTCTCCCCAAGTACCTGTGGTGAAAACCAGTAACTGTATTTTAGCTGCGACCAAAGAAGAGTTGCCGCCGCCAGCCCCAGAGCAAGCCTGCATTCGTTGTGGCATGTGTGAACAAGCCTGCCCTGTTAGCTTGTTACCACAGCAATTGCTTTGGTTCAGCAAAAGCCAAGAACACGAAAAAGCCGAGCATCATAATCTGTTTGATTGCATAGAATGTGGTGCTTGCTCTTATGTTTGCCCAAGTAGCATCCCATTAGTGCAGTATTATCGTCACTCTAAGAGTACCATTCGTGAAGCTCGTGAATCCGCTGTGAAAGCCGATCTGGCTAAGCAACGCTTTGAAGCGCGTAAAGCACGTCAAGACGCGGAAGCGGCTGAGAAAGAAGCGAAACGTCTGGCACGCCAAAAACCGGCACCAGCTAAAGACGCCAGCAAAGTCGCACCAAAAGCGGCGGCCAGTGCGGCACCTGCAACAAACGACGAAGCCAAAAAGCTCAAAGTGGATCTGGCCATTGCCAAAACCAAACTGAAGAAATTAGAGAAGCAATTACTGAGCGCGCAAGAAAGCGAGCATGTTGAAGAAATCAACAGCTTACAATTGCAAGTGACAGACCAAGCGAACCAAGTGAAAGACTTGGAAGCACAAATGGCCAAGGTTGCAGAGGCTGCACCGGTTGCTAAACCAACACCAGCCGCACAAGACAGTGCCAGCGATGAATTGAAAAAAGCCAAAGTGGATCTTGCTCTGGTGGGCGTGAAGCTGAAAAAAGCCCAAAAGCAATTGGACGAAACACCAGACGATGAGGATTTGAAACAAAAAGTCGCAGACTTGGAAGCACAGCAAAAAGCCGCTCAAGCCAAATTGGATCAAGCAACAAGTGCCGCACCCGCTCAGACGACGCCAAAAGCAGCAGCAAGCACTAACAGCGATGAATTGAAAAAAGCGAAAGTAGATCTAGCGCTCGCTGGCGTGAAGCTGAAAAAAGCACAAAAGCAGCTAGCTGAAGTACCTGATGACGCAGACTTGAAACAAAAAGTGGCCGACTTGGAAGCGCAGCAAAAAGCGGCTCAAGCCAAATTAGATCAAGCGCAAACAACTGATACAGCGCCAACCAAACCAGCTAATGATGGAACGACGGCCAATAACGATGAGTTGAAAAAACTCAAAATTGACGCAGCCATTGCCAAAGCAGCTGTGAAGAAAGTGGAAAAGGCCTTGAAAAAAGCCGAAGAGCTGCAAGCGCCTGAGCTAGACACCTTACGCCAGCAATTCAAAGACGCTCAGCAAAGAGCCTCTGAATTGGAACATGCCCTAGCCAACCCGAATGCACAAACTAAAACGACCGTGGCATCCAAACCTGCGGAAAACAGTGTCGGCACAGCAGACGGAGATAAAAAACGTAAAGTGGACCTTGCCATTGCCAAGGCCAGTATCAAGAAGGCTGAAAAGAACCTTGCCCTATTAAAAGAACAAGGTAAGAGCGAAGCCGACATACAAGCGTCCGAGTGGCCACAGAAATTGCTCGATGCCCAGCAAAAACTGGCACAATTAGAAACCGCAACACCAGCAGTGGAAATGGCCTCAGCCAAGGAAACATCGACGGCGGCGCAAGCACAGTCAGCGGCTCCGACTAATGCAGACGATGTCAAAAAGCGCAAGATTGACCTCGCCATTGCCAAAGCCGGTATCAAGAAAGCGGAAAAGAACATTGCTCTATTGAAAGAGCAAGGTAAGAGCGACGAAGCAATCCAAGCGTCTGAGTGGCCACAAAAATTGCTTGAAGCTCAACAAAAATTGGCACAATTAGAATCGGCCGAAGCGCAACAGTCGAATCCAGCCAAAACCGAAGCATCGACAACCAAACCAGCAAATGACGACGCGCCTCAAGCCAGTTTGGCTGAGCAAATTAAACAACAAAAAATTGCCGCGGCACTCGCTAAAGCCCAAGCCAACAAACTGGCGAAAAAACTTGGCGTGGAACCAGACAATGCAGAGCAAGTTCAAATAGAAATCGCTCAACTTAAAGACAAGCAAGCGCAAGCGGAACATTTGCTTGAGCAATTGATGAAACAGCAAGAGAGTCAATAAATGGCATTATTGAGAATATCGTCTCCCCATGCGCAACGTGCCGGTCATCGCACTTCTTGGGTGATGCAAATGGTCATCTTGGCAACCGTGCCAGGCATCCTAGTGCAGACTTGGTTGTTTGGTTTTGGCACCCTGATCAACATTATCATTGCTTGTTTAACAGCACTTGCCAGTGAAGCGCTAATTCTGTTGATCCGTAAACGCTCAGTAGCCTTCTTTCTAAAAGACTACAGTGCCTTATTAACGGCGGTATTGCTGGGCATTGCCCTTCCCCCTGTGGTGCCTTGGTGGGTCACGGTTACCGCGGTTGGTTTTGCCATTATTTTCGCCAAACAATTGTACGGTGGTTTGGGGAATAACCCATTCAATCCCGCCATGGTTGGCTACGCCATTGTACTGGTATCCTTCCCTGTGCCCATGAGTCAGTGGCTAGGTCACACCAGCCTTACGACGTCTAGTGACACCCTGTCTTTCTTACAAAGCTTACAAGCCATTTTCCATCATTTACCTAGCATTGATGGCTACACCATGGCAACACCACTAGACGGCTTTAAGCACAAAGATTTGCTCGACAGTGATGCTGCGTTTAATAGCATTCCAGCCTTACAAGCGGCCAGCGTCAATGCTTGGCTGTGGATCAACCTTGCTTACCTAATGGGTGGTTTAGGGCTACTTTGGTTGCGCATCATTACTTGGCACACGCCAGTGGCTTTTTTGTCCGGTCTATTCATTCTATCAGGTGTATTTTATGCCATTGATCCAAGTCACTTTGCTTCCCCAGCCTTTCATTTGGCAACAGGTGCGGCCATGTTTGGCGCTTTTTTCATTGCTACTGACCCTGTATCTTCTTGCACCAGCAACCGTGGCAAACTGATTTACGGCTTTGGTATCGGCATTCTCATTTACATTATTCGCACTTGGGGTGGTTACCCTGATGGTGTGGCATTTGGCGTACTCTTGATGAACTTTGCTGCGCCGCTAATTGATTACTACACACAACCACGCAGTTACGGTCACAGCAAAGCCAAAAAAGGCCTAAAATTCGGGGAGGACAAATAGTGGAAATCCTTGCTTCGATTCGACGCAACAGTCTTGGCTTAGGCATTTACGCTGTCTTAACCGCAGGCTTGATTGCCGTAACCCATCAACTAACAAACCACACTATTAAGGACAATATTCTTGAAGCGCAGATCTCTGCCTTTAATGACATTTTGCCCGCTGATTTGTATGACAACGATCTCACCAAGGACACCGCCACTTTACCAGTTGATCCTCTGTTAGGCAGTGAAACTGGCACTAACATTCATATTGCCCGTAAAGACGGTGAGGTCACTGGCATCATCTTCGAAACCACCGCCACTCGTGGTTACAATGGTAATTTGGATATGCTGGTGGCGATTAACCGTGATGGCGTCGTCACCGGTAGTCGTGTCATCAGTCACAAAGAAACACCCGGCCTAGGCGATAAGGTGGATTTAAAAAAATCCGACTGGATCCTTAGCTTTGCCAATAAGTCCTTAAGCAACCCACAGCTATCTGGCTGGGCGGTGAAGAAAGACGGTGGTGACTTTGACCAATTTACTGGTGCGACCATTACGCCAAGAGCCGTGGTTCGAGCGGTCAAAAACACCCTTTTGTACTTTGATCAAAACAAGGACGCGCTGTTGGCGCGTTAGTGAATGACGATGAAAATGAGCGCACAAACCGCCGTCGCTGACGACGTACAAGACCCTAGTTCACAAAGCACAGATTCAGCTGAGGCAAAGCCAACCGCAAATTATGCCGAGATTATCTACAACGGTATCTGGAAGAACAATCCAGCCTTAGTACAGTTACTTGGCTTATGTCCCATGTTGGCAGTCACTAGTACGGTTGTTAACGCATTAGGACTTGGCCTCGCCACACTGGTGGTGTTGGTCGGTTCTAACATCGCGGTGTCTATTATCCGTAACTATGTCTCTGAAGCCGTTCGTTTGCCGGCTTTCGTGATGATCATTGCCTCTTTCACCACCTCCATCGAACTCATCATGCAGGCTTATACGTATGAGCTGTATCAGATCCTTGGCATCTTTATCCCTCTGATTGTGACCAACTGCGCGATTCTAGGTCGCGCTGACGCCTTTGCCAGCCGTAACCCTATTTTGCCGTCGGCGATTGACGGTTTAATGATGGGCTTGGGGTTCATGGTGATTTTGGTGGCTTTGGGTGCCATGCGTGAATTGATTGGTCAAGGCACACTTTTCTCTGACATGCATTTGTTATTTGGTGACATGGCGCTGCACTGGAAACTTACCGTTTTCCAAAATTACCCGAATGTCTTATTTGCCATTTTACCACCGGGTGCTTTTATCGGATTAGGCTTACTGATTGCAGGCAAGAACTACTTTGATGAAAAAGAGAAAGAACGCATTGCTGCTGCGAAAGCCAAAGCCGGTCCTGCAGAATCCAAACGTGTGCGTGTGACTGGGCAAACAGGTTAAGGTTGCTCACAAATGAATAAAGCCAAACGCCATGAAATCTTTTCCAGATTACGAGCGGAAAACCCTAACCCAATGACCGAACTGGAATACCATTCACCGTTTGAGTTATTGATTGCGGTTTTGCTTTCAGCACAAGCGACGGACGTCAGTGTTAATAAAGCCACACGCAAACTCTTTCCCGTCGCCAACACACCTGAGAGCATGTTGGCTTTGGGTGTGGAGGGGTTAAAAGAGTACATAAAAACCATTGGCCTCTTTAATGCCAAAGCCGAAAATGCCATTAAAACCTGCAAAATTTTGGTCGAACAACACAATAGCCAAGTACCTGAAACCCGTGAAGCCCTTGAAGCGCTACCAGGGGTTGGGCGCAAAACGGCAAATGTGGTATTGAACACCGCCTTTCGACAAATTGCTATGGCTGTGGACACCCACATCTTCCGCTTCAGTAATCGCACCAAAGTGGCTCCTGGAAAAAACGTCTTAGAAGTGGAAATGAAACTCTTAAAATTCGTCCCAAAAGAATTTCTACTGGACGCCCATCACTGGATGATTCTTCACGGTCGCTACATTTGCGTCGCCCGTAAACCCAAATGTGGTGCTTGCATCATTGAAGATTTGTGTGAATTTAAAGAAAAAACATCCGATTAAATCTTATTTTTTTGTTATCGCGAGCGCTCAATTAACCAACACCATTTAGTTAAATAAAAGCTAAACTAAATTTAACTAACCTGACATTTATCTAACCTTTCCTTCAAGGCATGCTCATTATTATGTTTTTACCCATGATAATGAGGATGCTATGAGCCACATCGCTAAAACCAACCTAACTCAAGCTCAACTTGATGCCCATTGGATGGCCTACACAGGCAACCGTCAATTTAAGAAAGATCCTCGTATTATCACAGCGGCATCCGGCCACTATTACACAGATGCGGATGGCCGCCAGATCTTTGACGGCTTGTCAGGTCTTTGGACCTGTGGTCTAGGGCACAGCGTCCCCGCCATCAACGAAGCCGTAGCCAAGCAAGTCAAAACACTCGATTACTCCCCTGCCTTTCAATTTGGTCACGAAAAGTCTTTTCAGCTGGCAGAGAAAATCACTCAGTTCATGCCAGCGGGTTTAAACCGTGTTTTCTTTACAGGCTCAGGTTCTGAATCCGTGGATACCGCACTCAAAGTAGCGCGAGCCTATTGGCGCAAAAAAGGCATGGGCACCAAGACTAAGTTCATTGGTCGCGCTAAAGGTTATCATGGTGCAGGCATTTCTGGTTTCAGCGTGGGTGGCATTCCAGCGAACCGAATTTTATATGGACAAGGCTTAGAGTCGTACCATTTACCTCATACTCAAGTACCAGGCACAGAGTTCAGCAAAGGCATGGCAGACACAGGCAAAGAACGAGCAGAAGAACTGCTGAACATGATTGCCATGCACGATGCCTCTAACATCGCCGCTGTCATTGTTGAGCCTATGTCGGGCTCAGCAGGCGTGATCGTACCACCAAAAGGCTACTTACAACGTTTGCGGGAAATTTGCGACCAGCACAACATCCTGTTGATCTTTGATGAAGTCATCACCGCATTTGGCCGTATGGGAGCGCAATCTGGTTCTGAAGCCTTTGGTGTCACGCCTGACATCATCACCATGGCAAAACAAGTGACTAATGGTGTCATTCCAATGGGCGCGGCGGTATTTAAACAGGAAATTTACGATACCTTTATGGACACTGGTGGCGCAGATTATATGCTAGAGATTCCTCATGGCTATACCTATTCATCCCACCCTATTGCTTGTGCGGCGGGTTTAGCGTCTTTAGAAACCATTCGTTCTCAAGGACTGATTGAGCGAGTTCATCAAATGAGTCCAACATGGGAAAATTACGTTCATTCCTTAAAAGGCGCAAGCGATGCCATTACGGACATTCGTAACTATGGCTTTGCCGCTGGCATTACCTTAGCCGCCGCTGACGGAGAACCTGCGAAACGCCCTTTCCAAATTGCGATGTCCATGTGGGATAAAGGCTATTATGTACGTTATGGCGGTGACACCATTCAATTGGCGCCACCGTTCACAACGGAGGAATCTGAAATGAGTAGCCTTATTGACGCGCTAGGGGAAAGTATCAAGAAATTCGGCTAAATTCGCTAAAATCAGTACCAAAAATCAATAGATTGAATTTCGCCCCCTTCTTTCAATCTATTGATTTGCCTTCCTTCCTTCCCCAAAAAACATGCACTATACTGTTACCAATAACGCCACAGGCGACACCTCATAGATAGGAAAGGATTGACCCATGTCTATTACCCAATCACCTTATGTCCGCTGCTTTTGGACGGGCTCTTTGTATCTTACCAATGGCAAGGTTATGCCAATTCACTGCACCCACATCTCAACCAAGATGATTGAAGTGGAAGCACCAACTGGGCTAGAAGGTTCCAAAATGGTTAAGTTGGAACTGAAAGCCATGCACGAAGGCGAGCGCAAACTGATTAAGGTATTGTGTGATCCCGATCTCGACATTTTCAACGAACACAACAAGCATTACATTAAACTCAAGTACCACACCATTTCAGACAAAGATGTGGCCTTTATTAGAGACTTCGTTGAAGCACACGAGTAATGTGCCAACAAGGGCAAATCATTCCGCCTATTTCTGTCATAAAAAGCCCATAAAAAAACCACAAAGGCCAATGCCTTTGTGGTTTTTTTAACGCACAAACGTCACGTTAAGACGTCATATATTTTCCGTTAAGATAATGTCGTTTCAAACAGCTTAAGCAGCTTGTCACTGTCTACTTCCATGCACACCTGTGTCATTGGCACGTCTGTCCAATGTGGCTCAGGGAAAGTCATGCCTTCTGGTGCAAAGATAGTTTGACCAATACCGATGCCTTCACAAGCAACACGTACCGCACCAAGCTCAACCCCAAAGATGCTTGGGTCCATAAGATAAGCAATGGTCGACGCATCATGGAAGTAACAGCCATCCATATCAAATCGACTGCTGTAGAAATTGATGTAATGCTGCGCGCAATCGTACAAGAAACCACCTTCAGTCGGATTGGCTTCACGAATACGCTCAAGCACGCCATTGTCTAACAAGACTTGGTGCGTCACATCTAAACCTATCATGGTCACCTGCCAAGGCGCGGTAAAGACCTTATCAGCCGCATGAGGGTCGTTCATAATGTTCGCCTCAGCCACAGGGGAAACGTTACCGTATTCAATCGCTGTGCCGCCCATCAACACCACTTCATCTACTAGATTGGCCACTTCAGGGTCCAACTCTAAGACTTTCGCTAAGTTTCCTAAAGGCCCAAGCGCGACGATCGTCACTTCACCAGGGTTGGCGCGTACTGCATCCACAATAAACTGCGCAGCACTTTGCTCAACAGCTTGACCCTTTGGTGCTGGCCAATCGATATTACCGAACCCATCTGTACCATGCACAAAATCCGGATGTGGTCGTGGTGCAATAACACTCGGTACCGCAACACCTTTAGCAACAGGCACATCGACTTTTGCAATTTCCGTTAAGGTGATGGCATTTTGAGTAGCTAAATCCACCGACACATTACCAAAGGTTGTGGTCAGACCAAGTACCTCTAATTGTGGCGCTTGGAAAGCAAAGAAAATCGCCATAGCATCATCAATGCCTGGATCCGTATCAATAATAATTTTACGAGCCATATCGCCTGTTCCTCTTTTTAAGCTAGTCATGCTGAGCAAGAAATTCAGTCACTTCTTGCTGCGTGGGTATAGATGAAGCCGCCCCTAAACGGGTGACACATATTGCCGAAGCGGCACAAGCACGTCGGATGGATTCGGCCATGCCTTGGCCTTTCATCATGGCCGACAGGCAAAAACCAATAAACGTATCACCAGCGGCCGTGGTATCAACGGCCTGCACGGAAAAAGCCTCAACTTGAATACGTTCTTCACCATTGAAATAACACACACCGGCTTTACCTAACGTCATCAGTACCGCTAAATCTGGGTAAGCGTCTGGAAAAGCCGCAATGGTGCTATCAATGTCAGGCGTGCCGATTAAGTCCATCGCCTCCACTTCATTCACGATCAATAAATCCACCAAACCAAGTACTTGTTTGGTCAGAGCTGCGTCCATTGGCGCAGGATTAAAAGCCACTTTTACACCTTGCTGTTGCGCTTTCTGCATCACATATTCAATGAGATTGGTCTCATTTTGCAGTAACACCCAATCGCCCTGCTGAGCCTTTTCCAATACCTGATCCACCTGCTCTTCTGTTAAAGCATGGTTCGCACCTTGGTAGAGAATAATCGAATTTTCCGCTTCTTTCGTCAGCTGAATAATCGCGTGTCCTGTTGGTACATCAATTTGTCGGATCAAACTGGTGTCGACCCCCAAAGACTGTAATTGTGTCACCACACTTTGATCGCTATGGTGAATCGCGCCAACGTGTTTCACGTCAGCGCCCGCTTTGGCCAAAGCAACGGATTGATTCGCCCCTTTTCCTCCCAGTAAACACTGATAATGGTCTGAGGCCATGGTTTCACCAGGTCGAACGAAATGGTCTAACTGATAGAGATGGTCGAGATTAATCGAACCAACATTATAAATTGTCATATTGCCCATCCTTCTGGGTGACACAAAGCCAAACACTTGGCCCATTTTTATTCGCAGCCAAGAGTGTACGATAAAAAAGTCACTCGTCGGCTTCATCAATGGATAAATTAGCAAATTTTGACCAATTGGACAAAACATAAAAAAACGCTCAATCCAATTTGGAAGGAGCGTTTCTTAGAAACACGAATAAAACAATATTAGTCTTTATTTTTTATCTAGAAAGCCACGGCCTTTTTGCGCCGCGATGCGCATACGCAAAGCATTCAACTTAATGAAGCCAGCCGCATCTTTCTGATCATAAGCACCAGCGTCATCTTCGAATGTCGCCACAGAGCTATCGAACAAGCTATTTGGTGATTGACGGCCAACCACTTCTACGTTGCCTTTATACAATTTAAGACGAACCGTGCCACTTACGTGCTCTTGAGACGTATCGATCAAGGCTTGCATCATACGACGCTCTTCTGACCACCAGAAACCGTTGTAGATGATTTTCGCATAACGCGGCATCATTTCATCTTTCAAATGCATCGCTTCACGATCCAAAGTGATAGATTCAATCGCACGGTGAGCTTTCATCATGATGGTGCCACCAGGTGTTTCGTAACAGCCACGAGCTTTCATACCAACAAAACGGTTTTCGACGATATCGACACGGCCAATACCGTTTTCGCCACCAATTTTGTTCAATGTTTCTAACATGGTTGCAGGTGATAACGCTTCACCATTCAATGATACTGGGTCACCTTTTTCGTAACCGATTTCAATGTATGTTGCTTCGTTTGGTGCTTCTTCAGGAGAAACAGACCAACGCCACATGTCAGATTCAGCTTCCATCCAAGGATCTTCTAACTGATCACCTTCGTAAGAGATGTGAAGCAAGTTCGCATCCATTGAGTATGGTGATTTTTTCTTCTTAGTTGAGAAATCCACTGGGATTTTGTGTTCTTCACAGTACGCCATTAGCGTTTCACGAGACGTTAAGTCCCATTCACGCCAAGGTGCAATCACTTTAACGCCTGGCTTCAATGCGTAAGCACCTAATTCAAAACGAACTTGGTCATTACCTTTACCCGTCGCACCGTGAGAAATAGCATCTGCACCGGTTTCATTGGCAATTTCAATCAGACGCTTAGCAATCAAAGGACGAGCAATTGACGTACCTAGTAGGTATTCACCTTCATAAATAGTGTTCGCTCGGAACATAGGGAATACGAAGTCGCGGACAAACTCTTCACGCAAATCTTCGATGTAGATTTCTTTAATACCCAACGCTTGAGCTTTCGCGCGAGCTGGTTCAACCTCTTCACCCTGTCCTAGGTCAGCGGTAAAGGTCACCACTTCACAGTTATACTCTTCTTGAAGCCACTTCACGATTACGGAAGTATCCAGGCCGCCTGAATAGGCAAGCACTACCTTCTTCACGTCAGACATTATTTCTATTCTCCTCAACGAGCTCGCGCTCCCACGCCAATGCCTTCAAACCAGTACACGGCGGCGCAAATAATTTTAAAAAAGGGGCTGTAAGTTTAAATTTTCGCTACTGGCTTAGCAAGTAAAAAGCCTTATTTCGCGAGAAAATAAGGCTTTTAGAAGAGAAAATAAGGCTTTTAGAAGAGAAATCAATTCATACTATTAAACGGTAGACTAATTGATGTCATTTTTTTCTAACCGAATGGTCACCCGTCGGTTACGCTCACGACCTTGCACATCATTATTGCTGGTCGATGGGTAACGCTCACCGTGATAACGAGAAATAATTTTACCCGCGGCGACACCTTTTTCTAATAAGTAGGCCGTCACCTTTTCCGCTCGAATTTTCGACAGTTCACGGTTATCTCGACGAGAACCTATGTTATCGGTATGGCCATCAATGTAAATGTATTCAACACTTGGATCGGACGACACATACAGCGCCACCAAATCCAAACGCGCTTTGATTCGCTCCGTTAAATCCACGCCATTTAAAGGAAATAAAGCTGCCGTTCGTGCAATTTGATCATAATTAACGGGTAACAAGGTGGCTAAGCAACGACGAAATTCATTATAGGCGGGGGCGAAATTGATATTCGACAAGCCCACTTCAACGGTTTCTTTACTGTTTTCCCAAGCACGACCAGCGACAACAGGATGACGTCCGCGGTCTAAACTGGTCAGCATGCGTTCTGCCACTTTACCGCCCACTTCCACCGTCAGCCCGTATCCCGGATAGGGTAAAATATCCAAGGTTTCAGGTTTGCTGCCAGGAGACCAATCCGGCGCTTGAGAAATAATGTATACCTGACCCGGTCCGAGCTTTTCATTTCTAGGCTGCAACACAAACTTCATTGGCTCACCGGCTTCTTTAATGAACTGACCTTCACCATAATGCGGTACTGGGTGCGTCAAGCTACAAGAGAAAATGTCCCCTGATAGCAGCCATTCAGAATCGGTAATTCCGGACTGATAATGAGTCAATGCATGGGCCTGGTTAAAACTTAACCCAGCCGTCAGTAAAAACGTTGTTCGAATTAGCAGTTGTTGGGCAATTCCCATTGAGACATCTCGTTCAAGCGTAATCAGTTGTGTTATCATCAAATCCTATTGTACCGTTAATCTTATACAAGCGGCAGAATTAAGGACCTTCTTTTGTCAAACCATGAAATCAAAGATCGATTCCGCGGCTTCCTACCCGTTGTTATCGACGTCGAAACCGCAGGCTTTAATCAAAAAACCGATGCATTGTTAGAAATGGCTGCCAGCATCCTAAGAATGGATGACAATGGTGACCTTTATATACATGAAACCGTTGGCTTTTTAATCAAACCGTTTGAAGGTGCCAACCTTGAAAAAGCCGCTTTGGATTTTACTGGCATTGATCCTTTTGAGCCTGGTCGAGAAGACATAACCGAGAACGAAGCCATCACTCAAATGTTCGCTAAAGTTCGCAAAGAGCTGAAATCTGTAGGTTGTAAACGGGCGATTCTAGTGGGCCACAATGCCGCATTCGATCATGGTTTTTTAAATGCCGCCATCGAACGAGCTGACATCAAGCGCAACCCATTTCACCCTTTCTCCAGTTTTGACACAGCCAGCTTAGCCGGTTTGGTGTTCGGACAAACAGTGTTGGCCAAAGCCTGTGAAGTCGCCTCCATTCCTTTCAGTAATTCAGAAGCACACTCTGCCAAATACGATACGGAAAAAACCGCCGAATTATTTTGTGAAATGGTGAACCGTTGGAAACGCCTTGGTGGCTGGCCGTTAATTGCTAACGAAACCGAAGATGACATGTCTGCGATTTTCAATTCTGGTCAATAAGCACCATAATGAAACCCTATCGCAGATTTTTACTGTCTTCGCTTCGTCCATAAGGTGGTTGCTATGATGCCAGCAAAAAAATACCTTTACCTGCTACTCGGCTGGTTATCGTTAATAACAGGTATTATTGGCATCTACCTCCCCTTGCTTCCGACCACACCTTTGGTGCTGCTCGCAGCTTGGTGTTTTTCCAAGTCATCTAAGCGTTTCCATTCTTGGCTGTTGAACCACAAATTCTTCGGCCCCATTGTCCGCGATTGGCAATCGGAAGATGGCATTCCAAAACGCTCTCGCAACCGAGCCATTATCTTCATGTGGCTCGGAATGAGCATTTCCATGCTGATTGTTTACCGTTTCTGGGCAACGGTGGGCTTGATAAGCATCGGCGTTTGCGTCAGCATTTATTTACTCAGATTACCGCTCCGCGAAGATCAGCAAGACTAACACCCTGCGCTGTTTGCAGATTGACAGACATTTAAATTCCAAACCATCATAAGGTCATCCATGATAACCCGTCACCAGTTTCGCCTATTTGTCTTCTACCCTATTCTCGTTATCAGCTTAGTGATGATGTGCTTATGGGGAGCCGCGCCGTTTGTGGCCAAACACTACCTACAGGATTTTTTCCAACAACATGGTCAGAGCGCGACTCTGGATGCCCCTAACATTGATTTCTTTCCACCTCGACTTGAGGTCAATAACCTCATCGTTCAACAGCAGAATATCCCAACACTGACACTGGAACATGCCGAGTTGGCCATTGAGTTTTGGCCCTTGTTCAACCAAACTTTAGCGGTGTCCATTGCCGACATAGCAGGCTTAAACCTTAACGTAGAACAACAAGCAAACAATTGGATCATCGCTGGACTGGATCTGGCAAAACTGACATCAGACAGCACAGAAAAAAGTGATGTAGCAGAATCAAACCAATCAAAAGCAGACATGGATCCCAACGCAAACGGATCTCCTTGGCGCATTTCTGTGCCTCAAATCCAGGTTAAAAACGCCTTTGTGGATCTCACCCGTGACACCAAACAAAACGAAAACGCGCAAACGGATCGACTTGGCCTAACCTATTTAGAGGTTCAAAACCTCATTGGACAAGGTTTAGATTGGCAAGCTGACATCGCCCTGTCAGCACAAGTGAACGATGCGACGTTGCGCCTTGATAGCGAGTTAAACTACCAGAAAAAACAGGCCAACCTCGTCATCAACACATTGACCACAGACCTTTCGGTTGACAGTATTCGACACTTTTTACCCGTCGACTATCAGACAACAGAAGGCGACATAACCTTAAATACCGCCTTATCCTTGACGCACGATGCCACCAGCGGACAATTTAAACTCGATGCATCATCCTTTAACTTAGACCTTAAAAATGCCTTCGTGCCTGTTAAGCAAGCACAGAGCATTCGCTTGCAAGCGGCTAATCTAGACCTAAAAAACAGCCAACTAGACTATGCCCTTCCTCCCAAAGCGACCGATGCGGACCATGAAATCATCAATCTAACAGCCAATACCAAGCTAACCCTAAAGGCTTCAGATGTGTCCATCCAACAAGGTGAACAAAGTCTGGCTTGGCAAACATTGGACATCACGAGCCCAATCAAGGCCATTAGCGATGAATCCGGATATCAATTGCAGTCTGACCGTTCGACACTCGCCCTATCTGAATTAAAGCTCTCCTCCGACAGCCTGATTCTAAGTGGTCAAGCCCTTGCTCTACAGCTGGCAAACCTTGATCTTACTCTGGCCACCGATAAGCAAATTAAAGTGACCGTCGACAGTCAATTTAACAGCCAGCAGATGGCGGTTAAACAAGCAGGCAACAGCTTGTCATACCAATCACTGGCGCTGGACAGCCAGTTAGCTTTTTTACAAGACGCCCAACACACACAGGCACAAAGTAAAGCATTCAGCCTTCAACTTGACGAATTTAATGGCGACCTCATTAACGGGCAAAGCATTTCCTTGCAAACAACTAAGTTAAAGGCAGATCAGCTGACACTGGATCAAACGACAGATCAGTCACCAATAGCAACCAGCCTTTCAGGTCGACAGGTTTCTCTCAGCACCGAAGGCTTAGACAGCTACGCCAGTCAAGATAAGCGCCTTGCCGCATGGCAAAGCAGCCAGCTTTCTGGGGTCAATTTTGAACAACAAGGGAACTTATTTTCGGTGCAAGCTGAGCGTTTAGACGTTAATCAAATCAGTTTATCAGACCATCTTGACGCCCCAGACATGCCAGCACTAGCGACATTAGGGAAGATTAGCATTAGCCAACTGGAAGCCGATCAAGACGCGGCAAAGATAGACACCATCAACACTCAAGATGTGATCATTAATTTGCTGTTAGACGTCGAAAAAAATCTCGCTAATCTAGTCTCAATCAACGACACGCCAGCGACCTTGCCAGAGCCAAAACTGCAACCGAACGCTACCCCGAGAGTGTCTGACATCCGTGAAAGCAGCCCCTCAAGCACACAAGAAACGGAAACAACCGAGTCAGCGTTTAAAGCCCCTTATCAATTGGTGTTAAACCAATATGCCATGACGGGCAAATCTCATGTTTATGTTAAAGACGACAGTATTTCACCAGCATTAGAGCGCACCTTAGACATTGACACCCTAACCCTGGCTAACTTGAATACCCAAGACGAAAAACAAGCCATGGATGTCACCCTAAAAGCCCATAATGGCAAATACACAAAAATCCAATCCGATGTAACCCTTTGGCCGTTGGCCGACAGACTCACTATGCAAAGTGAGTTAACCATTAAAGAAGCCGAATTACCGCCTTATTCCGCTTATCTCGCCTCCGTTTTAGGGTATCAAATTGACTCAGGACAATTAGACCTTGACCTCAAATTGCATGCGCAACAGGGCTTATTGGATGGCAATGCACATATTTTACTCAGAGAATTTGACTTGGGCGGTCGGCAAGAAAGTGGCTCAATAATGCAAGCTGGAGTTGTCCCGCTCAATATTGCCGTAGGAATTTTAAAAGACAGTGACAATAACATTGATCTCGACATTCCACTCTCAGGGGACGTCGACAACCCTGAATTCGGCTGGCGTAACTTCTTATTCCTACCGGTTAGAAAAGCCTTGTACTCAGCGTCCAGTAACTACTTGATGCAAACTTTCATTCCTTATGCCAATGTCATCAGCATTGCTCAATTAGCTGGGGATCAGCTGCTAAAAATTCGTGTTGAACCGCTTATCTTCGAGCCAACAGAAACTCAACTCAGTGAGAATCAAAATGACTTTTTAGTGCAACTAAGTCAACTGATGAAAGACAAAGAAGACAGCCAACTTAAAGCCTGTGGTGTCACCAGCTATGTTGACCTTGGTTTTGATACACCACCAGCGACCTTGGATGAAAGCCAGAAAGCACAAGCGAGAGAATTGGCACAAGCAAGAGCAGATCGTTTGAAAGATTACCTTGTGTCTTCAGGTATTCGCTCGTCACGTATTTTGCTCTGCTCACTTGAAATTGACTTATCCAAAGACAGCCAACCACGAGTGGAACTCAACTTTTAATTGAAACGCTTTTCCTTTCTCGTTTTTTCAATCCGCTTCTATTTGTCCGTTGTCACGCAACGGACAAATGCTCTGTCAGCAAGCTTTCAAGTCTCACCACAAATGTCCAATAAATGCGTAGTCACTGAAGACAGCATTGAAAATACAGGCTTATGACCTATTACTTAAGATAAGAAGATTAAGGTTAGAAAAGCTGACAAGGGTCAAGAATGTTTCCCCTTGCCTAAGCTAATCTATAAATAAGCTTAATGATTAAATTAATGCAGATCGGAGGACACGATGCCAATTTCAGATCACAACTTAGTCAATGAATTCCCTGAGTACAAAGACGACATTCATCACTTAAAAATGGAAGACGCCCATTTCAAAAAATTATTTGATGAATACAACCACCTGACTCATGAGATTGAGAAAATGGAACAAGAATTGATTCCGTCTACCACTCAAGAAGAAGAGAGCCTGAAAAAACAACGCTTACAATTAAAAGACACACTGCAAGGTTACATAAGGGCGAGCAAAGCCGCCGCCGAAAAAGCCTCAGCATAACCACTCAAAGACGTTAAAAAGCGGGCCTTTCTGGCTCGCTTTTTGTTCCTCCTCTCGCTAAGCCAACACGCTTTCTCTAACGAGCTTCTCACGCTAAAGTGTGTTTACTCCGGCAATCCATAACAAATTTAGACTGCCACTCATCAAGGTAACAAGCTATCCCAAAAGCCCAAGCGTCGCCACCCTTTTGTAAGAATTATCCTACAAAAAACAATTGTAAATCATTCTCATAATCATTATCATGCCGAATTTCAACCCCCCGACCTAGAGACACTCTCCATGTTTAAGAAAACCTTTTTGATGATGCAGGCATGCGGCGCTGTGACGTTCTCATGTATCGCCTTTGCAGAAGCCTCAGCGGATGATAACACCATTGAATTACAGGCATTAGAAGTGCAAGGTCGCGCTCTATCCTACTACAAAGAAGATGAAACCAATTTGGTTACCAAGACAAACACCAGTATCGACAACACACCTCAATCCGTTCAAGTGGTGACCAAAACCCTGATTGAAGACCAAGCGGCTCGTCAGATTACTGATCTCTATCGCTCCATTTCAGGTCTGTCACAATATCAACCCGCAACCGTGACATTACGTGGTTTTATGCAAGACGAGATTCTCTATGATGGCTTAAAAGGCGATCCGTTTGGCGATTTTTCCATTCCGCAGCTTTTCACCATCGAGCAAGTCCAAGTACTAAAAGGCCCCTCCGGTGCAGTCTATGGCGCTGGTGAACCGGGCGGTGTGATCAACTATGTGACGAAAAAGCCAACTTATGAACAGCAAAATACCCTACAAGTCACCGCAGGCAACAAAGACTTCTTAAGTAGCAGTATTGAGTCATCTGGGCCAGCTAACGAAGCGGCCTCACAACGTTACCGCGTGGGCATTTATTCTGATGGGCAAGACTCTTACCGCAACAATGTGGAAGAAGAAAACCAAATCATTGATCTTGGCTACGCTTGGGACATTGATCAAGACAACACCTTAACGGTGCAATACACAGACATTCACCAATACCTTTCCGGTGCTCGTTTACGCGGCATTCCAACCGATGACGATGGTAATTTCTTAGCCGATACCTCATGGAACAACAATGAGAAATCCGACTACCAAGAACTGGATGCGCAAGTTTTCCAAGCGCGCCTTGATCACAGCATCAATGACTGGTTCGAAAGCAACGTCGCCCTTCGCTACTTTGAGAATACCGAAAACCAAAAATACCACGAAGTCGTTGGCTTATTAGACAGCGACAGTGACGGTGTTATAGACACCACGCAGCGACAGTATCGTGATCAAGTTCGCTCAAGAAAAGGCATCACCTTAGCAGGCAATCTGATTGCCGAACTGGGCGATCACACTGTGCTGCTTGGCAGTGATTACTTCCATGAAAAAAACAGCTTTTTATACTACCGTGCCAGCAAAACAGCGGATGGTGTGTCCAATCTGAGTCTGACTGATCCTGTCTATGGTCAAGACAATGTCAGCGATTACACCATGAACCTTAAAACAGACGAAACCACCACATCAGATCGTCTTGGTGTATACGCCCAAGACCAGTGGCAGATTACCGATAAACTGAATTTACTCAGTGGTATCCGCATTGATCGTTATGAAGAAAGCTACCAAGACCATATGTCCAGTGAGGGTGAAAAGCAATATAACGACACAGGCTACACAGCACGCTTTGGCGGTAGCTATCAACTAAATGACACTTGGAAACCCTATGCTTCTGTCTCTACAGGTTTTGTACCGCAAGACGCCGCAGACCAACAAAGCAGTGTCGGTGGCCCATTTGACCCAGAAGCAAGCCACCAAGTGGAAGTCGGTGTGCGCAGCTATTGGTTAAACAACAAGCTGAACGTCAATCTGGCTGCATATCGAATTATTCGCGAGAATATTTTGCAAGAAGACCCTAACGACAGCGACATGCTGGTTGCCATTGGCAAAGTCCGCAGCAAAGGGGTTGAATTGGATGTTATGGCGGACATTACGCCTCGTTGGGTGGCGAATGTGAGCTATGCGTACAATGACACTGTGGTGAAAGAAGCCAACGATGGCATTCAATACGCCGATGGCGACCGCTTTGCGAACACACCTTATCATCAACTTGGTGCCTGGACTCGCTACGACTTCCCAAGCCTAGCATCGTCCATTGCTTTGGGTTCGGATTACGTGAGTGGTCAGATCAATCGTCAAGGACAAAAAGTCAAACCTTATACTGTTTACGATTTGTCTTGGCAAACACACTGGCAAGATTGGAAATTTCAAGTCAACGTCAAAAACCTGTTTGATAAAGAATACGCCGTCAGTGGCTTTACCGATAAAATTGGCTCTTTCGTAGGTGAACGTCGTCGCGTTTACTTGAGTGCGGCATATCAGTTTTAACGTCACTTTTTATTCATCGGCAAGCGAGTTCCTACTCTCGCTTGCCGTTTGGTCTACTGCAATCAAAGTCATTAAAGATGATTACTGGGGATAAAATATTCAGGCGAGTTGATTTAACCATCTCAATAGGACTGCCCGAGTTAACATCGGGTTGCCAGCCATTACCGCTATAAAACGGTGTTAACCGAACTTCTTGGTATAAGATGGTGACACTCCGTACTTATTCTTGTATGCACGACTGAACGCGGCTTCAGATTGATATCCAACACCGAGTGCAATATTGAGAACATGCTCATTGCCATGAAACAACCGCTCTCGCGCTAACGATAAACGCCAATGTGTAATGTACTTCTTAGGCGTCTGGCCCACTATTTTCTTGAAATAATCAATAAATCTCGTACGAGACATACCAGATAACTCGGCTAAAGACTCAATATCTATATGTGCAGAAGGGTCTCCATGTATTTTTTTCATCGCACGAGAAAGACGCTTATCAGTATGTGCCAGTAGCCAACTCTGATGCTCATCAGATATCTCATTGATCCAAGTACGGATACATTGAAGGATTAATACATCCGCCAACTTCGAGACGATAAGTCCTGCGCCATAATCCTCATTTTCGGTTTCTCTGTGTATAGATTGCACCACACTTTCGATAGTTTGATGTGCAGGGGATTGTGACGGCACTAAGATATAATCCGGCATTGATTGAATGATGGAGGTCGTCACCTCGTTATCAAACAATACCGTACCGCACAAAGTCGTCGTCAACGCACCTTCACCAGTCGTCGTTAAACGCTCATAGTGTTCAGTGATTTTCTCGATCTCATTGTCAAACAGGTCACTGGCTGGTGTGTTATTCACGTCAACGATGTCATGACCAGTACCTCGTGGTAGCAAAATAAAGTCACCGGGGCCCAGTTTTACGCGTACCCCATACACTGAAACGAACGCTTCGCCTTCTAGAACTAAGTGAAAAATAGTGCTAGATGGAATAGAAGGGATCTTCACACCCCAAGGTTGCTTCATTGTCGAGTAAGTATAAAAAACGCTACTCATTTTAAGCTGACTGAGCGGAGAGCTGACTTCCTCATGCTGGTGCCTACTTTGTTCAAACTTCGCCATTGCTTGTGTTCTTTTATCGTCCATCAATATGTACTTCCTGCAAACATTCAGCAACTTTCTGTCAATTAAATCATCGCTTAATTAGATTTAATAAACAACGTTCACTGCCTGCCGCAGTTTGTGGCTCTAGTCAGTTAATCCAATTATGTCATTAAATCTAGAAGGAGAAAGCACAATGATTGTATCTATGTTTGAGCGTATTGTTTTAGGGATAGCAGGGGTTACTGCCTTTACTATCGGCGGGGTTATTGCGCT
Organism: Marinomonas posidonica; assembly: GCF_043643765.1. Taxonomy (GTDB): domain Bacteria; phylum Pseudomonadota; class Gammaproteobacteria; order Pseudomonadales; family Marinomonadaceae; genus Marinomonas; species Marinomonas posidonica_A. Next base: position 17,407 of record NZ_JBHZSP010000003.1, on the reverse strand, counting down.
AGAACCACATATTTTTTACTTAAGCTATAATATTACGCTCGCTGATGACCCTAGCCTACTCAGTGAGCTACGAGGACCGGGGGCAAACCTCGCTGTATTAGGAGCATTAATGCTAGCCGGCCTCTTCTATCATCCCTTATCTAAGACCTCAATCGTTGTCGCAAAAATCGTTTTTTTCGCTTTTCCTTTAGGTAGAGTGATAGGGATATTTGCCGATGGTATGCCCTCTGGGGCTATCTTGGCAGCGCTAGCTGTAGAAATTGCGATTGCAGTTTTACTCGTCGTGGCCTTTAGAAAGGCGAATGCGTTCACATAATGTGTTTTTCTAGTCCAATATCAGAGATACCTGTCGCTTATTTCTATACTTGTCTTTCTCTTGTGCGAGGAACACTAAATCCAATAGATGACAAACAAGTCTACGATGACACATATCTTAGTACCGATAAAATTGGCTCTTTCGTAGGTGAACGTCGTCGCGTTTACCTGAGCGCGGCTTACCAATTTTAGTGTGACTTGGTAATAAACACTTCGATAAAAGCGAGTCTGAGTACTCGCTTTTTTTGTGTTCAAGATTTCCCTTTTAGCGAAATTTTGACCTAAATCAAACCGCCCTCAATTAGCTTGGCAAAGCCGTGACAATCTCTTGAGTTCGTTCTTCAAGAAGTTAAACTCCGCGCGTTTTCAATTTTAGGGCCAAGTCATGTTTACACCAGAATTATTGTCGCCAGCCGGTTCATTAAAAAATATGCGCTATGCTTTTGCTTACGGTGCAGACGCTGTATATGCCGGACAACCTAGATACTCTCTTCGCGTGCGCAATAATGAGTTTGATTTAGAAAAACTTGAAATCGGCATCAATGAAGCTCATGAGCTGGGTAAAAAGCTATATGTGGTCAGCAACATCGCCCCCCACAATGCCAAGCTAAAAACCTACATACAAGACTTAACCCCGGTCGTAAAAATGCAGCCTGACGCACTGATTATGTCAGATCCAGGTCTGATCATGATGGTTCGTGAAGCGTTTCCAGATCAAGCAATACATCTATCTGTTCAAGCCAATGCGGTAAATTGGGCCACGGTGAAATTCTGGCAGCAACAAGGCATTTCCCGCGTTATTTTATCCCGAGAATTGTCCTTAGACGAAATCGAAGAAATCCGCATGAAGGTACCTGAAATGGAGCTCGAAGTCTTCGTTCATGGGGCGTTATGCATGGCGTACTCTGGCCGTTGTTTGCTGTCTGGCTACATGAACAAACGCGATCCAAACCAAGGGGCTTGCACCAACGCCTGCCGCTGGCAATACAATGCTCACTCTGCCACCGAAGACAGCAACGGCCACATCATCGCCACGGCCAACTCAGCGGTGCAAATTCAAGAGCCAACCGATCAACTGTTTTTATTACAAGAACAAGGTCGTCCAGACGAATACATGCCAGCCTTTGAAGACGAGCACGGCACCTACATCATGAACTCCAAAGACTTGCGAGCGATACAGCATGTGGAACGCTTGGTCAAAATGGGCATACATTCTTTAAAAATAGAAGGTCGAACCAAGTCTTTTTATTACTGCGCGCGAACGGCACAAATCTATCGTCAAGCCATTGACGATGCTGTGGCTGGCAAAAGCTTTAATCCACAATTAATGGACAACTTAGAAAATCTTGCCAATCGTGGTTACACAGACGGCTTCTTACAACGTCATCGCCATGTGGATTTGCAAAACTATGAAACAGGCAACTCTGTTAGCCATCAACAACAATTCGTTGGTGAAGTCTTATCCCGCCAGAACAACAAATTGACACTGGAAGTCAAAAACCGCTTCAGTGTGGGCGATTCCTTAGAATTAATGACACCGCAGGGCAACCACACCTTCACACTCACTCAACTGTGGGATAAAAAACACCAAGATATTGACGTAGCCAAAGGCAGCGGCCACATTGTCAGCCTCCCTTGCCCTGACGGCATGGAAGCATCTATGGGCATACTGTTGCGCAACTTGCCAGAGGGTCAAACCACCCGACAACCGCACAAACAAACCACAGCCTAAAGAGGATAAGATGGCTTTGTTGATCAATGAGCGTTGTATTAACTGCGACATGTGCGAACCCGAATGCCCTAATGATGCCATCAGCATTGGAGCTAAAATCTACCAAATCGCGCCTGAGAGATGCACTGAATGTGTGGGACACTACGACCAACCGACTTGTGTTGCCGTGTGCCCAATTGATTGTGTCAAACCTGATCCTAAGCACAGAGAAAGTGAAGCACAGCTCTACGAGAAATTCGTCGAGCTGCATTTTGATGTTTAACGGTTAACCGTTCACTTTATCGTCATGGCGCATTGCGTTGTGATGGGGTGGTTTTAAACACCTTAGCATGGGTAAAAGGGTCTTCTACACTGCGTTGTTGTTTGGTTGCTTCTGCCCACCAAACCAGTTGATAAAAGCTGCGACCAAAATAATCAAACCAAACACTCTGCTCTTCCCCTGCTTGCAATGTACCATCTTCCTGAAAGACTTCTTGCGCCTTAGGAATATGGATAATAGCCGAGACAGACAAACAGCCCAATTCCGCTAAAAAATTTCTCATGCCTAACGCCGCTCGCATACCCCCCCACTGACCAGCTGAATAGGTCACAATGGCACTGGGTTTATAAGAAAAAATGGAACTGCCAAAATGATTCAACAAGTTTGCTAACGCGGGGCTCATAGAATGATTATATTCTGGGCTCATCATGACGTAGCCATCGGCCGTGGCAATCTTATCCGCCAAGTCATCTAATGCTGTTGGAGCTTTACCTTTCGCATAGGCAAAATGTGGCTTGAAGACAGGCTCCATTGGGTAATCCAATGCATCGATGAGTTCGATATCATGGTCGGCAAAACGCTCAGCAAAGCAGTCTAAGCAAGCTTTAGCAACGCGTTCACCCAAGCGGGCCGGTTTCGGTGGCGTACTGTTACGAACACTGCCAAGAAATACCAAAAACTTCATCATTGAACTCCATTTAATCCGCTCTGGGAATGCGCGAACACATCCTCGATCATCGCCTCTAAAATCTCAATATCATCACAGGTTTTAGCGTAGACGCGCAAGCCCGTGATTTGAATTTGTAGCAATCTCGCCAGTTGTTGTGGGTCTTTTTGCTTGGAGATTTCATTATGCTGTTGCGCTTCGGTCATGAGCTTAGCAAACGCATCTTCCACTCTTTTTAAAGCGGCCTTGGCTTGCTCAAACAATTCCCCCTGCTCTTCCGTCAGCTCAGCCACAGTTTTTGCCAACAAACACATACTGCTCGGTGCATTTTGACGTGATTCAATCACCACCAGTCTCACAAAGCGCTGCAAGGTATTAAGCGGTGAGTCCGATTGTGCTCGCAATTGTTCAAGCTGATCTAGGCTGACTTGTACGTAGTATTCAATCGCCGCCTTAAACACCCCATCTTTACTACCGAATTCAGCATAAATACTTCCGGGGCGCATATCAATCGCGTCTTGAAGATGGCGCATCGACGTCGCGTGATAGCCTTTTCCCCAATACAAATTTGTCGCTTTTTCAATGACTTGCTGGCGATCAAACCTTGGCTTTTTACTCACAGCATAACCTTATAAAAAAATATAATTGAGCGAATGTTCAAATATATATTGAACGATCGTTCAATTAAAGTTAAATTGCTCATTACTTAAGCAAACCAAGCGTTTAATTCACCAACCTAAGGCCGCAAACATGACCGAATTTACCTTACATAACTTGGATACCACACCTGAAGGCAGCAAAGCCATTTTAGAAAACGCCGTAAAACAAATGGGGACGGTACCTAGCCTGTATGCTGTTATGGCAGAGTCGCCAGAAATTCTTCAAGCTTACACTCAACTGCATCAAGCTTTCACAAACACCTCTTTTGATGCCGAAGAACTGACCGTTGTTTGGCAAACCATTAACGTTGAACACGAGTGCCACTTCTGTGTTCCTGCACACACGGCCATTGCTCATTCTATGGGCGTGGATAAAGCGTTAATCGAAGCCTTACGCAACAGCGAACCAATGCCCACGGAAAAATTACAAGCCTTGCAAGATTTGACGTTAACACTGGTCAGAAAGCGTGGTTTTGCTTCTGATGAAGAATTAGCCGCTTTTTATGCCGCTGGCTACGAGCCTAAGCAAGTGTTGGAAATCATCTTAGGATTGTCACAGAAAGTGATTAGTAACTATGTGAATCATGTCGCGAAGACCCCAGTTGATGAGATGTTCAAGCCATTTGCATGGAGCAAAAAACAAGCTTAACGTCACCATTCTTTAGACAAAAAAATAGGAGCCATGGGCTCCTATTTTTTTACCTAAAGAATGAGGGGACTATAACCAGCGCCTAACGCTTGCTAAGTAGGAGTCAAATTCCTCTGCAAACTTTTCTTTCATGTGCCGCTCTTCTGGCTGGATTTGAAAGCGCGTCATATACAGTACGAATGCCACAATCCAAAACACAGCAGCAAGGTTCATCAAGAGCCAAGCAACACCGATTAACAACAACACAAAACCGAGATAAATGGGGTTACGACTCACCCCAAACACACCACGGCTGACCAAGTAAGAAGAGCTTTCTGGAAAACGTGGGTCCAGCGTCGTTTTCGCTCTGCGAAACTCGACCACCGACAGAATGGGCAATACCCCACCAAGTAGAAAAAAGACACCAGCAACAAGCTTAACCCAAGGAAAAGACAGAGAGGCAGCAGGCGTAAGCACCGCCGTTGTCCACATACCGATCAGACAGATAAACATCAATAAAACAGGCGGAATACGCAACTCAAGTTTTGACATGTTAAGCTCCTGTGAATTGAGTCTAAATTGGTTAAATACCTCTATTGGTGTCACGCAAAGTAATCTGTTTGATTTACTTTGGTCGGTGCCCCAGTAAATACGTACTCCAAGTCAAAAGACCAATAAAGACACACGCGGTTATCGCAATTAACGCCAGTATCGCCCGTACAAAATCGCTACCATGCACATGACCTTGCTCGTTATCGTTTAATAACGAACTCAAACAATGTTTTGGGCCATCCAAAGGATAAAAGGTAAAATCAATGATTTGCTCTAGGAATTTCCAGTAATAATGGAATCGCTTATCGGAGCTCCTGTTGGCAAAGTACCCCACCCTCGCAGAGATGGTAATGTCAGGATCCCCTCCAGCAATGGCATTGCCAAGTTGATCAATAGCCACCAACACATTCCACAACCATTTAGCGACAGCTTCCATAACTTATCCCTCGGCACACTTGATGGACGATAAAAGCAACATAACACCAATCATAGTCTACTCAAGGCCACTCTGGTGAAAATCTCTACGGTTTAATCTCTCGCCATCGCGGCTCTACTGCGGCTGTCCCGTCATGTAAACACGATAAACAACCGCCATGATGAAACAGCTTGCCGCCGGAAACAAAAGCGCCATGAACTGATACGACTCATACAATAAGGCCCCAATGGAACCGCCAGACACAAAACCAATGATGATGTACAGGAACAGCTGAGCCTTACGTTTATCAAGCGCTTCGCCCCTGATGCACTTCCCCAGCATAATGCCCAAATCGGTAAAAATCCCCGTGACGTGAGTAGTTCTAATGATGGCTCCGCTGTAAGTCGTGGCTAAAGCATTTTGTAAACCACACGCCGCCGACGCAAAAAAATGCCCATAAAAAGAACCGTTCGATAACAAGAATAACGAGACTAATAACAAGATGCCTTCTAAAAACAAGGCGGTATCATAATGCCTTCCCAGCTTGAGACTCGATCCATGCAATAACACACCAGATAAAACGGAACCCAGCAAAAAGGACAGTAAAACGCCCATTAAATGCAAACTGGTTTGAAAGGAAGAATTTAAAAAGCCCGTACCAAGCAAGGTCGCCGTGCCCGACAAGTGCGACACAGACTGATGATCAAAACTCAGCAAGCCAATGGCATTCACACAACCTGCTACCAAGGCCAGAAAAAACGCACCGACCTCTACCCATCTCGGTAATTGTGAAATCAAGGGGGAAAGACTCCTATACAACTCATATTATTCTAAGTGAATAAGACACAACACTCGCAAAATCTGGCGTCGCATTGCGCTTATCACCTTCTTCATGGTGCGTTTTCGTTGCATCAACAGACAGAGAAGGACAAAGTCCTTCCTAACACAGCAAGCAATGGGTTACGACAAACGTTCACTAAGCGCCAATTTGACTGTAAGTGCAGCTAAGTTCATCAACATAAAACAGGGCTGAGAATCATCACTACAATGAGCGAAATGAGTAGAAATTCAATCATCACAAAATCTACTCTTTTCGTATTAAACTACTTATTCTCTGCGATTCGCCACAGAACACCACTAGGGTCTGTGACACAAAATTCGAGCATCCCCCAAGGTTGCTTAACCAATTCCGTTACCTTAACAGCAAACTCTTTGACCATATTCTGCTGTAATACATGTTGATACCAACTCTGAGCATCCTCAACCAATAGATGCATCATAAAATTATTACAATGAGTCGGCTCATAAAAGTCTTGAAGCAAAAATGAGCAGGAACCAAACCTAAAATAAGCGATGCCGTCTAATTCCGATGCCATTTCAAAACCAATGGCCTGATAAAAACGCTTAGAGCACTCAAAATCTTTAGCAGGAACGAATGATTTTATTTCGACTGTATTTAAATTTTTCATTTTCTGAACACCTCAAAACCACGTTTTAAGAAGCGACATGATTTTTCATTGATCCCCTTAGCAGCCATTAAATTCCCCATGTTTCTTCAGCTACATACTCAAGTACCTTAACGCCTTCCGATATTTGATACTCATATTACTTTGCTTAAGCCTTAACATTTCTTGGGCATTTGGCTCAAAAAGATACCTTCAGTTACCACGAGTCAGGAGAAGTGTGACGCCCAAAAATGATCAATACAAGATAGCATTACGAGACTCTTTCATTAACCATCTTGTAACCGTCTGGCCCAATTGCCATCATGAAAGCGCTCGCAATTTTCTTCTGTATCGTAGGCAACCTGCTTCTGAATCGTCCTAATACGAATGCCTATGGGTTGCAATTCATCTTGAATCTGTTGCTGTAACTGCTGATTCGCAGTGGAGGCTTTAAACGCCTCAAGATGTTCGTTGGTATCAAAGATACAGGTCACCCGCAAACTGTCTGGGAAACGGTCGTATTGAGCACTGTGAGTAAGCCACTCAAAACCATGAATCTTCTTCAGAGCAGACTCACACACGTCCGTTAGTGCTAAGCGGATTTGATTATCAAGCTTCTTATCGGATTTACGCATGATTTGATATGTTACTCCTAAAATTCAAGGGAAAAGAATAACGCCACTACCATAAGCTTGGGTCATTTAATGCCTCAACACACTGGGTCGAACCAGACAGAGCCTGGATTGGACTGCCATCCAATGATTGCGCTAACCAACCAATCGGCTGACTTAACGGGCAAGGCGCTTTCACTAAGTCTTGACTGATTTGTTGAAAGCCCGTTTTGCCATAATAACTTGGATCACCATAGGTAAAAGCCAAATTGACCTCTAAGGACTTGAGCTGATCTAAACCATACTGAATAAGCCCCTGACCCACTCCCTTTCTTTGCGCTTCTGTGGCAACAGCAAGAGGTGACAGAATAAAAGCCACTTGACCACTAGAAATCCACAGTCGGCTGAAAAAGAGACAGCCAACAAGACTGTCATTTTCTTCTGCAATGCAGCCAATTAAATCTTCCGGCTGAGTGGTCGTCACCAGCTGGGTAACGAAACTCGCAATCACCTCACCTTCGGCTTCCCCCTCAGCGGCAGAGAAGACTCGCTTAAAAAGCTCAATCACTTGTTGGGATTGCGATTCAGTAAACAATGAAAACAACACGGTAACTCCTTATAAAAGGGTAAGGAACAAGCCTTTTCGCTATCTTTGCATCTTGATTAAAAGCTGTTTTGAGCTTACTAGAAGTTGTCTATTTGTAAAGTCTCTATCTGCTCGAATCTATTACTCAGACATACTGCAGTAAGACCGTTTTGTCAGTCGCAAAAAATATCCCATTTTCTCTCCTAAAAACGCATAAATCGTTAGGTGATTTAACGGTTTGCGTTTATAACCAAGTTTTTATTAGCCTTGTTGTTAAGGAAGCCTCATAGATGCCAAGCGATGCCTTTATTGACCTACTAAAACTGCTCATTCGTGCGCCCAGCGTAGTGGGTGCGGAACACTCTTTTTTTCGTGTATTACAACGCGAATTAGAGGAGCGTGGCGCACAAGTGACGTGGTACGAAGGCTTGCTGGTTGCTCAAGGAAGTGACCCGTTTAGCACCATGTTTTCCGCTCATATTGATCGTCATGGCTTAGTTTGCACAGGCCCAAACGAATTCCAATACGCCGCCTTTGTGTCAGCGAATCGCACAGACTTGCTCAACAACTCCGTTTCTGAAGAACTCATGAGTAAAGTCACAGAACGCTTCAATCACGAAGAAGTCTACGCTTATGAGCCGTGGTCTGGCGTATATCGTGGCAAAGGCGTGATCAAACGGTCTTATGTATGCGAATTTCGAAACAACCTAATGTTTGAAATAGACGGCCTTGAAGGCGTGGTTGCGGGCACACCAATTGCCTTCAAAGATCAATTGCAACTCGTTGATAATCGTCTTGAAGGCCAGTTGGACAACGTGATTTCCGCCGCGGCCTTGGTTCATCTGTTCGATCATGGCTTTAAAGGAACGGCCTTTTTTACCGCGCAGGAAGAAGCCGGTAAAAGCTGGCGCTATCTCTTGGAATGGTTTCGTCGTTTTGGTGGCTCAACAAACCGCCTGTTTGTGGTTGATACCAGCCCCTTCCCTAACCTTGAAGCCGCCAACCAACAACTTTTGGTACTGCGTGAAAAAGACGCCAACGCTAGCTTCAATCAAGAAAGTACCGAACAGGTCGAAGCTCTCTGTCGAGCGAATAACATCAGCTATTTGTACAAAAACCGTTACGTGGAAAATGACAACGCCAGCCGTATTGCCCAAGGTTTACCAGCTAGCTCCCTTGGTAGCACAGAGCTGGGTCGCATCATCGCCGCGTCAAACCGACTAGTGGACGGCACTACTATACAAATTCCCACCATTGGCTACCACACCATGCACGAATCCGTGGCCGTACCATCAGTGGATGCCTTTATTGATGTTCTCAAAATCTTGTCCAAGCTCTAGGCCAACCCAACTTAGCAGTAAGCAAAGGATGACGGCAACGAGCCATCTTGATGAGTCAGATAAAGAAAACCGAGCGCCTTGGCTCGGTTTTCTTAGCTTAGTTTTTAAGCTTTTTTCTTAGGTAATGGCGTTGCTTCTCAGCCAAACACGCTATTATCCTTTACGTGGCAGCGCATCCGATTGATACATGGATATTTGATGATTACGAGACTATCAAATGCAATCGTCAACATAGCGGTGTCTAGAGAGTGATTTCCAAACGAAACCACCATAGTGCACGTCATTAACCCCGCAACCAGCATGATCTATTTGATGTTGTTTTCGATGGATAGCATTTGAGTAACGCCTTTTGAGTTATAACAAATTAATTGGATTTTATTCGTTATGTGTGCCTTGGTTCAGGCTGTTTTTTAATTTCACTCTGACTCTAATTATTGAATTTGGGACGATAAAGGACGATGATTTTAATACCTAAAAGCCACGAAAAATACCTTATAATAGAGGCACTCATTAACGTTAGGACAAACAATGAAGCCCGCCGCCGCACCTAAAAATACCGTCGATAAGAACATGTTAGGTGTGTTTCGCTACAGTCGTCGTGCTATTGAATTAGTGTGGCAAACTTCTCCAGCGCTAACCATTGGCTTGGCAATATCCACCTTGATTGCGGGTGTTGTCCCAGCAGCGATGGCCTATGTGGGGCAATTAATTGTCGATGCGGTGGTCGCTGCAATGGCAATGTACCAGCAAGATCAAATCCTGCATTATCAAACCGCACTTAACTATGTTGTCGTTGAAGGCATTTTGGTTTTAATCATTGCCGCTGCCCAACGCTCGATCACAGCTCAACAGGCCATATTACAAGGTTTACTAGGGCAAAAGGTCAACATGCTAATTCTGGAGAAAGCCCAGACATTAACACTCTCACACTTTGAGGATTCCGAATTTTACGACAAGCTGGTTCGCGCCCGTCGCGAAGCCTCTAGTCGTCCACTCGCGCTGGTCAATAAAACGTTCGCTCTTATCCAAAACGCCATCTCTCTTACAAGCTTTGCGGTTTTATTATGGCAATTCTCCCCTTGGGCCTTGGGATTATTAGTGCTCGGCGCGTTACCCGCTTTTGTGGCTGAAGCCAAATTTTCAGGGGATGCCTTCATCATGTTCCGCTGGCGCTCCCCAGAGGTTCGTCAGCAAAATTATCTGGAAACCCTATTATCTAGGGAAGACAACATTAAAGAAGTACGTCTCTACCAATTAGGCGAGCGTTTCTTACAGCGTTACACGGAAATTTTTCTCAAGCTATTCAAAGAAAGTAAGCGTTTAATTCTACGCCGTGAAAGCTGGGGATTCACCCTCGGTATCATCAGCACTCTGGTGTTCTACGGTGCTTACGGCTGGATCGTCAGTGATACCATTATCGGTGCCATTACATTGGGTCAGATGACCATGTACCTATTGCTGTTCAAACAAGGACAAAGCTCGGTATCCGCTTCGTTAACCTCGATTAGCGGCATGTACGAAGACAATCTTTACCTGTCTAACTTATATGAATATTTGGAACAAGAAACCCCATCATCGCAACAAGGCTTAGTGGTCGGCACAAAGCCCAACGATGGCATTCGCTTCGAGAATGTCAGCTTTCAATACCCAGGTAGTACAAAACCCGCCCTATCAGCAATCAACTTGCATATTAGACCCGGACATAGCCTCGCCATTGTCGGCGAAAATGGGTCAGGGAAAACCACCTTAATTAAGCTACTTACTCGCCTTTATAACCCAACTGAAGGGCGAATTTTGCTCGATGGCTTAGATTTGCTTGAATGGGATGAAACGACCCTATTAAAACGGGTTGGTGTGATATTCCAAGACTTCGTCCGCTATCAATTCATTGTCGGTGAAAACATAGGAGCAGGCGACAATGACCGTTTCAACGATCAAACAGGCTGGCAAAAAGCCGCTGAACTAGGCAAAGCCACCGACTTTATCGACCAATTAGAAAGCGGCTATCACACACAACTAGGCCGCTGGTTTAAAGATGGACAAGAACTGTCTGGTGGCCAATGGCAAAAAATCGCCCTAGCTCGCGCCTTCATGCGCAAAGAAGCCGATATACTGGTTCTCGATGAGCCCACAGCGGCCATGGATGCCCAAGCAGAGGCCAGTATCTTCCAGCACTTCCAACAACACACCAAAGACAAAATGGCGATTTTAATATCCCATCGTTTCTCTACGGTTCGCCTCGCCCACGAGATCATCGTCATGGGTCAAGGTCAAATCAAAGAACGCGGAACCCATGACGCTCTACTTGCCCAACAGGGTCAATATGCCCACTTATTTTCGTTACAAGCACAGGGCTATCGCTAAACGAAATGCAAAACATCAAGAGACCAATTTAAGGGGTTAGGATTCTGAGCCTGATTATTCCAATTACATCGAACTAGAAGAATAACCTGATTGTTGAGAACGGCCTAAACGAAGCTTGAGAGAATCCATTTCTTCTCTAAGCGAAATAATTTCCTGCTTTAGATTTTCCATCTGTCTGTTAAGCTCAGGATTCGGATTAGTAACTCTGAGCATTAATGTCTCTAAGTCATCCCTGCTTTTTTCCATTGAATCCATTCTTTGAAAAATAGTTGGTCCTGTAGGGCCCTCCGGAGGGAAAAGGTATTCTTCAATAAACTTAATTCTATCGTGGTGATTTTCCGCTAAAGTCGATATTTGAGACTTTAAGTTAATAATATCTTGCTCTTTTGTGTCCATCATTGTCGTCCATATTGAGATTAGGTTTGTAGTTATAATAATTGGGAATAAACATTTAGCAAATAACTGGGTGGAATGATTACTCCAATCTCTCAAATCTAAATTTTGATGAGCTTTTTCAGTCCTCGTAGTAACATGACGAGCCAAGATTTTTTTTCTTTTTGGTCTCAGATAGAGCCATATACCAATTGGAGGGATTATCAGCACTAGAAAATTTATGATATTAATCGTAAGTCCCATTCATCCTCCTTGATTTTATTGACGTTCTGATCATTAATTAATCCTAAGCGAAAGCATCACTTTAACTCGAATCTTTTATCATACTTTCTTAAAATCTAAAGTAAAATGTAAAGGGGCAGAGTAAAATTAAGTATGATTTTACTCTGCCCCTAATTATTAAAGCGGCTTGCGAAACTGATTAATACGTCACTAAGCTTATCGCTACGAATAATGATAACGACACGAAATTACCGTAATCGCGGTATCATCCACCGCGTATACCAAACGGTTAACATCATCTATTCTGCGCGACCAGAAGCCGGAAAGGTTTTCTTTAAGGGGTTCCGGTTTTCCCATTCCCTCAAACGGAGAGCGCTGAACATCGGTTATTAATTTATTGATACGCCTCAAGGTTTTCTTGTCTTGAGTCTGCCAATAGACATAACTTTTCCAGGCTTCATCAGTCCATGATAACAACCTGTTACTCATCAATCAGATCTCGCTGAGTCGTTTTACTGGCTTTAAACTGTTCAATAGAACGGTTTAAATGTTCTGCATTCGCAGGCGAACGAAGTAAATGGACGGTTTCCATGAGGCTGTTATAGTAATCCAATGACATGACAACAGCATCTTCAGAATCACGACGGGTAATGACCGTAGTATCCGCATCATTAACGACATTATCCAAAACGGCTTTTAGACTATTGCGAGCTTCGGTAAAAGAGACAATTCGCATTTTGCACCTCACTTGTACATTATATGGGACAAGTGTAGCTTGGAAATATTTTTATGTACAGTATGTTGTACATGACCAAATACACGCCATTTCAATTTGGTCAGACTAAAAGATTTTGAACACCCCCCTTTAATCCCCCTTACCAAGGGGGATTAAAGGGGGGTGCGAAGCCGATCAATACGTCTTTGGCTAGAGTACAAATTCCTGATTATTTATTAAATCGCCTTGTCGTAAACATGAGACGTTTTAGCACAACGGAACCCCATCGCTGCGTAAAAAAGATGAGAATCTTCACGCGATATGTTTGACCTCACGACGATTTTTGCTAAACCCTGCTCTTTCGCCCAACCCTCAGCAGCTGAGACTAAAGCCTTGGCAATGCCGTAGCGACGATAATTTTCACCCACCACCAACCCCGTAATTTCTGCCTTATAACCCGACTCAAGAAACAAACGCTTCTCCACTACCAACCAAGCGGACACTTTGCCCTCACAAACAGCCACAAAGACATGATGGGAAGCTGAATGCACTAGGGATTGTAACCAGAGGCTCGTTTCTTCTCGATTCGCCTCATAACCTAATGCTTGGGTTAGATGCATGATGTCATCAGCATCTTTTAATCTGGCGGGAATGATTTCGAAAAGCACGGGGTTAAGCCTTTAATGTGGGTGGGAGGGGTTTAACTCTGGGTTTCATTAGCCCAATTAGTGCCTCGAAAAATATCCGTTTCAAAGCTTGTGTACATGGCACTGGTTACGCCGCGTTAAGTAGTGAGCAACACTACCACCTTACTAAACCATTACACCGTAAACACAAAACTCAACTTAAATTGAAAACGCTGAGTGTTGCGAATCTGTCTTAAACGCTTTGTTATAGCGCTGAACTCAACGTTAGCTCTTGTATATCAATTAAGTCAACTTCCCTACCCAATATTCGCTTGTACTCGATTAAATGTTGAACTGGGATTACTGGCAATGCGATGCCTTGATACTCTTTTTCAACTGACGCTGAATAATCAATTTCAAGCTGATGCCAAGAACCGTCTAAAACCGATTGTATCCTCGTATTTTGAGATAAACCGATTTCAATTTTTTGGTTTTGATAAACCAACTGAAAATACTCTAGATCCCAACCGTATTCAGTATAACGAGTTAACGGTTTAGATATAAATTCAGATACCTGAGTTAATACCTTGTTTGCGTCAGAATTGTGGATATAAAGATCAATATCTACAATGTCACGACTGCCACCATGAATAGTTGCAGCGAGTCCACCTACAATTTGATATTCTATACTTTCTGCATCCAAGAGTCCTTTCAGCCACTTCAAGGCTACTTCCACTTTTCCTCTCATCTAGTTCCCTTAGCTGAATTTTGAACAGCGCTATAACGCCCAAAGCAGCGGCGCGCGGTAGCGCGTCCAGCCCGCAGGGCGATGCTGCCTTTACTTGTTATGTTTTTAATAGTATTGGGTATAGTCTGCTTCAATGTCAGCCAACCTTGCCAATTGATCTAGGATTGATTTACCTGTATCCAATAAGTCTTGTGTTCGTTCTGGATTATCCCAGCCCTCTGCACCGTGTTTACCTCCGTGAAAGAGGTTATTTCTGATCGTTTTAAGTAAGCGAACAACTCTACAGAGTTCAGAGTTACAATCTGCTAAGCCTACTTCGCGCCATTGAAGGTCTGAATGCTCCCCAATCTTTTGTCTTTTGGGGTTAAGTGCGATTAGCTTATTGGTTTCCGCTGTGTGCTCGAACGTCTCTGCGTACCTTTCTACGAACGCATCCCACCCCGGTTCTGCATTTTCTCCAGCGCCATTGCGTTTTAAGAAACGGTTTTCTTTAAGCGCAAACTCAAATCGTGAGAACCAATAAAAGAAATCAAACGCATACTCCTTTAAAGGGTCATTAATATCTTCTTTACGCACGATCTCTCCAGAAAACATAACGCCTAATTCAGCGGTAAATTGAAGCGTAGCGGAAATTTATCCGCTGCAATTTCTTGTTAGGCTTCATCTGCCACTTCTAGCTCGAGTGAGTCATCAATCTCTTCTGATTCTTCTTCATTCTCGCTTACTTCTTCATTGTTCTCTGATTGGCTTTCAAGCTCATCATTATCTACTTGCTCGATGGTAGTTGGAGCTTTTTCAAATACTTCAGTAAATGCATCAACAAATTGATCAGTAGATCTAAAATCCTTGAAGCAAGGCCATTCTATATAGTCAACTTCACTGACGCTTCCTGATGCCCCTATCCTGAGCATCAGCTTCTTGGCCAAATCAAATTCTTCTCGAAGAACGGCTACACATAGATTGTAATTATCACCACATGCAGACCAGTCTTCACCATCTAGAATCGAAATGCATTTATCATTATCGCCGGAAAACTTGTAAGCTAATGCCCGATTAACTACATAAACCAAACGAGTTCCCTCTGAGTCCCACTTTTTCAGCGTACAGCAGGCAAAGTCGAGTAAATTTTTAGCCAATTTATAGTTTTCTTCGATCAATAACTCATAGGTAAAATGAGATAAACTTGTTTCTGCTTTTGCAATATCGTCAGGGCTTAGTTTTCTCCATAGAACTTGAGACAGCTTGAGCCCTATTTCATATAAAACTTCATGAGCTTGTCTGAGATATTTCTTTTCAGCCTGAAGCCTATTGCCGACAAGTGCATCCGAGCTAACAGAAACATTATGTTTTTTGCAAACGTTAAGATATTGCTCCGACACTACTCCATCACAATGAACAAAAAGATTTCTACGTTCTGTTAGCTCAATAAATAGTGGCCATGAATTTAACCCTTTTGTCAAAGGTGTGGAAAACGCTTTTTCCATCCAAGAAAATTGATCTGCATGGCTTGACCTCAAAATAGATTCAACTTCTTTGGCAAAGATCTTATCTCTCGCAGCCTCTACGCTTCCCAAATTTACTAGATCAGAAAGAGATATTGACTTGTCTTTTGAATCAATTATTTCTGGCTTAAACTTCAATATCTGAGTAATCAACTGGCCTAAAAAAGAATCATATTCAGAAACATATGACACAACGAAGTTTCTTGGAAGTAGATCTAAAACAGTTTTTGATCTATCGCTACGACGTCCCAACCTGGAGGATTGACCGAAGGACTTAAAATCCAGCTTATATGAAGTTGTCTCCCCATCTTCTTCAATTTTTTCAGCATTTTCATCCAAAAATTTCTTGTGCTTTTCTGCTGACTTATGAGCAACGGCTGCCGCCATAGTCATCTGATATGGAAAAACTTCATGCAGTGCTACCAACTTATGGATATATTTATCCACTATTTCGTGCAATTCTAAAATATCTGCCATGTTTGTCCTTATTATTAAAAGTTCGTAGTCATCCTCAGAGATAGCCTAACGCCTCACTCAGCTGCCGCTTTAGCGGTCTGCTGCAGTGATTTGTTAGGTTCGTTCTCAGCTACTCGTTTTAAAATGGTTTGAAGCATTTCGTTTCTTGTTGGGCTATAGCTAATTAACTCTGCAGCCTTCAATGCAGCTTGAATTTCACCATCCTCTAGAAGTCTTGTAGAAATGATTTTTAGCGCATCATTCCGTGTGGGCGAATACGAAATATCGTTAGCGATCAGTGTTGCATACTCCACATGACCTTTTTGCATAGAAATTTTAACGAGCTTTTTAAGCTCAGAATTTCTTGTAGGGCTATATGATATCTTTTTTGCTATCTCGTGAAGATTTTTTAGAGCTTCAGGTGAGTCAATAACCACGCTCTTTATTACATCTTGGCTTTTAGCTTCCTCTAGCGCTTCATCATTTATTTTTGGCGAGATCTCCGCAATAGGCGGCTTAGGGATTTCTGGCAGCTGATTAACTAACTCTTGCCACTCTTTAGTGCTAGAAGGCTTCGGATCAAAATAGGCAGCCACAGTAAACCCAGCTGCAATTATTGTAGCTACGGCGGCGGTTTTTCCTAGAAAATTCATACTTAAAACTTACTCGATATTTAATCTAACGCTTTTGTTGTGGGGCGGTAAAACGTAGCGAGGAACGAGTGAAGTGAAACCGTCCCAGCACCGCAGGTGCGAACACCAACTTTTTGTTAGGTGACTTATCTGCAAGCATAATAGTGTGCTCTTTCAAAGAATATATCTAAGCTTTCCAAATTTTTTGTAGGATAGACTTTTCTTATCCTTTCAATTGCTTCCACTTTATCAATTGCACCATACATCTCATCTCTAGCAATACCAACAGAGTTTGAGATTACAGTTTCAATTTCTTTTACGCACAAACTTATCGTCTCGACACTTATACCTTTTAGTTCAGCTATGTTTGCTAAGTCATCACAAAGTAGATCATGTCGCTTTTTGGGAGCTTTATGATAAATAGGCAATATTACTTCGATTAATGATATATCCATGCTCACCTAACATCTATGGACACCCCGATTTTTGCAAGCAAAATCAAGATCTAACAAGAAGCGTTTTGCAGCCATCTATTCGGAT
>NZ_JBHZSP010000002.1:20588-375789 GCF_043643765.1 Marinomonas posidonica | reverse complement strand
TCGACGTTACATCGAATTGGCGGGCAATGGCTCTTGAGCTTTGGTGTTGAGATAGCTTGGCTAAAGACAGTTTAAATGCTCTGTGATATTTGGACATAAAAAGACCCCCAGTAATTGGAATGTCCAACTATTGGGGGTCAGTTCAAAAGCGGGCTTTTTTACGGCTTAGCTAAGTCACGACTGCATGTTTCTATTCACTTAAGCCAAGACGTTTTTCTTCGGTTTCACGTAAAAAGCGGAAAAGTTTTTTACGGTTGGTTGTTTTGCCTTCTTGTGACATTTCTTTTTGTGATTGACGAATTAACTGACGTAGCAGTTGAATGTCTTGGATTTCAGGGTGATCAGCTAAATAGTTCGATAGTTCTTCCTTGCTGTTTTCACCGATTAAGGCATCACGTTTTATTTCCAGTTGATGGAAGAGTTTGTTATAGGCAGCGGATGTCGAATCAAACAGCGCTATGCGTTGATCAATGGCTTCGTAGTCTTCCGTACGCATCACCTTACCAATGTACTGTAAATGCCTTCTGGTGGCTTCATGGTGCTTGATACGATCTGCTTCAGCGAGGGCATCCCTTAGCGTGTCAGACATAGGGACTTTTTTTTGCTGATTCTTACTAAGCTTCAATAGCTTTTTGCCGATCTCTTGCAAAGCTTCCATTTCGCGCTTGATCTGAGTTTTGCTCTTAGGGATGTCTTCTTCGTTTTCGAATTGATCAAAATCTGTCATGGGAACCTATACAAGAAAAATAGTCGCGAGTCCGAGGAAGGATAAAAATCCAACCACATCGGTCACGGTAGTCAAAATTACACTGCCCGCTAAAGCGGGATCGATACCAATCTTTTTTAAGAAAATTGGTAATAATGTACCTGTTGTTGCTGCAAACAATAGATTAATAATAGTCGCGCCTGCAATGATATAGGCAATCTTGATGTTGTCAAACCAGATGGCTGTTAATGCAGCGATAACGCTAGCCCAGAGTAGGCCATTGATCATCCCCACAATTAATTCTCGATTAAGTAACCATTTGGCATTGGTTGAACCAATTTGGTTGAGTGCGATGCCGCGAATGACTAAGGTAAGGACTTGTGATCCTGCAATGCCGCCCATACTGGCCACAATGGGCATTAGAATCGCGAGTGCAACGACTTGATCCAGGGTGTTTTGAAAAAGCCCAATGACATACGAGGCGATAAAAGCAGTAATTAGATTGATACCAAGCCAAACAGCGCGTCGCTTGGTGGTTTTTAAAATAGGTGAGAAAGTATCTTCATCATCATCAAGACCAGCCATGCTTAACATCGAGTGTTCGGCTTCGTCGCGAATAACGTCAACCACGTCATCAATGGTGATGCGGCCTAATAGCTTCTTACTTTCACCATCAATAACAGGGGCGGATACTAGGTCCATTTTTTCAAATAATTGTGCGACGTCACTGGCGGGGGTGTCAGCATTAATGACAGTACAGTCGGTATCCATAATATCGCGAACGGTATCTTCGGGATCACTGACTAACAATTTTGTCAGTGTTAGGATACCGAGCAGTCGATCGGATCGACTGACGACCAGTAGATTGTCTGTCATATCAGGAAGACTGGAGTGGCGACGTAAATAGCGGAACACAATATCAACCGTAATGTTGGGTCGAATGGTAATGGTGTCTGTGTTCATCAAGCCGCCAGCAGAGTCTTCCGAGTAGCTTAACAGCGCTTCTACTCGGGTTCTGTCTTGGGCGGTCATGGAAGACAGAACTTCTTTTACAACGGTTTCAGGTAAGTGTTGTAATAAATCGGCTAAGTCATCGCTTTCAAAATGTTCGGACACGGCGACTAATCGCTCAGTATCCATCTCTTTCATGAATTGAACGCCAATGTCTTCGCTTAGATATTGGAGGACTTCACCTTCGTTTTTTGAATCAATGAGTTCCCAAAGAAGTTTACGTTCTTTTGGTGGGGAGGATTCGAGTAAGCGAGCAACATCTTGTGCAGGAAGAGCCCCGTTAAGTAAATAACGAATCTGCATTGTCGCCCCAGATTCGAGGGACTCCGTAACAGTTTGCAGATGACTTAACGTTTTCTCAGACATTGAGTGTTACTCGTCTTCGCCAAAACGATTGTTGATTAATTCAATAACGGCCTTGATCGCGTCTTCTTCATCTTCGCCATTGGTTTTAACCAGAATTTCAGTGCCTTTTCCAGCCGCCAACATCATCATCGCCATGATGCTTTTGCCATCGACGTTACGACCTTCTTTTTCAATGGTAATGTCACACGAAAAGCGAGAAGTGGTTTCAACGAGTTTGCCAGCGGCTCGAGCATGCAGGCCAAGTTTGTTGATGATGGTGATGCTTTCTTCCTGCATGCTGTGCTCCCTAAATTAATGATTCAAAGCGTGTGTATAAATCGTCATTGGTTTCTGCTGTTCGCAATGTGCTTAGTGCTTCTGGAGACTGAGCCAGTTCAGCGATTTGTGCCAAGGTGGACAAATGCAGGTCACATTCATGCGGTGGTACGATTAGAGCAAAAATCAAATCCACAGGCTGTTTATCGATTGAATCAAAGTCAATTGGTGTTTGTAGCGACATCACTACAATGGCAGTGTGATTGGCGGATTCCAAACGACAGTGAGGAATAGCAATGCCATTACCAATGCCGGTACTGCCTAATTTTTCACGGCCCAATAACGCGTCGTATACTGCTTCATTGTCACAGTGTAGACGGTTAGAAGTAACTTCGGCCAAGCTTTCTAGAACGCGCTTTTTGCTGACAATATCTTGTTTGGCAAGCACGAGTTCCGCTTTTACTAATGAGTTTAATGGCATGATAACTTTATACCTGTTAAATCAATCTTTTACGTTCATTTGAAGGAGGGATGTTCATCGCCTCTCGATATTTCGCAACAGTGCGTCGTGCAACTTGAATACCTTGGTCAGCCAAAATAGTCGCCAATTTATTATCGCTTAATGGTTTCTTAGCTGGTTCATCAGCAACCAATTTTTTAATCATAGCTCGAATCGCAGTGGAAGAACATTCACCGCCAGATGCTGTGTTGACATGACTGGAAAAGAAGAACTTCAATTCAAAGATGCCTTTAGGTGTGTGCATGTATTTTTGTGTGGTCACCCGTGAAATAGTGGACTCGTGCATCCCTACCTCTTCTGCAACATCATGGAGAACCATGGGTTTCATGGCTTCTTCGCCTAATTCAAAGAAATCAATTTGTCGACTGACAATACAGCTAGCCACTTTTAATAAGGTTTCATTGCGACTTTGTAAGCTTTTCATGAACCATTTGGCTTCTTGTAGCGAGTTTTTAATATAGGTTACGTCTTCAGCAGTTGAAGCTGTGCTGGCCATTGCTGAATAGGTTTCGTTAATCTTGATCGGCGGTAGCGCGTCATTATTCAGCTCTACCTGCCAGATGTTATTACGTTTTTTCACCGAAACATCTGGAATGACATAGTCAGTATCGTCTTCATCAATTACAGAACCAGGTCGAGGGTTGAGCTGCTGGATTAGATGAATGACTTCTTTTAAGGCTTCGTCTTTTAATTTGGTTTTACGACTAAGCTGCACAAAGTCTCGACTGCCTAAAAGAGGTAGATAATGGCTAATCAGGTTTTGTGTGCTTTTATACAGAGGGTGATCTTGAAATGCCTCTAGTTGAACCAGCAGACAATCACGTAAGTCAGTAGAGCAGACGCCAATCGGGTCGAATCTTTGTAGTCTATGTTGTACAGCGTGAATTTCATCCAGCTCAAGTTCTTCCAGATCCACGCTTAAAGACTCTAAAATCTCTTCTAGGCTGGTACTTAAATAACCATCGGGCTGAACACAATCGACAATGGCGTAAGCAATCTCTAAGTCCCGATCCGACATGTGAGTGAGGTTCAGCTGCCAGATTAAATGGTCTTGAATGCTTTCAGCCGGAGCGTTACGGCTTTCAAAATCCATATCATTGTCAAAACTATTAGAGTCACTGACTGCGGCAGAACTTTGATAGGTATCATCCCAATTGCTGTCGATGGACAGTTCTTCAGGAATGCTTTCGGTCCACTCAGATTCTAAACGTGCTTCTTCGCCTGACTCATGATCATTGGTGTTACTGTCCTTGTTTGTCTCACTATCCGTTTTGGCTTCAATGCTCGTTGTGTCAGCTGATGTAGCTTCATCATCGTCTAGTTCGAGTAAGGGATTAGATTCAAGAAATTCGTGAATTTCTTGCTTTAAATCCAACGTCGAAAGCTGCAGCAAGCGGATGGCTTGTTGCAGTTGTGGGGTCATGGTTAATTGTTGACCGAGTTTTAGCTGTAAAGACTGCTTCATGGAGCAACTCTGTCTGTTTTATTAAATTGGAACGAGTTGTGCATACTACTCCCTTTCTACAACAATGATAAGGGGTTACAGGCGGAAGTCGTCGCCTAAATAGACTTTTTTCACTTGTTCATTATTGATAATGTCGCTGGCCTCACCAGAGGCAATAATATAACCGTTGCCTACGATATAGGCTTTATCACAAATGTCCAAGGTTTCTCGAACATTGTGGTCGGTAATTAAAACGCCAATGCCGCTGTCCTGTAAATGTTTAATGATGAGTTTTATATCACCCACAGAAATAGGATCGACACCAGCAAAAGGTTCATCCAATAATATGAACTTGGGATTCATGGCAAGGGCTCTCGCAATTTCCACTCGTCGGCGTTCGCCACCAGACAGAGCCATACCTAGATTTTTGCGAATGTGTGTAATATGAAACTCTTCTAAAAGAGATTCCAGTCTCTCTTTTTGTTGAGCTTTGCTTAGACCTTTACGGGTTTCTAAAATGGCTGAAATATTGTCTTCGACTGACATTTTTCGAAAGATAGAGGCTTCTTGTGGTAAATAACCAATGCCTTTTTGTGCACGAACATGCATGGCATCTTGGGTGATGTCTTGATCGTCAATGAAAATGCTACCCGCATCGTTTGCGACCATGCCGACTATCATGTAAAAACAGGTTGTTTTACCGGCACCGTTTGGTCCTAATAGCCCAACCGCTTGTCCTGACTCCACAGCGATGGAAACATCTTTTACCACAGGTCTCTTTTTGTAACTTTTGGCTAGGTTTTTTGCTTCTAGTCTGGCCATGAATTATTTTGCCTTGGCTGCTTGAGGTTTTAGGGTCATGGTAACGCGACCTTGGTCTTTTTTCTCGGCGGTAAAGGTGCCATCTTGAATCATGTAAAGAATGTAATCCGCCGATATTGAGTTTTGCATGCGGCTTAAGTACCCGTCCCCTATGATTTCGAGCTTGCTTTCATCTGTTGCGTAGTGAATTTCATTGCCTTTACTGATGACAATATTGCCACTCCAATCAATTTGTTGACTAAATTTAGCGGGTTTGCCAGAGGCTTCGAGACTACTGAATCTCTGTGTTGTTGGATCACTGGTGACTTTTAAATATTGGGCCTGAATCTCGATAGAACCTTGTTTAACGAACACATTACCCTTGTAGATGGCTTGGCCGGTATTTTGATCAAAAGAGGCCTCATCTGCCTGAATTTCTAGTGGCTTTTCGATGTCATTAGGAAGGGCTAAGGCATATTGACTCAGGGCGAATAGGGTAATTAAACCTGTGGTTTTAGTGAATCGTTTCATAATTTCCTCGTACAGATCCCGTCATAATGACTTCTTCTGAATTGATATAGGTCGTAATGGTGCCTGCGGAAGTCTTACCTTGAGTCGATGTAAGGGTCGCATTTCCTTGGCTAGTTAGTGATTTGTCTTGATCTAAATAATGAATGGTGTCGGCATTTAATAAAATGTCTTCAGATCCTTGGTATTTTTTCACCGCGAACACATTGTCGGTTAATAAAATGTCATTGCTGCCATCTTCTATGACTCCCTGTTGAGCCTCTGCGTGCCAGCTACCGGAAGTCGCATAACGATCAACATAAGGTTGTTCTAAATGTGTCTTGGCTGCTTGGATGTAGTGCAGTGTTTGTTCAGCATGGATAGTCTCAATGAGTTTACCCTGAGGATCAAATCGTTGCGCGGTAACTTCGGTAATAAAATAGTCAGGTGTGCTGCTCAGCGAATCGGTAGAGAGCAAATTCACTTTTGGGGCCGCTTGATACCAAAACAAAGCCAGTGCAATGACAGCGAATGCTACCATCAAAACGACAATGCGAAAGGGTTTGTTTGAATGTTGCGAAGACATTAAATGGGTCCACTGGTACTAAGTATGATTAAGTATAAAGCGTAAGAGGCCAGTAGGGGTAGACCCACCCATCTTGGAATGCTGCTATTTTTGGCTTTTTTGAAGAGAATAATAGCAATGACCAGTGCGAATGTGAGGCCAAGAGTCCAAGGGAAATCACGGGTTAAAATGCTGTGATCAATAAGGCCTGGTGCAATAAGGGCGGGTAAAGGCAGTACTGTCGCTAGGTTGAAAATGTTCGAGCCTAGAATATTGCCAATGGCAATATCATGATGACCTTTTCTCACGCTACTGATTGAGGCGGCCAGTTCAGGTAGGCTGGTACCGATGGCAACAATGGTCAAACCAATGATTAATTCGCTGACACCAAGCTGAGTCGCAATGCCAATGGCTCCCCATACCAGTAACTTAGAGCTGCCGATTAGAACCGCTAAGCCTATTATTGCAATGGTTAATGACTTGCCAACAGAACTGCCATCGTCTTCAGGTAATTCTTCGACTAGTTCACTGGATAAATCTTTACCGCCGCGTAATAAAACGAAAAGTATGGCGATAAAGGCCGTGATTAGAATGATGCCATCCCACACTCCCAAAAACTGATCATAAATTAAAATGCCGGCAAGAAGGGTGATGCCTAACACTAATGGGGCTTCTTTTGTGGACAAACCGGGTGCGACGGGAATGGCTGAGAACAGCAGGCTAGCCCCTAATACAAGAGCGATATTGGCGATATTGGATCCCAGAACGTTACCAACGGCAATTTCCGGCGCTTGATCTAAAGCGGCAATAGCAGACACCACCATTTCAGGGGCAGAAGTGCCAAGGGCAACAAGAGTGATACCGATAATAATTGGACTAACATTCATTTTCTCAGCGACGAGTGCAGAATGTTCGATGAATTTGTCAGAGCTAAGAACTAAAAGAATCAGCCCAGCAATTAGGGCAGCAGAAAACAACAGCATGATGAAGGTATTACTCATAATTTCAGGAGCTACCATTTAATGAGGTTTAGCGCTTAAATTCAAGGCTTGACCTAGGAAACAAATTGTATTTAAGCGTGCGCGATTTTATTTTTAAAAATGCAATGATAGTATCTGTCGATATTCGCTAGGGAATAAGGGTGTATTAGTGGTTGATGCTTACATAGAAGTTCATGATCTTAGTTTTTACAGGGGAGACAGAGCCATTTATGAAAATGTCTCTTTGACTATCCCAAAAGGCAAGGTGACTGCGGTGATGGGCCCAAGTGGCACAGGGAAGACAACTTTACTGAGGTTGATTGCGGCTCAGTTATCACCTGATCAAGGACGTATTTTAGTGGCGGGTGAAGATGTACACCGCTTATCAAGAAAAGACTTGTACAAAGTCCGCAAAAAAATGGGCATGCTGTTCCAAAGCGGTGCTTTGTTCAGCGATATGTCAGTGGCTGAAAATATTGCTTTTCCTCTGGAAGAACATACTCAACTAAGTCGAGCCGAAATAGACACGATTGTGCTTGATAAACTGCACAGCGTGGGGTTGCGTGGTGCAGCCAGTTTGATGCCTTCAGAGCTGTCTGGTGGTATGGCACGACGCGTCGCTTTGGCCAGAGCCATTGCTTTGGATCCTGATTTGGTGATGTATGATGAGCCTTTTACTGGGCAGGACCCTATCTCTAAAGGGGTGTTGGTAAAATTGATTCGTCAGTTGAATGATGAAGCGAATATTACCTCTGTTTTAGTCTCGCATGATGTCGAAGAGTCTTTATCCATAGCTGATCATGTTTGCATCTTGGCAGGTGGTCGTGTCATTGCCGAGGGTTCGCCTGAAACAATACAAGCGTCCACTGACCCGCAAGTGATGCAATTCCTTCGTGGTGAGCCTGATGGCCCTGTACCATTTCATTATCCTGAGACCTCAGAGAGTCAAGGAGTGCCCAGATGAATCTGTTAGTGGGGTTGGGAGCTTGGTTTTTAAACTGGCTTGAAGCGGTTGGTCGTGCAGGCATATTTCTCGCTCAGAGCGTGCTGCGTATGCCAGTGCGTTTTAGAGAGTCGATTCGACTTTTGATCCAACAGCTTTACGCGGTTGGTGTGTTGTCTCTGGTGATTGTGGTGGTGTCAGGTGCCTTTATCGGTATGGTGCTCGCTTTGCAGGGCTACAGTATTTTATCAAAGTTCGGCTCGGAAGAGGCAGTAGGGCAGTTGCTCGCCTTATCTTTATTGCGAGAGTTGGCGCCTGTGGTCACGGCATTATTGTTTGCTGGTCGAGCGGGTTCCTCTTTGACGGCCGAAATTGGCTTAATGAAAGCCACCGAGCAGTTATCCAGCTATGAAATGATGGGGGTGGATCCCCTAAGGCGTATCATTGCACCGCGCTTCATTGCAGGGGTGATATGTTTGCCTTTACTCAGCATTATCTTTTCGGCCACAGGGATCATTGGTGGGTTGCTGGTATCCGTTGGTTGGTTAGGTGTTCATGATGGCGCGTTTTGGTCTTTGATGCAGCAATCTGTGTATTTCGATACCGATATTATGAATGGCTTTATTAAAGCGTTATGTTTTTCCGTCGTAGTGACTTGGATAGCAGTTTATCAGGGCTATGAATGTGTGCCGACTTCCGAAGGAATAGGCAAAGCCACCACTCGTACTGTGGTATTAGGGTCATTAGCCATTTTGGCATTGGATTTTGTTTTAACGGCAGCCATGTTTGGGGATTTTTAGGATGAGAAGTAAGCGTACTGAGTTATTGGTGGGTGGTTTTATATTGTTAGGTGTCGCGGCATTTGTATATTTGGCGGTGCAAGTGAGTGGTTTGGCTTTTTCTGCGCAAAAAGATACTTATCAAATAGTGGCTCGATTTGACGACATTGGTGGTCTGACCAGTCGCTCTAAGGTCACCATTGCTGGTGTGACTGTGGGCACCGTTGAATCCATTTCATTCGATAAAGAATTGTATATGGGGCTAGTTAAAATGAACATCAATACCGACGTTGATAATATTCCAACAGATAGTTCGATTGCGATTTTAACCAGTGGTTTATTAGGTGAAAAATACCTAGGTATTACCATTGGTGCAGACGAAGAAGTGTTGCAAGAGGGTGGCGAAATATTTGATACGCAATCCGCTTTAGTGCTTGAGAATTTGATTAGTCAGTTCCTGTTTAAATCAGGTGACTCGGAGTAAATAGTTATGTTTAAAGTGTTTTCTAGCGTGTTTATGGTGCTTTCTCTTTTGTTGACCAGCTCTGCTTGGGCGAAAGATGAAGAAGGTGCAAGAGACGCTGTGATTAAGGTTGTTGAAGCTTTCCGTGTGGACATTGTTCAGGATAAGGCATTTTTAGCGGAAAATCCGTCAGTATTAGCTGAACGAGTGGATCGAATTCTGGCGACAGTCGTTGATTTTGACGACTTTTCTCGTAAAGTCATGGGCAAGTATTATAGACGTGCAACGCCAGAGCAAAGGGAGCGTTTTGCAACGGTAACAAAAGATACATTGTTGCGAACTTATGGTGCGTCTCTATTAGACTTAGATCCGGATAAGATCAATGTCCAGCCTTTAGGTCCGCAAGGTCGAGGGCGTGAAATCAAGGTCAAAGTAGATTTTCAAATGGCTGACGCTGGACTGTTAAATATTATTTTTTACATGAAAGAGTCTAAGCAACAACAATGGCTGTTAAGTAATGTGTCGATAAACAATATCAACTTTGGCCGGACTTTTCTCAAGCAGTTTGGGGTAATGATGGAACAGAATCAAAATAATATAGACAAGGCTATCGATGCTTGGAAGGCATCCTTAGCCAAAAAATCCTAAACCGCAGACATAATAATGCCTTAATGAATCCGCTCCCAGTTAATGAGAGCGGATTTTTTATCGTCTTGATATAAGCTGGCAGCTTACTTCTTTTAGGTTCATAAAGTGCTATGACTTAGTACTATTTTATAGTGTATGGTGTGATTCATATTGTGCTTTGAAGAGTGTTTCGACTGGTTGGGAATTTAGTTGATATTCTGACGATGGGGTGCAGGGAAATCTTAAATGATACGTCTGGAGCCGCTTTAAAGTGGAATAAGCTCGTTATAAAGACGAAGGAAGATGTTATTTTTTGCGGTTGTATGCTGTGTTAGCGCTTTGGTCCACACTGTAGATAGTCCAGCGTTGATTTGCAAATTGTTGTTTTGCAAAGACTTCAGCGACGACCCGACGGTTTTGACTACGACCTTCGGCTGTTTCGTTCGTAGCGATAGGGCGAGTTTCACCATAGCCGACACCTTTAACGCGATCAGCTTTGATGCGGAAACTGTCAACCAAAACATCGGCAATAGCGGAGGCGCGTTTCTGAGACAGAGTGCGATTTGATTCTGCTGATCCTAGGCTGTCTGTGTGACCTTCAATAACAACATTACTGCTAGGGTGTTCTCGAAGGAATTTTGCCAGGTCTTTTAGTTCGGAATAGAAACGAGGTTTGATGTTGGCTTTGCCAGAATCAAACAATATGTTTAGTTCAACTGAGAGTAATTTGGAGCTTTGATTTGGGCAGCCTTCATTGTCTATGGCTGAGCCAATAGGTGTATCAGGACAAAGGTCTCGAGCGTCAATCACGCCATCGCGATCAGCATCGGCAAGACGAGCCTTTACATTTGACGCATACAGACTTTCGGCTGTGGCGAAATGGCTAAAGGCAAGCAGGCTGGCTGCAATGCTGATGTGTTTAAACAATGACGTCATGAATGATTGGCTCTTTATACAACTTACCAGCTAGCTTAAGTCAAAAAATAACCAGTCGCTATGGGGTTTTTGTATCTTTGTTTTATTAAATTGCTTAATTGTAAGTTTTTGTTAAGAAGAAGCTGGTTTTTACCAGCTTCCTGTGTTTTCCATGGAGACCCAAGGTTCAGCAGGCTCTAACGATCCATCTTTTTGCAGCAGTTCAATTGAGATGTTGTTAGGGTCTTTGATGAAGGCCATATGGCCATCTCTTGGTGGTCGTAAAATGGTTACACCCATGTTCTGTAGGTTTTCACATACTTGGTAAATGTTGTCGACTTCAAAGGCAAGATGGCCGAATTGATCGCCGCCCGAGTAGTTTCTATCATCCCAGTTGTGAGTCAGCTCAACTTCTGGAGCGCCTTGTTCTGTTGCGTAATAGATAAGTGAAAACTGGCCCTTTTCACTGTCCATACGACGTGTCTGTATCAAACCTAAGCCTTGTGTGTAGAAGGTGTGGCTTTCCTCTGGCTTGTCTGTTCGTATCATCGCATGTAGGTAACGAATTGACATTATTCTCTCCTTTTGATTTCTGCTTGCTTGGCATTATGGCAATAAGATTGAATAAATACAAAAAGTTAAGGTGAACTTACACGCTTTTTACTCATCTTCCCATACCCAGCGTAAAGGTTCACCAAAGTCATCATAAATCACTTTTTTCTTTGGTTTGTTCTTGTTTATTTTAGCCGTGGATTGTGGTGAGGGTGGGCGCTTTTTCTGTTGAATGGCGGCGACAACATGATTTAGTGGTGTTCGGTCTTGTCTTGGTTCACTAAAGCCGATGTGACTCGTGTTATACTTGCCATCAACAAGGCCTGATTCGCCCATGTCGACTTGTTGGATTTCTCCTTTGGCTTTGATAAATTCCTCGACCAAAGACTCGAGTTCTTGTCGTGTCTCTTTTTTTGTGGTTTTAGGTTTTATCATGGCACTTATATTATGGAAAATCCTATTGTTAATGAAGGTGTTACAGGTTTAATGAAAAAGTCATTAATCATTCATATTAAACGTAGAGGTAGCTGGTGTCTATTAGCAACTTAATTGTGCATGAAATTCAAAAGCACGAAGGCGAACGTAAGGCCATTTTAATTGCGCGTCCGAATGAAAACCCAGTAGACAGTCAGGCGGAGGCTCTGTCGGCACAAGTAACCAATTTATTTAATCGATCTGGTATGAATACGGGGCGCTTTGCCAATCCTCAAGGCAGTGAAGAAGGGGCACAGTTACCCGGTTTGTTGTATAAGCATTTTAAAGATAATGATTTTGCCGACTTTGCTGCGTTCACCAAAGATTGTGCTGCCGAATATTTAAAACATCTAGAAGCGGTGGAAGAAGCGGAAGGTGGGTTATTGTGGTTTAACCATTATGAGCTTCATGATACGCATTTTTTATACATTGTTATGTTGAAGCGTAAAAAAGGTATTGGTCTTGGTGCGGATTTAAGTTTGTCTCAGATTGAACAAATCGAGATGGAAAAACTGCATATGGCATTGCGTATCAATTTGACGGCTTGGCAGTCTGGTGATGAAGGGCGTTATATTGCGTTTCGCTTTGGTCGCGCCCCTAAGTTTGAGAGTGAATACTTTACCCAGTTTATTGGTTGTGATGAACCAAAAGCGGCGGCGAAAGAAACTCGTAAGTTAGTGGATTTAACCTCTGCATTTTGTCAAGCTGAGGGGATTCCTTCTAAGCAGGCAAATGAATTTAAGAAAGTGGTTTCTGAGCATTGTCAGTCGAAAGCGGAAGAGCGTGAACCGCTAGAAATCAAAGACATTGCGTCACAGGTAGAGTCGCGTTTTTCGGTTGAGCAAGCTAATAAATTCTTAGAAATTGCCGATTCTGATAGTTTTAAAATGGAGAAAGAAATCTTTGTTGAAAAAGCGGCGTTGAAAAAATTGACGCGCTTGTCAGGCAGTTCTCGTGCTTTAACCTTAAGTTTTGATAGTGAACTGCTAGGCGAGTCCATCCAATTTGATGCAGACTCTGGCGTTTTGGTCATCAAAGATTTGCCGAAGAGTCTGCTTAAGCAGTTACAAGCGGTTAGTAATTAGTTTAAAAATTGAAGTTGGAGTTAGCTGGAAAGGCTTATGATAATCCCAATAGGCCTTCCAGTTCTTTCATACTATCAAACACCTCCGTTGCGCCTGCTGCCAGTTGTAATTCTGCTGGAACCGTTTCGCTGAAAGCAAACACGCGCATGCCAGCGGCTCGCCCGGCGCGAATGCCTGCCACTGAATCTTCAATAACAATACAATCTTCAGGAGCAACTCCAACGGCTTTTGCGGCTTTTAAATATAGGTCCGGTGCTGGTTTGCCGTGCTCAACGTCTTCTACACAAAAGCGTGTACTGAAACGTTCAGCAAGTTCAATTTTATTAAGCTTGAAGTTCATTTCTTGGCGTCTGGCGTTGGTTGCCATGGCAATAGGCGTTTGAATTTTGCTCAATAGCTCAGTCACGCCTTGAATAGGGTCTAATTGCTCTTCCATTAATGCCTGGAACTTGTCGCGATACTCTGCGTCAAAATGAGCAGGCAGAGCTTTGCCAAGCATGGCTTCAGCGTTACGAAGGTTTTCTTGATTGGTGAAACCGGTAAATTTGTCGTGCAGTGTCTGATCATCCAACTCTAGTCCTTGCTCTTTTAGCATGGCGCGCAATAAATCGTTTGAAAGATTTTCCGTATCGACGATAACACCGTCGCAGTCAAATAAAACAGCCTTGTAAGAATACGTCATAAAACAGCTTGTTGGGTTATGAATGTATACTGATGATAACGAATTTGCGTGTTATGAAGAAAGTAGAACAGAGTAATAAGCGTGCATTGATTGAGAAAAGGTTATAAAAGAAAAAAACGGACAAGAAAGGAAGGGAGGGGTTTTATTATTTTTCTCCCCTTAAGAGAAAATATCTAAGGTATAATCGTACGCTAAGCGTTTGTTATACTGAGTTTGGCCTAAGCGGCTATTAGCTAGCTTGGCTTAGGGTTTGTGAACGAAGGCTAATTTTCTTGATAGAGCGTACAGTGGTTTTAAAGAAAGCAATAACAGCTTTAGCTTGACGAGCGCGTTTTTGACGACGAGCGTGATCTTCAACTGTAGTGTCTTTATAGCCCCATTTAGCAAGTAGTGCTTCGTATTGTTTTTGAGAATCCATGAATCTCTCCTTAATTAAATTGGTTTTGAAAAATGTTGTTTTATTACAACAAGAGTTATATTAGTTAAGGCTGACCAATTGAACAAACGATCCTTTTTCACTCTATAGTTGAGTTTTTTTCACCTTTAATAAATTGTAAGGAAAATTGTCTTGTACCAAGCATTATCTCTGTTTTCAAAAAGTTGGATTTTTAAGCGTCAGGATCCGAAAGTAGCGTCAGAAGATTTGGCGCAAATCCACTTTTTGACAGAATCGAAAGCAGAGCAGATTTGGCGTGATTACATTAGTCAGGAGCAACTTCATCCTGATCTTTTTACGGAGCAAGATTGGCCCAAGAAAACGCCTGAAGGCATTGAAATCCATAAGGCTCAATGGGAAAAGGCATGGGATGGCGAAGCGCCAGATTTACCCGAAGAAGTGTTGGCCCATTGCAATCATTGGGGGGAAGACACCATAGTGTATTTTTGTTGTCATAACGAGCAGATCTTTGAGCTTACTTGGGGGGTGTTTAAACGTACATGGAAGGCATTTTTGTTTTTGGATAATGGTCCGATTTTAGTCGGCAAAAAGAAGAAGCAAGCTTTACAGTTTCACTCTAATGGCTGGGTTAATTTATTGTTGAGATAAATTAACTGGATAAAATGTGAACAGCTTGAGCGCGCATTGATGTAATTTAATTACATCAATATTTGAGGTTTTGCTGGGAGTGGTCATTAAGTCAGTCGTTTGGGTTTATTTTCATTACTCATTACCTCGCTTGCGACTGTTTAAACAAGCCTGATTAAAAGCTTGGTAATAACTTAGCAAATTTTCACTTTGCTGAGGGTGACCTAAGCTGTCTAACAGCATGGCGGTGACTTCTGCGGTAGCGAACTGCATGCCATGCTGAGAGTGCCTGACTAGGAACGAACGCTGTGCTGTTTGATTGATTTCAAAATGCGGAATGTGCTTGAGCCATTCGCTTTGATGGAACATCTTGCTGGCCTGTTTCCAGGTTCCATCAAGAATCACAAAGGTGTGTGGTTTATCTGTTTCCTTCTTTGTTCTTAAGATGTCTAGTTGATCTCTTACTTTTCTTTCTTGTTGCTGGGCTGTTTCTGTATTGGGAAACAAAATGGTGCAGCTTTCTTTGCGTTCATTTAGCAGGTTAAGAAGGGCTTGTTCGGGCTCGGTTCTGCTCCACATAAATGCTTGAGTCTGATTTGGGAAAAGGTCTGCGATCAAGCGTCCACTATTAGTGGGTTTGTGTATTTCATCTCGATGGTAAAGCAGAATGAACTGAAGGGCGCTGTTTTGTGCTTGTCGGTGGTCACAAAAGCAGGCGAATTTTGCCATTAAGCAATAGACACATCGCTTGGCGTTTGAGCCTCGTGCCAAAAAAGGTCTCATGGCTTTGGCTTGGCTGTCTTCTCTTAATTGATCGACAGCGTGTTTTGGAAACAGTCTGGTCATTGTTGTCTTCATTTTTTTGGTAGGGCGTCATTATGGTTTTTTTGAGCATAATGTCTATGGGCGTTTTGGTTATTAAAAATGCCATCTGGTGTTATTGTCATGCTGGTCTTTAATGTATAAATTGGTTAATGAAATTGGTGAATTTACACTTTGCTGAGAATAGCTTTAAGCAAATTATGCAAATACAGAGGAATGAATTGGAAGCTTCTTTTTAGCGCTGTTCGTGGCCTCTTTCTCACGCTAAGGTGTGAGATATTATTTTGGTACTACTGAGTTATTTATGAGTCGTTATATCTCTCCTGTGTTGTATGTTCTTCTGATGTTAGTAGGATGTATGGCATTTGTTTCAATTGCTGGTGTGCGAGTGGGGATCTTCGAGCCACTGACAGGTTTTTCCATGTTGCGTAAAAGTGTCTATGCTTCATTGGTGTTGTCGTTATTAGCTATTGTTTCATTGGGCGCTTGTCGTAAAGAAAAAAACATCGGTAGTCAGCGTTTCTTTTTTTTAGTGCTCATTGTTTCTCTCGTCTACAGTTTTATGTGGATCGGCTTTTATTTACACCGTTCTGATTTGCCCTCTATTAATGACATTTCTACTGATACTGAGATGCCGCCTGCTTTTTTAAATGTCAATTTTATTCGCAGCTCCAATGAGAACGACCTCGCCTATAATCTAGATTGGGCACCCATACAGAAGAAGTACTACCCAGATGTTCAGCCTGTATTCACGCAAGAAAGTAAACAGCAGGTTTATTATGTCGTGGCCGATCTAGTAGAGGATAGAGGCTGGGAAGTGATTGCCAAATACCCCGCAGCGGGTGTTGTTGAGGCAACGGCCCGAACACCAATATTTGGCTTTCGAGATGATGTTGTGATTCGTATCTTGCAAGTCGGAGAGGGGAAAGTACGAGTGGATATGCGTTCTTGTTCTCGTGTTGGTCGAGGGGATTACGGTGTCAACGCTCAGCGCATCGAATCCTTTATGGCGGATTTAAACACTCGCCTTGAACGATCTGCTATGCCCAATGTTAATTCTGTTCGATAATTATTCCTGTTTTTTGTATTGAAAATCTGCTCGTCATTGAAAATCAGATAGGCTAGGCTTTGATGATTATTCAGTAAAGGGCATGGTGACGTGAGTCTTCGACAGCAACAAAAGCAACATACTCGATCCAAAATCAAAGCCATTGCGAAGCAGGCTTTTCTCTCTCAAGGTATTGACGCCACAAGCACTCGTTATTTAAGTCAGCAAGCGGGCATTGCAGTAGGCACCTTGTTTGTACATTTTCCCGATAAGCTGGCCTTGGTGAAGGATATCTTTTTTGATGAAATGGATATTGCGTTAAGAGTTGGAGCTCAGGCTCAATCTCATTGTGTGTCACCAATTGAATATCTATCCCAGATGGCACAAGTCTTGTTCCATTTCTATGACGAATACGCGGAGTTCACCCGAGAGGTCTTGCTTGACAGCGTGGTAACGGGCGGCTTTCATACCAATCAAATTGCAATCATCTCTGAAGGTATAGTAAAACGCTTCCAGCAAGTGGGTGTAGACGAAAAAACGGCACACATTTTTGCTGAAAATATGGTTGCAAATTATTGGTTCGTTTTGCTGGAAAGTGTGCCGCAAGGACAGCTCGGGCAGGCTGCCATGGGGCGCTTGAAGACCTTAAATTTACCCTTTGAAGTTTCTTATCAAAACGCCGCAAAGAAAACACAATAAGGTTATTAGACTCTCTTTGTTTCGCCAAAAGAAAGAGGGCTAGTTAAGGTCGTTGGCTTTTCGAAAAGGTCCCTGATAGTCAAATAATCGTTCTGTGACCTGCCAGTGCTGTTTATTCTTTTTTGCGATCACGAAGTCGGGGATCGGTAGGTAGTCGACAAAGCGGGCGACTTGTTCTGCTTTGTCAAAGTCTATGGTCTGACTTGCATTGGCGATACGACGGCCAAATACATCATTAAAACTTTGTCGAGATTTTTTATAATCAAAGCGAAAGGTTTCTGACAGAGTTAATCCATCCTCATCATGGTAAGTAATTTTAACGCTGTTGTCTGAGGTAAGTATACTTGGGCTAATGCCGGCGCAGCGCAGCACTTTGTTGTCTTTTAGGTTTAATGCTTTGCGCAGTAGCTCATCAGGGTCAATCAGCTTTTCTTGACAATGCTGACAGTGTCGAGCGGCAATGTCGTTTTCTTCATTACAATGAGGGCAGCGTTTAAATCGGAACCGATACGAACACGGCTCTTCACCATGAGGTGTTTCAATCAGTCCGTGGCAACGACGTCCAAAGTGTTCGATGACATTGCCATCGGCGTCTTTTCGTCCCCAAAAGGTATTGGCAAAATCACATTCAGGACAATGAATTTGCACGGCAACGGAATCGCTTGTTGGTTGTTTTTCGCCTATCTCTGGCTGGAAAATATTGTAGCCGTTGTTCGTGTAATCCAGTACCAAACAATTTTTCTTACCTGGGCTTAAACGTAAGCCTCGTCCAACAATTTGCTGAAATAAGCTGATGGATTGTGTCGGGCGTAAAATGGCAATGACATCTACATGTGGCGCATCAAACCCAGTGGTCAACACAGACACATTGACTAAATACTTTATCTCTTTGGCTTTAAAGGCCTGTACCAGTGAGTCCCTGTCTTTGTTATTCGTCTTTCCCGTGATGAGGGCAGTTTGATCAGCAGGCAAGTAGCTGACGATTTCTTTCGCATGATCTATGGTGGCGGCGAAGACCATTACCCCTTGACGGTCTTGGCTGAGTTGCAAGATCTGTTCGCTGACCGCTTGTGTGACGCGTGGGTGTTTGTGGATGAGCTCATTGAGGGCGATATCGTCTGTGCTGTGTTCACCATCGAGGCTTTCTGTTAATAGGCTGAAATCATAGTGGGCAATGGCAGCGTCGTAATGAATTGGGGGTGTTAGGTAGCCCTTTTTGACCATGTGTTGTAGTGGTAATTCGTATATGCACTTTTTAAAAAAGGCGTCTTGGGTTGGGCGCGTATAACCGTGGTAATGTTGCTCATAAATCCAGCCGCTACCGAGTCGATAAGGTGTTGCGGTGAGACCAAGAATTTTTACCTTAGGGTTGAGGGCTTTGAAGTGCGCGATGGTGCTTAAATATTGGCCGTCATCGTCTTTACCGATACGGTGGCACTCGTCAATAATGACTAGGCTAATCGCTTGATCAAAGCGGTCTAGATTGGCGGAAATGGATTGGATGCTAGCAAAGATGGTTTTCTCGTGATGGTTTTTTTGCTTTAAACCTGCTGAGTAAATACCTGCGGGGCTGCCTGTTGCTACAAATTTAGCGTGATTTTGTTCAACCAATTCTTTTACATGAGCAAGGCAGATAACACGGCCTCTTGCCAGTCGACTTAACTCAGCAATCACTAAGCTTTTACCGGCGCCAGTTGGTAATACAATGACAGCAGGATCATCGGAGCGACGAAAATGCGCGAGGGAAGACTCGACGGCTTGTATTTGGTAATCGCGAAGTTGAAAAGCTGTGCTCATGGTTAGATTATCTAGGTGTGTTAATCGTGTGGCTACAGTATGATAGCCAAATTGGCAATTTTGCCTGTTTAAAAGTGATTAATCTATGTCTCTTGAAACTTTATCCGCTCCTACCTTGTACGTTGAGAATTCGATTCCGACGTTTAGTCGGGAGGAGCCTTTTGCCAATGTCTTGATGGATTTACAAACTCAAGGTTGGAGTGTGCAAGACCATTTTTTTTCTGATGATTTTACTCAAGCTCTCATGGTTGAGGCGCATAACATTAATAATGCTGACATGTTGCAGGCAGGTATTGGTCGTAAACAAGATCACCAAGTGATGTTAGATGCTCGTCGTGATTATATTCAATGGATTGACCCTGATCGTCCGGTGCGTCGAGAATTTTTAAAGGTGATGGAAGCGTTGCGAGTGGCGTTGAATCGACGACTTTTTCTAGGCTTGTTTGATTACGAGGCGCACTTTGCACGATATGAAAAAGGCGCGTTTTACGAAAAGCATCTTGATGCTTTTAAAGGCCGCAGTAATCGAGTGCTATCGACGGTTTTGTATTTGAATGAGGGTTGGCAAGATCAAGATGGTGGTGAATTTGTGCTTTATGACGAACGAGAAGCCGATCAAGAGTTAGGGCGCTTTTACCCACAAAAAGGTCGCCTGGCAATCTTTCTGAGTGAAGCATTTCCCCATGAAGTGTTGTTGGCCAATCGAACTCGCCACAGCATTGCTGGCTGGTTTCGTATTAATAATTCCACCGGCCAAATAGTCGATCCCGACCAATAAGTTCTTTCCTCTGTTATGGTTTTAATCCATTGCCATTTTTTGTGTTAATACACTCGAAAAATGGCAAATAAATCTCTATAATGCGCGCCGTTAATCATTGCTCTGGTTTTACGTTCCAGATCGCATAGGAGAGAAAATATGTCAAAAGTCGTTGTATGTGCCCTTTATAAGTTCGTTGAACTTCCGCATTACGAATCCATTCGTGAACCTTTGTTAAATGTCCTAGAAGACAACCAGATTCGTGGCACCTTGTTATTGGCAAGTGAAGGCATCAATGGCACGGTCGCTGGCTCGCGTGAAGGGATTGATACCCTGTTAGCTTGGCTGGATCAACAGCCGAGTCTCGAAAACATTGTCACAAAAGAGTCTTATGACGAAGACATGCCGTTTTACCGCACTAAAGTAAAACTGAAAAAAGAAATCGTTACCATGGGAGTGGAAGGGATTGATCCAAAACGCGTGGTCGGTACTTATGTGAAACCGCAAGATTGGAATGATTTGATTTCAGACCCTGACGTCATGCTGGTTGATACCCGCAATGATTATGAAGTACAGATCGGTACGTTTAAAAATGCCGTCAACCCAAAGACAGAGACTTTCCGAGAGTTTCCATCTTATGTAAAAGACAACATGGACCCAAAGAAACAGAAGAAAGTCGCCATGTTTTGTACCGGTGGTATTCGTTGTGAAAAGTCCACTGCCTACATGCTAGAACAGGGGTTTGAGGAAGTGTATCACTTAGAAGGTGGCATTCTTAAGTACTTGGAAGAAGTGCCAAAAGAAGAGACTATGTGGGAAGGCGAATGCTTTGTGTTTGATAACCGAGTATCGGTGAATCATGATTTGGAAAAAGGCGAATATGACCAATGTCACGCATGTCGTATGCCGATTACCGAAGCAGAGAAGCAAGACGAGCGTTTTCAGCAAGGTGTAAGTTGTGTGCATTGCTTTGATAAGTATACCGATGAGCAGCGTCAGCGTTTTATTGAGCGCGAGCGTCAAGTGCAGTTGGCTCGTCAGCGTGGCGAAGAGCACATCGGCGCAGAAGTATTGGATGCTGTCGAGAAGCATCGCCAAGAAAAGGCGGCTGAAAAAGAGCGCCAGCGTAAAATCCGCGAAGCCAAAGCGAACTAATCAGAACGCATATCGACACTCATTGAATAGGCTTACTCATCTGTGTAGGCCTATTTTGTTTCTGCCAAACGCTTGATCTTTAAAGTGAACTTTTTTGCTTTCAAGGTTAAATTGTTCGCATGGTAAGGTCGAACAATGGTTTCGAAATTGCTCTGACTACCGTACAATAAAAAATCGCTTTTCATTAGCCAGAATTCATCATGAGTTATCAAGTTTTAGCACGTAAATGGCGTCCTCAGACCTTTCTAGAAATGGCAGGGCAAGACCATGTTCTCCAAGCTTTGGTAAACGCTTTGCGTCAGCAGCGTTTGCACCATGCTTATTTATTTACAGGAACTCGAGGGGTGGGCAAAACCACCATCGCACGTATCTTTGCTAAGTGCTTAAACTGTGAAACTAACGGCATTACCCCTGAACCTTGCGGTACTTGTGACAGCTGTCGCGAAATTGCCGAAGGGCGCTTCGTGGACTTAATCGAAGTCGATGCAGCGTCTCGAACTAAGGTAGAGGACACTCGGGAATTACTGGAAAATGTACAATACGCACCAACCCGTGGCCGTTTTAAAGTCTATTTGATAGACGAGGTCCACATGCTGTCAACGCACTCGTTTAACGCCTTGTTAAAAACCCTTGAAGAGCCGCCAGAGCATGTGAAGTTTTTATTGGCCACGACGGATCCACAAAAATTGCCGGTGACCATCCTTTCCCGTTGTTTGCAATTCAACTTGAAAAACATGTCACCGCAGCGAGTGGTGGATTATCTACAGACAGTATTGAACACGGAGCAGGTGGCATTTGATCAGCCTGCTTTGTGGCAAATTGGTCAAGCCGCCAATGGCAGTATGCGAGACGCTTTAAGTCTAACGGACCAAGCCATTGCTTTTGGCGATGGTGGTATTTCCGAATCCGGTGTGACGGCCATGCTAGGTTTGGTTAATCAAGCTCAAATTTTAGATTTGCTGGAATGCATTGCTGCAAAAAATGCGGCCGATGTGCTGTCTCGTATTGAGGCTTTAGCCGATTATCAGCCAGACTTTGTGGCCATTTGTGGTAGCTTATTGGATACCTTGCATCGAGTGGCGATAGAGCAACAAGTGCCAGGTGCTTTGGCTGATCAATTAGGTGATTTAGCCCGCATCCAAGACATTGCCCAAACCGTCAGCCCTGAAGAAATTCAAGTGATGTATCAGAGCTTATTAGTGGGGCGTCGAGATCTGCATTTGGCGCATTCTGCGCGTGCAGGTTTTGAAATGCTTATGCTGCGGTTAATTGCTTTCCGTCCTGCGCCACCTATGACCATGAGTCATCAAGCGCCACCGCTCGTCGCGGAGGACGCGGAAAAAAAAACACCGGAAGTTGAGTCAGCCAAGACATCTGAAAGCACCCTAGAGTCGACCGATGTTGTTAGGGCAGAACCTGAAACTGAGGCGAGACCTGGTAATGAGTCAGTACAAAGTGAAGTGCCGTCTTCGTCGGCTCAAGTGGAGTCATCATCTACAAGTTTGAGTGCGGATGAGCGACCCCCTTGGGAAGAGGCGTCAGCGGACGAGGTCGTTGATGAGGTGGAAGGCGATAAATTAGCACCTGTGTCAGATTTTACAGCAGAACAGCAAACGTCAGAAACACAGCAAACAGATACACGGCTTGAGCCA
Organism: Marinomonas posidonica; assembly: GCF_043643765.1. Lineage (GTDB taxonomy): Bacteria > Pseudomonadota > Gammaproteobacteria > Pseudomonadales > Marinomonadaceae > Marinomonas > Marinomonas posidonica_A. Next base: position 353,160 of record NZ_JBHZSP010000002.1, on the reverse strand, counting down.
GTTCTTGCTTCGGAGGCTCCTGCAGTTGTCAGTTCTGATCATACTCGTGATGAGCTCGAAGCATCCAATGGGATGAAGCATGAGCATGAGACTTCAGTCGACCATCAAGCGCCACAGGAGGCGGTTAATGACTCCCAAGTTAGCCTTGATTCAGAGCAAAATGCCCCAAAAATGTCAGAGCGAGCGGCAGCACGAGTAGAATCTTTGCTGGAAACGTCTCATAACGTATCAGAGTCGGTTGATGATGAAGAGGAAGACGAAGAAGAAGCGGAAGAGCGAGCTATTGCCGATGTGGCAGACCCGTTTAATCCCGCGGCGGACCTCGTTGAGGCATTAGCGTCTGATGTGGTTGAGGCAGAGCCGGAATTGGCAGAGAACGATTCCACTGACCCTAGATTGGCCAAAGTACCAGATACCATTGCTCAACCCGCCTTAGGGATGCCATTGCCTGAGCTGAATCATTATAATGAGCTTACCATGCAAATTTGGTGGTTGGTGGCACCACGTTTGCCTTTGAGAGGCTTGGTGCAGAATATTTTGATGAACTCCAGTATGGTAGATGCCAGTGATCAAGGTATTCGATTACAAGTGCCACTTGAATATGGGCACATGCTAAACCAAGTTCGTTATGAACAAATTCAAGGTGCACTGAGTGATTTCTTTGCCATGCCAGTGCCCTTGATCATTGATACTGTAGAAGAGACCGAAGGGGTGACTGCAGAAGAATTCGCCGTCAGTAAACGTGCAGAAGCTTTGCAGGTCGCGATTCAACACTTAAATTCACATCCAGTTGTGCAAGCCTTGTCCAGTACGATGGGCGCACAGTTGGTTTATGACTCAGTAAAAGTTAAAGCTTAATAATTTGGAGAGAGATAATGTTTAAAGGTGGTATGGGCAACATGATGCGCCAAGCGCAAAAGATGCAAGAGAACATGCAGAAGGCGCAAGAAGAAATTGCCAATATGGAAGTAGAAGGTCAAGCGGGTGCGGGTTTAGTAAAAGTCGTGATGACAGGTCGCCATGATGTGAAACGCGTTTCTATCGATGATTCGTTGTTTGAAGACGATAAAGAAATGCTGGAAGACTTGATTGCCGCTGCAATGAACGATGCGGTTCGAAATATTGAAACTAACCAGAAAAACAAAATGGAAGAAGCGACAGCTGGTATGTCTCTTCCACCAGGCTTTAAAATGCCTTTCTAGGAGCTGACCTCTTGTTTAGTCCTCTTATTTCGGAACTGATTGAGTCCTTGCGTTGTTTGCCCGGTGTTGGGCCGCGCTCGGCTCAAAAAATGGCGTTATACTTGTTAGAGCGTGATCATCAAGGGGCCGATAAATTGGCCAGTTCACTTCGCGAGGCGTTGGATAAAGTCGGTCGCTGTGGTAGTTGTCGTACTTTAACGGAAGAGTCTGAGTGTGATATTTGCCAAGATCCAGAGCGCGATGAAAAGCGCTTATGTATCGTGGAAACACCTGCGGATGTTGTCGCCATTGAATCGGCAGGATCGTATCAGGGTCGTTATTTTGTCTTACTTGGGCATTTGTCTCCGATTGATGGGATCGGGCCGGAAGAGTTAGGACTGGATCGTTTGGAAGCCTTGGTGGTTAACAACGAAGTAGAAGAAGCCATAATTGCAACGAATTCCACAGTAGAAGGCGAGGCGACTTGTCATTATATTGCGGAAAAACTCAAAACATTGAATATTAATGTAAGCCGCATTGCCCATGGTGTGCCCATGGGTGGTGAGCTGGAATACGTTGATGGCAATACTCTGGCCTTAGCGTTAGAGGGACGGAAGACACTCTAAAATGAATGATCATGATGAGGCGTTGAATATTGTGTGGGTCGCGGACAATGCGTCCTTAGCCAGTTGGTGTGACTATTGGGCTGAATTGCCCGTGATTGCGGTGGATACTGAATTTATTCGTCGTACAACGTATTTTCCGATTACAGGTCTAATTCAGATCAGTGAAGGGGAAAAGGCGGTTTTAATTGACCCTTTAAGCATTGATGATTGGTCACCATTGAAGGCCTTAATGGTGAACTCTGCCGTTATGAAAGTGTTTCATGCTTGCTCTGAAGACCTGGATGTCTTTGATCGTCTGTTAGGGGTTCTACCCACCCCATTTTACGATACACAAATAGGCGAAGCCTATGCCAGTGCGCAATGGTCATTGAGTTATGTGAAATTAATTCATGAATATTTACGCATTGAAGTGGCAAAAGATGAAACTCGTTCAGATTGGACGCAACGTCCACTAACCGATGCGCAAAAACGTTATGCGGCATTGGATGTGGTGTATCTTGCAAAAGTGTATCCGATGCAGGTCGCTCGCCTTAAAGACAAGAAAATGCTCGAATGGGCATTAGAAGATTGTGAAACGCTCAAGTGGCAATACCAGATGAACTCGGATCCAGAGCAAAACTGGGCGGGTGTGAAGACGGCGTGGCGCTTATCTCCAGAAGGTTTGACCTTGTTACGCTTGTTGTTCATTTGGCGTGATGAGCAAGCGCGAAAAGAAGACGTGCCAAAAGGGCAAGTTCTGAAAGATCGCACTTTATGGTCGATCGCTAAAATTCTGCCGACGCATCATAAAGCCATCTCTACTGCCGAGGAAATTACAGGCCGTCAACAGCGTTTGTATGGTGAAACCATCCTTGAAAAAGTCGCGATGCTGAAAGAGCTGTCTGCTGATGAGTATCAGATGCCATTGGAGACGCCTTTACCCTCTCAGGCGGGTGAATTAACGAAAGCGGTGAAGGCGTTTGTTCGTGGTCGAGCGGAAACCATGGGCGTGGCCCCAGAAGCCATGATGAAGCGAAAATTATTGGAGCCTGTGGTGCGCCATTTGTTTGATGGTTCTGCGATTGATTGGCAAAACCCAGCAATGACAGGTTGGCGTCAAGATGTCATTGTGAACCCAATTTTAGATAAATTTAAATCGTCCTAATCGACCATAATAATGGTCAAGAGAAAACTATGAAACAGCAATTGATTATTGAAGTGTTCCATTCATCGAAGCGAGAAGGCATGTATCTTTTCGTAGAGAAAGCCGTGGGTTTATCGAAAGTGCCTGATGAGCTGATGGAGCGTTTTGGCAAAGGTGTTAGTGCCATGACAATGCTACTCACACCAGAAAAGAAGTTGGCACGGGCGGAAGCGCAAAAGGTCATGGATGAAATTCGTAATAAGGGTTTCTATTTGCAATTGCCGCCAGTGAAAGACGACTATTTGTTGGATCTTTATAAAACCCCAACGGAAGCTGTTTACTAACTATGATCGCAAAGCGTTACGAACCTTTTTGGAAAACGGTGCCATTGGAACAAATGTCATCGGATCAATGGGAATCCATTTGTGATGGTTGTGGCAAATGTTGCCTGCAAAAATTGCAAGATGAAGACACGGAAGAGGTGTACTACACCAATTTATCTTGTCAGCAACTCAATTTAACGAGTTGTCAGTGTAATGTTTACGAAACAAGACAGACTAAGGTGGCCAGCTGTATTACGCTGACACCAGATCAGATCGATGAGTTTCATTGGCTACCTGACACTTGCAGTTATCGAGTGTTAAACGAAACCAAAGACTTGCCAAGTTGGCATCCTTTGGTGGTTGGTAGTCATAAAGAAATGCTCCGTCAGGGGCTAACCGTCCAGCATTATGCTGTGAATGAGCAATCGGTAAAAGAAGAGGACTGGGATACCCATATTATTAAATGGGTTCACGGTATGCCCGAACCTTATGACGTAAGTTAATCCGATTGGTTGGTCAATAGCAGCAGTGTGATTCAAGGAGTTCGCAGACGTGAAGTGGTTGAAGTTAAGTACAGTGTTGTTATTGGCCTCATTAACTTTTTGGGTGCCTCTTGCGAAAGCTGACGCGCAATTTCGAGTCATTGTCGATGCGTCTGGCAGTATGCTGATCAGTGATCCAGATAAACTCACTTCCGAGGCATTGCGCCTTATTTCCAATCTCGCACCAGATGAAAAAGCCACCTTAGGTATTTGGTTATTTGGGGAAACACCGCGTGTGCTGGTGCCTGAAGCACCAGTGAATATTCAGACTAAGGCTCGAGTCGCCAATTATGTTAACAGTTACCTGACCCAAGACGTTAAAACCGATCTTGAAGCCATTATTAAGCTATTGCTCGATACCCCTGACGCGGGTGGTTTAGAGCCAGGTTTTGATCGTCATTGGATTCTCGTCACTGATGGTATGGTGGACATTAGTTTAGATGAGGCAATAAACAAAGCGTCTCGCGATCGCATACTCAATGAACTGTCACAGCAACTTGAGCTGTTGGATATCCATCTGCACACCATCTCCATGACTGGTTATACCGATAAAGCGTTATTAGAAAACTTGTCTCTTCGTACCAATGCAACTCACACAGAAGTGGCCGTACCAGTGGACTTGTTAGACACGTTCGACCGTATTTTCTCGCAAGCTTCTCCTTCCGATGAATTGCCTTTGAATGGTAATCAGTTTGTGGTGGATGAAGCCATCGATGAATTAACTCTTGTGGTATTTCATGAAAAAGGCGAATTACCCGAGGTGATTTTACCTGATAACTCGTTACTGCCGATTAAAGGGGGCTTTAATGTGTCGGTGTCGTCGGCGGACCATTACACCTTAATCAGTGTGCAGGATCCTTTGCCTGGTACTTGGCAGGTTAAAAATGTCGACTTATCGCGTAGTAGCGTTCGTATCATTACCGATTTGAGTGCGCGAGCAACGAAAATTTCTCCCGTTATTTTTACAAACGAAGAGATATATTCTTCGGTTGGCCTCTTTTTGGACGGTTTGTTAATGCAAGATCCACAGTTATTGGATTTAGTGAATGTTAAGCAAACCTTGTATCGTTTGAGTGGAGAGCAAAAAGAAGAAGTCCTGTCTTATGATGTGCCTAAAGCCAACGATCAATTTAAAATTCGTTTGGCAGGGATTGGCCTAGCAGGCAATTATGAACTGGTCAGTGAAGTGGACGGTCAGACATTCAAGCGTCAGCTGAGTCAGTTTTTTACTGTGCACCCAGCGATTGAATTTGAGGGCTCAACACCGAGCGATAATCTGGTGGCCTTTACGGCTACGCCAGTGAACTTAAAACTCAACCTATTGCGTTCTAATGTTGTGTTGGAGTTTACGGATAAAAATGGTGGCAAACGAACAGAAGAGATGCCGCTTATCGGACAGGGGTATTGGGAAAAAGTCATGCCGGTGTCGCCAGATGATCATGTGATGGTACGTGCCAAACTGTCTGGCGTGACTCAAGCGGGTTTACGATTTGAATATCAAACACCGGAATGGCACTTTGATCGCCAAGGTGAGGCTGACGCGACGGTTGGTGTTGGTGAGCAAGCCGCTAAGAGTTTATTGCTTTCGCCTTCCAATTCGACTAATCGAGAAGTTATGCCTGTGGTGGTTGCACCGGCCATTTCCGTAGTCGAAGAGAATGAAGAACCAGTAGAAGCATCAGTTGATACTGAACCGACTGAATTACCTGCCACAGAAAAAGAAGACGTGATGGATGAAGTAGACACCATGACACCGACCGATTGGATTATGTATGCGGCACTAAATGTTGCTGGATTGGCGGTGATTGTGGCGGGTGTGTTGTTGTATCGACGTATTCGTAAGAATGCGTCCAAATAAGAGTGAAATAAGCGAGCATGTGTGAATTGTTAGGCATGAGTGCCAATGTGCCAACGGATATTTGTTTTAGTTTTTCTGGGCTAAGAGCCCGCGGTGGTCGCACTGGACCACACAAAGATGGCTGGGGAATGGCGATGTATCGAGATGGCGATGTGTGGGCCATTCACGACCCTAGACCGAGTGCCGATTCTGACATGGCCGAGGTAATGAGTCATACCTCACTGAAGTGTGACATCGTGATTAGTCATATTCGTCAAGCAAATGTCGGTGCTGTGTGTTTGCTTAATACCCATCCGTTCAGTCGTTTGTTGTGGGGTAAAACGTGGTCTTATGCTCACAATGGTCAATTGGAGTCAGCTGAGAGTTTGGCGATCGAAAAAACACACCCATTGGGTAGTACCGACTCCGAACGGGCTTTTTGTTGGATTATTGAACAACTTCAACGCCGCTTTGATAGCCTTGAGCCTGAGGTCGAAAGTTTATCGCAAGCCTTATCTGAATTGGCGTTGCAGTTAAAAGAGCGTGGCGTATTTAACATGATGCTGTCGGATGGCAAACGACTCTACTGTTTCTGTACAACCAAGCTGCATTGGATTACCCGTCGGGCCCCCTTTAAGAAAGCCAGTTTGTCTGATGAAGACGTTATTGTGGATTTCCAAGAAGTGACCACAGATAAAGACGTGGTGACGGTCATTGCAACTCAGCCGTTAACACAAGACGAAACCTGGCAACAAATGCAAGAAGGTGAGTTGTGTGTGTTTGATGGTGGTGAAGTTGTCTGTCAGATAAAAAGCCCAGCATCAGCCGTCTAAGCGTAATAATGACATGATCGTAGGGACTGCTCAGTTGGTGAAAAGTCCACTTTGATGATCATCATGGGCGGGAACTTTTTATTTGATCACTAATAACTGGTATCCTTGCGGCATTTGAACAGTAACAGAGTAAACAGAATGATAAATGACAATGACGTAATCAGCACATTAGAAGAGCTGGAAGCCTTTGTATTGGCCGTTGAATCCGGTGGCATGGGGTTGAACAATGTTGCTGGTTTGGCGCTGGCCACCAACAACAGTAATGGCCGTCCTTTTGTGGCCGTTCTGGATGATAATCAGCAGCTTTTATTAGGGCGTTGGGTGTCTGGTGACGTGTTTGAAAATGGTAAAGACATTGTTCGCTATGGACCACGTAAACACTAAACTAATGTATAGCACAGTGCCTCTTCAGCCGTTTGTCTGAAAGGATAAAAAAAAACCGCTTAGGTTTAGCTTAAGCGGTTTTTTTGTTTGGTGTAAGCCAAAGAGGTTTAAACGAAAAGGCTTATTGAACTAATTCGTTGTCGCTGAATTCACCTTCAAACAAGGCGGTTGATAGATAACGTTCACCTGAATCAGGTAATACCACAACGATTTTTTTGTCTTTGTAGGCTGCTTGCTGACTTAAACGCTCGGCGGCCACAACGGCGGCACCACATGAAATGCCGCACAAAATGCCTTCCTCACGCATTAAGCGTTTCGCCATCGCAATGGCATCATCATTGTCTACTTGCTCAACCAGATCAACCATCGATAAATCTAAGTTTTTAGGCACAAAACCCGCTCCGATACCTTGGATTTTGTGAGGTGCTGGCGTAGGCGTTTCACCTTTTAAGGTTTGCGTAATCACTGGCGAGCTGGTGGGTTCAACCGCCACGCTGGTAATGGCTTTGCCTTGCGTGTTCTTGATGTAGCGACTCACACCTGTGATGGTGCCACCTGTACCAACGCCGGCCACGAACACATCAATGTCGCCGTTGGTGTCTTGCCAGATTTCTGGCCCAGTGGTTTGCTCATGAATTTCTGGGTTGGCGGGGTTGTCGAATTGTTGTAACAGCACGAAATTGTCGTCTTGGGCGATTTCTTGTGCTTTCTCTATCGCGCCTTTCATGCCTTTAGCTGGTTCGGTTAAGACAATGTTCGCTCCCAATGCTTTCATCACCTGACGGCGCTCTAGGCTCATACTGGCTGGCATTGTAATGGTGATGGGGTAGCCACGAGAAGCGGCGACAAAACACAATGCAATGCCCGTGTTACCACTAGACGGTTCAACGATAGACTTGCCTTCGGTCAGCAGGCCTTTCTTTTCGGCGTCCCAAACCATGTTCGCGCCAATACGGCATTTTACAGAAAAAGCAGGATTACGAGATTCGAGTTTTGCGAAAATGTTGCCATTACCAATGCGATTTAAACGTACAAGCGGTGTATTGCCAATGGTAAGCGAGTTATCTTCAAATACTTGATGAGACATAGCATTATCCTTTTTTCGTCTTTATGAATCGGGTAGATTTGTTTCACTATAACCTCTTCATTGGGATTAATGTTAGAATTTCCAACTATATCGATAGAATACGGAGCGCCTTACTTTTTTTCTGCGCTCCTAACACCCTAATCAATTAGGATACTTCTTTGGAAACCATGCAAAATCATCTTGTGATGACGCGAGATCGTCATCGTATTAGCCGTAAGCAAGAGCAAATTCAAAAGCGCCAAAAAGACGGTCAGCCATTCGATAAATTATCTAATGAATTGACGGACTTAATCGACACTTCAAAAGCCCGCTATCAGTCGCGGCTGGCCGCTATGCCGACCATAACTTACGATGAGAGTTTGCCAGTCGCCGCTCGCGCTGACGAAATTATTAACGCCATTCAAGAACATCAAGTGGTGATCATCGCTGGTGAAACGGGCTCAGGTAAAACCACCCAATTACCGAAAATGTGTTTGCAAGCTGGTCGTGGTCGAGCTGGGCTCATCGGTCATACTCAACCAAGACGAATTGCCGCGCGCAGTGTGGCCGAACGCATTTCGGATGAGCTGAGTGTTGAGCTCGGTGAGCAGGTGGGTTTTCAGGTTAGGTTCAGTGATGAAAGCTCTGATAATACCTTAATTAAACTGATGACTGACGGTATCTTGTTGGCTGAAATACAACAAGATAAACGCCTCTATAAATACGACACCATCATCATAGATGAAGCCCACGAACGCAGTTTGAATATCGACTTTTTGTTGGGCTATCTTAAACAAGTATTGGCTGTGCGTCCGGATCTTAAAGTGATTGTGACGTCGGCAACCATTGATGTGGCGCGTTTCTCACAGCACTTTGATAATGCACCAGTGATTGAAGTGTCCGGACGAACTTACCCAGTGGAAATTCGTTATCAGCCGTTACTAAGTAAGGCGGATTCTGATTTAGACGAAGACCAAAGTATGGAACAAGGCGTGTTGGATGCGGTGGAATTACTGATCGCAGAAGAAAAAGTGTCGGGTTATCGCGGAGCGGGGGACATTCTTGTCTTCTTGCCGGGTGAGCGGGAAATACGAGAGACCGCGGAAATTCTTCGACGTGCGGAACTGAGATCGACCGAAGTCCTGCCTTTGTATGCTCGTTTGACGGCCAGTGAACAACAGCGCATTTTTAAGCCTCATTCAGGGCGGCGTATTGTGTTGTCGACTAACGTGGCGGAAACGTCTTTGACTGTCCCTGGCATTCGTTATGTGATTGACCCAGGTTTAGCGCGCATCAGTCGTTATAGTGTTCGTTCTAAAGTACAGCAGTTACCCATCGAAAAGGTCAGCCAAGCCAGTGCCAATCAAAGGGCGGGCCGTTGTGGTCGAGTCGCGGACGGTATTTGTATCCGCTTATACGACGAAGCGGATTTTGCCAGTCGTGCGGAATTTACCGACCCTGAAATTTTTCGAACCAATTTGGCTTCGGTTATTTTGCAAATGGCGAACTTAAAGCTCGGCGCCGTTGAAAAATTTCCATTTGTTGAAATGCCTGAAAAGCGCATGATCAACGATGGTTACCGAGCGTTGACCGAACTCGGGGCACTAAAAAAAGATCGTTTAACGCCCATTGGCCGACAACTGGCCAAATTACCCATTGACCCGAAACTGGGGCGAATCTTAATCGCCGCCGAACGACATGGGGTATTAGCGGATGTGGCGATCATCGTCAGTGCCTTGTCCATTGCCGATCCGCGAGAGCGACCGCAAGACAAGAAGACGCAATCAGATCAGGCTCATGCGCAAGACAAAGATGAGGACTCGGATTTCGCCGTCTTTTTGAATTTGTGGGAACGGTATGAAGGTCAACGTCAGGTTTTATCACAAAACCAATTACGACAGTTTTGTCGTAAGCAGTTTTTGAACTTTATGCGCATGCGAGAATGGCGAGACATTCATCGTCAAATTATGATTGCCTGTAAACAGTTAGGCTTTAAAGATCGCGCCAGTGATGCTCGAAATTATGAAGCCATCCACCGCTCCTTACTCGCAGGTCTGTTTACTCAGGTAGCGAATAAAATGGACGACAGTAAAGAAATGCTTGGTTGTCGTTCACGCAAACTGTCTATCTTCCCAGGGTCTATGTTATTCAAAAAACCACCGCAATGGGTCATGGCAGCGGAATTGGTGGAAACCAGTAAACTGTATGCTCGTGTGGTGGCGCGTATTGACCCTATTTGGATTGAAGAATACGCCGCACCATTTGTTAAGCGTCAGTACCTTGACCCTCACTTTGAGGCCAATCAAGGTCGAGTCATGGCCAATGAGCAGGTGTCGTTATACGGTTTGATCATAGTCGCGAAGCGTCGTATTGATTATGGTCACGTGAACCCTGAAGAAGCCCGTGAGATTTTCATTCGTACCGGTTTGGTTGAGCGCGAGCTGCGTTCCAAACAGGCTTTTTATCGACACAATAAAGCTCTGATTGATAATCTGGAAACACAAGAGGCGAAATTACGTAAACGCGATATCTTAGTCGATGACGAGGCGGTATTTAACTTCTACGATCAACGTTTACCAGACACAGTTCGCAATCTGAAAAGCTTAGAGCATTTTGTTAAGACACACCCTGATGCCTTGATGATGACGAAAGAAGATCTCATCAATCAAGAAGTTGTTTTGGATGAGGTCGCTTTTCCTGACACATTTGGCTTGAACGGTGTGGCGCTACCCATCGATTATAAGTTTGAACCGGGTAAGGCAACCGATGGCGCCACCTTGAAAGTGCCTGTGGGATTACTGCGCCAGCTAAGCATTGAAGATTTAGGTTGGGCCGTACCTGGCTACATTAAAGAACGTTGTGAGGCGCTTATTCGTGCGCTGCCAAAAGTGTTACGTCGTCGCTTTGTGCCGATTCCGCAGTTTGTTGACCGCATTTACCCGAATTTATCGAAAGAGAAAGGCGATTTACTTGAGCAGTTAAGCTTGCAGATTAAACGTGAAACCTTGATTGATATTCCATTGAATGAGTGGAATGCGGAAAAGCTTGAGTCTCATCTAACATTGCGGCTGGAAGTGGTGGATGAACGTGGCAAGGTGCTAGGCAGCGGCAAAGACTTAGCCGAATTACAGAGTCAATTCAGTGACCTTGTGGAAGAAAGCTTTGCTAAGTTCGGTACTAAAGCACATGAGGTGGCTGATCTAACTGAATGGCCGGAGCAAGGCATTCCTGAGCGCCAAGAAATTAAACAAGCTGGGATCAAAGTCACGGCGTTCCCGGCTTTGGTCTCTCAAGGTGAAACCGTCTCATTGAAAATGTTTGATGATCAAAGCACGGCCACCGAAGCGCATCGTAAAGGGGTGATTACCTTACTTAAATTGACGTTGAGTAAAGACGTGCGTTACCTGAAAAAGAACTTGCCGCATCTAAGAGAGTCTATGTTGATTTTCTCGCCTTTGGGTCCGAAAGAGTCCTTATTGGACGATTTGCTCAGTGCCATTTTGGACAAAGTTTTTCTTGACGGTCGTTCTTTACCTCGCACAAAACACGATTTTGAACATTGTGTTACGGCTAATAAGAGCCTCTTAATTTCAATGGCAAATGAGATGGCTACACAGTTGCATCGTGTGTTGTCCTCTTATCAAGGTGTCGCGAAACGTATGAAGGGCAGTATTCCTTTGCCATGGTCACGAATCTATGGCGATATTCAGTTTCAATTAAGGCAACTTATTTATCCTGGTTTTATTGGTAACACGCCTTTGTTCTGGTTGGGGCAATTGCCAAGGTATTTCAAAGGCATTGAAGTGCGTTTGGAACGCTTTCAAAACCATTTGAATAAAGAGAATCAGTTCGTGTCTGAGTTAGAAGGATTGTGGCAAACTTATCAAAAGCAGAAAAAGGCTCATGATGAGAAAGCGCTATACGATCCTGAATTGGTGAAGTATCGCTGGATGTTAGAAGAGTATCGGATTTCTTTGTTTGCACAGTCGGTTGGAACCTTAGAGCCTATTTCTGAAAAACGCCTTGCGAAACAATGGCAAAACGTCAAAAAATTGGTGTAATAAAAATTGGCTAGAATGTAAAACCTAGTCTAGATTTCCACTTACAGGGATAAAAAAATGCTTAATCGTATCAATGTCTTGTTGTTTGCCTTAGCCATGATGTTGGCTCAATCTGTTTGGGCGGCGACTGAGGAAGACCCGTGGGAAGGGTTCAACCGGGCGATGTTTTCCTTTAATGACGCCGTGGATGGTGCGGTGCTCAAGCCTTTAGCAAAAGGCTATAAAGCGGTAACGCCATCGCCAGTGCAAAAAGGCGTGAGTAATTTCTTTTCCAATTTAGGCGAAATCGGCAACATCTCCAATAATCTGTTACAAGGTAAATGGGATCAGACGGCATCGTCTACTTGGCGTTTTATTATCAATAGTACGGCAGGCTGGTTTGGTATTTTTGATGTTGCCAGTGAAATGGGATTAAAAAAATACGATGAAGACTTTGGTCAAACCCTCGCCTATTGGGGAGTGTCGTCGGGGCCTTATCTTGTCTTGCCTTTCTTCGGTCCATCCACCGTCCGAGATGGAACGGGTAGGGTGTTTGATATGACCTATGATGATGGTATCAGTTATTTGTCGGTGAATTCTGATGAAAGACTTGGCTTGTTCGCGCTGGATGTAGTGGAAACCCGGGCGCGATTACTCAATGCTGAATCAATGATCTTTGGAGATCGATACAGTTTTATTCGCGATGTGTATTTACAGAACCGTACTTATGAAATTTATGATGGCAACATTCCTCAAAAACCGGAATCCGATCGCTTTAACGATGCTGATGACAGTTGGGGAGATGACGAATCTAGCTGGGGCGACGAAGACGAATCTAGTTGGGGAAACGAAGATTCTAGTTGGCAAGAGGACAATGCAGGGAGTAGCTGGTCGGAGTAATGAGGAATGACCGATATAAACCGGAAACCCACTTCAATCAATTTTTGGTTTAATGACGACTATTTTCGAGAAGTCATACTAAAAGGGTTTTTGTGTGTTATTGGTGCGGCCAGCACCATTCTGATTGTACTAAATCTGTTCGTTGGTCAGACCATACTAGCGATATTGGAAATTGTGTTACTCGTGTTTACCGTGAGTGTTTGGTTTATGCCCAGACACTGGTCTCTCTTTAAATGGTCAGTACTTTTCTACGTCGCTTTTCTTTTTAGCGGGATTATTGCCTCCATCGCCTTTTCTCCTTTATTTTCGGGGCGACAGGTATGGGTGTTGATCTTTCCCGTTGCATCCTACTTGATGTTAGGACGGCGCGTAGCCGTGTCGCTCAGTGCCATATGTTTAGCCATGGTTTCAGCCATCATCATTAATCGTTTTGAAGGCGAATACGAAAGTTATATGCGCGGCATTCTGATTAATTTAGTGCTTGCTTATGCTTTTATTTGGGGCTTGAGTCACGGCGCGGAATCGGTCATTAAGAGAATGTTGGAGGCGCTCAGGCAGATTGCGTCTACAGACCCTCTAACAGGTTTGTCTAATCGAAGAAACATTGATGCGAAGTTCAACAATCTATTGCAAAGTAAGATAGATTCAGCAGAAGGGTTGGGGTTTGTTTTGATGGATTTGGACAACTTTAAAGACGTAAACGATACTTATGGCCACGATGCGGGAGACGCTTTGTTGGTGGATTTTGCGGCGCGGCTGCGATCCTTTAGTGAAGCAGATCACAGTTTATACCGGTTAGGCGGTGAAGAGTTTTGTGTTTGGCTACCAAGTCATACTTGTCAGTCTTGGGCTGAGGCATTTTGCCAATACATTCATGACACACCTTTTATGTTTCAAGGTCACTCCATCCATTATACGGTTAGCATTGGCTTGGTCACCTCTGAGCAAATTACTGAGACCTTCCAGCGCCTGTATTCTTTGGCCGATACCTGTTTGTATCAGGCCAAAGGTGCAGGGCGAAATAGAGTGGTGATTGATTCGCTATAAAAGTCAGAATGTCTTCTTACTGAAGGGTCACTTTTAGTAGTTTTCCAGAGTCAGTTCCTAAATACAGAATCCCTTGAGTGTCTTGAGCGATGGAACGCAAGCGTTCATTCAAGTCTTCAAGATAACGGGTTTCCTTGGTGGAACCATCTTTTTCAACGTGAATTTTGTTTAAGTGTCTCAAGGCAAGCGCTGTAGACAAAAAATCGCCATTCCAGTTGGAAAATAACAACCCTTGGTATCGGATTAAACTGCTGGGCGCGATGGAAGGAATGTACACCTTTATCGGGCTATTAATGCCGTCTTTTTCTGTGCCTTCACCAACGCTTATAGGGCCCCAGTACTCTTTGCCATAAGAGACAATTGGCCAGCCGTAATTCGCGCCTGGGCGAATCAAGTTGATTTCATCCCCACCCCGTGGGCCATGCTCATTCGACCAGAGAGTCTGGGTATTATTATCATAAAACAAGCCTTGTGGATTACGATGGCCATAACTCCAAATCTCATTGCGTATGTTGGCATGAGAAACAAATGGATTATCCGCTGGAACCTTACCATCCAGATTCAAACGAATGATACTGCCCGCATGATTGCGGAGGTCTTGGGCATTTTCACGAACGCCGCGATCGCCAATGCTAAAAAATACATGTTGCTGATCATCAAAGGTAATGCGACCACCATAGTGCTTACTGGTTGCACTGGCAGATCGGCTTATTAATAAATCTTGCCAGTTGATAAAGCGATTATTGTCTAACTTGGCTCTTGCTAACGTGGTAACAGAGCCGGCTTCGGTTGGTTTTGCATAGGTAAAATACAACCAACCATCTTGTGCATAGTCGGGTGATTTAGCGACATCCAATAGGCCTCCTTGGCCACGGCTATCGACTTTGGGAAGGTTACTGAGAGCCTGCTTTTGACCATTGGTCAGATTAACCTTATACGCCTCACCTTGTTTGACAGTGATGATGGCAAATTGGTCATTAAGTAGGCTAATGCCCCAAGGTATACCGTTAAATTCGGCAACTTGCGTGACATTAAGGTGCTGATCATCGCGAGACACGTTGTTGGCGTATCCGTTTAGCGATAATAAGCTGATAAAAAGCATGATCCAATATTGCATTTGGCCCCCTGAAAATTTTCGATCAGTATATAGAAAATAGTCAAAGAAACCGCACTAGGAAAGGCATTTCCTTTAGTATTGCTGATTGCTTACCTAGTTTGATGAAGTGTTCAGCCCCTCGTCCATTATCGAATAAAAGCGTGACAATTTGGTCATAATTGCGGCGAATTAGCCAAAATAACGTTCACCTTGTGCAACATTTCGAGTAACGACCGCATTGGCGGCAATAATGGCGTCATCCCCTATGCTAATGCCGGGTAGAACCTTGGCACCACCGCCGACCCACACGCGATTGCCGATATGAATAGGACGAGCAAAGCATTCGCCAGCGACTCTTGCAGCGGACTCACGAGGATGGTCAACGGTATACAGGTGCGCGGCTGGTCCGATTAACACTTGGTCACCAATATGGATGGGCGCGCTATCAAGAAACACGCACTGAAAGTTAATGTACACGCCTTTGCCCAAATAAATCTGGCTGCCATAATCACACTGAAAGCCGGGTTCTATGATGACTTGTTCAGACTGTGCAAAGAGGCGAGTAATGTGTCTGAGATTGCCTTTACTAGGATGAGCATTGTATTTAGCGCAGGCAAGACGGGCGGCTTCGCGCTTTAGGCGAAGAGCTAAGTCTAGGCTATTGAAGTGTTCGCCGTTAATCATTTTTTCAAATTCTGTCATCGTGCCTAAACCCTAACTGGTTTTATCCTGTGTTACTCGTTGAGCAGGCATAAAAAACGCGACCTAGGCCGCGTTTTTAGAATCGCACTACTTAACGACAACGCGTCTTATAGCATAGAAGCCAAAGTGTCTTCCAACTTACGTTGGTCAACCGCGAAGTTACGGATGCCTTCAGACAACTTCTCAGTCGCCATAGCGTCTTCGTTCATTGCCCAACGGAAATCCGCTTCCGAAATCGCAGCTGGTGCAGCTTTCACGTCGGTAGTTGGCACCAATTTGCGCTCTAATACGCCTTCGTCTTTCTTTAGTTCTTCTAACAACGCTGGGCTGATGGTCAAACGGTCGCAGCCAGCCAGTTGCTCAATTTCACCGATGTTACGGAAGCTTGCGCCCATGACAACCGTCTTGTAACCGTGTTGTTTGTAGTAGTTGTAGATTTCCGTCACAGACACAACACCTGGGTCCGTTTCGGCTGTGTAATCTTGACCAGTCGACTTTTTGTACCAATCTAGAATGCGACCGACGAAAGGTGAAATTAGGTAAACACCGGCTTCAGCACAAGCTTGTGCTTGAGCAAAAGAGAAAAGCAACGTTAGGTTACAGTTGATGCCTTCTTTTTCTAGCTCTTCTGCCGCTTTAATGCCTTCCCAAGTAGACGCTGCTTTGATTAAAACACGATCACGAGACACGCCAGCTTCTTCGTACAAAGCGATCAACTTACGTGCTTTGGCAAGCGTCGCGTCTTTATCAAAAGATAAACGCGCATCGACTTCCGTAGAAATACGGCCAGGAACGTATTTTAAGATTTCTGTACCAACGATAACCGCAAGTTTGTCGCCAGCGTCTAGAATTTGTTGTGCTTTATCATCGCTCTGAGTCTTCGCCCAAGCAACCGCCTGCTCTAGAAAAGGGGCGTATTCAGGAATTTGAGCGGCTTTTAGCATTAGAGATGGGTTAGTGGTCGCATCTTCTGGCAAAAAGTCTTTGATTGCCGTGATGTCACCTGTATCGGCTACAATGGTCGTGAACTCTTTTAACTGAGATAACTTGTTGCTCATTGCTCTTATCCTTTGTGTTGATGATGTTTGACCAAATCAATGGCCTCTAATAATACATTAACGTTTGCGTCGGCTTTATGACCATTTTCGGAAAGACAGCGACGGAATTGTTTGCCGCCAGGCTCTCCTTGAAAAATGCCAAGAATATGACGCGTTAAATGAAGCAGACGTTCCCCTCGTGCGAGTTGTTCCTCAACATAAGGCACAAATGCTTCCAATGCTTGATATCTGTCTGTTACCAATGGCGCATTGCCATAGATGGCTTGGTCGACTTGGCTTAATAACCAAGGGTTGTGATATGCCTCACGGCCAATCATCACGCCATCTACTTTTAGTAGCTGCGTTTGGCACTCTTCTATGGTTTTAATGCCACCGTTAATGATGATTTCAAGGTCTGGGAAATCTTCTTTTAGCTGATGTACAAAATGGTACTTAAGGGGCGGAATCTCACGATTCTCTTTTGGGCTCAAACCCTGCAAAATGGCATTACGCGCATGCACAATAAAGGTCTTAACCCCGGTGGTGGCCACGTCGCCTACAAAATCACGTACCACACTGTAATCTTGTTGTTCATCCAAGCCAATACGATGCTTAATGGTCACCGGAATGCTGCAAGCGTCCTGCATGGCTTTCATGGCGTCTTTAACTTTGTCAGGATGCGCCATCAAACAAGCGCCAATCAAACTGTTTTGCACGCGGTCACTCGGACAACCCACGTTCAAATTGACCTCGTCGTAGCCAAACTTTTCCGCCATGGCTGCGCATTGACCTAAATCTTTAGCGTTGGAACCGCCTAATTGCAATGCAATAGGGTGTTCACAATCGTCATAACGTAAAAAACGTTCTGGATTATTGCCTTTTAATAAAGCTCCCGATGTCACCATCTCGGTATAAAGCAAGGTGTTCTTTGTCAAGGTACGCGCAAACACCCGATAATCAGACGTAGTCCAATCCATCATGGGTGCGACGGAAAAGCGTCTATCGACTGTATCGCCTGATTTTACTGGCTTAGAGCTTAAAATGTCTGTGGTTTCGTTTAGCATTTATAGGGTCAATTTGGGTCGTTATTTGGGCTTTTAGGTAATATAATGCTACAAGATTGCTACATTTTTTTTTGTAGCATTTCGCGTTGTAATTAGTCTCATACCAGACATTATTCTTCGTTACCGTTTAGTGCGTTTGATTATGTCATAAAATTACAGGTTTCTAAATTAATATGGCAACTTTTAAAACTAGAACTAAAAAAAATGGAAGTATTGTTCACGTTGCTCAAATTCGAATTTCTCGTGGAGGCAAGGTTGTTTTTAGTGAGGCATCGAGTTTCGAAGGAAAATCAGCTTCTAAAAATGCTAAGTTATGGGCAGCTAATCGTGAAGCTGAAGTTAAGCGCAAGCTAGAAAGTGGCAAGTCGTTGGTTCAGCTTTCGGTTGCTGAGGGCATGGCGCGTTATGTGTCTGAACATGAAGACGCACCAATCCCACTTGGCAAAACCAAACGCAGTACGATGATGCTAATGAGCAAAGAGCCACTGTTAAAAGAGGTCTTTTTGTCTGAAATGACCTCGGCCGATTTAATGGTGTATCTTCGTAAGCGTTACCATGAAGATGGCGCCAAACCAGCTACAGTGAATCAAGACATCAGTTATATTCGTGTGTTGGCAAAGTATGCCAGGGTGGCGTGGTCAGTTGCTATCGACTTACAAGAGATAGACGACGCATTAGAGCTGGGTAATCGGATGGGCATTATCGATCGTTCAACCGCCAGAACACGTCGACCATCACTCGATGAGTTAATCGGTATTTGTGATTATGTCCACCGAGAAAGGAATGGGAAGTCCAGAAGCTCGGTGTTTAAAACCCCACTGGCCGATGTTGTATTGTTCGCCATCTTTTCAACTCGTCGACTGGGTGAAATTTGTCGTATCGAATGGAACGATATTGATTTTGCAGAAGGTGTGGTGTTGATCAAAGACATGAAGCACCCTCGTAAAAAGAAGGGCAACGATATGTTGTTGCATCTTCCTAATAGAGCGATCGAGATTATTAAACGCCAACCAAGGCAAGATGGAGAGCCTAGAGTATTTCCGTACGCTGAATCAACAATTGGTTCGGGTTTTCGTCGGTCTTGCGTGGCTGCGAATATTGAAGATTTGACCTTCCATGATCTGCGCCACGAAGGTGTGAGTCACTTGTTTGAGCTGGGTTATACCATACCACAAGTGAGCATGGTGTCAGGACATCGCTCGTGGAATAATTTGGCGCGATACACGCATCTAAATAAAGTGGAAGCGTTTGATAAATACGCCGATTTTGAACCCGCAAGAAACCTCGGAGAGGCCGGCTTAGTTAAGCCGGTATAGCTTCTCTTTGAACGCGTCGGCCCCGTCTTACAGGGCTTTCTTTCGTTAGGTTTTGCTTTTTGCTTGGTTTTGCCGCAATAGGCGCTTTACCACTTAGCAGTAAGGCGCGTTGTTTGGCTTCTTCGCGCGCTGTGTCCAGTGCCTCGGCCAAATCTTCCAGATGAATGATGTAGGGGCTCTTCTGTGACTTGCTCATTCGAAAGGCTGGAATGGGAAGCTCCCCACAATTGGCTGCTTTATTGGCCTCGTGCAGCGTTTTGAAGTTGGTGTAATGCAATGCTTCTTCAAGTGTTACAGCAGCACGCCCTTCGAACTCAGCCATGAGTAAAAATAGTGTTTTTGAACTCATATCAATACTCCCTAGTTTAATAGACGTGGTGGAACGTCTATCCATGTGCTTTTGAATTTTCCCGCATGTTTTGGGTCTTCCAGACGAACACATTGTTTATAGCCAATTTGACTGGCGCCAAATTTACGAGCGATTTCGGTGAATTCATTGCAGCGCTTTGGGTCGCCATACAGCGGTGATATCTGTTTTGGCGTTAGTTTTGTCATGTACTGGCTTACTAATTCATTCAAAGCATTTTGATAGGGTTCTTCTGGAATCTCGCCAATATTGGCAAGGATTTTTACCGCGATGTCGACTTTGCTTAGTCGTCTGTCGAACTTCCACTTAGAGACTATTTCTTGTGCTGCTTTGGCTCCCGCTTTTTCAATGTTAGCGAGGCGTGTTTTGGCTTGTTTTTCTGCCAGTTCTTTTGATACTCCAAATACTGCGAAACTCATATCATCCTCCTTTTACGCAACCTGTTGCGTTGTCTTGATGACGGACATGGCCAGTTCATAGCCGTGATAACCTTTGGCGAACACGCTTCTTTGTTGGGTGTTTAGCTCGCCATGTTGGTTGTAGGGGTTGCGCCAGTATGTTGGGTCAGCATATTGGGCCAAAATGTTTAGGGCTTTGCTGTTATCAAATTCTGCGTGTTCATTTAGAAGTTGGCTAATGCGAGCATTGGCAGAGTTGAGTTGCTGCTCAAGTTGGTTGACGGTGCGCTGCAGGCTTTCGTTGTGCTGCTTTACTCGATAGTTTTCTGCAGCGGCTCGAGCTAGGTTATCCCGCATACTGTCAGACATAGAGGCGATTGTGCATAGGCTTTCGTAGCCGTTAATGGCTTCGATAAGCTGTCGAACGGTAATTGGATGACTGTTTTGGTCGTGGCCAGCAGTAAGGTCTTCTTGCCAGTTATATTGATTGGTATTCATGGTATCTCCTTGTGTGGCTAACAGCGATTTAATGATGCATCCATGCTCATTTTTTAGTGTGCCAAGCTGGCAACTGTGCCGGCTTGTTCGGCTTTGATTTTTAGGTAAATCTCTTCGCGATGAACGGCAATATCACGCGGTGCGGTAATGCCAAGGCGAACTTGCATGCCTTTTACGCTCAGAATTTCCACGCTGATGTTGTCGCCAATGTTGATGGCTTGTCCAACCTTGCGAGTTTGCGTGAGTAGGGCGGGGGTAGCGGTACGAATGCGGATTAGATTGCCTTTGATGCCTGAAATCGTTACTTCGATTTCATCGCCAATCATGATGGTTTCGCCAATGCGTCGAGTCAGAATTAACATAATTTCCTATCCTTTTGGTTTGTTGATTTAAGTTTGCTTAATGTGAATTTAGTTAAACTTAAATCAAATGTCAAATAAATTTTAGGAAAACTTAATATTGTGATTAACAGATAAGGCAAAAATGATCTTTGCCCTATCCCGGGGGAATGATTAAAACTTAAATTTCGACTCAGTCACAACACCGATGATTCGGCAGTTGCCATTGATTTCAAGAGCTTTGTAGTTGGGGTTGAGAGGGCGAAGGTATTTTTGACCAGCATCAAGTACAAGTTTTTTGAAAGTGACTTCATCTGTACCTTCTAGCTTTGCAACAACTAAGCTGCCGTTTTCAGCGGGGATGTTCGGGTTTACTAAAATCAAACTTCCTTCTGGCACGCTAATGCCATTATGGCTTGTCATGCTATCTCCAACGACTTTTAGCCAAAAGCAATTTTCGTCTGAGTTTGATGGAGCATCTTCCCATTCAATATCATCACCGAGAGTTCGGTAATCTATCGCTTCCGTCCAAGAGCCAGCTTGTACATGACTAATCACAGGAAGCTTCTTGGTTTCATGAAAGAATGGAGCCGCGACAACGTTGCTTTCTGAATCAGATTCAACGCCAGATATCAGCCAATTAGCTTGAGTTCGTAATACTTGAGCAAGTCTATAAAGGTTTTCACCTTTAGGTGCTGTCGTGTCACTTTCCCATTGCGAGACTGTGACGTGAGAAACCCCTACCAATTTAGATAGCTTCATTTGGGTAATTTTCAATTCATTTCGCTTGACGCGAATTCGAGAGCCTAATGTTTTCATGTAAGTTATCTTAAGTTATGTTGACTTAAGTTTTCCTAATGATTTATATTTAGGAAAACTTAATAGGTCGGACGTAAAGAAATGCTAAAACACAAAGTGATGAAACATTTTGGTAGTCAAACAAATTTATCTGCCGTTTTAAAAATATCTCCGAGTTCAATTTCTCAATGGGGAGAGATTATTCCTGAGAAGCAAGCGCTTCGAATTGAGAAATTGACCAATGGAGAATTGAAGTACGACCCAGCATTCTATTCCAAATCAGCATAGCGAACGGTGTTTAAGCAAACCACGTTTGAATGAATCAGGAGAAAACAATGAGTGAACAACAAGAGATACGCCGCGTCATTATTTGCCCTAGCGCTGTACGTGTAGTGCGGGCTTTGAATCATTTGAGAGATTCCTGTAACACCGCAGGGTTAAAGCTTCAAAGCTCCGGCTTAAGTGATACGAAGGTCAGAGATCAAATATTTCAAACAGAAAAAATGGTTGAGGCTGTCCTTAAAGACATAACAAACCTCACCATCACGCCTGAATTTTTTAATAAAGACAGAGAGAGCTAATCCTCTTCGTCTTCCTCAGGTGCTTTTTCCACGATGTAGTGCCTGAACTTTCTAATCAGGTCAGGAATAGATTCTTCACCGAGGAAGGGGAGACAGTCGACGGTGGGGATTAATACGTTGTTCTCAATTTCGTAGGTAACAGAGACAACAATAAATCCATCTGGAGCCTTGAGTTCGATTTGAATTTCGGCTGGAAGGTTAAGAACTTCTAAGAAGCGGGGCACAGGGCCAGAGATGTTTGGGAGCCTTTTACTAACGTGAAGGCTCGTACCGATTTCTTTGAGAATCACAATATTCATGCGCTTTCCTTGCTTTATGAGTAATGGAATACCGAATTTAGAACATTAAAAACGTGGCTTCAAGTTAAGGACGCGTTTGAATGAATCAGGAGAAAACAATGGATCACATTGACCAAGCGATATACGACACAGTCCATAACTCTGGGATGGGTGCGAAAGCCATCGCGCCGCTGATGGGGGTAGGGCATCAAGTTCTGATCAATAAGGCCAACCCACAATCAGAGACGCACAAACTCACTCTGCGGGAGTCTGTTGCCTTGCAACTCATTACCGGTAATCACGCTATTCACCGTGCAATGGGCGTCGAGCTTAGCGTGCAAACGGAAGAGCGAGGGCCTGTGTTGGGCATCTTAGAGTCGGCCTTTAAAGCGGGCAAAGAGCATGGCGATGTGGTTCAGGCGATTTATAAGTCGCTGGAAGACGGCCGCATGACGATGCGAGAGCAAGAGGAATGCCAGAAGGAAATCACCGAAGCCATCGAGGCGCTTATGCAGCTTCGTGAATCGGTGCTCAAACACAGTATGAAGCAAATGAAAGGTTAGCTGCCATGAGTATGGAATTAATGGTTAAGGCCATGAAGACCAAGGTAGGTAACCCACTTCGTAAACTTGTGCTTATTAAGCTCGCTGATAATGCAAATGATCATGGTGAGTGTTGGCCAAGTTATCAGTACATTGCAGATCAATGTGAAATCGGTAAACGAACCGTGATAAGTCACATTGATTCGTTGATAGAGTCTGGTTTGCTAACGAAAACCATTCGAAAAGGCGCAAAAGGGAATTCATCCAATGTTTATGTGCTGAATCTCGACGCCAAGCCAGTAAACAATGGGGGTGCAAATGCTGCACCCCCTAGTGCAAATGTCGCACCCCCTAGTGCAAATGTCGCACCCCCTAGTGCAAATGCTGCACCAGGGGGGGGTGCAAATGCTGCACCCAGAACCAGTCACTTTCTTGAACCAGTCAAAGAACCAGTCAATTCTTTGGTCGTTCCGCCCAAACGCAAAAAATCAAAACGGGCTTCTGGCGTTCCGGATGAATTTCTCGTTGACCAGCGAATGCTCGACTGGCTGGCGGTGAACCAAATCACCACCGACTGGCGAACCGAGACCAATAATTTCTTGGACCATCACCGAGCCAAGGGCTCAACCATGGCGGATTGGGTGGCCGCATGGCGAACGTGGATGCGCAATTCCATGAAGTTCGCCACAGGGCGACCGCCGCCGCTGCACTCGGCCAAACAGCAAGTGAGCGAAAGCTTGTCGAATATCCACGATACCAACTGGTAGGAGCGAGCCATGTACGATTTGTTTGATGAATTCCCAACCGCAGAAGCGGCGTATTTTGAAGCCGCAAGCAACTCACACGACCTAGCACACTGGCAACCAAGCCACGATACGGTGTACGAAGCTGGGCGACGAGTCGGTTTCTCAAAACTGCGTCGACGCGACACTGGGGCTGGCAAACGAGCCTTCACCAAAATCTACCAAGACGTGTGCAAGGCATGGCAACGAGGTGAGCGATTTAAGCGTGTTGTCATCGAAGCGCCTAGCTTTGGCGAGCAGCTGACAGAGCGAGAATTACTGCAACGTCGTGTCATTGGTCGCGAGCGAGTTAGTCAGTTGAAAGATTTGTTAAGGGCTACGACATGAGCACAGAAAACCTAATTCGCTATCACTTTGACGATGGCACTGAGGTCACTGCGAGCTGGAGAGATGCAACACATGACTGTAATTACATTTACTTTTTTAAGGGCGTCTACGCCTTCCTGAAAGTGAATGATAAAGGGTTATGGAAATTAGTGGATGTTGAGTTCCATGAGTGGGAGCAGATCACTAATCCCATTCGAATTACAGAGATTATGAAAAACGCTTACCCACGGCCAGTGGGAGTATGAGAAATAGGAGCCAATAATGAAAAAGCAGAAATACAAACATTGGGAAAACACACCTAGCCAGCGATTTGTAAAGTGGTTATGGGATCGCTTTGGCGTGGCAGATCGCATGCACCTAAGAGCCGCAGCGATACACGCAAGAATGGAACAGGGAAGTTTAATGAACAAAGTTGAAAAGCTGGAAAGTGATTTATTTAAAGTGAAATTAAAGTTGGAGTTGGCACAACGCCAGCTCCAACGTGAAAAGCTTAAATCACTAAAAAGAAAGTTGTCAGATATCTCTTAGTTTTTTCGGCACGGACCAGCCATGCATTTCTTCTTTCAATAAGAAATCTAAGTCGTCGAAAGAGAATTGTCTGACTGTGGCGGGTGTCCAGTTGTACTTTTGAACTAAATAGAAATGGATAGCGTCAATGCCATCGTGCACTTTATAGCCTTCACGTTCGGCAAGATGATCACCAAACAGATCTATATTGAAGTTGATATTGCTCTGAATAGAGTGAAGTTTTTTGGCGCTTTTAAGTTGCTCTTTCGTTCTCATAAAAAATCGTCCTCTGATGTTATGTAGAGCTTAAATGTAGCAGTAAGAGTAACAAGGTTCCAAACCAATCAACCACGTTTTAAACAGGAAATAAAAACCATGCGCTGGCTAGACCGGGACAAACCAAACACACTGGGCGCGCTAGGATGGCGGATCATCAACGACCAAATCACCTACCTGACTGCCAGCTCAGCCGATGCCGGTTGGACAGGCGTGGGCAACACAGGGCGCATTTGTGAATCATTACAAACTGGCGTGGTACCAAGCTTCCAGGGTGGTGGAGAAAGCAATGCCGCCATGATGCGACAAATCCGCATGCTGTCAGCCAAAGATAAAGGCTTTGCTTGGCTATTTGCAGACTTATCCCGCATGCAAAAGCTATGTTTATTTGCTGCGGTACTGGCCGAAGGGCGCAAAACCACACAAGGCAAACCGCTAAGCAACGCTCGTATCGCAGCCAGCTTGCCTGTCTTTGCTGCCGAGCTGCGCCTTGGCCCCGCACACAAAAGCATGAGCGAAAAGACCTTCGCCAACAACGTGGCAGAAGGGCGCAAGCGCTTTATTAAACGGCTTGAAAAAGAACTCATTAGCCTAGTCAGAGAAAAGCAAAACGCCAAGGCCATTGCATGACCAAACGCTCTGCCAAAATCATCACAGATGCTTCTATCCGAGCCGCCTTAAAACGCAACAAAACCTACCTATACGACACCCGCCGCGTGGAGTTTTACATCAACGCGGCGCGTACTGGCGGTACCTTTTACGATGTGGTTTACAAAGGCAAAAAGCGCCAGCGTACCAAGCTCGCCAAGTGGCCAGCGGTGAGTGCCAAAAGTCTGTTTGCCGAGCTTCCTGCCATTCGTGCTAACGCGCTGGCCGATCGGCAAGCCAGCCTCACGGTTGCCACCTACCAAACCGGCGGCGAAGTCTTGCTCTGGTTTATGCAACACATAGACGCCGACAAAACCTACTCAGAATCGTACGCGGCTACGGCTTCCAGCTACATTGGTAACCACTTACTGGCCGTGCTTCATGACTGCCGTATTGGCGACATCAACAAAGCCTTGCTGTACAAACAGCTCTACATGCCTATGCAAAGGGACTATGCCTTGTCCACCATCAAAGGCGTGCTGGGCGTACTCAAAACCGCCTTTACCCGCGCCAGCGAGCTTGGCCTGATTGGTACCAACCCCATCAAACACATCACTTTCAGTAGCTTTACCACTACCCAGCCAGACAGCAAGCCCGGTAAACTCAAACCGCATGACCTAACCAACCTAGTGGCCGCGATAAACCGACAGCCTCACATGAAGCGCGTGTTTTTCATGACCCAATTACTCCACGGCACCCGCATAGGCGAAACCTGCCTTGCCAAATGGTCGCACTTTTCGGACAAGATGTTGGAATGGTATCTGCCTGCGGAGAACACCAAAAACGGCAACGAACATCGCTTGCCCATCACCCAACAGGCCATGAACCTCATCAACAGCCTACCCAAACAAGGCGATTACGTGTTCAGCGCCAACGGCACCAACCCAATAGCAAAACGCACCGTAGAGCGTTGGTACCAAAGCTTGAGTGACGACCTAGGCATCAAATTCACCAGCCACGACATACGCAAACTCGCCCGTGACTGCTGGCAAGACATGGGCATCGACTGGGTAATAGGGGAAATGCTACTCAACCACGAACGGGACGGACTGGACAAACGCTACATGCACACCCATTCGAGAGAACAGATGCGCAAAGCGTTGGGGGAGTGGGGGGGAACTATTAACATTTTTTCTAATGGTTAAAAATAGTTGCTCCAAAACTGACTATCTGGTTTGTTTTTTGTAACGATATTTAGCCAATTAGCTAGTTGTTCTAGTTCTGTTTGTAATTGAGCATCGTTTATATCGCCATTTCTCCATTCTTCCCATGCATGTTCAAGTAATTGGGGAAGGATGGCTGGTGCTGGAATATGATCGTTACTCATTATCCTTTCAAGAGTTTCACCTTGCCATTCTGGGTCAAGATTCTCTCTCCAGACTGCAGTAGCAGCCCTAACTTGCATAGTAATTGTCATTTCTTCAGGAGTCATTTCGATAGTGTAAGTATCATTGTGCTTCCATCTTGGGCTAAAAATTTCTATTTTAAATACACTCATATTTTTTCCTATTTTGTTATTTGTGTGTTTTATTTATATACGGATGGTTTTATTATTTTCAACTACTATGAATATTTATTTATTGAATGGATGAGATGTTGGGTCGAATAATTGGTTTAGGAAAAACTATGGTTTTAATCTCTAAAATAGCTTGAGCCACAATCCAATGCGATTTCTTCAATTACTTCTGATGCGATAGGCCACTTATTTTCTATTTCTGATCTCCTTTTCATGGCTAACCAAGTCAGGAAAAAAATAATCCCTTGTCTATATATTGATTTTGTTCTTGATTTTTCTTTTATAAGCTCTATTATGTCTGGTCTTTTTTGTAAGTGTCTGTCTATTTTAGAATATAATTTATCGTCAATTATATCATCATAAGCATCCCAAATTATAAGAGACGACTTCTCGAAATTTGGTGGAACACCAATCAATGTTTGATAAAGGTTATCTAGATTTTCTTTTAACTGAAATTCTTGCAGTCTGGATGTATTAAGTTCATTATTCACATCTTCGAAAAAATCATCCGTTGTTTCTATTAGCGCCATACTTCTAGCAACTTTACGATGAGTTTTTGCTTTTACTTTTTTCTTGGATTTGTAAATAGCATCATGAGTTAATTCAGCATGGGCATGTTGAAGTAGCGTTCTAACCTGTACTTCACATGGAGTATTTTCTGGTATTTCTACTTCACCGATGACTAAAGTTTTTACAGGTCTAAGAATGTAGTGCATTGATTGGTAGTCAAATAGAAGTGGGTTATCTTCTCTTTCCTTATTAAAGTCTCTGCAAGGGTCATGAACCCAGTCTTCGCAATTATCAATTATTTTACAAATATCTCTAATGTCTTCTAATAAAAGAACTATGAATCGAATACCTACCTTATCTTCTATTTCTTCATAGGGGTTGCCATACTTTTTATTTCTATTGAACGCTTTGTCTACTATAGACTTGTCTTCTTTTAGACGATATTTAACTGGGATTTTTAAGAAGGTATCGAGATTTTTATTTTGATTTTTAAGAGAATTACAGACTTTTTCTTGTATATAGTTTCCCCAAGCCTCATATCGAGGCTTGTCTTTTTTCCATAAGTCTAAAAAGTCTTCTTCGTTCATTCTTGGCTCTTGATGACGTCTTTAATGATTATTTTAGTCCATTTAGGAATGTTGTCATGTTTATCTGGTTCACCGTCTATTGGCTCAAAGGAAACCTTATCTTTAAATTCTTCTGGTGATCCTATGATTTTGATATTTCCATTAAATGAAAGTTTTCTGATTTTTAACTTTGACTTTATATTTTCAATATCTTTGACGAAAGAAGTGGTTTCAATATCCATCTGTTCTAGATGCTCTAGATAGCCTGTATTATCTTCTTTATCAAAGTATTTTTCGGAAAAATCAATAGGGTCTATTATATTTGATTTGTCGACTTTTAAATACGTAGTTAAGGCATTTAAGTAGTCATTTTTCTTTTCTTGTTCAATGTCTAAATGTTGAATATATTGTAAGGTGGTGTCATAGAAGATTTTTGTTTTTCTCGAACTTGTTTGAGGGTAAACAAAGCCAAGGAATTTTTCTAGAAAATATGCGGCGGCAGCTTTCCCTTCGGCTTTGTTTACTTGGCTATCTGAAACCCAAACTTCCCAGTTTTTATTTAGGTTAGTTTCGTTAGGGTTATATTGTATTTTTTTTAAGAAGGCTACACTTTTGTAAAGCTTCGTGCCCGGAGTTAATAGTACTTCTTCTATAAACTTTAAAGAAATTTTACCTGTCTTAGGATTTTTTATTTTTTCATAACCGCTATGTGTTTCAGCTTTGATTATTCCTAGAAACTCTCTTACTGGGTAGTTACATGTCCCTGTAAAAACAACAACAATCCCTTGTTTGTGTATTGGTTGGTCTTGTGCCTTATCAAGTTTTTTTGCTATTTCAAATGATGAGTCTATAAAATCGTCATCGGAATCGTGTATTGATTTAATAACATTTTGGATAACAGCATCATTTCTATCTAGATCTATAAGCATTTCAATCGCTCTGCTGTTTTCGCCAATAGCCTCATCATATCTTTTTGTGAAGTTTCTCATTGCTGAGTCTTCAAAGTTAGTCAGTTCTGTCCCTTTAAATGGGGGCTCTTTTAACTTTTCATCTTTATTTTTTTTGTAAATTTGATGTATTACAATACGGCTAATTACTGGGTTCAAAAACTGCATAAATCTTCTCTGTTAGTATGCTGACAAGCTAAGAGAAGGGGAGGGTTTAATATTGCTTCACCTTCCTTGGTTGTCGCGAAATTGTCATTGATTAAGTTGTTAATTCGATACTATGTGACCCATCACACTTTGTCAGCCCCTTGCTGACATTTTCTTTACCCGAATTGTGAACTTTTGTTAGTCAGTTGACCTCCCAGCCTTCCTGATCTACTATTTCCCTACACTGGCAAAATCCAGTGTCGGGATTGGAACCCCGTTTGAACCGTAGCGGCCTAAAACACGCACCGCGTGTTTTTTTGTGGCCGAGATTCGCCTGTTATGGTGGGTCTTTGTTTGGGCTAGCTTCGGCTAGGCCGTTCCTACGGGCGGTAGTTCCAACCCAGATATTGACTCACCACCTTAATGAGATTGGAACCTTGCTTAGGTGGTCTAACTTAGACCGTAGGAGGCCATAGATGGCTCATCTAACTATTTCTTCGAAAGATATCCGCACACTCGACGGATTGTATTCCCTTAATGATCTTCATAAAGCCGCTGGCGCAGAGAATAAACATCGTCCAAGTTTATTTATTGCCAACGCACAAACCAAAGCGTTAATCCAAGAAATTGAGCAAAGCAGTAATTCCTGCTTTGAAGGAAATAACCAAAACCCAAGTTTGGGTCTTGGAATAAAATCGGTTCATGGTGGAGCCAATAGAGGAACCTATGTCTGCAAAGAACTGGTTTACGCTTACGCCATGTGGATCAGCCCCAAGTTCCACTTAGAGGTCATCCGCGCCTTCGATCAAGCCCAAACAGAACAACAGTCAGAACCCGAACCGGTGCAACAAAGCCTACCCAACCCCATCCAAGACGACGAAAAGCTCAAACTCATTAACGACGTCGCCAAATCTTTGGGCATCACCGAAAGCATCGCCGTCGTCTCCGCCACGGACATCATGGACATGGTCCAAACCATCCGAAATTACCAACAACAACTCGCCAAAATCCAAACCAGCCCTGCATGGGTCGACCAAACCATCGAACGCGTCAAAAACGCCACAGGAAGACACTTCGGGGAGGGTTAGAGCAGGGAGCAACAAGGGGCGAAATGCCCCTTGGTTTTTTATTTGGCTTGCTTTAGTTCCTTTTCATAATAGTTTTTGTGCTTTTTACTTATGTTCCCTAGGCTTTGTGAGATATTTATGAGGTCTTGTTCAAAGCTGTCTAATTCAGCATCAAGTAAATCGACCATATTCAGTAGTTGTTTTATACTGTCTATTAAACTTTGACCATCATTTAACTGTACTGTGTTTTTCTGGGCTAAGCCTATGAGGGTTGTTAAGCAATAATAGATGTCCCAAAGCTTTATTCTTGCTCTGTTCTTATGAATTATTAGCTCTTTGTTTAGGTCGCAATCATGGACTCTTTCTCGATGTGTATTCTTTACTTCTTCAATGGTAACATCACCGTTTTTAATCTTAATCCTGAGATTCTGAATCCTAAGAAGTTCACTGCAGCCTGGGTAAAATTCTTCAAAAAAGTACTCTTCCATTCTCATTATGGATTCAGCGGAGTATCTGAATTCTGTTAGGAAGTTAGATAGTTTAACCTCTGAAACCCATTCTTTACCTTTCATTAAGCCTAATATAAAAATAATAAAGGCTAGGAATCCTGAAAAAAATGATCCCAAAGAAGAAATTATTTCCCAAATAGTGTTTTCTGATGTCTCTTTTACTTTTAAATTTAAGTCTAAATTCCAGTGGCCGCTTAGCTTTAAATCCCACTTTATAGCAAAGAAAGCGCCTATTATTAGTCCGATTATCACTAAAGCATACGATAATTTATTTTTATGCATTGGAACTTCCTTTGTCATTGTGGTCATTCTGAGTGTCATACTAATGTCAGGGCTTTAACTTTATCATGCTAAAAAGTGATTAGTTAGTACCCTCATTTCTGGTCAAACAACCGGAAAACCTACCTATTACAAAAATTTATTTGGCCTTTATCATACTCTGAAATTATACTGTACAAATATACAGTATAATTTCAGGTGGCTTATGCGTGTTTCTTACCTTGGGGCATCCGGCTCCGCTTCTCTTATTGCACAAAATAGAGTGTTGATCCCGCTTTATGGTGATTCTGTGTCGGCGGGTTTTCCATCACCGGCACAAGATTTTGTTGAAAAGCCATTGGATCTGAATGATTTGTGCATTGCCGATCCTAGTGCCACTTTCTTTGTACGAGTGAGTGGCGATTCTATGAAGGAGGTGGCTATTTTTCACGACGATGTGTTGGTGGTTGATCGGTCTCTCACGGCCAAGCATGGGGACGTTGTGATTGCGTGCATTCATGGTGAAATCACGGTGAAGACGCTTGAGCTGAAACCGAATGTGTTGCTTCGCCCGAAGAACAAGGCTTACAAGGCGATTCCCATTACGGAGGAATCTGGCTTGGAGATAATGGGCGTGGTGACTTGTGTGGTGCGCAATGTGGCGCGTGGTGTTTGGCAAAAGTAATGATAGAAGTAACTTATTTAGCTTTTATATATTTTGTATGTTTTTTGTACATTCTCCTGCTATGTTTAAATCTCCCTGACACGGGAATAAATCAATTGAATTACAGGAGTTGTTTATGAGTGATTTATCAAACCTAGGGCCTTTAGCTGATTTAGTTGGAGTATGGTATGGAAATGAAGGAAAAGATGTATTTCCAACACCACCTAATACTGGACCAAAAATAAAAAGTAGTTATGTTGAAACAATGACTTTTTCTCCAATAGCACCAATACAAAATGGTCCTCAGACTCTTTATGGTGTTCGCTATTTGACAGAGTTGATCGGTGATGCATTTCTTCAACAGCAGCATCAAGAAACGGGGTACTTATTATGGAACCCTGAAAGTAAAGAAATTATCAAAACGTTTGCAATTCCTCGTGGAGAAGCGTTGATGGCGAGCGGTGGCCTTTATCTTCCCCTTGAGCCAGGTCCAGTTATTCCTCCTACTTTCCTTGAAAACGAGGCCGGAAAAATGGTTAATGCCAGCTATCAGGCAACGAGTAATAATACGACTGACTTTATTATCTATCTTTCTGCATCTGCGGGCAGCAAATGCTATGGGATACTTAATACGCCCTATCTTGATCAAAATTTTGACATCAACTCATTTGCTCAGATTATTGAAATTAATACAATTGAGCAGCAGCAACCTAATGTATATGACCCCTCAAAGACTATAACAGTTAAAAGGAAGCAGCTTTGTTATTTTGAAGTATCAGGTCTGAAATATGGTTCAAATTTACCAGAAGAGTTTCATACCGACAGTAATACATTATGGAAACAAGTGTAATAAAAATCATAGTGTTTTAAAAAACCACCTACGGGTGGTTTTTTTGTGCCTGAATGAAACGTTTTCCTTAAAAAATATTTGTGATTTACCGCCAACATGCCGCCATTGCGCTGTGAATGCGCTTCCCTCTAGCTCAATAAAAATAAGGCTTTAACTATAAAATGTCGCTTTCATAAGAAGAGAACGACATTCGATAAATACGCGCGCGAGGCTTGCGAGCCTAGGAATTAGCCGTTACAGTTTATTCAAGCTGTCATTCTTGTGTGTGGCGGCAACACAATTTAGAGCCTCGCGTTTTGCGGGGCTTTGTCATTTCTGGGCCTCGCAATGTGCGGGGCTTTTTCGTTTCTGGACTGGATGCACTTTATGAAATTCCTGCCCGATGAGCTTATACAAACTGCAGTTTTCGTGGTGGTCGGAGTGCTAGGTGGTGCTGTGAAATATCTTCGTGACTTTCAGTACAAAGCAAAGAAATTCTCATTAATTCATATGCTTATCGCGGTGTTTACTGGCGGCTTCCTTGGGATGTTGACCTATTTTTTGTGTACTTCTCTCAATATGGGCGGGCCACTGACTGGGTTTATGGCAGGTGTTGCAGGCTTGATGGGAGACGAGGCAATAAAGCTATTCATAGATCGATTTAAGCGAGGTTTGTCATGAGTTTAAACCTAGAGCAATTGCGTGAGTTCGTTGTGATTCCAACGCTTTCAAACCTAGGCATGTACAGCCTAGCGGCTGATCAGTTGATTATGGGAACGATCACGCAGGAATCGCGTGCAGTCTATTTGAAACAGCTAGGAGAGGGCCCAGCATTGGGCATCATCCAAATGGAGCCTGCTACGCATCATGACATTTGGGTGAACTTTATCCATTACAAACAAGCGCTTATCAGTGATTTGCGTGGTTTGTTGTCTGGTGAAGCGGATGATGTGTATGAGGTGAGTGGTGTGCCTGACCCTCTTGAGCTGGTCAGTAATTTGAAATACGCCGTGGCAATGTGTCGCGTTCATTATTGGCGAAAGCCTCAGTCTATGCCGCAAGCCAATGATATTAAGGCTTTGGGCGAGTATTGGAAAGATCATTACAACACTCATTTGGGTGCTGGAACGGTTGAAGAGTTTATCAATAACTTCCCGTCTGAGTTGTATGGGGCTGAATTACTTCTGGAGAACTAAAATGACAAAGATTTTATTAGCAATTTTGCAGACAATGCTCACGAAATTGGTGACTGAAAAGGTGTTAATTGCGGTTTTCATACATATAGCCGAATCACTGACAAAAAAGAGCACGAATACTCTCGATGATAAGCTTGTTGCCGAAGTAAAAAAAGCTCTCAACGAATCGTGATTTTTGTCAAAATTCGAGTGTTTTTCGTTTTGTCAAAAATTCCACAAAATGCTAACAAAATAGCTCACCTCTAATGTGTGCAATAAATGTGCAAATTTGCCGTTTTTTAGGTCATTCCTGATCGATCGGTCAGTTTTTTGGATTGATTGTAATATATTGATTTATATAGAAAAGGTACTCTCTATAGGGCCCTTTTTTCTGCGAGTCATAGACGCGCGGCCTCTCAGAAATTTTTCAGAAAATAACTTGTTATTCCGTTTCCGGTTTTATCCACTCTCTCTATTAATAAGAGGAAATTTTGATATGAGTTCTATTACTGGGCTTGCCAGTGCATTAGGTATTGTTGATCGTACAATTCGAAATCATATTAAAGATGGCTATGAATTGATTTATCTGGCATCAGGGAAAATTGATATAGAAAAATCGGTTCATTCTTATGTGAAATATCAGTCTGAAAAAATACGTCACATGAAGGCTAATAAAGGGAGGGAATCGAGTGGAACTAGAAGAAATACTCAACAGCCCAAAACCCTTGATGATTGGAAAAAAGAGAAGGAAAAGCAGGCGGCCATAAAACTCCATTTACAAAATGGCCGTGAAAGCGGCGAGTTAGTGCCTTATGACGCGCTTTTAGAGTTGGTCAATGGCCCACTTTCGATGTTTAGAAGGAAGCTTTTAGACGTACCCAACCAGTTACAAAAACGCTTAAAGCTATCTCCCAAAGAGGTGAAATCGATTGAGCAAGTTGTTGAGGGCGCTTTTGACAGTTTAAATGAGCTTGGAAATGATGAATTACCGTCGCTTATCGAGAACATTCTCGAAAAATATTCTAAGCATTACGTCCCCGCCGAAGAAGATACCACTGATACCGTGGAGCAAGGAAAACTATAACTCCGATGCTCAGATTTACCCTCCTAAGTCGTTTCAAGAGGCTTGGCTCTTGGCAATGGAATCGCCTTACATCGAAAAGATCGTTTTATCCAAGAGTGCTCGGGTTGGTTATGCCATTTTTATAAACACGTCGGTGGCATGGCTGGTCTCCAATGACCCTAGCAACATCATGATTGTTCAGAATACTCAGGGTGATGCAGAAAAGTTTGCGACGAAAGAGATAGGTAAGGTTTTTAATCACTGCTTACCCGTGATATCGAAGTTGTACGGCAAAAACACCACTACTGAAAAAAGCTTTTTTGGTGGCGATTTGTCTGTGGTTTGGGCCACGTCTGCCAGCAGTTTTAGGATGGTGACCATCAAGTATCTGTTCATGGACGAGATATCGGGCTGGACAGATAACGTAGACAAAGAGGGTGACCCAATTGATTTGGCGATCACTCGAACCGAAAGTGAAGGCCAGCGTAAGATTGTACTTGGCTCCACGCCGAAAGAAGCCGGTACCTGTAAGATTACCCGCGAGTTTCTACAAACCGATCAGCGATACTTGTATGTGCCTTGCCCACATTGTGGTTTTAAACAGCGTCTTAAACTAGAAAACCTCCGATACTCACCAAAGAACTACAAAAACGCCCATTTCGTTTGTATTCACTGCAGCGGCAAGATAGAAGAACACCATAAGTTCAATATGGTGGAAGCAGGCGAATGGCGTGCCACGCGAGAGTTTGAATGCTGCGGTGTTCATCAGGTACCAGAACAATGGGATGAAACAGGCAGTGCACTGTGCTGTAAATGTGGTGAACCAGGGGACACTAACGAACGCGGCAAAATAGACGCAGGTTTTCATGTCTGGTCGGCTTACAACGACAACCCAAATACCTCGTTGCCATCGATTGCCGCTGAATACGATAAGGCGAAAAAAGACCCGCGAAAGATGCAGACCTTCATGAACACGAAGGTCGGTGTCGAATATTCCGATGCCGCGCGAATTCATAGACTCAATAATTTTGAGACCTTATACCAACGACGAGAATACTACTCGCCAATGGAAAGCCTGCCCGAGCAAACGCGCTGTGTACTGGCCACCATAGATACCCAAAAGAACCGGTTTGATTACCACTTTTGGGCGATTGGTGACCGTGGTGAAATGTGGGCCATCCACTATGGCAAAGTTCATGGCGATCCTGAAGATACAAGCACGCAACAAAGCCTCATCCATGAATTAGAAACCGAATTTACCTTGCCCGATGGGAGAAACATTGGCGTGTTTGCCGCGGCCATGGACTGTAACGGCCATGCGTGGAAAGCCATGCTGGAGTTTTGCGCGCCTTACCAGGGTTGGATCTTCGCCATTCGCGGTGAAGTGAACGCAAAAACCAAATTCAAGCCAGAATTTACGCTCAGTTTTAAAGTGCACCCAGAGGTAAAGTGTGAGTATCGCAGCCTTAACGTGCATCAGCTCAAGAACCGAGCTGCCGAACGACTAAACAATGAAGCACCAGGTAAAAACTACATTCACTTTCCCGTGAGTGATGTATTTGACCTGAACTACTTCCAAATGCTTACCGCTGAAGAACTGAAAGGCAGTGGCAGCAATGTGAAGTGGGACAAAAAGCCAGATCAAAAGCGCAACGAACCGTGGGATTTACTCGTGTACGTGCTGTGGTTGTGGGACTTCCTGCGCCCAGAAATCAAACATGCGTCCCCACAAGATCCACTTGGCCTAATAGACCCAAATGCCCACAAACTCACGGATGACGTGATAGAGAACGATTATGGCGACTACTACGAAACGTCAGATTATGGAGATTACTAATGCCGATTTATTCCACTGAAGACAATCTCAAAATCGTTCAGCAAGCCATTACCGACCTAGTGCAAGGCAAGCGCAAAGTGAGAGTGGAATACACCAACCCTCAAGGTGGCCGAACGGCCATGCAGTACACGGAAGTGAGCTTGTCAGAGTTACGTGCTTTAGAGCGTCAAATGATCAGCGATTTGCAAACCACGCCACTCATGGAAAGCGTTGATGTCGAGGTGCTATTTTGAGCTATTCCAGTGTTGCCAAATCCCCCTTATTCAAAGGGGCCGAATTGCATGATAACGAAAAGAGCGAAAGCCATCTTTTAAAAGAGATCACCGCCAGCCATCACCTCATTCGAAACAACCCATTGCTGCGAGTGGGCGCGTCACGGTTTCGTGCCAGCTGCATTGGTGGTGGCGCCAAACCCGTATTTGATCCTGAGTTATTCAGCGAAGCCTTCATCAAACGCTTTCAAGAATGGGAGCTGTATTGTGACTTCTACGACAACACCAACTTAGCGGGCGTTCAAGCGTTAGCCGTGATGACCATGTTACTAGACGGCAGTGCTTTTCTTGTTCGTCGTCGTACCTTGCACCCAATTCCTTTGCAAATCCAAGTAGTCAGTCCACTTAGTTTGGCAATCGACTTGGAGCGAACAGGCTCTAACAGTTACGTTCGTGGCGGCATCCTGTACGCAAAGAACGGCAAAATCAAAAAATACGCTTTTTACAAACTGCCAAGAGATCATCCAGATTTTGATGAAGACTCGGTGAACTGGCTACCCGCAGAAGATGTGATTCACTTGCGAGATGTAGTGCATGTGTCACAAAGCACCGCGCAACCTTGGATTTCCCCAGGGGCCGACTTCGCCAAGCAATACCAAGACAACCAAACCGTTGAAATCAAATCTCGAATGAAGCGAGTAGGCCAACAGGTATTTGCACTCAAAGAAGCCGAAGTCAGCCAAACAACAGCAGGCCCAAACAGCCAGAAAACACCAAGTAAATTAGTGCATCACGCAGGTGGTGTCACCTTTTTGAATGGCGTCAAAGAAGTGAAAACCGCTTCGCCAGCCGAGATCGCGGGCAACTATCAAGAACACAACAACCAAGTGCTGCGCATGATCGCCGGTTTACTGGGTATTACCTACGAAATGCTGACAGGTGATCTAACTCAGGTGAACTATTCCAGTATTCGCGCGGGCATGATCAACCACCGAAGGCTGATTGGTCAGCTAAGGGACATCATGCTTGGCCCTGCTTTTAACCGTGTGCTTGGCTGGTTTATCGACGCTTATCACCTCGCCAACACAGACGGCTTACCCAACTACTTTGAGAATCCATACACCTACCTGAACCCCACTTGGATTTGGCCAGAATGGGAAGAAATCGACCCACTTAAAGCCGCCAAAGCACTGGTGCTTGAAGTTCAGAACGACATCACATCCCTGGAAGAAATCTCCAATAGCCGTGGTAAGACACTGGACAAACACCTCGATGGGGTGAAACGCAGTCAAGACGCCAAACAAACAAGAGGAATACACGATGCGCCATCTACTGCAATTGATGACGAACGCTCCGATGATGATGACGATTGACGCTCATCAGGCCAATCTCAATTTACTTAACCAGTTTTACCTGAATCCAGAACTCTTCTTTTCCAATGAACAAGAAACGCACAAAGACACTTTTTGCCACATCGGCATCTTTGGTCCAACGTCACACCGTTTCAATGGCCTAGATGCGCTTTGTAACCAAGTACTGTCTTATCGATCGTTACGGCAAAGCTTCAACGCCCTTGTTGAAGACGATTCTGTGAAGAGCATCTTTGTGGAATTTGACGGCCCCGGTGGGGAAGCAAGTGGTTGTTTTGATCTGGCGAACTTAATCAAAGACATTGGCGCGATTAAGCCGGTGATTGGTTTCATCAATGGTGGCTCTTACTCGGCCAATTATGCCTTAGCCAGTGCCTGTACTGAGCTCTATGCCAGCCCTCACAGCATGGCCGGTTCCATTGGGGTGATCTTTGGTCGCCGCGAAGTTCACAACGACAAAGAAACCATTACCTACTTCACCACAGGGGAAGCCAAAGCCGATGGTTCACCGCATCTGGCATTGAGTGATGAAGAGCGAGCGCGACACCAAACCATGGTCGACCAATTAGGCGATGCTTTCTTTCAGCTAGTGGCTCACAACCGAGGCATTGAAGCGGCTCAGGTGCAGGCCCTTCAAGCGAAATCCTTTACCGCTCGTGACCTGTTGGCTCACGGTTTAATTGACGACATCAAAACAGAGGAAGAGATCCACGCCATGATGACAGACGCAAAACACAAGCGAATTGTCGCCGAGATCCAAGCCACTCATGACGCTGAAACAGCCGATATGAAGGAACAGATCCAAGCGCTACAAACCTCGCTGCAAACACAGGAAAGCTCGCATAAAGAGCTGGCCCAGAAAATTAACCAGCTTGCACAAGCCGCCGGTGTACCAGAATTGGCAGGGCAGCTTATTCAAGATAACGCCAGTGAAGAAGCGGCAGCAAAAGCGCTAAAGGAAGCCGCCGCGAAAAAGGATGAAGACATTTCATTAACCAGCGGGTTGGAGTCATCCAAGGATGAAGACTACGACATGCTACAACTGATTGAGGAAGCGTAATGCAAGAGATTCATAACAAAGTCTCCGAGTCGCTGATTCTTCTTTGGGCTCACGAGCAAGGGGAAATGTGCATTAAGCAAATCGATGCAGCGGCTTCCCAACCTCAGTGGGCCATTGTGACCAAAGAAGGTGAAGGCTTGTCCGTATCTGATGAAAACTACGATGGCAGTGACGCCTACGGTATTCATGCGGGTGGCGGCAAAGTGTACTGGGCCAATTGCGTATTCAATACGCTCTACATCGCGTGGCCAGAAGGGGTGACCGATCCAGTGAAGGCATTGATCACCGAACAGCTTGAAAAAGCATTCATCGTTATCAAAGAAGGGTCACAGTAATGGAAGATATATTCGATCACGAAGCGTTCTCGCTGAGCGCATTAACAACGGGCTTTAATGCGTCCGTTCACATTGATGCTGCCGTCTTAAGCATGTTCACAGTGGAAAATGTAGAGCATCGTAATGTGATGATTGTGAAGTCTGGTCAACAGCTTCAAGTCTTAATGCCAGGTGAAATTGGCCAAAACCCAAACATCGACGAACACGATGCCGAAAGCGCGGTACCGGTGCGTTTGATTCGTTATCCATTTGAAACACAAATTGTTCCGAGTGACCTGTCACGCATTAGTTCATTGCGTGATAAAAAGATCAAAGCGCAAGAGCTGGCGTCTTTGATCAAAAGTCATATGAGCAAGCACAAAGACAACCATCGCTACACGGCTGCTTTTACCGCTTATTCTGCATTAAAGGGCAAGGTTAAAAACAAGAAAAACAAAGTGCTGGTGGATCTTCACAAAGTGCTGGGTGTAGTAGAGCGCAAGTTGGATTTGAAGCTAGGCAATACAGGCACGGATGTTCCCGCATTGCTAAAATCCCTTCGTAAGCAAACGGTTGATAATGCGAAAAAGCATGGTCATCTTACTTTGCAGGGTGTCGAGTGTCGCATTGGTCAAGAAATGATTGAGCGCATTCTGAATCATGCAAGCATCAAAGCGTTTTATAGCGAAGAAATTCACGCCAAACGTGTGGTGGCTTTTGCGGATGACCCGAGTGAAATCAATATTTGTGGTATCAAGTTTGTGTCTGACGAAGCCGATGAAGTCGCTGAAAAAGGCGCCTCTTATCCTCTTGGAGTGAAAGGCTTGTTTGGTATGTTACGAGCGCCAGCGGACGTGCTGCATTCAAGTTCAGCTAAAGCCCGTGAGTGTCATATCACGACAGAGCCAATGAAACACGACGAAGGCTTGGAAATTCGCTCTCGTGCGATTTACTTGCCGATCGCTCGTGATCCTTCCTTGTTAGCGGAAATCTTCTCTTCAAACTAGCCATTCACCTGCCAAATACTTAATCAAAATCACATGAGGCGTTTATGAATCTCAGGCACCATGCTGACTTAGACGCCTTAAAAAGTGACATTGATGAGTTGTTTGGCATACAGGCGACATGGCTCTCTAAAGCCGGGCAAACCGGCACATTGACAGGGACGTTCTCTTTTATCGAAAAAGAAATACACACTCATTCAAAGGCAAAGCAAGCGGGTCAAATTTACCTAGACACCGTGATTGCCACGTTTTGCGTAAGACCAAACCAATGTGTGTGTGAGGAAGGTGACACGTTGCAAATAGATGGCGTGGATTATCTGGTACTAGCTTTCCACAAAGGGGAATTTGAAACGGTATTACCCCTTAAAGTGACCCAACAAAAAGACCACAACTGGCGCTGATATGATTTTAGAAATCCATCTAGGAAGCGAAATAGCAGAATTAGAAGAGCAGCTCGAGCTATCCGTTCGTCAGTTACAGAAAGCGGTCACACGCACGCTCAAGAAAACGGCTCGTTGGTTAGAAACCCATACCAAGCGTGAGCTGGGGGTGGCGCTATCAGTACCACAAAGGGTTTTGGCGGCACGTTACTACAAAACCTTTTATCTAAAAAACGGTGAGCGAACAGTGAATGTTTGGTTTGGCTTATCACCCATTTCCGTTTATTCACTTGGTAAAGCGAAACAAACCGACCTTGGTGTCAGAGTGGGCAAACATCATTTTATAGGCGCCTTCATCGCCACAATGAAGTCAGGTCACACCGGCATATTTAAAAGAAAATATGCCGCTGGTGGCAAACGAACGAAACGACAAGATGGCCAATGGACAGAATTACCCATTGAAGCCGTCACCATGGAAATAGATAAGATCGCACAACCCATCATTGAGCGTTATCACGCCAGAGCCGAGGCGCGATTCAAACAGATACTTAAGCAAGAAATACACTTTGCAATGAACATTGAGGGGCAATGAGTGGCAACCCATATCAACTTAACCGATGTGCACCAAGCCATCACGGATGCGCTAAAAAGTCGCTTTCCTAAAGTCACCATAGAAAGCTATGACCCAAACAAAAATATGTACGAACTGGCGCCAGCCTGTTTATTGAACATCGAAGAGCTGCCAAAAGCTCCCGATGTGGGGGATGGCCGTTATCCCGTTGTGGCGCAATTCGCTATTCATTGTGTGCTGGGGCAAGAAGTCGACAACCTACAAATGGAACTCCAAGAGTTTGCCATCGCGGTATCCCAATTTGTTTATGAAAAGGGCATTTGGCTAACGGGTTCTGTTCTAGAAAAACCATTCAACATTGAAGCCTACCCCGGCAACTTTCGCAAAGAAACTCAAGGCGGCTTTGATTCGTGGGTCGTGAATTGGGAGCAAAAGCTCTACCTCGGAGCATCCACTTGGCAACCTGAAATCGTTAAACACGGCATTCGAATAACGACCAACCCAACTAATGAAAACGACCAAGACGAATATCGGAGCCTTTAATGCGTCAACTGATTGAAGCCATGGTTCGGGACATGTTGACCCCTTATCTCGATAGAATCGAAGAGCTAAGCGAAGAAACAGAAGACCTAAGAAGACGCCTCCAAAGTATGGTTCGTTTGGGCTTTGTCTGTGAAATACATGAGTCTAATACCCTAATTCGCGTGCAACATGGTGCGTTGAAAAGTCCGTTCATTCGATGGTTTTCCACTGCAGCAGGCGCGACCACAGATTACCGCTGCCCATCACTTGGGGAGCAAGCGGTATTGCTGAATTACGGAGCTGGCCACAACGGCACCCAAACCGTTGCATTGATAGGTTTATTCAGTGACAAGTTCCCAGCCCCAAGTCAGGATGTGAATGAAATAGTGCGCTGTTACCCCGATGGGTCACTCGTGTCATATCACACTCAAAAGCACCAAATGACCATCAAATCGGTTGGAGACCTCAACATCAATGTCGGTGGCTCAGCCGTAGTCGCCGTGGAGCAAAATGCCACGGTTGATGTTAAGGGTACAACTGCACTGAAATCCTCTGGTGATACCACAGTAGATGCGTCAAACATCAAATTAAATGGCGGTACCGGCGTTGTTACAGGTGCGCACAAATGCATGATCACCGGATTGCCCCATGCAGACTGTTCCTCAACTGTCACCGCGGCCAAGTGATAGGAGACAACCTAGATGGCATTAAATTCAGAGCAACTAGCACTAGACATTGAAGCGGCCATGAAGGCAAAGGGATTTGACCCATTGGCAAATAATGCAGCCGGTCACGAATGGTGGTTGGCATTTGCCGAAGGCATTGTAAATCACATCACCCAAAATGCTGATGTAGCTGTGGCAAGCGGTTCTTCTGCAGGTACCTATAAAGTCACTTAAAAGTAAAAAAAGGGTAGGCGAATGATAGGCATTGATCGAAAAACAGGGCGTACATTACAAGACTTTGAACAGCTCGTTAGCCGCATCACACAAGTGATGACCACACCAAAAGCGGGTCGAGTCAAACGCGCTAACTTTGGCAGTGATGTTAGGCAATACTTAGGCGCGAATATGACAGACAGTACCTTAATCCGTCTTCAATCGGCTGCCATCGAAGCCTTTTACGAACCCAAAAATGGCTTAACGGATTTCGTACCTTCACGCTGCGTTGCTAGGCGTTTAACAAATGGCCTTGCTCTTTACTTTGAAGGGCAGTGGAAGGGTAAGAAAATAGAATTTGAGGTACCACTGGATGTTTCCACATCAGAATCCACTGCCTAAACCTGAGATCATCAAAACACCCAGTTTCGATAACTTATTTCAGACCATTAAAAACAATGTGCTGGATTACTTAAACACCAATGCGCCAGACGATGTGGAAGCCGTAGCGGAAACCTTTGAAAACCAAGCGGAGCTCATGACCAAGCTCACTGAAGCTTTCACAGTGATACTGCAAAGCCATTTTCGACAAATGAACGCTCAGGCGTTACAAATGTTTGGCATGTACGCCACAGGTGACGACATGGTGGATCTGATCGTAAGCCAGCTTGGCATTGAACGACAGATTATTGATGAGGGCGATCCAAATGCTTTTCCTGAAGTGCCTGCCACCATGGAAAGCAACGATGCACTTTTAACTCGGTATTACTTAGCGGTGTATGCCTTAGCCACGACGGGGACGCGGTCGGGTTATCGCTTCAACGCCATGACGCTTGGTGGTCGTCCTAAAATCCAGCTTGAAAGCCTTGAAGCAAACACCGTCATCATGAAGTATGAATTTCTGGGCCATGATATGGCAGGCCAAACCAAAGACGCCCAAGCTCGCCAAGTGGCTCCAGGTGAAGTGGATTGCTACATCCTATCTCACACAGGAAATGGCACACCAAGCAACGCGCTCTTGGAAGCCACTCAGGCGTATCTTGAACGGGATGATATAGCACAGGAAACCGATTTGCTCACAGTCAAAGCGCCAAACATCGTGAACTGGTCATGCGAAGCGACCTTGTTTGTGATGCCGGGGGTGGATGAAGCTCAAGCGAAACAATTAGCAGAACAAGCCGTGCAAGACTACGCCAGTCAGCAACACAGGCTGTCAGGCAGTATAGAGCCTTCCATGCTCTACAGCATTTTACTCAAAGCCACTGGGGCATATCGTGGTGAGTTAAATAGCGTAACCACACCAATTCGTTGCCAATACAGTGAGGCACCTTACCTTGAGTCAGTCAACATTACTGTCGCAGCTCAAAATCCATAGTCTTTTACCGGACAACAGAAGCCCACTTGAAAGAGCCTTAGAACTGGCACTGAGTGAATCCCTCTTTGCGGTAGAGCATGCTTATCCTCAACTGTTCAATGCTCAATCCTGTCCAGAATCTGCCGTCACATTGTTGGGTATTGATCGTCAGGTACCCGTGTGGGAATCAAGCGACACAGAAGCAATAAAGCGGACTCGTGGAGAATTTGCATGGCGAAACCGTCAGCTAAGCGGTACACGCTTGGGGTTCGTAAAAGCCTTTGAGCAAATGGGTTTTAGTGCGGCTATTACT
The DNA here is from genome assembly GCF_043643765.1 of Marinomonas posidonica. Taxonomy (GTDB): domain Bacteria; phylum Pseudomonadota; class Gammaproteobacteria; order Pseudomonadales; family Marinomonadaceae; genus Marinomonas; species Marinomonas posidonica_A. The sequence goes on along the minus strand of NZ_JBHZSP010000002.1, from coordinate 308,616 downwards.
CCTTGGTATCAGAATGAGGGCCAACCCTATCATTTTAACATTTGGGTATACGGATCCGATCAAGTACTTACTCCAGAAATCAATACACGAGTGGATGCACTGATCTTAGAAATGAAATCAGAGCGGGATTTCTACTCAATGAACCTTGCTCGTGAGTCGATTGCCATTCCTAGAATAGCTGTTGCTACCGAAATAGGCATCACCAGTACCTCAACGCCATTTGTTCCCGCAGGTAGTGAGGTAAATGCATTACCCCATACGGGCATTGCCCAACATCTAAGAATTATTTCCACTTCGGAGCCAGCCAGAAATGAGCGACTTTAGAACCTACATCACCCAAACGGGCTTTGGCCTAGAGCGGGATGCCAAGTTTAACAACACTCATGTTGACCTATCGGTGTTAGTCGTAGGTGATGGTGTGCTCGCAGACAATGCGTCCCCAACCGCCCAAGAAGACTTAATTCACCAAGTGCGAGAATACGCCATCACCATAGAAAAGGATGAACTAGACCCCAACGTGTGGATTGCTCGAGCAGAGATTCCAGCCAGTGATGGCGGTTTTTTCATCAAAGAGGCGGGTATTAAAACGCAAGACGGTTCTTTGTACGCTTATGCAAGGCAAGCCGGTGACTACAAACCACTACTAGAAGAAGGACAGGGCAAAAGCTACACCATTCGCTTAAAGTTTGTCCCCGGTAACGCAGATGCCATACAAATCAAAATTGACCCATCCGTACAGTTTGCTACGCCTACTGACCTAGAAAAAACTGTTAAAGCGCATTTGGATGTAGAAGATCCTCATCCACAATACCAGACAAAAGCATTAGCAACAGAGCAAGCCGTAAAAGAAAAAGAATACGTGGATGCCGCCGTGGCTGAAAAAAAACTCTTTACTGTGGCAGGCACTGCTAATGAATTAGTGCTGACTAGCCCAGAGGGCGTAAAACCTATTAGCAAGATTAAAGACTATGACGAGTTTACGTTTGTGGTATCTGAAACGAATACAGACCAAGTGAGCATAGTCATTGATCAACTTGGAGCAATTCCACTGTCTGGTGTGACAGCAGCCAACCAACTTTTTAAAAGCGCTCTTTTAACGGTGCGTTATATTGCTGGTGAGTTCTATGTCGTTGAACAAGTGAATCCCAAGACAGGTAACAACGTGCTTGATATTGCTAAGCTTTATATGGACACCGTTGATGCATTAAGCCTAGGAGAATACGCGCTAGACGGCTCGACTATCAGCAGTAATGATCACCCCATTGCCTGTGCGAAAGCGGCAGCTTCATCAAACTACATTGAACAGGCATCGAAAGATGCTGACCCAATTACATACGGCGGATATTACGGTTTTGTTGAGGAAGAAGATGATTCTGTAACTGTATCTCTACCCATTGTGGGTGGTGAGTTCATTCGTATGTTTGATGATGGACGTGGTGTGGACACTGATCGGGTATTTGGATCTATGCAGAAAGGAACTGTAATGTCTTACAACGAAAGATGGGATGGAACAATGCATAGTGCTGAATCCGACACCGCAGTCCAGGGTAATAGTCAAGCTTATTTAGATGCGTTTGGAATGGATAGAGCAAACCCGCAGGACTATTTGAGCATAAGAGGCTTGGCAATGAGTGGGGCTAGTAGTAATAAAGATTTTTTAACTAATACAAGTTGGGGAGGGGGAGTGGCACGCCCCCATAACATCGCCTACTACGGCAAAACAAGACTTTAAGGAGCCTCAATTATGATGTTAAACGCATTCAAATTAGGGGCGAAATACCCCATCTTTACCAAGCAAATTCAAGCCAAAAAAGACCCAGTGACAGGCCGTGAAATGATTCCTGCTTTCGCTACAAACGTTGAATTGATTGCAGAAAAAGCAGGTCATCAGCGGTATTTCAAAGACGGTGCTTGGCACTATGTCGTCGACAATATTGGCACTGAGTATTGGGATGAAGACGGCACACACCACACTATAAACGAGCTAGGCGAAACGCTCCCCGAAGGCGCATTGCTAGAAGAACCACCTTCACCAGAGCTGACCTTAGAAGAACGTCTTGTCCAAGCGCAAGCTAACCGAGCCAGTGCTTACAAAGCGGAATCCGACCCGCTCTACATGGAGTGGCAATACGACCAAACGGACGAAGCCGAACAAAAATGGCGTGATAAAGTCACCGAAATCAAAGCACGCTATCCCTTGCCAACGGAATAGTCATTTCCCCAATTTGAAGAATCAAACACCCAGCCGCGAAAGCGGTTTTTTTACGTCTGGAGAAAGCCATGACCACCAAAAAGCCCGTCACCACGCGGCAAACATACCAAGTAAAAGCCCCGTACCGTTGCCCCAATACCCAGCACTGGCACCAAGTGGGCGACAGCGTCGAGCTGCTGCCCAGCGAAGCCGACTTCCTCATGCTTAGCGGCAAAATCGCCACAGCGGCAGATGCCAACAAAAGCGCCACCAAAAACAAAGGAGAAGCCTAATGCCAGAAATTGCATCCTTCGTACACAACGGCATCAGCATAGAAACCCACTCAGCGCCACCGCCAATGGGGCCATTGGGTGGCGTAGTCATCAGCGTAGTGGGCACCGCGCCAGACGCCCATGAAAGCTATGCCAAAAACACCCCCATCCGCATTGCCAACATGGCCGCCGCGGCCAAACTCGACACAACAGGCGACGAACGCGGCACCCTATGGCGTACCTGTTACGAGCTACTGCGCATCGTCTCCGTCCCCATCTACGTCATCATCGTAGAAGAGGGCAACGATACCGCCGACACCACCAACAACATCCTCGGTAAAATTGACCCAACAACAGGTCAGCGAACCGGCATCCAAGCCCTAGCTGACTGCATGGAAGTCCCCACCCACATTGCCGCACCGGGCTTCAACACCAAACCCGTTGCCGATGCACTGGCCGCCATGGGCAAACGACTCTTTGCCATCCCAGTGGGGGACGGCCCAAACACCAACGACAACGCCGCCATAGAATACTCCAAAAGCCTAGGGGGCGAAGGCACAGGCTACGACGCATTCTATCTAGTCGACCCGTTCGTCTCCGTCTACAGCCAAGCCGCCAAAGGCAACGTCTACTTCTCAGGTGCCGCCATCGCCCTCACATGCTTTGCTCGCGTCAACCCATGGGAAAGCCCAGCCAAAGGCGGCATGGGTGTGTTAATCGACGGTACCGCGCGCACCATCGACTACAACATCATGGACAAAGCCACCAACGGCGACCTAATGAACCGTTTTGGCTTATCCTACTTTGCACGCACCTCACTGGGAGGCTTCTCACTCATAGGCAACCGCTGTGTCATGGGTCGCTTCGTGTCACAAGTCGGGCTCGAATACGCCATTATTCGCAAACTGGCCAAAACCGCCCAGCGCGCCATGGCGCGTAACCTCAGCGAATCCTTCATGAACCAAGAAATTGAAAAACTCAACTTCTGGCTCAAATCCCTACAGGCCGACGAAACCATCATGGGCGCACAAGTCTACCTGCACCCAACCCTCAACAACGTCGAAAACTACACCAACGGTGAATGGCACATCGCCATCAAATACCACGGCTACGCGCCAAACGAACACATGGTGTACCACCTAATCGAAGACGTAGGCATCGTCGAATCATTCCTAGAAGGAGTTCTCTAACATGGCAGGACAACGCACCCGCATCAGCCGCATGGCCATCATCAACGGTGAACCGCTCATCAAAGAACTGGACGAATTCACCCCGCCCGAAGTCAAAAAAACCATGCAAGAAACCCGAGGTGGCTCCTTCATCCCCGGTGAAATCATGGTCGGCCTCGAAAAAATGACCGCCAAATACAAAATCAAAGGCGCCAACCAAGCCCTGCTGTCTGCCTTCGGCTTAGCCGATGGTGAAATGTGCCAGGTCAACGTCAACGAATCTCACCAAGATGAAGACGGCAACCACTTCGCCATCAAATACAGCATCACAGGGGAAATCACCGGCGTGACCGAAGCCGCCAGCAAAATGGGCGAACTGCCAGACCACGAAATCGAAATGACAGTAAGCGCCTACAAAAAAACCGAAGCGGGCAGAACCATCTACGAAATCGACCGTAATGCCCAAATCCTCAACCTTGGCAACGGTGACCTACTGGCTGCCCATCGTCGCAACGTTGGCTTGCCATAACCCTGCTTCACCAAACCAAAGCGCCACCTAAACCACTAGGTGGCAACCCTCAAACACAGCAAAGAGAAATCCCATGTTTCAAGCACCAACCCACACACTCGTCTGGCCAACCCAAAGCGACAAAAGTGACCCCATCACCCGCGTACATTGCCAACCCCTTACCATGGGGCAACACCGCGAACTGTCAGAAAAGCACAAAGACAACGACACCCAACTACTGCGTGCCTGCATCAGCGCCAGCACCGGACTCAGCGACAAAGAAATCAAAAACCTCGTCACACCAGACTACACCAGCATCCAAAACCACGTCCTAGAACTCATGAACAGCACCGCCAGCCACTTTATAGAAGGCGAGTTCGACAACACCGCGCCAAGCTTGCTCATCCCCATACAAAGCGACAGCGGCCAACAGAAAACCCAATACACACTCAAACCGCCCACCGTCGCCACCACCGACCTAATGGACACCCACACCAACGAATGGGAGCGCACCATCTTCCTCAGCTCAAGTTGCACCGGCTTCAGCCAAAGCGAACTAGAACGCCTCAGCCTGCCAGACTGGAACCAACTGCAAGAGCGACTCATCGATTTTTTGCAACAACCGGCGGCTTACTTTCACCCAAAGACATAGAAATCCTAACCGACATCATCCCGCTGGTTTACCACGTACCACCGTCTGAAATCCTAAACTGGCGCATCGACGAAGCCATGCGCCGCTACCACCTAGCCGCCGCCAAACTGGGAATACAAAAGAGGTAAACCGTGGCTGACTCCAAAATTTCCATCGCACTCTCCGCCGTCGACAAATTCACCAAACCCGCCAACAACATCATCCAAACAGCAGGGAAGCTAGAACACCAAATCACCCAAACCGATAACCAACTAAAAGGCCTAAGCGACCAACAAAGCCTCATCACCCGTTTCAAAAAACTCACCGCAGGCCTAGACCAAACCCGCGCGGCCATGAAACAAGCCGCCCAACACACCAACCAACTCAAACAAAACCAAGCCAACGCCAAAACCGCACTGGCACAACACACCAAAGCCCTAGCGCAAGCCGAGCGCAGCGTCATCAAACTGGCCGAAGCCCAAGGCGCACACGCCCAACAACTTGCCCAAGCCAAACAAAACCTAAACCAACTCAGCCAAGCCCAAAGTGCCGCCACAAAGCAACGCACGGCCGAACTCGCCAACGCCCAAAAGCAAGCCCAAAAAGCCGCCAAAGCTTACGGTGCTGAGTCCAAACAAGCCAAAGCCGCCACTGCCAAAGTGCAACAGCTTGCGAATGCCAAAGCCCTTGCCGCCGAACAACAGGCCACCGCATTAGCGAACGCTCAAAACAACGTCCAAAAAGCCACCGCAGCCTATGGCGCACACTCGGAACAAGTCAAAGCCGCCACCGCCAAAGTAAAGCAACTCACCCAAGCCAAAAAAGCCGCCGAAAAAGCCTACAAAGAAGAACAAGCCCAGCTAAAAAACGCCCAACTCAAAAGCACCCAGCTCACCAACGCCTATGGCAAACAAGCCAAAGAACTGGGTGGACTGCGTCGAGACATGACCAGCGCTGGCTTGAAAATAAACTCACTCGGCGCACAAGAACTCAAACTTGCCCGCCAAACCGACCAAGCCAGCCAAGCACTGGACCGCCAAAAAGCCAAACTGCAAAAAATCCAAACCCTAAAAGGGCGCATAGCAGACAGAAACGCCCAAAAAGGCGAACTGGTCGGCCAAGCCGTTGGCCTCACCCTAAAAGCCGCGCCACTCATCATGGCGGGCAAACGCGCCGTGGACTACGAAAACACCTTTGCCGACGTCAAAAAAGTCGTCAACTTCACCGATCAAAAAGAAGAAGCCCAATACCGCACACAAATGATGAAACTGGCAGGGCGGCTAGGGGTAGAGCAAAAAGGCATCGCCGACATCGTCACCGCTGCGGGTCAGTCTGGCATCGAAAAAGACCAACTCTTACAATTTGCCGAATCCGCCACCAAAATGAGCGTGGCATGGGACGTATCCGCAGAAGAAGCCGGCAGCACACTCGCCACATGGCGCGCCGCCATGGGGCTCACCCAAAAGCACGCCCTAGACCTTGCCGACAGCACCAACTACCTCAGCAACAACATGAACGCCAAGGCAAAAGACATTGCCGCCGTCATGGTACGCCAAGGCTCCACCGCCATGGGCGCAGGGCTAAACTACAACCAAACCGCCGCACTGTCTGCCAGCCTAATAGCAGGGGGCGCCACCCAAGAAGTGGCCGCCACCGCCCTCAAAAACATCACCGGCCGCCTCACCACAGGCTACGCCGCCACCGCCGCCCAGCAAGACGCCATGGGTCGCATCGGCTTCGATGCCGAACAACTGGCCGACATGATGCAACAAGACGCCCAAGCCACCCTAGTGGAAGTCATGCGCGGCCTGCAAAACGTCAACGCCACAGACCGAGGCGCGGTCATCTCGCAACTCTTTGGCGAAGAAGTCAAAGGTGCCGTTGCCAAACTCGTCACCACCCTCGACGACGACAAAAACGGCCTCGTCGCCGCCTTTGCCAAAGTGGCCAATCAAGCCGACCGCGCCAACAGCGTCAACGACGAATACGCCAACCGAGCCGCCACCCGTGGCCACAAACTCGCCATGCTCGGTGCCAAATTTGACCGCATGACCATCGTACTGGGTGACCGACTCTTACCCGTACTCGATGTCGTCTTGCCACCGCTTATGAGTGCCGTAGATGGCATTGCCAACTTCGCCGAAGCCAACCCACAACTCACCAGCAGCTTGCTTGGCGTCGCCGCAGCCATTGCCACCGTCAAAGCCGGTGCCATCGCCTTCAAACTCGCCAAACTCACCCTTGGCAACGGCCGTGACCGTTTCAGTCTTGGCAAAACCAAACTCACCAACTCCACCGACCAAACCACACAAAGCGCCAACCGAGCATCACGCTCTCTAGACCGACTCAACCGCAAACTAAACGGACTTGGTGCAGGCGCGGGTTACGGCACAGGAAGCAGGGCAGGCAGAAGAGCAGGCAACCGACTCGCAGGTCTAAGAAGTTATGAAGACCAAATTTCAGACCGTAACAGCCCAAGCAAACGCGCCAGCGCAGGCGGCCGCTTTGGCAAATTTGGCAAGTTAGGAAAACTCGGTGCCTTAAAAGGCGCAGGTCGATTCTTTCGTCCACTGGACATGGCCATGCAGGGCATGAGCCTCGCTTCGGCCATGTCAGGCGGCAGCGGCACCGAAATAGGCGCGACCGCAGGCGACATGGTAGGGGGAATGGGTGGCGCGGCCGCAGGCGGCTTAGCCGGAGCCGCCATTGGTTCCGTCGTGCCTGTTATTGGCACCGCCATCGGTGGCATCATCGGCTCCATCGCGGGCGGCATGGGCGGTGGCTCTTTGGGCGAATGGATCGGCGGCAAAATCGGCGGCTGGTTTGAAGACGACAAAACCGACCAACCCGCACCCGAAGCCATCGCCAAGCAAAGCCAACAGCTACAAAACAATAACAAAAGCATCACCTTTGCGCCCGTGCTCAATCTAACACCAACAGGCAACCCAAGTTACGACCAACAACTCAGCGACCAAGTGATAGAAAGACTCAAAGCCGAATTTGCACAAGGCATGATGGGCAATATCGACGTCGCCACAAGGGCGGATGGGAGTTTGACTGACAAACGAACGAGTTAATCTTTAAGCTGAACTACCGTTTTGGTAAATCAGGTCGGCTCTTTCTTAGTGGAAGGGAGCCCTGAAACAGGGCTCCCTTAAGTCTCTTGTACCACGGTAAATGGGGGCGGTGAAATGCAGACCCCTATAAATACTTCTAAGCCGCATGTGCAACAGTAAATTTTCAAGGAGGAACGAATCGTTCCTCCTTAAAACCATAGGCACAAGGCAGCTTGACGGATAAGCGGGGGAGATAGGTTTGAGGCAGCCATTCTATGTATTAAATGGCTGATATTAAGCAATACTTGATAAGTAGCAATCTTCTAGCCTTTGTCTTTTGTCCTCTTATGTGTATATTTCTTGTAAATGCACTAAGGAGGGAAGCAATGGATACGGTTAGTTATTACTGTTTAGATCGAAATAGAAAAAAGGCTGTAATCTCACTAAAAGGAATACTTCAAGGCATAGCAGCGGATCAGCAGCTAAATGAAGTTGAAGTACTATTTTTAGATGTGTGGCTAAAATCACAAGAGCATCTAAGAGACGATCCCGACGCGATTGATCTTATTGATGCCGTTGACGATATTCTTGCAGATGGCATTGTCACTGAAGAAGAAATCGAAGACCTTAAATGTCTAGTGAACGACATTGTTGAGTTTAAAGACTTTCCTAGGCAAAAAGACATTGACCGTGTAAATGAGTTCTTAGGCGTTCTTTCCGGCGTTGTTGCTGATGATGTTCTTAATTACGATGAAATGTCAGCTCTAATCGAATGGTTAAATGCCAACGATGACTTATTTGACTCTTTTCCCATCAACTTAGTTGTGAAGCAATTCGATCAACTCAAAAATTCTGTCACAGAGCAATCGGGCCCAGATGATTTGTTAAATTTCCTTAAACAAGTATCGGGCGCTAAATTTAGCGAAACAGGAAGCGCTGATATTCACCCATTATCCTTCATTGAAGACACATTAGAAGCTATGACTCATCAAGATTCAGCCATTTGTGTTTCTGGGGAGTTTGATTTAGGTGATCGTGATGATGTTATAGAGACAGCAATGACTCGTGGATATGTAGTAAAAACGTCAATTAGTAAGAAAGTAGATTACCTGATTTTTGGTTCTAAGGTTTCTCCTAATTGGGGATCGTCCAACTTTGGGGGCAAGATTGAAAAGGCGGTAAAACTTAGGCTTGAAGGTCATCCAATTAAAATTGTATCTGAAAATCAGTGGTTGGATTTTCTCTAAATAGTACGTTAAATACGTTATTAGAATACACACCTTAAGAAATCAGTGTTTTCAGGGTTCTTAACATGTGTGTCCTGATAAGGTTATTAATTAGGTGCTCGTAAACTTACTTCTATTATGCGGGCGTTATGTCTCTATTATATGAATATTAGGTAAGTTAAATGGGCAGTATGTCAGAACTAATGATAGAAATGCAAAATGAAAGAGCTGATGAATGGATTCGAGAAAGACTTGAGGATGCAGATGCAGATGAAGAATCAGAAGAATATCAAGAACTAGCTATAGAATATTCTAACCTACAAGATTATCTGGCAGAAAAGGCAGAGTTTGAAGCCGAATTGCAATGGCTAAAAGAAAATGGTTCATCAGTTATACATAAAAATTTTCTTGAAGAACTTGAAGAACTAAAGAATATAGAAGAAAAAACTCCAACAAAAAGAACATATCTTATTAACCGGATGACCTATTCTTATGCTGTTACTCTATTAGAAGCATTTTTAGGCGATACGGTTAAATCACTTATAAATGAAAATGAAAATTTTTTTACAAATTCAATGCAAATTGAAGAGTTGAAAAAGGCGAAATATACACTTGAAGAATTGTCAAAAAGTGAAGTAAATGTCAAAGGATTAGCCGTCAAAGAACTTTCAAATATTCTTTATCATAATATGCCGAAAGTGAAGCGTATCTTTGAATTAATAATTAATAAAAAAATCAGAATAGATATTTCCGAGCTAGATAAAATTATAAAAGTTAGACATGATATTGTTCATAGAAATGGAAGAACAAAAGAAGGTGAATTAATTCATCTTAGTCGCGATGATATCCTAGAAATGATTTCTCATATTGAGAAGTTTTCAAAAGAACTTCAATTATTTATCAATGAAAATTCGTAAAGAATATATAGTATTATAGTAAGATAAAAATCCATTGGGTTTTTATTATATCCAAAATAGTGCATGTAGTCTGACTGAAAAAGGAATTTTTATGGTTTCGGAAAAGGGTAAAAAAAACGCAATTTTACATTTTGATGAATCTGGGTTTACGGGTAATAATCTCCTTCATGAGCAACAAAATATATTTTGTTATGCCTCAATTGAATGTTCACATCAAGAGGCTAAGGATTTTGTCGAGTACATAATCAAGAAATACAAAATTCAAAATGGAGAAATAAAAGGTAGTAAATTATTAAAAGGTGTAAAGGGGAAAAGAGCAGTTGACGAAATAATTCAACACTTCAAAGGCAGATTTAAAGTTTCTATCTCAGATAAAAAATATGCACTAGCAGGCAAGTTTTTTGAATATATATTTGAGCCAGCTATTCAGAGCGTAAGTTCTATATTTTACAAAATCAATTTTCATCGTTTTATAAGTAACATGCTTCATGTGGAATTAAGTGTTCGTGGAGCCATGGCTGAGCAGATATTTGAGGACTTCGAAAAACTGATGAGAACTGGAGATTTTGAGGGCCTTAAAGCTCTTTTTTCAGCATCTAAAAATGAAGGTATATCTCCAATTCTGGAACAAATATGTGATTTTGCTATACATAACAAAGAAGCGGTAGTGAGAGAGCTGGATGGTTATGTTGGTAGTGGTGCAGGAAAATGGGTACTAGATTTAACAAATACAGCGCTTTTTGGTCTACTGGCTGCATGGGGTCAAGAATACGATCAATTGACCGCTTATTGCGATCAATCAAAGCCATTAAGTGAAGATCAAGAAATTTTTAACGTCATGATCAACCGAGAAGATAAGAAGTATTCGCATGTTGCAGCCATAGATAGCCCTATTACCTTTAATCTAAAAGAACCACTTAACTTAGTAGATTCAAAAAGTGTTCATGGAGTTCAATTGGCTGATGCAGTAGCTAGTGCATTTGCCTATGTATGTGACAACGAAAATCAAGACGAATACGCAAAGAAATGGAGAGGCATGATTGAGGGACATGTTATCTTTGGTAGTATATTCCAAGACTATGATCATCTAGATCTAAGTAAATTAGAAGTGCAGAGAAATGCAGTGTTGCTTCAGGAGCTAACTGAACGAAGTAAAAATGGTCAAAGCTTAACTGAAGATATTGGAGAGTACATTCAGTTCATTACTATGGCTCTTAGAGAGAATCCTCTTGAGCTGCAGAAATAGTAAGGCTGCTGTCTAACAATTTTTATCTACGCCTCAAAGTTGCTGCAAACCGCGGCGATATTTGAGATTTCCCCCATTGACCCTCGCCGAATCTTGATCTAACATTCTCCTTGCACTGGCAAAATCCAGTGTCGGGATTAGTACCCCGTTTACACAGCGGCCTAAAACACGCAGAGCGTGTTTTTTTGTGGCCGAGATTTGCCTGTTATGGTGGGTCTTTGTTGGGCAACCTTCGGGTTGGCCGTTCCTGTGGCGGTAGTACTAACCTGATTTAGATCCACCACCTTACTGAGATTAGTACCTCACGAGGTGGTCAACTTCATACACAGGAGGCCAAACATGGCTATGGACATTATCTCAAGCATTGACGCACCCGTTGTACAAATCATCAATAACCAAATTACCACGACTTCGACCGACCTCGCCAAATGCTTTGGCAAACATCACAGAAACGTTTTACGCAAAATAGAAAGCCTTGAATGCAGTGATGAATTTAGCGCGCTCAATTTTGAGCTGGCTGAATACAAAGATGAACAAGACAAGACTCGACCCATGTATCGCATCACCCGCGACGGCTTCGTCTTCCTCGCCATGGGCTTCACCGGCACCAAAGCCGCCCAATTCAAAGAAGCCTACATCAACGCCTTCAACCAAATGGAAAAACAGCTCCACGAGCAAAAACACCTTCCCGCTACTACAGACAGCAACACGGTTGCAGAAACAGACAAGTACCATCTACTCAACAACATCGTCAAATCCATGCAGATACAAAGCGACCCCGTCGTCGTTCCATCAAAAGAACTCATCGACCTAATCCAAGCCGTCCGCATGTACCAACAGCAAATAGCACGACTACAAACACCCGACTGGGTAAACGACAACATCACCCGCGTCAAAGACTTCGCCCAACGAAACTTCGTAGACTTTTAAGCGGCAAGCCTTACCTGTCAACAAAAGTAAGCCCACAAAAGTGGGCTTTGGTTGCTTTGGCTGGTAGGAAAAGATTTAATAGTTTTAGCATTAATAAATTAAATAATTTGTATCGTTATATTGCTAGGGAGAATGGGTTGAAGCATTTGGAGGATATTTATAAAGAACGTATTTCTAGTCTCTTTGATGAGGAATTTGAACGAGCATTATTTGAATCTGCATTTAGTAATTTGATTGCCTCTAACCCTCTTAGGTTCAATAATTTTGCATACGCTCTGAGAGAGCTCCTACGCCATGTGTTGCATAGATTATCCCCTGATACTGAGGTGTCTGAATGTGGTTGGTTTAAGCCTGACGCAACATCTAAATCGGGGTTTACAAGACAGCAGCGATTAAAATATGCAATTCAAGGTGGCTTGACTGACTTCTATGTGACTAAAAAACTTGAAATAGAGGAAGTGAATGATGTTATTGATGAGCTTCTTTCGATTATTAAGTTACTTAATGAATATACACATATTGAACCGCATACTTTTGATATATCAGAGTCAGAAGTAGAGAAGTTGTCTAAGGAATGCTTGGACGCTACTTTATATTTCATCGAGAAAATGTCTGAAACAAGAAGTAAAGTACTTAGTATGTTGACAGATGAAATAGATAGAAGTCTTCTAGATAGTATAATTTCTGATTCTGTTGAAGATATTGGGACTCTTTCGACTCATCAATTTGTAGACGGTATTTATCATGATGGCGCTCATGTAGAGCGTATCGGACCTAAATCTCTATTACTTAGAGTAACAGGTTGGCTCGAATGTGAGCTTCAGTATGGTTCAGGTTCAGATTTTCGAAAAGGTGATGGAGTCGTTATCCCAAAGTCATTTCAATTTGATTGTACAATTGATGTTCAGTTTGAGAAACCACTAGGAAGTGTAATGAAGGTCGATGATTTAAATGTCGATATTTCTAGTTGGGGCGAATAGATAATTAATGATTTATTTCAAATAGCTATTCAATGTGCAGAGTTTTTTTAATTTTCACTTTTTGTAAATTTTGGATTTGATAAAAAAGTCCTTAACTTCTGAAACCAAACCAAACACCCCCAAGCCCATCCTCCGATGGGCTTTTTCGTTTCTGTCCTTCCATTTTTATCTAAGGAGTAATCATGCGTCAGATGATGTCCCTCGGTGGTTTTGTGTTTTCGCTCAGCGAAGGCACACCATACGAGGGTTTGCAGCGCACTAGCGACGGCGGTTGGGTCGCGGTGGCGCGATACGGTCAAAAGCCGATGAGCCAAAACACGGGCCAACAGTTGGAAAACATCACGGTCACAGGGACGTGGTTTCAAGGGGAGGGCATGACCAATCTAAATGCCTTGCGCACCTTGCAAAGCAAACGGATGCCCTTAGTGCTGGCCGATGGCTATGGCAATAACTTAGGCCAATGGACCATTAAGCGCCTGCAAGAGAAGCAAGACAAAATCATCGACGACGGCACCGCTTTCGTCCTTTCTTTCACCCTAGAGCTAGAAGAGTACGCCAATGACAACCATCCGTAGCCGCGATGGCGACACCATTTCCAACATCTTATGGATGAGTCTAGGCCGCAATGACGACGAAGCGGAAGAAGCCCTGTTCGAACTCAACCCCGGCTTAGAAGCCCATGGGCCAGTGCTGCCCGCTGGCATCGTCATCACCTTACCCATCATGGCTGAAAAAGCCCCAGACAGCGTGGTAAACCTATGGGATTAAACAACCAACCCCGCGTGCGCGTGAGCGGAGCAGGGGAAAACACCATCAACGCGCGCCTCACCTCGTGGGAGCGCATCGACGCCGCAGGGCTACAAAGTGACCAACTCAACTTGCAAGTTGACACCACGGGCATCACTGGCTTGCCACAGGAAGGCGCCAAGCTCACATGGTACGAAGGCTACGCCAATGAGCTAATCAACAAAGGCCAGTTCAAAATCACCCGCATCGTGCCGAAACTGTTTCCGCCCAGCGTCACCATCGTCGCCACCGCCGCGCCGTTTCAGGTGGACGACAGCACGGGCTTCAAAGAGCGCCGCACACGCACCTTCGAAAACGTCAGCCTTGCCGACCTGTTCCGCCAAGTCGTCACACCCCACGGATTCAGCCCACGGGTGGCCAAAGAGTTTGAAAGCGTCGTCCTCGAGCACATGGACCAAACCGACGAAACCGACAGCGCCTTTCTGGCACGCATCGCACGGGAGCGGGACGCCATCGCCAAACCCGTCAACGACCTTTATGTACTCGCCAAGCGCGGCCAGGTGAAAACCATCACAGGGCAAGCCATCCCGCCCGTGGTGGTCACCTTGCCAAGCAACAACGCCCCAAGTGAACTGGCGCGCTTCATCAACGCCCAACTGGACAGACCCAGCCGCCAGCGCATAAAAGGCGTAAAAGCCAACTGGACAAACAACAACACAGGGGAAGAACACACCGTACAAGTCGGCACCGCACCGTATAAAAAACTACGCCAAAGCTACGACAACCCAACCACCGCCCAACAAGCCTGCCAAGACGAACTCATCAAAACCCAACGCCAAGGCACCAGCGTCACACTCGACTTACCAGGCAACCCCAAACTCGTCGCAGAAGGCATCCTCACCCTAAACCACACCTTCCCACCCGAAATGAAAGGCAACTGGAGCATCGACAAAGTCACCGCCCGAGGCGACAACAAAGCAGGGTATAGGTGTAATGTGGTGGCGAGTGAGGTGGTTTGATGTTTGTAGATAAATGATTTGCTTTGTGGAGTGGCATGCTGGCATTATTTTTAGAAATAGGATTAGTTGATAGGTAATGTTATGAGGCTAGGTAATTTATTACCATTCGGGCAAGACATTGAAAGTGGCGAATTTGTTGATGTTGGTAATGTTCCAAATGGAGATAAATGTGGTTGTATCTGCCCCTCATGCAAAACCTTATTGACAGCTAGGCAGGGTGAAAAAAACGAATGGCATTTCTCTCACAAAGTTAGGAAATCTCATAATTCCACTAAGGTTCCTTGTGACTTCTCTTTTTACGTATCAGTAAGAATGATGATACGTCAAATTTCACAAGCAGGATTGGATTTAAAAGTTCCTTTACTTACTGTCCCTTCTAAAATTTACGATGAAAACACAAAAAGCATACTGCCAGATATTATACATGTCGTCAGAAGCCAAGATATTCACCTTCAAGATATAAAGGTTGGTGAAAAGTTCTCTGGAGTTGTAGTTGATGTCCTGGCTAGCGTAGGCGGTTATCCTTTCGTTATATTTGTTAGTTACAAAGACAGACCTGTATCAGAGAAACTATCTAATCCCGAAGAGTCAAAAGTAGGAGTCATTGAATTCGAAGCTAAAATTTTACGTGAAGCGTTTCAGAAAACAAAAAATGGTCAGTATTTAGAAGCTTTAAAACATTTTCTAATGAATGGAATTGAAGGGAAGCGGTGGATTTATCATCATAGATTTAAAGAAGTAGAGAAGAAAGCATTCACTCAAAGTGTAAACGCAAAAGCACAAAAGAAACTTGCTTTACGAAAGGCTGGGCCTCCTAAAAATTGGGGAACAAGCAGGTCTCCAACATCCACAAAATATGGTTTTAAAAACAGTATTTATCTATGTAATAACTGTAGCTGTAAATGGAAGTCAAATGTTGCCGTTTGTCCTCAATGTGGTGCAGAGGCACGGCCTCTAAAGTAGTGTACTATTGGACGTGAATTAATAAGTTTAATTTTAATTTAGCCTAATTTTTTATGGATGACATTGGGATAGCGTATCATAAGAAATTAGCATTTTTAATTCTCTTAATATGTAAATCCTGATAAAAAGTTTCAAAGAGATTTATCTCTATTTAAGATGATTTTTAATTCTTTTTCAGAGTCTTTGGAAAAGATGATCAAACTATTGTTTTTAACATATCCTAAGCATTCCAAAATTAAATGGCTATTTCCTAATGACATATATTTTGGGTTTTTTTCACTTTTTAGAGTGCCGTAAAAAGTTGCGCCATTTATGGAGCCTTCAATTTTAGTTAGTGAATCTTGGTTATTTATTTCTTTCCAAGAAATAAATATTTTTTCTTTATTGGTATGTAAAATTACATTTTCACTGTGGTTGGTTATCCATTTTTCATCAAAACTTGAACTTATTCCTGTGTAATAAAGCTCAGTGTATTCTCTAATTATAATTTGTCGATCATTATATTTATCAGTTTTTTCTTGCCAAAGTTCTTTTTGATTTTTTTCAAGCTTTTCTATTCTTGTAATTAGCTCATGGTTATTTGAATGTGGTTGATCCTGTTCTAGTCCTGTAAGTGCCATTTTTTTTGCTTCTTTGATGTCTCCTGCTTCTAGAAATAAATAGCCAAGGTTGGCATATGAAATAGAATTATTTAAGTCTGCTGATTTTTTATAAAAATCATAAGCAATGGCTTTTAGTTTTTTTTCTTGAGCAAACGCACCTAGGTTGTTAAGTGTATTCTTGTTTTTAGGATTTATTTTTAGTACTTTTAGGTAATTTAATAAAGCTAAATCATTAGCTCCGTCTTCACGAAGAGTATATGCAGTGTTAAATATTGTAGCTTCATCATTTTGATTGTATTGAATTGACTTGTCCAAGCAGTATTGATATTGAATGGGGTTGTTTAATTTATTTTCAACTTCAGATAGGTTTTTATATATTTTATAAAGGTTGTGTTGTTCTAAATTGTTCTTATATGTTAATAAAGAGGAAAGTGTTTTTTTGGCTTGTGTAAAATCAAATTTTAACTTAAGTGAATCACATAGTTCTAAGCTTACTTTTATGAATAGGTCAAAGTTTTGTTTTTTATCTATTTTATTTAAAAAGGAAGACCATAATTCAAAATTTTTTTCAAAGTTATCTGTATCTCTATAATAATAAGAAATCCAAAATGCTACATCATATTTTTCATCTTGGTTGGTTGTTTTTTCAAATAAATCTATAAGTTCTTTTAGGTTTTTCGTGTCTTCATATTTCGATTTAAGTAATAGGTAAAAAGATTTTTCTTTTATTTTTTCTTTTCTGCTTTCTATTTCAGTGTAATATTTTAAAAATAAGTTGTCAGCATCTTCAAATAATCTATTCTCAAAAAGCGTTATGATTTCAATAGGCCCGTCTCTACCATCGATTGAATCTATTTTATTCTCTTTTTCTTGTGTTTCTTTCGAGGGTTTTATTGAGTGGGGAGGTTCATTGTCAGTTAATAGGCTGAATTCTTTGCCCTTGGATTTGTATTTTAATTGTTTTATCTTTTCAATTAGCTTTGATAAGGGGGTTCTAAGGATATAAACTATTGTTATTGATGTTATTGAAAGTATTAATAAAATTAAAATTTTATAGATTTGATTGCTTTCCATTTCTTTCTCTATATTTTATTGGCTTAAATGAAATTGATTTTTGTATACAATAGATCAAAAATACCATCAACCATAGACTGTTTATATCTTATATTGTAAAACATAATTGTAAGGGATGCCTTCGGTTATCGCAAAGATTAAAAGATCTTAAATTGAATGTGTAAGGTTTCATTGACCCCATCCGCATCTTGATCTAGTATTTCTCTTGCACTGGCAAAATCCAGTGTCGGGAATCTCACCCCGTTGAATACCGTAGCGGCCTAAAACACGCACCGCGTGTTTTTTTGTGGCCGGAGTCCACCTGTTATGGTGGGTCTTTGTTGGGCCAGCTTCGGCTGGGCCGTTCCTACGGGCGGTTGTGAGATCCTGATTTAGACCCACCACCCGTTGAGACTCTCACACTCAAGGAGTGGTCAATTTAATGACCGTAGGAGGCCACAGATGGCTAATCAACTTATCCCGCTACACACACGCTCTATCAATGAAGAAACGTTAGATACCGTAAACGCTCGTGAACTTCATGCTTTTCTAGAAGTAGGCAGATACTTTGCTAACTGGATCAAAGCTCGTATAGATAAATATGGTTTTGAAGAAGGTGTCGATTACACCGTTATAAGCCGCTTGCCAAATTCGGCAAGCGGGAATCGTGGGGCGACAAAAGAGTATTTCATCACTTTAGACATGGCAAAAGAACTGGCCATGGTTGAACTGAATGATAAGGGCAAACAAACCCGCAGGTACTTCATCGACTGCGAAAAACAACTCCACGAACAAAAACACCTTCCCGCCCCAGCCAACCAAACTCACCACTTCCAAGACCTCGAAAAATACCAAGTCCTCAACAACATGATCAAAGCCATGAAACTGGAAAGCAACCCAGTGGTGGTTCCCTCGAAAGAACTCGTCGACCTTATCCAAGCCGTGCGCCTGTACCAAACCCAAATCGCCCAACTCCGCACACCCGACTGGGTGAACGACAACATCACCCGCCTGAAAGACATCACCCAACGCAACTTCGTTGATTTCTAAGCCATAAACACAACAAAGCCCACGAAAGTGGGCTTTATTTCATGCATTGATTTTTTCCTTAGATGAACTGAGTTATCAGTAAGTTCTTCCAAGTCTTAGCGGCTAAGAATCCTTACTCTTTTACGCTTAAATTCAATAATTCGTGAGGTATGCAAATATGCAATTTAATGATCAAAGCAAACAGCAAGCAATCACGGCTTTTAATGGCCTGAATAACAATCTTAAAAATACAATGATGCTTAGCACGGTTCGTTTAACTAAGAACAATGGCTTCACAGGGTCTGGAGTATTAGTTAAAGATGCAGATAACATTGCGGGAATAGTTACGGCAAAACACAATCTTTGTATATGCAATGGGACTGCCACTCCTGATGTTTGGAATGAAACCAGTGCAATTGATCTGATGAATAATTTTCTTGATGGTCTCAATGTTGGGTATGGTGCTACATCGTTAGGGAAAAATCCTGCCCACACACAAGTTCTGAGTCTTGATAATAGCGATATTGAATTTCGTTCTGGCTGGGGTAGCTGGGATTACGATCTGATGTTTATTTCGTTTAAGAAAAGTGATCTGCCTATTTTGACATGGATGAATTCTAATAATGGCGATTTTATTCATTATAGAAATAATCAGTTAGGTTTTTACCAACAGAATCAAGTTAACAGAGCCGTCTTTGTGATGGGGTTTGGTGACATGCTAACGGCGCAAGGAAATCAGCCTAATTTAAGTCATAACCTTCAGGTTCGAGCCACAACGATTACCGATAATGCTAGATCTGTACTTCGTGATCAAAACCCCGACGTAGATTTCCTTTCCGCTATAAGCGCGACTGCAAGTAACAACACAAGTACTGCGCCAGGTGACTCTGGAGGCCCTATGTTTTGTGCTCATAATGGAAATCTATATCTGTTAGGTGTAACGCTTGGTTCGAATTTCCGACCTAATCAGATGATTGCTGATGATCCTATTGTTAGTAATGAAGCAACTTCCCTGTGCCGTAATGGAAAGTTATTTTAAGTATGATGTGAATTTAGTTGGCTGGAATTGATTTAAGAGCGGCAATAACGTGTTCGTTGGAAACCTCGCGTAAAAACATGCTCCCCATGTATGCTGAATCGGGTTCGAATGAACGGTTTTCTATCCATTTTCGAGCGGAAAAAGCTTTTTTTACTCTTCTGTAACACTCGTTATACCAATTCCAGCCATACTTTTTAACTAGTTTCTGTTTGATAATGTTAAAGCGATTCCTTTGGGTTTTACTATCAACAGAGGCTATAACGCTCGCCCAAATCATTTGCTTCTGTATGGTATTCGGTTGCCAATCATTGGCTTTTAATTCTTCTATCACTCCTAGGTTGATGTACAACTTATTAGCAGCATAAGAACGCTCAAGCCAAAGGCGTTGAGCAATCTTATAACATTCCAAGCGCTGCTCTCTTGTGAGTTGAGGAGAACACTGTTTCCAAGTTTCGATCTCATTTATTTGGGAGAGGGTAGTCGCTACGCTGGTGATAAGATTCATTGGCTTGTATTGTCCTTAACGCTGCTTTTAACTCATCCTGAAGTTGTTCTAAATGTTCTACTATAGCTGGCTGATACTCGAGTGGCATAGTGGATATGTCACGTAACGAAACACATTCTAAATCCTTTAGAAGTACCTTCAAACTTTCCATGTCGTCTCCTTGGCATTTTGTTCGATCCTTGAACAAAATCATGATTGCATATCTTGTTTGTTTTTTGAACAAAAAGGCGGAAAAATCGAGTGAAATAAAAAGAGAAATGCTAAAAAAATGCTAAAAATTTATTTTGTGTTTTTAGTGGGTTGATTTTTAAAGGATTTTTACTGTGTTTGCCCAATCCATCATGGGTGCGACGGAAAAACGTCTATCGACTGTATCGACTGATTTTACTGGTTTAGAGCTTAAAATGTCTGTGGTTTCGTTTAGCATTTATAGGGTCAATTTGGGTGCAAAAATAGGCCTTTTAGGGAGTCCGGTGCTAACAAAGTGCTAAAATTATTTTTTTATCACTCGCCTGTGGCAAGACTTCTAAAATGCCGTTAATAAATATGATTCCCAATTATGTCATAAAATTACAGGATTGTGATATGGCTAGTTTCAGGAAGAGAAAAGAAAGATGGAACTCACCCTTGGCAACGGACGCGATCGCCTCAACCTTGGCCGCACCAAACTCAACCTAAGCACCGACCAATCCAGCCTTAGCGCCAACCGAGCATCACTGTCACTGGATCGCCTAAACCGCAAACTCAACAGCTTAGGCGCAGGGGCAGGCTACGGTATGGGCAGCCGAGCAGGCAGAAGAGCAAGAGCAGCAAGAACAGCAAACAGCCGACTCGCCACCCTCAGATACCATGAAGACCACATTGCCAATGCCAACAACCCAAATAAAGGCTCTAGCGCGGGTGGTCGAAAAGGCAGCCGTATAGGAGGTCGCTTTAGCCAATTCACCGGCGGCGGTTTAAAAGCCGCTGGCCGATTCTTCCGACCGCTGGACATGGCCATGCAGGGCATGAGCCTCGCCTCGGCCATATCCCAAGGCGACAGCACCGACATTGGCGCCACCGCAGGGGACATGCTTGGCGGCATGGGCGGAGCCGCCGCAGGTGGCCTAGCAGGCGCGGCCATTGGCTCCGTCGTCCCCATTATCGGCACCGCCATCGGTGGCATCATCGGCTCCATCGCGGGCGGCATGGGGGGCGGTTTTGTAGGGGAGAGTGCAGGGGAATGGATAGGCGGCAAACTTGGCGGCTGGTTCAGCGAAGACAAAACCGACCAACCCGCACCAGGCGCCATCGCCAAGCAAAGCCAACAGCTGCAAAACAACAACAAAAGCATGACCTTCGCGCCAGTGCTACACTTAACCCCAACAGGCAACCCAAGCTACGACCAACAACTCAGCGACCAAGTGATAGAACGCCTCAAAGCCGAATTTGCACAAGGCATGATGGGCAACATGGACGTGGCGACACGAGCGGATGGGAGCTTGGGGGATAAGCGGGGGAGTTAAGGAAATAACATTACAATGAGTCTGTTACCTGTATAAAGAAGCATATAAATAAACCTTAACGGGTTAAGGATGGTGCTATAGGGGATGTGCTATTCTTTTGTGGTAAGAAGCTTAATTTTTCTAACCTCTAATCAACTATAGGTGAATCAAATGCCATTAAACTTTAAAGGCTTTAAAAATTTACAGAAGAACATAGGTGAGCTTAGTAAAAAAACGGAAATTAAGTTGACTGAACTTATGAGTCCAAGTTTTGTATCTGGCTGCTCTAAGTTCAACACCATCGAAGACTTATTTGATGCAAGTGGTTTTACAATTGAAAGTCCTGCTGATTTTTCTGCAATACCTGATGAAGAGTGGGAAAAATTTATTGTAGAAAATACTTCCTTTAGCTCATGGAATGAAATGCAACACAAAGCACTAGAACATTACACTAAACAACAACTGCAAAAAGGCTTATAGAAATCGATTATAATAAAACTATTAGTCTGCCACCTTTTTGAAATTAGATAAAAATATTCTGATTTCTTGAATATGTCGGATAAGATTAAATAAATTCTAATTTTACTATAATTTATTATGAAATATGACGAACTATCTGAAGATTTAAAGAATGCATCCTTTTACTTTTTTTATTGCTTCTCAAGATTTGAATTTGTTCTTAAAGAAAACGGCTTTCTTAAATCTGAAGAGTCTGGAAAAAATGCAGAACCAAGTTGGGAAAAGTTCATAAATATGCATAATGAAACATACAAAATTTCAGATGAGGCTACTTTACTAATTAATTTACACCCCAAAAGGCAAATAGTTCTAGAGAACAAACAATTAAATTGGAAGCCTGTTGGTATAGGGCATTGTAGAAATGACCTTTGTAAAGTTGTCACAATGCTTCGAACGATAAGAAATAACTTGTTTCATGGGGGGAAGCATGGTGACAAAGAAGTAGATTGTCAAAGTAGGAACATGTTGCTTCTTTGTGAAGGTAAGAAGGTCTTAGACCAACTTGCAGAACAATTTGGCTTTGACGGTGATTACAAAAGAATCTATTAATTAGCTGAAATTGTTACTCGAATGGGCGTAGTAGTCCTTTTATTTTTTAGTAAAATCTATCTCTTAGGAAAGGAAATGATAAGTATAGGAATAAATGGTATTGATGTAGATCAAGAGCCAAATTGTTGCCCTGTTTGTAATCATCTAGTGTCCCCAAAAAGAACAAATGTAGTTAAAGAAATTTTTACGGATAATCCCATTAATAAGCGTTTTAGTCGATTTTTAGAAATATTATACGAATGTCCATCAGTCAAGTGCGGACATTTGTTTTTGTCTCACTTTGAAAGAAAGTCAAATGGAGTTTCTACTAAAGGATATTATACCTTTACACATGCAACACCTAATAATTTTAAACCTCGAAAATTTGATGAAAGAATTAGTAAAATATCTCCTGACTTTATAGAAATCTTCAATCAGTCTTCGAATGCAGAAAATAGTGGTTTAAGTCACGTGTGTGGCATGGGCTATCGAAAGGCCCTTGAGTTCCTAATCAAAGATTACTGCGTATCTTTATACTCTGATAGTTCTGAAAAAATAATGAAAATGAGGTTGATGAACTGTATCGATAAATATATCACTGACATTAATATAAAAGAATGTGCAACGCGTGCAGTGTGGCTAGGTAATGATGAAACACATTATCAAAGAAAGTGGCAAGATAAAGATATTAGCGATCTTAAATTATTAATTGATTTGGTTATTCATTGGGTTGTTAGTGATCTAATGACACAAGAGTATATGCAATCCATGCAACGATCATAAAATTTTTGGTAACGAAGTGGGATTAAACTGTCTGATTTATTTTTTATATTTATTAAGGTGTCTTTTTTATGGGTGATATAGATGTAAGTCTAATAGATTTGAAAGCTTTATCGGATCCAGCTTGTAAATTAGTTGACGCTGTTAGTAAAACTATAGGTGTTTTGTATGAGCCAACTCATATTCGTCGTAAAGCCAGAGCTGAATCTGATGCTTTAGTTATTATGGCAAGAGGAGAGGAAGATGCTTTAGCTATAAGAGCTGCAAAAAGAGTATCAACGCAAGAAACACGAAGGCAGGAAAATATAGAATGTATTATTGATAGATCAATTGAATACCTTGATCAAATAAATATCGATAATAAAGTTTCAATCGATCAAGACTGGTTGTCTTTTTATTTTGATAAATGTCAAGATGTTTCAGTGGAAAATGTTCAGGTTTTATGGGCAAAGATATTAGCTAATGAAGTTGTTGAACCTGAAGCGTGTAGTAGAGCTACAATATTGATTCTCCAGTCTTTAAGTAACAACGATATTCTTTTATTTAATAATTATTGCCAGTTTTTATTTAAAGTAAATGGTGAAATATTGCGCTTTAAGTATTCAGCCTTAAATAAAGAAATGGAGGCTAAGGGTATTTACGAAACTGATATTCGTCATCTTCAAGATATTGGCTTAATTCAGCCGCAGCAGCAGTTTCATTTTACAAAGAATGAAAGATATGTAATTGAATACGGTGAAAATAAGTTTTCAATGATATTAAAAGGTCATCGTGAAAATAAAACAGAATTTCTAACTAAAGCTGGTCGAGAGCTATACCAGTTTATTGAAGATTCTCCAAGTGAAAAATATTATGAAATTTTGTTTAGTCGTTCTCAGATAATGTCTAAAAAAGTTAAAGAAATCAAGTGAGAGAGCATTGTTGAGACACGCATATTACGACGCCTGTTTTTTTAAATATTCTTAACATGCGTGTCCTGCTAAATTCTTAAGAGCAAGCAAAGGCTTTCCAAAAGAGAAGCTATATATGCGAAAAATTTATAGTGTTTATGCTCATTTTTGAAGCCGAAATTTTATGACTTATCGATTTAAATTGACCAAAGAAAAGAAAAACCACAACTATAACCATTATGGAAAAGATTTGTTGATGAAGTAGAAAAAATTTAAAATCAAAAATTAAAGGAGGTTGATCCCTTGAATTCCTATTTTTCTAATTGAAACATATAAAGCAATTTAAAAAAATAAGGAGTTATTAATGGATATTGCTAAGTGCGTTACGGATGGTGTTGTTTACTACGCTGAAAAATTTTCTCTATTTGAAGGAGCAGAGTTAGCATCTAAAAGGCGTAATCTGATTTGTACTGAATGTGGTGCTGATGCATTTTTTAGAAAAGAATCTACCAGTGGACAAGCAGCATGTTTTGGTGCTCGCCCTCATGTAAATGATTGCTCATTTGCATCACCTGAAACTCAACGAGTTGAGCTTGATGGTGGAGAGGAGGATTTTATTAGAAATCCCGGCACTAAAATAGAAATTGATCTCAACTATGGTGCAGCTGAGCAAAACTTTGATATTGATTCGGAAGATGCTGAAGGAAGTAACCAAGAGCGTGGTCGTCATTCAGGAAGAGGTAGTAGACCTTCTGCCATCATGCATAGGCGACTAAGTACTCTATTAAAAAATTTGATCAACTCTGAAGACTTTCGTGAATCTCATCAAGCAATTGAGCTGGCAGGATATGAGCCCACATCTGTAAGAGATTTTTTTGTTGCTTTCGATATGGTAGGCCGAGAGCATTCAGGACAATTCAAAGGTTATTGGGGGCTAATTACAGATGCAAGATATGGTCGTGATGGGGATCTTTGGTTGAATTCAGGGGATCGTAGTGCTGTAAGTTGTGTCATTTCAGAAAAGTCGGTAGATGGTTTTCTGAAAAAATATAAAGTCAAAAACCTTGAAAAATTTTCAGGTGCATTTGTGTTAATGCTCGGAACAAAAAGTACTTCTCAGAGAGGTAAAAAATTTATATGGGCAGAGGATGAAGCTAACTGCACTGCATTAGCGTTCTAATAATCTACCCTAATTGAAAAAGTGAATTTAAATAAATAGAAGAGTTTACTATCCATTGACCCCACCCAAATCTTGATCTAACATTCTTTTTGCACTGGCAAAATTCAGTGCTCGGGATTGGCGTTCCGAAATCACAGCGGATACAGATGCCGCTTTATCGCGGTTTTTTTGTGTCTGGCGTATAGCTCTCTTGTTATGGGTGAGCTGTGCGGGGCGTCTTCGGACGCGCCAGCTCTGTGACTGGTACGCCAACCCGTATGGCTTGCCCACCTTAATTGGCGTTGAGGTGGTCTATTAATAGGCAATCACAGGAGGCCAAAGATGGCTCACATTCAAACTACGAACAATGATGCTCCAGTTGTTCAAATCATCGACGACCAAATCACTACAACTTCAACCGACATTGCCAAGTGCTTTCATAAGCGCCATGACAATATTTTACGCAAGATAGAAAACCTTGAATGCAGTACAAATTTTCATGCCCTCAATTTTGAGGATATGATAATTGATGTGGAAGTAGGCAAGGGCGCAACTCGCCAAGATAGAGGGTATCGCATCACCCGCGACGGTTTCGTTTTCTTGGCCATGGGCTTCACCGGCGCAAAAGCCGCCCAATTCAAAGAAGCCTACATCAATGCGTTTAATCAGATGGAAAAACAACACAAGGAGCAAAAACACCTTCCAGCAACCTCCGACAGCACCGCGGTCGCAGAAACCAACAGCTATTCCCTAAAAGGAAAGCAACTGCTCAACAGCATCGTGACGTCCATGAAACTCACCAGCAACCCAGTCGTCTTACCTGCGAGTGAAGTCACCGACATGATACAAGCCATCCGACTCTACCAAACCCAAATCGCCCAGCTTTCTTTCTATCAAGGGTAACCAGACTGGGTAAACGACAACATCACCCGCGTCAAAGACTTCGCCCAACGCAACTTTGTAGACTTCTAAGCGGTAAGCCTTTCCAGTCAACAAAAGCAAGCCTACAAAAGTGGGCTTTAGTTGTTTTTCAACGGGTAAAAAGATAGCTTAGTTAGAAAGTTTTAGTTTATTTTTATATAGAGTTTCAGGGAGAAAACCTATGCGTGTTTATCACTTTGTTAATGATAGTTATGGTAAACAAAATTTAGAGAAAAAAAGGTTGAAAGTTGCTCGGATAATGGAATTAAATGATCCATTTGAATTCCTAGGAATGGACTTGACTGATAGAGTTGCTAGATATGCTATTAATAAAACCAAAGAAGATTTGAATAAAGGATATGGTATCCTATGTTTTAGTAAAAACTGGAAAAATCCTGTTCAATGGGCTCACTATGCAGATAAACATAAAGGTATTTGTTTAGGTTTTGATATTCCTGATCACCTTCTTAATAAAGTTGAATATATTAATGAAAGAATTTCATATAGTGGTGGCGAGTTTACACTAAAGGAAATAATGATTTTTTTTACTTCTAAATTTAAGCACTGGGAATATGAGAACGAGTATCGATGTTTTTCAGAATTAATAAATAAAGATGGAGATTTGTACTTTTCTAAATTTAGTTCAACACTTATTCTAAAAGAAGTGATAGTTGGTGCTAGTTCTAATCTTAACATTACCGATATTGCATCTTTAGTAGATGAAGAAGTAGAAATATTTAAAGTTCGTCCAGCTTTTAAAACCTTTCAAATGGTACAAAATAAAACCATAAAAAAAATACGAGGGAAGATAACAGTTAGTGAGTAACCTTCAAAAAACCAAACCAAACACCCCCAAGCCCCATCCCGCGATGGGCTTTTTCGTTTCTGTCCTTCCATTTTTATCTAAGGAGTAATCATGTGTCAGATGATGTCGCTCGGTGGTTTTGTGTTTTCGCTCAGCGAAGGCAAGCTATACGAGGGTTTGCAGCGCATCAATAACGCTGATTTAAAGTGCCATTTCAATGATGGCATTTTCAGTGTTTTACCCACATAATATTTATACTATTAAAGGAGGCAAGTAGAAGTATGAATAATATTTTAAAGCGTTCTATCGTTAGTATAGCTGTCATTGGGTGTGGTAATACGATGGTTTTCGCAGAATCCAATAACAGCTCTGAATCAAACTGGGAAGGTTTTTATGCCGGTTTGTCTTTAGGTATTTTGTCTGGCTCAGCTAGCCCTGATACAGCAATTGAGCATGCTGGGTATTTTTCAGAGGAACCATCTGGCTCAGATAAAGAACAGATTAACCCTATTTTGCAGCGAAAAATAAAAGACAGCAGCATAGTTGGTTCATTATTGCTGGGATATAACATTCGGTCAGGTAATCTTGTTTATGGTGTTGAGGCGGATCTTACAGGCCCAACGTCTGCAATGTCAGAAACAGCTTCCAATGTAGCCTACGATACTCAGCCAGGCTCGACGTTCACAACGAAAACAACGGTCGAAACAGACTTTTCTTTGAGTATTCGACCTAAAATCGGTTACATAAATGGTGATTTCTTACTTTATGTTTCTGCTGGCCCAACAATAGGACGCTTCAAGACAACACATCGTTATACAGACACCTACGTATCTGGTATAGATTATCTATTTACAGATGAACAAACTTCAGTAGGGCTTTCTGTCAGTATTGGTGCTGACTACGCTATTTCCGATAGCTGGATGGTTCGTGCTGATTATGTCTACAGTAATTACTCAGATATTCTCGACGGGGATGGGGATATAGATAAGGATGGTGCTACTGACGACATTCATTATGACTCAAGTTTTGTTTCGCAAAACGTTCGCTTCTCAGTAATTAAGCAGTTTTAACGAGTAGGCTTCCGTTGCTGTTTTTGATGAATTATAAAGATAAATTAAATATGACCTTATACTAGATTCAAATTTTTATAGGATTTAAGAGTTGTTATGAAAGGGCATTTAATTAAGGCGTTATGGTTCTTATTCGGTTTTATTATTTTTATTATTGTTGAAAGTCTTGCTTATCATGGTGTTGAGGCTGCAAATGGTACTGGTTCACTTGCCATTATTGGCTTTGCTATTTTTGTGTTATGGGCAGTTATTCAAGGTGCTTTTTCAGCTCGAAAAGCGAATTATAATTGGGCATTTATTATTGGTGCAACATTAGCATATGTCCTCGCGAGTGGCTCTTTGAAGCCTATTTTAATAACATTGTTGCTGTTTTCCGTTTGTCATGGTGTGTTTAATAGAAGGATTATTGCGCCAAGTTTAGATCAAGATGAGTGGGCGAATAAATAATGAAATTTGTGGTCAGATGAAAATTAGCGATATATCTTCATCTGACTTCTATTATCAGATATCACGAACATTTACTCGCCCATATCGCATCCGCAAACTCAGGATGATCGATAAAGGGATTTCGATTACCTTGTAGTTCTTCTACTCTATTATTTCGACGTTTTTCAAAGTGGGTTACGGCAAACTTTTCATGCCATTCAAGCAACGTGCACAAGTCGCCGATGGAAGGCTGTCCGCTTTGTTTTTCGTTGCTGTCTAATATAATTAAATCAGGCATGTTCTCTGGTGAGGCGCTGTCACCTTTTTCGTAGCGAACTGCCATGTAAAAAAGCATGCGAGCGATTTGGCCTTTTGCTCTGTCTGTTGGTTCGAAGGATTCATTGGCTTTGTCTAGATAGGCACCAGATAAGACTTGGCTGCCATCGACCAGCTTGTCATAGACTGGTTTGCCACCGTTATCGTAGCCATAGTTGCTGTGTGCACCATTTATGTTGCGGTCAGCAGGGCGCAGGTGGTGCAAATCTGTGTAGCCGTCTTGGCTTTGTTTTTTGAAACCACGGGATTTTGGCCACACGTGTTCACGATCCCATGAATCGTTTTTGCTTTTCCCTCGGTTTGCTTGGTCCATGTGCCTTACGTCATCTAAGTACAACAGTTGTACTAAACCGCATTTTGGCGTTTCATCTGGGCAAGCGGAGTCGGTGTAAACCAGTGCTTCCCACACATCCATTTTTACACCATCGTACCAATCTGTATTGCCACTCGTTGTGTATTTGAGGGCTTTTTGGCCATCTATGATGGTGTGGAGTTTGGCTTTTAATGCTTCACCGGTTAATCCTTCGGTGCCATCATAATAGCCTGCTGACACATAGGCTGAAAAGAAGATAAGAAACACAAACACACTACGCAACATAACCCGCCCCTTGCTTTGAAGATTTGGCTGGATTGTAGGTGAGTAGCGGGTGTCTTTTATGAGAGGAATTGCAACGTTTTGTTATTTTCTTAAAACCTATCTATTTGAAAATTAATAAGTTATTGATGTGTATGAACTGAGAGGTGAAGGGGGGGGGTGTGACGATGCTTCGTTTTGATTGAATGGATCATTCTCGTTGAGAGTAGCTTTTTAGGAAACGTGAATAAAACGAGAGGTTAACTTGTTGCGAAAGCGATTCGCTGGATTACGAATGCCCCAATGAAACAAGGCAATAGTCATGATTCTACAATCGTGAGAGACTAGGCCTCGACAGAAAGTACCGTTAGCCTAACTTATATTTGGACACCGTGAAATAAAGTGCGTATCGCCATTTGAAATGAGAAAGAAGCGTCATCAATCGATAAAATGTTAGAAAACAAGTGCTTTTTTGTTAATTGAATCGTGAGAGGGTGTTAAGAAGTTGGCGTGACTAGGGTAGAATATCGTCATTATAGAACAATTTATGATTGGAGCGACTGTGAACGCAGGTGAAGTAAAAGCACTTTTGGAATCTTCTATCCGTGAGAGTGAAGTTCTTGCAGAAGGAGAGGGTTGTAATTTTAGAGTAGTTGTCGTGTCGAGCGAATTCGAAGGCATGTCAACGGTGAAGAGGCAGCAGCTAGTTTATTCCCATTTACAAGATGCTATTGCCAGTGGTGCTATTCACGCCGTTACCATGAAAACTTACACGCCTGAACAAGCCAGTAAGCTGTAAAAAAATATTATAAGAGATTGATTGTATGGATAAGCTTTTAATTACGGGTGGATCGCCCTTAAATGGTGTTGTACGAGCTTCAGGTGCTAAAAATGCCGCGTTACCTATTTTGGCGGCGACCTTGTTAACTAAAGATTTGATTACCATAAAGAATTTGCCTCACTTGCACGACATTACGACCATGTTGGAACTGTTAGGTTCCATGGGTTGTGGTGTAGTAGTGGATGAAAAAATGAGTGTGCAACTGGATATTTCAACACTTAACAATTGTGAAGCGCCTTATGAATTGGTGAAAACCATGCGTGCTTCTATCTTGGTGTTGGGCCCATTGGTGAGTCATTTTGGTCGCGCTGTTGTGTCCTTGCCTGGTGGTTGTGCCATTGGTAGTCGCCCAGTTGATTTGCACTTACGTGGTTTGGAAGCCATGGGAGCGAAAATTGATGTGACTGGCGGTAACATTGTCGCAACGGTAGACGGTCGTTTACAGGGCGCTCGTATTTTCTTTGATAAAGTCACGGTAACCGGTACAGAGAACTTGTTAATGGCGGCGACTTTGGCGGAAGGTCAAACGATCTTGGAAAATGCGGCTCGTGAACCTGAAGTGGTTGATCTGGCTGAGTGTTTGATTGCCATGGGTGCGAAGATTACTGGTCACGGAACAGATACCATTGTGATTGATGGTGTTGAGTCACTAAATGGCACAACTTACCCTGTTATGCCTGACCGCATTGAAACCGGTACTTTCCTAGTTGCTGCAGCGATCACGGGCGGTAAAGTCAAAGTGATTGATACGGATGTGAAATCATTAGAAGCGGTGTTAGCTAAGTTAGAAGAAGCGGGTGCGAAAGTCACTTGTGGCGAAAATTGGATTGAAGTGGATATGGAAGGGCGTCGACCAAATGCGGTTAATATTAGTACCGCTCCTTATCCGGCTTTCCCAACCGATATGCAAGCGCAATTTGTTGCCCTTAACTCAGTGGCAACCGGTGTTGGTCGAGTCATCGAAAACATTTTTGAAAACCGTTTTATGCACGTAGACGAAATGCTGAGAATGGGTGCAGACATCGAAGTGATGGGGAATACCGCCATCATTAAAGGCTGCGATAAGCTTAAAGGTGCGCCGGTTATGGCAACTGACCTTCGTGCTTCGGCCAGCTTGGTATTGTCTGCTTTGGTGGCGGAAGGTGATACGAAAATAGACCGTATTTATCACATTGACCGTGGCTATGAATGTATCGAAGAAAAGTTCGGTGCTTTGGGTGCAAAAATTTCACGAGTTTTAAATTAATATGAGCAAAGCATTAACCATCGCCCTTTCAAAAGGGCGTATTTTAGGTGAAACCTTACCTTTGTTGGAAAAAGCCAACATCATTCCTGCTGAAGATATCAGTAAAAGTCGTAAGCTGATTTTCGATACCAATCACGAACACATTAAATTAGTGATTCTTCGTGCTACGGATGTGCCCACTTATGTAGAGCATGGCGTAGCTGATTTTGGTGTGGCTGGTAAAGATGTTTTAATGGAGGCTGGCACCAAAAATTTATATGAGCTACTTGATCTAAAGATCTCTAAGTGTCGTTTAATGACTGCGGGTGTGGTGGGGCAATCCTTGCCAACACGCCGTTTGAAAGTGGCTTCCAAATTCTCCAAAACAGCAAAAGCCTATTTTGCTGAACAAGGCATTCAAGCGGATGTAATCAAGCTGTATGGCGCGATGGAATTGGCCCCTATTATGGGCTTGGCTGATTTAATCGTGGACATTGTGGATACAGGCAATACTTTGAAAGCAAATGGTCTGGAAGCGAGAGATTTGATTGCGCCCATTAGTACGCGTTTGGTCGTGAATAAAGCGGCTTATAAAACCAAATACGCTGAGATTGAGCCGATTCTTGAAATGTTGAGAAAGGCTGTAGAAGAAAACGAGGGTAAATAGTTGAAACTGAATATACGAGAGTTTTCTTCGAGCTCTGTAGACTTTCGTGCAGAGCTTGAAACTTTGCTGGCCTGGGATTCTGTCTCTGATGCTGGCGTTCAGCAAGCCGTTACCGATATCGTCACGCAGGTTAGACAGCGTGGCGATGACGCGGTTGTTGAATTTACAAACCGTTTTGATCGTCGTGATGTTAGCGCTGCAAGTGAATTGGAAATTTCGCGTGAGCAGTTAGCGGAAGCGAAATTGCGTGTCAGTGATGAGCTGGTGGCTAGTCTAGAAGCAGCAGCGCAACGAGTGCATGATTATCACGAGCGACAAAAGCAACCTTCTTGGCAGTACCAAGAGGCCAATGGCACGGTGCTGGGTCAAAAAGTGACGCCATTAGATCGAGTTGGGGTTTATGTTCCTGGTGGTAAGGCCGCCTACCCATCTTCTGTCTTAATGAATGTGATGCCGGCAAAAGTGGCGGGTGTTGGTGAGATTATCATGGTGGTACCGACGCCTGATGGCTTTGTGAATGACATCGTTTTGGCGGCTGCCTATATTGCCGGTGTGGATCGAGTCTTTACCGTTGGTGGTGCGCAAGCGGTTGCCGCATTGGCTTACGGCACGGAAACCATCCCTAAAGTCGATAAGATTGTCGGTCCTGGCAATATTTATGTGGCGACAGCTAAGCGCATGGTATTTGGTGCGGTGGGCATTGATATGATTGCTGGGCCATCTGAAATCTTGGTGGTATGTGACGGCAAAACGGATCCTGATTGGATTGCAATGGATTTGTTCTCGCAAGCTGAACATGATGAAGATGCACAATCGATTTTGATCTCGCCTGATGCGGATTACATTCAGCAAGTTAAACAATCTATGGAGACCTTGATTGAGTCTCAAAGCCGAAAAGACATCATTAAAGTGTCTTTAGAAGGTCGTGCTGCTTTGATCCATGTGGCTGATATGGAAGAGGCGATGGACATTGCCAATCTAGTGGCGGCTGAGCATTTGGAATTGTCGGTTGATGAGCCAGAAAAATGGGCGGAAAAAATTCGACATGCAGGGGCCATTTTCATGGGGCGTCATACGCCGGAAGCACTAGGTGACTATTGTGCAGGGCCGAACCACGTGTTGCCGACCTCTGGTACCGCGCGTTTTTCTTCTCCATTGGGTGTGTATGACTTTCAAAAACGCAGTTCTTTGATTAATTGTTCGCCTCAGGGTGCGAGTGAGTTGGCTAAAATAGCATCACCTTTAGCTCGTGGTGAGTCATTGGAAGCGCATGCTATGTCGGCTGAATACCGTATTCTTAAGGATTAATCATGCTGGGCAAAAGTCACGGTCATTCTAATGCGATTTATTCAATTCGCCGTGTCACGCGAATTTTGGCGTTAGTCATTTTATTGTTGGTGGGAGCAGGATTTTTCCTACCAACAGACTATCGAGTTGAACGCAGTGTGGTGATTGATGCCTCTGCTGCGAATATTCTTGATGTGGCTTTGGATGGCCGTAATTTGCCTTTGTGGATGCATGTGCAAAATGGACGACTGCGAGATTCTCAAGGTGAATTGTCGGTCGGCCAAAGTGTTGCCATAGACTATCAAGATAAGGCTGACCAGGGCGCCCTCACTTTATTGTCCGTCGGGCCTTCACTATTCACTTTTGATGTTCGCCCTAAGCCAAACGTTAACTTGGTACAGAATCAGATTCGTTTCTTGTCTGTGTCGCAAGGTACTCAAGTGATTTGGCAGATTGAAGGGGATTTAGACGCAGGATTTATCGGTCCTTATCTCGCTTTGTTTGCAAATGACATGGCAGGTAAGAATTTTGAAATTAGCTTGCAGAAACTGAAAAATCTGGTGGAGAATCAGATTCAATAAGTGATTCTTTGCATCGCAGGCTGTTTATCTAAGGTGATCTTCGTTTGGTAAGATTGCCGTCCTCTTAATCCAAGTAATGAAATGCTGGTGCCCGGTTTCAGGGAGGCAATGAGTCTTTTTATTTGAATCGGATCTCTGCTTGGGGTTTGATTGATTTCTAGAATGATGTCACCCACTTCAATGCCCGCTTTGTCTGCTGGACTTTCATTGGTGATGTCACTCACAAGTAAGCCGTATTCTGATGGCAGGGCTAAATTATTAGCAAGATTGTGAGTAATCTTTTGTGCTTCCATTCCTAAATAGCCGCGAATAACCTCGCCATGAGCAATAATGTCCTGCATAACACTCATAGCATCATCAATTGGTGTGGCAAAGCCAATGCCTTGTGAGCCGCCAGAACTCGAGTAAATGGCAGAGCTAATGCCGATTAATTCACCTTGCATGTTAACCAAAGCGCCACCTGAATTTCCAGGGTTGATAGCGGCGTCTGTTTGTAGAAAGTTTTCGTATGTATTT
This sequence comes from Marinomonas posidonica, assembly GCF_043643765.1. GTDB lineage: Bacteria > Pseudomonadota > Gammaproteobacteria > Pseudomonadales > Marinomonadaceae > Marinomonas > Marinomonas posidonica_A. Next base: position 273,924 of record NZ_JBHZSP010000002.1, on the reverse strand, counting down.
AAGCCGATACTGTTGCGGCCTTTGGCACTAATGATGCCTGAGGTAACAGTTTGACCTATGCCAAATGGATTGCCTATGGCTAAGATCTGATCGCCTATTTGTACTGTTTCGCTCTGGCCGATTTGTATGCTTGGCAAATCATTAAGTTGTATTTTTAGAACGGCCAAATCGGTTGAGGGGTCGGAGCCGATTAAATCGGCGGCGAGTCGTCTTTCATCGTTTAGGGCAACGGTGATGCTTTGGGCATTTTGGATCACGTGATGATTGGTGAGGATGAAGCCATCAGGGGTAATGATCACGCCAGAACCTAAGCTGGTGGTTTGTGTAGTGGCGGTTTTGTCAGTCCAGTGACGTTTTGTAAATTTCTGGCTATATATGCTGACCACGGAAGGTGTGGTGGCTTTGACAATGTCTGCAAAACTAAAAGGACGTTGGCTTTTACGATTGTCTTGGATGAGTAGCGTGGTCAGACCTATACAAGCGCCTAATAGAATGGCGATAATAGTGGGCATCCAGTAAATTTTTAGCTTCATCATTGATAAGGGGTTGCTTTGTTACGCAGTGAATTTGAATTATTGCTGAATCGGACGCTAAGGCCAAGTCGTTTTAAAGATTATGCGCCAAACGGCTTGCAGGTTGAAGGAAAAAACCAAATTAAGCGCATTGTGACGGGGGTTACGGCCAACCAGGCTTTGATCGAGGCGGCTGTCGCTTGGCAGGCTGATGCGATTTTTGTTCATCACGGTTACTTTTGGAAAAATGAAGCGCCTGAGATTGTAGGTATGAAGTATCGCCGTATTTCAACCTTAATTAAGAATGACATTAATTTGTATGGCTATCATCTGCCATTAGATGCGCATGTAGAATTTGGTAACAATGCCGGTTTGGCGACGGCTTTAGGTCTTACATCTCGCGAAAGTTTGCAGTCAGGTGTGCCCCTAGAGGAATCCATTGGTTTAGTGGGTACGCTGGAGAAAGAGATGTCTCTGGATTCCTTTCAGTTGCTGGTTGAGCAAGCGGTGCAGAGAAGTGTGCTGTTTGAGCGTGTGTCTGAAAAGCCGATTAAGCGAGTCGCTTTGTGTACTGGTGGTGCGCAGGGGTATATTGAGCAAGCGATTAATGTTGGTGCAGATGTGTATATCACTGGGGAAGTATCGGAGCAAACGATTCATATTGCTAGAGAGATGGGCATTCATTTTGTTGCTGCTGGTCATCACGCGACAGAGCGTTTTGGCGCCCAGTCTATGGCCAAATTCTTGTCGGAGCAATCTGGACTGGAAGCCATATTTATCGATATTGATAATCCAGCTTAAAAAGATCCTTTTCTTCATAAAAAAACGGGCTATGTGAATGGCCCGTTTTTTTATGAGATTCAGTGATGCTGGTTAAAGCCACTGTGAGGTTTAGATACCACGCTTGGGTTCAAGCTCAATGTCTGGTTCTTTAAGGCCAAATGCTTCGCTCAACATGCCTTGATCTTGCGCTTGTTTAAGAGCGTAATCTCTAGGTGGTTCCGCAGGGATGTTTTCATCATTGGATTGGCTTGTTGGAGCCGAATCAATTTTGACATTGCTTAGTTGTGAAGCATTGCTGGCTAGATTGTTTTTTAGTTCAGCAAGACGTTTTTCAACCATGATTATTTGCTCATTACTGTCTGCAAAGAAGTTATCAATAATGACTTGTTTATTATCAAGTTCCTGTTGTAGAGACTTCATGGTAACCAGATTGCCTGTTGAGTCTGGTTGCTTGATATTGCTCTTAGCGAGCAGATTCTTTATTGAGTAGGTTGCGATACCCCCAACAATAATACCTGTAATAAAAACAATGACATTGAATTCTTCTAAATTCATAACTCTCTCCTTAAAACATATTTCCATTATAGCTTATATAGGGAAAAGCGTAACAGGATGAGAGGTGTTGTTTAAGTTACAATTTGTTAGAATGCATGTAATTCACTTATTCATACGAAAGACTGACATGACACCAATCACACGTTATAAAGAAGACCTCAAGCGCGAAGATTTTCATTACGATCCAGCACAAGAAGAAGCCGTAGAAGCCTTACAAGATTTATTTGATCGACTGCTTGCTAAGCAAGAGCCTGAATCAACAGGTTTGTTCGGCATGTTTAAGAAAAAGAAACAGCTGCAAGTTGAGCAAGGATTGTATTTTTGGGGTGGGGTAGGTCGCGGTAAGACCTACTTGATGGATACGTTTTTTGACTGCTTACCGACTGAGAAAAAGTTGCGGTTGCACTTCCATCGCTTTATGCAGATGGTTCATCAAGAGCTTAGAAAGTTAAATGATGTTAAAAACCCGTTAGAAATCGTGGGTAAGCAAATTTCCGATAAAGCTCAGGTGCTGTGTTTCGATGAATTTTTCGTGACAGACATTACCGATGCGATGATCTTGGCTGGTTTGTTAGAAGAGTTATTTAAAAACGGCACTAGCTTGGTCGCTACTTCCAACATAGAGCCTGATGGTTTGTATAAAAACGGCTTGCAGCGAGCACGATTCCTGCCAGCCATTGATTTGGTGAAGCAATATACCAAGGTGATGAATGTTGATGGTGGCGTCGATTATCGTCTAAGGACACTAAAACAAGCTAAATTATACCATTACCCGCTCAATGATGAATCCGCTGATCAATTGAATGAAAGGTTTATGAGCCTGATTACCGATGCTTCACATATTGTAGAAGGTGGTAGCGTTGAGATTGAAGGGCGTGACATACCTTTATTAAGAAGCTGTGAAGATTTGGCTTGGTTTGATATTAATGCCTTGTGTGATGGTCCTCGAAGTCAGGTTGATTACATTGAAATCGCTCGACTTTATACCACAGTAATCATTTCCGGTTTGCCACAAATGGATGCCGCTCGCGATGACTTGGCAAGACGTTTTATTAACTTGGTTGATGAGTTTTATGATCGCCACGTTAAAGTGATATTTTCCGCAGAAGTGGCCATCATAGACATTTATCAAGGGACGCGCTTGAAATTTGAATATGACCGAACGATCAGTCGTTTACTGGAAATGCAATCTGAAGAATATTTATCCCTTGAACACCGCCCGTAATGGCGATTACGGCTTTCTTATGTGTTAGAAATGCTGTATACTTCGCTCGCCTTTTTAAAAGGTAAGTGTACGTTGATTGATCTGAATAAGATCGGCCAACCAATAATAATAGGTATAGCGTGTTATAAGCACGCGTATTGATAGGGTTTTTTTGATGAAAACTTTTACTGCTAAACCTGCTGAAGTACGTCGCGACTGGTTCGTGGTTGATGCTGAAGGCAAAACTCTTGGTCGTTTGGCGACCGAAATTGCTCGCCGTCTACGCGGTAAGCATAAAGCTGAATACACTCCTCATGTTGACACTGGTGATTACATCGTTGTTATCAATGCTGAGAAAGTTCACGTTACAGGTAACAAAGCTGCAGCTAAACAATACTACCGCCATACTGGTTACCCAGGCGGCTTGCGTTCTATGAATTTCGAGAAGTTGATTGATCACGCTCCAGAGCGCGTTCTTGAAATCGCCGTAAAAGGTATGTTGCCAAAAGGTCCATTGGGCCGTGCAATGCACAAGAAAATGAAAGTATACGCTGGTACTGAGCATCCACATGCTGCTCAACAGCCTCAAGAACTTAACATTTAATACGGAAGATCATTATGTCAGCTACTCAATACTACGGTACAGGTCGTCGTAAAACGTCTACCGCTCGTGTGTTCCTAAAAGCCGGTTCTGGTAACCTAGTTATCAACAACCGTTCTATCGATCAGTACTTCGGTCGTGAAACTGCTCGCATGGTTGTTCGTCAGCCTCTTGAGCTTGTTGAAGCAACTGAAAAATTTGACGTATACATCACTGTTAAAGGTGGTGGTATTTCTGGTCAAGCTGGTGCGATCCGTCATGGTATCACACGTGCGCTAATGCAATACGATGAAACTCTTCGTCGTTCTCTACGTTCTGCTGGTTACGTAACTCGTGACTCTCGTGAAGTTGAGCGTAAGAAAGTCGGCCTTCGTAAAGCACGTCGTCGTCCTCAGTTCTCTAAGCGTTAATATTCGCTTTAGAATCTGTATTAAAACGCTTGGTGATTACGCCAAGCGTTTTTTTTGTTTTAAATATGCGTTGTCGGCAATCTTGTAACAAAATGATTTTTCACAGAAAAAGCATTTAAAAGATGGTAGAATAGGGCATATTTTTGGTGAGAGTGTCTGTTTATCGCTGGCCACTCCATCAATTTGGTTTATTTGTCCTCTTCTTTAAGAGGGTTTTGAAGTCTTCAATATAGGGGTTAGACATGGGTGTTATTGCAAAGCGCTCCTCAATGACGTTCTTTTCTGATGGAGAAGATCATTACAGCCATCGCGTGCGTATCGTATTGGCAGAAAAAGCCGTAACAGTGGATATCATTGATGTAGACCCGTTTAACAAGCCAGACGAATTGGCAGATGTGAATCCGTATAATGAACTTCCAGCTTTAGTCGATCGTGATTTGGTGTTGTATGAGCCAAATGTCATGATGGAATATTTGGACGAGCGTTTTCCTCATCCACCATTATTACCAGTATACCCAGTTGCTCGTGCTGAAAGTCGTTTATACATGTATCGTATCCAGCGTGATTGGGCTAAATTGGTCGACCTAATTTTGTCGAGTAAAGACAAAGAAGCCGTTGCTCAAGCACAAAAAGAGCTACGTGAAGGTTTAATCAGTGTTTCGCCAATTTTTGATGAAAAGCCTTACTTCATGAGCGAAGAGTTCACGATTGTAGATTGCTGCTTAGCACCGATTTTATGGCGTTTACCGGCTTTAGGTGTTGATATCCCTAAAGAGCAAGCTAAATCGCTGCATAAATACATGGATCTTGTTTTTGCTCGTGAGTCTTTCCAAGAAAGCCTTTCTGAAGCAGAGCAAGAAATGCGCTTAGACTAAGCCATTTGATGATCTAAATGTAAAAGAAAGGGGCTTTACTGCTCCTTTTTTTTATTCGTAAAAAGGGTAAAAGAGATGATTCCTAAACGATCTTACTTATTGAATGCCGCTTATTCTTGGGTGGCAGATAATGAAATGACACCATACTTATTGGTGGATGCAGAACAGGAAAACGTTGTCGTTCCAACTGAGTTTGTGAAAGATGGTCAAATTGTACTAAACATCAGTATGAGTGCGGTTCGCCATCTTAATATGGACAAAGACGCTGTATCATTTGAGGCGCGTTTTAGTGGCAAACCGATGCAAGTTTACGTGCCAATGAAAGCGGCGATGGCGCTGTATGCAAAAGAAAATGGTGATGGGTTTGTGTTTCCAGATGAAGAATTTGAACAAGAGCCAACACCAACTCCACCGACACCACCAAAAGGCTTCCAATTAAAAGTAGTTAAGTGATTATTCAGCCCTTGATGTTATGACATTAAGGGCTTTTCTTCGTAAGCCTTTTCTTGAGTTGTCGACTAAGTAGCCAATAAACTGATCGCGTTACTGTGGGCATCTTAGTCATTTAGATTTGTTTTGGCTATCAGTCTTCATAGCCAAAGAGTTGTCTTTCTAGTAAGTCCACAAGTGTATGAATGACGGTGATTTGGCATTCATGGACTCTTGCTGTCCCTAATAAATTGACCTTAATTTCAGTGTCATCTTGTGATGTCAAAGAGGAAATGTTTTTGGCTTCTGGGCTGGTTAAGGCCACAACGCTCATTTTTCGCTCGTGTGCCGCTTGGATGGCTTGAATGATGGGGGAAGTGTTGCCTCGGTTGGCAATCACAAAGAGAATGTCGCCTGGGTTGCCAAGCGCTGTAATTTGCTTGGAGAAAACATCGTGATAGCTGTCATTATGAGTGATCGCTAGAATTGAAGAGCCTTCACCGCTTAGATTAATGGCAGGCAGTCCTGGTCGTTCTCTGTCCATCTTATCCAACATTAAGGTGCTGAAGTACTGCGCCAAATGTGAACCTGTGCTGTTGCCAATGCAAATGATTTTGCCGCCCGATGCAATGCTGTTAAAAATGACTTTTCCAGCATGTTCAATGTAGGGAGGGAGGCTTTCCAGTGCCTGCTGTTGAGCTTCAAAACTTTGTGCAAACTGCGTGTAAATTGCTTCTTGAAAATCCATAGTGATTAAAATACTGCTTTAAGCCAAGTTAAATGTTTATGGTCAATTTTTATATCAAATAGTACGGCATCAAAACGACTGGAGTTGTCGATTTTGTTGTTTTTTTGTAGCCATAGGGCTGCGCTTTTGCGAATTTTCATTAACTTTGAGGGGGTTAGGCTTTCCGCGGCTGCCCCATGAGTAGGGGCTGCTCGGAACCTCACCTCGACAAACACATAGGTTTGCTGGTCAAGAAAAATCAAATCTATTTCGCCAGTTCGACAATAGAAATTACGTTCTACAAAGGTTAATCCTTGGCGACACAAAAAGGCTTCAGCGGCTTGTTCGGCTTTTTGTCCGTTATTCTTTGCTACTGCTTTCTTCGTTTTGAAAAAACTGCTTACTGCGCGCATAAACCAAGTTCCCTCTTCGGTAGGTCATTATCTCAGGGCGCTTATGAAAAACGCCTTTATCATCCATAGTGATAATGCCTGTGTTAGCAGAAATTTTAGTGCTTTTTAGCAAAGCAAACAGTTGGTATTTGTTCGCTAGCAAGTAAGAATCTGCGCCCATTGCTTGCAGACGACGTAAAATGTTTGACCCTGGGTTAGCGGGCAGGGCACTGGCTGTCTTTTTATTGGACGCTAGAGCTGGCAATTCCGTAAACAATATACGCTCAATGTCTTCCGCTTTGCCATTTTTGTCTGGCGCGCTGTCGTTTAGGCTGCTTGTGGCTAACATCGGGACGGAATCTGCGAAATAGAAGTCCAATAACGGTCGAATTTGTTTGGCGTCATCAAGCTTGCCAACATAAAAAACGTAATCTAAATCTTGTCTTGGTCGGGCGATGCTCTCAACCTTGCTGCCAGTCCATTTTTCAACAGATCTACGGCGCGACGTACTTTCGTTGATTAATAGTAGTTTTTGTACGGCATTCTGACGCCCCTGTGGGGTGTTAGCGTAAGATTGGGTTGAGGTAATGGTAACGTGCTCTTGTTCGGCCGCTTGAGTGAACTCATCGTTCTGTTTCAGTGCCCAAGTATCTTGAGTGCTTAATACCGCGGCTTTGGTTGCGCCTTCTTGTTTGGCAAAGCTAATCAACTCATGAATTTCGTCTTCCGCGTTGAGCGAAAAATGAAACAGATTGTTAGCGGCTTTATTAAAGTCTAATTGGTTTAGGGCAATGACTGGGTATGGCAAGTGAAGGCGACTGATTTGTGCCACGTTATTTTTCTGCAGTGGCCCAATAATAATATCAGGGGTCATGTCATTGGCGGCTTGTAGGGCATCGCTAATGTCATTGAACTGATCTACATCGACGATATTAACCTGTGGGCGCTTTTCTTTTTGGTTGTAGTAGGTGGCAAAAAAACCGTCGACAATGGCTTGTGAGGCACGTTTTAATTTACCTGTCATTGGTAACATTAACACGACTTTTTCCGGTGCCATTTCTTCAACGGACGCCATGATCTGAAAGTCTTGTGGCGGGGTAATTGCTGCTGGATGGTTGGCGTTTTCTTGTTGCCAGTTTTGGTAGTAGGCTAACTGTTGCTCAATGGATAGAGACTGGTCGCGTAAAATATTACTGATGGTTAGCCAGCCATTCAGGATTGGCTGTTGTTCTTGATACAGGCTATCAATTTCATTTTGTGTCAGGTTTTGAACGGCAAGCCAAAGTTTTGCTTGATTGGATTCGCCTTCATCAAGTGGCAGGCTATAACTTAACGCCATTCTTAGTTTGACGGCTTCAAGCCAATTGCCAAAATGTTCTAAAATGCTGGCGCGTGTTTGTTGGAGTGCATTTTGTTTGTCTGGATGACGAGTAACGGGCAGTAGTTCGGCTTTATTCAGTTGATCGAAGGCGTCTAGAGCATTGTCTAACTGAGCGTTGATGTTTGCCGCTAAGAGAAACGCGTCAAATTGAACCGATGATTTTTTGCCTAAAACAGTTTTTTCTAGAATAGAAATAGCTTGAATATAATTGCCATTATCATAATTATTTTGAGCTTGCTGTAGGGCATCACGAATGCCTTGATCTGAGCTCAAGGCCTTTTTCGGTTGGTAAATGCTAGGCGGTAAAGTGCGTTCTTGATCAGCGGTATTTTGCTGCACTCGTGTGGCGTTTTGTTGCGGCATATTTAAATTCGCGGAATTACAGGCCGCCAGCAGAAAAGAGCAGAGGGTTAATGATATGATGCGGTAATTATATAGGCTCATAATCTTAAAAATGACAAATGAAAGAGGCATCATGGTATCACATACTTCGGATGAAGTGAGAGGGTCGCTGTATATAGTTGCGACACCAATAGGCAATCTAGACGACTTTACCAAAAGAGCAGAAGAAACTTTACGCAATGTAGACTATATCGCGGCAGAAGACACTCGACACACCCGTCGATTATTGAACCATTTTGGCATTGAGGCTAAGTTATTTTCTGTACACGATCACAATGAAAAAGACAAAGCAGAGTACGTTGCCAGTTTACTATCAGAAGGTAAAAACCTCGCCCTAGTATCGGATGCAGGTACACCATTGATCTCGGATCCAGGTTACCACTTGGTATCAAGCTTAAGAGCATTAGGGCATAAAGTTGTGCCTGTTCCTGGTTCGTGTGCTGTGGTGGCGGCTTTGTGTGCGTCTGGTTTACCAACGGATCAGTTTTTCTTCGCCGGTTTTGTGCCGGCAAAGAGTAAAGCCCGTCGTGATGTGTTTGCTGCTTGGGCGAAGCAAGCTGGCACCGTTGTTTTCTACGAATCGACGCACCGAATTTATGATTCTATTAGCGATCTTGAGGCCGTATATGGTGATCAAGCCAACTTAGTGTTAGCTCGTGAAATTACTAAAACATTTGAAACTTTTTTATCTGGTTCGCCTAGTCAAATTCTGCAGCAGTTTGATGAAGATGCGAATCAGATGAAAGGCGAGTTTGTGGTGATGCTGAATTTATCTTTGCCAGAAGAAGATGAATCACTGCAGGAAGCTCGTCGAGTGTTGGCTTTGTTGTTAGAAGAATCTTTGCCTTTAAAGCAGGCGGCTTCGATTGCCGCCAAATTCACTGGCGGGAAAAAGAATCAACTTTATAAAATGGCGTTAGAGATGCAGCAGGACTGAGTTATGTTGTTGTAGCCTTACCCATTTAACTTTCAAGATTAAAAACTGGGTTTACAAGGACGTTTGATTAAGTATACTCATGATTACTTGTCGGAGTGCCATTTGGCTGAGATCGCATAATTGAATGCGGGATCCGCAGAACCTGATCGGGTTGATACCCGCGTAGGAAACAAGAAAGTCATACTTTTTCTTATCTGCATCGAATGAACTCCTGTTTTGTTGAATTGTTTTCGATGCAGCCAGTCACTCGTCTATTTCAATTCTATCATTTCAGGATTCCATGTTTGCCTAGTCTGATGTCTAAATCAGTTCGTTAGGATAAACAGCACCCCAGACAAGCAATTCTCACGTTATTAAAAAGGGAAATGCTCATGTCTAGTCACAACAACAAAAAACCAAACAAGCAGTCACGCGAAGAGTCTCGTTTGGCTGCAAAAGCCTTTATCGAGTCACTTCAAGCCACGCCTTTTCCAGCTTCGGAACGTATTTATCTAGATGGTAAGCGAGATGGTGTACGTGTGCCAATGCGTAAAATCAATCTCACCGACACGCCGATCGGTTCGGACCCTGACAAACTGACGTTTGAACCAAACGAAGCCATTTTTGTATACGATTGTTCAGGGCCTTACGGCGATCCACAAGAAGAAATCGATGTTCATCAGGGGATCAATCCATTACGAGCCAATTGGATTGAAGAGCGTAATGACACAGAAACCCTTTCCGTGGTTAGTTCAAGCTTTACTCAATCTCGATTAGACGATGGTAAGTTGGATGAACTGAGGTTCCAGCATTTACCCAAAATACGCCGTGCTAAGTCTGGTCAATGTGTGACTCAAATGCACTATGCCAAAAAGGGAATAATCACCCCTGAGATGGAATACATTGCGATTCGTGAAAATCAAAACTTGCAAGCCATTAAGAGTGAGTTGCTTCTTAAGCAGCACCCAGGTCAAAGTTTTGGGGCCAACCTACAAGATAAGATTACACCAGAGTTTGTGCGAGACGAGGTGGCAAGAGGTCGTGCCATTATCCCTAATAACATTAACCACCCAGAATCTGAGCCGATGATCATCGGCCGTAATTTCTTGGTTAAAGTGAATGCCAATATTGGTAATTCGGCGGTGACGTCTTCCATTGAGGAAGAAGTGGAAAAACTGGTTTGGTCGACTCGTTGGGGCGCGGATACGGTAATGGACTTGTCCACGGGGAAAAACATACACGAAACCCGCGAATGGATTTTACGAAATTCCCCTGTCCCTATTGGTACTGTACCGATTTATCAGGCGTTGGAAAAAGTCGATGGCATTGCTGAAAACCTAAACTGGGAGGTTTTTCGTGACACCTTGATTGAACAGGCGGAGCAGGGTGTGGATTACTTCACAATCCACGCTGGGGTTTTGTTGCGTTATGTCCCACTGACGGCGAAGCGCCTGACTGGCATTGTGTCTCGTGGCGGTTCGATTATGGCTAAATGGTGTTTGGCGCATCATACGGAGAGTTTTTTGTATGAGCGCTTCCGTGAAATTTGTGAGATTTGTGCGGCATACGATGTGGCGCTGTCATTAGGAGATGGCCTGCGTCCTGGGTCTATCATGGACGCCAACGACGAAGCACAAATGTCGGAATTGAGAACCTTAGGAGAGTTAACAAAAGTGGCTTGGGAGTACGATGTTCAAGTCATGATTGAAGGGCCAGGGCATGTGCCGATGCAGTTAATTGAGCAGAATATGACGGAGCAGTTAGAACATTGTCATGAAGCACCTTTTTATACTTTGGGACCATTAACACAAGATATTGCCCCGGGTTATGACCACATTACCTCTGGTATTGGTGCTGCTCAGATCGGTTGGTACGGTTGTGCCATGTTGTGTTACGTGACGCCGAAAGAGCACTTAGGTTTGCCGAACAAGGAAGACGTAAAGCAGGGCTTGATTACCTATAAAATTGCTGCTCATGCCGCGGACCTTGCCAAAGGTCATCCAGGCGCACAGATTCGCGATAATGCGCTTTCGAAGGCGCGTTTTGAATTCCGCTGGGAAGATCAATTTAATTTGTCTCTTGACCCAGAAACCGCGCGTGCTTATCACGATGAAACCTTGCCTCAAGCATCAGGTAAAGTGGCGCATTTCTGCTCTATGTGTGGTCCAAAATTCTGTTCGATGAAGATTACTCAAGAAGTTCGTGATTATGCGGCGGGATTAGAAGCGAATGCCATTGATTTAGTGTCCATAGAAGAGGATAACCCGATTGCGGGCATGCAAAAAATGTCTGAACAATTTCGTGATTTAGGCAGCGATGTGTATCTGACGACAGATAAATTTGATTCAAATTTATTGGCTGAATCGTCAACAGATGAGGTGTCAGTGGCAAGTAAAACGGGTTCAACAACGGACCTTGAAACAGAGCAACCTTAAAGTAGGAGGTGAGATAATGTCAAAACCTCCTGTTATTTGGTGTGTTGGCGGGTCTGACTCGTCGGCACACGCAGGATTGCAAGCCGACTTACGAACAGGGCAAGATCTGGGATGTCATGTGCAATCGATCGTGACCTGTGTCACAGCGCAAAATTCTAAAATTGTTGATTCAGTTGAGCCCGTTAGCGTGGCGATGTTTGATGCGCAATGGCACACGCTGTTGGATGATGTGTGGCCGCAAGCCATTAAGGTGAGTTTGTTGCCTAATTATGAGTTGGTTGTCGCGTGTAGTAAGTGGTTAGCAAACATAAAACAGCAACGTCCTGAAATTAGCATTGTGTTTGATCCGGTTATGGCGGCCAGCAGCGAAGCTGGTAATCGGTTACAACAAAGTGAGGCGGCCACAGAGTTACTGACTCTAATGCTGCCTTATGTGGATTATCTCACACCAAACTTACTGGAATTTGAAGCGTTAACGCAGATTTCGGTGCATCAACCGGTCAACCAAATTGCCTTTCAAATCACTGAGAAATATGGCGTTAACCAAGTTTCTTGGTTGTTGAAAGGCGGTCATCATGAAGCGACCATGGCGACAGATTGGTGGTTTAAAGGTGAAAGTGTGTGTGGTTTTTCAACCGACAAATTGTCTGTCCATAATACCCGTGGCACAGGTTGTACATTATCAACTGCGTTGGCCTGTTTTCTGGGGTATGACTACTTTGCTGACGATGCGATAACTATGGCAAAGGCTTACATTACCGGTGCGCTTAAAACTGGGGTGCAAATAGGGCAAGGAGCCGGGCCATTAGGTCGGCCTGGTTGGCCGGAGCAAATTGAGAACTTACCTAATATTGTTACCGCTGAAAGTGGCTTAGGACAGTCGCTGGCATTTGCAGAAATGGATGTGGATTCAATGGGGTTATACCCTGTTGTGGATTCCATTCATTGGTTGGAACGAGTGTTGAAGCAAGGGGTTCGCATTGCCCAATTGCGCATCAAGGACGCCGATTCAGCTCAACTCGAAGAGCAAATCCAGCAGGCGATCCTGCTAGGAAAAACTTACCAAGCGCAGGTGTTCATCAATGATTATTGGGAAAAAGCCATTGAATACGGTGCATATGGTGTGCACTTAGGGCAGGAAGATTTGTTAGTAGCTGACTTAGCACGTATTCAACAAGCTGGTTTGCGTTTAGGCGTGAGTACGCATGGCTATTTTGAGATTGCTCGAGCTCTGGTGTTTAAGCCTAGTTATATTGCGCTGGGGCATATCTATCCCACCCAAACAAAACAAATGACATCGCAACCTCAGGGACTTAAGCGTCTGCAGCATTATGTCAATTTACTCAAAGGTCATTACCCTACAGTAGCCATTGGCGGGATTAACTGTGAACGCTTTGCTGCCGTTGCGGCCACAGGAGTAAACAGTGTGGCTTTGGTAACCGCCATTACCTTAGCCGAATCGCCTGAACGAGTGACTCGTTTTCTGATAGAGCAGTTTGCGCAATCAAAAGAGGTCGGAAATGAAAATATATCTTAATGACAAACCGTTCGAGTTTGATGGTCGTTATGTTCAAGACTTAATTGATACGTTGAAAAAAGAGTCTAATGGTGTGGCGGTGGCCATAGATCAAAACATCATTCCTCGTAGTGCTTGGGCCACGACTGATGTACTCGCTTCTTGTCGTGTGTTTATTTTTGAATCCATTGCGGGAGGTTAGGTATGGAGCCCTTGATTATTGCTGATCATGAGTTTGGTTCTCGGTTGTTTGCTGGTACTGGAAAGTATGCCAGCGGCGAGGCAATGACAGAGTCTCTGTCGGCCAGTGGCACCGAGTTGGTGACGCTATCTTTACGACGTTTGGATTTGCAGCATCAAACGGACAATATTCTCAAACCCTTACAAAATATGGGGGTAAAGTTATTGCCCAATACGTCTGGGGCAAGGAATGCAAAAGAAGCCATCTTTGCGTCTGAGTTGGCTCGAGAGGCGTTACAGACAAATTGGGTGAAATTAGAAATCCATCCAGACCCACGTTATCTGATGCCGGATGGCAATGAAACCTTGGCGGCCGCCGAGGCGCTGGTAAAAAAAGGCTTTGTGGTGATGCCTTATGTGCATGCAGACCCTGTTTTGTGCAAACGTCTGGAAGAGGTTGGCTGCCAATGTGTGATGCCGTTAGGCTCGCCAATTGGATCGAACATGGGGCTGGCGAGTCGACCTTTTTTAGACATTATTATTGAACAGGCTAATGTACCAGTGATTGTGGATGCGGGGATTGGAGCGCCATCGGATGCTTCTTTGGCTTTGGAAATGGGGGCGGATGCAGTCTTGGTGAATACCGCGATGGCTGTAGCGAAACAACCGGAGCAAATGGGTAAGGCGTTTCGTTTGGCGGTTGAAGCAGGTCGATTAGCGTACGAATCTGGATTAGGGGAGAAGCGGTTTGATGCGGCGCATGCCACTAGCCCACTGACTGAGTTTATCGGGGCTTTGTCATGAGTAAGGCGTCTGTTTTGCGTGTTGTTGAGCAGAGTCCAGCTATTGCAGGTCAGTTCAGTCAGGTGCTTGAAGGTCTGGACTGGCAAACCATGACTCGTAGTCATCAAATGAAAACTGAACAGGATGTGATTCGGGCTCTAGCAAAAGATAAGTTAGACGTAGACGATTTTGCCGCGTTAATTTCGTCCGCTGCAGCACCTTATTTGCTGGAGATGGTGAGCAAAAGTGAACGTATCACTCAGCGGCGTTTCGGCAACACGATCAGCTTATTTGCGCCGCTGTATTTGTCGAATACTTGTGCTAATGAATGTACTTACTGTGGTTTCTCTATGTCGAACGCTATTCGCCGTCTGACGCTTAATGAGCACCAAGTTGATGCTGAGGTGGCCGCGATTAAGGCGAAAGGGTTTGACCATATCCTGTTGGTCACAGGTGAAACAAACAAGGTATCTATGCCGTATTTTGAGCGCATGTTACCGCGAATAAAGCCCCGTTTTAGTCAGCTCTCAATGGAAGTTCAGCCATTAGAAAAGGTGGATTATGAGCGGCTTCATCAATTGGGATTGGATGCGGTCTTGGTGTATCAAGAAACCTATCGACGTAAAACCTATCTAGAGCATCATTTGCGAGGCAATAAAAGTAATTTTAATTACCGCTTAGATGCGCCGGATCGTATTGGTCAGGCGCAGATTCATAAAATAGGATTAGGAGTGCTATTGGGCTTAGAGGACTGGCGCACTGACTCCATTGCCATGGCTCATCACCTACGCCATTTGCAAAAGCGTTATTGGCGTAGCCGTTTTAGTGTGGCCTTTCCTAGAATTCGTCCTTGTGAAGGTGGGATCGAACCTAAATCCGTGATCAGCGATCGCCAACTGGTTCAATTGATTGCCGCTTGGCGGTTGTTTGATGCGGATTTAGAAATGAGTTTGTCGACACGTGAATCGCCTAGCTTTAGACAGCATGCTGTAAAAATGGGCTTCACCACCATGAGTGCTGAGTCTAAAACTCAGCCCGGAGGTTATGCCGAAGAAGCTCAGCCCGCTTTGGAGCAGTTTGAGATAAGTGATGAAAGAAGCGTCGTTGACATTGCGGCGATGATTCACGCGCAAGGAAAAGAGGTGGTTTGGAAAGATTGGGATCCAGCCTTAACAAGTCGATTCTAATTTGGGAAATGTGCATTCACTGAGTGTTTTATTTCGCTTGGTGGATACATTTATCAGCTTGTTGACGCCATATTGACAAGCTTTATCACTCTCTCCTTGGTCTTTGGTTCGGTTTGACGTAACTCTAGACATAATGTCTTCATCGCGAAACAGAACGACTGAGGAGAAAGTATGTTGACCAACAAAAAAACTGGCAGGATTGCTGTCACATGTTTGGGCATTGCAATAATTGCTGGTGTGGCGATGAAAGCCTTTGCAGAACCTGAAAATGCGAAAATGGCGGTGCCTAATCATGAGCAATTGGCGGAACGCATTGCCGATAAGCTGGGCTTGGACAGTAATGCGGAAGAAAAAGTGTCAGCATTGTTTGAACGAGATGGTCAAAAAATCCGCAAAATTCAAGAACAGCTCCACAATACTCAAGTGGCATTGAGTCAACTTACGCCTAATTCAAAAGGCTATTTGAAGCAAGTGGATACACTGGCGGATAAAAGCGCTAAGCAAACTAAGGCGTTAACCATGGCATATGCGGAGAATCGCGCGTCTTTGTATAAGTTACTGACACCGAAGCAGATTAAAATGTTGGAAACGCCAGCCACGCCTGAGAATCAAAAGTAATTCCCTATAAAAAAAGCCCCAGTGACCTATGAAAGAATGCATAGGTCACTGGGGCTTGGTCTGTCTGGTCAACCGTTACGATTGAGTGACTTGATTGAATAGCTTAAAGTAGGTTGGGAAGGTCTTAGAGGTACAGCCTGGATCATTGATTGTCACAGGGGTATCTGAGAAGGCTACCAATGAGAAGCACATCGCAATGCGGTGATCATTGTAGGTATCGATTGCCGCGTGTTTTAAGGTTGTTACCGGTGTGACACTAATGAAATCTTCACCTTCAATCACTTCAGCACCAAGCTTTTTAAGCTCTGTGGCCATTGCACTTAAACGGTCTGTTTCTTTTACGCGCCAGTTATAAATATTACGGATGCGAGTCGTGCCTTCTGCAAACAGTGCTGTCGTAGCAATTGTCATGGCGGCATCTGGGATGTGGTTCATATCTAGGTCTACGCCTTTTAGCGTTTGACGTTCTGCTTCTATCCAGGTTGGGCCATAAGTGATTTTTGCACCCATTTTTTCCAGTACTTCGGCGAACTTTACATCCCCTTGAACGCTGTCTGTACCAACGCCATGCACTTTGATTTTCCCACCAGCAATCGCCGCTGCCGCTAAAAAATAAGACGCAGAAGAAGCGTCGCCTTCGACCATGATTTCGCCAGGGCTTTGGTAAGTTTGTTGACCTTTGACGATAAAGGCTTGGTAATTTTGGTTTTCCACCTCGATACCAAATTGCTTCATAGCGTGTAATGTGATGTCGATGTAAGGCTTAGAGACTAATTCTCCATCGACCTTAATAGTGAGGTCCTGTTGCGCTAGCGGTGCGCTCATTAAAATAGCGGTCAAGAACTGACTTGAAATGTTGCCTTTAATGGCAACTTCCCCGCCGTTTAATCCATTAGCCTTAATGCGCAGCGGTGGGTAATTCGTCTCGCCTTCATATTGAATGTCCACACCAAGCGTTTTCAGGGCATCGACTAGGTCGCCAATCGGACGTTCGTGCATGCGTGGCTCACCATGCAAACGAAATTCACCTTGGCCAAGGCATAGTGCTGCGGTTAGTGGGCGCATTGCAGTGCCAGCATTGCCCAAAAATAAGTCACCGAAATTGGCTTGAATAGGGCCACCCAAACCTTCTAATACACAAGTCGTGCCTTGATCTTCTAGGCGGTAGTTTACGCCCAATTGAGTCAGGCTCTCAAGCATATGACGAATGTCATCACTGTCTAATAGGTTAGTGATTCTGGTGGTGCCTTTGGCAAGCGTTGCCAGTAACAAAATGCGGTTTGAAAGACTCTTTGAGCCTGGAATTTGGATTTCGCCATCAGCCTTAGAAAGTGGGCCAAGAGTTATAGAGTTCATGTTTGTATCCATCACAGTGGTTTAAGTTTTTTGTTAATGAGCGCCTAGTGGCTAAATAAATAAAGGGTCAATGTATGGCTCAAAAATATCCCGTCTGTAAGTGGTCGCGTCGCTCTGTATAAGAGGTCAGTCTTGAATGAGGGCTAGTATACCTAGGATGTTAGGTGATGTCATTTGCATAAAAATGACACATTGAGGGAAATGTGCAAATAATTTGTTGAAAATAATGATAGTAATCATTATCATTTAGCTTAAGGGTTGCAAGGAGTGCAAGTTGTATATCATCTTTCAACTTTCTTAGGTTTTAAAAATGAAATTTAATAAAAAAAAGTTAGCTATTTTAATTTCCGGTTGCTTCATTACAGCAAATACTTTATTGGCGAATGAGACAACGGATTTGGATTCATTGATCATTTCAGCGAAAGCGCCTGTTGATCAAAATAACTATTCTGGCTCCGTTAGTGTCATTACGGCTGATGACATTAAGTCTAGTGGCGCAACGGATTTAGCTGATGTTATCAATTTATCTCCCAGTGTTCAGCTCGTTTCCACTTATGTCAATCCATCGCCAGCCGCTCAAATAAGAGGTTTTGGTACGGATCAAGTTTTGATTTTGGTAAATGGTAAACGTATCCCAAACATTGACCGTTCCGTACCTAGAGAGCCTGCGTATCGTTATGGGTTGGTGCCTTTAGCTAATATTGAAAAAATCGAAATTATTCGTGGCCCTGCGTCCAGTCTTTATGGTGCTGATGCCTTGGCCGGGGTAATTAATATCATTACCAAAAAATCCACCGCAGAATGGTCTGGCTCAATCTCTCTTTACGGAGAAGTAATGGACAATGCCAATGGTGGAGATAGTCAAGGGGTAAGTTTGTCTGCTTCTGGCGCGGTAACAGATAATATTGATTTATTGATTTCTGGACAAACCAGTGACAGAGATGAAATTCGAGATGATGACAATTTGGCCAGTTTACAATCGTCTAAAGACCTTGATAACTATCAAGCCGTGATTGGAATCGACTTGAATAATGGCGATCGTATTGAACTCAGTACTCTTCAATCTGATGACAATAGTAAGGAATACGACGCTTCGGGAGATGAAGATGACACGACTGACGTCGAAACCAAGATATTTACCGCCGAGTATTTAACTGAAATAGCCGATTTTGACAGCACGGTTTCTTATTCGACTGGTGAGTCGAATGTACTTGAAGCAACCCGTGATTGGACCGTTAAGGAAGACAGTTTTGCTTTTGATACGCAAGGTTATTTAAATGAAAAAAATTATCTGAGTGTTGGGTTAACTTATCGCGAGGAAGAAGCCATTCGTGACGACACCACGACGTTTCAAGACAAGGTGGATTCAACGACCTTAGCGGCACAAAATGTGTTTAAGATGACGGATAAAGCAAGTATTACATTGGGCTTGGCATTTGATGATCACAGTAAATATGGTAGCGAGGTTAGCCCTAAAGTCAGTGTCTTTAATCAGCTAACACCTGTTTTAGGAGTAAAAGCTAGCTATGGTAAAAGTTATCTTGCGCCTTCTATTAGTCAAGGCTCTTCTAATTACGTGGTGAATGCAGGACCGAGTCGCTATTTAGGGAATGATGATCTTAAACCTGAAACGGCGAACACGCTTGAGTTAGGGGTAACATTCCAGCAGAGTCATTCCCAAGGTGCCATTACTTTGTTTCGCTCGGATGTAGAAGATCTCATCAATACAGAAGTAGTGTCATCAACGGGGGTTACAATTAGACAATATGAAAATATTGAATCGGCTATTTTACAGGGTGTAGAGTTCACTTGGTCGATATTTAATGATTTAGATACCCAGAAACTTAGCTTGAGTTACACTTATCTTGATACTGAAAATGAGTCTAATGGTAAGGCGTTAATGGATCGTTCGGATCATCTTGTCAAAGTAAACTACCTTCATAAAGATCTATATTCAGGTTTTGATCTAGATGCACAAGCTCGTTATGTTGGTGACCAGTTTACTAATGAGGCTAATACAGAGATGTTAGAAGGGTATTTCGTGGCCGATTTGGGCGTGAGTAAGCAGATATTGGATAACACCAGAGTGCGATTTGGTATTAATAATCTAACGGATAAGGTTGTGATGATTCAACCAGAGCGAGAATCCGAACGCTATCTGGAAAGCGGACGCTCTTTCAAACTGTCACTTACTTCAACCTTTTAACGAAACAAGTCTGGAGTTGTTATGTCTATTAAGACGTTATTTGACAGATCAATTGATAATGCCTCTTTGCAGGAGAAATATGCCGCATTGAAGCAAGATCAACCAAATATGAGACAGCGTGACGTTGCGGCTCAGTTGGAAATGTCTGAAGCAGAAATGGTCTATGAGCAGTTGGGTGTGCAGAGTCTTTACCTGAATGACGATTTTGCCAATTTGCTTAAAGATCTACCAAGTTTGGGTTATGTCATGATTTTGCTACGTAATGACTTTGCTGTTCATGAACGTAAAGGCGTTTATGAAAATGTCAAAGTTGGCGGGCCAATGGGGATGGGATTAATCATTTCATTTGATAATCGTATCGATTTACGGTTATTTCTAAAACGTTGGAAGCATGGTTTTGCTGTTCAAGAAACTTTGTCTAACGGTAGTCGTTTTAGTCTTCAATTTTATGATGAAAATGGTGTGGCTATTCAGAAATTGTATTTGCAAGAAAGCAGTAATGTTGAAGCCTATATGAGTTTGGTCACAAAATATCGCCATTCAAATCAGCAAGTAAGATTGAGCATTGTTAAGAGATCAGAAGACGTTGCTAGCGAAGCGCAAGAGATAGATCAAAAGGCTCTATACCAAGACTGGTCAAATATGACAGATGTCCATCAATTTGTTGGTTTGCTGAAGAAATATGCAGTAAGCCGAGAACGGGCATTTGATTTGGTCGGTGAAGAATATGCTCAGCCGTTTGACATAGGGAAATTGAAAGAGGTGTTGATTACAGTAGCGGATCAGCAAGTGCCTATTATGTGTTTCGTAGGGAATAAAGGCGGCATTCAGATTCACTCTGGTGTCATTCATTCGATTGTTGAGAAGGGAGATTGGCTGAATATCCTTGACCCAGAGTTCAATTTGCATTTACTTATGAGTGGTGTAAACCGTGGTTGGTTAATTAGAAAGCCAACGTCTGATGGCATTATTACTTCATTAGAGTTGTATGACGGAACTGGAAATCAGGTGGCGCAATTCTTTGGTAAAAGAATAGAAAAAAGCCCGGAAAACAAAGATTGGCGAGCCATTGCTGAAGCTACGCTTGATACCTGATGTCGCCATAAAGAAGTCCTATTTATGTCAACGTATTTCAGGGTGGGACAAAAAAGGGAGTGCTATTTAGCACTCCCTTTTTTATTTAAATGTGTTTCTAATTCAAATGGTATTATTGAATTGCATCCAATAATACTGTGGGCTGAATGTTGGGGGATGAATGAAAAAAATCTCCTTTGACGCCATAAACCTTATCTAAATGATGTCTTTGTAATACTTTTTCCGCAGTCCCTTGTGTGACCACTTCACCATGATTGAGCAGGACCAGTTGATCAGCAAAATTTGCTGCAAGGGATAGGTCATGCACAACGGCGATCACTCCTATGTTTCTATTGGTGAGAGTTTTGGCAAGAGATAGAACTTGATGTTGGTGATAAATATCAAGGCTGGAGGTAGGCTCATCTAGCAGTAGAAAACGAGGGGTGTCTTGTTGATAAGGAAACCACAGTTGGGCCAATACTCGGGCTAACTGCGTACGCTGTTTTTCTCCTCCCGACAGCGTCATAAAGTTTTGGTCATGCAAATGTGATATCGACATATAATTCATGGCATCTCGTACAATCTTTGCCATATCTTGCCGAGAGATGAGATGCTCGAAAGCATAGCAGCCCATTATTACTAATTCGGATACGGTAAAGCTAAATCCCATCTCATAGGACTGAGTCATGACGGCTCTTATTTGAGCAAGTTCTGCTGCAGAATATTGAGAGATGTTTTTGCCATTTAAAGAAACTTGATTTGAAGCTGCTTCGAAATCGCCACAGCAAGCTTTTAATAATGTGGATTTGCCTGCACCATTTGGCCCAATTAAAACGGTCAGTTGATTGGTTTTAGCTGTCAGTTGGACATTTTTCAGGCAAGGCTTGTCCATGAATGAGATCGATAAGTCATGTGTGATAATAGACATGATTGATATCCTAAAAAGAATTAATTGAATCTTTGGGTTTGCTTATACAATACATAAAGGAAGAAAGGGCCACCTAAAGCACTGGTGACTAACCCAATCGGCACTTCTGCTGGGGAGATGGCAATGCGCGCAATAATGTCAGTAAGGGTAAGAAAACTGGCGCCCAACAACATGCTGGTTGGCAGTAAAAATTTATGATCTGGGCCAATTAAAATACGAACAAGGTGAGGAATAACAAAACCAACAAAGCCAATCATGCCACTAATTGAAACAGCTGCACCAATTGCAATGGCGGTGAAAAAAAAGACTTGTTTCTTGAGTTGCGCCACCTGTACACCAAGATGCTGTGCCTGAGCTTCGCCAAGGAGGTATAAGTTAAGAGGTCTAGCAAGGCGACTTAAGCCAACTAAACTAACACCAATCAAGAGCAGTACTGGTAAGGTAAGTGACCAATTATTACCGCCAAGATTCCCCATGGTCCAAAAGGTTAATTCCCGTAATTCTTCATCGGTACTTATTAGCGTTAATATGCCAATAAAAGAACCAACTATCGCGTTCACAGCAATGCCGGCTAGTAATAAGGTGATAATAGTGAATTGACCATGTTGGTTACTGAGTTTATAGATAATGCCGCAGACGCCAAGGCAACCTAACATGGCGCCTATTGGTAGTGCATATGGGCCAAAATAGGACATCGCATCTGGGAACATACTGTTACCGAGTACAATAATGACGACGGCGCCAAATGCTCCGCCTCCTGCAACGCCTATTAATCCTGGGTCAGCTAAAGGGTTGCGAAACAGTGCTTGCATGGCGGCACCGCAGATACCCAATGCCGCGCCAACCGCCATGGCCAGTAGGGTGCGAGGTAAGCGAATTTCCAGTAAAACATTCGTGCTCAGGGCATAATGTTGTGCTCCTGTGATATTAAGCAGATCTTGAAATATTTGACTAAAAGACAGTGGCATCGCACCGATCATGATGGACAAAATGGCGCTTAATATAAGTAGGCCAAGTGTAAATGGCTTGGCCATGAATTGCTTTTTGCTGCGCTCACTGCTCAGCGTTAGAGTGTCTGTCATGAGCTGTGTCCGGTATTGATCTGCTGTTGGTTGTCATAACGAAATTGATAGCCTTTTGGCAAAGGAAATACGCCATGAATCATAGTACCCAATTCAATGATGGCCTGCGGTGTTCTTGGCCCGAATCCCAATAAATAGCCACCGTCGATGCTGTATACAGCGTTATTTTTAACGGCCTCAGTGTATTTGAAATGGGCCAATTGAGCGACAGCCTCTAACGTTGCATCAGGACGATTCATGACTACTATGACATCTGGGTTAAGCTCAAGAGCGGCTTCAGGGGAGAGCTTTACCCAACCCTTTTCGTTTTCTAGTGCATTGTTGCCGCCTGCTGCCGTGATCGTAGTGTGGGCAGAAGTATGTTGGCCAGCGGCAATAGGGGCACCATTTTGTAAGGTAAGTAGGAATAACACTTTTGGTTTGTGTTTTGACTGCTTATTAAGTTTGTCATTGGCATAGGCAAGAGCGTCGATGTCCAGTTGAATCTCATTAATTAAATGTTCTGCTTTGTTCTCAACTTGTAATAGTCTACCTACTGTGCGGATTTTGCTTTTTATGGCGTCAATTGAGTCATCTTCTTCAATGATGACGGTGTTTAAGCCAACTGCACGAACTTGTTCTAATGCTTTACTTGGACCGGTATCACTCTCGCCAATTAACAAGTCTGGTTGTAAGGAGAGTAAGCCTTCTACCGAAATGTTTCTTACATAGCCCAGTAATGGGTGCGTTTTATCGGCGGCTTGGTATGTGCTGGTGGAGTCAACGCCAACGATTTTGTCTTGTTCTCCTAGTCGATATATGATTTCAGTTATCGAGCCTCCAGCGACGGCAATGCGTTCGGCAGCATGCAGGGGAGGTGTTATTATCAAGGTTAGTAAGCAACCAGTAAGGTAAGAGGAGAAGCGCTTCATAGAATATCTCACGTAATTATTGTAATGCAAATGATAATTACTTGTAAATGAAAGTCAATTCTATATTGCCTTTGGCTCTATTGTGATTGTGGATTGAGTTTCTTTGTATCTTATTTAGAATGGGCGCACTCAAATAAAAGGATAAAATGAATGAGACATCAATATCATCCATTAGGTTTTGAGGGATCTCGCATTGCTCAAGGTTTTTGGCGTTTACAAGAATGGGGTTGGTCTGCACAAGATACATTGGCTTTTGTTGAACAATGTGTGGCGCTTGGCGTGACCACATTTGATCATGCGGACATTTATGGTGACTATCAGTGTGAAGGCTTATTTGGTGAGGCATTAAAGCGCAAACCTGAACTTCGTGACAAGATGGAAATAGTCACTAAATGCAGTATTTTATTGCCTTCCGAGCAACGTCCGGAGATAAAAGTCCATCGTTACGACTATCGTCGTGAGCACATTTTAGCGAGTGTGGATCGTTCATTGGACAATCTACAATGTGAATACATTGATACTTTGTTGTTGCATCGCCCAAGCCCTTTGATGGATGCCGATGAAGTGGCGCAGGCATTTGATCACTTGTTTACCTTGGGCAAGGTGAAGCATTTTGGTGTGTCTAATTTCACTCCGCAACAGTTTGATTTACTGCAGTCTCGTACCGATGCCCCGTTAATTGTTAATCAGGTTGAGTTATCGCCACTGGCTTTACAGCATTTTCAGGATGGTACTTTGGATCATATGCAGCAGCATGCGGTTACCCCAATGGCTTGGTCGCCTTTTGCCGGTGGTGATTTGTTTAGTGGACAAACTGAGCGAACCTTGCGTGTGCGTAATGTACTAAACGAACTGGCTGAAGCGTTGGAAGCATCCGTCGACCAAGTTGTCGTCGCTTGGTTGTTAAGGCACCCTGCAGGTATTTGCCCTGTGATGGGATCCGGAAACATTGAGCGATTACAAAGTGCCGTTGAGGCTTGTCAGATTCGTTTAAGTGACGACGATTGGTTTCGCGTCCTTATTGCATCACAAGGTCATGATGTGCCGTAGAAGCAAGTAGTTAAATGCATTAAAGGCCGCCAAAAGCGGCCTTTTTTGTATCTCGTGTTATAGCCCTTTGTTTTGCTAGGTTGAGAAAGCGTAGCGTTTCGTAATCGCCTAGATAAAAGCCGGTTTGGTTTATTTATACTGCTTAGTAATTTCAATTCATGAGGTAGAGTATGACTACATCCAGAGTTCTAGCGTGCGTCACTTACATTTTGTCTGCGGTTATAAGTATCACTGCTACAGCGGCCAGCTTACCAGAGCCAACTGGCAAGGTGATCTTAACGGTTTCAGGGAAAATTACTCACACCAATACCGACCATAATACGGCCGAATTTGATCGTGAGATGCTGTTGTCTTTGGGCGTATTTGATGTAGAAACGGTCACTCCTTGGACGGAAGGTTCTGACTTGTATCAGGGAGCAATGTTAAGTTCCGTTTTACAAGTTGTTGGCGCCATGGGCGACACTTTGAAAGTGTCTGCTCTAAATGACTACAGTGCAAAGATGCCGGTTTCTGATGCATTTGACTATGATGTTTTATTGGCAATGGACATGAACGGAAAGCCTATGTCGATTCGTGATAAAGGTCCGCTGTTTGTTCTCTATCCTTTCAGCGACATGCCAGAGCTGAATAACGAGATCATTCACAATCGCTCAGTTTGGCAAATTAAAGCCATGCTAGTCGAGTAATTGACTGATGAAGGCTTTGTCGCTACTAAGACCGCTGCGTTCTGTTGCAGAAAAACGTTCATCAATATATTTATTGGTGAGTGCGGCGGTCATATTTTTAGCAGTAACGGCGGGCATTTTTTATGAGTTGGTCGAGCGGCAAAAAGTAATTATGTCTGCTGTTGAAGAAGATGCTTTGTGGGCGTCTTATCAACTGGACAGAGAAGCACTAAAGCTAAGAAATGCGTTGAAATTGCTGGAAGATCAACCGAACGAAGAGCGTTTACAGGAAGCGAGAGATCGTTTTGATATTCTATATAGTCGCTTAAATATTGTGAAGTTTGGTCAGCTTAAGCAAGTGTTTCAACGATTGCCGAGTGCTGATCAGGTGACCGACGTTATCTCTAATAAATTAATGTATCTGGATTCACTATTGTTTGTTGATGGTGAACAGGTTGATGTAAAAAGTGCACTTAAGGAAAGTAATAACATTCTAAAAGCAACCGAATCCATCGTATTAGATACGCTTACTTTAAGATCGGCTGAAAAAGTTGAGCGAAGAGCCGCATCTTATGATTTGTTCATCAAGTTGACCAGTTTGATTTTAGTGTTGGCGATGACCGTGATGTTCATTATCTATATGTTGTTCAGGCAATTAAGAATTGCGACGGAATCCTATCTAAAATCCATAGAGCTTACCGATGAACTGGGGCTGGCTGTTCAGTCAGCCGAAGAAGCTCTAAAAGTGAAATCAGAGTTCATGGCAACAATGAGTCATGAAATTCGAACCCCAATGAATGCCATTATCGGCTTTAGTCATCTACTTTTAGAAGAGGCGTTAGATGATAAGGTTCATGACAGGGTAAAAAAAATCCAAACTTCTGCCGATGCCTTGCTCCATATTATCAATGGCATATTGGAGTTTTCAAAACTGGAGTCAGACGGAGTTGAGTTAGAAGAAGCAGAGTTTAGTCTAGATAACGTCTTGGAATACGTTTATCAAGTCAATGCAGAGATGGCTGGTAAGAAGAACCTTCATTTTAGTGTTAGCCGGGATTTTGAGTTATCTAATCGTTTGATTGGTGATCAAACACGACTACAGCAAATTATGATTAATTTGCTAAGTAACGCCATTAAATTTACCCATGAAGGGCGAGTCGATTTGCGAGTAGGGTTGGCTGACGCAGGTCATCTGCTTATTGAAGTACAAGATACTGGTGTTGGTATTGCGAACAATGTGGATGTGTTCGAACCCTTTAAGCAAGCGGACAGTAGTACGACACGTTTGTTTGGTGGTACTGGCTTAGGCTTAAGTATTACACGTCAACTAGTGGATTTATTTGGTGGTGCACTCACTTATGTTAGCGGTGACGGGGCGGGGACTTTGTTTAAAGTTGTTTTGCCATATCGACCTGCAGATGTTGATCGCCAGAAATCATCTCAATTGGTTTTGCTTAAAGAAGACGCTTATCTGGTTGAATTTTTTCTTGAAAGCGGCATGAAAAATATTCTTTTGAGTGAGGCTGCTGAGGTCGTTAAGGATTTTTCCAGTCATTCAAAAAGAGTAAGTGATCGTACTATTTTAGTGAGTTACGACTATTTTTCTCAATCTAAGCAAGAACACCCGAATTTGTACCATATACTGAAGAGCCAGGCGGCAATTTATTGCAAACAAGATAGGCCTTGGCGCACTGAATCGTGTTCGGTCTTGGTAACACCAAAACAAGTTGATGAATTAAAAAATAAGAGCAGGGTTTTATTGTTTGCTCATGATTGTGATGACGCATCGCTACAAAGTGGCTCTCTAGAGTCCCACTTCATGAAGGATAAACGCATTCTATTGGCAGAAGATAATGTAGTGAATGCCAATATAGTGAAGGCGATCTACAACAAAATGGGGATAACACTTGATTGGGCAGAGAATGGTGAACAAGCTTATGCTAAGGCTATAGAGACTCATTATGATTTGATTTTAATGGATATTCGGATGCCAATTATGGATGGCTATCAAGCCACTCAGTTGATACGAGGTAAATTGGGCGACAAATCCCCGATTATTTTGTGTTTAACCGCAGACGTTGTGAACGTTGACGGTGCTGAAAAGGTGGGCGCATTATTTGATGATGTCATGTATAAACCGCTAGATCATCATATGTTAATGAAGAAAACAATATCGTTACTTACGTCTAAAGAAGCGATTCGTCATGAGCAGACAGTCCTTCCAAATGGTTTCAAATTGCCTGATCAAAAAGAAAGATTGGCAGAAGTCGAAGTCATTGAACAACTTTTAAAGGTGGGGGATGTGTCTTCTGAGGGCAAAGTGGAAGACCTGATAATTAAGCTGACAGACAAAAGTCAGCAGGAAACACTTCAGCAAGTATTGTCCTATATTAAGGACTATGACTTTCAAGATGCTATCAGGGTTTTGAAAGAATTGAAAAGGTTATATTTATCATGAGTTTACACGGACAAAAGCCAATGAATATGATGGCAGAAGGCATTGATATGCTCACAGACAAGAAAAAAGTATTGATCGTGGACGATGTGCCAAGAAACATTGACTTGCTTAAAGACATTCTGGCAGAGCATTATCAGGTTCAGGTCGCAAAAAGTGGGGAAGCCGCGTTGAGCGTTATTGCGGCCAGTGTACCAGATATAATCTTGTTGGATGTCATGATGCCTGGGATGAGTGGTTTTGAAGTATGTAACAGGCTGAAAAACCAAGAGAAAACGGCAGATATTCCAGTGATTTTTTTAACGGCAGCAACCGATGCTCAAAATGAAATTGAAGGTTTCAGGGTAGGGGCTGTGGACTTCATTACTAAACCTATTTCACCCATGACGACTTTGTCTAGAGTGTCAACTCATCTGAAATTATCGGAAAATGATAAGCAAAATAAAGCCATCATTGCTGCCCGTACTCAGCAGTTAGATGAAGCTCTTGAATCGGCAGTAACCATGCTGGGGGAAGTGGGGCATTTGAATGATTCCGATACTGGTATTCACATGTGGCGAATGGCAGATTACAGTGCGGCGTTAGCCAGAGCGGCAGGCTGGGATGAAGCGCAAGTGGAGTTGTTACGCTTAGCCGCACCCATGCACGATACTGGCAAGGTCGCCATACCTCATTCGATTTTAAAATCGCCTAATAAGCTAACGGATGAAGAAATGGAGATCATGAAGTCGCATACGGTGGCAGGTTTTAATATTTTAAGTAAAAGTAATGCGCCATTATTTCAATTGGCTGCACAGGCGGCACTTGGTCATCATGAAAAATGGGATGGATCTGGTTATCCTTATGGTTTGGCAGAGGAGGCCATACCTCAATCGGCTCGAATCGTGGGAATGGCGGATGTCTTCGATGCGCTGACTATGGAACGCTCCTATAAAAAGAGTTGGACAGTTGAGGAAGCGTTGGCGCACATTGAGCGTTCGGCAGGCTCTCATTTTGATCCAGAATTGGTGCGTATATTTTTATCCATCGAAGACGAGCTGATTAGCATTCAGAAAAAATGGTATCTACGAGAATTAGAGCAAACGAACTAAGGCTGTTAATAGAACCTTAGTTCGTGGAAGAGAGGGAAGATTAGGTTGGTGCTAAGTTAATGCACAACACTTTTTGAATTTTTTACCAGATCCACAGGAGCATGGGTCATTGCGACCTATCTTCATTTCATCGGATTTGATCAAAGGCGTGTTCTTTTCTACCTCATGCTCACCAGAAAGGTAAAACCATTGACCTTTTACTTTTTTGAACAGAGAGCGTTCACTGAGGCGCCCTATGTGTTTCCCTTCTTTGAAATGAGCTGAAAAAGACACCATGCCAGTTTTGTCTTTTTCTAAACCCTCTTCTGTGTCGTTGATTTCGAGTTTAATCCATTGGGTGTGTTGATTGCTTTCTTCTATGTCATTCGCATTTTGCTTTGGGTCTTCTTTGAGCTTTTGAGTAGCCGCAATGTACTCAAAGTCGCCAATCGCGAATGCGGTATACCGTGACCGCATTAAAATTTCCGCTGTTGGCGCGGTACCTGGGTTGTTATGGTACATTCCACAGCACATTTCGTAAGGATTGCCCGTTCCACATGGGCAATTCACCGGGATTGGCATAGAACAGCTCCTCTCATCGCCAAAAACACTTTAAGATGCGTATAATACGGTTTTTCTTTAACGGCTAACAGGAATTATTTGTGACTGCAGCGGGCCCAACGTCATTTTTTTGGTTTGATTTTGAAACAACAGGAACGGACCCAGCGAGAGATCGTCCTATGCAATTCGCCGGCATTAGAACCGATCTCAATTTTAATCCTATTGGTGAGCCTGTTATGTTTTACTGCCGTTTGGCAGAAGATACATTGCCTCAACCGGAAGCTTGTTTATTGACAGGTATTAGTCCGCAAGATGCGAATCGTGAAGGTTTGTGTGAAGCGGAATTTATGCAGGCAGTCGAAGCGGAGTTATCCCTTCCTGGAACTTGTGCGCTCGGTTATAACACCATACGTTTTGATGACGAAGTGGTGCGACACGGTTTTTATCGTAACTTCATCGACCCATACGCTCGTGAATGGCAAAATAATTGTTCCCGTTGGGACATGATTGATTTAGTTCGTATGACCTATGCCATGCGACCAGATGGTATTGTCTGGCCAAAGAAAGACGATGGTCAGGTGTCCATGAAGTTAGAGGATCTGACTAAGGCAAACAACATTGCTCATGAGCAAGCGCACGATGCCTTGTCTGATGTGTACGGCACCATTGAAATAGCAAAATTGATCCAAGAAAAACAGCCTAAATTATTTTCGTACTATTTTAAAATGCGCCAAAAGCATGAACTTCAACAGTTCATTGATCCTGTTCGTATGAAGCCCTTTCTTCATATTTCTGGCATGTTTGGACAGGCACGACATTATGCGGCGTTTGTGGTGCCTATTGCCCCCCATCCAACAAACAAAAATGGCGTGATTGTGTGGGATTTAATGGCAGATGCTCAACCTTTATTAGAGTTAAATGTAGAAGAGATTCGCCATCGTGTATTTACCCGACAAGATGAACTTGGCGAGGTGTCTCGCTTACCGCTAAAGGTGATTCATTACAATCGTGCGCCCGCGGTAGCGCCTGCGACCTTCTTAAAAGACGAACAGGTCGTGACTCGCCTTGGATTAGATGGCGATAAATGTCGTCACAATCTTGCCATGATAAAACAGCATACTGGTTTGGCTGCCAAGCTAAGTGATGTGTTTATTCAAGAAGAGCGTAAGATTGATAAAGATCCAGATTTAATGTTGTATTCAGGTGGTTTCTTTTCTCGAGAAGATAAAACCAGAATGGACACCATACGATCAACACCAGCAGCACAGTTAGCGGAGTTGAGTTTGTCCTTTGATGATCGACGTTTACCTGAAATGTTGACGCGTTACATTGGTCGTAATTACCCGGAACAGTTAACTGAACAACAACGACAGGAATGGGAAGAATATCGTCAAATTCGATTGTTAGAGGCAGATGGTGGTGGCTCCATAACCATGGCGCAGTATTTTGATCGTCTAAATGCCATCGCCCAAACACCCGATTTGTCGAGTCAGCAACAAATCATGCTGCAAGATTTAGCAGACTATGCACAAAGTATTTACCCAATGGATATGTAAGGCAGAAAAATGAGTGAACAGCATAAAGGTATTCAGTGGTTAGTCGGCTTTGCGGCGTTTATCATTATTATCGCGGGGTTAAAAGCCGCCTCACAAATTGTCGTGCCTTTTATGTTGTCAGTGTTTATAGCCATCATTTGTGCACCCGCTATGTCGAGTTTACGACAACGTAAAGTGCCCACTTGGCTATCCATTGTGCTGGTGGTTTTCTTGATTTTGATAGGGATAGGTTCCATTGCGTTATTAGTTGGGGCATCACTCGATAGTTTTTCCAGTCAGTTGCCCAATTATAAGCAGCGTTTTGCCGAAGAGATGTCCGGCGTTATTCAATTGTTAAATAACGTTGGTATTCAAGTGTCTTATGATCAGGTAAAAGGCTACATAGATCCGTCTTCGTTGATGCAGATGGTTGCTAATGCGTTACGAGGCTTGGGCAGCGCCTTAACCAATCTGGTTTTGGTGGTGATGATCGTGATCTTCATTTTGTTTGAGGCGGTTGAGTTGCCTCATAAATTGTCTCGTGCATTAAATGATGCATCAGAGTCGATGGGGCGTTTTGAAGACTTTATTAACTCGGTTAACCGATATTTGGTGATTAAAACCTTGGTGAGTATCTTAACGGGAGTGTTAATTACCACTTGGTTATGGGTATTGGGCATTGATTTTCCAATTCTTTGGGGTGTGTGTGCCTTCTTGCTTAATTTTGTGCCAAACATAGGGTCTATTATCGCCGCTATCCCCGCTGTGTTGTTAGCGTTTGTTCAGTTGGGCAGTCTATCGGCTGGTCTAACGGCACTTGGTTTTGTGGTTGTGAATTTGGTTGTTGGTAATATCATTGAGCCAAGGTATATGGGTAAGGGACTAGGCTTGTCTACCTTAGTGGTTTTCTTATCTTTACTCTTGTGGGGTTGGGTTTTTGGTCCGGTAGGTATGCTATTATCCATTCCATTGACTATTATTGTAAAACTGGCATTTGAGGCGAACCCCAAGATGCGTTGGTTGGCCATCATGTTGGATTCTGACAAAGGGATATCAGAGGTAGAAAAATAAAATCAAAAGACTGGTATATTATTTCAAATCTTGCTAGCGCATTTTAGATTAATTGTATATAATACCGCACTTAGATTTTCCTCTAGAGAAATCCCTGAGAAGTTTCGTTGAGGCATGTAAATTGTTACAGGCCTTACTCCCACCAAAAAAAGGTACACATTTACATGTCTGATGCTGATATTCAGCCTACATTTGATTCGTTGGGCTTAATTGCCCCTGTTCTAAAAGCGGTTGCTGACCTCGGTTACGAGCAACCCTCTGCTATCCAAGCGCAAAGTATTCCATATCTATTAGAAGGTCACGACCTTTTGGGGCAAGCGCAGACGGGTACTGGTAAGACGGCAGCATTTGCGCTTCCGCTCTTGTCTCGCATTGACGTGACAGATAAAACGACACAATTACTTGTATTGGCTCCAACTCGTGAACTTGCTATTCAGGTATCTGAAGCATTTCAAAGTTACGCTCGTAATATTCCTGACTTCCACGTATTGCCCATTTATGGCGGTATGTCTTATGACTCGCAACTACGTCAACTTCGACGTGGCGTGCAAGTGGTCGTTGGTACACCGGGTCGTGTGATGGATCATATCCGTCGTAAGACTCTAAAACTTGATACTCTAAAAGCACTTGTGTTGGATGAAGCCGACGAAATGCTGCGCATGGGGTTCATTGATGATGTTGAATGGATTCTGGAGCAAACGCCTTCAGATCGCCAAATTGCTTTGTTCTCGGCGACAATGCCGTCTGTGATTCGTCAAGTGGCTAACCGTCACCTGAACAATCCTAAAGAAGTAAAAATTGTCACTAAAACATCAACAGCGACCACCATTTCTCAAAAATATTGGCAAGTAAGCGGTCTGCATAAGCTAGATGCTTTGACACGTATTCTTGAGATGAACGAACACGATGGCATGATCATCTTTGTTCGTACTAAAGCGGCGACAGTCGAGCTGGCTGAAAAACTAACCGCTCGTGGTCATGCTTGTGAAGCATTGAATGGTGATATTAGTCAGAATTTGCGTGAGCGTACCGTTGATCGTATTAAGAAAGGTCAAATCGACATTCTTGTCGCGACTGACGTGGTAGCTCGTGGTTTGGATGTTGAACGTGTTAGTCACGTTGTTAACTATGACATCCCATACGATACTGAATCTTACGTTCACCGTATTGGTCGTACAGGTCGTGCGGGTCGTTCTGGTACGGCTATTTTGTTTGTTGCTCATCGTGAGCGTCGTATGTTGCAAGCCATTGAGCGTGCTACGCGTCAGCCAATCGAAAAGATGAATTTGCCAACTGCATCTGACATCAATGAGCAACGTGTGAGTCGTTTTAAACAACGTATCACTGACACCATGGATAATGAGAATCTGGATTTCTTCTTGGAGCTTGTACAAAGCTACCAAAAAGAGAACGAAGTTGATCCTCTTAAAATGGCGGCCGCATTAGCGCATATGGCACAAGGTAAAACGCCTTTGTTGTTGTCTGAAATGGAAGTTCGTCAAGAGCGTCGTGAACGTCGCGAAGGTCGTGACAGCCGCGATGGTCGTGAAGACCGAGCACCACGTGAGCGTAAAGTTCGTCCAGTAACGGCTGATGCGATGCCGCTCAAGGATGATCCAAATACTGCGATGACACGTTACGTTGTTCAAGTCGGTTACAGTGCTGGTGTTAAGCCAGGTAACATTGTTGGTGCGATAGCAAACGAAGCGTCTATTGAAAGCCGTTATATTGGTCACATCGAAATCTATGAAGATTTTGCGACTGTTGATTTACCTTCAAACTTGGAATCAGGTGCGTTAGGTAAATTGAGCAAAATGCGTATCTGTGGTCAACGTACTGACATCGCTAAATTAGAAAATGCTGACGAGTTGAACAAACGCGCAGCATCGCCATCTGGACGTCGTCGTTCTGGTGGTGGCGAGCGTCGTGGT
This sequence comes from Marinomonas posidonica, assembly GCF_043643765.1. Classification (GTDB taxonomy): domain Bacteria; phylum Pseudomonadota; class Gammaproteobacteria; order Pseudomonadales; family Marinomonadaceae; genus Marinomonas; species Marinomonas posidonica_A. The sequence continues at coordinate 240,123 of NZ_JBHZSP010000002.1, read as the reverse complement.
TACGGTGATCGTGAGCGTCGTCGTTCAAACGGCGGACGTGACCGTGGTGAGCGCCGTCCACGTGCTCCTCGTAAAGACAGTTAAGTAATTTAAAAAGCCGCTAACCAGCGGCTTTTTTTTGGGCTAAGCAATACACTTTCACAGTACATTTTTTTATTTATCTTAAAGGGCAGAAGATGAACGAAATTACCATCATTAAACCAGACGATTGGCACTTACATTTTCGTGATGACGACATGTTATTAGAGACGGTTCCAGCGACAGCACGTTGTTTCTCTCGTGCTATTGTGATGCCGAATTTAGTGCCGCCAGTGGTTAATGCAGAGATGGCGGTCTTGTATAAAGAGCGTATTTTAGCGTCTCGTCCAGAAGGCAGTGATTTCATGCCTCTGATGACCTTGTATTTGACGGATAAAACCACGGTTGAAGACATTCAAGCAGCGAAGCAAGCGGGTGTTGTGGCCGTAAAAATGTACCCTGCTGGCGCCACCACTAACTCAGATTCTGGTGTTACATCGGTTGAATCTCGCTACCCTGTTTTCGAAGCCCTGGCAGCAAACGATATGTTGTTGTTGATTCATGGTGAAGTGACGCATAACCACGTTGATATTTTTGACCGTGAAAAAGAGTTCATTGATCAGCACATGACAAAAATTGTTGAGAGCGTACCGAATCTAAAAGTGGTATTTGAACACATCACTACAAAGGATGCGGCTGATTTTGTGCTCTCTGCTCGTGAGGGAGTGGCAGCAACCATTACTCCGCAACATTTAATGATGAACCGAAACGATATGCTAGTGGGCGGTGTTCGTCCGCATAACTATTGCTTACCAGTGCTAAAGCGTTCAACGCATCAGCAAGCTTTGCGTGAGGTGGTGGCATCGGGTTCGAATCGTTTCTTCCTTGGAACGGATTCAGCGCCACATGCGCGTCATAAAAAAGAAAATGCCTGTGGTTGTGCTGGTTGTTACAGTGCTTGGTCAGCGTTAGAGCTTTACACTCAAGTCTTTGAAGAGCTTGGTGCCTTGGATAAGTTGGAAGGTTTTGCTAGTTTGCATGGCCCAGATTTTTACGGTCTGCCACGTAATACCGACACAGTGACGCTCATCAAAGAAGAATGGCAAGTGCCAGATAGCATCGACTTAGCGAATGGTGAGCCTATTGTGCCTTTTTATTCTGGCCAAGAGGTGTCCTGGAAGCTAAAAGCTTAAGCACTTTATACAGACAAACGCATAAAGCCGAATTCAGAAATGGGTTCGGTTTTTGTGCTAGAAGAAAAGAGAAATATCTAAGAGTGGTGCGGATGGAGAGACTCGAACTCTCACGCCGTGAAGCACTGGAACCTAAATCCAGCGTGTCTACCAATTCCACCACATCCGCATGTCGTGTAGAGAGCTGGCATATTACCGATATTTTTAGCGGATGCAAGTTTTTTCATCAGGCTTTGTTTGTAAATATACTCATCGATAAGGTGAATTTATATCGACTATAAACTTACACAGGAAGTTGTAAAAATGCTTTAATTACACTAGCTTAAGCCATTGTTATAGTTGAGTCTTATTGTATGGAAAGTCGTTCAGTTTCCTTGTTATTGAATCCTTTAGATCTAACAACCTTGTTTGTGTTCTTTGCCTGTTGGTGGGGGTACGCTTTGTACGCGCAATACAATTCTAAGCGACGTTCTTGTCTGGTTAGTGTATTGCATCAATTTCGTTTGGCATGGATGTCGCGTTTGTTAAGGCGAGATAACCGCATTGCTGATGCGTCCGTGATGGCAAACCTTGAACGCAGTAGCTTGTTTTTTGCGTCCAGCAGTTTGTTGATCATTGCTGGCTTGTTCACGGCCTTTAATTATTCAGAAAAAGCCTTGGGCATCATCTCGGATTTCTACTTGTTGGCGCCAATGAGTCAACAGGAATGGGAATTGAAAATTATCGTGCTAGTGGTGATTTTCTCCTATGCTTTTTTTACCTTTACTTGGTCTGTTCGACAGTATAATTTTTGCTCTGTGTTAGTAGGCAGCGCACCTTTGGCAACAGAGCGAGGCATTGAAGACAGTGAGCGAGAATTGTATGCCAACCATATGGCGCAAATTTGCAGTTTGGCGGCCAATCAGTTTAATTACGGTTTGAGAGCCTATTATTTTGCGATGGCATTTTGTGGTTGGTTTTTGGGGCCGTATTTTTGTATGGCGGCTAGTGTCATGGTGGTTGCTGTGTTGTATCGTCGAGAGTTTCGATCAAAAACCTTCAAAACCTTAAGCCGAGGATTGGTGATGAACTCAAATGCTGCCTAATTTCCCCAAGCCCGTTTCCGAAGAGAACCGTCCAATCAATCGCACGGTAAAAGTGGATGATAGACTGTATGACTATCTGATTGACCACTCTGTGCGTGAACCTCAAGTGTTGGAGGATTTACGCCGCGAAACCGCACAATATCATATGGCTCGTATGGCGCTTTCTCCAGAAGTAGGGCAGTTTTTAACACTCTTGGTAAGCCTACTAAATCCTCAAAAAGTGATGGAAATAGGAGTCTTTACAGGATACAGCACTATCTCCATTGCTCGTGGTTTGGAAGAAAACGCCAGCATGTTAGCCATTGATAAAAAGCAAATGTGGTTAGACATTGCTGACAAATATCTGGCCAAAGCGGACTTATCGGCAGAGGTAAACACTCTGTGTGCGAATGCATTGCAAGTCATGCAAGATAAAGTGCAACAAGAAAGTGCCAGTTATGACTTCTTGTTTATCGATGCGGATAAAGCCAATTTACTCAATTACTACGCCCTGGGCAAAAAATTATTACGACCTGGTGGCTGTATGGTGATTGATAATACTCTGTGGTGGGGTAATGTCGCCGACGACTGTTTTGATGACAAGGACACGCAAATCGTTCGCCATCTCAATGATACCATTCACCAAGATCCAACCGTCACACTTTCACAGTTGCCAATTGGCGATGGTTTAACCATCGTGCGATTAAATTAATGAGCCTGTTCATTTCATCTGTCCTAGCAATTTGAATTTCCACAAAAAAATTGTGTCTAAGCCTCTTGAAATCCATTCAAGAGGCTTTATCTATGTTGCACATGCAGTAAGTGTTACGCCTTTGGTGAGACCAAAGGTTCATTCAAATAGGAGCAAGTAAAAACATGTCAACTGATACTCAAAAAGAAACGTTAGGGTTTCAGACGGAAGTAAAACAACTACTTCATTTGATGATCCATTCTTTGTACTCAAACAAAGAAATCTTTCTACGTGAACTTATTTCAAATGCGTCTGATGCGGTGGATAAGCTTCGCTTTGAGTCTGTCGCGAACGCCGATCTCTTATCTGATGACCCAAATCTACGTGTCCGTGTTGAGTTTGATAAAGACGCAGGCACGGTCATTATTGATGACAATGGTATTGGCATGTCTCGTGAAGAGGCCATCACCAACTTGGGTACCATCGCCAAATCCGGTACTTCGGCATTTCTAGAGCAGCTTAGTGGCGATCAGAAAAAAGACAGCCAATTGATCGGCCAATTTGGTGTGGGCTTCTATTCTGCTTTTATTGTGGCCGACAAGGTAACGGTTGAGACTCGTCGTGCAGGGGCAATAGAAGGTGAAGCAGTACGCTGGGTGTCTGACGGTTCAGGTGAATTCACTATTGAAAACATCGAAAAAGCCACTCGTGGTACACGCATTACTTTGCACCTAAAAGGTGACGAAAAAGAGTTTGCTGATAACTACCGTTTGCGTACGCTTGTTACTAAGTATTCTGATCACATTTCCATTCCAGTGGAAATGGAAAAAGTGGTTTATCCAGAAATGGATGAAGAGGGCAACCCAAAACCTGTCGATGAAAGCAAAGCCCCTGAGTTTGAAGCCGTAAACTCGGCAAAAGCGTTGTGGACTCGTCCTCGTAACGACGTAAAAGACGAAGAATACAAAGAGTTCTACAAGCACATTTCGCACGATTTCCAAGAGCCGTTGAAATGGTCGCACAACAAGGTTGAGGGTAAGCTGGAATACACGAGCTTGCTTTACATTCCTTCTAAAGCGCCATACGACCTTTGGAATCGTGACATGCAGCGCGGTCTGAAATTGTATGTTCAGCGTGTTTTCATTATGGATGAAGCGGAAGCGTTCCTTCCACCCTACATGCGCTTCGTGAAAGGGGTTGTCGATTCTAACGACCTTTCTTTGAATGTGTCTCGTGAAATTCTACAAAACGACAGCGCAGTGGATTCAATGCGTTCTGCATTGACCAAGCGTGTTTTGGACATGTTGTCTAAAATGGCCAAAAACGATCCAGAAACTTACCAATCTTTCTGGAATGAGTTCGGTAATGTATTGAAAGAAGGCCCAGCGGACGACATGGGCAACAAAGACAAGATCGCTGCTTTGTTGCGTTTCAGCTCGACTCATACAGACAGTGCCGATCAGACAGAATCTTTGGCTGACTACGTTGCTCGTATGAGCGAAGGTCAAGATAAAATCTACTACATCTACGCGGAAAATCACAACACGGCGAAAAACAGCCCACACCTAGAAATCTTGCGTAAGAAAGGTTTCGAAGTCTTGTTGTTAAGTGATCGTATTGATGAATGGATGATGTCGTCTCTACAAGAATTTGAAGGTAAGTCTTTCCAAGACGTGACCAAAGGCAAACTTGATATCGCGGAAGACGAGAGCGAAGAAGCTAAAAAAGAGAAGGAAGAAAAAGCGGAGCAAATTAAACCTCTTCTAGAGCGCATGAAAAAAGTCTTGGAAGATCAGGTTGCTGATGTGAACTCAACGGATCGTCTAACCAACTCACCAGCTTGTTTGGTGGTAGGTGAATACGACATGGGTTTGCAAATGCGTCGTTTGCTTGAGCAAGCGGGTCAAAAACTACCAGACTCTAAGCCAACATTGGAAGTGAATCCAGATCACCCTATTGTGGTGAAAATGGATGCAGAAGCCGATGAAGAGCGTTTCGCTGATATGGCTTGGTTGTTGTTCGAGCAGGCGACTTTGTCTGAAGGTGGTCAATTGGAAGACCCTGCGACATTTGTTTCTCGTATGAATAAGCTGATTGTGCAATTAAGCCAATAAGATAACTTGTTCTCTGAAAAGCCGGTGTGGTCATTAGGCCATACCGGTTTTTTTGTGTCTTTTATAATGTAGAGCGCCAGTGTTATGACAATTAAAAGGCAAAGTGGGCTTGCGGCGTTGCACTGCTAAAAAGCTCAGGGCTAGACTGGATGAACTTTATGAATGGAGGTGATCTATGAACCAAGATTTTGATTCTTTGTTTAAACACAATATCGAGCGACAGCATTATCAAATAGGTGCAGAGGCGAATTCTACTCCTTTACAGATAATCATTTGGCCAACCTTCTCCGGTTTGAGTGATTTTGAAAAGCAGTTTGCAGATCGTTTAGCAGAACAAGGTTACGCGGTAACGGCGATTGATTTATACGGTCAGGGGCAAAATCCTCAAGACTTACCCGAAAAACAAGCCAAAATGGGAGCCTTGCTGGCTGAAGCGGAGTCTTTGCATGGCTTGCAACAGGAATTAACTCAGCAAGCATTACAGGGAGATTCACCCATTGTGCACATTGGTTTTTGTTTAGGTGGTCGCTTGGCGCTTGAGGCGGGTCTGCATTTCAAAGAAACCCTAGGCGCGGCAAGTTTTCACGGATTAATGTCCTTTTACCGTGCTCAGTCTGCGGAGCTTGCCAATCAAGATGTGAAATTGATGATCATGAATGGTTATCAAGACCCTTTGGTAAACGATGAAGACGCCCAATCTGCTAAACAATATTGGTCCGGTTTGGGGATTGATTTTCAGTTTTTCGATTTTGGTAACACGGTGCACTCCTTTATGTTGCCCAGTGCCAATAACCCTGATCATGGCAGCTTATACAATCCATTAGTTGCGCAGCGAGGTTTTGCTTACCTCACTGATTTTTTAGCAGAATTGTCTTAAGTTTCCCGTTGTTTAAGTGAAATTGGGCAAATACACAAAAGCCACTTCATTCGGTGAAGTGGCTTTTTGGTATTTTTAGAACGAGACAATGCTAGCGCTTATCTTTTTGGAACAGGGCGTTGGATAATAGACTCACCTTGTGCATTGAATAAGTAGCAATCCTGCTTCTTAATGCCGACAGTAATGTTCTCACCATGACGCGTTAAGTTGCCACCGTTGACCTCAATGGTCAGTTTTTCATTATCGTATTGACCGTACAGGTAAGTTAAGCCACCAAGGTGTTCCGCCACATCGATGTCGAGATTGAGTGTAAAGTCTGCGGCATCTGTGTCTTCAGTGATGTGTTCAGGGCGAACGCCCAGTTTGATCTGGCTGTTAACCGATACCTTGTTGGTATCAACGGGTAATTGAACACTTTGTCCCGCGACGGCAATGGTTGCCATATTATCTGCGTCAATACTGGTGACGCTAGCGACTAAGAAATTCATTTTAGGTGAACCGATAAAGCCAGCGACAAATTCATTGCTAGGGTTATGGTAAAGCTCTAATGGCGAACCAACTTGCTCCACGTTACCGGCACGCAATACGACGATTTTATCCGCCAAGGTCATGGCTTCCACTTGGTCATGGGTAACGTAAATCATGGTGGATTTGAGGCGATTATGCAGTTGAGCAATCTGGATGCGCATATCAACACGTAATTCGGCATCCAAGTTGGATAAAGGCTCATCAAATAAGAAAACCTCGGGTTGACGCACAATAGCACGACCAATGGCGACACGCTGACGTTGACCGCCAGAAAGTTGCTTGGGTTTGCGGTCAAGCAATTCGTTTAATTGCAAAATATTCGCAGCGTTGGCTACTTGCTCTTTGATTTTTTCCGGCGCCACGCCATTCATTCTTAAGCCAAAGCTCATGTTTTCTTCCACTGTCATGTGTGGGTAGAGAGCATAAGATTGGAACACCATGGCCACACCGCGATCCGCTGGTGCAATGTTATTCATGTTAACGTCGTTGATCTCTAGGCTGCCTTCGGTAATGTCCTCAAGACCGGCAATAAGCCGTAAAAGAGTCGATTTACCACAGCCTGATGGACCAACAAAGACTACAAATTCACCGTCTTTTAGGTCAAGGTTGACGCCATGAATGGTTTCTATGTCATTAAATCGTTTGATGACGTTTGTTAGTTTTATCGTCGCCATAATGGACTTTTCCTATGCTAGTTAGAGGCCGAGGCCCCCATTCGAATGGATACTTTCGTACAGGCGTCTTTGACCAGTGTTTGAAAGTGTTGAAAGCGAGCATCATCGACGCGAAATTTCGGAGCGGTGATGCTCATCGCGGCAATGGGTTCATGATTGTGATTTAGAATCACTGAGGCGGCACATTGAATGCCGTCTTCGTGTTCTTCTAAATCCAAAGAAACGCGACTGCTACGAATTTGGCTTAGGGCCGTTCGTAATTCAGTCTCGTTTTTCAATGTGGTTTCGGTGTGCTGAATAAAGCTTTGATCTTGGATGGCTTGTGTCAAGCTGTCTTCGTCTAAAAACGCTAACATGGCTTTGCCTACCCCAGTGCAATAAGCTGGGCCTTTTTTACCCACTGCAGAAAATAAGCGCAGACTTTTTTGGCTCTCTAACTTATCTATGTAAATGACGTCACCCCGATCCAAGACAGCCAAGTGAATGGTTTCCCCTGTTTCTTGCCATAGGGCTTTCATTTGGTCTGCAGCGATGTCACGAACATCCATGCTGGCCCAAGCCTGATGAGCTAATTCCAATAAACCGTAACCTGGATAGTAAAGTTGGCTTTCTTCGTCAAATCGCACTAAACCTTTATCTGTCAATGACGTAAGAGTTCGATGGGCTGTGGCTTTCGGTAGGTCAGTTTTATTAACCAATTCGGCAAAACGCAGTGGCACAGGTGTCATGCATACTTCTTGCAGCAGGCTTAGCGCTTTATCAAGAGACGAACCTCCGTTTTTATTTTCAGGCGCTGACATTGTGTTTCCTTTGTTATTTTTATAGCGATCAAGATCGCATTAAAAAGTTGTCTTAAAAAATGTTCTGAAATCAGTATTGCAAAAAATGGAACTTTATTCCATTATTTTATCAGGTGAGTGATCTGTCAAGTTTGACGATTCATTATTTAATAAAAATAAAGAGGTGTGTGAGCCATGCAGAAGTTGCATAGCAAGCAGCAGCAATGGATGCCGGTATTGTTTTTAGCGCCAGCAGTCATTTTGTTTGTGGTCTACGTTGTCTTTCCAATTCTTCAAAGTATTTGGTTAAGCTTTTATGAATGGGACGGTATCGGAGAAAAGGTATTTGTTGGTTTTGATAATTACATCGAGTTATTCGATGATTATCAATTCTGGGTGGCATTAAAAAATAATGTGTATTGGATGGTGTTCTTCATGTTGGCACCACCCATTGGCTTGGCCATAGCGCTGTTCCTTAATCAAAAGGTCATGGGGATCCGAGCCGTTAAATCCATGTTCTTTTTTCCTTTTGTTATTTCTCAAGTCGTTGTTGGCCTTGTTTTCTCTTGGTTTTACGACCCTTCATTTGGTTTATTTAATAAGGCCATTGGCCTATTTGGCATGGAGCCTGTGGCCATTTTATCTGATGAGAATTGGGTGACGTTCGGCATCATAGTCGCTGGGCTATGGCCGCAAATCGCTTACTGCATGATCTTGTATCTCACAGGCTTAAATAACCTCAATCCAGATCAAATCGAAGCGGCTCGTTTGGATGGCGCTCATGGTTGGAAAATGCTTTGGCACGTAATTTTGCCTCAGTTGCGTCCAGCGACCTTTATCGCTGTGGTGGTAACGGTAATTGGTGCGTTACGCAGTTTTGACTTGGTGGCAACGATGACCAGTGGTGGGCCGTTTGGTTCTTCAAGTGTGCTGGCTTACTTCATGTATGAACAGTCAATTTTCAATTATCGTGCTGGTTACGGTGCGGCGATTGCGACTGTGTTGTTCTTGATTATGGATATTTATATTGCCTACTTCTTGTGGCGCATGCTGAAGAGTGAGAAAGCCTAATGTTTCCTACCCCCATTGAAAAACGATCTTTACCCTTTAATTTAAGTTATCGCGTCGCGATTTGGTTATCGTTGTTGTTGTGGTTGTTGCCATTAATTGCGGTTATGTTGACCTCCGCTCGATCTACTGCGGACATCAATGCCGGTAATTACTGGGGCATTCCTTCTGAGTGGATGCTGCTAGAAAACTACACACTGGTATTTACTCAAACCCCCATGTTTCGTTATTTGCTGAATTCGGTGTTGATCACTTTGCCGGCAGTATTTGGTGCGGTGGCTTTGTCAACTTTAGCTGGTTATGCCCTTGCTAAGTTTAAATTTCGCGGGAACGTGGCCATGTTTGCCACCTTTATTGCGGGTAACTTTGTACCGTTTCAAATTTTGATGATCCCGGTGCGTGATTTAACCATTGGCATGGGGTTGTACGACACCGCGACGGGGCTGATTATTTTCCACATTGCCTTCCAAACCGGTTTTTGTACCTTGTTTATGCGTAACTTTATCGTCGGTTTGCCGGATGAATTAATTGAAGCTGCTCGTGTAGAAGGTGTCAGCGAATGGAAGATATTCTGGTATGTGGTCTTACCTTTGGTAAGGCCCGCTTTAGCGGCTTTGTCGGTATTGATATTTACCTTTATCTGGAATGATTACTTCTGGGCATTGGTCTTGGTGCAAAGTGATGAAGTTCGACCTATTACTGCTGGCATCAGTGCGTTGAAAGGCCAGTGGATGGCATCTTGGCAGTTGATCGCAGCGGGTTCCATTGTGGCGGCATTACCGCCAGTTATCCTGTTCTTCGCCATGCAGCGTCATTTCATTGCAGGTCTGACTCTGGGCGCCACAAAAGGGTAATCGCTATGTCTATATCACAACAAACTAGCTTGTATCGTGTCGATCAAGATGACAAAACACTGGTGATTGCGTGTCATCAGAAGGCGTCCCCCGAGTTGGTGTATTTTGGTGATGCTTTGCCAAAAGAGACGTCACTAGAGAGTGTGTATTTGTCACAACAAGCAGGTATCCCGCAAGCCATGCTGGATCAGCCTGCAGCGATGAGCCTTATTCCAGAAGCGGGTCGTGGTTGGTTGCAATCGCCAGCAGTGGAAGCGCAAGCCCTTGATCGTCCGGTATGGGCCATGCGCTGGCAACAGGTTCGAGTGGACCAGCAAAGTCAGGACCTATTTATAGCGCTTGAAGACCCGATTGCCCAGTTGGCGCTGACCTTACAAATTGGCTTGTTGTCTTCAGGGGTGTTGCGTCAGCAAGTGACACTGACCAACTTGGGGTCAACGCATGTCCAAGTGCAACGTTTGGCTTGTACCATGCCGGTGAGTGTCGAATTGACAGAACGCATTAGTTTTTATGGTCGTTGGTGTCAAGAATTCCAACAAGCCAGAGAGCCTTGGCAAAGCACGTGGTTACAAGAAAACCGCCATGGTCGCAATGGCCACGCTAATTTCCCAAGTGTGATAGTGGGCGAATCTGGCTTTGGTGAGCAACAAGGTCAAGTAGTAGGCATGCATTTGGCCTGGAGCGGTAATCACAGATTAAAAGCCGACTACAGCATTGAAGGGCATCGCTATTTACAGGCCGAAGCCTTGTATCTACCAGGTGAAATAGTGCTTGAGGCAAATGCCAGTTTAACCACACCGCCAATGTTGGTCAGTCACAGTGCTGGCGGGGCGAATCTGATGAGTCAGGCGTTCCATCGTGAAGCCCGAGCGCGATTGCAATTAGATAAACCTCGACCAGTCCATCTAAATACCTGGGAAGCGTTTTATTTTGATCATGATATAACCAAGTTAAAAGCGTTAGCATCCGCGGCGGCTGAGGTCGGGGTGGAACGCTACATATTGGATGATGGCTGGTTCAAAGGGCGTAATGATGATCATGCCGCCCTAGGTGATTGGTTTGTTGATGAAGCCAAATACCCTGAGGGTCTCATGCCGTTAATTCGCCATGTGAAAGGGCTGGGTATGGAGTTTGGCCTTTGGTTTGAACCAGAAATGGTGAATCCAGATTCCGATTTGTATCGTGCTCATCCTGAATGGGCTTTACAGTTACCGCAATACAGTGCCTGCTTAGGACGCAATCAGTTGGTGTTGAATCTAGCCCTACCAGAGGCTTACGATTATTTACGTGAACGTTTGTTTGCGCTTTTCAATGCCTATCCCATCGATTATGTGAAATGGGATATGAATCGAGATTACTCACAGCCAGGTGGGGCCATTGCGCCACAAGCTCAAGCCCAAGTACTTGCCTTATATCGCTTATTGGCGGAGATCAATCAAGCTTTCCCTGATATGGAAATTGAAAGTTGCTCTTCGGGCGGCGCACGAGTGGATTTTGGGATTTTGAATTTTACCAAACGCTTTTGGGCATCGGATTGTAATGATGCCTTGGAACGTCAGAGTATACAGCGTGGCTTTAGTTACTTTTTCCCACCGGAAGTGATGGGCTCACACATAGGGCCAGACAAGAGTCACACCACCAGTCGTATTCACGATGTGGCGTTTCGTGCAGGCACGGCCATGTTGGGGCATCTTGGTATTGAGTGGAATTTGTTGGAAGCCAATGCTCAACAAAAAGCCACCATTGCCAATTGGATTAAACAATATAAGCGCATTCGTGGTTGTCTACATCAGGGGAATAATTGGCGTTTGCCGAGCGCGGATGGTCGAGCGCAAACGCAGTGGGCGCTTAGTCAAGACGCGCAGCAAGGGGTCGCGGCTTACTGTCAGCTTGCCATGCCAAAGCAAGCGCAACCCCTGCCGATTCGCTTACCAGGCTTAATTCCTGAGCAGAATTACCAAGTCACAGTATTAGAACACAGCCCTTTACCAGGTCATTTAATGAAAGCCAAACCGGCTTGGTGGGACACAGAATTACATTTAAACGGTGCCAGCTTGATGCAGATCGGAGTGCAACTTCCCATCTTGGATCCAGAGTCCATTGTCTTATTGGAAATCAAAGCTGTGCCCAGTTCGGAGAAAAACGCATGAGTGATGATAACAAAAGCAAAAAGCCGTTACGTAGCCAAGAATGGTACGGAAAACTTGATAAGGACGGCTTTATTCATCGCAGTTGGATGAAAAATCAAGGCTTACCTGATCACAGTTTTGATGGTCGGCCTATTATTGGTATTTGTAACTCTTGGAGTGAATTAACGCCTTGTAATGCGCACTTACGCGAATTGGCCGAATACGTGAAACGTGGTGTGTGGGAATCGGGCGGTGTGCCGCTTGAGTTTCCTGTTATGTCCTTGGGTGAAACCCAAATGAAACCTACGGCCATGCTGTTTCGAAATCTGATGAGCATGGACGTTGAAGAATCCATTCGTGCCTATGGTATGGATGGCGTGGTTTTGTTGGGTGGCTGTGATAAAACCACGCCCGCGCAATTAATGGGCGCTTGTTCAGTGGATTTACCCGCTATCGTTGTCAGCTCTGGTCCCATGTTGAACGGCAAATATCGTGGTAAAGACATAGGCTCGGGTACCGATGTATGGAAATTCAGTGAAGCGGTGCGTGGCGGAAAAATGAGCCTAGATGAATTTATGCGCGCTGAATCTGGTATGTCACGCTCTCGTGGTACCTGTATGACCATGGGAACCGCGTCCACCATGTCTTGCCTGACCGAAGCTTTGGGTATGTCTTTGCCAGAAAACGGTACGCTTCCAGCGGTAGATGCTCGCCGTCAGGCGTTGGCTCATTTGACCGGTATGCGCATTGTAGAAATGGTCAAAGAAGACCTAAAACCATCGGACATACTGACCCAATCTGCGTTTGAAAATGCCATTCGAGCCAACGCTGCCATTGGTGGTTCGACCAATGCTGTGGTGCATTTATTGGCGATTGCGGGTCGTGTTGGTGTGGAACTGACGTTAGACGATTGGGATCGCATCGGTGCTGAAATTCCATGTTTGGTGGATCTTATGCCGTCAGGGCGTTTCCTAATGGAAGATTTTCACTATGCCGGCGGTTTTCCTGCCCTGATCCAACGCCTTCAAGATGAATTTGATATGCAGGCGATGACGGTATCGGGTTTCAGTCTTGCCGATTCCACCAAAGAAGCAGAATGCTTTAACGACGAGGTTATTCGACCGCTAGACAAACCACTGCGCGAAAAGGCCGGTATTGCGGTACTGAAAGGCAACCTATGTCCACAAGGTGCCATTATCAAACCCAGTGCCGCCACGCCAGTCTTGTTACAACACACAGGCAAAGCCGTGGTGTTTGAAAACATTGAAGATTACAAGGCGCGTATCGATTCGCCAGAATTGAAGGTGGATAAAGACTCTATTTTAGTGCTGAAAGGTTGTGGTCCTAAAGGTTACCCAGGCATGCCGGAAGTGGGCAACATGGCTCTGCCAAGTAAATTGCTAGAGCAAGGTATTACCGACATGGTTCGCATCAGCGATGCCCGCATGAGTGGTACCGCCTTTGGTACTGTGGTCTTGCATGTGGCGCCCGAAGCCACCATGGGTGGGCCATTAGCCTTAGTGAAAAATGGGGATGAAATTACCTTGGATGTGGCTGGACGTGGTTTGCATTTGCACATTTCGGATGAGGAGATGGCGGAGCGTCAAGCGAGCTGGCAAGCGGAAGAAAGTGAGTATCACCGTGGTTACGCCAAACTTTATATCGATCATGTGATGCAGGCAGATCGCGGCGCTGATCTTGATTTCTTGGTGGGCAAAAGTGGCTCAAAAGTGAGTAGGGAGTCTCATTAATGACGAATAATAACAATAAAACCTCTTACCCAAGCTTAGCAGGGCGACATGCTTTAGTCAGTGGCGGAGCATCTGGCATAGGCGAGGCCTTAGTTCGTGCCTTAGCAGCACAAGGTTGTAAGGTTAGCTTTTTCGATATTGATCAGAGTGCAGGAGATGCCCTAGCAAGTGAATTGCAGCAACAAGGTCATCAGGCGCATTTTGACTTGGTAGATCTGACGCAAATTGATCGGTTAAAAACCACCATCGCGGCGCGAATGGATGCTTGGGGTGCGGTGCGTATTTTGGTCAATAACGCGGCCAATGATCATCGACACAGTTTGCAAGAGCTGACCTCAGAGCAATTTGATCAATGCATGGCGGTGAATCTAAAGCATCATTTCTTTGCCGCTCAGGTGGTTGCTCCGGGCATGGCCGCCGCAGGTGGTGGCAGCATCATTAACATGAGTTCCAATTCGTGGATGTTGGGTTTGTCTGGTTACCCAGGTTATGTCACCGCCAAAGCGGGTATTTCTGGTTTGACCAAAGGTTTGGCTCGTGAGTTAGGTGCGGACAAAATCCGTGTGAATACTGTGTTGCCAGGTTGGGTCATGACAGAGAAACAGAAACGTCTATGGCTGACGCCTGAAGCGGAAGCCGAATTAATGACGCAACAAGCCTTGAAAGAAAAGATTGAGCCTGAAGATGTGGCGGATCTGGTGCTGTTCTTGAGCGCCGATGACAGTCGTATGATTTCAGGTCAGAGCTTAGTTGTTGACGGGGGGCGTTTGTAATGACCTCTGTGAAATCTGTTTCGTCGTTATCAAGATCTTCAGCAAACTTCATTGCAGTGGATTGGGGTACCACTAATCTGCGTGCTTTTATGATGAATCAGCATGGTCAAATCCAAGCTCAGCGAAGCAGTGCTAAGGGGATGTTAACGCTGTCGAGTGATGAGTTTGAAGCCGTTTTAGCCGATCTGCTTGACGATTGGCTGGAATCAGGTCTTCCCATATACATGGCAGGCATGGTTGGCAGTCGTGGTGGTTGGCAAGAAGTGCCTTATCAAAGTTGTCCCATGCGACTAACGGACTTAGCCAATCATCTGCATTGGCTAGAGACTTCTTTACCCAATCAAGTTGCCATCGTGCCTGGTTTACAAAGTCAGGGTATTGCAGGCATGGCGGATGTTATGCGCGGTGAAGAAACTCAGTTGTTAGGGGCATTGGATTGGTTGGAAAGTCACAATCTAAGCAGTGAAGATCGAGTGTTTTGTTTGCCTGGCACCCATTGTAAATGGGTGCAGATGGAAAAAGGAACAGTGACCGGTTTTTCAACGGCCATTACTGGTGAACTGTTTGCTCGCCTGAATGATGAATCCAGCTTAGTAAAAGGTTTGCCACACTCTGACGAATTGCACGTGCAGGCGTTTCAAAAAGGACTTCAAGCTAGTCAACAAGCGGGTGGCATCATGCATCAATTATTCAGTGCGCGTAGCCGTTATGTGTGCGGTGAATTGGCGGCTGAAGAAGTGCGTGACTATTTGTCTGGTATCGTAATAGGTCACGATGTGAATGACATCTTGTCAGACCTAGCTTATGAAGTGAAAAGAGTCTTGATTATTGGCAGTAAAGCGTTAAATGAGCGCTATCAATTAGCTTTAGCTGAACAAGGGATGAATGTGGATTTTATGGAAGCAGGTGAAGCCAGTATTCGTGGTTTAAAGCGTTTGGCGAATTTAATGTCTGATACGCCTAACTTAGCAGAAGGAAAAGAATAATGACGCATTCCTTTGATGCATTAATGCAAGAATTTCCTATGGTTGCCATTTTACGTGGTGTGCAGTTCGATGAAGTGGTTGAGCATACGCAAGTCTTATTAGACGCTGGTTTTAAAATGATTGAGGTCCCTCTAAATTCCCCAGATCCTTTTAACAGTATTCGTCTTTTACAAGACACCTTTGGTGAGCAGGCACTGATTGGTGCGGGCACTGTATTAACCCAGCAAGACTTGGCGAAACTCATTGCCACTGGTGCCGGTCTGATGGTGTGTCCACATACTGATGTGGAGCTAATTAAAACCGCCAAAAAAGCTGGACTGTTTGCCTTACCTGGGTTCTTCACTGCCAGTGAAGCCTTTGCCGCCTTACAGGCTGGGGCTGACGGGTTAAAACTCTTTCCCGCAGAAGCCTTGCCGTCACTCAAAGTGATTAAAGCATTAGGGGCGGTGATTCCGAGTGATACTTGGATTTGCCCGGTCGGCGGCGTTACGCCAGATAATGTGGCTGAGTATTTTACCGCCGGTGCAAAAGGCTTTGGTTTGGGTTCGGCCTTATACAAAAAAGGTCAATCGGTTGCCACAACGAAAGCCAATGCACAGGCCTTTGCTAACGCGTGGCAAGCATGGCAGGGAGCAAACTAAGATGCAACAAATCAGTGTACAGCGTCATCAATTGGCAGAAGGGCCGTTTTGGTGTGCACAGCAGCAAACTTTGTATTGGGTAGACATTCCAGCTTGTCAGGTGTGGTGTTGGCATCAGGTAAGTAACCAAACTCAGCATTGGACCTTGCCGAAAAAAGTCTCGGCCGTATTTACCACGCAAGGTGAACGCTTGTTGGTGACCTTAGCAGACGGCGTTGCTTATTTGGATAAGCAAACAGGTGAGCTGGAATACCTTTGTGAGCTGGATACGGACATTCCTGGCAATCGCAGTAACGATGCTAAGTGTGACCCAGAGGGTATTTTGTGGGTTGGAACCATGGACGATGCGGAACAAAAAGCCAGTGGTCGTTTGTGGAAGGTAACGGCTGAGGGTAAGAAAACGCTGATGTTAGAAGACATTGGTATTTCCAACACCTTGGCGTGGGACTTGTCTCGTGGTCGTTTTTACTTTGGCGATTCCATGACTCGCAAAGTACACGCTTTTCCTTATCCAGAATTCTACGATATTCGTTCTCAGAAAGCTTTTTTCGAAGTGAAAGAAGGCATAGGCGCTGACGGTTCTTGCATTGATCAACAAGCCTGTTTGTGGAATGCCAACTGGGACGGATCTCGTATGGTGCGTTATAGCCCTGAAGGCGAGGTGTTGCAGACCATTGAGTTGCCATTTAAAAAGCCGACCAGTTGCGTCTTTGGTGGTGTCGATGGCAATACTTTGTTTATCACTTCTGCCAGTGTGGCAAGCAGTGAAGAAGAACTGGCGAATCAGCCATTAGCAGGTCATGTGGTGGCAATTGATCTTAAAGCAGAGTACGGCATTGACGTGGCGGGTGAGCCAAGTCAGCCGTTTGCTGGAGCATAAAATGAAATTAGGCGTTTGTTATTACCCAGAGCATTGGCCAAAAAGTCGTTGGCGAGCCGATGCCGAGCATATGAAGAAAATAGGCATAGAATACGTTCGTGTTGGGGAATTCAGTTGGAGCACGATTGAGCCAACATCGGGTGAACTGCATTGGCAATGGCTGGATGAGTCACTGGATATTTTGCACGAATACGGTTTGAAAGTGATCCTTGGTACACCGACTGCGACGCCACCTAAGTGGCTGGTTGATCGTTATCCTGCCATGTTGGCGAAAGATGAACAGGGTCGTGTGCGTGGTTTTGGTTCGCGTCGTCACTACACTTTTGCCAGTTTGGAGTATCGAGAAGAATGCCGCCGTATCACCCGTTTGATGGCGCAGCGTTATGGTCAGCATCCAGCGGTTGCTTCTTGGCAAACCGACAATGAGTTCGGTTGTCACGACACTATTTTGAGTTATGCCGAAGCCGACTTAGCAGCATTTCGTATTTGGTTAAAAGAGAAATACGGCAGTATTGAAGCGTTAAATCAGGCTTGGGGGAATGTGTTTTGGAGTATGGAATACCGAAGCTTTGATGAAATCGAGTTGCCAAATTTGACGGTGACCGAAGCCAATCCTTCTCATCGCTTAGACTTTCAGCGTTGTTGTTCGGATCAAGTGGTGGCCTACAATAAGTTGCAGGTGGACATTTTACGTGAGCATTCTGCTGGTCGTGATTTGGTTCATAACTACATGGGATTTTTCACTGCGTTTGATCATCACAAAGTCGGTCAGGATCTGGATGTCGCCAGCTGGGATACCTATCCACTTGGGTTTCTGGATCAAGAAGCCATTTACAGCGAAGAAGAAAAAAAGACGTATTTGCGTGTTGGCCATCCTGACTTCGGCGCTTTTCATCATGATTTGTATCGTGGTTGTGGCAAAGGTCGCTTGTGGATCATGGAGCAGCAACCCGGCCCAGTAAACTGGGCGCCTCATAATCCGACGCCTGCGGATGGTGCGGTGCGTTTATGGACATGGGAAGCCTTTTCTCATGGTGCTGAGTTGGTGTCGTATTTCCGTTGGCGTCAGGCGCCTTTTGCCCAAGAGCAAATGCATGCCGGTCTATTACGACCCGATGCGGAAGAAGCCGAAGCCGCAAAAGAGGCGGCACAAGTCGCGCAGGAAGTTGCGGAATTATCAGCTTCGTTGGGGATGGATGCTGATGAACTTATGTCTTTACCGAGTGCTGGTAAAGTGGCCTTGATGTTTGACTATGATGCTTGTTGGTCGTTGGATATTCAGCCGCAATCACGTGCTTATCGTTATCTATTCTGGTGTTACCGCATGTATGAAGCACTGCGTGAATTGGGCTTGTCGGTTGATATCATTCCAGCCAATGCGTCGTTAGATACCTATCAAATGCTGGTACTGCCTGCGCAGGCTCATATCAGTGACGATCTACAAAAGCGTTTAGTGTCATTTGATGGTGTGTTACTAGCTGGCCCAAGAACGGGCAGTAAAACGTCAACTTATCAGATTCCAGATAACCTAGCGCCTGGTAAGTTGGCTAAGTTAATGCCGCTGCAAGTTGAGCGTGTTGACGCTTTGCCAAATCATACCCAATTGGCTGTCTCTGGTGTTTGGGGTGAAGGTTTACTTAAGCATTGGCATGAACAAATTACGACAGACTTACCTTGCTTGTTAAAAGACAATGCGGGCAATCCTGTGCTGGTCGGTCAAGGTCAACATTATTACTTAGGATCCTGTCTAGATAACGGTGCGCTAAAAGCCAGTTTGGCTAAATTGGCAGAAAAAGCAGGGCTATTAACCTATTACTTGCCGAAAGGCTTACGAATCCGTGAGAGAGGTGAGCTCATTTTTGTGATGAATTATGCTTCTCAAGCAATCGATTTTGCGCCTGAAGGGGCGGAATTGGTGATCGGTAGTCGCTGTTTGGAAGCGGCAAATATTGCTATTTGGAAAAAGTGCTAATAAAGCAAAAAAATAAAGTGGAACTGAGTTTCTTTTATTGAATATTCTGTAAAATTGTTTAATACTGAAACTTGGTTCCAGTAAATAAAAAGAAAAAGAGGACTTGCTTATCATGAAAAAAATCCAATCCATGTTGGTCGGAGCAATGGCATTAACGGCCGCTTCACTCGCCAGTGCGGGCACCTTGGTCATTAACTCGGATCAGGCTGATCCGGCACCCAAAAAAGCCTTCGCCGAAATCATTCAAAAGTTCGAACAAGAAAACCCAGATATCACGGTGAAATACAATCTTTATGATAAAGAAGCGTATAAAACGGCGATTCGTAACTGGTTATCGACTTCACCACCAGATGTAGTGTTTTGGTATGCGGGTAATCGTATGAAAGCTTTTGTAGACCGAGGGTTGTTTGAAGACGTGAGTGACCTTTGGGATAACAATGGCCTGAAGAAAGATATGGCGTCTGCCGCACCAGCCATGACCATTGATGGTAAACAATGGGGTATGCCTTACACTTACTACCAATGGGGTATTTACTACCGTAAAGACATTTTCGAAAACCTAGGTCTGTCTGAGCCAAAAACTTGGGACGAGTTTCTGGCGGTAAATGCTAAACTGAAAGCAAACGATGTCACGCCGGTCACCATTGGTACCAAATATCTTTGGACGGCAGCGGGTTGGTTTGATTACTTGAACATGCGCACGAACGGTTTGCAATTCCACATTGATTTAATGGACGGCAAGATTCCTTACACTGACCCGCGTGTTCGTAAGACATTTGAAAATTGGAAAGTATTGGTTGATAACGGTTACTTCCTGAAAAATCACGCTTCATACTCTTGGCAAGAAGCACAGCCTTTCCTTTACAATGGTAAGGCGGCAATGTACTTGATTGGTAACTTTATCACACCAAATTTTCCAAAAGAGTTAGACGGTAAAATTGGTTTCTTCCAGTTCCCACAAATTGATCCAAGTGTGGGTATGGCAGAAGACGCGCCAATGGACACCATTCACATTCCAGCCAAAGCGGCGAATAAGGCCGATGCTCGTAAGTTCTTAGAATTTATGTCTCGTGCCGATAATCAAACCTTGGTGAATGCGGCTTTGATCCAGATTCCACCTAATGTTAAAGCTCAAGCACCTGATAATTACTTCTTAAATAAAGGCGTCGATATGCTGAACAATGCCTCTGGTACAGCACAGTTTTACGACCGTGATACTGAACCAAGTATGGCGCAAGAAGGGATGAAAGGTTTCCAAGAATTCATGGTGAAACCTGAGCGTTTGGATGCAATTTTGAAGCGTCTAGAAAGAGCCAGAAAACGCGCGTTCCGTTAATGCTTTAAAGAATCGTTACAGAAAGCCAGTTTCAAATCGTTGAAGCTGGCTTTTTTTGTTCCGATCGAAATCACCAAGTCCTTATTAACCTCTTGTATCCACAAATGTTTTTCAAGCCAAATTAGATTTCTTTCAACTTAAATAAGTGTGATTCTCATAAAATATGTTATATTATAACCTTTCTTTTTAGGTTGGATAGGAAAACATGTCTGTGACAAGGCTATTTATCGTATTAATCAGTGCTCTGAGTGTTGTACTTAGTGGTCAAAGTATGGCCAAGCCCTCGCCAGAGAACACCCTTTCTATTAGTGCGGCTTTCGAGTTCACTAGTTTAGATCCCTCTAAAAATGGCTATATTTTTAGCCGTATGCAAATTCTTGAAACCTTGTTAGACGTTGACGAAAATGGTGTCTTGAAGCCAGCGTTAGCCAGTCATTGGTCTGTGAGTAAAGATGCGAAAACTTGGACCTTTGATATTCGCCAAGGTGTTCATTTTCACGATGGTTCTTTGCTTGATGCCGCTGCGGTTGTAAACAGTCTAAACATTGCTTTGCAAAAACACGGTGCGTTGCGAAAAGCACCAATTGAGCAGATCGAAGTCTTGAGCGATCATAAAGTCGTTATTCGATTATCAAGTCCATATGTCGTTCTGGGAGCGGTGTTAGCCAATTATGCCAATGCCATTTTATCGCCTAGCGCTTATGCGCAAGACGGTGAAGTATTGGCTCTGTCTTCAACTGGGCCGTATCAGTTGTATCAATTTTCGCCACCGCACAAATTAGTGGTTGAGAAGTTTGATGACTACTGGGGCAAAAAAGCGAGCATCCCTTATGCCAGTTATTTGACAGGGCACCGTGCGGAAAGTCGTGTTTTACAAGCTCGCAGTGGGCAAGCAGACATTGTGTTTGGTTTAGACCCAGCTAGTCTGCCAATTTTGAAACGCCTCCCCAATCTGACGTTGCACTCAAATGCAATCCCTCGAACCATTGTGATCAAATTAAACAGTGAATACGCTTTTTTAAAGGATATTCGTGCTCGTCAGGCCTTGAGTAACGCTATTAATCGCGTTGGTATTGCTCGTGGTGTACTGCGTACGCCTGGCGCGGAAACGGAACAAATTATGCCAGCGTCTATGTCGAATTGGCATCTAGATGTTCCGAATAAGGTTTCTGACGGTAAGGCCAAAGCAGAAGCGTTATTGGCAGAACTTGGCTGGCAGAAAAATGCAGATGGCTACTTGGAGAAACAAGGTGAAGTCTTCACCATGCGTTTGATCACATACGCTGATCGTCCAGAGCTCACTACAGTGGCCACAGCGATTCAGGCACAATGGGAAGCCATTGGTGTGAAGACTAAAGTGGACGTGACAAACTCCAGTGCGATTCCAATGGGTCATCAAGATGGTTCTTTGCAAGCGGCTTTGATTGCTCGTAACTATGGCTTCATTGCTGATCCATTAGCGGTTTTATTAGCAGACTATGGCCAAAATGGCGGCGGTGATTGGGGCGCGATGAATTGGTATAATGACGGGGTTAGCTCGTTATTGTCAGAGCTTGAGAAAACAACCGATCCTCAGCTATACCGTCAAAAAGCTCAAAAAGTGGCGCAGTATATTTACAATGAGCGTCCTGTTGTTCCTGTGACGTCTTATGTACAACAAACGTCGGTAAGTAAGCGTGTTAAGGGCTTCCGTTTCGATCCGTTTGAACGCAGCTTTTTATTGAATGACATGGAGTTTATTCGTTAATGAAGGCTTTGCTTTTAAAGCGGCTGTTACAAATGATCACTGTGGTTTGGGGCGTTGGCACATTAACTTTTGTGCTGATGCGCTCTTTACCCGGTGATATGGCGTATCGTATTGCTGCTAGTCGTTATGGACAAGACAATGTCAACTCGGAGGCTGCGGCTTTAGTGCGCAAAGAATTAGGGCTGAATCAACACCCTCTTGAAGCGTATTGGCACTGGTTAACAGACTTGCTGCAGTTTAACTTGGGCAATTCCATGGTGAGTGGTTTACCCGTTATTGAATCAGTGCAGCATATGTTGGGTCATTCTATGTTGTTGGCGTTTGCGGGTTTAATGGTGTCCATTCTCATCGCCATTCCATTAGGCTTATTGTCTGCTTGGCGAGGCAATCCGTTGGATTCTGTTTTGATGGGGTTGTCGAGTGCTATTCGAGCCATGCCAGTGTTCGTGGTTGGGGTGCTGTTTGTGCTCTTATTTGCTTTGCATCTGGGGTGGTTTCCGGTAGCAGGTTACGGCACCTTTGCTCATTTAATTCTGCCTGCGGTGACACTCGCATTAAGTTTGGCAGCCGTGTCAAATCGTGTCGTCCGCGATTCTGCAAAACAGACATTTCGTGCGGCTTTTTATCAATTTTCGAAGGTAAAAGGCCTCTCTGCCTGGCAGACGTTTCATCGTCATGGCGTGCGTAATATCGCTGTGCCGGTTGTGGCGTTCTTCGGTATTCAATTGGTTAGTATGATTGAAGGGATTGTGATGATTGAGTCCTTGTTCTCGTGGCCGGGTATTGGTCATGGCTTGGCTCACGCTATTTTTGCTCGTGATATTCCTGTTATTCAGGGCGCGGCTTTGGCCATGGGTGTGGTGTTTGTCTTATTGAATACGCTTGTTGACTTGTTGTGTTTGTGGATAGATCCACGAGGAGTCGAGCAATGATATTAAGAACATCTCAATGGGCTGGTTTGTCTTTGTTACTCGGCTTACTGCTGTTTTCTTTATTGGGTATTACGCTATCGCCTTACAGTATTTCTGAGCAAGATTTGAATGCGATTTTGGTTCCACCAAATGCCGACCACTGGCTAGGCACAGACCATTTTGGACGCAGTATGTTGTCGCGTATGGCGCATGCAATTGGTTTGTCGTTTGCCCTTGGCATCTTATGCGTTGTGACATCAGCACTGCTGGGGACAGCACTTGGCGTCACGGCGGTGTGGGCCGGTAAGCGCGTGGATCAAG
The DNA here is from genome assembly GCF_043643765.1 of Marinomonas posidonica. GTDB lineage: Bacteria > Pseudomonadota > Gammaproteobacteria > Pseudomonadales > Marinomonadaceae > Marinomonas > Marinomonas posidonica_A. Next base: position 216,816 of record NZ_JBHZSP010000002.1, on the reverse strand, counting down.
CGTTAGCAATTGTGGTGAATATCTTATTAGCGTTACCTGGTTTGGTGATTGTGTTGTTATTTGCGGCCATCGCACCGGGCTCATTTTGGGTTTTGTATATTGCCATCTCCCTTGTTCAATGGGTGGAATATTTCCGCGTGACCCGTGCTATTACACAAGGAGTCATTCAAAGTCCTGCACGTCAATCCTCTAATATGATGGGCTTTGGCACTTGGTATCAGTTTAAACGTCACATCTGGCCTGCTATTGCGCCTTCGGTGTTTACGTTGGCCGCGTTTGGTGGCGCGAATGCGATTCTTACCATGGCGTCATTAGGTTTTGTTTATGTCGGTATTCAACCACCTCTAGCGGAGCTTGGTTTGATGACAGTGGAATTGTTTCCTTTTTACAGCGAAGCGCCTTGGTTATTGGCTCAACCTTTAGTTGTCATCGCTTTGATGGTGTTTGGTTTTCATCTATTAGCAGGTAAGCGCACATGAGGGATATGTTAAACGTTACGAATCTGGCTGTTTACATTGATGATGTTTGTTTATTAGAGCCGATTTCATTTCGCTTGAGAGAAGGTGAGCCGCTGACTATTCTAGGTCAAACAGGATCAGGGAAGAGTCTCTTGGCGCAAGCGATTATGGGGTTATTGCCGGATGAATTACGCTTGGTAGGACAGGTAGAGGTATTGGGTAATATTTTATCGCTTGCAGAACGTCGCGCTTTATGGGGACGTGAGATGGTGATGCTACCTCAAGAGCCTTGGCATGCACTTGACCCTTTGATGAAAGGGCAAGAGCAAGTAAAAGAAGTTTATCGGTTGGTTCAGGGAGAGAGTAAAACCAGCGCAGAGTACAAAACCCGATTGGATTTAGCTCATGTTGGTTTAACGGAAAATGGCCATAAGCGTCCGGGTCAATTGTCGGGAGGTATGGCGCAGCGTTTGGCCATTGCTGCTGCCACGGCGGCAGGGGCGAATCTGATTTTGGCGGATGAGCCAACTAAGGGACTGGATGTTACTCGCCGTAACGATATTGTGCGTTTATTACAAGCGCGGGCAGAAGGTGGCAGTCTGTTAACCATCACTCATGATGTAGCGATTGCTCGTCAATTGGCTGGGCGTTTGATGGTGATTAAGGGCGGCGCCTTAGTGGAAGAAGGCGATGCCCAGCAAATTTTGAATCAGCCAAAGGATGATTATACCAAAGCCTTGATCGCAGCTGAGCCAAAACAATGGCCTGAGCCTAGACTTGCAGAAGTTGGCAATACTTTGGTGTTACAGGCTGACAAGCTGTCCATAGAGCGAGGTGGCCGCATTTTGTTTAAAGATATTTCGTTTTCTGTTCATCAAGGAGAAGTTGTCGGGGTTGTGGGTGACAGTGGTTGTGGTAAATCATCATTAGGCGATGCTTTGCTAGGCTTGTTGCCATTGCAGCAAGGCCAATTAAAGCGATTGTCGAGCGCATCAAAGCCTCACCAATGGTTAAAACTGTATCAGGATCCACCTTCGGCATTCACGTCTAGTGTTAGTTTACAGCAGTTACTTGATGATCTGGTACGGCTTCATGAACTTGATCGATCCCGCATTGCGCCGCTGATGGCAAGGTTAAGTTTGCCTGAAGGGATACTTGAACGTAATTGTTTATCCGTGTCGGGCGGTGAACTGCAGCGTTTTGCCATTTTGAGAGCCCTATTATTAGATCCGGTGTTTTTGTTTGCAGATGAGCCAACCTCTCGACTGGATCCTATTACGGCTCAAGAAGTGACTGAATTGTTGGTTGAGTTGGCAAGGGAAACAGGTTGCGCTGTCTTATTGGTCAGTCATGACCCTGATTTAGTCAGCAAGACGTGTGATCAAGTGATTAGATTAAGCTAAGGGTCTGTGATCGTTATTATGAGTATTATAAACACCCGAATAAGTATTTGGGTGTTTTTTTTGTATCTTAGAACATACCTTGCTGGCTTTATATTTATGCCTGCCTGTGGTCTAATTTTTTGCTGAAAAATTGATTCTTTAGGACGCAAGCATGTCATTTAAAAAAGTTATTCTTTTCCCCGTTTTTACTGCCCTTCTAGGGCTGTCTTCAACAAGCCTGTTCGCTTTTGATGACTATTGCACACCAAAGTTGAATAAGTACCTTGATAATGTACAAAAAACAGTAGATTCAAAGTACATCTCCAGCCGACAAAAAGACGTCGCACAAAAGATTTTAGACAAAGTGAAAAACAGTCGTAATGACACTGAAGACTGTGTGTTGATTGATAAGTTGCTTCCTTAATATTTTGTCTTTTTGCATCGTGATGATAGGGCCATTGAAATGAGCAGACAATGGCTTGATTATCAGATACGGCATTGTCTTTTAAACTAAAATTTTCTCTCAGTCATAACAGACTTATAAATTTCTGTTATGTTTATGGGTGATTGTGTCAGCTAGTATTTTGTTTAGACTCGTTGTAATGGAGAAGGTAAATGTCAAAAATAGAGGCGACATTAAAAGTAGTCCAGGGGTTAATGGGGGCTTCTTATGTGGCGTTGGTGTATCGACAGAGTAAGACAGTTTCAGTCGGCACCTTAGACAAGGTTACTTATCCTGAAGCATTAGCTATTAATATGGCGATGCAAGGCGCGTGTCGCTATAGCGATGTCAGTGTTGTTGATGATCTGACACCTATCTTAAAAGATGTGCCCAATCTGAGTTTCTGCTTTGTTGAGCCGATTAGATCAATCCAGGCGAGCTTGGTTTGTATCGGTCACCTTACATCCTCTAAAACAATGGAGCAAACAGAAGCCGATATTGCGTCTGTAGCGGCCTTGCTTTCTGCCATTGGACAAGAGGATGAGGTGCGAGTAAGTCAGCAAGACTTGCTTAATTTACACGACAATATTCCAGCGTATGTTGCCTTAGTGGATCGAGATCTTAGGTACGAATTTGTAAATGATACTTATGAACGACGTTTTTCTCTTTCGCGTCACGAGATTGTCGGGACATGTATTCATGAGCTTATTCCTGCTGAGTTTTATGTCCAAATTGAGGGCAAACTAAAAGAGGCTTTGCTTGGAAGATCAGTACAGTATGACTATCAGGTGAGGGTTGGTGAAGAGCAAGAAACACGTTATATAAAGTCGTCTTATGTGCCGAGATTTGAAGCTGGTGAAGTCACTGGATTGTACTTATGCATGCAAGATATTACGTCACAACGGCGTATGATTAATACCTTAAAATCTCTTCATGCGGTGACGGCAGATAATGCTTTGCCTTTAGAAGATAAGTTGGAGCGCATTTTAAACGTTGGTTGCCAGCAGTTTGCCTTACCCTTTGGGATTATAAGCCATATCGAAGGGTCAAACTATGAAATAAAGTATGCCGTGACGCCGAATGGTGAAGTGGAAGTCGGTGCTCAGTTTCAAGTTGACAATACATATTGTGTTCACACTCTACAAAATGATTTACCAACCTCCTATCACCATACTGCAATCAGTGATATTCAAAATCACCCTTGTTACCAAACGTTTGGCCTTGAAGCCTACATAGGCGTCGTGATTTATATTGGTGATCAGCGTTATGGTACTTTGAATTTCTCCAGCCCTCATCCTAAAAATGAAGCCTTTGGTGAAGACGATTATGAACTCATTAAGCTCTTTGCTCAGTGGGTAGGAAATGCTATCAGTCGTCATCAAGATGAATTAAATTTGCAACTGGCAGAGCATCAAAAGCACCTCATTTTAGAGGCCATTCACGAAGGCATTTTTGGCATTAGTCGCAGCGGTGAGATCACGTTTGCCAATACAGCCTCTTGTCAGATTTTGGGTTATCAACTAAGCGATGTATTAGGTAAGAATGTGTTAGGCCTATTGGGCAGCGCAGAGAAAAAGTATCAGTCTTGTCAGCCTGTGATTGAGTCGATAAGAACCACTTTAGACACGGGCAAACAAACTTATGCTAGGGCAGAGCTTTTGTCCTCGAATGGTCATGCTTTTGTGTGCGAATATTCTTGTATGGCCGTGCGTGACGAGCAGAATGTGGTCACTGGCGCTGTGCTTTCCTTCCAAGATAGAACGGAACAGATTCGTGCAGAACAGGACTTACGCGAACAGAAAAAAATGTTTGAATCACTCTTTGTGAATGCGCCTGAAGCCATTGTATTTGTTAATAAAGAGCGACAAATTAAAATGGCAAATTCAGCGTTTTGCGAACTGTTTGGTTATCAAGAAGTCGAATTGTTAGGGAAAACGACTGAGCAACTTTATGCTGATGAGACCGATTTCATCAAAAAAGGGCAGGAGTATTACGGTGAAGAGCAAAAAGTACTAAACCGTTTTCATGTGTCGTATCGCAATAAGCAAGGTAATGTTTTTCATTCGGAAACGATTGGCAGTCGCATTGATGCTGAGGACGGTTCGCTGGTTGGGTACATTGCACATGTTCGCGATGTCAGTGAACGAATGGCTGTCGAACAAAAGATGATCAATACCAATTTGCGGCTTTCTATTGCTGCGGATGCCGCTGGTATTGGGGTATGGGAGCTTGACTTAAAGGACCGGAGTTTACACTGGGACGATTGGATGTATCGTCTTTACGGTATGCCGAGTGACCATGAAAAAGCCCCTTTAAAGGTCTGGGAGGACTGTGTTCATCTGGAAGACAAGTTGAGACTAAAAGACACATTTGAACGGATTGAAAGTTTTGGCTTCACTGTACAGCCAGAAGAAGATGCGACAGCCATTTCAGAAGACTTGGATTTTGATTTTCGCATTACTCGCTACGATGGACAAACTCGCTTTCTTAAATCAAATGCTGCGGTGTTGTTTGATGACGATGGTGTGGCAACAAGATTGGTTGGCGTTAATATGGACATCACATCCCGTAAAGAAACCGAAGAATTGTTACGTTCAGCCAGTGAGCAAGCCGTTGCCGCGAGCAAAGCGAAAAGTGACTTTCTAGCGACCATGAGTCATGAAATTAGAACACCATTAAATGGTGTGCTTGGTATGGCTGAGTTGCTGTCTGGTACTAAACTAGACAGAGAGCAAGGAGAGCAGTTAAGAGTATTACGAGATTCTGGTGAAAGCTTGCTTGAATTAATCGATGGCATTCTTGATTTTTCTAAAATTGAAGCGGGCCATTTATCCATTGAAAGGGTCGATTTCGATTTAGAAAAAGCCATTTTCGATGTTGTACGATTGTTGATGATTAAGGCCGAAGAAAAAGGCATTGATCTCTTAGTTGAATATGAGGATTCGTGCCCTCGATATTTGGTTGGGGATGTTTTTAGAATCAAACAAGTCATTACGAATCTAGTGAGTAATGCGATTAAATTTACGTCAGTCGGCCATGTTTTGGTTTCTGTCAAAGGGCTGGTTGATCATCAGGGACAAGTCGCACTGACAATGAATGTGCAAGATACAGGTGTGGGCATTGCTAGTGATGTGCAACCTCATTTGTTTAGTGCTTTTGTTCAAGCTGATAGTTCAACTACGAGGAAGTTTGGCGGTACGGGCTTAGGTTTGGCTATTACCAAACAATTAGTCAGCTTGATGAATGGTCAAGTCACCTTAGAAAGTAAACTAAATGAAGGGTCCTGCTTTAGTGTGTCTTTAACCCTAGCTGAAAGCCATGCCAAGCCAAGAATTGAAACTGTTGCCGATGAAGCCTTACTGATCGGTAAAAAAACCATTGTCATTGATGATAATGAAACCAACCTGACTATTTTGAAGAATCAGTTGGCCTCTTTTAGAGTTAATGCCGATACAGAATCTCAACCCCGCAAAGGTTTGTCTCGCATTCACTGGGCTTATGAAAATCAACAGCCATACGAAATTATTGTGTTGGATTACATGATGCCAGAATTGGATGGCTTGATGTTATCTAAGAAAATTCGAGAGTTTTGTGGCTCGTTATATCAACCAACCATCTTGATTACTTCCTCAGCGGGCTTGTTATCCCATCAAGAATTAACGGATGCTGGGATCAATTTGTGTATTGCAAAACCCATGGGGGCGTTGAGTTTGAAGAAAGGCCTAGCCTATTGCATATCAAAAGATGTCTTAGCGTATCAGGTATCAACTGATGACACGGATAATTTAGATCAAAATAGTATCGATCAAACCCATGCTGAAGAGAATGGAAAACGCGGTCGCATTTTGGTAGTAGAAGACATGAAAGCAAACATGGCGGTTGCTAATGGTGTTTTGTCTCGAATGGGCTTTGATGTTATAGAGGCAACAAATGGCGAACAGGGGGTGGAAAGCTGGCAACAGCACCAACCTGATTTAATATTAATGGATCTGCATATGCCAGTTATGGATGGTTTGACAGCAATGAGACACATACGCCAAGCAGAAAAAATAGAACAATTAAAGCGAGTACCAATCTTTGCTTTAACCGCAGACATTATGCCGGAAACCTCTGCTGAAGTCTTTCGAGCAGGGGGGGATGGTGTTGTACCAAAGCCATTTAAACAAATTCATCTAACACAAGTATTTGAAGAATGGTTACCAAATAAAAACAATTCTTCTTTTATAACTGAAGAGATCATTGAACCTGCCGAAACCGAAGTGAGATCTGATCATTCTGGTTTTATTGATGTTTCTGTCCTTAAGGAATTAAAACAGGCATTAGGGGATGACGTGCATTTACTGGTGAATGCTTTTTACGCTGATGTGGATCAGATCATGGAGGAGTTCGGTAAAATCCTTTATCCTGAGAATGAGTTTGAAAATATTACTCATTTGTCTCATAGTCTTAAGTCTGTCAGTCAAAATGTTGGTGCTATGTCTTTGTCTGAAATGGCGGCTAAGCTAGAGGTTGAAAGCCGATTAGGGCAGCTCGTTAATTTTGATAAAGACGTCAAAAATATGACAATCACTTATCAAAAAGTGAAAAATGAATTACAACGAGTCATGGCGAACTTATGAAAGTATTAATTGCGGATGATACAAATACTGACCGTTTATTATTGAAATTACATCTTGCAAAACTTGGCTGCCAGGTCATTGAAGCTAAAAATGGACAAGAGGCAGTGTCTCAGTATTTAGCCCATTTAGATGAGATTGATCTCATTTTAATTGATGTGCAAATGCCTACCCTAAATGGTTTTGAAGCCGTAAAAGCGATTCGGGAGTTGCAACAACAAAATAAACAGGAGTGGTTTCCAGTCATTTTCTTAAGTGCCAGTGGTAATGAAATGGATGTTGAAAATGGCATTATGGCAGGGGGCGATGATTATTTGATTAAGCCTATTAGTCAAAAAATATTGGCGGCAAAGATGCATGCGATGAAACGCATTTCAGATATGCGAAGTCGTTTAGTCGAGTCAAACAAGATGTTGGAAAGTTTGGCGTCTACAGATTATCTCACTGGCATCGCCAATCGCCGCTTTTTTGAAGTGAGTTTGGGAAATAAACTGGGTACTCATACTGCTGAAAGCTCTAGTTGTATGGCTTGCGGTATTTTGGATCTGGACAAGTTCAAAAATATTAATGACAGCTTTGGGCATGATATAGGTGATAAAGTATTAATTGATGTATCAAATTTGATTCAACAGCATATGACAGAACATGACTTGTTTGGCCGCTTAGGTGGGGAAGAGTTTGGTTTGTTACTGATGTCAGATAGCCGAGAGGGGTTAATGCAAAGGTTCGAAGAGATTCGTCAATTGATCGAAAATTATCAATTTAGGATCAAAGAGCAGCTAATTGACATTACTACCAGCATTGGTGTTGTCGCGGTTTCAGATGGCTGTAAGACTCGAAACCAGCTTTTAAAGCGGGCAGATGAATTGTTGTACGAAGCCAAAACCTCGGGTCGGAATCGAGTCTGTTTTGATGTATAGACCCTGTCTCGTATTTTGATTAAAATGCGGGCGATTTTTATCTGTTTGAGTAGTTCATGAATATTGATTTTTCTATTTTATCGGCCACTTTGCTGTTTCTCTTCGTTATTGATCCGTTTGGTAATATTCCCATTTTGTTGTCCGCGATGAAGGGCGTGCCACAGAAACGCCAATCTAAAATTGTGTTAAGAGATGGTTTAATTGGTCTACTGATATTAGTCAGTTTCTTGTTTTTTGGTGCCGAGTTTCTGGCGTTACTTCATTTAGAAACTGAGTCTATTTCGATCGCTGGTGGCGTGGTGCTGTTTGTGATTGCATTGAAAATGATCTTTCCCAGTGTGATTCAGGCGGATAAACATCAGCCTATTGAACCTTTTATCGTGCCCATTTCAATTCCTATGTTGGCCGGGCCTTCGACGTTAGCAACCTTGTTGGTGATGGTAAAAAGTTACCCAGGGGATGAAATTGGCTTGCTGATTTCTGTTTTTGCGGCTTGGGGGATTTCTGTGGTGATTTTAGCGCTTGCCCCGTTACTGAATCGCATCTTAAAAGAAAAAGGCTTGGCGGCATTAGAGCGTCTGATGGGCATGCTATTGCTGATGATGGCCGTACAAATGTTAGTAAATGGTGTAAGAAGTTTGTTTACCCACACCATGGCGTCTTTGTAGTTCGTTTATGAGGGGGCCAAGCGCGCTAGCACTACTCTGGCAGGGGGAGTGCTTGTTTGGAGACCAGCGTACCGTTTAAATCACAATAGATATAATCACCTTCTGCTATTTGAATGCCAGCAAAAGACACAGTTTGACCGAGTTCCCCGAGGCCTTTTTTCTCTGTTGGTAAAGGGTGAGCACACAGAGCGTGAATACCTATGTCTAGTTTTGATTGAGCGTTCACGTCTCGAATTGCACCGTGAATAACAAACCCTTCCCAACCATTTTTTGCTGCTTTCTCTGCTAGCATATCCCCTAACAGTGCTCGTCTTTTGCTGCCACCACCATCGACGACCATGACTTTACCTTGGCCATTTTCATTGACCAATTCTCTTACTCGACTGTTGTCTTCAAAACACGATACGGTGACAACTTGTCCATAAAAGCAGGCACGTTTCCCGTAGGACTGAAAAACAGGCTCGGCAATTTGAATCTGTTCAGAGTATAAGTCGCACAAGTCAGGTAATAAGTCTTTCATCACGTCGTCTCTTTAGTCATGAAGGGAAATTCATAGCCAACTCTAAAATAGGAAGCATTTAGCGGCCAGTTTTAAATCATCATGTTGAATATTGATCAACTTGATATTCCTATTTATTCTTCGGTTATCAAATCACTAGGGTCAATCAAACCATGTTCCGCTGCGATTTGCAGTAGTTGAATAATTAGCTCATCCGGTGCTAATAAATGCAAAGGCGTATGACGACCTTGTTCTTCAAATGCTTCACTTAAATTAATTCCTTGTTCTTCAAACCAGTGGTGAATGCTTTGAACCTCAAAGCTTGGGTCCAAGCCTTTAATATCGTAAGTTGCATCAACTAATGTGGTGATCAATTCTGGGTCTAGGGCATAGATAACATCGGTATCAAATTCATTTGTCCATTCCGCTAAAATATCACTGCCTTCAAAACCAAATTCGTAAAGCTGTTGTTCATCTAAATCGTGTGGATTTTGTTCGATGCTATGTTGCTCTAGCCACTCATCATCAGGAATAACGAGGACTTCTTTTACCTGTGCTTCGAGGGTTGACCAAGTAAAAAGGAGTGGGAAGGCCGGGTCGTCAGAAGAGTTGGCGACAGCGGTGATGAATATAGGTAAACTTGCCATAATTTAGAACCAATGTTGCTTGTTAAGGAAGAAACATGACCAGCCGAATCAAGATCAGCAGTGCATTTGATGGTGGAAATATTTCCGTTGTTAATGCGTTAGAGCCGGACAATATTAGAGTAAAGATCCCCCATGATACAAACTCTAAATTTTTGCAGTGGTTTTATTTTCGTCTTCAAGGCGGCATGGGTGAAGAATGTGTGATCTATTTCGAAAACGCTAGTGAAGCGGCTTACCCTGACGGTTGGGTAGATTATCAAGCCGTGGCGTCTTATGACCGCGAAGAATGGTTTCGTGTACCAACCGAGTACCTGGACGGTAAATTAGTGATTCGTCATCAACCAGAGCAGGACAGTATCTATTACGCTTATTTTGCCCCTTATAGTTACGAGCGCCATTTAGACATGATCGCATGGGCAGCAAGTCATGAGGATTGTATAACGGATCATTTAGGCGAAACCGCTGAAGGTCGTGATATTACTTTGCTTGAGGTCAGTAAAACGCAAGGTCTGGCGAAGAATATTTGGATCATAGCACGACAGCACCCAGGCGAAACCATGGCTGAGTGGTTCGTAGAAGGCTTACTGGAACGACTCTTTGATGAATCTCACCCTGTGGCTCGTAGTTTATTGCAAAACTGTCGCTTCTATGTGGTGCCTCATATGAATCCAGACGGTGCAGTGCACGGTAATTTGCGCGTTAATTCAAAGGGTGTGAATTTGAATCGTGAATGGAAAAATCCGACCCAGGAGTTTAGCCCCGAAGTTTTAGCCGTACAGAAGAAAATGGCAGAAACAGGAGTCGATCTTTTCCTCGACATTCATGGAGATGAAGCCTTACCTGTTAACTTTGTCGATGGTTGCCAAGGTGTACCGTCTTTTGATGAGCGTATGCAGGGCATGGAAACTTTATTTAAAGATGTGTTTAAAGTGGTGAGTCCTGACTTTCAGACTGACATAGGTTACACACCGGATCAGTTTGGGGAGGCGAATTTAACTGTGGCCACCAAATGGGTCGGGGAAACCTACCGCTGTTTGTCTTTTACATTAGAAATGCCATTTAAAGATAATCAGAATCTGCCCGATGACACGGTAGGCTGGTCGCCTGAACGTGCGAAAATATTAGGCGCAGACGTTCTTTATCCAATATATCAAGTGATTCAAAGTACTTATATGAAGGCGTAAGCCAGTTTTGTTTAATTTTTTGTTAGGAAGAACAGTATGCCTAAGGCAAGTGAGATTAAAAAAAATGCCGCCATTGAATTCGATGGCAAAACTTACATCGTAAAAGACATTGAGCGTTCTGTTCCTCAAGGCAGAGCGGGCGGTAGTTTATATCGGATGCGTATGTACGATGTGGTATCAGGCCGAAAACTGGATGAAACTTTTAAAGATTCAGATATGATTAATATGGCAGATTTAATTCGTCGTCCGGCGATGTTTTCTTATCTGGATGGTGAAGAATATGTCTTCATGGACAATGAAGACTATACACCCTATAACTTAAACAAAGCGGCTATCGAAGATGAAACATTATTCTTGAATGAAGAAACGAACGGTATTCAAGTTGTTTTGGTCAATGATGAACCAGTGGCTTTAGATATGCCAACCAATGTTGAGTTAGAGGTAATCGAGACGGACCCGTCTATAAAAGGCGCGTCTGCAACATCACGTACCAAACCGGCGGTATTATCAACGGGTGCCGTGGTTCAAGTACCAGAACATATTTCAACGGGCGATCGTATCAGAGTGAATGTTGAAGAGCGTAAATTTGCTGGTCGTGCAGAAAAATAACGGGGATCTGACCCTTTTCAAGGGCATTGTGATTAACGCTGAATAGACTGCATAAAGGGGTAAAGCGACTGTTGATATAAGTGAATGTTGAATAACGGGCCATTATGGCCCGTTATTCGTGTCCGTCTTGTTGAAGGGCCAAACAAGTTGTTATTTATCGGATTTGCTATCCGCAGGTTTGTCCGTTGTTTTCTCTTGATGGTTATTTGCTTCTACCAAGCCTGCTTCTCTTTGTACCGCAGCTAACACTCCACGTAAAATGCCAAGTTCTTGCTTTTCAGGGCGTGAGCGATTGAAGAAACGGTGTAATTTATCCAACACTTTTCCAGGGTGGTTACGGATAATGAAATTGATACCGTAAAGCGTCTCTTCAAGGTGGTCATAAAAAAGATCCATATCCTTTTTATGTGGGTACTCAGGTGTTTCTTTCGCTACAAAATCTTTGTTTTGATTGGCCATCCAAATTTCATAAGCGACAATTTGTACGGCTTGGGAAATATTCAATACTGGGTATTCATCATTTGCATCAATGTAAACTTGGCGATGACACTGAGCAATTTCTTCGTTTAACAATCCGGTGGTTTCACGACCAAAGACTATAGCGACTTGATGACTCGTCGCTTCAGGAATCACACTCTCAGCGCATTCACGAGCATTCATTATGGGTAACTGGAAGGTCCTGTGCCGAGCACTGGTACCAATCACCAAGCTGCAGTCAGCAATGGCTTCTTCAAAGGTAGGGACGATAGTGGCATTCTCGAGTAAGTCCACTGCACCTGCGGCGCGACTGGTGGCTTCTTCAGAAGGGTAGTCATTCGGATCGACCAAATAAAGATTGGTTAATCCCATGTTTTTCATTGCACGGGCAATCGCCCCTACATTACCTGGGTGAAAAGTATTGATTAAAACGATACGAATGTTGCTTAGCATGGATATGAATTACTCGATAAATTGGCTTTACAAGGAGTTTATAAGTTACTCAGGGTAAGGGTTTGTTCTGTGCTGGCAAAGTCCACTTTATCAAGGATGATGCGTTGCTTATCATTGAAGAGAAATTGCTGGCAGGCATGATGATACAGGGATCCTGTTTCTAGCACCAATCGATATTGGCCCCTAGGGATGAAGTTGGCGGCAAAAGCTTGTTTTTTATTCAGATAGATTGAAAAAGGCGGTTTACCATCGAACGACTGAAAGGTTAATAAACTTTGAGTTGGTAGCTGATTTAAAATACGTAAGCGGCTATTGCCTTGGGCGGATCCGATGAGCTCGCCGTGATCGGGGGCAATGCCAGGATAACCGAAACAGCCTGTTTTTCTTGCATTACTGATACTGCCAAAGCCGCTAGATTGTGCAGGTAACCAGCCATTTTTACTTTGATAGCGAATGCTTAACCAATTGCCTTGCTGCTTAAATACCTGAATGTCCACTTGTGCTGGTAAGTTTTCTAATACCTTACTCGTGCGGTCTGGTTCAGCATAAAGTGAGCTTGCTTGTAAGGTGTGATTCGTCCCAATTCGAAATTGAGGGTATAAACCAGCCACAAATCCTGGGCTGGGTTCATCCTGTTGTGATGCTGACGTTTGATCTTGCCAGTATAGGGTGGCGTAAATACCCGCAGCAAAACAGGCAATGTAAGTGGCTGCCCGAAAAGCTGCTTTGGCCGCATCCAGTTTCACCGCCTGTACCCTTGGACTTTCCACTGTAGGTTGTTCTACATCATCGTCAATAAAACTTTGATAAGGTGGAATGTCGTAATTTTGTTGTTGGTTACTAGACCCTTTATAACCTTCCGAAGTGAAGTTTTCTGATGCTTTGAAAGCTTCTTCGTAAAGTGCCTTAATGCGCTTTTCATTAAGTGTATTTCGAGCCGCTTTGATGGCTTCATTGCGAGCTTTTTCCTGATGCGCGTTATTGCGCTTCATTTCTTCATAAGCTCGTTGTCGTTCGCGAATAAACGCTTCTTGTTCTTTATCGCTTGCGTTATCGGAATGGTGATGACGGAAGCCAGTTGCTTGGAATGGATCAGATTGGGTAAAAGAAAAAGGTTTCCAGTCAGCGGTTTGAGCTCCCTGACGAATGGCGTTTTGGACATTTTCATAAGCCGCTTGTAAGCGCTGGAAATGTTCAGTGGTATCCGTATCTGGGTTTTTATCTGGATGATACTTCCTAGCTAGACGTCTAAAAGCACTCTTGGCTTCTTGCTCACTTGCATTCGTCGGGATTTCCAGCAGCTGATAGTCGTCTATTAGGCTCATGATGTTCTATATAATGTGTCTTCAACTAGCGATGAGGTTCATTATGCCTGAATTCGAGAGAGGTACAAACTATTCAAAAATGCTGTTCTCCAGTAGCCTTAAATAGTCATTAGGTGTCATGGGTTTGTATAGGTAATAGCCCTGCCCAATTTCACAATTCCAGTCTTTGAGAGTCTGTAATGTTTGCTGGTCTTCAATGCCTTCAGCCACACTAGTGATGTTTAATTGTTGGCATAGACGAATCATATTTTGACAAAGATATTGATTGGATTTTTGATTAAACAGTCCCATGACAAAAAACTGATCGATTTTAAGTTCATTAGTTTTTAGTGCCACTAAATTCAACATAGAGCTATAACCGATACCAAAATCATCGATGGATAGTTTAAAGCCTGCTTCATACAGTTCTTCAACATTATTGTTTACGATGTCGTTATTATGAAACATGCTGGTTTCCGTAATCTCGATGGTAAATTGCTCTGGGGTTAACTGATGCATCTTGATGCCAGCGTTGACCTTTTGTGCAAAATTCGCTTGCAGTAAATCCAAGGCGGAAATATTTAAAGACAAACTGCATGTCTTGAGAATCGCTTGATGCTGACTTGCCCAAGCAAACACTTTTTCAAATAACATTTCAGTTAATGGATAAATTAAACCTGCTTGTTCCGCTAATGGAACAAATTCGGCAGGTGAAATCGCTCCTAATTGTTCGTTGTGCCAGCGTAATAACACTTCACCACCAATTATTTTATTGGTTCGTAAACAGACTTGAGGTTGGATGTGGTAATGAAGCTTACCGTTTTGAATGTCTTCTCGTAGTAGGGTAATAATGGTAAGTTGTTGCGCATGATCACTTTTTAGCTCATCGGTGAAGGGAGCCCAATTGCCAGAAGAAAAGGTAACCGAATTATGGGCAATAAGGGCATTTTGATAGAGTTTATCTAGGTTGTTTGCTTGACTTGGGAAAAGGGCACTGCCCATTTTATACTGATGACGAAATTGTATTTTGTTGAGTAACGTTGGGTGTTCCAACACTTGTTGAACTTGCCTAATTTGCGTTTCTAATGTGTTTGGCGTGGTGCTGATAAAAGCCAAATTCTTAGCGGTCATTCTAATCAGTTTTGTATGGGTTTTATTGGGTAAATGAAACGCCTGCAGTCCTTCAATGGTTTGCAGGTGAAGATGAATGTCTTGCATTAATTCACACATTACTGCATCGGCTTTAGCGGGGCCGAAAGCTTGACTTAGTGCATGATGGTTGATGATGTCTATGATCACTAGAGCCATCGGCTCTTGGTTTTTTATGCGAGATTGAAGCTGGTTTGGTAACTCATCAAAATAAAATGATCGATTAGGTAAGCCGGTTGATTGATCTGTTAACAGCTGTAGCTGGCGGCTACGCTCACTTTGCTTAGCTTTATCTGCCAAAGCAAAGGAAAAGCCTAGTAGTTGAATAATGCTAAAAGCTGGGAAAATGGCTTCAGTGAAATCGTTAATTGGTATCAATTTCCAGAACAATAATGTGTTGATGAGACTGCCTAAGATCAGAAAGAACCATGAAAACAGATAAAACCTAACAGCAATAAAGCCACGTAAGAAAGCTTCGACGCCCCAATAAGTACAGCTAATAAATAGAAATACTTCTATTCCGGCGAATAACATTGCGACGGTTTTTACTTGGAAAAAAGCGATGCTCAGCAGAAAGAGAATGAACACCCAATCACCATAACGTGCAATAAAGCTGTTAGGTGAAGGTACGTTTACTTCTCGGAGAAAATGCAGACTAAAACGGAACAGTAACCAAGCACCAATACCAAAAATGAGAAAAATATTAGCTAGCAACCATTGACTGATGGTTTCATTAAACAGCCAACGGCTAAATCCTGTAATAATGGAAAGAGCAATGAATACAAGAGCATTTAAGCCTAGATAATAAATAAACCCAGCTTGTCTCAACATAGTGAAGAGTAAGGCATTGTGAGCCAATAAAATAACAAGGCAACTGATGATGGCAGTCCAGAAAATGAGCTTTTGTTGGCGATTAAATTCCGCTTCGCTACTGTTAAGAATACGCATAGGGGTTAGTAAAGGACTGTTACCTGCTTTGCGAATAAGTAAATGGGTCTCATTGAATGGTGATAAGGTGATTGGGATAAGAATGCCATCATAGACTGCGCTAAGTTTGTTCCAGTCCTGTAAAGCGCCTCGACTTAAATGCTCTACTAATTGAGCATCATGGAAAACATAAAAATCCAACTCTTCAATAACGTAATAATCCAACTCCAAATACAATGTCTGTTTTGAAAAAGGGTAGGCCTTGGGAAACGTAATCTTGTGCCAATAGGCGTGATTTGAGAAGTCCTGTGAGTCTTCGTACAAATCTGTGCTGTAATCTTGGTATAGCGCTTCTTTTGGTGTTAAGGGTTTTATTTCAGTGAACGTTGGAAAGGCGTTAGTGCCATTTTGTATGTCATAAGACCAAGAAGCCGGTGAGATGAACAAGGCTAAAAATAGGTAAAATAATTTTATACAAGAGTTCATTCTCCAAATGTCCCATTTCAATTTGAAACTTCTCCCAGTTTTGGCTTGCAATCCGTTCGGCTTTCTTAAAATATAGGTGAAATTTTCAATTATGTTGATTTGTTTAGGATATATATGAGTGACTCGTTAACGCATTTAGATCAACTTGGACATGCTCACATGGTGGATGTTTCTGATAAATCCTCATCAAAACGTACGGCGACAGCTCGTGGTGTGTTGACGATGAAGCCAGATACCCTAACTAAAATATTGGCGGGTGGTTTGGCGAAAGGCGATGTGTTGGCGACAGCGAGAATCGCGGGGATACAAGCCGCAAAGAAAACCTCAGACTTAATCCCTCTTTGTCATCCCTTGATGCTCACTAAGATCAGCGTTGATATTACACAATTAAATGAACGCCAATTAGAAGTTCTTTGTACTTGTGCATTGTCAGGTAAAACAGGGGTGGAGATGGAAGCCTTAACCGGTGTCAGTGTGGCTGCGTTAACCTTGTATGATATGTGTAAAGCGGTAGACAAAGGCATTGTTATTGAGAATGTGCAGTTGCTACAGAAAACAGGTGGCAAGAGTGGTGATTGGAGCGCAACAAATGAGTCGGATTAACGTGGTCTTTTTTGCTTCATTAAGAGAAAAACTGGCCATGGCGGAGTATCAACTTGAGGTTGAGTTGCCGTTAAGTGTTGCTGATTTGAAGCAAGTTTTAGCCAAAGAAATAGACACAGGTCATCATTTATTGGAGAAAACGGTGCATTCATCAGTGGATTTCGAATTCACTCGAGATCATGACATGATACCGAGTTCAGCCCATGAAATCGCTTTTTTTCCAGCGGTCACCGGAGGCTAGATGATTCAGGTGCAAGAGCAAGACTTCCACGTACAAGAGCTATATCAGAACTTACTGGAAGCGAACGTGACGGGGGCGGTGGCGATGTTTGTCGGTTTGGTTAGGCATTTTTCGGATTTGCCAGTCGAAGACTGTGGTTTTGAGCTAGAACATTATCCTGGCATGACAGAGCACAACTTAAAAAGTATTGTGCATGAAGCGAAAGAGAAGTGGCCTTTACTCGATGTCACCGTAGTACATAGGGTTGGCCGATTGTCCATTAATGATCAAATTGTATTTGTTGGGGTGAGTGCAGTGCACCGAGCAGAAGCGTTTGCTGCCTGTGACTTCATTATGGATTATTTAAAGAGTCGGGCTGCTTTTTGGAAGAAAGAAACCCAAGGCGATAATAGCCAGTGGGTTTCGGCCGCTGAAAAAGATGAGTTAAGTCTAAAACGTTGGTCTTAACGTTTTTACTCATGCGTGTATTAATGTGGTCGTAGACTTTTTTTACGGCCACTGGCATGACGCTCACGATATTCAGTATCAATGTACTTATCTGTGGTGGCCATACTCGCATGGCCTGCATCTTCTCTTACGTGTTCTTTGGGTCTAATTTTCACATCTTCAGAGATGCCGGTATGGCGAAGCCAGTGAACCGTAGCGACGCGTAAATCTTCGGCGTCTGTTTGCATGCCGTCTTCACACATGCGTAAGTAAGCTTGATCAAAACACGATTGAACAATGTTACGGACTTGTCGTGTACTGGTCATTGCGCCTTGGCCGCGATTTTTTGGAATCAAAGGCGTGTCTTCTGCAACCGTTGGTAAGCTAGGTAAGTCACGGAACTGACGATAACGTATTAAGGCATTCAGCATTTCATCCGAAACCGCCACGAGCCGTTCTTTATTTCCTTTAGATAATACTTTAAACCACCAGTGACCATCTGAGTCTTTAGTAAAATCCCCCATTACAGGGGCAGATCGTTCATCAGCAACTAACTCTGAAATTCGTAAATACATACCCAATAGAGCATTCATTATGAACAGGGTTCTTTCATGGGTTGCTGGGTCTTCATCTGCGAGTAATTCAGCGGTTTCAATGACATAGTCCCATTGTAAATTCGAAATGCGTCGGACTTGTTTACGAGTGACTTCTTTTTTAACAAATTTACTTTTTTGTCGAATCAGGGCCACAGGGTTCTGCTGCACAGCGTCTTCTTGCATAAGAAACCCGAAATACGAGGATAAAATAGAAAAGGTGGCTCGAATGGCGGCTTGAGACAACGCATGGGTCTTGGTTTTTGGAATGTCGCCGTTCTTGAAAGCTAATTTACTCACATGGGCAACGAAAGGTCGCCACGATTTGTTTGGTGTCCTTTGTCCCATATGCAATTTAAAGCGTGCGACATTTTTAGTGCCTATCCAGCTTTCTGGCGGTTCAATGCAAAAATGGATGAACGCTTCGATCTGCTCTCGACGCAATTCATTGGTTGGAGTCTTGGCAATATTCCATGACCAAAGTAGAAGGCGCTCTACTTCTCTTCGATAAGAATTAAAAGTGGCTTGTGAACCGTTGTAGCTATAAATGAAACATAAGGCCAATTGTAAATCTCGACGGTATTCCGCTTTGTTTAAGTATGGAGCATTTGGTATAAGCGATGTTGCAATGGCTTCAAACTGTGTAAAAGGGTTGGGGAGGTGTTCTAAATTATCAATCAGTGCTAACGGTGCCATGTGTTGTCTTCTGCTTCAGTCTTTTTATGTTAATCGGAATGGAAATGACCAATTCACAGACTTTAGCCTGTGGATCTTGCTCAGCTACACGAACCCTTCCTAGGCTTCTATTCTCGGGTAAGTTGATCTTGTTCACAAGTATTATAAAAAAGTTCAATAAAATATGATTTTGTTTTTTTATTCCTTATTTTCTGATTTAAAGAGTGTATTTATGTGAATTTGCTTCAATCTTGCGTTGTTTAATTCGTATTTGGAAAAAGCGTGGAAGCGAGGGTGAAAAGCTTTTTTATTAGTCGAAAAAGACTACTATATATCTACCGAAGCGAAACAGCTTTATGAATACTAATTTAAATTAAATCCTTTTAGGAGATATATATGAAAACTTTAACTAAAGCCGCTCTAACTGTTTTAACTGCTACCGCAATGACATCTGCATTTGCTTCTTCTGATGATAATTACTCAGATCGAATTCAAAGTACGAAAGCAGGTATCGAAGCATTATCAAACACATTGGAAAATATGGGTGCTACCGTTGATGCCAGTGTCGATTTAAACGGTGCTTATACTCCTAGCCAAAAAGAAGCTGTTTATGCTGAAAAATACTCAAACTTACAAGATCAATTTGATGCGCTTCATGCTCAATCAGCTGAATAATATTTAACGCTAACTTTAATCATTATTTTATAAATGAATTTTAAAAGGACATTATTATGAAAAATCTAAACAAAACAATTCTAGCTCTAGTAACAGCCTCTGTTTTTTCAACAGCAGCAATGGCATCATCTGACGACAGTGTTAGCGATCGTCTAATGAGTGCTCGTGGTAGTGTTGAAGCGCTTGCTACAACGCTTGAAAACATGGGTGCAAATGTTGATGCAAGTGTCGATTTAAATGGTGCTTATACTCCAGCTCAAAAAACAGCTGTTTATGTACAGAAGCATGATGAATTGCAAGCTCAATTTGATGCGCTTCACGCTGAATAATCATGGTGATGATAAAAAAGCCGGATGAAATTTTTCATCTGGCTTTTTTTGTTTTGAGTGTTTTTGTTTTTAATCTTTTTCTGTCTCTAAATCTTCATCTTTTTCAGCTTTAATAATTCTTTCAAACTCTTTTTCTGTATTTTTTAATTTCTCGATGTTAACTATGTCTGAAGAGTTAATGGCTCTCTTTAATAATACGGATGCTGTTTTTCCCTTTCCTCTATTAAAGTCAAGAAGTGACCGGTAATAAAGAGCCATACCCTTATTATTTAAGTTCTTATAATATTGGATGTACGCTCTCCAAACCATTCTTTTCTGATAAAGGTAGTTTGCTTTAACAATGTTCGGTTTTTGATTGGCTAATTGTGCATTGAGTGAGGAAAAATAAATATTATCTGGTGCTAAGTTGAGTTCTTTATTTAAGGTTTTTATTGCTTGATTATTTTGTTTCAAGGAAGCATAGCTTAAAGCAAGCAAATAATGAGTATAACGATTGTGTGACTGTATTTGTTCTAAATAATGAATTGCACGCTGTGGGGATTGTACTAAATATGCAAATAAGGCTTTTGCAAAACGGCTTGGATCATTGCTGTGGATGTGTTGAGACAGGTATTGATAAGGCTGGTCTTCCAGACCTGCTCTGTAGGCGAGTAAGCTGGCTCTGAAAAACTCAAAATCCTGGCCATCACGCTGATTTAAAATACTCTTTTTTGTATCTGTACTAAAGGAGTCAGACATTCGGGTATCTGGTGACGGATGGGTGGATAAAAACTCCATCTTGGGACGACCTAAGGCTTTTTTGAAAAAGGCTTGGAATAGCTGAGTCATACCATCAGGGTTAATGCCTGCTTTAACAAGATATTCTCGACCACGTCGATCGGCTTCTTGCTCTTGATTACGGCTATAGGTAAGCGTGTTTTCTGCTTGATTGGCAATGCCACCCAACCATAAAGCCGTTGTGGCATCGGAACCTGCTCCTGCGAGCGCCGCCGCAATACCCGCGCCAAGCATTACCAAGGTTTTTTGCAATTCTTCGCCTGAATTTTGACGTTGTCTTTCATAATGTTGTAAGTCTAAATGAGCTAATTCATGTGCAAGCAAACCGAGTAGCATGTCTTCATTGGTAATCACTTCCATAATGTCAGAATACAGAAACATGTGATTGCCAGGAATGACAAAAGCATTGCTTTGGGAGCTGTTTAAAAAGGTCATTTCGACAGTTTTGTTATACAAATCTGTTTGTGGTAGTAAGATGGATAGGGTGTCTTTAAAATAATCATAGGCAGGGGGGAAGTCAATTAGTGCACGGCTTCCATTGAGCTTTCGAAACCAATACTGGCCTAAGACATAGGACGGGTTTGATAGTGCTCTTTCATCTTTGTTGGCTTCTAGGTCCGGAATGCTAGCATAGCTAAAATGGCTGATAGAAAGCGAAAAAACCATGATTATGCGGGTTAATTTGGTTGTAACGACGGAAAATAGTCTCATAATAAGGCGGTCAAATAAGCAGATAAAGAATGTATGATCGAACACAGTCGTCAGTATGACGTAATCTTAGATGCAAGAGAAGATCGGTGTCCAATGCCTTTACTTAAAGTAAAGCTAGCATTGAGTAAGATGCAATCAGGTCAAATTTTGAGTATGACTACCTGTGACTCAGGATCCTTGAAAGACATACCTCAATATCTCGATCTACAAGGATATTCACTGTTGTCCCTATCAGACGATAAGAACGAGTTTTGTTTCATTATTCAAAAGGATTCAATAGAAACGCCATGTTAAAAATTGTTGATGGGTTAATTAAGCGTTATTTCTCCAATGAAGAAGTGGTGGTTTTTCTACTATTATTGCTGGCCTGCATTGGTGTTCTAGCATTCTGGGGAGGCATCTTAGCGCCAGTATTAATTGCGATTGTGTTGGCTTTTTTGTTGCAAGGCTTGGTTGAACGTTTACAACGTATGGGCTTAGGTCACACTTCTTCAGTCCTAGTGGTGTTTATTGGTTTTATGACCAGTTGTGTGGTTTTCATCAGTGTTATGGTGCCGATTATATGGCGTCAAGCAGACCGGTTTTTTAAAGATGCGCCCAGAATGTTTACTGATCTTAGAGATGTTGTGCAACGTTTTGCAGAAGGGCACAGTGAAATAGTCAGCCAAACCGCAATTGATGAGGTGATTAATTCCTTGGCAAATGAATCAACGAATTTAGGTCAATGGATTGTCTCTTTCTCTATTTCTAGCATTCCTTCTTTATTTTCCTTAGTCATCTATTTGGTGCTTGTGCCCTTGGTCATTTTCTTTTTGCTGAAAGATCAAAGATCGATTCTGAGCTATCTGACGTCCTGGTTACCAAAAGAAAGAAAAATGATGCGCCGCATCTCACATGAAATGAACGATCAAATCGCTAACTACATTCGTGGCAAGTTTATTGAGATGTTAGTGGTTGGTGTAGTGACTTATCTGGTCTTTCTCATGTTTGGGCTTAGGTACGCTGAGTTGCTTGCCTTATTGGTTGGTTTGTCTGTGCTTATTCCATACATCGGCGCCGCAGCGGTTACCATTCCTGTTGTGCTAGTGGCGTTTTATCAATTTGGCGCACAAAATGAATTTATCTATGTCGTTGTCGCTTATTTGGTTGTTCAAGCTTTGGATGGCAATGTTTTAGTGCCGCTGCTGTTTTCGGAAGCCGTTAACTTGCATCCGTTAGCCATCATTATTGCCGTGTTGTTTTTTGGCGGTATTTGGGGATTCTGGGGGATCTTTTTTGCGATTCCTTTGGCTACGCTGGTGAAAGCTATTATTAACGCTTGGCCTGGGGAAGAAGATTTACTCGACCAAACAACAGCCGAGTAATTCCTAAACAGCTTGTCACGATCTTATTATTCAATTAAATCGGCGATCACAACACTGTAAGCGGGTAAGATAATCAAACCCGCTGCAATTTTTCCTACTGGTAAGCTATTGGGTAACTCGATGGCTTTTAAACTATGTCGACTCTGGTATTGAAACTCATCTTGGCTAGTATTAATCGCAATTAAGCAACTCTGGTTTTGATATCGCCGAATGAAGATCAATCTATGCTCGTCATTGAATAGAAATGTGATGTCGCCTACTTTTAACGCCAATCTGTTTTTTCTAAAAGCGAGGAAATCTCGATAAGCGTTCAAACACGAGTTTGGGTCTTGTTCTTGATTATTGACGGCAAGAGGGTAGTGTTGAGTAGGAACGGGTAACCAAACGGATGATTGTTGGCTGAATCCAGCCTGTTCGTTTGTGTCCCAAGGCATAGGCGTGCGACAGCCATCTCGTCCTTTAAATTCAGGCCAAAAGGCAATACCAAATGGGTCAACCAATTCTTCAAAGTTTAATTCAGCTTCTGTTAGCGCCAGTTCTTCTCCTTGATACAAACAAACGCTACCACGCAGGCTAAGTAGCATCAGCATGTAGATTTTACTCTTGGCGATATTGTCTTGATTTTTCCCCCAACGAGTCGCTACACGTTCCACATCATGATTGCCTATTGACCAACACGGCCAGCCATCCCCAAGACCATTTTCGATCGTCTCCATGGTGTCTCGTATGTGTTGCATACTGTTATCGTGAGTTAGTAGATCGAACGAATAGCACATATGGAGTTTGTCATTACCTTGCGTGTAATCGGCCATAGTTTTGAGGGAAAAATCACACCCAACTTCACCCACGGTCGTCGTTCCTGGATATTGATCAAGTAACTGTCTCAAACGCTGTAGAAAGGCAATGTTTTCAGGTTGCGATTTGTCGTATAAGTGAAGTTGGTATGCGTAGGGATTGTCTGGTCGAACGCCAATACTGCCTTCCACTACTTCTTCTTTTGGAGGGTTATTTCTGAGTTCTAGGTCATGATAATAGTAATTCGCAGTATCCAAACGAAAACCATCTACGCCGCGCTTTAACCAAAACTCCACGGTCTCTAATAATGCGTCGACAACGTCAGGATTATGAAAGTTTAAATCGGGCTGGCTGTCGAGGAAATTATGTAAATAATACTGACGACGTCGACTGTCCCAATGCCACGCTGGCCCGCCAAATACCGATAGCCAATTGTTTGGCACTGTTCCATCAGCTTGAGCGTCAGCCCAGATATACCAGTCTGCTTTATCGTTATCATGACTTTGCCGAGACTCTATGAACCAAGGGTGTTGATCTGAGGAATGATTGAGTACCTGATCTATAATGACCTTTAATCCGTGTTCATGTGCGGCTTGAATTAACTGATCAAAGTCGTCTAGGTTGCCAAAAATAGGATCGACATCGCAGTAGTTTGAAACATCATAACCAAAATCTTTCATCGGCGAGGTAAAAAAGGGTGATAGCCAAATGGCGTCTACGCCTAGATTCGCAATGTAATCCATTTTGTGTGTCACGCCGGCGAGGTCACCAATGCCGTCATTATTGGCATCAAAAAAGCTGCGAGGATACACCTGATAAATAACGGCACCGCGCCACCATGCTTGATTGGTTGTCATGTCGAGTTCCTTCGTTGGTTGAGTATAAAGGTTTTGGCAAGATTGTGCGGATTGTTATTATTAGTTGAATCGTGCTTTTTCATGATATTTCCAGCATACTCAAAGAAATCGATTTTTGCATAATAATGATTACCAATGGATGTAATCTTTGGAGCTATGATGTTTTCACCAAAGGCTCGGTCAGTGGCTTGGCCATTGTTTTTCTTCTACTTTTTCTTTTGTTGTTTAATTGGTGTGATGATGCCTTATATCTCGGTTTATTATAAATCGATTGGCTTGTCTGCGTCTGAAATCGGTCGACTCATGTCAACTTTCACCTTATCAGGCATCGTCATTCCGCATTTTTGGGGCTGGTTAACGGCAAAAATAGGCTTGCCAAAGCGGATCCTGCAATGTGCTGTTCTCGGCTGTTTTATCGCCGTTTTACCTTTTAATTGGAATAAAGAATTCGAAAGTCTCTGGTTGCTGACCTGTTGTATGGCGTTGTTCTACTCTGCCTTACTACCCATGACAGATTCTCTCGCTGTGCGCAGTATTCGTCGGCTGGACGTACCCTATACACGCTTGAGAGTGGGTGGGTCGATTGGCTATGTGGTTGCCGTCGCTGCCGGCGGCTTTTTGATAGGGCAGTTTGGTGCTTGGGTCGTCATACCTACCATGTGCGTCTTTCTCGCATTAGCCGTGGTCACCATTTTCTTTGTCAAAGAGCAGGAATACGAAGCCAGCAATCATAAAGAGCAGGTGTCGTTTACTTCGTTGTTAAAAGAGCCTGAGTCTTTGTTGTTTTTTGGTTTGGCATTTTTGGCCTTCATGGCGCATGCCCCCTTCAATGTGTTTTTTGCGGTCCACCTATCGAACTATGGCTACAGCGGTGAAGCCATTGGTCTTTTAATGGCATTTGGTGTGATCATTGAAATCATCCTATTTTTATTTTTTGGCAATACCGTTAAGCGATTTGATGTTGTGCATTTGGTCATGCTGTGTTTTGTTTGTGGTGTGGTTCGCTGGCTTCTCGTTGGCTGGTTTACTTCAAATGTGTGGATTTTAATGTTCACGCAAATGCTTCATTGTATAACGTTTGCACTGTTTCATATGGTATCCATCGAGCAAATTAGACGTTTGTTTCCAGAGCGTTATGCTGGACAAGGCCAAGCAATGTACAGTGCTTTTGCCATAGGTTTAGGTGGCGGCTTAGGTATGGTGGTGACTGGCTACCTTTGGGAATGGGCTGGCGGTGCTTGGGCGTTTACCGCCGCTGCTATGGTGAGCGGACTCGCCTTGGTGATCTTGATCGTTAGTCAGAAAGATAGATGAGTCTTAATGTTAAAACAGGTCTCAATGTGAGGCCTGTTTTAACAAAGAGATAAACGCATTGGCCGCTCGGCTAAGTGTTTTATGCTTATGATGTAACACTCCCAATTTCCTCTCTACATTGAGTTCCGGAAAATTTAATACTGTCAGCCTATCATCTACTAGCGTGGAGGGCAGTAAAGACCAGCCCCAGCCAATACTCACTAACATTGCTAAGGTTTCTAGGTTGTTGGTGTTCATGCGAACTTGTGGTTTCAGGCCTTGCTTACCAAATACTTGCTCGGCTATCTGACGTGTGAAGGTGTTTTTATTGGGCAAGACACAAGGGTATTGAGCGAGATCTACTAAACTTATCTGCGCTAGGTGTGTTAAAGGGTGATCTTTACTGACCACACAAGTTAAGGGGTCTGACCAAATTGGAATGGATTCTAATAAGCTGTTTTCTTTATTAGACAAAGTAATGACAGCCAGTTCAGCGTGACCTTTTAGTACGTGCTGATACGCTTCTTCTGATTGAGTAAATTCAATTTCCAATTGCGCGCTAGGGTAGTCTTGTTGGAAACGTTTCAGTGAGTCTGGTAGTCGATGTAAGCCTACGTGATGACTGGTTGACAGTCGAAGCTCACCACTCACGTCCTCCATTTGTAGTGTCATGCTGCGTTTGATGTCTTCGAGGTCCTCCGCCATTTTCCTTGCTTTAGGTAACAAACGAATTCCAGCTTCTGTTAGCTGGACCTGTCTGCCAATACGATCAAATAGTTTCACGCCAAGGTTAGATTCCAATGCGGCAATGCGTTTACTGATCGCCGGTTGGGTAACAAATAAACGCGCTGCGGCATCCGAAAAGGAGTGCGTTTCAGCGACTTTTATAAAGGTGAGTAACTCGGCAATATCTAGCATTCCAAAAAATAATCCAAAACATGAAAAATATGAATTTGAGTAATTTAAGCCAAAGTTTTAGGATAGCGCAATAAGATTTTTAGGAGAGAACTTATGGCTGGTAAAACCCTTTACGACAAATTGTGGGATACCCACCTTGTCCAACAACGAGATGACGGTAGTGCGTTGATTTATATCGACTTACAGTTACTACACGAAGTGACATCACCACAAGCATTTGAAGGCTTGCGTTTGGCGGGTCGTAAACCATGGCGTACCTCAGCCAGTTTGGCGACACCGGATCATAATGTACCAACAACCAAGCATGAGCGTATTTCAGGCGTTGATGGTATTGAAGACCCTGTGTCGAAGATCCAAGTGACGACACTGGATGAAAACTGTAACGAATTTGGTATTACTGAATTCAATATGAAAGACATTCGTCAGGGCATTGTGCACGTTGTTGGGCCAGAGCAAGGTGCTACTTTACCAGGTATGACGGTTGTCTGTGGTGACTCCCATACGTCGACACACGGTGCATTTGGGGCGTTGGCCCATGGTATCGGGACGTCTGAAGTTGAACATGTGTTAGCGACTCAGTGTTTGGTGCAAAAGAAAAGCCGTAATATGTTGGTTCGCGTTGACGGTGAATTGTCACCTTGGGTATCTGCGAAAGACGTGGTACTTGCTATTATTGGTGCGATTGGTACTGCTGGTGGTACAGGGTATGCCATTGAGTTTGGTGGTACAGGAATTCAGTCTTTGTCGATGGAAGGTCGTATGACCGTCTGTAATATGGCCATTGAAGCTGGGGCTCGTGTTGGCCTAATTGCGGTCGATGATACTACGATCGAATACGTTAAAAATCGTCCTTATTCGCCAAAGGGTGAGCATTGGGATATGGCTGTGGCAGCATGGCAAGATTTAGTGTCAGACAAAGACGCTCAGTTTGATGAGGTAGTGGTCATTAAGTCGGAAGACATCAAGCCTCAAGTGACTTGGGGAACCTCACCTGAAATGGTCATTGCCATTGATGAGGCGATTCCTCGTCCTGAAGACCAAGTGGATCCAGTGAAAAAAGAAGGTTATGCCCGTGCTTGGAAATACATGGGGCTAGAAGGTAAAACAACTTTAGCAGATGTGACCTTGGATCGCGTGTTTATCGGTTCTTGCACAAATTCTCGTATAGAAGATCTGCGTATCGCTGCGGAAGTTGTGAAAGGGCGTAAAGTCGCTTCTAGCTTGAAACAAGCGATTGTCGTTCCTGGCTCTGGCTTAGTGAAGGCCCAAGCTGAAAAGGAAGGTCTGCATGAGATTTTCGAAGCGGCGGGTCTTGAGTGGCGTGAGCCTGGATGTTCAATGTGTTTGGCGATGAACGCAGATAAATTAGGTAACGGCGAACATTGTGCCTCTACTTCTAATCGTAATTTTGAAGGTCGACAAGGTTTTGGTGGACGTACCCATTTAGTCAGTCCTGCCATGGCGGCCGCTGCGGCGATAGCGGGCCATTTCGTTGACGTTAGCGAATTTGTGAAACACTAGGAGAGAATATGCGTCCCTTTACAAAACACACAGGTTTGGCGGCTCCTTTGGATTTGGCAAACGTTGACACTGACATGATCATTCCGAAGCAGTTTTTGAAGTCCATCAAGCGCACGGGATTCGGTAAAAACTTATTTGATGAATTGCGCTATGAAGACGAAGGGCAACCAGACCAATCGTGTGAAGGTCGTCCATTGCGCCATGACTTTGTGTTAAATCAACCTAGATATGCCGGTGCCAGTGTTTTATTGGCGCGTCAGAACTTCGGCTGTGGTTCGAGCCGTGAACACGCACCTTGGGCGCTGGATGATTATGGAATTCGTTCTATTATAGCGCCAAGTTTTGCCGATATTTTTTACAATAACTGTTTTAAAAATGGTCTATTACCCATTGTTTTAGATGCAGAAGAAGTTGATCAACTGTTTGCTGAAGTCGATGCGAAAGAAGGTGCTCAAATTGACGTCGATCTTGAAAATCAAACAGTGACCTCACCATCAGGCGCTAAGTTTGAATTTGTGGTAGATCAATTTCGTAAACATTGTTTGTTAAATGGTTTGGATGATATTGGTCTAACACTACAGCAGGAAGAAAGCATTCGTCGCTATGAAGAGAAGCGAATGAATGACGCTCCTTGGTTATTTTTAAGCCGTGAACAGTAATTCAATTAATAAGGATTCGTAATGACAAAAAAAGTATTGGTCTTGCCTGGTGACGGCATTGGTCCAGAAATCGTTGAGCAAGCTGTTCGCGTTTTAGATGCGGTTAATGATGCCTTTTCATTGGGTATTGAGCACGAAAGTGCTTTAGTAGGTGGTTCTGCATACGACGAAACGGGCTCGCCGTTACCTGAAGCAACATTAGCAAAGGCGAAAGCTGCTGATGCAATTCTACTGGGTGCTGTTGGTGGACCCAAGTGGGATGGTTTAGACATGGCTGTGCGTCCCGAAAAAGGTCTTTTAGGATTACGTTCTAATTTAGAACTTTTTTCTAATTTGCGTCCTGCTATTTTATACCCACAGTTGGCCGATGCTTCCAGTTTGAAGCCAGAGATTGTCGCGGGTTTGGATATCTTGATTGTACGTGAGTTAACGGGCGGTATTTATTTTGGCCAACCACGAGGCATTCGCACTTTAGAGAATGGTGAGCGTGAAGGCTTTAATACTTATGTATACAGTGAATCCGAGATTCGTCGTATTGCTCGTTCAGCATTCGAAGCGGCTCGTCAACGCGGTAAACGTGTCTGCTCCATTGATAAATCCAACGTGCTTGAAGTCACTGTCTTATGGAAAGAAGTCATGGAAGAAGTGGCCAAAGAGTATCCGGATGTCGAATTAACGCATATGTTAGTAGATAATGCTGCTATGCAGTTGGTTAAGGCGCCAAAACAGTTTGATGTAATGGTTACTGGCAACATGTTTGGTGATATCCTTTCTGACGCTGCAGCCATGTTGACAGGTTCGATCGGTATGTTACCGTCTGCCTCTCTTAATGCAGAAGGACGAGGCATGTATGAGCCATGCCATGGATCTGCACCAGATATTGCTGGACAGGGCGTTGCGAATCCATTGGCAACGATTTTGTCTGTTGCTATGATGTTGCGCTATTCTTTGGCGGCTAAACCCGCTGCAGATGCGATTGAAGCGGCCGTTAGTAAGGTTCTTGACCAAGGGTTGAGAACGTCAGACATTGCGTCTGAAGGCTGTACAACTGTTAGTACGCAAGCCATGGGTGATGCGGTTCTGGCAGCATTAAAGGCTTAACAATAGACCGTTAAGCATTCATTCGGGATATTGCTCTTGGTATGAGTGACCCCACAAAAAAAAGGTAGAAAACCATGTCAAAAAACACTGTAGGTTTAGTCGGTTGGCGCGGAATGGTTGGTTCCGTACTGATGCAACGTATGTTGGCTGAAAATGACTTTGATCACATTGATCCAGTTTTTTTCACCACGTCACAAACGGGGCAGAAAGGGCCAGAAATTGGTAAAGATATTCCATTACTTCAAGATGCAAAAGACATCGAGTCTTTGAAGAAAATGGACATTATTATCACCTGTCAGGGTGGTGATTATACCAAGGAGATTTACCCTCAGTTGCGTAATGCTGGTTGGAAGGGGTACTGGATTGATGCGGCTTCTTCATTACGTATGGACAAAGATGCCATCATCGTATTGGATCCAGTGAACCAAAATGTCATCAAGCAAGGTTTGCAGGATGGCGTAAAAACCTTTGTTGGTGGCAACTGTACCGTTAGTTTGATGTTATTGGCCCTTGGTGGGTTGTTTGAAAAAGGTCATATCGAATGGATGACATCCATGACCTATCAGGCAGCTTCTGGTGGCGGTGCTCGTCATATGCGTGAATTGATCAACCAAATGGGCATGTTACAAGGTGCCGTCGCCAGTGAGTTAGCTGACCCAGCGAGTGCGATCCTCGACATTGACCGTAAAGTCGCAGAAAAAATGCGTTCAGCGGATATGCCTGTCGATCAATTTGGTGTGCCATTGGCGGGTAGCTTGATACCTTATATCGATGCACAGTTAGATAACGGTCAAAGTCGTGAAGAGTGGAAGGCGCAAGCTGAGACGAATAAAATTCTTGGCAATACGTCAAATATTATTCCAGTAGACGGTTTGTGCGTTCGTATCGGTGCCATGCGTTGCCATAGTCAAGCCTTTACCATCAAGCTTAACCAGGACATTCCTGTTACAGATATTGAAGGTTTGTTGGCTGAGCATAATGATTGGGTACGTGTCGTAGCCAATGATAAGCAAGCAACAATGGAACAATTAACGCCAACAGTGGCAACCGGTACGTTAGACATTCCAGTAGGACGTATTCGTAAACTGAACATGGGGCCTGAATACATCAGTGCTTTCTCTGTAGGGGATCAGCTATTGTGGGGAGCGGCAGAGCCACTTCGTCGCATGCTGCGTATCTTGCTTGACAACTAGTTCTGCAGAATGATTACGAAAAGCACAGCTTTTGAGCTGTGCTTTTTTTTGCCTATTAGTTTTGCTTTAGCATCCTTTCATTAAAATTAAATTACATAAATTTGTGATGACTGAGGCTTGTCCTGCTAAACTGAAACGATAGCGTTAGAAACTGTTCTCTTAAAGGCATAGAGGATTTGCCGCAGATGAACATTCACCCTTTGTCTACATGATCTTGAGCAAGTATTTACATTATTGGGATTGAAATTAGATGCAATCATCCCTAGATTAATAATAGGAAGGCAAGAGGAGGATTGATAATAAACAAACTAAACGTCTGACTAAAACAGAAGGAAAATGCTATATGTATACATTGAATATCAGCGGTCACCATGTCCAATCTGGTGAAGAAGTACAACAAGTAGTCAAAGAAAAAATGGATCACTTGGGGCGAATCAACAATCAGATAACCAGCATCAAAGTGATTTTAAATACTGAAAAGCATGAGATCCATGAACTTATTGTAGAAGCCAGTGTTCATATTCCTGGCCATGACTTATTTGCAACCGTTAAGACAGATAAGCAACTTAAACCCGCCTTAGACCTTTTAGTTGGTAAATTGGAAAAACAGTTAATTAAACACAAAGCGAAACACTCTGGCCGACAGCATCACATCAATGCTAAGGATGTAGAGAGTCATACAGAAAGGCAAATGCAAGCCGAATTTGACGAGCTCGTGGAACGAGAAGTAATTTAATTAACCCATTCACATCAGACTTAGCCTCGCTTTTGCGGGGCTTTTTAATGTCTCTTTGATGGGCTTCGACTCATCCTTAGAGGTCTCCATCAGGCTTCTTTCTTAAGGTGGATAGAATGCCGCCTATGATCATAATATGGTGAGAATGAATAATGGGGTAATGCACTGTTAACGTGAACGTTAATGAATTCGATTTTGCGGTGGTGACATAACAGAAAAGCCGATACTGTTCTCCAGTATCGGCTTTTTAAATTTGTTCAAAATGAACAAATGTAGAAGGTTGACCTAGTTGCTGCTAACAGCAATTAATTCCGCTGGAGCGGTCGTCATATCTTCTAATGGTGGCGCAAAATCTGTCAGATTGATTCCGTCCACGGCAGATAGGTATTCATCCATTGATGGGAAGCGGCCCAACACAGTTGATAGTACGACCAGTGGAGTAGAGCCCAGTAGAGATTCACCTTTCTTCTCGTTAGAGTCAGCGACTACACGACCTTGGAATAAGCGAGTAGAAGTGGCAATAACGGTATCACCTGGTTCTGCTTTCTCTTGGTTACCCATACACAAATTACATCCAGGACGCTCTAAGTACAAAATGTTTTCATACTTAGTACGGGCAACGGATTTGGGTTTGCTATCATCGAACTCAAAGCCAGCATATTTTTTAAGAATATCCCAATCGCCTTCTGCTTTTAACTCATCAACGATGTTATAGGTAGGTGGAGCAACGACAAGTGGCGCTTTAAAAGAGACGCTGCCTTGCTTCGCTTCAATGTTACGAAGCATTTGTGCGATGATTTGCATGTCACCTTTATGAACCATACAAGAGCCAACGAAGCCTAAGTCGACAGGCTTGTCTTTGTAGAAAGACACAGGACGAATCACGTCATGAGTGTAGCGTTTAGATACATCATCGTTGTTTACATCTGGGTCAGCGATCATTGGCTCAGATATTTCGTCTAGGTCCACTACTACTTCTGCAAAATATTTTGCATTGTTGTCAGGGGCTAGGGCTGGTTGTTCGCCAGACTTGATGCCTGCAATGCGCTTGTCAGCCAACGCGATCAAACCATGAAGGGTTTTTGCTTCGTTTTCCATGCCTTTGTTAATCATGATTTGAATACGGCTCTTCGCCAATTCAAGTGATTGAACAAGTGTGTCGTCAGTGGAAATACAGATTGACGCTTTCGCTTTCATCTCTGCAGTCCAGTCTGTGAAAGTGAAGGCTTGGTCAGCCAGTAGCGTACCAATGTGTACTTCGATGATGCGACCTTGGAACACGTTCTCGCCGCCAAATTGCTTAAGCATTTGCGCCTGAGTGGCGTGTACCACATCACGGAAGTCCATATGGCTCTTCATGTGGCCTTTAAAAGTTACTTTAACAGAATCAGGGATCGGCATTGCTGCTTCACCTGTTGCTAGAGCAAGTGCTACCGTACCTGAGTCAGCACCGAACGCCACACCTTTAGACATACGGGTGTGAGAGTCACCGCCGATGATGATGGCACGATCATCCACTGTGATGTCATTCAATACTTTATGGATAACGTCGGTCATTGGTGGGTAAACACCTTTTGGATCGCGTGCCGTGATCAAACCGAAGTTGCTCATGAAGCTCATTAGCTTAGGAATGTTGGCTTGTGCTTTGCTGTCCCAAACCGATGCGGTGTGACAACCAGATTGGTAAGCGCCGTCCACGATAGGAGAGATAACAGACGCTGCCATAGATTCCAGCTCTTGGGCTGTCATTGGGCCAGTCGTATCCTGAGAGCCAACAATGTTTACTTTAACGCGAACGTCAGAGCCTGCATGTAGTGGCGTTTCTGAGTTAACACCAACAGCGTTATTGTTGAAGATTTTCTCAACAGCGGTTAAGCCTTGGCCTTCAACGGAAATTTCTTTAGAAGGTGCATAAACCTGCGGCGCTTCAATGCCTAGGGTTTCAGCTGCAAACGTTTGTAGTTTCTTACCGAAGACAACAGCGTAAGAGCCGCCAGCACGCATGAATTCAACTTTTTGAGGGCTGAAAGAATCAGAGATGTCTACTAGCTCTTTGTCACCGTTGTACAACTTCTTCTTCTTCGTATCGATCGTAAGAACAGTGCCAGTTGCAACAGAGTAAGCTTCTTCTAGAATCGGGTCGCCATTCGCATCAACGACAGTCTTGCCATTCTCATCTACTTTCTTAACCCAGTTTTTAAGGTCGATGCCGATACCACCGGTCACACCAACGGTTGTTAAGAAAATGGGAGAAATGCCATTCGTACCCGCAACCACTGGTGCAAAGTTAACAAATGGTACATAAGGACTTGCTTGTTCACCGGCCCATAGCGCGACGTTGTTAACGCCAGACATACGTGAAGAACCAACACCCATGGTGCCTTTTTCAGCAATCAACATGACTTTAGCGTTCGGATGCTTCTCTTTTAGGGCAACAATTTCTTGTTGGCCTTCTGGAGAGATCATGCATTTACCGTGTAATTCACGATCGGCACGAGAGTGAGCTTGGT
Organism: Marinomonas posidonica; assembly: GCF_043643765.1. GTDB lineage: Bacteria > Pseudomonadota > Gammaproteobacteria > Pseudomonadales > Marinomonadaceae > Marinomonas > Marinomonas posidonica_A. Next base: position 182,618 of record NZ_JBHZSP010000002.1, on the reverse strand, counting down.
TGCCCGGAGATAATAGATCGGTAGAGATATCGCCTTCACCTGCGATGTAGGTGACGACTTCGATTTTCTCTTCGATTTCAGGCAATTTAGTAAAAAATTCAGCTTTGGCGTAGCTTTCTAAGATGTCTTTTGCGATGCTGTTGCCAGCTTTGTAAGCTGTTTCAAGTCGTTCCATGTCCGCTTCGTACAAGAAAACTTGTGTCTTCAATACTTCAGCAGATGCCGTCGCTATTTCAGCATCATCGGCAAGAGCAAGGTCGATCAGTACTTCAACAGATGGTCCGCCTTTCATGTGTGAAAGAAATTCAAATGCTTGTTCTACAGAGATTTCTGCAACAGACTCTTCACCAAGAATGATTTCTTTTAGGAATTTGGCTTTCACAACAGCGGCGCTGGTGGTGCCTGGTAAGGTATTGTAAATAAAGAAGTTGAGAGAGTCTTCTCGGTGTTCGTTTTTAGTATCTTTGATTTGAGCGATGATTTCAGACAATAATTCACCGCCGTCGATTGGTTTTGGGTGTAACCCTTCACCCTTACGGTCTTCAATTTCTTGCAAGTATGCTTGATACAGGCTCATATAACACCTCTGGACTTTAATTCGCGAAAATATTACGTATTTATAAATGGCCCGCTGCCAGACCATGAAGTAAAACAACTCTATACGTTTAACCCTACTTATATTATAGGAAAAACCCTGATAAGAGTGCGGCGGGGCCATAACAATTTCGAATAGGTGACATTTAGTGGAATTATTCTGATTTAGCAAACATGTATTTTTAGAGGGTTCGAATCACTCTCACCACCCGAAATCCCCAGTTGCTGGCCTTTAAATCTGGTTGTGCGCGATAGCGTGTTGCGCTTCTACCAACTCTTGGAATGTCGAACCATGAGCCGCCACGTAAGACGCGATTATCACATTGATTGTCTAACCAGACTTGATTGCTCGTTGGTGCGCCTTCATAAGAATCGTGGTAACAGTCTTCGATCCATTCAGCGACATTGCCATGCATGTCGAACAGCCCCAGAGGATTGCTAGCTTGGCTACCTACTGGGCCAGTAGAAACGGCATCCCATTGACTGCCACAGCTATCGCAAACACTATAACCCGGTTTCACCTCATTTCCGTACCAGAATGCGGTATTAGAATCGGCTCGTGCTGAGTATTCCCATTCGATTTCCGTCGGTAGTCGATACTCTTGACTTGTTTGCTCTGATAGCCATGCAGCATAGGCTTTAGCATCGTACCAACTGACATTAATCACAGGTCTTGTGCCACGCCCCCAACCATTATCGGGGGGAAGAGGGCGGTCAGTGGCCTGAGCAAATTTGTCATATTGAGCGAAGGTTACTTCGTATTTGCTAATGTAAAAACCATTAGGAATATCCACTTCGTGAACCGGTTTTTCATTGTCATCTCCAAAGCGGTTTTGATCGCCCATTAAAAAAGTAGCAGGAGGGATTTTCTCAACCTTGGGAGCGGTGCCGCCAGTTGCCAGTGGTTCCTCAAGTACCTTCGGAAGTTTTTCAAAAGGGGTTTCTTGTTTTACCGTTTTAGCTGGCGCTGGTTGAATTAGTTTTTTGTCTTGAGTTGGTTCTGGCCAAAAGACTAGCGCTAACAGTAGGCTGGCAAGAGTGGCAGCGCAAAACGCGATCCGTTTTTTGTTGATCTTTTTTGCCTGGCGTCGGATGAAGGTCTTGAAAGCCGACTCTCCTTGAGTGTCTGGTTTGTAGAGATTTGCCCGAATCAGACGTATCACTTCAGTGAGATTTTTAGGTCTGGCCTGTTCGCTTTCGCGTGACCATTTGAGTAGCTTTTGCCAAGTGTTATCGCTTAATAGCGGATGTGACTCTGGCAGGTCGGAGGGAAGGTTTTTATCGAGTATGGATTCTCCCAACAATGCTGCCATTAAAAGGCGTATGAAAGCGTAGCGATCCGCCGCAGGAGATTTTTTTTGGTCTTGTTTGTGGTATTCCGGTGGAATAAAGCGAGCATCCATGTCTTTGTCATCGATTTGCTGCATCCAATTATGCGCACCAAACCCCGTCATAATGCCAATGCCATTGACGACTTGAACAGACGACAGGTCAAGATGACCATGAAATAAGTTGTTGTTGTGAGCTTGATCTAATGCTTTTGCTATACCATCTAATAGACCAATTACCACATTGAGCGGTGCGCCATCTGGGTACTTGCCTAGAAAGCTGTAAAGATTTTCACCGCCACAGACAGCCGAGCAAGAAAATACCCATAAATTTGAATAAAAAGGTGGGTAGTTAGGTGTGATTGCTGGATGCTTTATGCTGGTATATTTGCGAGCATTTTGTAAGAAGTCTTCTACCTTGCCTTTGTCTGATTGATAAAAGCGCAGCACAAATGGACGGCCACCCTGATCGGCCACCCAAGTGGTTTTTTGGCTGTCCATAGGGTAGTTCAAAATGTAAGGGTCTAGCTCAACGCCAACATGTTGGCCAATTTTTAATTTTGTCGGTTGATAAAATTCATTCATTACGAAATTGATTTCCAAATCAAGACGTTGCTGCCTAAATGGCGAATACCTAGTATAATCTCGTTTTTTAACACAAAAAGGTAGACTAATGTTATCCGCGTACCCTGAGCTTGTCGCGTTTCTTCCATGCCAATCGCCTGAAGCTTGGGTGAAATGGGCCTTAGAAAACCAAAGCTTACTTTTAAATGATCACGCTCATTGTGAGAAAAAAGCGGCTTCAACGGCCATGAGCTTAATGTATCGCTATGTGGATCGCGATAATCTTTTGCATAAGATGTCTCGATTGGCTCGTGAGGAGTTATTGCATTTTGAGCAAGTTCATAAACTCATGCGAAATCGTGGTGTGGCTTATGAGCATCTAACGGCATCTCGTTATGCTGATGGATTGCGGAAGCATATTCGCACCCATGAGCCGGCTCGTTTGGTTGACACTTTAATTATTGGTGCGTTTGTGGAAGCCCGCTCTTGTGAGCGTTTCGCTGCACTTGCCCCTCATCTAGATGAGGAGTTGTCCAAGTTCTATATTTCCTTGCTGAAATCTGAGGCACGTCATTTTGAAGATTATCTTGCCTTAGCTGAAGAATACGCGAATGAATCCATTGATGAGCGAGTCGCGTTTTTCCGTGAGTTGGAGCATCAATTGATTACCGAACCTGACCTTGAGTTCCGTGTACACAGTGGTCCGCCGGGTGCCGCATAAATTACAAATTAGCACAAAGCCATTTCGGTTTTTAACATTGGCAAGGAAGTGAGCTGCTAAACTCATAATGTAATCTCGTTAGGAGAGTGGCTTATGAGCTCGCAAAAAAGTGAAACCTTACCCGACGTGACCTATTGGTTGGCGCTGGAAATCGCAAAAGTCGATCCGGTAGTTGATTTGGATGTGATGTACCGCGGCTCAATGGAGTTGGATTATTTATATCAAGTGTTAACCAGTAAGGCGCAGCATTATTGGTGGCAAGAGCATGGTGTTAAGTTGTCACCAGTGATGGTAAATAATGCCTTCTTCAGAGCGATTGCCATGTTGCATCATCGTAACCTTGAGTTTGACCGCTCGCGTCAAACACAGGAGACGGCTTGGGTGAAAGAATTATTAGGGCGATGAGTGCAAACAGACTTAATAAAAAACCAGTAAGCTTGCTTACTGGTTTTTTTGTGCGCTAATGAAAAAGCGTTTGTTGATGAACCATTTGCAGAGCATTGAGACCTTGTTTTAAAAAGACCTCAACACTTGCATTAGATTGAGTAAATTGATCTTGCTTTAGCTCGGCAAACCAGACTTTGCTGTCCCAGTCACCAAGTACGCAGCGTACATATTGGCCATTAAAGTGAATGTCTGGTCGGTGTGTGTGGCCATGAATAATGGCCGTGCACCTATGCTGTTGCAATGAATCGATCACAGCTTGTTCCGTTACATCCATAATACTCATGGTTTTTTCTGTCGCCATGGCTTGGCTGTCATTGCGTAACTGTGCAGCTAATGCAATGCGCTGCTCGATCGGTAAGCTTAGGATTTGTTCCTGCCAAGCGCTTGAGCGCACAGTGCGACGAAAGGCTTGATATTCCGTGTCGGCTAAACAGTATTCATCCCCATGAGACAAGAGTAGCTTACCCTTTTCAAGAGTGAGTTCACTCTGTTCATCAAGCAGTGTCGCCCCAATACGTGCTAACCAAGCTTGTCCAATTAAAAAATCGCGATTGCCGTGTAGGAAGTATATTTGCCAACCCGCTTGAGATAATTCGGCTAAGGCAAGTTCAATGGGTTGATTCCATTCAGGCTGATAATCATCACCAATCCACGCCTCATAAAAATCCCCCAGAAGGTACAGCTCAGAAGGCGTTTTATGCGTCTTAAGTTCATCCATCATTTGAACAAACGCCCGGATAAGGTCCGGGCGTTTGTCACTCAGATGCAAATCTGAAATAAAGAATCGAGTCATTAGCCTTCGCTTTTTACCAACTCAGCGGACTCAATGATGACATCGTCAGTTGGCACGTCTTGGTGGCCAGCTTTAACGGTTGTGCTCACTTCTTTGATTTTGTTTACCACATCCATGCCAGCCGCTACTTTACCAAAAACAGCGTAACCCCAGCCATCAGGTGTTTTGCTGCGGTGATTTAGGAAACTGTTATCCGCAACATTGATGAAGAACTGAGCGGAAGCAGAATGTGGGTCCATTGTACGAGCCATTGCCAGTGTGCCGACGTCGTTCGTCAGACCATTATCGGCTTCGTTTTCAATCGGAGCACGAGTTTCTTTCTGGGTCATGCCAGGCTCAAAACCACCGCCTTGTACCATGAAACCATTGATAACGCGGTGGAAAATGACGCCGTCATAAAAACCAGAAGTCACGTATTCTTCAAAGTTTTTTGCTGTCTTAGGCGCTTTTTCGTAATCAAGTTCAATCTGAATATCGCCGTGGTTGGTGTGTAAAATAATCATGTTTTATTCCTTATTTTATATCAGTCTAAATTTGGACAGCTAATCGATGTTGAGCATTTTATGTGTTTGTAGGCTTAGACGCCACCTTGGATGTGCTAAACAATAATTTAAAGTGGCCGCTTGCGTGTCTTGTAATGGAATTTGTCCCTCAGCTAAGTGGCTTTGATCCATGGGCTGAAGGTAAAAATGATCAAAGGCTAGGGTTTCAAATAGACTTGGTTGCAAATGATGCTGTGGATAGACAAGCTTTAGCTCATTCCCTTTGTTAACCACTAAAGGTTTATTGGTTTTAGGACTGACGCAAATCCAATCAATCCCTTTCGGTAAAGGTAGAGTGCCATTGGTCTCAATGGCGATCGTATAGCCTGCCAGTTTCATGGTATTAATTAATGTCTCGTCTAATTGCAGCGCGGGTTCGCCGCCAGTGAACACTACGTATTTGTGTTCTTGCTGGGCGGGCCATAATAAGTTGAGGTGTTTGAGCAATAATTCAGCAGAACGAAATTTACCACCATTTTGTCCATCGGTGCCGATGAAGTCTGTATCACAGAATTGGCAGTCGGATTGGACGCGTGTTTTTTCTAGGCCTGACCATAGGTTGCAGCCCGTAAAACGGCAGAATAATGCTGGGCGTCCAGCATGTGCGCCTTCTCCTTGCAGTGAGTAAAAGGCTTCTTTTATAGAGTACATGTGTTTACCTTATGCGCCTCGAAAAACAGTCGAGGTAGGGTTATCACCTAATGACTTGGACGTTTGTGGAACAAAAGCCAAGTGTTAGAGCAGGTTTAGTTTAATTCGTATTCTAGAGGGTCAGTTTTACCTTGTTCGGCAAAGGCTTCTAAGCGCTCATGGCAAGCTCCGCATTTACCGCACGATTTTTCGCGACCATTATAGCAAGTCCAAGTGTTACCGTAATTTAATCCCATGTCTAAACCCGCTTTCAAAATGTCACCTTTCGATGAATGTAAGAAAGGCGTGACAATATCGACTGCCTGATAATTGGCTATTTGTGCGACGGCATTCATGGCGTCGACAAATTCTGGTCGGCAATCTGGGTAAATGTGGTGGTCGCCGGAATGGGCACCGTAATAAACCTTACCGGCTTCTAACGATACCGCATAAGCGATGGCCATAGACAGCAGCACCATGTTGCGATTTGGTACGACAGTAGACTTCATGCTGTCGCTTTCATAGTGGCCTTCAGGAATGTCTTCGTCACTGGTAAGTGATGAATTTGCCATCAAGCTGTTGATTGCGGTGATATCAACGATTTTATGTGGAATGTTTAAGTTTTGGCAAACCTGAGCAGCGACCTCAAGCTCTTTATTATGCTTTTGGCCATAGTTAAAGGATAGTGCATAGACTTCTAGTCCTTCTTGTATAGCGGTATTTAGCACAGTGAATGAGTCCATTCCGCCTGAATATACCACGACGGCTTTTTCTGACATTTTGTGTCTCCAGTGTGAGTAAATGGGTGGCGGAGTATAGCAGAGGTTGCGGACATCAAACGAGAGCTTACGAGGCTTTAAATTAATCTTTCCCATGAAATATGCGTAACCGGTTACGCAAAATGAAAAAGCTTGTTATGATTCCGTTTCGAGGCGGCTGTTTTTGGATGTGAGGAAGTGTATATGGAGCAGTTTGGTGTACTGACATTGGGCAGTCGATTAAAGCGTTTAAGTGATTATCTATTTGCGCAAGTCCAAGAAATTTATGGGTATTGTGAGATCCCAATTTCATCGACCTATTTTCCAATATTGCGTTTGTTGCAAGTGGAAGGGGCCTTGTCTGTCACAGATATAGCAGATCGTCTTCATTTGAGTCACCCCGCGGTAAGTAAGCAGATCAGTAAAATGCTGGGGGAATCTTTATTGGAAAAAGTTCAGGATCCACATGATCAGCGTCGGGCCATGTTGACCTTGTCGCCAATTGGGAAGCAAGCAATGGAGAAGGTTGAGCCAATTTTATTAGAGATGCAGCAAGTATTAGAACGCATGCTGTCCTTTTCAAGCGATGATTTTATGACCGCTTTAGTAAATTTGGAGCAGCAAGTTTTAACGGACGGTGTGGCGAAAAAGGTATTGGATCGGTTGTCCGCTATCAAATTGGTGGAATTGCAATCTAAAACGCACCAGTTGGCTTTCTGTGATTTAAATATGCGTTGGCTTCAGCGCTATTTTCCAGAGCAAATCAATCAGCATGATCTTGCTTTATTGCAATCGCCTATGCAGTGGATGGCTGAACATAACGGACGAATATGGTTGGCTGTGTGTGATCGAGAGGGAGAAGAGTCTGTGTTAGGTTGTCTTGCTTTCAGGCCTCATTCAGACAATGTCGGTGAGATTTTAAAACTTGCTGTTGCTGATCATTGTCAGGGCATGGGGATTGCTCAGCGCTTGTTAAGTCATTGTCTGCAAACCGCTCATAAACAAGGCGTTAAGACCCTGTGTTTGGAAACGGCCAGTTGCTTATTAGCGGCCAAGTCTTTGTATGAAAAAAATGGTTTTGTGGTAAAGCCTGTTCCCTTTACCTCTTTATACGAAAGAGCGGATTTATATATGGAAAAAACATTGGGAGAAAACAGTTGAACACATTCGCATCCATCAAGACTGGTATTGTGGCGTCCATTCCTATGATCGTTGGCGGTATACCTTTTGGGATTTTATTTGGTTCCTTGGCGTCAAGTTATGGTTTAAGTCCTTGGTTTGCCATTGCCATGTCTGCCATTGTTTTTGCTGGCTCTGCTCAGTTTGTTGCATTAGGGTTAATTGCGCTTAATGCGCCGATATGGGTAATTGTGTCCACTACTTTTATTGTTAATCTGCGCCATCTTTTGTATGCCGCAGATATGGTCAAATACGTTAAACATCTGCCTTTCTCAACACGACTCATTATGGGCTTTGGGCTCATTGATGAAACTTATGCGGCTGTAAGGCCACTTTATACGGTAGGTACTTTAAATGATAAAACAGGACATAAGGCCTATCTCGGATCGTTTTTAGCGTTTTATATCATGTGGAATATCACTACGGTGCTGGGCATACTGTCTGGTGAATTGATTCCTGGTATGAGTGAGTGGGGCTTGGAGTTTGCAATGGTGGCAACCTTTATCGGGATTATTACACCTTACTTAAAAAATCAACCTTTTTGGCTGTGTCTTTTTAGTGCAGCGGTATCTTCTATTTTATTAGCGGATTTACCCAATAATTTAGGTCTATTGAGCTCAGCTGTCATAGGTGTGTTGGTTGGCTTTTTTGCCGAGCAGAAAAAGAAACGTCACGAGAGTGTGACTCAGTTTGAAGGAGTGGATTCATGAGCGTTTTGCAGTCTGTCATGATTATTTTGGGTATGTTCATTGTTACTTTTGGCGTTCGCTTCGTATTATTGGCGCGTGCACATAAGGTGACTATGCCGAGTTATGTCGAACAGGGCTTAAAATATGTGCCTGTGGCGGTGCTAACAGCCATTATCACTCCTATGGTATTAATGCCCAGTGGGGAAATGGAAGTGTCGCTTGACAACCCTTGGTTACTTGGGGCAATGGCGGCATTTTTAGTGGGCATTTTTCGACAGCAACAGTTGTTGACTATCGTTACTGGGGTTTTGGTGTTTTTTGTCGCTCGATATGCTTTGTGAACGCAGAAATCAGCATGACGTAAAAAGAAATTTGCTGAGCCATCTCCCATACAAACTTAAATACTATATACTTGCACGTTGAAAAATTTTTCTCAGTTAGACGAATATTTATCGGGACTTACATCAAACATGTCAGAAACGTCAAAACCAGGTAATTTTATTACCCAAATCATTGATAAAGATAATGAAACAGGCAAGCACGGCGGTAAAGTGCTGACTCGTTTTCCACCTGAACCAAATGGCTACCTTCACATAGGGCATGCCAAGTCCATTTGCTTGAATTTTGGTTTGGCCCAGCGTTACCAAGGTCAGTGTAACTTGCGTTTTGACGATACGAACCCTGAAAAGGAAAGTGTTGAATATATTGAGTCTATTAAACGTGATGTTGAATGGCTTGGTTACGAATGGCAGGGCGAGCCTAAATTTGCTTCTGATTATTTTGGTCAGCTTTATGACTTTGCTGTACAGCTAATCAAAGCAGGTAAGGCATATGTTTGTGAGTTAAATGCCGAACAAATGCGTGAGTATCGCGGTACGTTGAAAGAGCCAGGTAAAAACAGTCCATATCGTGACCGTTCTATTGAAGAGAATTTGGCGATTTTTGAAGACATGAAAAATGGCAAATATGCTGATGGAGCAGTGGTACTGCGCGCGAAGATTGATATGGCGAGCCCCAATATCAATTTACGTGACCCTATTATCTATCGTGTTCGCCATGTTCATCACCATCAAACCGGTGATCAATGGTGTGTTTATCCAATGTATGATTTCACTCATTGTTTGTCTGATGCGATTGAAGGCGTTACCCACTCTGTTTGTACTTTGGAGTTTCAGGATCACCGCCCACTGTATGATTGGGTATTGGAGGCACTGGGTACGGTCCATCCGCAGCAAATAGAATTTGCACGCTTGAATCTGAATTATACGGTGACCAGTAAGCGTAAGTTAAAACAGCTGGTGGATGAGCAGCATGTTTCAGGTTGGGATGATCCTCGTATGCCGACTATTTCGGGCTTACGTCGCCGTGGGTACACTTCCTTGTCTATCCGAAACTTCTGTGAACGAATTGGTGTGACCAAGTCGGACAGTGTGGTGGATGTTGGGATGTTGGAGCACGCGATTCGCGAAGATCTGGATGCAAATGCCAATCGAGCTATGGCCGTTCTAAATCCAATCAAGGTGGTATTAACTAATTACCCTGAAGACAAAGAAGAGATCTTCACGGTAAGCAATCACCCAAAAAATGAAGATGCCGGTCAGCGTCAAGTGCCATTCAGTCGTGAGCTGTACATTGATGCTGCTGACTTTGCTGAAGTGCCACCTCGTAAATGGAAACGCTTAACGTTGGAAGGCGCTGTTCGTCTTCGAGGTGGTTACGTGATTATTTGCGATGAAGCGATCAAAAATGAAGCAGGCGAGGTGGTTGAGCTACGTTGTCGTTATGATGAAAACACTCTCGGCGTGAATCCAGAAGGTTATAAGCCGAAAGGGGTGATTCATTGGGTAAGTGCGAAGCATGCTGTTGACGCCAGTGTGAACCTATACGATCGCTTATTTGATAACGAAGCACCAGATGCGAATTACGAAGATAAGATGTTCTTAGACTTTATTAACCCAGACTCTCTCACTGTATTAACGGGTGCGAAAGTTGAACCTTCTTTGTTAGAAGCAGAGAAAGGCCGAGGCTTCCAGTTTGAACGTGAAGGCTATTTCTGCCGTGATTTAAAAGAAGACGGTTTGGTATTCAATCGCACCGTGACCTTGCGTGATTCGTGGGCGAAAATTGAAGCAAAAGGAAAATAATGGCGATGTTGAAGATTTACAACACCCTAAGTGGGAAGAAAGAAATTTTCAAACCAATTGAAGAAGGCAAAGTGGGTATGTACGTGTGTGGTAACACGGTATATGACTTCTGCCATATTGGTCATGCTCGTGCCATGATTTCTTTTGACGTGATTTCACGTTTTATTCGTCATCTCGGTTACGAATTAAATTATGTCCGAAATATCACGGACGTAGATGACAAGATCATTAAGCGTGCAGAAGAAAACAATGAAAGTACGCAAGCTCTAACGGAGCGTATGATTGCCGCTCAGCGTGAAGATGAATTGCGTTTAGGTAATAAAATGCCTGATCGTGAGCCGAAAGCGACAGAGTTCATGCAAGAAATCATTGATATGGTGCAAACCCTGATTGATAAGGGGTTTGCATATCAAGGTTCGTCTGGTGATGTGTATTATCGCGCCACTGCCTTTAAAGAGTATGGCAAGCTTAACAATCGCAAGTTGGAAGACATGTTGGCTGGGGCTCGTATTGATGTAGAAACAGCAAAAGAGCATCCTGCGGATTTTGTTTTGTGGAAGCAGGCAAAAGGCGGTGAGGTGGCTTGGCCGTCTCCTTGGGGGTTAGGTCGTCCAGGTTGGCATATTGAGTGTTCGGCCATGTCAACGAACTGCTTAGGCAGTCATTTTGATATTCATGGAGGTGGTCCTGATCTTAAGTTTCCGCATCATGAAAACGAAATCGCGCAATCTGAAGCGGCGACGGGTAAAGAGTATGTGAACTATTGGATGCATTGTGGTGCTGTTCGCGTTAACAATGAAAAAATGTCTAAATCATTGGGCAATTTTTTCACGGTGCGTGATGTATTGGAAAAATACAATGCGGAAGTAATTCGCTACTTGATGGTGTCTAGTCAATATCGCAGTCCGATTGATTACTCAGATCAAAGCTTGAACGAGGCAAAAGTGGGCTTGGAGCGTTTGTATACGGCTTTACGTCAACAATCTGTTGCTAAGTCTTACCAAGCGACAGCGTATACACAACGTTTCGAAGAGGCCATGAGTGATGATTTCAATACGCCTGTTGCCGTGTCTGTATTGTTTGAGTTGGTCCGTGAGTTAAATAAAGCTAAAACAGATGCGCCAGCTAAAGCGGAAGCCTTGGCAGCGGAGCTGAAAGATTTGGCGGCGTTGTTGGGTCTTCTTAATCAAGAGCCAGAGTTCTTTTTGCAGAACAGTACCCTAAGCGATGGTTTAGATGAGAAAGCGATTCAGGTATTAATTGACGAGCGAACTCAAGCACGTAAGGATAAAAACTTTGCCCGCAGTGATGAAATTCGTGATGAGTTGGCGGCTCAAGGAATCGAGCTTTTAGACAGTCGCGAAGGCACTACCTGGACAAGAAACTGAATCATTGTCATTGATAGTGGGGAATTGAGAAAGGCGATGGATGCATCGCCTTTCTTGTTCTGATTGCAAGTAGCTTAATCTTTGACGACTTTTACCGCGAGCACATCACAAGGTGCGCCATGAAGGACACCATTTGCCGTAGAGCCAAGTAAAAGGGCTAAACCGTGACGGCAATGGCTGCCAACGACGATCAAGTCAACTTGCTTCTCTTCTGCGATGCGGTGAATTTCACTTTCGATGCCACCTTGAGTGATACAGCATTCATCAACGGGTACATCAATTTGATCTTCAAGGATAGCAATGCGCTCTTTTGCTGTGTCTTGAAGTTGTGCTTGGATGTCAGTGATATCAATAGGGACATCACCACCATAAGCGTAGTTGAGTGACTCAATAACATGCAGGACGGTTAACTTGGCGCCAGTTGCTTTGCATAAACCAACTGCTTTATTGGCCACCTTGATACTTTCATCCGTTAGATCAACAGCGAGTAGAATTCTGTTATACATCTAGAATACCTCCAGAGTTGGCTTGATATATTTATTGTAGTTTAAAATCAAAGAGACACTAATATGACTGCTCTTATTGTTATTTGTATTGTTCTATCTTTAATGGGATCTGCGTTGTGGATCATGCCACCCAAAAAAGAGCGTCAGCGTATGGCTCTGCGTATGCAGGCGCGACAGCTAAATCTCACTGTCCAGCTTACATCAATTGACCTTCCTGACAAGTGGGATAAGTCAATGATACGTAAAAAAGTGGTTAGTTATTCTTTATATCGTGCCAAGCCATTGGCCTCACTCAGTAAGCCTGTGTGGATTTTGCCTTATGAAGTGTGGAAATACGATTCAATTTCTGCCAGTTTTTGGGTTAGTCAGTCAATGACTTTAACTGAGCGTGATAAGGGTATTTTGTCAGAATTTGAGGGTCGAATAGAGGGCATTAAAATACACGCTGGCAGTATCGACTTTTTTTGGCAGGAGCAGGGAGATGAAGCCTGTGTCGAGGCGATTGCTGAGCTGTTGAAAAGCTTAAGCTCATGGCAGCCAGCATAAGCGAGTTGGGGGCTTTGTTGGTTATTAATGAGCTGCTTACTGTGCTATTTAGGTTTCAATGGTGCATCTGGAGACTCGACACTTTGCATCAGTTTGGCCAGTGCCTCTTCAGGGTTGTTGCTGTCTTTCATAGCTTCAATTTGTGGCGATAAAATTTCTTTCATGCGGTCTGTAACAAAGTTCTTTAAGGTGTTTTTTTCGGGTCTTTCAATGGCGTCAGACTTAAGGTGTGACAAAATTACACCGTAGAGGGTTTGCGCGACACGATTATCACCGCTATCAAAGTTTTTATTGGCTTGGACAATTTGACGATTAAGCTGAATCCACAAATTTAACCAGCGTAAATAGTCATAGCAGGCTTGATAGTGGGCATTACTAATGCGACCTTTACGACGTAAATAAAGTAACATTTTGGCTAATTTGGTCAGCCTTTCTTTATAATTGCTTTTTTCTTGAAAGCTGAACAATTCAGGTTCTGGGCTAAATTCAACCGGTTCTGTATTGCGGCCTTCTTCGGCGGTCGCGATGCGAATTTCAATTTTTTCTGGATCGTCAGAATATTGCAGAAGCTCTCGAAGTGTGTCTAGATAGAAGTCATATAGAACATCTGAGGCAATGGTGTCAGTGTTGATGTCCTTTAAACCACGGATATGTTGTTCTACTCGGTCGGCGCGATTAGACAGTTGAAGTTGCTTAACTCGACGTTCAGTGATTTCTTTTTCTTTTTGATGGGCGCGTGATCCAATGATGACTGATAACAGTACTATGATAATTAAAAACGCGATGGTTAAAATTTGCAGCGTAGCCATGATTGTCCTTTAGCAATGAATTCAGTATGTTAAATAAGAAATACCAAGTTCAGCAAGAATTATTATTGAAACAATACAGGGATCGCTTGTCATATAAAAGGTGTTTGCTTAATATCAGCGCCCCGAGAGATTAAACTTCGTGCAATTAGTATTTGCAGATCGACTTTATAAAAGGCTTACACAGTTCAATGGGAAAATCACTGGTAATCGTGGAATCGCCAGCCAAGGCGAAAACTATTAATAAATACTTAGGCAATGACTTTGTCGTTAAGTCGAGTGTTGGTCATATTCGCGACCTTCCGTCGGGTAAAACCGCGACTTCGACGCCTCAAGAGCGAGCTAAGCAAGCGGCTTTGACGCGCAAGATGAGTCCTGAAGAAAAGCTCGAGTATAAAAGCCGTAAGTCTCGTAAGCAGTTAATTGCGCGTATGGGGGTAGATCCTGAAAATAATTGGCATGCCAATTATGAGGTTCTGCCTGGTAAAGAGAAAGTCGTTGATGAACTTAAGCGATTAGCCAAAAATGCTGACACCATCTATCTCGCGACCGATTTGGATAGAGAAGGGGAAGCGATAGCGTGGCATTTGCGCGAAGCCATTGGTGGTGATGACAGCCGTTATAAGCGTGTGGTGTTTAACGAAATTACCAAGAAAGCCATTCAATCCGCTTTTGAAACGCCATCTGAACTGGATTTAAATCGTGTTAATGCTCAACAGGCGCGTCGTTTTCTTGATCGCGTAGTGGGCTTCATGGTATCGCCTTTGTTGTGGGCGAAAGTAGCGCGAGGTTTGTCTGCTGGGCGAGTTCAATCGGTAGCAGTGCGTTTGATTGTTGAGCGTGAAAAAGAGATTCGTGCGTTTGTTCCCGAAGAGTTTTGGGAGTTGGACGCGATGTTGTCAACTTCTAGTGACATCATTAAATTTGAGGCGGCAAAATATCAGGGTAAAGAATACCGACCAGTTAACCAGCAGCAGTCGGATGAATATGTGGCTCGCTTACAGGTGGCTAAATACCTTGTTCAAAGTCGTGAAGATAAACCGACTAAGAGCAAGCCTTCTGCGCCTTTTATTACCTCAACGTTGCAACAGGCAGCCAGTACGCGTTTAGGTTATGGTGTTAAGAAGACCATGATGTTGGCTCAGCGTTTGTACGAAGCGGGTTACATCACCTATATGCGTACCGACTCGACAAACCTGAGTGCGGAAGCGGTAGAGTCATTGCGTCAATACATTCTAAGTTCATTTGGTGAGGCCTATTTACCAGCCGACCCCATTCGCTATTCCAGCAAAGAAGGTGCGCAAGAGGCCCACGAAGCCATTCGACCTTCTGATGTGAATGTCCGCGTGGATGATTTGCTAGGCATGGAAAAAGATGCGCATCGTCTTTATGACTTGATTCGCAGTCAGTTTATGGCCTGTCAAATGACGCCAGCTGAGTACACATCTACGACCATTACGGTGGCCGCTGATGAGTATGAGTTCAAAGCCAAAGGTCGTATCTTACGCTTTGATGGTTACACCAGAGCCATGCAAACCGTTGTCAAGAAAGGGGAAGATAACATCTTGCCTGATGTCGCTCAGGGTGAATTTTTAGAGCTTAAAGAGCTATTGCCTGAACAGCATTTTACTAAGCCTGTGGCTCGATTCAGTGAAGCCAGTTTAGTAAAAGAGTTGGAAAAGCGTGGCATTGGTCGTCCCTCTACTTACGCGTCGATTATTTCCACCATTCAAGACCGTGGTTATGTTCGAGTTGAAAATCGCCGTTTTTATGCAGAAAAAATGGGTGATATTGTGACTGACCGTTTGGTTGGTAGCTTTTCATCTTTGATGGACTTTAGTTTTACCGCACAAATGGAAGAGCGATTGGATGAGATTGCTGAAGGCGATAAAGATTGGATTCAGACTTTGAATGCTTTCTATCTTGATTTCAGTAATGTGCTGGCAAAAGCGGAGTCACCGGATGACGGTATGATGCCAAATGAACCGACACCGACCGATGTTGAATGCCCAACCTGTGGCCGACCGATGCAGATTCGTACGGCCAGTACAGGGGTGTTCATGTCTTGCTCTGGCTATGCTTTGCCGCCAAAAGAACGCTGTAAGGCTACTATTAACCTTATTCGTGGTGATGAAGCGGTTGCTGTCGACGACGAAGAAGGTGAGTCTAAGGCGCTGATTAATAAGCATCGTTGTAAGATTTGTGGTTCAGCCATGGACAGTTACTTGATGGATGAGCACCGCAAATTACATGTATGTGGCAATAATCCTTCTTGCCCTGGCTATGAAGTTGAGGCAGGGAGTTTCAAGATCAAAGGTTATGATGGACCTGTTATCGAATGTGATAAATGTTCATCTGAGATGCAACTTAAAACAGGACGATTTGGTAAGTATTTCGGCTGTACTAATGAAGAGTGTAAGAACACTCGTAAGCTGCTGAAAAGTGGTGAGGTGGCACCGCCGAAAATGGACCCAGTGCCAATGCCTGATTTAGCCTGCCAAAAAGTGGAAGATCATTATGTACTGCGAGATGGTGCGACCGGCTTGTTCTTGGCGGCCAGTCAATTCCCTCGTAAGCGAGAAACCCGTGCACCTTATGTAAAAGAGTTGTTGCCTTACATGGATCAAATTGATCCTAAGTATCATTTTTTTGCGGATGCACCCGTTGCGGACTCTGAAGGGCGTCCTACCTTGATTCGTTATAGTCGTAAAACGAAAGAGCAATACATTATGACGGAGAACGAAGGGAAGCCAACGGGTTGGAAAGCGTTTTACGATGGCGGTAAATGGGTCATCGAAGAAGGTAAAAAGAAAAAATGATCAGCGTCAGTTACGCCAGCGCAACCAATCAAAGGCTTGATGCCGCTAAGCGCTTGCTGGCTCTTGCTCAATCTAGCGAAGAGACTTGGTTGGTTAGCGGCTTTGAAGGTTCGGCTTTGTTTCAGTTGCGAAGCGCCTTCAATGGTTTGTTGCAAGAAGTAGCGCAATCCTATGCTTTGTCTGATTGTTTGGATGTGGTTGCCTTGGCAAATGAGGCAGAAGCCAAACAATCTATTGTCCCTGTGCTGTCAGAGCTTAAGGATTTAATGGCTCAGCCTAAGTCTTGGTGTTGCCAGCTTTTGAGTGCTTATCAGCAACAGCTAGAGTGTCATTTGGTTCAATCATCCTTTGACCGAGCGGATCTTATCGGTTCTGGTGGGGATGATGGGGCTTCAATGCAGTTGTATTTGACCAAGCTAACTGACTTGGTGTTACGTTTTAGAGAAGAGTCATCTGAGTATTAATATGAAAGAGTCATACCTTGAAATTGTTGAGCTGGAAAACGGCGATATTGTATTGCGCCCAGCCAATGACAGTGGCGAGGAAGCAGAGCCGTTGGCGACCCTGAAAATATCGGACACAACACGTTCCTATCTACAGGATCGTTACTTTGAATTGGCAAAATGCATGTTCCATGCAGGCATTGATTTTGTGTATTCGGATGAGTCTATGGCTGATGAAGGGTTGGATTACATGGACGATGATTTTCGTCCAAAAATTCTTCATTAAAGAATTTTAAAAAGTTAAAAAAAGGTGGCTTAGGCCACCTTTTTTTGGATTTGTATTGTTTACAGACCTTGTCGGATGACGCCAACAGACAAACCTTCGATAGCAAACTCTTCGCTTTCAAGGTCGACCACAATGTCTTGATAGTCTTCATTTTCAGGGATTAGGCGAACAATGCGGCCTTTTTGCTCGAAGCGTTTAACAGTGACTTCGTCACCAATACGTGCAACGACAATTTGCCCATTGCGAACCGTATTGGTTTTATGAACGGCAAGTAGATCGCCTTCCATAATGCCAATGTTTTTCATGCTGGTGCCTGAGACTGACAGGAAATAGTCTGCTTTTGGTGAGAACATATTGCCAGGTACGCTGACGTGAGTGTCTATGTTCTCTTGGGCTAATATAGGGTATCCTGCGGCCACTTTACCAATAACAGGCAAACCTAAATCGTCTTCTGGAGCATTATTTTCGGAAGACTCAACCAAGCGGATGCCGCGAGAGGCGCCAGAAAGCATTTCAATCGCACCTTTTTTACACAGGGCTTTTAAGTGCTCTTCTGCTGCATTTGGAGATTTAAAGCCAAGGCGTTTCGCAATTTCCGCGCGAGTAGGTGGGAATCCGGTTTCACTAATAAACTCGCGAATGGTATCGAGTACATCAGATTGTCTTTTAGTTAATTTAATCATGGCACTATCTGGTTGTTTATACAGTAACTGTTATTATATACAGCATTCTTAACGATTCTCAATAAAATAAATGCTTTCAGACGAATTAAAAAATAAAATCCAATCAGCCTATCGCGATATGTTGGATGCTAAATCCCATAAGCCAAGAGTTGGTCAACGCCAAATGATAGGCGCGATTGCTCGTACTTTGGGGAATATTAAACAAGGCTCCGAGGGGGAACGGCTCGAGGAAAAACATGTGGCGGTCATCGAAGCGGGGACGGGGACAGGTAAAACCTTGTCCTATTGTCTTGCTGTTATTCCTATTGCTAAGGCAAGAGGGCTAAAACTTGTTATCTCGACGGCAACCGTGGCGTTGCAAGAGCAAATTCTCCATAAAGACTTGCCTGATATCTTGTCTAATACCGAGGTTAATTTTAAATATACCTTAGCCAAAGGTCGTGGTCGCTATCTCTGTCTTAATAATCTGGAAGCCTTTCTAGGTACGGAAGAGCAGGCCATGGACGATATGTTTGCTGGCCTGTTCGAACAACATTTGCAATCCGATGATGTGAATACTGTGCTATATCAGGAAATGGATGAAGCACTGAGTAAAGGAAAATGGGACGGCGATAAAGATAATTGGGAAGGCATTGTTCGAGAGCAAGATTGGCGTCGTTTAACCACTGACCATCAACAATGTACAAACCGTAACTGTGCCAATTATTCGGCGTGTCCATTTTTCAAGGCCCGTTCTGAGATAGAGGTGGCAGATGTCATTGTTGCGAACCATGACCTTGTGCTGGCAGATTTATCTCTAGGTGGCGGCGCTATCCTGACTGCCCCAAAAGAAACCATTTATGTGTTTGATGAAGGTCATCATCTGCCAGATAAAGCGATTGGGCACTTTCGTCATGAGGTCCGCTTGCAGCAAAGCATTAGCTGGCTTCGACAGTTGGAAAAGAATTTGGTGAATTTGAAACAGGAACTGACCGATGAAGTGAGTTTGACGGGACAGTTGCTGATCAAAATACCGCAACAAATCCAGACCATTGTGAATTTCATACAATATGCTCAGCAAGGTTTATCGCCCTATATTAATGGCTTGGGTTTAGATCAGGACAATAATCAACATCGTTTTGAATTTGGTGTTGTGCCGGATGAGTTAAAGCAGTTGGCGTACAGTTTGTCGACCAGTTATCAAAAATTATTTAACAGTATTGAAAGTATTCAGGATGAATGCAAAAAGGCCAAGCAAAATGAGGGTATGGGTGTCACACCTGAAATGGCTGAAACTTGGCAGCCCATTTTGGGCGCAATATTAGGGCGTATCGAACAAAGTGTTGGTCTGTGGCAGTTGTATTCCACAACGGATGATCAGCAATATCCCCCCAATGCCCGTTGGCTGATTTTATCTGGTCAAGGTATGGAGCAAGATATTGAGCTGGGGGCTTCACCTATTCTAGCGGCCAATACTTTACGTCAGCAATTATGGGATAAGTGTTTTGGTGCAGTGGTGACCTCTGCAACACTGACTGCGTTAAATCAATTTCATCGTTTTAATATGCGCTCGGGTGTGCCGAGAGAGAGTGAATATTTGCGTGTATTAAGTCCTTTTGATTTTCAGAATAACGGTGTGTTGGTGATTCCTGATATGAAGTCTGAGCCAAATCAAGTTGAGCTTCATACAGCTGAAATTGTTGATTATTTAAATAAAAAAGTGGATCAAGATAAAGCCAGTTTGGTGTTGTTTTCATCTCGTCGTCAAATGGAAGAGGTGGCGCAATCTTTACAGGAGTCCTTGAAAGACATTTTGCTTATACAGGGCGAACAATCAAAACGCATTATCTTGGAATCTCATAAAACTCGAATTGATGAGGGTAAAGGTAGCTTGTTGTTTGGCTTGGCCAGTTTTGCTGAAGGGGTGGATTTGCCTGGTGATTATCTAACCTCGGTGTTTATAGCCAAAATCCCGTTTGCTGTGCCTGATGACCCAGTGGATGCGACTTTAGCGGAATGGATTCAAAAGCGAGGTGGTAATCCCTTTATGGAAATAACCATTCCAGATGCTTCTTTGCGTTTGGTGCAAGCTACGGGGCGTTTACTGAGAAGTGAAAAAGACTCTGGAACCATTCATATATTGGATAAACGTCTTAAAACGAAGCGTTATGGAAACCAATTGGTGCAAAGTTTACCACCTTATCGATTAGGTTAGTGGTAAAAAATAGCCTCATATTATCTCTTCAAATTTGAGTCTGTTTTAAAGGAAAAGATGATAAAGCTGGATCAATTAGGTACACTCCATGCTCAGATAATTAACCTCTAACCGAAGAAGTGTATAGATTCCGATATGGAAAACCAAAATCAAGACGTAGCACCAGAAAGTAACCCGAAACCAAAACGAACTCGTCGTCAGAATAAACGACCTAGAAAAGCCCAAGGGAAGACGAGTGAGGTAAAAATGGATGAAGAGACATTCAGTGAAGGTGTTTGGTCTATTGATGATTTTCAGGTGCCAGAAGTGGAAGGCAAACTGCGCTTTCATGATCTGAATTTGCCGGATCGAGTGTTAAAATCTATTGCTGAAATGGGATTTGAATACTGCAGTGAGATACAGGCAGAAACCTTGCCAACCACATTGCAAGGTTATGACATCATAGGTCAGGCTCAAACGGGTACAGGCAAAACGGCGGCTTTTTTGATTGCCATGATCACAGATTTTCTTGATTACCCACTGGAAGAAGAGCGAGCGAACAACCTTGCTCGAGGTTTGATTATTGCGCCAACCCGTGAATTGGCATTACAGATAGCAGATGAAGCGGTAAAACTCACCGCTAACTGTCATTTGAATGTTGTGGCGTTGGTTGGTGGGTTAAGCTATGAAAAGCAGAAGCAGGCTTTGCAAACTGAAAATGTGGACATTCTTGTTGCTACGCCAGGTCGATTGTTGGATTTTGCACGCAGTCGTAAAGTCTTACTAAACAAAGTAGAGTGTTTGGTTTTGGATGAAGCTGACCGTATGTTGTCTATGGGCTTTATTCCAGATGTGAAGAGCATCATTCGTATGACACCGCACAAAGAAACACGTCAAACCATGCTATTCAGTGCCACCTTCCCGAAAGACATTCAAGCTCTGGCTAAGCAGTGGACGTATTTTCCGAAAGAAGTGTCCGTTGTGCCAAAAGAAGCAACTAACCAAAACATTGAGCAAGTGATTTATACCGTTGAAGCCGATCAGAAATGGCCTGTGTTAAAACAGTTGATCGAAGAAAATGGCAGTCAACGAACCATTATTTTTGCCAACCGTCGTGATGAAACTCGTGATCTGTATGAACGTTTGAAAATGGAAAAAATCAATTGCGCTATTTTGTCAGGCGAAGTCGCGCAAGACAAGCGAGTAAAAACCCTGAAAAATTTCAAGGAAGGCAGCATCCAAGTGTTGGTAGCGACGGATGTTGCAGGTCGTGGTATTCACGTTGATAATGTTGAATTAGTGGTGAACTACGCTTTGCCTGAAGACCCTGAAGATTATGTACACCGTATTGGTCGTACTGGTCGAGGTGGTGAAAGCGGCAAATCGGTTAGTTTTGCCAGTGAAGACGATGCGTTTATGATTCCTGAAATTGAAAAAACGGTAGGGGAAAGCATTCGTTGTGAGTACATGGTAGACATGTCTAAATAAGTAACGCTAACGAGTAGGCTAGGATGAACTTAGAACATCATTATGCAACTCTGGGTGACGCTTTTTACACGCATGTGGCGATTCAGCCACTTCATGAGCAGCGTTTGGTTGAATTTAACCAAGCGCTCGCCGCTTCTTTATCCATTGATATTAAATCTCCTCACACTAAAGCTTTACTGATGGGCGAAGATCCTTTGCCACAAAGTTTAAGTATGGTTTACGCAGGTCATCAATTTGGTGGTTTTTCGCCTCAGCTTGGTGATGGGCGGGGGGTGTTGCTGGGTGAAGTTCGTGGTCAGGATGGTCTTTTATACGATTTACATATGAAAGGGGCAGGGCCGACACCTTATTCTCGACGAGGGGATGGTCGTGCGGTATTAAGATCCTGTATTCGTGAATATTTGGCCAGTGAAGCCATGTCGGCGTTGTCTATTCCAAGTTCTAGAGCGTTGGCGCTATTCGATAGTCGAGAAGCGGTTTACAGAGAAAGACCTGAGCCTGGTGCTATGCTGTTGCGAACAGCAAATGGGCACATTCGTTTCGGTCATTTTGAGTATTTCTTTTATCAAGGTAAACAGGCTGAATTAGACCAGCTGATTGAGCATTGTTTGGCGTATTACTACCCTGAGTGTCGTCAAGCAGAGCAGCCTATCGTCGCAATGTTGTTGGCGGTGGTAAAGCGAACGGCGCAGATGATTGCTAAGTGGCAAGCCGTCGGCTTTCAGCATGGTGTTATGAATACGGATAACTTCTCCATTACCGGTGAAACCATAGATTATGGTCCATATGGCTTTATGGAAGATTATGACGACTCATGGGTGTGTAATCATTCGGACCACGAAGGGCGTTATGCCTTCTCACGTCAGCCGGGTGTCGGATTGTGGAATTTAAATTGTTTGATGCGTTGCTTTTCGAAGCATTTAGAGCGAGATCAATTAGTATCGATTTTACAAACCTATGAAGCCGAGCTACAGCAACATTATGACGACTTGATGCTGGCGAAAATGGGACTGGAAAAAAACACAGATCTTCATGATTTGTTGCCTTCAATGTTTCAGTTATTGGCTAAAGAAAAAATGGATTACAGTGTGTTCTTCCGATTGTTGGCACAGTTAGAAGAGGCTGAATTTGATCTGTTGTTGGATGAAGTCGTGGATCGTCAGGCTTTATCAGCATGGTTGCAGCGATATCAGGCCGCTCGACAATCGAATGCACTATCTTGGGCTGACATGTCAGAGAGAATGCTGGGTGTAAATCCCAAATTTGTACTGCGAAATTACTTGGCGCACAGCGCCATTCAAGCGGCTGAGCAGGGGGATTATTTGCCCTTCAGGCGTTTGTTAAATGTTTTAAATTCTCCATTCGAAGAACATCCGGAGTCTGATGAGCTTGCTCAGAGGTCGCCGGAGTGGGGGAAATCCTTAGAAGTCAGTTGTTCATCCTAATGTTAAGATGACAAGAAAGGAACCGATCATGATTAAGCATTCAGTATGTGTTTTAGGTGGCGGAAGTTTTGGTACCGCATTAGCCAATATTATGGCAACGAATGGTCACCAAGTCAGTCAGTGGATGCGTAACGAGCAGCAAGTAGAAGAAATTAATTTAACTGGGCTGAACAGTCGCTATCTTCCTAATGCTCCTTTGCATCGAGAGCTGTTGGCTACCAGTAATTTGGAGCAAGCGATACGTGACAGTGATACCGTATTTGTGTCCATTCCTTCTAAATCTTTTGAGCAAGTGGTTGAGCGTATAGAGCCTCTGCTGACAGCAGATAAGATCCTGATTAGCACGACTAAGGGATTCAACCCGAATCGCTTTGAATTGATGAGCGATGTGCTGAAGCGAAATGCTGTAACGCAAAAAATTGGGGTGTTAAGTGGCCCTAATTTAGCCAAAGAGATTGCGGCTGGTCAGATTACAGGGTCGGTTATTGCCAGTTCTGATGACTTAGTTCGTCATCGAGTGATAGAGTTACTTAAATCGCCAACCTTTCGTGTATATGAAAATGCTGACAGCAAGGGTGTGGAATTAGCCGGTGCATTAAAAAACATTTATGCGATTGTTTGTGGTTTGGCAAAAGCGCTTAAAGTGGGCGAAAATACCATGTCGATGATCATGACGCGTAGTTTGGCTGAAATGAGTCGCTTCGCTGTGCACTTCGGTGCCAATCCGATGACTTTTTTAGGTCTAGCTGGCATGGGCGATTTGATCGCGACTTGTACCTCTCCATTAAGTCGTAACTATCGAGTTGGTTTTGCGATTGGGTCTGGCCAAAACTTAGAAGAAGCGATTGGCTCGATTGGCGAAGTGGCAGAAGGGGTTAATACACTGAAAATGGTGGTAGAAGAAGCTCATAAACATGGTCTTTATATGCCGCTTGCAGAAGGTTTGTTTAAATTGATTTTTGACGGTGCTACTTTGGACTCTCTTATCGGTTCTATGATGACAGGTGAGCAGAAGTGGGATGTTGAATTTGCGACGAATGAGGAGAATAAACATGTCTAAACCAGGTTATGCTAAACAAGACTTTTGGTTTCGTTTGATCTTTATGGTGTTTTATTGGTTTGTTCTAAACTTGGCGCTAACGGTATTTGGCATCTTAGTGGTGTTGGTCAGCTTGGTAAAGTTAGGTTCAAAGCATGAGCCTGTTACTTTGGCTTATTGGTTAACAAATGCCTCAGCCTTTATCGGTCAAATATTTGCTTATTTGTCTTATGCGGATGAGGAAAAGCCGTTTCCTTTTCAGCCTTGGCCGCCAGTAAACTCTGATGATGAAGCCTAAGCGCCTTTATGTTTTGCGTCATGGTAACGCTGCGCCTTATTGTCGTGGTGGAGATGAGTTAAGGGAGTTAACCGATCTTGGGGTAGCAGAGGTAAAATCTGCGGCGCAAGCTTTCATAGCAAAATCTGAGGTGTTTGATCGCGTGTTTGTTAGTCCGTATGTTCGGGCTCAACAGACGGCGAAAACTTTTTTGGCTCAGTTAGATGTAAGCGTGTCTTTTGATACGGCGTCGAAGATAACGCCATCCGGCCATCCGGCTGATGTGGTGGACTGGTTGCAGCAGCAGGATAGCGAGTCTATTTTGTTGGTGACACATCAGCCCTTTGCGCAACAGCTTGTGGAATATTTAAGTGATGAGCCATTACCGCTTCAATTTGCTATGACAACGGCCACCATGGCGGCTTTAGAAGGGGATTTTTTAGCACCAGCGTGCTGTCAATTTCGTTGGTATACTTCCCCTAGGTAATGATAATAACGCTCATAGATTGGTAGTACGTATTATGGGGCATGACATCGTATATAAGCTGGCGCATACCGAGCTAGCAGCCATCCAATGGCTATCTAAAGATACTTCTGACATTAAAATTTTATCCCTCCATGGCTGGTTAGATAACGCCGCCAGCTTTAGTCAACTTGCTCCTTATTTGTCTGATTATTCTCATACCGCATTAGATTTGGCGGGGCACGGATTATCGAATCATCGTTCGGTGGGTAGCTTTTATCATTTATGGGATTATGTTCTGGATGTGGTGTCGGTATTAAATCAATCTAAACAAAGTGTGTGGTTGATAGGACACAGCATGGGTGGCGCTGTTGCTATGTTGGTGGCCGCAATCGCTCCGGATAAAGTTCGCGGTTTGATTGTCTTGGATAATGTTGGGCCAATGAGTGGGACGGCTTCTGAGCGAGTCGGTCATTTGCAGCGAGCTGTAAATAAAATGGCCAAACTAAAGCAAGGTAGAGAAACGGGCTATCCATCAGAAGAGGCGATGGTGCTGGCGAGAATGGAAGGGTTTACTAAACTTTCTAAATCCGCTTCGCAAAGTTTGGTGGATCGAGGGGCTAGATTGGCGGCATCACAACGCTGGGTTTGGCGTCATGATATAAAACTGACGTTTCCGTCACCGTTTCGTATGGATGAAGCCGGTGTTGAAGCGTTTATTCAAGAAATTAAGTGCCCAACCTTGGTCTTGTTGGCAAAAGACGGCATATATCAAAGCCATCCAGAAGCGGTCGATCAGCGTATAAAACAGTTTCCTTGGGTGAAAATGAAGTGGCTTGATGGGAATCATCATTTCCATTTGGAGCCTGAAAGTAGTTTTGAGGTGGCCGCTGAAATTAAGCAATTTATTGATCAAAATTAATTTGCCACAGGCTAGCTTGTGTAAGGGTAAAAAAATTATGGTGAAGCTCAGTCTTTTTGCATTGTTAGGTCTTTCATGGGCGAGCTTTACGTTTGCTGATTCATTGGGGATAGAGAGTTACCGAGATGCGCAGTTGGTCAAAAGCCGTTCCGAGCAGGCAGTGTCGGTTGAAGTGCCATTAGCAAAAATTCAACGATCGGGGCGTGGTTGGGAGCCTGAGAAGGTTGAGCGTTTAACTGGAAACCTTGTGACTTCCTTGTATAAAATTGATCGTAACGCGCTTTTAACCGATGTTTATCAACACTATTACGCTGAATTAACGAAAAATAATCATCAGGTCTTGTTTGAATGTCAGAGTCGTAGTTGTGGTAGCAGTAATGCTTGGGCAAATAACTTTTTTGACGATTACTTGTTATATGGCTCAGATCAAAGTCAGTCTTTATTGGTGGTGAAAACGGCCAGCGGTTTATATCAAATATTGTATGTAAACCGTCGTGGTGCGGGTGATGTCATGGTGCGTTTAGATCAAGTGGCTATGCCTAACGAAGATATGGCGGTTGCTAATGTCATGGCGCAACATGATATAAAAGACATACCACGTATCCGTCGTTTTTTAACTGACTTGCCTGCTGGGCAATCAGTCATTGGTTTTGTCACCAGTCAGCAACAAGATAGAGAGTCCGCGGTGAATGTTGGAGATCGTTATATTGAAGATTTGATTTCTGGACTGGGAGTGCGTTTGGCGGAAAAAGTGCGTTTTATTAATGTAGCCGATATGGGGCGAGTGTCTCTTGGTGTGGATCGAGTGAGTTTTGTGGTGGCTAGGCCATAGTTTTAGGAAGTAACATGGAAAAAGTTGAAAGGAAAAAAACGGTTTCTTTGGTTTTGGGAAGTGGCGCGGCGCGTGGTCATGCACATATTGGCGTGATACAGGCAATTGAAGAACAAGGTTACGATATTGTTAGTATTTCAGGTTGTTCCATTGGGGCTATTGTCGGTGGCGCCTATGCCGCGGGATGCTTTGATGAATATAAAGAATGGGCATTGTCTTTAGATAAAGTGAGCGTGCTCAGACTTCTGGATATGTCCATTTTCAATGGCGGCTATATTAAGGGTGATAAATTTTTTGAGAGGATTGAAGAAATTATTGGTACTCCCTCAATAGAGGAATTACCAATAGATTACACCGCGGTTGCGGTTGATCTGCTGTACCAAAAGGAATTTTGGTTTCAGCGTGGTGATTTAATCAGTGCAATGCGTGCATCATCTGCCATTCCGTCTATTGTGTCTCCTGTTTCGATTAATGGTCGTAAGTATGTCGATGGTGGTGTATTGAATCCACTGCCAATTATTCCGTCTGTGCCGGTTGGAGCTGATTATATTATTGCTGTGGATTTAAATGGGCCTGCTGATAATCTTGCTCGTATGGCAGAAAAAGAGGAAGAAGCTGAAGGTGATGGTCCTGCTTGGTGGAGCAGTGCAAAAAGCTTATTTTCTAAGCACAAGCAAGACGAAGTGGAGGCAAATTATGACGCTGAAAGCTGGGGGCGATTGCAAACCATTAACATGATGTTTGAAACCATGCAGGAGTCGCTAACGCAATACAAACTGGCAGGTTATCCACCAGATTTGTTGATATCCATACCGAAAGACATTTCAGGCTTCTATGAATTTTGGCGAGCTGAAGAGTTAGTTGAATTTGGTTATGAGGTTGCTCGTAAGGCGATCACCGATCTCGAGTCTAATCAATCGGTTTATCACTCATTTCCAAAGGGTTAATGCCCTGGTTTCTAAGTAATCGACACAACTCAATCAATGGTAGGCCGATCAATGAATTTGGGTCATTGCCTGCCATTTTCTCAAACAGGGTGACCCCTAACCCTTCACACTTGAAACTGCCTGCACAATCAAGTGGTTGTTCAATCTCAATATAGTGCTTTATTTCCGTATCACTTAAGGTGCGAAAATGCACATCATACTGACTCAAGCTGTATTCATAATTGTTGGTGATGCTGTTGTAAACACATAGCCCAGTTAAAAAGCTGACTTTACGTCCACTGAATTCTTTAAGTTGTTGAATGGCTCTGTGGCTGGTATGTGGTTTGCCAAGAATGGCATCGTCTAAAACAGCGACTTGATCTGATGCAATGATGATATAGCAAACGTCATTTTTTGATGTCTTTTGTTGTGTTAGTTGTTTGGCAACGGCTTTGGCTTTTTCGATACTGAGTCGTGCTACTAGCTGTTGCGGTGTTTCTGCTGGGTGAACTTGTTCGTCTATGTTTGGTGATAGGCATTCAAATGTGAGCTGTAAGCGTTCTAGTAACGCCTTTCGATATGGAGAGGACGAGCCTAGAATGATGGTTTTTTGCATGTTAATTTAACCAGATTGTAGTGGAGTGAATGAATTTTACTTTTTTTTGCCTATCTGTTTCAAAATAAAGTGAAAAAAAGCGTTTAAAGCGTACTTAGACTTTGACAATGGCGCCCCTTGGCAATATCATTTGCCGCCATGTTAAATGACACATTACCTAAATATTTTGACCCTCGTAAATATGCTAACAATGAGTTGGCATTTGAAGGGAACATGCCCCTTAATCAATTTAAGGAGTTGTGTGCTATTTTAGCCTCTGATGAGGGTAATGCATTTATACATTTAGACTTTAGAGTTGATGAGGATAGGCGATATATTGCTACCGGATCATTAACTGCAAATGTACAGGTTGTTTGTCAGCGTTGTATGGGTGCGGTTGATCATGATTTGGAGGTTGATCTTGCATTGGGGTTCGTCTATGACGAAGACCATGCGAAAAATCTACCAGCGAATTACGATCCTGTTGTCATGACCGATGGTGAAGTAATTCTGGCAGACATGGTTGAGCAAGAAATTATACTCGCTTTACCTATAGTCGCTTATCACGACGAAAGTGGTTGCAACCCAACAACTCAAAAGTATGCATCGTCTACCGATGACGCAGCGGATGACGAAAAACCGAATCCATTTAGTATATTGGCCCAATTAAAGGCTAAGTAAAGTTAGGAGCTCCAAAAATGGCAGTACAAAAAAGTAAAGTAACTCGTTCACGTCGCGGCCAGCGTCGTTCACACGATGCTTTGACTAGCGCAACACTATCTGTAGAAAAGACAACTGGTGAACTTCACCGCCGTCACCACATTTCTGCAGACGGCTTTTACCGTGGCCGTCAAGTTATCGCCCCTAAAGGTGAGTAACTAAGATACCCATGATCAGGGTAGCTTTAGACGCTATGGGCGGGGACTTAGGTCCCCGCATTGCTTTTGAGGGTGCGGTCTCGATATTGGCTCAATATCCGGGTGTCGTCATCACTCTTTACTACACTCCAGTTGATGGGCTTGATCTGCCTGCACATCATGATCGCTTAACATTGATCGCTTGCCGCGATGTAATTAAAGCGGATGAAGACATTGTTTTATCCTTATTTCGTCGACACGACACTTCTCTCTATCAATCCATTAACGCTTTGTCATCGGGCGCAGCTGATGTTGTCGTAACGCTGGGGAATACAGGTGTCATGGTGGCTTTGGCGAGGCATTTATTGGGTGTTATTCGTCCTAAATTGTATCCGGCCTTGATTCGTGAATTGTATTCAAACCCGCTTAGATGTTTGGTGGACTTGGGTGCCAATGTGCATTGTCCTGCGTCTATGTTGGTTGGTTTTGCTGAGCTAGGGGCGGCGTACGTCGAAGCGTTAAGTGATGAGATTCCCAACGTAGGCTTGCTCAACGTTGGTGTAGAGAGTTCAAAGGGCAGTGTGGTAATAAAAGAGGCGGATGGCCTTTTAATTGATAAGAGTTGGCCTAATTATTTAGGGTATGCTGAAGGTACAGATTTATTTGAAGGTGAAAAAAATGTCATTGTTTGTGATGGTATGGTGGGCAATGCTGTCCTAAAAGCTTCGGAAGGTCTGTTGTCTTTTTTAATGAATAAATTTGGTGATTCAAAACAAGTAGTGCCTGTTTTTGAGACTTTTTACCAAACTGAACGTCGCCATGGTGCTTGTTTAGTGGGTGTGCGTGGCAATTTGGTAAAAGGTCATGGTCGCTCTGATCTGCCTGCTATGATTGGGGCGATTGAATATGGAATGGATATTGCGCGGGCTAATTTAAGTAAAGCCATTGAGTCGCGACTTAGTAAAGAGGAGATGTGATGAGCACAACAACTGCGTTTGTTTTTCCTGGGCAAGGTTCTCAACAATTGGGGATGTTGGCTGATTTAGCTGAAAAACACGACATTATTCAGCAAACTTTTGCTGAAGCGTCTGAAGTACTTGGTTATGATTTGTGGGATCTTGTGCAGAATGATGCCGAGAAACTCAGTCAAACCGATAAAACTCAGCCAGCGCTTCTTACGGCAAGTGTTGCTTTGTGGCGTTTATGGGAACAGCAGGGTGGTGAAAAGCCTGCTTATGTCGCAGGTCATAGCTTAGGCGAATATTCTGCTTTAGTGTGTTCTGGTGTGATGGCTTTTGCTGACGCTGTGGCGCTGGTTAAGTTGCGTGGTGAATATATGCAGCAGGCTGTGCCTGCTGGTGAAGGTGCAATGGCGGCGATCATTGGTCTAGATGATGCTAAAGTCGTCGCAGCCTGTGAAGCGGAAGACGGAATTGTTAGTGCCGTAAACTTCAACTCCCCTGGTCAAGTCGTTATTGCAGGTCATGTTGCAGCCGTTGAAGCGGCAATGGAAAACGCAAAAGAGGCCGGAGCTAAACGTGCTTTGCCTTTACCTGTTAGTGTACCATCGCACTGTGAATTAATGATTCCAGCTGGTGAAAAACTGGCGGTTAAGTTAAATTCGATTGAATTCAAAGAGCCGACCTGTACTTTGGTGCAAAATGTGACTGGTCAGGCCGTTTCCGATCCACAGGTTATCAAAGCCAACTTGGTGGCACAGCTGAGTGAACCAGTGTTGTGGACACAGTCTGTGTTATTGCTGTCTGAGCTGGGTGTGACCACAACGATTGAGTGTGGTCCTGGCAAGGTGTTGAGTGGATTGAACAAACGAATTGTCAAAGGACTAGCTGCGTCTTCTATTGGAGATTTGGCTGGCTTTGAGTCAACATTGGCTGGATAAATATTCAGTTTAATTTGTAAATATTGGAGACAGGCATGAGTCTTGAAGGAAAAATTGCCCTAGTGACAGGAGCGACACGCGGCATAGGTAAAGCCATCGCAACCGTTCTTGCAGAGCAGGGTGCAACGGTAATCGGAACAGCTACTAGTGAATCTGGTGCGCAAAGTATTAGCGAATACCTAGGTGAAAATGGTAAGGGTTGGGTTTTGGATGTGTCATCCAGTGATTCAGTCGATGCGGTTGTTAAAGAAATTACAGCTGAGTTCGGTGCGCCAACGATTTTGGTGAATAACGCGGGTATTACTCGCGATAACTTAATGATGCGCATGAAGGAAGATGAGTGGGAGCAAGTGGTAAACACCAACTTGACATCTGTCTTCCGTGTGACAAAAGCTTGCTTGCGCGGCATGACCAAGGCAAAATTTGGTCGAGTGATTAGCATTAGTTCAGTAGTTGGCTCTATGGGGAATGGTGGACAAACTAACTATTCTGCAGCGAAAGCAGGTCTAGAAGGGTTTAGTCGCTCCTTGGCAGCTGAAATTGCTTCGCGTGGCATTACGATTAACTGTGTTGCCCCAGGCTTTATTGAAACAGATATGACTAAGGTGTTGCCAGAAGAGCACAAAGCCAAATTGGTTGAAAAAGTGCCTTCCGCTCGTCTTGGTCAACCTGAAGAAATTGCGGCAGCTGTCGCATTTTTGGCGTCGCAAGGCGCTGCTTACATCACCGGTGAGACCTTACATGTCAACGGTGGCATGTATATGTCGTAATTTGAGTTGAATTTTAGTTTTAATTCAACGAAAATACGTCTCCGGTTCATGTTGAGAATCATGCCGTAAGGCGATCGAATATTATAATATGCTCACAATGAGCTGTTAATGAGTAGAGTAGGAACTTCTAATGAGTAGCATTGAAGAACGCGTTAAAAAAATTGTTTGTGAACAACTAGGTGTTAAAGAGGAAGAGGTTGTCGCTTCAGCATCTTTTGTTGATGACCTAGGTGCAGATTCCCTAGACACAGTTGAGTTGGTTATGGCGCTTGAAGAGGAATTTGATACTGAAATTCCTGATGAAGAAGCTGAAAAAATCACTACAGTACAAGCAGCGAACGACTACATCAACGCTAACTTGTAATCTATTGGTGAACTGAGTTTCCCGAAAAGCCGCTTGTATTCGTTACAGCGGCTTTTCTTATTAATAGCCATCTCAAGTAGTGGTGGTGGATTTCTGGAGGAATCTTATGTCTCGTCGTCGGGTTGTAGTCACTGGTATGGGAATGGTGACACCCCTTGGCAATAATGTGAAAGATACGTGGGATAATATATTAGAAGGCAAAAGTGGTGTGTCAGACATTACCTCTTTCGATACTAATCAATTCTCCACGCGTTTTGCGGCTCAAGTAAGTGACTTTGATGCGACTCAATATATGAGCGTTAAAGAAGCACGCAAAATGGATCTTTTTATTCAATATGGTATCGCCGCTGCTGTTCAGGCACTGGAGGATGCTGACATTCGTGATGAGACAGTGGATCTGGCTCGCGTTGGTTGTGCAATAGGTTCGGGCATTGGTGGTTTGCCAATGATTGAAAAAAATCTAGAGCTATTGAATGAATCCGGCCCTAAACGTATTTCGCCTTTTTTTGTTCCAGGCGCGATTATAAATATGATTTCTGGCCACGTAGCGATACGTTTTGGCTTTAAAGGACCGAATATTTCAATTGTGACGGCTTGCACCACAGGGACTCATAACATCGGTATGGCCGGTCGAATGATTGCTTATGGAGATGCTGATGTCATGATTGCAGGTGGCGCTGAAATGGCGATCACTCCATTAGGAATTGGGGGCTTCGGGGCAGCGAGAGCCTTGTCAACTCGTAATGATGATCCCAAAACCGCGAGTCGTCCTTGGGATAAAGACCGCGATGGCTTTGTTATGGGCGACGGTTCCGGCATTCTTGTACTAGAGGAATATGAGCATGCTGTTGCACGTGGTGCGACCATTTATGCGGAATTGGCAGGATTCGGTATGAGTGATGATGCGCATCATATGACAGCGCCACCGGAGGGTGGTGAAGGGGCCGCGGCTGCTATGACCGCCGCTCTGAATGACGCTGGTGTGGCGGCAATGGAAATCGATTACATCAATGCTCATGGCACCTCCACCTTGGCAGGGGATTTGGCTGAAACTCAAGCCGTGAAATCTGTGATGGGTGAAGATGCTTCTGACGTGGCGATTAGCTCAACCAAATCTATGATTGGGCATTTGTTAGGTGCATCTGGCGCGGTTGAGTCCATTTTCTCTATTTTGGCGATTCGCGATCAAGTAGCGCCACCAACCATTAATTTGGAAGAAGTGGGTGAGGGCTGTGACTTGAATTACGTGCCGATTACGCCACAGAAGCGAAAGATTGATGTGGTATTAAATAATTCGTTTGGCTTTGGTGGGACCAACGGCACTTTAGTGTTTAAAAAACTCTAGGCTATGTAGGGCGGTTTACGCCGCCCTACATTGTTCTAATGCAAGTTTTTTGACGTATCTCTTAGCTTGTTGATTTCGTCCTGCAAATTATAGTCAATTTGCTGGCGGTCTAATTCATACAATTGATCTTCAAGCTGTTGGTAGAAACTGATTTCTTCATCGCCTAAGAAATGCAAACATTCACCGCCCATAAACCAAAGTAACTCACGTTTAATCAAGGGGACGAGGTTTGGGTAGCAGCGAATAAAGCGAGACAATACTTCTTGGGCATCAAATGTATAATCTGGTGCATTTGATTCAATGCGAGCGATTAGTTGATCCCACTTTTCAAGAAAATCAATTTCTTCTTCTGCCAGATCTGTTGTGTTAAAAGGATCATGTTCGGCAATTCGCTGACGTAAGTCTGCAAAGGCGCTCAGTATGTATTGTGTGCGTGATTCCACGTAAAACCCTATTTAATTAGTAACTATTGAGTCGGCTGATGCCGTACGAGAGCGGTAATTATGACATATGCGATCGAAATTAGTGACCTCAAAAAGCGTTATGAAAGTGGTTTTGAGGCATTAAAAGGCGTAAACCTAACGGTAGAGAAGGGCGATTTCTTCGCTTTACTTGGCCCAAACGGGGCGGGTAAGTCTACCACTATTGGCATTCTGTGTTCTTTGGTCAATAAATCTTCAGGTAAAGTGGCCATTTTCGGGGAAGACATTGATAAAAATTTTGCCAAAGCAAAGCAATATTTAGGGGTCGTGCCACAAGAATTTAATTTTAATGTGTTTGAGACGGTCTTTAATGTTGTTGTGACTCAAGCCGGCTTCTATGGCATCGATAAAGAGGTGGCTGCTGAGCGTGCTGAAAAATATCTTAAAGAATTAGACCTATGGGATAAAAAAGACGTTCAGTCTCGTATGTTGTCGGGTGGAATGAAGCGACGTTTGATGATTGCCAGAGCGTTAATTCATGAGCCTGAAGTCTTGATTTTGGATGAACCTACGGCTGGCGTGGACATCGAGCTACGTCGTTCTATGTGGGAATTCATTAAAGGGTTAAACGAAGATGGCACAACCATTATTTTGACGACTCATTATCTTGAAGAGGCTGAACAACTCTGCCGTAATATCGCCATTATCAATGCGGGTGAAATTGTTGAAAACACCAGTGTCAAAGCGCTCTTAAAAACGCTGAATCAAGAAACCTTTATTTTGGATTTGGATCAAGCTTTACCGCTGGACTGGTCGATTGAAGGCTTTAATGTCGTTTTGAATAATGACGGCAGCAGTTTGGAAGTAGAGGTGGTAAAAGGGCAATCGATAAATCGTATATTCAGTGCTTTAGATCAGGCGAATGTGAATGTGGTTAGCATGCGCAATAAGTCGAATCGATTGGAAGAGCTGTTTGTTAAATTGATTAAAGGCTAAGTAGATGAAAAACTCAGAAATTTGGATTGCATTCTATACCATTTTGGTGAGAGAGATTCGCCGTTTTACTCGTATTTGGCCACAAACTCTGTTACCTCCAGCCATTACCATGACCTTGTATTTTGCTATTTTTGGTAATTTGATTGGTGACCGTATTGGTGAAATGGGCGGCTTTAGTTACATGCAATACATTGTGCCTGGTTTGATTATGATGTCGGTAATTACCAACTCGTATTCAAATGTGTCGTCCTCTTTCTTTTCGGCGAAGTTTCAGCACAGCATTCAAGAGTTACTTGTTTCGCCAACGCCTAATTGGGTTATTCTGCTAGGGTATGTGCTAGGTGGGGTTGCTCGTGGCTTGTTTGTTGGTTTTATTGTAACCATTTTGTCGCTTTTCTTTACTCACTTAGCACTAGAAAACCTATTTTTAACAGTGTTGGTGGTTTGCCTAACCGCCATCATGTTCTCGCTTGGTGGCTTTGTGAACGCGATTTATGCTCGTAGTTTCGATGATGTTTCCATTGTTCCTACTTTTATTTTGACGCCTTTAACCTACTTGGGTGGGGTGTTTTATTCGATTGATTTACTGTCTGACTTTTGGCAGTCGGTATCTTTATTGAATCCAGTTCTGTATATGGTGAATGCATTCCGTTACGGGATTTTAGGTGTCTCTGATATCAATATATATTGGGCCCTAGTGATGGTGAGTGTGTTTATTGTGGTTTTGTTTTGGTACGGTTTGAGTTTGCTCAATCAGGGCAAAGGCATTCGAAGTTGAGGTAAGTTATGGGCTTTTTACCCTTAGGTCAGCAAACGGAGTATGTTTCTGAATACGATGCATGGTTGCTTTATCCCATTGCACGGGTTGATAAATGGACAGAGATGGGAATCGCGTCTGAACGTTTACCCTTTTATGGAGAAGACATTTGGAATGCATATGAGTTGTCTTGGTTGGATATGAATGGCAAGCCTATGGTTGCTATGGCTGAATTTCGTCTGCCATGTGAGTCGCCCAATATTATTGAGTCTAAGTCGTTCAAATTATACCTTAACTCGTTAAATCAAATGCGTTATGAGAGTCGTGATCAGGTTCAAGACATCCTTGAGAAAGACTTGTCCGCCGCCGCGGGAGCGAGCGTTAGTGTCGCCATTCGAGATCTTGATGCGATGTCCTCGCTGGTTGTGTTAACGCCGGACTATTGTATTGACGATTTGGATGTGATCATTGAGAACTATCACCCCAACAGTGACTTGTTGCAAATTGATAAAGAGGCTGGTCAGGTTGAAGAGCGCTTAGTGAGTCATTTGCTCAAGTCAAATTGCCCAGTGACCAATCAACCTGATTGGGGGTCGGTGTTTATTGATTATCGCGGTCCGAAAATTCATCATGAAAGCTTGTTGAAATACATTGTTTCTTTCCGTGAACATACCGATTTTCATGAACAGTGTGTTGAGCGCATTTTTATCGACATCATGCGTCTTTGTCAGCCAGAGTTTTTGACTGTGTATGCAAGATATGTGCGTCGAGGTGGTTTGGACATCAACCCATATCGTTCAACTCAGCAAGGCTTGGTCTTAGGTAATGATAGACTGAGTAGGCAGTAGGGTTAGAGCTATAAAAAAACCACACATAGTGTGGTTTTTTTATAGCTAATTAAAGTCACTTCTTAATCTGTTAGGAGAGCCAGCCAAGCATTCCGCTGATGCCTAATGAAATCGGTAATGACACTAAAATCATCAGCGCCATTTCTTCTTTTGGCCCCTTGTATTTGGTTGCTAACATGTAGCTGATAACGGCCACAGGCATGGTATTCAAAATGATCAATACACTTTTCTCGACTGGGGTCAGAGGCAATAGACTGGTAATGCCTAGGGCTACCAAAGTGCCCATAAAAGGTCGATAGAAAGAGAAAA
The DNA here is from genome assembly GCF_043643765.1 of Marinomonas posidonica. GTDB lineage: Bacteria > Pseudomonadota > Gammaproteobacteria > Pseudomonadales > Marinomonadaceae > Marinomonas > Marinomonas posidonica_A. The sequence continues at coordinate 146,024 of NZ_JBHZSP010000002.1, read as the reverse complement.
GGACAGCACTTTTCAGCTTTCCGCTGTCCTTGAACGTCAGTTTGCTTAAAGAATTTCCCAGCAGTAAGAGCATCATTGGTAAGGTGATTTGGCTGACCATTGTTAAGGTATTCATGATGGCGTCAGGCAGCTTAATGGAAAGTGATAAGGCGATAACACCAATTAGCAGGGCAATCACAGGTCCATTCTTAAGTAACTGTTTAGGGTGGTATTGACCCGACATCAGACCCACCCCTAGGGTGAAATGGCTAATTTGTACGACCGACGATACTACAACGGCGACGGCTAGCCCAGATTCACCAAATAGAGCGTAAGCAATTGGAATGCCCAGATTACCGGCATTTGGATTCACTAATGGTGACAGGTAAAAGCGAATGGATTGACCTGTTAGCTTAAGGAAAGCTAGAGTGATAAGTGTCATAGTGAACAATATTAGTATGCTGGCAAATAGGATTTTTGCCATGGAATAGATTTCCATGTTCATCGATAAGACGGAAGTCAAAAGCAGTGCAGGCATACCAATATTGGATATTAGGTTACCGATTTGCGGTGCATCTAAATAATCTGTACGTTTACCTAATAAAAATCCTAGACCTGCAATCAGGATGATGGGGGTGAGAGCGAGGGTAATTGAGGAAAGCACAAATGCCTCTTAACTGCATGATTAAAATCGAAAAAATAAGGATAACAGATGAAAACAAGAATACTAGGCAAAACCGGCTGGACGATCTCAGAAATAGGCTTGGGGTGTTGGCAATTAGGTAATGATTTTGGGCCAGTTGAAGAAAAACAAGCATTAGCCGTATTAGAGGCGGCTATGGAACAAGGTATTAATTTTTTTGATACAGCCGATGTCTATGGCGCAGGATTGAGCGAAGAGAGAATTGGTCGTTGGCTAGCCTCATCATCAAGTAAGCCAAAAATAGCAACAAAGGTCGGTCGTGACGCGGCTCTTTATCCCGATGGTTACACCAAAGAAAAAGTTAAACAGAGTCTTCAAGCCTCGGCTAAACGCTTGGGCGTTGATGTCATCAACCTCGCTCAGCTTCATTGTGTGCCGAGAGACGTTTTGTTTGCGGGCGACATATTGGCCTGGATGGAAGACTTGCAGAAGGAGGGCGTCATTGAGCATTTTGGAGCCAGTGTTGAGATGCTTGATGAAGCTAAGTTCTGTTGTCAAAGTGATAAGCTTGCTAGTTTGCAAATGCTGTTCAATGTCTTTCGTCAAGACGCCGTTGAAGAGATCTTTCCACTCGTTGAACAGCAAAATGTTGGTGTGATTGTTCGCCTGCCCCTTGCCAGTGGTTTGTTAACAGGAAAAATGCATCACGGTTATCAATTTAGTGAACAGGATCACCGTTCTTATAATAAAGATGGGGCGGCGTTCCATGTCGGTGAAACCTTTAATGGTATTCCATTCGACACAGGAGTGGATTTGGTTAGTGAGCTAAGCGGGAAGTTAACAGCCAATCAGAATGTATTAGATGTAGCTTTACGTTGGATACTTGATCAACCACAGGTTTCAACTATTATCGCTGGGGCTAGCCAGTCCAGTCAGGTTATTCGCAATGCGCAAGCGTCAGAGTTGCCTGCCTTGGATGGCGAACTTCATGCTAGGCTAAAAGGTTTTTATCAGACCAAGGTTCGCCAGCATATTCGTGGCGGTATTTAGGTAAGAAAAATGCTCCTAAACCAGTGGCTTAGGAGCATTTTTTATTGTGATGCGGTTATTTTAAGATTTGTTCGGCGTGTGCTTTGGTTTTTACCTTTGCAATAATCTCTTCGATCACACCGTTTTCATCAATGATGAAGGTTGTACGCACTGTCCCCATGTATTCTTTACCCATGAATTTTTTCAGCTGCCAAGTGCCATAAAGTTCATGAACTTCTTTCTCGGTGTCGGCGATCAGTGGGAAAGGCAGTTCGTATTTAGCGATGAAGTTCTGGTGTTTTTTCTCTGTGTCTGGGCTAATGCCTAATACAACATAACCTTGGTCTAATAAGGCTTTATAGTTGTCGCGTAAATCACAAGCTTGGGCTGTACAGCCAGGAGTGTTGTCTTTTGGGTAGAAGTACAGCACCACTTTTTTACCTTTGAATTGGCTTAGGGTAATGGTTTCACCATTTTGATCTTTGGCTGAAAAATCAGGTGCGACTTGTCCTACTTCAATGGTCATAAAATCTCTCTAACTTGTATGAAAAATGATAGATATATTATTAGCTTAACAATTCAAAGCAAAAAAATCTTCTACAAACCTTGTTAAGCGAAAATTACACAGGCTTTACAGCCGTCAATTATTGTTAAACCTGTGGCTGAGCGTTACTATAGGCGCGCTTATAATTTTATCGGAGACTCAAAAATGATCACAGGTAGTTTAGTTGCGCTTATCACTCCCATGTTACCCGATGGCGCTGTAGACACTGAGAAGTTGGATGATCTAATTGAGTTTCATATTAATGAAGGAACTCACGGTATTGTCGCCGTTGGTACAACAGGTGAGTCGTCTACGTTAACCCATGAAGAGCATGCCAATGTGATTCGCCAGGTTGTGAAAAAAGTGAATGGACGAGTTCACGTCATTGCTGGTACTGGGGCGAATTCAACACATGAAGCCATTGACCTTACGGCGAGTGCAAAAGAGGCTGGTGCAGACGCTTGTTTGTTAGTGACGCCTTATTACAATAAGCCAACTCAAGAAGGGTTGTATCAACATTTCAAAGCCATTGCGGAAGCCGTTGACATTCCTCAAATCCTTTATAATGTCCCAGGGCGTACTGGCTGTGATATGCAGAATGAGACCGTGGTTCGTCTGGCCAGTGTGAGCAACATTGTGGGCATCAAAGATGCGACCGGTGATTTGGAACGTGGTCAAGCCTTGCTAGAAGCCGTTCCTGCTGATTTTGCTGTGTATTCAGGTGATGACCCAACCGCTGTGGCACTGATGTTGTTGGGCGGTAAAGGCAATATTTCTGTGACCGCCAATGTGGCGCCTAAGGTGGTCGCTCAAGCTGCTGAGTTTGCCATTGCAGGCAATGCTGAAAAAGCCCACAGTTTAGACAGTTCCATTTCATCTTTGCATAAAAACTTATTTTTAGAATCTAATCCAATTCCAGTTAAATGGGCTGCTAGTCAGCTGGGATTATGTCATGACGGTATTCGTTTGCCTTTGACGCCATTGTCAGAACAATATCATGCAGCGGTTAGGCAAGCTATGGTTGAAGCAGGAGTGTTATTAGTATGAATAAGGGTTTGATTAAAGTTGTTGGTACAACAGGCGTGGCATTGTCATTAACGGCTTGTAGTAGCTTTTTTACCGATCATTCAAATGATTACCAGCAGGAAGCAGGTACTCATCATACTCTAGAGGTGCCAGCGGGCTCGATAGAGTCTAAAGATGCTTTGGTTATCCCAAATGAAAATGACATAGCGGATTTGAACAATCCAGAGCCGTTTGAAACGCCTCGTGCTCCATTTGTCTATTATCCAATGGATAAAGTCGCTTTTGCTGAACAAGACACATCCGTGACTTATACTCTCAACACAAAAGCTGCAGACGCAAAGCAAATTGTTGTAGATTTTCTAACTGCTCTGCATGGTGCAGGACAATCTGTTGCTTCTCAAACGGATGATACCATCACTTCTATTCCGTTTGATTTCCATCCGCAGGGCTGGTGGGCGTCATTATGGAGCGATATTACTCGCGTGCACCCTGCGAAGACGGCCTTTTTCTTCCAGTTTAATGAAACAGATGGTGTCACCACCGTGACCTTGCAATACCGAGAAGTAGAGCAGGGCGACGAGCAAACGATCAATTGGCAATCGCCTATGTCCAATCATGATGCTGAATCTGTAGCGGTTCGTCTTTGGGGAACGTTTGGTCGTCAGCTAAATCAGTCTTCTGCATATCTTTCAAATAGCAAAAATGGTGTTGCTGCCTTCCCTGTTTGGGTTGACCATCAGGGGATGTATGCTATTTATTTAGGTAAAAATCTTTCTGAAGCGGAGTTTGAGGCAAAACTGAAGGCATCAGGAATTTACTTAATGCCAGGTGAAGAAAAACTATTGGCACCTGTACCTGCTGATAAAGTGGCACGTGTTGGTGACATTATTGATTTCAATTTGCCATTGGGTACCGATGGTAAAAAGCAGAAGCTATTTAATGTATATCGCCGTGATCTAGATGATGTTAGCTGGCAAGAAAGAGAATACCCTTATCAAATTACTCAGCAGAAAGCAGGTAATTTCTTAGTGGTGGATGTATCTGCCCTAGAAAACCCAGAAATTGCTTCCTTTAGAATTGCACAGAGATTTGTAAAATAACTAAGACTAACCCCTCGTAATCAAACCGGAGACTCTCCAATGGAAAAACGACAAGAGCTATATGCAGGTAAGGCAAAATCTGTATTTCGTACAGATGATCCTGACAAAATGGTTCTAGTATTTCGTGATGATACCTCAGCTTTTGATGGTAAAAAAATTGAACAGTTAGACCGCAAAGGCATGGTCAATAACAAGTTTAATGCTTTCATCATGACTAAGTTACAAGAAGCAGGCATTCCAACTCACTTTGAAAAACTACTCAGCGACACTGAGTGTTTGGTAAAGTGTCTTGATATGATGCCTGTAGAATGTGTGGTACGTAATGTGGCGGCTGGTAGCTTGTGCCGCCGTTTAGGTGTTGAAGAGGGGACGACATTAACACCGCCAACATTTGAACTGTTTTTGAAAAACGATGAACTTGGCGATCCGATGATCAATGAGTCTCATGTTGAATCTTTTGGTTGGGCAAAAGCAGATGATTTAGCCAAAGCGAAAGAATTAACTTATAAAGTGAACCAGGTTCTAAAAGAGCTATTTGCCCAAGGTGGCATGATCCTAGTGGATTACAAGTTGGAATTTGGTCTTTTCAAAGGTGAGGTTGTGTTAGGCGACGAATTTTCACCTGATGGTTGTCGCTTGTGGGACGCTGAAACCAAAGAAAAACTGGATAAAGACCGTTTCCGTCAGGGTTTAGGTAACGTGATTGAGTCATACGAAGACATTGGCCGTCGTATTGGCATCGACTTCGACGCTTAATTCGTCTTGGCAATGTTTACTAATGGAGGCTTTGTCCTCCATTTTGCCATGTAAGGGTATATTTTGATTAACTTCCTTCCGGTTACCATTGGGCTACGCTACGCTAGAGCAAAGCGTTCCAATCATTTCATTTCATTTATCAGCTTTTCATCGATTGCCGGTTTAGCGCTTGGTGTAATGGTGCTAATTACCGTTCTTTCTGTGATGAATGGCTTTGATCGTGAGCTCAGAGAGCGAATATTAGGGATGGTGCCTCATGCAACGCTATGGGGAAACCCAATATTGGATGATTGGCAGGAAACGGCGAAGTTAGTTGAAACAATGCCAAATGTGGTCGCCGTCGCCCCTCATATTCAAGCACAAGTAATGTTTCAGTCGGGGGACAGTGTCCACGGTGCCATTCTGAATGGCATCAACCCTGATATGGAAAAGAAAGTATCGATTATTGACGATAATATGGCGTCCGGCTCGCTTGATGCACTCAAAGATCAGCGCTTTGGCATTGTTTTAGGCGCTCAGCTAGCAAGACAACTACGAGTTTCTATTGGCGATAAAGTCACGGCCATCTTGCCTAAAGCAAGCGTCTCTATTGCCGGTGTCGCGCCTGTTTTAAAGCGTTTTACCTTGGTGGGAACCTTTGAGGTTGGGGCGGAATTAGACAGTAGTTTGGCGTACATCAATATAACGGATGCGGCAAAACTAAAGCGCTATCAACCTGGTAGTGTCGAAGCATTGCGAATTTCTTTTAATGATCTCTTTGTTGCACCAACCGAGATTTGGGACATCGCAAGAGCGGTGCCAGGTCAGAACCGTGTGAGTGATTGGACGCGTACTCATGGTAATCTGTTCCAAGCGATTAAGATGGAAAAAACCATGATAGGTTTGTTGCTGCTGCTGATTGTGGCAGTGGCAGCGTTTAACATTGTCTCTACCTTAGTCATGGTGGTGACTGATAAACGCAATGACATTGCTATTTTAAGAACAATGGGGCTGACTTCCACTCAAGTTATGTGGGTGTTTATTGTTCAAGGCATGTTTATTGGCATGTTAGGAACGCTCATTGGTGTCATTTTGGGTGTCAGTTTGGCGTTGAACGTAAGCGATATTATTGCTGGTATACAAACTTTGTTGGGGGTCCAATTCCTCAGTGCCGATGTGTATTTTATTAATTATTTGCCTTCGCAATTAGAGTGGTCGGATGTGGAATTAATCGTCACATCGGCCTTTATTATGACGGTGGTCGCGACGATATACCCAGCGTGGCGAGCTTCAAGAGTGGAGCCAGCGGAGGCATTAAGATATGAGTGATCTAGTATTAGAGTGCCAGGCACTGTCAAAGCAATATCAAGACGGAAAGCAAACCGTAGATGTGTTTCAGGCTATTGATTTTACACTCAATAAAGGTCAAGCCTGTGCCATTGTCGGCGCATCCGGCTCGGGTAAAACAACGCTTTTGAATCTACTCGCTGGGCTGGATTTAGCCAGCTCAGGTGATGTAAAGCTGACGCAAGTTTCTTGGTCCAGTCTCAGTGATGCCAAGCGTGCCAAAATCCGTAATCAAGAAATGGGCTTTGTGTACCAGTTTCACCATTTATTGCCTGAGTTCTCAGCCTTGGAAAATGTGTTGATGCCAATGTGGATTGCTGGCATGAATAAATCCCAAGCGATCTCAAGAGGTACTGAACTATTAACTCAAGTTGGTCTTGGTGAGCGATTGAATCACAAGCCATCACAGCTATCCGGTGGTGAGCGTCAACGTGTTGCCATCGCTCGTGCTTTGGCTAACCGTCCAGCTTGTGTGTTAATGGATGAGCCAACTGGCAATCTCGACGAAACCACCTCTTTGGAAGTGCAAAACCTCATCAATGAGCTGAAAGTGAAATACGATATGGCGTTTCTCATCGTGACTCATGATGAGAAAATGCTGAGTTGGATGGATTCAGCTTATCGGTTGTCACAAGGAAAGCTGAGCCTGATTAAAGGCAATAGTTGATCCAATATCCTTGCACTAATCTAAATTAGATTAGTGCAATCTCTTCTTCTAGATTCAAAGTACATTCACCATCATTTATTGTTAAATGACAGTAAGTTCAATGGCTCAGCTTGAGCTATGTTTCTTTTTAGTGCGGTAATGTCATCTACTAAGTCATGGTTTTGATAGTGTATGAATAAATATTCTTGATTGACAATATATCCTATGCGCTTTATAAATAGATGAGTTTCCATGGTGATTATCTGTTCGAGGTAGCAATAAATCTTGGTGACAAGTTTCTTTTACTCAATTTGTAAAAAATAAAATTAATAAAGCAATGAGGTAGGATATGTCTAGCAATCTAAAGTTTGGTGCTGGTATTTGGCACTTTGCAACTTACGTAGATCGTTACGCAACGGATGGTTATGGACCGAAACGATCTTTACTGGAAATGATTGATTTGGCGGGTCAAGTGGATGATCTCTCAGTCGTCGATATTAATTATCCCTTTCCCGGTGGTAACGTGTCTGTCGCAGAGGTAAAAGCAGCGCTTGCGAAAAATAACCTAAGTGTGATTGGTATCACGCCAGAGATTTATACTCGTCAATTTTCCAAAGGCGCTTTTACCAACCCTGATCCTGAAATTCGTAAATTGGCTGAGCATCTGATTAATGAAGCGGCCGAGATGGTAAGGGAGTTAGGTGCAGAGTATGTGAAACTTTGGCCGGGCCAAGATGGTTGGGATTACCCATTTCAAGTTGATCATCATGAATTGTGGCACCTTTCAATGGAAGGTCTCACAAACGTTGCTAAGAAAAATGCGGATTTAAAGTTTGTTGTTGAATACAAACCTCGCGAACCAAGAAATCATATGAGTTATGACAGCATGACTCGTACACTGCTAGCATTGGAGAAAATCAACTTGCCCAATATTGGCGTATTGTTGGATTTTGGTCATGCACTTTATGGCGGTGAATCACCAGCGGACTCAGCGCAACTCGCGATTGATTACGGGCGTCTATTTGGTATGGATGTGAATGATAATCTGCGAAACTGGGATGATGACATGATTGCGGGTTCAGTTCATCCGATTGAGTTGATGGAATTCTTTTATGTTTTAAGGAAAAATAATTGGCAAGGTGTCTGGCAGCTTGATCAATTTCCTTTCAGAGAGGATTGTGTTGCTGCGGCCAATAGTGCGATTTCTTTTCTAAAACACATTGATACCGCCTTGGATCGAATGGATTGGGAGGCGCTAAAAAACGCGCAGAAAAAACAAGATGCTGTGACGGCTTTAAACGTTGCGCGAGAAGCCTTGTTTGGCTTCAAATAAGCGGCGTTTTAGTCTTTAATGGAGCAACTAGGATCGTTTTGTTCAATAAACCACTGTTTGATTGACCCAGCAGTGGTTTTTTTAGTTTAAATCATAGGGAAATATGATTCAGTACAAGGTGTTTATCTTGTTTAAGATAACGGGCTAAGCAAGTTTATTTGCGCTGTTTGCGTTCTTTCCAGCGTTTGACGACGTGTAAACGCCATAAGATGGTGATGGCGATGTAGCTTATCGCACCAACTAAGAGCCCCGTAACGATAGAACCTGTATATAAGGGTAGCCAGATATGCTCCATCTTATCCCAAATCCATTCAACAGAGAGTTTGAACTCTTTAGTATGGTGTGTGCCTAATATGTGGGTGCCAACTTTGTAATTGAAATAAAAGACAAACGGCATGGTGATCGGATTGGTTATCCACACAAGCGCAATAGAAAGTGGGATGTTGGCTCTTAGAGGAATGGACAGCAGGGCTGCTGCCAGCATTTGAAATGGCATTGGAATGAAAGCCCAAAACAAGCCATTAAAAAAAGCACGCGCAACAGAACGACGGTTAAGATGCCATAAGTTTGCTTCATAAATTTGTGATCCAAGAATCGCGAGCGCTTTATTTTTCTTTAGCTTCTCTGGATCAGGGATGTACTTCTTTAGATAATTCTTAGGCATAATCAGATAAAAGTCATTTAGCAATCTAAGACATGGAGGTCTTATGTTACTAAGTAGTTTGTCCACTTTGATGGGCGCCATTCTGGTGCCGAGTGATTATTTGTGGCTGTATTCTACGCATATCACCTTTCTCTGTCTCTACCTAATGTACACAAAGCGCGTATTAGTTTTGTTTTTAACTTTTATTTCACTATTGTCAGTGGTGCTTTCAGAGGTGGAAGACGAACTGACTATCTTGCTAAGTCAAGAGGATGCGTATTTTATTAGTGTTGAGGACAAGCAAATCTTATTGCTGAGTGCTTTACCCAAAGAGGGCCCTGTAAGCCTAGCTAAGCAGGTTAAAGTGATCTTTCAGCGATTACCAGATCAACAATCAATTCGTTCAAATTTTGTCGAATTTAATGACTTCCGGTTGTTGCAAGCCAGTCAAATCCCACCTCATTTTAACAAAGTTGAGTTAGTTCGATATGCTTTGGCGGATAAAGAGGGGCCTTGGTGGTTGAAGAATTTATACATTCAAAGGCAAGCTGCTCAGCTGGTATTTAACGTTCAAGGTGAATGGCTAAAGCAATTACCGATGGGGGGGCGACACGAAGTATTGAAACGGCTTGATGAAAGCTTTCATACATTTGAGTCCTGGCGTTTTTCAAAAGCGTTATTACTCGGGGCGGATGATTTGTGGAGTCAAAGAGATACTTGGATAGTGAGGACGTTGGGGCTCGCACACTTATTCGTAGTATCGGGTTTGCACACGGGATTTATGGCGGTGATCGGTTTCGTTCTTGCTCGTGTGATTTGGTGGTTGTTACCCGCCAAGCTTTTATTAGTCGGTTTAACTCGTTGGCAGTTAGAGTGTGTTTTGGTGGTGCCCTTATTAATGCTTTATGGCTTTATGACGGATTGGGGGGAGCCGGTGGTTAGGGCGTCCATTATGCTCAGTGTGTACTTAATTAGCCGAGTATTGATGGTAAAGCTAAGTGCTTTTCAGGTGATTGGTTTTACCTTGTGGTTGGTGTTGTTTGTAAACCCAAGAAGCATATTAAGTCCTGGGCTATGGCTGTCGTTTAGCATGGTGTATTTGTTAATTGGTTTTTATCCAATAACACAATGGCAATGGCGTCGAATGATCTCCACTCAAGTGATGTTGAGTACTGCGTCTATGGTGTTGATTCTGGGGTGGCAAGACGCTATATCCATCGTATCCATTGCGGTTAATTTATTAATGATACCTTTTACTGCCAGTCTGTGGTTCCCGATCGGTATGATCGCTTGTCTTGAATCCCTAATCTTTCAAACTCAGTTTGTGTATTGTTTTCTAGACTGGGGGCTGGTCTATGTTATTGGTCTGCTTGAGTGGGTTGCATTTGAGTGTCCACTACTGAATTTTAATGTCATTACGTCTAGCATACCTAAGTTGCTTTTATTGTTGTGGCTGTTGTTTTGGGTTTTTCAAACGCCTTTGAAGCGTGGCGGAATAGCACTTGGCATTATCTGGATGTCGTTGTTTTCAAACTCTCTGTTCATTGAGCCTAAGGCTGATATGGTGTTGAGAAATCATCAAGGTAAGTTAGTATTGGAAAAAGGCGAAGAGCAATGGATAAATGATTGGGTTCAGTCTTCTGCTGGTTTGGAGCTAAACAACTTATTAACCAGCAATACCAACAAGGTCTCTATTAGGATGGTGCCAGATAAAGTCGATAGGCTTTCCCCATCAACCTTGTTAAAAATGAATCCCGATTGGCTTATCCTTGCCCACAACGACGAGTATTTAGACAACGTGATCCTCTCGGCACTGTCGATTAATTGGTTGAATATCGATCATTCTGAGATGTTATCTTTTTATTTTCGTGATGATGGCATTAGCCTTAAGCACAGCCAATGTCGATATTCATTTTTTCTCTTTAAATCTGACACTTGCAAGCGTGCAGAAAAGTTAGAGAGTGTGTTAAATTAGCATCAAACTTTAAATGGAGAATGCCCTTGCTAAGCTTTATTCAAACTGGTGGTGTTTTTATGTGGCCATTATTGGCTTGTTCAATTTTAACATTGGCCATCATTCTTGAACGATTTTGGACATTGCGAAAAAATAGTGTGGCGCCAAAAGGTTTACTGGGCGATGTGATGATGCGTCTGCGAGACGATAAAATGACGCTAGATTACATTCGTGGTATGCAGTCTAAAACGGGGTTAGCTTCTATCTTTGCCGCTGGTTTAGTGTCTTCTAAGCATGGTCGTGGTGCGATGAAAGAGAGTGTGCAAGAGGCAGCAAGCCATGTTATTCATGAGCTAGAGCGTTTTATGAATACCTTAGGGACCATCGCTGCCATCTCGCCTTTATTGGGCTTGTTGGGCACCGTGGTTGGTATGATTAAGGTCTTTTCCGTACTAATGGAGAACGGCGCGGGCAATACCGCTTTATTGGCCGGCGGCATTTCAGAAGCATTGCTGACCACGGCGGCAGGCTTAGGTGTTGCTATTCCGGCATTAATCTTCCATCGCTTTTTTAGCCGCCGTATTGATGAGCTTGTTGTGACCATGGAACAACAATCCACTAAGTTAGTTGATGCGATTCATGGTGATAGAGAAAAATCGGGAGTGGCCCAGTGAAATTTCGTCGTCAAAAAATAGATGACGTACAAATTAACCTGACGCCGTTAATCGATGTGGTTTTTTTGTTGTTAATCTTTTTTATGGTCAGCACTACGTTTAACCAAAGTACGGAACTGACCATTGATCTACCAACGGCGACTTCCGATGCTCCAGCGAGTGATCGAGATAAGACGGTTGAGTTAGTCATTACCGCTGATGGTCAATATGTGATTAATGGACAGACGCTGATCAATGAAAAAGTTGCAACATTAGTTCAAGGTTTAAGCGAAGTCACGCAAGGAGATAATACTCGCCCTTTGATTATCACGGCTGATGCACAGTCATCTTATGAAATGGTGTTAAGAGTGTATGATGCGGCCGCTAAGTTGGGTATTACTAAGCTGGCTCATACCGCGCAAAAAGAGTCTAATCCGTGAACATCGAGTCTTGCTTTACACGTGCTTGGTATCGAAAATTCGGCTGGACTCATGTCTTCCAACCCATTCAACCTATAGTTCGTTATCTTGTTGCCAAAAAACGCCAAAATTTTTTATTAGGGATAACGCCCAGTTATCGTGCACCGGTACCTGTCGTGGTGGTGGGTAACATTAGCGTTGGCGGCACGGGTAAGTCACCAATGGTGATCGCTCTATGTGAATTACTCACAGCAAGTGGATTGAAGGTCGGTATTATTTCACGTGGTCATGGGGTTACATTATCCAAACCGGAGAAGGTAGATGCCGAGAGCCTAGCAGAGGTCGTTGGCGACGAACCTGTTATGTTAGCACGTCGAACTCAGTGCCCAATGGTAGTCTTTCCGGAACGAAAAAAAGCCATTGAATTGCTATTAGAAGAACATATATTGGATGTCATCATTAGTGATGACGGTATGCAGCATTATGCTTTAGATCGTGATATTGAAATTGCCATGATAGATGCTCAACGAGGGTTGGGAAATGAGCAATTGTTGCCGGTTGGACCATTAAGAGAACCACAAGTTCGCCTCAATGACGTGGATTTTGTGGTGAGTATTACGCCGCAGCAAACCGATTCTTTAAAGGCTTTAAATCACCCCGTGCGTTTGATGGCGATAACCTCTGATTATTTATATTCGTTGGATGGTAAACGTCAGCTTGCTTGTGAGACAGCTTTTTTAGAGCGCCGACAGTGGCATGTGATGGCTGGTATTGGAAATCCCGAGCGGTTTAAGCGAACCTTAAAGGATAAGGGCTTAAACGAAGCTGCTTGCACTTATCAATGGTTTTCTGACCATCATGGGTTTAAAGCGTCGGACATTCCGAATGACAAAGCCGTTATTATGACGGAAAAAGACGCCGTAAAGTGTCAGGCTTTAGCCCTCAACAACTCAAATATTTGGTATCTGCCTATTTCGTTAGCCTTACCAGATGACTTTAAAGAGGCTTTTTTAGCCAAACTTAATTCGATAAAAGTAGAAGTGACTCATGAATAAATCATTATTAGATATTTTAGTCTGCCCAGTGACCAAGTCTGGTTTAACCTTGAGTAAAGATGGCACTGAGCTGGTCAGTAAAATGGGCGGCATGGCTTACCCGATTCGTGATGGCATTCCGGTTCTCTTAGAGACAGAAGCCCGCACGTTAAGCACGGATGAACGCCTGGAATCTGGTTCATCAAAATGACACCAATACGGGTACTTACTGTTTGCTTAGGAAATATTTGTCGCTCACCTGCTGCACAGGGGATTTTGCAGCATGAGGCTGAGCGTAAAGGTCTTAATCTTTCTCTAGATTCAGCTGGAACAGCGGCTTACCATATCGGCAAGCTTCCAGATCCTCGTTCCATAGAAACATTAAAACAAGTGGGTATCGATATCACCGGTCAACGGGCACGACAGGTGACAGAAGACGATTTCTACGTGTTTGATTGGATCTTAGCAATGGATCGTGCGAATTATCAGAAACTAAAGCAGCTTCAGCCAAGTCAATCTCCTGCTAAGTTAGTGATGTTTGGTGAATTTGCAGATTATGTGTCATTAGGTGAAGTGGACGATCCTTACTATGGTGGTGAAGAAGGCTTTACTGAAATGCGTCATCACCTCATTGAAATCGCTAAGCGCTTTTTAGATCATATCGCTTCCCATTAACGTATAACCATAAGCATGGACTCATGGACTCGACTCAACATATTAGTGATGCGACGATTTTACCACCAAGGGTAGAAAAAAACGTTTCTCTGCAGCAATACAATACATTTCGATTTGACTATCAGGCTGAATTTTTTGCCCTTGTAGACGATTTAATGACCCTAAAATCACTAGTGGATTGGGCCAAACAACACAATATCAAGGTCACCATGTTAGGGGGGGGCAGCAATCTTCTAATCAGTGCGGACATTCCTGGTCTGGTGATCATCAATCGCCTTAGAGGTTGTCATGCCAAGGAAGAAAGTGGCAATCGTATTAGTTTGATTGTGGGCGCTGGTGAAAATTGGCATGAAATAGTTGAGTTTACTGTGCAAAAACATTGGTTTGGTGTTGAGAATTTGGCGTTAATTCCGGGCACAGCAGGGGCCGCCCCAGTACAAAACATTGGTGCTTATGGTGTTGAAGTAAAGGATGCATTAGCCCGTGTTCAGGTTTTAGATCGAAACACTTTGGATGTCTACTGGATTAATGCGCAAGACTGTGGTTTTGCTTACCGTGATAGTCATTTTAAAGGTCAGTGGAAAGATAAATATTTCATTACTGCCATCGAACTAAGTTTAAAAAAACGCGCTGAATTCATGCTTAGCTATGGCGGACTAGTCAATCAAATTGATGGTGAGCCAAGCTTGAAAAAAGTGTTTCAAGCGGTTTGTCAGGTTCGCAGTAGTAAACTGCCAGACCCCAAAGTATTAGCCAATGCCGGCAGTTTTTTCAAAAACCCAATTGTCAGTATGGCGCAGCACACTCAACTCAAGAAATCGTTTCCATCATTAGTCTCATTCCCCCATGGTGATGCATTTAAACTGGCTGCTGGTTGGCTAATTGATCAAGCTGGGTGGAAAGGCAAAACGCAGCAGGGTGTAGGGGTGTATGAAAAACAAGCTTTGGTATTGGTGAATCATCAAGCCATAAAAGCCGAGCCATTATTGGAGCTTGAAGCCAATATAAAAGCCAATGTGTTCAATCTATATGGTGTTGAGCTAGAACGTGAGCCAGTGCAGTTACCCCTACTTGGTCAGAAAGAGCTAAGTGATAAGCTTAGTGGGGAGCCGCAAACTTGAAGGTTGGAGTGATTGATTCTGGCGCTGGAGGCTTAACCATCTTAAACGCTATCCATAAGAAGCAAGCCTATTTGGATTTACTGTATTTAGCGGATGATGGTTTTGCTCCCTATGGTGACAAAACAACAGAGCAACTACAGCAGCGTTTGATCACCATTGGTCAATTCTTTGAGCGGGAACAAGTTGCCGCTATCGTTGTGGCATGCAACACCGCGACGGTGGCCGCTATTGATACTCTTAGAGCGAATACCTATTTACCGGTTATTGGCGTTGAGCCAGCGGTAAAGCCCGCTTTTCGTTTAGGTAAACAACGTAGGGTGGCCGTGTTGGCAACGCCAGTGACAGCGAAAAGTCGTCGTTTAAATCAATTAATCGAGTTGTGGCAAGCAGACAGTCAGGTGCACATTATGTCGAGCGCTAGTCTGGCCTACGATATTGATGCTTGGCCAGAAAGTCAGACACGAGTTCGCCAGACCATTGAGTCATTGTGTGAAAAGATGAATCAGGACGAAGTAGATACCTTGGTGCTTGCTTGTACACATTATCCTTTAGTTAAGTCATATTTTGTCGAGTATCTAGGTGCTGATTGTGACATTGTTGAGCCCAGCGAAGGGGTGTCTTCGCAATTAAAAAGGCGTTTAGAAGCTGCTTATCCTGAACAAATGAGTTTGGCTATCTGTTCCGATAAAACGGGACAGATTGATTTATGCACGAGTTCATCAGAAGACAGTATAGAGCGGTTGTTACATTGGGTGTGCCAGCCTGATCGAGTAAAAAACAAGCGTATTGTCTCTATTTAGGCTGGATTAATAAAAGCCAAAATTTTATCTTTTTCCCACATGGCATCTTGGTAGCCTAATTCCATTAACGCGCGGCAATATTGTGGTGTAAATAGCAGATAACTGGCCGCTGAACTGATTTTGTCTGTTGATGATCCACCAGCCGATTTTAATAACACCCGGATATTCTTTGGTAGTGTATGCAGATAATGGTTGGCAATTTCATTTAATTCCTCTGAAGGGGAAATAATCAGAGTTTCAGTTGGCAATTGAGGGTAGTTTTGTCGCTTCTCAGCAGGTAAGTCTCGTATTAGTGAGTTCATCAATTCTAACTGATTAATGTCATCTTCTAAGTTATCAATAAACGCACTGTTTAATAGCTGGCCTAGAATCTGCGCCATGCTTGGTGCACTGACTTCATTTTTATCATCTGATAGCGACCATTTTTTTGGACTTCGATTACCACTTACTCCGATAATAAATAATTTCTCAGCGCCTAATTGCAGAGCAGGGTAGATGGCGGATTTTTGACGAATCGCACCGTCTCCGTAATAGTGTTGATTGATTTTATGGGCAGGAAAAATCGCAGGTATGGCACTGGATGCCAGTAAATGATCCACCCCCAGCTTAGTCTTCATACCCTTACGGCGTTTACCTTGCCAGTTTTGCAATGAGTCTCGTCCTTCAAAAAACGTCGTTGATTCTCCTGTACTGTAACTCATCGCCGTCACCGCTAGGGCTGATAGTCGTTCGTTATCGATGGCTTGCTGAATTTTTGTGAAATCCAAATGATTGCTGAGTAGTTCCCGTAAGGGGGCATTGTTCATGATGGCAATGGCTTCAGCGTGATTGTGAAGGTGAAAAAGTGACAGCAGGGTCTTGGTCACAGAGGTGGCTAACGGCCATCTTCCTAACGTATAAATTTGATCTGGGCTTAAGTGCCGCCAAACAAACGCCAGAGTGGAAACTGCTTTAGAAAAATTATCCGCATAGGATGCCAGCATAGTGGCATTTAATGCGCCTGCTGATGTGCCACATAATATCGGAAAGGGTAACGCGGTTTTTTTCGGTAACATTTTCCCCATTGCAGATAAAACGCCGACTTGATAGGCTGCTCTTGCACCACCACCCGATAAAATCAAAGCATTATTGTTTTTCATAACATCCAAGCCAGCTGATTGTTTCTTATAAACAATTTATCACTGTCATTGAGTATGATGAAGAAAGATCAAAAAATCCAATCCTGTTATGCGTTTAGATAATTATTGTGCCGTTCTGATATTACATTTATGTGGACGAAGACGGATTTGTCGTTCACAATCTCATCTATACTTAACATTGCAAAACAATAATAAGGACGAATTAAATGAATTCTTCTGTTGTCATTAGCGGAGTCGGGTTATGGACTCCTGCACATTCCATCACGAATGAAGAACTCGTCGATAGCTATAACGCATGGGCGGAAAAATACAATTCAACGAATGCAAAAGCGATTGAGCAAGGCGAATTAGAGGCAAAGCCCTTATCCAGTGCGGCGTTTATTGAAAAAGCGTCGGGTATTAAAAGTCGTTATATTTATTCGAAAGAGGGCGCGTTAGACATTGATCGAATGCGCCCTTTGCTATCCCCTCGCGGGGATGATGAAGTCTCTCATCAGGCCGAAATGGCGATTGCCGCTGCAAACAAGGCCTTGGTTGCAGCCAATAAAAAGCCTGCCGACATCGATATGGTCATTGTCTCTTGCGCTTATACCCAACGATCTTATCCTGCCATTGCTATTGAAGTGCAGTCTGCACTAGGTATTGAAGGGTTTGCCTTTGATATGCTGGTGGCGTGTTCTGCGGCGACCTTTGGTTTGCAGCGCGCAGTTGATGCGGTAAAAGCGGGAACGGCAAAAGGGGTCTTGGTGATCAACCCAGAGCTGACTTCAGCACAGGTGAATTATATGGATCGCGACTCGCACTTTATTTTTGGTGATGTGGCGACAGCGACAGTGGTTGAGCTGGCGGAAACCTGCCAATCTGATCATTCATTTGAGGTGTTAAGCACCAAGTGTGTAACGTCCTATTCTAATAATATCCGTTCGAACTTTGGCTATCTGACTCGTATTACAGACGAAGACCCTTATGGTGCAGATAAGTTATTTCATCAAAATGGTCGTAAGGTTTTCAAAGAAGTATGCCCTATGGCAGCCGATCATATTGAAAGCCATTTGAGTAGCGAAGGCATTCAAGTATCACAGCTGAAGCGCTGGTGGCTGCACCAAGCGAATATTAATATGAATTTATTAATCAGTAAGCGTTTGCTAGGACGTGATGCGACGTTAGAGGAAGCGCCAGTGGTATTGGATGAATACGCGAATACCGCTTCTGCCGGTTCCATTATTGCCTTTGCGAAATACCATGAAGATCTACAACAAGGTGATATTGGTGTGATTTGTTCGTTTGGAGCAGGTTACTCTATTGGTAGTTTGATACTGAAAAAACGTTAATCCTGATTGGTTTAGTGAGTAACATTGAACGAACTCAGCCAGCACGGGCTCAACTGGTATTTCTGTTTACTGGTTGAGCCCGTTTTGTGGTTAAGATAACTCATTGAAAATTTAATGATTTTAGGCGAGACTTTATTGTAAATACATTCAATAGGGCTCTCTAAATGGCAATCCATCCACAAGCAGGACAGCTTGCACATCACGATTCTTTGGTGAATTTACCGCAACTGATGACAGCGTATTATCGCAATAAGCCAGATGTTGTAAATCATCCAGATGAAAAAGTCAGCTTTGGTACTTCTGGTCATCGCGGTAGCGCTCTACAAACCACTTTTAATGAAGATCACATTCTCGCCATTTCACAGGCATTGGCAGAATATCGAGTGGCTCAAAAGATCACTGGCCCCGTCTACTTAGCTAAAGATACTCATGCTTTGTCTGAGGCGGCTTTTCAAACCGTATTAAGTGTGTTGGTAGCAAATAATATCAAGGTGCTCGTACAGGCGGGAGGTGGCTTTACGCCGACACCAGTAGTCTCTCATGCTGTTTTAACTCACAACGCGAATGCAAGCGAATTAAGTGATGGTATTATCATTACACCGTCTCATAATCCACCAGAAGATGGCGGCATAAAATACAACTCCATCAAAGGTGGTCCAGCTGATAAAGACATTACAGATTGGGTAGCCAATCGTGCGAATCAATTATTAGTGACGGGTTTACAAGATGTTAAGTCGGCTCAGCAAAGTGAAATAGACACCTCAGATTTGATCGAATCATTTGATTATATTGAGCATTATGTCAGTGATTTAGAAAATGTGATTGATATGGAAGCCATTGCGAAAGCCAAGATTCGCATTGGTGTTGATCCTATGGGCGGATCCGGTATTCACTATTGGAAACCCATTGCAGATCGATATGGGTTAGACATTACTGTTGTTAATACAGAAGTAGACCCGACATTTCGATTTGTACCATTGGATAAAGATGGTCGTATCCGCATGGACTGCTCATCGCCTTATTCCATGCAGTCTTTACTCAAATTAAAAGACGATTTTGATATTGCGGTTGGCAATGACCCTGATTACGACCGCCATGGTATCGTCTGTGCCAAGTCTGGCTTAATGAACCCAAATGCGTATCTGGCTGTCGCCATCGAATATTTGTCACAACATCGTCCACATTGGCCTGCGGATACCATGTTTGGTAAAACCCTTGTTTCTAGCGGCATGATTGATCGTGTGGTGAATGGCTTAAACAAACAATTGTGCGAAGTCCCTGTTGGTTTCAAATGGTACGTAGAAGGTATGTACCAAGGCACCATGGGGTTTGGCGGCGAAGAAAGTGCTGGTGCCTCTTTTTTGCGTAAGGATGCTAGCGTTTGGACCACAGACAAAGACGGCATCATTATGGCGTTATTGGCGGCGGAAATATTAGCGGTAACAGGTAAAGACCCGCAGAGTCTGTATGAGGCGCAAGTGGCGCGTTACGGCAAACCTCACTATAAACGTATTGATGTGGCTGCGACGCCTGCGCAAAAACGTTTATTGGGTGCTTTACAGGCTGACAATGTGACGCAAACAGAACTCGCAGGAGAGAAAATTGAGTCGATTCTAACTCATGCTCCGGGAAATCAAGCCGCCATTGGTGGACTAAAAGTGTCTACCGCGAATGGTTGGTTCGCGGCGCGTCCATCCGGTACGGAAAATGTCTATAAAATTTATCTGGAAAGTTTTGTTTCAGAGGCGCATTTATTAGCACTTGAAGTAGAAGCAAAAGCCTTAGTCGATTCTGTACTGTCTTAACTGAATATTAGGATGTCGCATCCATTAAGGAGAAGCCAGCGATAAGCTGGCTTTTTTATGTCAAAGCTCAGTCAGGCGGGTCAGCCATTTATTGAGGGAAAACCCCAAGGGATTACTCAGTTTTTGCGCCATGGTTTTAAGCTCTTTAGCAGTATTATCTGGTTTTTGCTTGCCGGCTAAAATCACCCAATTACCGCTTCCTGTGTCCAGCGCACTGACGGAACGGAAATGTTCTTTTAGGCATTGGGTTAAATCGTCATTGTGCTTTTGATCTATCCAACAGTTAAGAACAAGCCAGCCTGTTTCTTTAATGTTTTTGGCACAGTTTTCAATAAAGCTAGGTGCAAGAACATGAATGTCCATGCCTTGAGTGTTGTAGATGTCTGTCATTAACAGATCGACTTTTTTGTCGAGTCCTTGTTCAACATGGTCAATGGCATTATCTAAGGTTAGCTGAATGCGTTTGCCTCTTGGCAGTTTAAAAAATAGCTCAGCGGCATCCAAAACGTCCGCCCTTAATTCAACGGCGCTAATTTGCACACTGGGCACAGTGTGATACAAAGCATGAATCAAGGTGCCACCACCTAGACCCAAAATGCATACTCTCTTTGGCTGACAAAACAACAATGAGAGCATCATGGCTTGAGTGTATTCGTGCTGTAATATGTGCGGTGTGGATAAGCGAATGCGACTTTGTTCATCACCGTCAGCAAAAGACAAAATTCGATATTGCCCATCATCAAAAACTCGAATGGGGCCAAATTCATCGGCAGCATCATACAATAAGTTGTGTTGGCTCATGGTGATCCTTGTTGAGTATCGTTCCCTCATGTAAATTCGACCAGAATTTAGGCCTGAAGAAAGGGCGCAATACAAATAATTAGAGTGGCGGATTCTAACAAAAAAAACATTAGGATAATCTGTCTATGTGCCATTCTGAGTATAATGAGCATATTCCTTTTATGAATCGACTTTGGTTAGGCTGTTTGTGTCATTAATTCAATCCATCAATCTTAATTTTTTAGGTGCGTCTACACTTAACCAAACGTATCAGTTGGACATTTATCGTGGCGATTTAGAGCACGCTAAAGCGCCAGGAAACAAGTGGCATAAGTTGCGCTATCATTTAAAGGCTGCAGAACAACAAAATGCCAAATACATTGGTTCTTTAGGTGGGCCTTATTCAAATCATTTACATGCCTTGGCGGCCAGTCTAGCGGATAGAGATGAACAGGCTATTCTGCTAGTGCGAGGCGAGTTACAGACTGGCTTAACGCCAACGTTACAAGACGCAGTTGCAGACGGAGCGGAACTCTGGCCGAGTCAACGTTCGGATTTCCGCTTAGGCTTGGAAGCGAATGTGGTAAAACATATTTCACAGCTCTATCCAGAAATTTATTGGGTCCCTGAAGGGGGCGGTGGTGTATTAGGTGCAGAAGGTTGTGCGGATTGGGCGAATACTATTGGAGCTACATCTGGTCAATATTCCGCTTGGGCTATTGCGGCAGGTACGGGGACCACAGCAGCGGGCATTTTATCAAGTGAGGCCTGCCCGAAACTTGAGGTGTTTAGCGCCCTAAAAGGTATGGCTCAACAGCGTGCTAAGATTATTAGCTTGGCGGCTAATATTGTAAAACAACAAGACGACTTACAACATATTAGTGATCGTCTAGGGTTTCATGATGACGCACATCTGGGCGGTTATGCTAAGCTTCCATTGGAATTAACGATGTTTTTAAAAGCCTTTTTTGAGGCAAACCCCGATGTTGAATTAGACCCTGTTTATACGTCAAAAGTGCTCTTTAGTCTTTGGCATAAAATGAAAGCTGGTTCTTGGCCGCATACTAAAACCCTTATGATTCATACTGGAGGAATGCAAGGGTGGCGAGGATACGCGTCGCATCAGACTCCGTTTTGAAAGAAAAAAGTCAATCTGAGTTTGATATTAAGCTTCGCTCATAGCGAATATAGCCTGCTTCATGTTAAAGTGGCGCAAATTATGTAAGACTCCAATAGCGATCGCAGTGAGTTCATTTGTATACATTGAAAGCAGGAAAGAGAAGGACGCATGAGTCTTTTTAAACGTATTGGCATTATTGCTCGATTAGACAAACCGCAAATTTTAGACACCGTGAAGAAGTTAATGGATTATCTTCAGGATAAAGAGGTGCAACCTGTTCTCGAAAGCCAATTGGCGGCGATGATGCCTGGCATCAAAGTAGCGCAAGCCCCACTTAAAGAGTTGGGTGATCATTGTGATATGGTCATGGTCGTAGGTGGCGACGGTAGTTTCTTAGGCGCTGCCCGTGCAATTTGTAACTATGATATTCCAGTACTGGGGATTAACCGTGGTACTTTGGGCTTTTTGACCGACATTTCTCCTCAACACCTACAAGAAGAATTAGACCCTATTTTGGCAGGCGAATATCATGAAGAGAAACGCTTTATGATAGAGGCTAAGATTAAACGCCAGAATCGACCAAGTGGTGATGGCATCGCGTTAAACGATTTGGTTTTGCACCCAGGTAAATCGGCTCGAATGATACGTTTTGATCTTTTTATTGATGATCAGTTTGTCATGAATCAAAAGTCCGATGGTTTGATTGTGGCCACGCCAACAGGATCAACGGCGTATGCTTTATCCGCTGGTGGACCAATCATGTTACCGAAACTAGATGCCTTGGTGCTGGTTCCTATGCACCCACATACCCTAAGTAATCGTCCTATTGTGATTGATGCTAATGCGAAAATTCGAATTGTGGTATGTGAGTCCAATTTGACCTATCCAAGCGTAAGTTGTGATGGGCAATTGAACATTACTGCGGCTCCTGGTGACGAGATTCATATTACCAAGAAGCAGGGTGGCATTCGCCTTATTCATCCAAAGGATCATGACTTCTACAATGTTTGTCGTGATAAGCTGGGGTGGCAGTCAAGTTATCGTCCTTAATCTGATAGATTAAGCTGGTATTGTCTAAAAAAGGTATCTTTTTAGAATTTCATGTATTTCGTATATCGCTTTGACACGACAGAAGAACCGCAATTACTGGCTAATGCTTTATGGCATCATAAAGTAGCTCATCAAATTGTTGAGAATCAAGGGGCAAGAGAGTTATGGCTGCTGGACGCCAGTCAACAGGCCACAGTTCAACAATTAATTTTGATTTGGAAAGAAGATCCATCCCTGTTACAAAATTCTCATGTCAATCAGGCTCCCGAACGAAAATCACCAAGCAACTTAATGATGCAGGCCAAACAATCACCTTTAACTGTGATGGTATTGATGATCAGCTTTGTTGTTGCCGTTGCGACCGAATTAGGAGCCAACCTTTCTTTAGTCAGTCTGTTTACCATTAGTCCATTTGATGTGACGAACGGTCATATTTATTTTATGAATTTATCCGATGTTATGGCGAAAGCTGAATATTGGCGTATTTTAACGCCAGCTTTTTTGCATTTTAGTGTGGTTCATATTGTATTTAATTGCCTATGGGTATGGGATATTGGCCGTAAGTTAGAGGTGCTGGTTGGTAAGCTTGTGTGGATATTGACGGTGTTGATTACCGCAATATTAAGTAACGTTTTACAATTCTATTTCAGTGGTTATCCAATTTTTGGCGGTTTGTCTGGTGTGGTATATGGTTTGATCGGTTTTGCTTGGTTATTGCCGATTGTTCGTTCACATTACCCTGTTTTGATCAGTAAGGGCTTAATGGTCTTTTTCATGATTTGGTTGGGCGTGGGCTTCACGTCATTGCCTGAAACACTGGGGTTAGGCAATATCGCTAACACAGCACATACAATCGGTTTGCTCTCCGGGTTGGCGCTTTGTGTGTGCTTTGGGTTATTTGATGCATTTTTTGGTAAACAGATTAAAGCCGATTAAATGCTTGAGCTGATTCGGTTTAAAGAGAGAAAACATGAACTTTAAAGAAATGATCGACAATATGTCACCAGAAGTCTACGCCAGCCTGAAACAAGCCGTAGAGCTTGGCAAGTGGCCAAATGGCGTACGCTTAACGGAAGAACAAAAAGAATTATGCTTGCAAGCGGTAATTACCTACGACTACACCAATAAGTCTGAAGAAAAACGCGTGGGTTTCATTGATACGCAAGTTCACCAGGGTTGTGACAGCAAACAATCGACCAATGAACATGAAACCATAAAATGGGTGGATAATTCAGCAGAAGGCAAGTCCTAATGCTGCAAGGTCAAATTCGTAAGATGAAGGTTGAAGCCATCGATGGCAAGGTGCAATACCAACTTAATCTGGACGATCAATGCCAGCAGATGAATGATCTTTTGGGGCAAAGAATTCGTTTGGACTTCAGTGGTGACATTCATTGCATTCACTGTCACAAAAAGACCAAGAAATCGTTCAGTCAGGGCTATTGTTTTAATTGCTTTCGTAAACTTGCCGCTTGCGATACGTGCATCATGAGTCCGGAGAAATGCCATTTTCATTTGGGTACTTGTCGTGAGCCTGAGTGGGCTGAGCAATTTTGCATGCAAAGCCATTATGTTTATCTGGCTAATTCATCTGCATTAAAAATTGGTATTACTCGTGGCGATCAGCTGCCAATCCGTTGGATTGACCAAGGGGCTACCCAAGCTAGACCGATTTTTCGTGTTGAGAATCGTCGTTTGTCTGGTTTGGTTGAAACCTTATTTAAATCCGAAGTAGCGGATAAAACCAACTGGCGTAATATGCTAAAAGGTTCGGATCTGGTGTTGGATCTTGAGGCCGAACAAGAACGCTTGATTAGTCAGTTATACGAGGGGTTAGACTCACTGCAGCAAGAGTTTGGCCTACAAGCCATTACCGATTTGTCGGATCAGAATGAAACCCACGAATTTACCTATCCAGTGTTGGAATACCCCACTAAGATCACCAGTCTAAATGCAGAGAAAACACCCGTGATTGAAGGGGTGTTAATGGGTATCAAAGGCCAATATTTGATTCTCGATACTGGTGTCATCAATTTACGCAAATACACAGGTTACCAAGCCAGTTTAAGTTTCTAGGAGAGTGATTATGAAAGAGAGTCATCCGTCAGCGATTTACCTGAAAGACTACAAAGTCCCTCCGTTTCTGATCGATAAAACAGAATTAACCTTTGAGTTAGACGAAGCCACAACGGTAGTGACATCCAAGTTGCACATGCGACGCAACCCAGACTCAAAGGAAAATACTGCTCCTTTGGTTTTGGATGGCGGTGAAGATGTTAAGTTAGTAGCGGTTGCCATGGATGATTATGTGTTACCGTCTGGTGAATATCAGCTGGTGGACAATCAGCTAATAATCACCGCCACAGCAGACAGCTTTGTACTGACTTGCGAAACCCTAATTGAACCGCAAAACAACACTCGCTTAGAAGGTTTATATCGTTCTTCTTCTATGTTCTGCACTCAGTGTGAGGCAGAAGGTTTCCGTCACATTACCTATTACCTTGATCGCCCTGATGTGATGTCGGTATTCACCACAAGAATCATTGCTGATGCAGAAAAATACCCAGTGATGCTGTCTAATGGTAATGAAATTGCTCGTGAGATTCAGGATGATGGCAAAACCTCTGTGGTCTGGCACGACCCCTTCCCAAAACCTGCGTACTTGTTTGCTCTTGTCGCTGGTAATCTAGAAGTCAAAAATGACACCTTTTTGACGCAGAGCCAGCGAGAAGTAAAGCTGCAAATTTTCACGGAAGCCCACAACATCGACAAAGTTGACTACGCAATGGAAGCCTTAAAGCGATCCATGCGTTGGGATGAAGAAGTTTATGGTCGAGAGTATGACTTAGATATCTTCATGATTGTCGCGGTGGATGACTTCAATATGGGGGCGATGGAAAATAAAGGCTTGAATATCTTTAATTCCTCATGCTTGCTCGCCAGTCCTGAAACCACCACAGACGATACTTATTTGCGTGTGGAAGCCATTGTGGCGCATGAATACTTTCATAACTGGTCTGGTAACCGAGTGACTTGTCGTGACTGGTTCCAGTTAAGTTTGAAAGAAGGCTTCACTGTATTCCGTGATCAAAGCTTTTCAGCGGACATGCATTCAGACACAGTAAAGCGTGTTGAAGATGTGTCCTTCTTGAAAACCGCTCAGTTTGCTGAAGACGCAGGTCCAATGGCGCATCCTGTTCGTCCTGCTTCCTTTATTGAAATTTCTAATTTTTATACCTTAACCGTGTATGAAAAGGGCGCTGAGATTGTGCGCATGATTCATACTTTGTTAGGCGCAGAGAAGTTCCGCAAAGGCTCGGATTTGTATTTTGAGCGTCACGACGGCCAAGCCGTGACTTGTGATGATTTCGTCGCCGCCATGCAAGAGGCTTCCGGTGTCGATCTGACGCAATTTAAACGCTGGTACTCTCAAGCTGGCACACCACAGATTCATGTCGTCGATGAATACGATGAACAAGGTCAAACCTATCGTCTAACCTTACAGCAAGAAACACCAGCCACCCCTGGCCAACCAACTAAGTTGCCTTTGCATATTCCCGTGCGTGTTGGCTTGATTGATCAATCAGGTAATGCGCTTTTAGCCTCGTTCAATGACGATTCGTCCGACGAGCATTTGTTGGAATTGACAGAAGCCGAGCAAGTATTTGAATTCACGCAAGTTGCAACCAAGCCTGTGCCTTCTTTGCTAAGAGGGTTCTCTGCGCCAGTGAAGCTGTCTTACGACTATTCTTCTGCGGATTTGTTGTTGCTGTTGTCCGCTGATCAGGACGGTTTTAATCGTTGGAACGCTGGCCAGCAGTTAGCGGTGAATGAGCTTAATACCTTAATTGAGCAAGCGATCGCTGGAGAAGCTCTGTCTCTAACCTCAAACTTAGTGGAAGGTTTCAAAGCGCTATTACAAAACGATAATTTAGACCCTGCGATGGTGGCTTTGATCTTGAATCTGCCAAGTCAGGCTTATTTGTCAGAGTTGGCTCAGGTAATTCATCCTAATGCCATTAAACAAGCTCGCCAGTATTTGAAAAAACAGATAGCAGAGTCTTTGCAAACTGAATTTGCTCAAGCTTATCAGCAACATCAGGTTACGGGTCCATATCAGGCGGAAGCAAAAGACATTGCCAGTCGTTCATTAAAAAACCTTGCTTTGTCTTATTGGTTGGAAAGTGGTGCTGAGGCAGCGAAACAGTCCGTTGTTGACCAGTTTGAATCGGCAGATAATATGACGGATCAATTTGCCGCGTTATCCATTGCCGTCCACAACGGTCATGATAAAGCGGACAATCTGCTCGATGCTTTTTATCAGCAATGGCAGAATGAACCTTTGGTCGTGAATAAATGGTTAATGCTGAGCGCCAGCCGCGAGCAGGAAAAGGCCGTTGATAGTATGAAAACGTTAATGAAACACGACGCGTTTGACCTTAAAAATCCAAATAAAGTGCGTTCTCTTTTGGGTGGGTTTGGTCAAAATATTTCCGCGTTTCATCATGTTGACGGCAGCGGTTATCAATTCCTAGCGGATCAAATATTAGTCTTGGATAAGCGAAATCCGCAAATCGCTTCTCGTCTTTGCACGCCATTAACACGCTGGAAGAAAATGGCGCCAGAATTACGTGTTAAAATGAAAGCTGAACTAGAGCGTATTATGGCCGATGACTTATCGAAAGATGTGTATGAAGTGATTTCAAAAAGTCTCGCTTAACACAACGGGACACAGCCAGTAAGTTGGCTTTTATCGGCTTTAACTTACTGGCTTTTTTATACTTTTTGTAATAATTTTCTTTACGGCTTTTTTGCATTCTATACTTAAATCTGGCATAAGGTTTAACTACCTTGGGATTAAGGAGCGAATGATGAAAGCACGTACGGCGTTATGGGTTCCCGTTGCAGTTGGCTTATTGTTATCGGCATGCAGTAACCAAAGTACCAGCACAAGTGACCAAAGCAGTAGCGAAGAATCGCCATTAGACACGGAATTGTCTACAGAAACAGTGACCCCTATTCAAGCAACCCCAGCTTCGGCTCAGTCCGATTCAGAAATTCTTCGTCTTAACCAAGCGTTAGCAGATAACGAAGCGGAACTTCAGCGACTAGCCAGTTTACTAGACGATAAAGACAGCCAAATTGCGCAATTGCAGTCATCAACGAGTAATGCTGAAGTCTTGCTTGATCTAGAAAATGAAAAAACACAACGTGATGCGTTGGAATCTCGATATCAAGCTTTACAGCTTGAAAACAATCAGCTAAAAGACAAAATTCAACAATTAAGCTCAGAAAATACAACGCTCCATGACCAATTGGCGCAACTGGCCAGTCAATCTAGTCAAAGTGAGCAATGGCAACAAAACTACCAATTGGTTTTGGATGAAAAACAAAGCTTACAGCAACAAGTAGCGCAATTACGTCAGCAAAACAGTATTTTAGCCAGACAATTAGCTGATGCCCGTGAAGAGCATCAGTTACTAAGAGAACAGTATAATCAATTATCTATGGCGCCATCGGAATCCAATGCCTTGGAGCAAGCGCAAGCTCAACAAATAACGTCATTACAACGAAGTATTGCTGATTATCAAGCTACGATACGCCGTCAAGAGATGGTTTTAAAAGATTATCGATCGCAGGTAATTGCTTTGGAAGGAGCCATTGATGGTCATGCCGATATGGAAGCTCGCTGGCTGGCGATGGACCAAAAATTGGCTACTGCACAAGCCAATAACGTCCGCCTAGCTCAGCAACTAGCAAGTGCTCAAGCAAGTTTGAATGAGAAGAATCAACAAGTGTCAGATCTTAATCAGGCTT
Organism: Marinomonas posidonica; assembly: GCF_043643765.1. GTDB lineage: Bacteria > Pseudomonadota > Gammaproteobacteria > Pseudomonadales > Marinomonadaceae > Marinomonas > Marinomonas posidonica_A. The sequence goes on along the minus strand of NZ_JBHZSP010000002.1, from coordinate 117,301 downwards.
TAGTAAAACTCAAAAACGATCTTGGTATATTAGAAAACGATACCATTTCTTTACAAGCGGAAAGCCACTCGATGGATTCGCAATTGGTATCTAGTATCCAAACGGTGAATTGGCAACTACCAAATGAAATGGCTTTAAACGATACGTTTGAGATATTAGTAACGGCCACCGTAGCTCAGCCTGTATTAGGACAGAGTTATGAGGCTGAATTGATTACTGACAGTGAAATTCAAATGATTAGTAATGCTAAAGTCAAAGCCAATGTAGAAGGTGGTCAGCTGCAATGGCGTTGGCGATTAGCGGGTTTGAATGAAAAGCCAGAAGCGGAGCTCAACCTTTTGATTCGCCAGCAAATGAGTTTTAAAAATCAGACTATCCAAAGATTGGTGTATCAAGATAACCAGAGCCTAGCGTTAATTAACACCAACCTATTTGAAAAATACGGTTACTGGGCCATCGCCATCTTGCTTGGCCTACTTGGCGGTTTCCTAATTGGTCGTATTGGTAAAGGAAAAGCATCAGAACAGATTAGCTAACCTAGAAATAACGTTATGTAAATCGAAGCCAACTCTTATCTGAGAGTTGGCTTTTTTTAGCCTAGTGTTGCTGTGGTTGAACGCGCAGCTGGTAAAACGTGTAAGACACGGCAGGGATAGAAAATCAAAAGTGTTCAAAAATCAACCGCTCTGACCTCTTGAATTCTCAAATTCCAAGACGGTATCTTCCCTCAATTATCTTTTTGATTAAATTCACCGTTTTCTTAATGTATTTGAATGATTATTCAAATAGCACTTTTGTTAACTTAAATAATCTACCTAGCTTTAATTATAGAAAGGAGTAATAAAAATGGCATATGGCAATGATTTTTATGTAAAAGCCAATATTATTGGCTACACAGGGGATCTAAATGATAATCCAACGGTCTATTTTCAAAAGGGAAATCGATTTGGGCGAATCACACAAGATCATCCACATGCTAATAATATTGGTCGTAACCGCGTAAGAGAATACAACGATTACCGTATAAGCAATGTAGATGGCAAGGCTCAAGAGTATTACAATGGTTCGGTTCGCCATACTAGTCGCAATAGCTTTATTGCTGTCACGAGTGATACCGCAGCCGTTTTGGCTTTAGCGATCAGTAACTTTCCAAATAAAAAGCCGAAATATGACTAGTAAGTGAAACAAGCGCTTTAGGTGTTTGTTTTCCCTAAAGCGGCCATTCTTAGCCAAAGAATCACTTTATAGATAGCGATTTAGACCTTTTTTAAAAGTCGATGAATGATTTTTTGAGGCGCTCATCAGTTTAATAAAGGTATTTTTAATGTCGGCATTTCTTGGATGATCTAACAACGAATTGGCAGAAAGAGTGATAGAGCAGGGAATGGAAGCAGTGGCTATATTTGGGACACTAATGGTAATCCTTAGATCCAATGAAACTGATCCTAAGATTTTAAAGGGTGCTTGATACAGCGTTGTAAAATTTAAACCCAGGTCAAACACCTTAAGCCCATTGTTGAGTGGGCTTTTTTTATGCTAACCATTTGATCTTTTGAATCATTCATTTGCACATTACTATTTTTCAACGTAAAGCTGAATGCTTTTGCTATAGTAGGCTTGCTTATAATTTTGTGAGGTGTAAAGCGTGGCTAAATCGGTATCGTATTCTGTTCTTGAGCAGCGTCTATCTGAAAATGTATTGATTCTAGATGGTGCAATGGGAACCATGATTCAAGCTTATAAACTTGAGGAAGCGGATTACCGAGGCGAACGCTTTGCCGATTGGCAGAGTGATCTGAAAGGCAATAATGATTTATTGTCGATCACCCAGCCCGCCATCATCAAAGAGATACACGCTAAGTATCTTGAAGCGGGTGCGGACATCATAGAAACCAACACCTTCAATGCCAACTATATTTCCATGTTGGATTACCACATGGAAGCATTAAGCTACGAATTGAACTTTGAGTCCGCTCGATTGGCTCGCGAAGCGGCGGATGAATTTACGGCCAAGAATCCAACTAAGCCGCGTTTCGTGGCTGGGGCAGTGGGGCCAACCAGTCGAACCTGTACCATATCACCAGACGTAAACGATCCTGGTTTTCGAAATATTCACTTTGATGAATTAGTAGACGCCTACACCACAGCCGTAGATGGGTTAATTAAAGGTGGTGTCGACATTCTGTTGATCGAAACCATTTTCGATACCTTGAATGCCAAAGCGGCTATTTATGCTGTGCTGGATTACTTTGAGAAAACCGGTGTGCGTTATCCCATTATGATCTCTGGCACCATTACGGATGCGTCTGGCCGAACTTTATCGGGTCAAACGACAGAAGCGTTCTGGAATTCCATTGCCCATGCTAAACCCATTTCTGTTGGCCTTAACTGTGCGCTGGGTCCAAAAGAACTGCGTCAGTACGTGGAAGAAATATCCCGTATCGCCGACACGCATGTATCTGCGCACCCGAATGCTGGCTTACCGAATGCCTTTGGTGAATACGATGAATCACCAGATGAAATGTTGGATGAAATTCAAGGTTGGGTTGAGTCTGGCTTCTTGAACATCATTGGTGGCTGTTGTGGTACAGCGCCAGAGCACATTGAAACCTTTGCGAACGCTTTTGCGGACGCCAAACCACGTGTTATTCCTGAGATCGTGAAAGAGTGTCGCTTGTCTGGACTTGAGCCTTTCAACATTGGCGCCGACTCCTTGTTTGTTAATGTCGGAGAGCGAACTAATGTTACCGGTTCGGCTATGTTTAAGCGCTTAATCAAAGAAGGTGACTTTGATACCGCCTTGGATGTGGCACGTCAGCAAGTGGAAAACGGCGCGCAAATCATTGACATCAACATGGACGAAGGCATGTTGGATTCGCAAGCGGCGATGGAACGCTTCTTGAAATTAATCGCATCTGAGCCAGATATTTCTCGTGTGCCGATCATGCTGGACTCTTCCAAATGGGAAATTCTTGAAGCTGGGCTAAAGTGGATTCAAGGCAAAGGGGTGGTGAACTCGATCAGCATCAAGGAAGGCGAAGAGAAGTTTAAAGAGCAAGCCAGAAAACTGATGAAATATGGCGCGGCTGTCATTGTTATGGCGTTTGATGAAGCTGGGCAAGCGGATACTCGTGAGCGCAAAATTGAAATCTGTCGTCGCTCTTATCATATATTGGTTGACGAAGTCGGCTTCCCGCCAGAGGACATTATTTTCGATCCGAACATTTTCGCTATCGCTACCGGCATAGAAGAACACAATCGTTATGCGCTGGACTTCATCGAGGCGACGGGGGATATCACCCGTGAATTGCCTTATGCCAAGGTGTCTGGTGGTGTCTCAAATGTTTCTTTCTCATTTCGTGGCAATAACCCAGTTCGTGAAGCCATTCATGCGGTTTTCCTTTATCACGCCATTAAACAAGGCATGACAATGGGTATCGTCAATGCGGGTCAATTGGCCTTGTACGAAGACATTCCTTTGAAATTACGCGACGCCGTAGAAGATGCGGTTTTGAACCGTACACCGGATGCCACGGATAACTTATTAGCCATTGCCGGAGAGTTTGCTGGTACAGGAGAAGCCGCTGAGAAAGAAACGCAAGAATGGCGTGGTTTTCCAGTGGCTGAACGTTTATCCCATGCATTGGTAAAAGGGATCACGGAGTTTATTGACGAAGACACAGAAGAAGCTCGTTTGTCTTTCGACCGACCTTTAGAGGTAATTGAAGGTCCTTTGATGGATGGCATGGGTATCGTTGGTGACCTATTTGGCTCAGGCAAAATGTTTTTGCCTCAGGTAGTGAAGTCGGCACGTGTAATGAAAAAAGCCGTGGCTTACTTGATGCCTTTCATTGAAGAAGAGAAAGCGCGAAACATGGACACAGCTTCGTCCAGTAATGGCAAGATTGTCATGGCAACGGTGAAAGGCGATGTGCACGACATTGGTAAAAACATTGTGGGTGTGGTGTTGCAATGTAATAACTTTGAAGTGATTGACTTAGGCGTTATGGTGTCATCGGAAACCATCTTACGTACCGCGAAAGAAGAAGGTGCCGACATGATAGGTTTGTCCGGTTTAATCACGCCTTCTTTGGATGAAATGGTGCACGTGGCTAAAGAGATGGAGCGCCAAGGTTTTGATTTGCCAGTGATGATAGGTGGCGCAACCACTTCAAAAGCCCATACCGCCGTCAAAATTGAACAAAACTACAAACGTAATCAAGTCGTTCATGTCACGAACGCATCACGCAGTGTGGGCGTCGCCAGCGCTTTGCTAAGTAAAGATACTGAGCGTCGCCAGAGCTTTGTTGATGACATCAAAGCAGATTATGAAAAGACTCGCATTCGCTATAAAGACAGAGCCAAAGCGGGGCGTCGTGTGGGTATTGATAAAGCAAGAAAAAACAAGCCTCCAGTAACCTTTGACGGACAAGTGGTAACACCGAATCAGCTTGGGGTGACTGTGCTCAGTGAGAAGGATATCGACCTTGCCGTGGTGAAAGACTACATAGATTGGACGCCATTTTTCCAAACATGGGAATTAGCAGGTGCTTATCCGCGTATCTTGACCGATGACGTAGTGGGAGAGGAAGCGACTCGAGTTTACCAAGATGCGTTGGTCATGTTGGATAACGTCATTGCTGAGGCCAGCTTACAGGCAAGAGCGGTCGTCGGCTTGTTCCCAGCGAATCAGGTGAATCATGATGATATTGAGATTTATGCCGATGAGTCACGCAGCGACGTTGTAGAAACCTTATCCTTCTTACGCATTCAAAATGAGTTAACCGCGCCAGGCAAATACAATCACAGTTTGGCGGACTTTATTGCTCCGAAAGAATCGGGCGTTGCGGATTACATGGGGGCCTTCGCTTGTGCTGCAGGTTTTGGTATTGAACCTTTGGTAGAGCAGTACGAAGCCGACCATGATGATTACAATTCCATCATGATTAAAGCCGTAGCGGATCGTTTGGCAGAAGCCACTGCTGAATACTTGCATGAAAAAGTACGTAAGGATTTATGGGGATATGCCCCACAAGAAAGCTTAAGTAATCAAGAGTTGATTAAAGAGAAATATCAAGGTATTCGACCTGCGCCGGGTTATCCAGCTTGCCCTGATCACACAGAAAAAAGCAAATTATGGGATCTGTTGGGGGCCAATGAACGTATTGGTATGGAGCTCACTGAAAGCTTCGCTATGTTACCAACGGCTGCGGTGAGTGGCTGGTATTTCGCGCACCCGGATTCCACTTACTTTGGTGTCGGTAAAATTGGTCCAGACCAAGTGGAAGAATATGCTGAACGTAAAGGCATGAGCAAAGATGACGCTGAGCGTTGGTTAGCGCCAAACTTAGGATACGATCCTGAAGACGATCGTGTATAAAGTAAGTCAAACGACTGAGAGATTTCATGGCTAAGGTAATTAAGGATTCCGAGCAACATAAAAATCGCATGCAAGCCATTAAAAAGCATGTAGATAAGCGCATTGCTAAGGCACAAGAAGACAAAGGGACGTTTGTACTACTTACTGGTAATGGTAAAGGTAAATCCAGTTCTGCTTTAGGTATGGTGGCACGTGCTTTGGGTCATGGCATGAAAGTGGGAGTGGTGCAGTTTCTAAAAGGGGAGTGGAACACAGGAGAAATAGATTTCTTTCGTCAGCAGGATAATGTTCGATGGGAAATTATGCCTTCCGGTTTTACCTGGGAAACACAAAGTCGTGACGCCGACATTCAGTCCTCTGAGCAAGCTTGGTGTCAAGCTGAAGAAATGTTGCAAGACGATAGTTTCGATCTCGTGGTGTTAGATGAATTAACCTACCTATTGCATTATGAATACCTTGATGAAGGTAAGGTGTTGGATGCCTTGATGGCGCGTCCAGAAAATCAACATTTAGTGGTGACTGGGCGTGGCGCTTCAGATGTGTTGGTTGAACTTGCAGATACCGTAAGTGAGATAAAAGAAGTGAAACATGCTTTTAAACGAGGCGTCAAGGCGCAAAAAGGCTTAGAGTTTTAGCTTTTGCTAGTGTATTTGACTGGATTTTTGGTTTTATTTAGATGAATATGCTACTCGCTCGCTGGTATGATTTGTTCCTTTATATCCAACAGTATTTGAGGTGAGTTATGTCTTCTATTGAGCGCTTGGAAGTGGGTCAACGCATGAGCCGTATTGTAAAACACAATGGCACCATTTATTTGTGTGGTCAGGTAGCAGCGGATGCGAATGCAGGTATTGCTGAGCAGACACAAACCATGTTGGATAAAGTAGAGGTTTTGTTAGCTCAAGCAGGATCTGACAAAGAGCACATTCTTTCGGCGACAGTCTACATTCGTGATATGAAAGACTTTGCTGCGATGAACGCTGTTTGGGATGCTTGGGTGCCAGAAGGTCATGCTCCTGCCCGTGCTTGCGTTGAGGCTAGAATGGCTCGTCCAGAGTTGCTAGTTGAAGTCTCTGTAGTTGCCGCTGAAAAATAATTTTTCGCTTAATATTAACTGGTGTCGTTCGATGCCAGTTTTTAATTTCTTTTTACGACAACATCATTTTCGACTAAAGCGTTGCTTAATACTCGGATGGTTCTTGCCATATCTCTTGAAAGGTTCATGAGTAAGATGCCAAAATCGAATGGGTAATCGTCATGAAAGTCACTAAACAGCTGACTTGATATTTCCAGCAATAGGCTGTCTTCATTAGCGTGCAGGCTTCCTACTCGCTCATGAAGTGCAATCATAGAGACAAACCCGATGGCTTCACCGAACTTAATTGTTCGGGTTCGAGTTTGTTTATCTCCATGCTGTTTATAGAAATCCAAATTGCCATGCAGCACAGCGTGAAAACTATTGCCTTTGCTACCATAGGAAAAGATCTCTTCCCCCATACCCACTTGATGAATCACACCATTATCCAATAGATATTGAATGCCAGAATCAGATAGGGCACCAAAAATGGAGCCTTTTTTTAATTCAGCTGGTGATATGTCGTATTTTGCTTCATTTGCTAAGACGGTTTGCATAAGAACCCTCCCGTCATTTTCTTTGTTCTATTAATCATCGACCAATTTTGGTGTTTCTAAATGATTTTTTCATAATTTAAGTGTGGCGCGGTTGATGCCAATAAACTAGGTGCTTTTTGTGTGGTCGAGTAACACATCATATTCCTTTGTAATCATAAGTGAGAGTGCGGTGATGAAATGTCCGTTATTCGCCATAACTGTATTGATCGATATCAGAACAGGTTCGCAACCCATGGGCTTTCTATGCGATAATACGCGCACTTAATTGCCCCAATGGGGTAAAAACAAATTATTTATTGAAGAGTGGAATGAAACCTTGTTAACAACAGCCAATATCACCATGCAATTTGGTGCAAAACCTCTATTCGAAAACGTCTCTGTAAAGTTTGGCGAAGGCAAACGTTATGGACTCATCGGTGCAAACGGTTGTGGTAAATCCACCTTCATGAAAATTCTAGGTGGTGACTTAGAGCCGAGCGCAGGTAACGTGTCTAAAGATCCTAATGAGCGCTTGGGTAAACTGAAGCAGGATCAATTTGCCTACGAAGAGTATTCAGTCATTGATACTGTCATTATGGGTCACACTGAGCTATGGGCGATTAAATCTGAAAAAGATGCCATCTACGCAAAAGCCGAAATGACTGAAGAAGATGGTTTGCGAGCGGGCGATTTGGAAGCCGAATTTGCTGAAATGGATGGGTACACGGCGGATGCTCGTGCCGGTGAGCTATTGTTAGGGGTTGGTATTCCAACTGAACAGCATTACGGTTTAATGAGTGAAGTTGCGCCGGGGTTGAAATTGCGAGTGTTGCTGGCTCAAGCTTTGTTTTCTGATCCTGATATTTTATTGTTGGACGAGCCAACCAACAACTTGGACATTAATACCATTCGCTGGTTGGAAGGGGTACTTGTCGAACGTACTTGTACCATGATCATTATTTCCCACGATCGTCACTTCTTGAACTCTGTTTGTACCAATATGGCTGACTTGGATTACGGTGAACTGCGTTTGTTCTCTGGTAATTATGATGAATACATGACGGCAGCGACTCAGGTACGTGAACGCTTGTTGGCCGACAATGCGAAGAAGAAAGCGCAAATCAATGAATTGAAATCCTTTGTTAGCCGTTTCTCTGCTAACGCATCTAAGTCGAAACAAGCCACGTCTCGTGCCAAACAGATTGATAAAATTCAATTGGAAGAGGTGAAGCCGTCTAGCCGTCAAAACCCATTTATTCGTTTTGAGCAGGAGAAGAAGCTTCACCGTTTAGCTTTACAGGTTGAGAATGTTGCGAAATCCTACGATGAAAAGATTTTCAGTGATCTGAATATGATGGTCGAAGTAGGTGAGCGTATTGCGGTCATTGGTCCAAACGGTATCGGTAAAACAACCCTATTGAAATGTCTGGTAGGGGATACGGAATTGACTCAAGGTGATGTGAACTGGTCAGATAATGCTAATATCGGTTACTACGCTCAAGATCATGCTCATGAGTTTGAAAAAGACGTGGATCTTTTGGAATGGATGGGGCAATGGGGACAAGAAGGAGACGACGAGCAGGTCATTCGTGGCACTCTTGGTCGCTTGTTGTTCTCACAAAACGACATCAAAAAGTCGGTTAAAGTTTTGTCTGGTGGTGAGCAAGGCCGCATGTTGTTTGGTAAGTTGATGCTGCAAAAGCCAAATGTTCTTGTGATGGATGAACCGACTAACCACATGGATATGGAATCGATTGAATCCTTAAACCTAGCGCTTGAACATTACCCAGGTACTTTGTTGTTTGTCAGTCATGACCGTGAATTTGTTTCCTCTTTGGCAACACGTATCGTTGAAGTCACAGCAGATGGCATTGTTGATTTCCATGGTACATACGATGAATACCTCGCTAAGATGGACAGTTAAGTTTAACTGACGTTTTTTCTTTAAAAAAAGGGAAATCGATTGATTTCCCTTTTTTAGTTTTTCTGCCCCAACATGGATAATGCTTGTTCAGCGTTTGTCTTCATAGCTGTCCGCTGCTTGATATTCCAATATTTCTACCTCATCACCTTGTTGGATCACGCCTTGATTTAAGGCAACCATATTGATACCAAATGTAATACCTGCATTTTTCAGTTTACGGAATTTTGCGAGAGTTTTTAGCGGCTCACCTAGCTTACTGCGCTCGGCATTATCCGGATCAATGGTGGTAAAGATACAGCGCACACAAGGCTTAATGTTTTCAAATTCTACCTCACCTATGCGAATGCGCTTCCAGGTATCTTCTGCGAATGCTTCACTGCCTTTGATGACAATGTTAGGGCGAAATTGCGCCATACGAATCTGTTCTGGGCACGTTCGGTTTAATTCTTCTAATGATGCTTCGGTGGTTAGCAGAAAAGGGTAACCATCTGCAAAACCAACAGGAGAATCAGGACGACGACTGGTAAAGCGTTGTGAAGATTTGCCAAAAAATACCAGCTCGGCTTCGATGGGTAAGAAAGCTTGAAACCAAAGGCTTGCTGTTTCTCCTACCGACTGTGCTGAGATGGTGTTCCCCCAAATCGTGACGTCTCGATAGGTTTGAGAAAAATCATTTGTATTTAGGATTAATTTGCTTCTAGCATCAGGGTGGCTGAGTTCAAGGCAATTATTTGGTAATATTTGAGCTTTGATTTGGGTTAATTGTGGGTATTTTCGACCCGTAATGAAATCGCCGTCTGGCTTGATGAGCATATAGCGACGATCATCTTTAAGTCCTGACAATTGCACTTCAGCGCGAGTGTGCTTGATTCCATGAATGGATTTAATTGGGTAAATGGCAAGTTCACTGAGTAAATAAGACATAACAACTCCTGCTTTAAGCAACCATTATTACGTATTTTAGGGGCTTGAGAAAGGAGAAAACCCCGGGGCGTAAGCCGCCGAGGTTTTGAACTAGCTAATCGAATAGCTTATAGATAGTAGGATTCTAATGGTGGAAAGCCGTTAAATTCGATGGCACTGTATGTCGTCGTGTAAGCGCCAGTAGACAACCAGTACATGCGATCACCAATTGCTAAATTCAAAGGCAGACCATATTTATAGTTCTCATACATGATATCTGCACTATCACAAGTTGGGCCCGCAATGATCACTTCTTCCAATTCCCCACCTTTTTCAACGTGAATAGGGTATTTAATCGATTCATCTAAAGTTTCAATTAAGCCTGAAAACTTACCCACATCGGTAAAGACCCAGCGGTTTAACGCCGTATGGGATTTACGAGAAATAAGCACCACTTCACTGACTAGAATGCCGGCATTTGAAATCAATGAGCGACCAGGTTCTAAAATGATACGTGGAATATCATCACCAAAATCTTCTTCTAAGAAGCGAGTGATCTCTTCTGCGTAAACAGATAACTCATTTGTCTTAGAAAGGTAGTTCGCCGGGAAACCACCGCCCATATTGATCATTTGAAGAACAATCCCATCTTCTTCTTTAAGACGTTCGAAAATCACTTTTACGCTAGCAATGGCTGCATCCCATGCACCAATATCACGCTGTTGTGAACCAACATGGAAAGATACACCGTATGGAACAAGTCCAAGTTCTTTCGCCAAAATTAGCAAATCCATCGCCATGTCAGGACGACAACCAAATTTACGTGATAGTGGCCAGTCAGCCGTTACCGTGCCTTCTGTCAAAATACGTACGTAGATTTTAGAGCCTGGAGCCGCTTTAGCAATGTTGCGTAAATCCGCTTCTGAGTCCGTTGCGAACATACGTACGCCTTTTTCATAAAAATAGCGTACATCTTTGGCTTTTTTAATAGTATTACCATAACTTACACGATCTGGAGATATGCCACCAATGGCAAATAATTTATCCAACTCATAGCGAGATGCTACGTCAAAATTAGAGCCGCGATCTCTTAGTAGCTCTAGAATTTGTGGAGCGGGATTGGCTTTGATCGCATAAAAAATATCAGCAACTGGAAAGCCTTTGCTTAATTCTGTGTAAGCTTCATCGATGATTTCTGTGTCAATGACAACAAAAGGGGTGTCTTTATTATCTGCAAACGCTTTTAGACGAGCAAAACGTTCTGGAGTGTAGAATTCATTAACGTCAATAGACATGGAGGTGCTCCTATTAAGCAAACATAAACCGAAAATTAGTAAACGCCTTTACCTTCTCCCGTCCTACTTATGGCTGTTACTTATCCGGCTCGATGGCCTTAAGCGACTAGCGCAGCAGTTGAAGCGGTGCGGATTATGTTCAGCAATGACGCGGGCGCAATTTAAGGCTGAATTAACTGCCCGTCAAGTATTTTTTGGCACCTTAAACAAAAAAAGGGGCAATAAAAAGCCCCTTGGATAGTTTGCACCTTTTTTAGACGTTATTTACGTAACAACACATTTTGAAAGTGGTGGATTGAACTACCTATTATTAAGGCTCCAACAAAGTAGATGCCTTCCATTGGGTTGTTTGTTAATGCCGTTAAGCCAGGTCCTGGACAGTAGCCACTTAACCCCCAACCAATGCCAAATAGTCCTGCGCCAATCAGCAACTTACGATCAATGTGCTTTAGGTTGGGTACTTGCCATTCGTTTGCGATAATAGGACTAAGGCGTTTGTTTTTGATCCAATAACCAAGCATGCCAACCGAGATTGCGCCTCCCATCACGGCTATGAGTGAAGGATTCCAATCGCCGAAAATATCCAAAAAACCAATCACGACAGCTGGGTTGGTCATTTCCGAGATGGCTAACCCTAAGCCAAATAATAAGCCAGTTATAAAGGTGACGAATGCATACATGATTAACTCCTATTGGGTAACAGCAACGGTGATAATGGCGGTTGCCATAAACGCTAAGGTGGCAACGATGGATCGAATGGATAAGCGAGAAATGCCGCAAACCCCGTGGCCGCTCGTACAACCACCACCCAAGCGCGTACCATAACCAACTAATAAGCCAGAAATAATCAATAGCCATGGACTCCTTATTTCAGGAAAAGGGACGCTTGGCTGAAAAAACGTGCCATAAGCACTGCCTCCTAGAATGAGGCCCAAGATAAATAATAATGGAAGAAGGCGACCTTTATTAAATAAGAGCTGTGCTAAAATTCCACTTATTCCAATAACACGACCTGTTGTAATAAGGTAAAAACTGGTAGTAAGGCCAATCAATAGGCCGCCCAATATTGGGTAAGTTAAGTTTTCCATTGGGATCTCCTTAGATATTAGATAATTCTAATGTATATTTATTAGTATTGTCTAATGTTTTGGGTTGAATTTAGTAAAAATTACCTAATTTATTGAAAGAGGGTATATGGATGCGATGAAACTCGGTCATAATATCAACACGGCAAATTATGTGTTTCTGTTGCCAAACGAACCCAAACTGGACGAAAACATTTTACCCTCAGAGCATAGTGTCGACCTGTTGATTGAGCTGAATGGTAATCACTGGCGTAAAATTCTTACCATAATGGCTAAGTTGACGTCAGTGAACCCTGACCAGTGGCGAGAACATAGAGAGGTTACTTTATTCGGCGAGGTGGGCATTACGTTTAACGCAACAGAGCTAATGTCTATTGCACATAAAACAAATACGATCTTTATTGTTGGCCTTAAATTACGGCAGCAGTGGCCTGTATTAGAGGGAAGTGTACAGGTTGGTCTGGATTGCTGGATTAAGCGCCCGTATGTTTGGTGTCCATATTTAGATTATCGTCAATTTCCGAATGCATTAATTTCAGAGTTAAGAGAGACCTTATAAATGTTAAACCTACTAAAAAGCCTTTTCTCCATGCCGATTGAGCCAGAAGAGCAAATATCCTATCAGAAGGCCGTGGCGGCATTATTAATGGAGGTGATGTTAGCGGATCATCACGTGGCGCCAGAAGAAGAGAAAGAAATTAAACGCATTTTAAATGAAGTCAGTGATCTTGGTGATGACATAGAGTTAATATATGAAGAAGCACGAAAAGGTGTCGATGAGGCCAATGATTTATATCAGTTTACCAAAGTGATCAATGATCATGCTTCGTTAGAGCAAAAAATGCAGCTGTTAAAAGGGCTTTGGCATGTGGCTTTGTCTGATGGCGATCTTGATGCTCATGAAGATCATCGAATACGTCGAATCAGTGAATTGCTCTTTATGCCGCATTCTGAATTTATACAGTCTAAATTGGCGGTCCAAGAAGAGTTACAGCAATAGTGCCACAATGAATGAGTTGAGAATTTTGATCATAAAAAAACGGCTTTAGTGAAACTAAGGCCGTTTTATTGACTGGCTTAAGATTGACGAATCTTAAGCGGCAAAGTTCGCTGCTGCAAATTCCCAGTTTGCAAGCGCCCAGAACCCTTTTAGGTAATCTGGACGAACATTACGGTAGTCGATGTAATAAGCATGTTCCCAAAGGTCAACCGTGATTAACGGTGTTTGGCCTTCAGTTAATGGTGTGCTAGCGTTACTGGTATTGATGATTTCTAATTCACCAGCAGCGGTTTTGACCAACCAAGTCCAGCTTGAACCAAAGTTGTTAACAGCTTTATCGTTAAATGCTTCTTGGAAGGCTTCAAAAGAACCCCATTTAGCATTCATCGCATCCGCTAGTGCACCTGTTGGCTGACCGCCACCATTTGGGCTTAAGCTGTTCCAGAAAAAAGTGTGGTTCCAGATCTGTGCCGCATTGTTGAAGACTGGACCTGCAGGAGCTGACTCAATGATCTCCTCAAGGTTTTTGCCTTCATATTCCGTGCCAGGAACAAGACCATTAAGCTTAACAACATAAGTGTTGTGGTGCTTACCGTGGTGATATTCCAATGTCTCTACAGACATGTGTGGCTCAAGTGCGTCTTTCGCGTATGGTAGCGCGGGCAATTCAAAAGACATTACGATTCTCCTTGCTTTTAATTAACTAAAGTGCTTGTTATCAAGCAGTTAATGGTGCTTATATAGTAGCATCGAAAGAACTAAGATAATATTATTTAGAATTGTTCTATCTGGATTTTCCATAATTTTTGTTAATAACCAATATATTAGATTTTCATGCGAAGAGACGATGATGTAGAGATCCCAAGTATGACTTTGGATCAAGATGAAGTAAGTGAGAGAAGGCAGAAGGCTGACGTGCCAAAAACACGCCCAGCGCCTTCTCCTGCTAAACCCGCTCATGCCCCTGCTGTGGTTCATAAGAAGCAAAGCTTATTTGGTATATACCTTCTTTTGTTTCTGATATTAGCCTTTTCAGGGGCGGCTGGTTTTTGGTTGTGGCAGCAAAATCAACAATTACGTAACGAGCTTTACGGTGCAAAAAGCGAAATTGAAAACCTTGATCATCAATTACTGGCCGCGGATGTATCGGCTAATGAACAAGGACAAACCGTTGAGCAAACGCTTAAAACTCATGAGAGTGAGATTCGTAAACTGTGGGGGGTGTCTTATGACAGAAACCGCAAAACCATCGCTGAAAACAGTGACGCTGTTGATTTATTGAAGCAGCAAATTAAAACCCTAAAATCAGATCTGTCCACACAAGCGAAACGCATCGCTTACCAAGATGACGCATTTAGCGATTTGGAAGCGGCTTACAATAAGTTGTTACCCACGGTGGCGGCGCTTGATGGTTTAACAAAAGATCTGGGGACGCAAGTTAATAGTCAAAGCGATAAAGTTCAACAGCAAGCAGTGCAGCTTACTAAGGTAGAGAAAAATCTCAACGAGCAAACAGGAACAACTCAAGCGCTTGGTTTGAGTGTTGAAAGCGTGTCACAGGAACTCAGCCGATTACAGAATCAGTTAAACACGGTTGAAGAAAAAGCCACTGCATCAAATGCTTCAGATTTAACGCAGGTGCAGCAGACCTTGAAACAGCAGCAGGAAGCAATTCAATCCAGCGATGCGTTCCGATCGCAAGTAAATGCAGAAATCATTCGTTTGCGCAAGCAGATTAATCAGCTGATGTTAGAGCAACAATTGAACGCTCAATAGTCATCTGTAAGATACCCTAATTAAAAGGCTAAAGCGGAGACGCTTTAGCCTTTTTTATGCTGTTACATAAGTGGAATCTATATAGCTTTTTTAATATACATATTCTACTAAAGTCTAGATGATGTGGTTTTTATAACTTAAAGGCATGTTATAGTGTAAGAAATGCTAAAGCCTTAATATTAGAGATGGGACATTATGACAGAGGCAAGACTGACACACCTAAAACAGCTTGAAGCGGAAAGTATTCATATTATCCGTGAAGTGGCTGCTGAATTTGATAATCCTGTAATGCTTTATTCCATAGGCAAAGATTCAGCGGTCATGCTGCATTTGGCCATGAAAGCTTTTTATCCAGGAAAGCCTCCGTTTCCATTAATGCATGTGGATACGGGGTGGAAATTTAAAGAGATGATTACGTTTCGTGATGAGATGGTTGCCAAGCTTGGTCTTGAGCTTATCGTTCATCAAAACCAAGAAGGACTTGATCAAGGCATTGGTCCTTTCACTCATGGTAGTGCGAAACATACGGATGTGATGAAAACCCAAGCCCTGAAGCAAGCCTTAGATAAATATGGCTTTGATGCGGCGTTTGGCGGTGCCCGTCGCGATGAAGAAAAATCCCGTGCCAAAGAGCGCGTGTATTCTTTTCGTGATAAACAACATCGTTGGGACCCTAAGAATCAGCGTCCTGAATTATGGAATATCTATAATGGGAAAGTAAACAAGGGCGAAAGTATTCGTGTTTTCCCTTTGTCAAACTGGACTGAGCTGGATATCTGGCAATACATCTACTTAGAAAGTATTCCAATTGTTCCTTTGTATTTCTCTGAAAAACGTCCTGTTGTCGAGCGTGATGGTACTTTGATTATGGTGGATGATGATCGTATGCCATTAAACGGTGAGCAACCTGAAATGAAATCGGTACGTTTTCGTACGTTAGGTTGCTATCCATTGACTGGAGCGGTGGAGTCGGAAGCCAACACACTCCCTGAAATCATTCAGGAAATGTTGCTGACCAAGAGTTCAGAGCGTCAAGGGCGAATGATTGACCATGACTCAGCTGGGTCTATGGAAGAAAAGAAGAAACAAGGTTATTTCTAAGTTTGGAGTAAAAGAGCATGTCTCACCAGTCAGAACTGATCAGCCAAGACATACTTGGTTATCTAAAACAGCATGAAGAAAAAGACTTACTGCGTCTTCTGACATGCGGTAACGTTGATGACGGTAAAAGTACCTTAATAGGCCGCTTATTACATGATTCTAAATTGATTTATGAAGATCATTTGGATGCCGTCAAACGTGATAGTAAAAAATCCGGTACACAGGGCGAAGAAGTTGACCTCGCGCTTCTAGTAGATGGTTTACAAGCTGAACGTGAACAAGGCATTACTATTGACGTAGCATACCGTTATTTTTCAACGGAAAAGCGTAAATTTATCATCGCCGATACACCTGGACACGAACAATACACCCGTAATATGGCAACCGGTGCGTCGACCTGTGATTTGGCGATCATCTTGATTGATGCCCGCTATGGTGTGCAAACGCAAACACGTCGTCATAGTTACATTGCGTCTTTGCTTGGCATTAAGCATGTGGTTGTGGCCGTTAACAAGATGGACTTGGTCGATTTCTCTGAGCAAACTTTTAATGACATCCAGTCAGACTATTTGAAGTTTGTCGATCAGCTTGGTGATCGTAAACCAGCAGACATTCAATTTGTTCCTATGTCAGCGTTACGTGGTGATAATGTTGTTAATCCATCTGAGAGCACGCCTTGGTATAAAGGCGGTTCATTAATGTCGATTCTCGAATCGGTGCAAATTGATCGTAACGTTAAGCAGTCGGCCTTCAGATTGCCTGTGCAGTATGTAAATCGTCCTAATTTGGATTTTCGTGGTTTCGCTGGCACGATAGCAGCAGGTCAAGTAAAGCCAGGTGATAAAGTGGTGGCCTTGCCTTCCGGTAAAACCTCTAACGTGGATAAAATTGTCACCTTCGATGGTGAGTTGGACTCCGCAAAAGCGGGCCAAGCCGTTACCATTACTTTAACGGATGAAATTGACATCAGTCGTGGCGATATGCTGTCTCATGCTGATGAGGAACCGTTAATTTCATCAGCATTACGCGCGTCTCTTGTGTGGATGGCCGAACAGCCATTAGTAGCAGGTAAGTTATATGACTTTAAGTTAGGTACACAAACCGTACCAGGTAAAGTACATCACTTTAATCACAAAATTGATGTGAATACTCTTGAACACAGCACCATTGATGAACTTGAATTAAATGGTATTGGAGACGCTGTATTGCAGTTCGATACGCCTGTGGCATTTGACGAATATCAGAACAGTCGATTGACAGGGGCCTTGGTCATCATTGATCGCCTCACCAATGTTACCGTTGGTGCTGGTATGGTTGAAGAGGCGGTCGTTGAGCTAGACCAAGAATCTCTAGTAACCGCTGAAGATCGTGCGGCTCGTCTTGGTCAAAAGCCAGCCATTATTGCTTTGTCCTCTCAAGTACTGGATAAATCGGATGTGATTGAGCGCTTGTTGCTAAGAAGTGGCGTAACGGCCCTTGCAAAAGCCAATGCAACCAGTGAAGAAGCTAATTTAGTGCGCGAAACAGGTGTGGCTATTTTGGTTTCTGATGACAATGTGGCGGATTATTCGATCAGTGGCATTGAGGTTGATGATGTTGTCGAGCAAATTATAGAGAGCATTCGTCTATAAAAGACGTTTTGCGATCTTCCAATACAAAAAGCCTACTCTTAGAGTAGGCTTTTTTCTTATGAAATACAGTCAGGTGCAAAGCATAATGATCAATGGGGTTAAGCCATCTCAGCATCTTGTCGCTTTACTTCTTTATGCTGATCTTCATTACTGCCTAATTTCCAGTAGCTGGAAATATAAAGGTTCTCTTTTGACACCGCTTTGTCTTTCTTAAAGAAGTTTCGTAGCGTTTTCATGCTATTAAACTCACAAGCGGTCCAAACAGCTGGAGAGCCTTGAAGCCATTCAAGTGATTGCAATTGTTTTAATAATAGGTCGCTTTGTTGGCCTGGATGCGGGTTGATTGCCCATACCATCTTTATGCCTTCTGGGTGTGCAAGGGGTTGAATGTCAGCTTCAGATACGACTTCAATGACAGCGTAGCCTTTTGCGTCTTCTGGCAATTGGGCTAGATTGACACTAATGGCTGGTAGGGCCGTCATGTCTCCCAGTAATAAATACCAATCACCAGTGTTAGCAATCATTTTTTTAGGGCCTGGGCCACCAATGCAAATGCTATCTCCAGGTTGAGAAGATTTTGCCCAAGATGATGCCGGACCACCATCTTCATGGAGCATGAAATCGATATCTATTTCATTGTGACGTTGGTGGCGTATGGTATAAGTTCGAAATAAAGGTTTGCCATCGGTGGGAAAGATTAGCTTTACGTAGCCACTTTCCTGATCGTCTGGAATGGTTTGGATATTGTCCCCGCCAAGCGTGACTCTTAGCATATTTGGCGAGATTAACTCTTTACGAATAACGATGAAGTCTCTAGGTTGCATTCTGCTCATAATGTTTGGCCTTAATCTTTTGAATACTGAGTTAGGTTGCTTTTCATCAACTCGGTCAGTTGAATAAAGCTTTCTATTTCTGGTTGCGTCAAGCCACCGCACATTTGGGTGCGTGCTTGGTTTTCAATATGGGTAATTTTTTTTGTAATCCTTTACCTGCGGCCGTTAATGAAATAACTTGGCAACGATTATTGGTCGGATGTTTGTCTTTTTCGATGTAATCTTGTTCCAGTAAATCTCTCACTAGTCTTGCGACTTGAGATTTGTCTAATCTTAACCTTTGAGTGATATCGCGGGCGCTGCAATTTTCAATGTTAGTGATGCACTTTAGTGCCCGAATATGAGTGACAGGGATTGAGATGCCGCCTTCAGTCGCGAGATATTTCAATGCTTTACGATAGCTTAACATTAAGCCATGTAGCGCTTCGCTGATATTATGCTGCATATGGCTAGCCTCTATTTGAGAATGATTTTACTTTAATTTCATTGGTTGACTTTGTCAACTTGATTTTTTTATTGTCGAATAAGACCTCACTGTTTGCATAATTTAATAGCAGGGCGCTAGTATAAATGATGCCTAAACTAGGCTCTTAAATATTGAGAATGTAAGTCACCATATGAACAGAAAGACAGCTATTGATTTAATTATAAGGGCGCTTGAGGCGCGTTTTGAGACAGCCAGAGCGGCTGCACAGCAAGCAAGAGAGGCGGCGATAAACGAAGAGAGTGTGGCTGAAACTAAATACGATACGTTTGGTCTTGAATCCTCTTATTTAGCTCATGGACAATCACAACGTGTCATCGAGTGTGAAAATGATTGGTTGCAATTTAGTCGCCAAGTCCCGATTGAAAACGATGCGAATGATAAAGTAGTTTTGTGGTCGTTAATTAGGTTAGTTCCCTTAAATGAAGCATTGTCTCTGAGGTATTTTTTCATCTCAAATATTGCTGGTGGTTTGAGTTTGCAGTATCTGCATTCATCCTTGGTGCTGATTTCGCCAGAGACACCGGTTGGTAAAATTCTGTTAGGCCAAGAAGAAGGGGAGTGTATTTCGCTCACTTTAGCAGGGCAAACAACGGAATTTGAGATTGACTCGATTCAATAATTGCATTGTCTCGTGACAAATTTGGTTCTACCTATAGAGAGTCGGACTCGCTTCGCATATAATGCTTGGCCTTAAAATATTCTGTTATCCTGCTAGTTGAAATGACAGCGTTATTCTCGTTGATTAGCTGTCAGGATGACACACTAAGAACATAGCTCTCTTACTGAGACAGTAATAGGAAAGAAATTATGCGCAGCCATTATTGCGGCGAATTAAATGCTTCTAACATTTCACAAGAAATTACTTTATGCGGTTGGGTTCATCGTCGCCGTGATCACGGTGGTGTTATCTTCTTAGACGTACGTGATCGTGAAGGGATCACTCAGGTTGTTTTTGACCCAGATCGTGCGGATAGCTTCGCTTTGGCTGACAGTGTTCGTAACGAATATGTGATCAAGTTAACTGGTTTGGTTCGAGCTCGTCCTGAAGGGACAGTTAACCCGAACATGCGTACGGGTGAAATTGAGGTTTTAGGCACTAGCTTAGAGATTCTTAATGCTGCGCAAACGCCGCCGTTCCAATTAGACGAGCATCAGGCCGTAGGTGAAGATATTCGACTTAAGAATCGTTTCATCGATTTGCGTCGCCCAGAAGTTCAACAAAAAATGCGCTTCCGTTCAAAAGTAACGTCTGTTCTTCGTCGTTATTTAGATGACAACGGCTTCCTAGACATTGAGACACCAATTTTGACACGTGCAACACCAGAAGGTGCTCGTGATTACTTGGTGCCAAGCCGCACGCAGCAGGGCAGCTTCTTTGCTTTGCCACAATCGCCACAATTGTTTAAGCAATTGTTGATGGTGTCTGGCTTTGATCGTTATTATCAGATTGCTAAATGTTTCCGTGATGAAGACTTGCGTGCTGATCGTCAGCCTGAATTTACTCAAGTGGATATTGAAACCTCCTTTATGAGTGAAGAGCAAATTATGGGTATGACGGAAGACATGATTACCGGTTTGTTCAAAGAGTTATTGAATGTGGATCTGGGGGCTTTTCCTCGCATGCCTTACTCAGAAGCAATGGAAACATACGGTAGCGATAAGCCTGATTTACGTATTCCATTAACGATTGTTACTGTGTCTGACTTGATGAAAGAAGTTGATTTCAAAGTCTTCTCTGGCCCTGCAACAGATCCTAAAGGTCGCGTTGCCGCATTGAAAGTGCCAAATGGCAATTCATTGACTCGTAAACAAATCGACGACTACACCAAGTTTGTTGGCATTTACGGTGCGAAAGGTTTGGCTTACATAAAGGTGAATGATAAGACCAAGCTTGAAGATGGTGATGATTGTGGCTTGCAGTCGCCAATCGTTAAGTTCTTGCCTGTGTCTGTTCGTGAAGCTTTGATGACTCGTCTTGATGCGCAAGATGGTGATTTGATCTTCTTTGGTGCGGATTCTGAAAAAGTGGTTAACGAAGCGCTTGGTGCGTTACGTTGCAAGCTTGGCGAAGACATGAATCTTTACACTTGTGAGTGGGCACCACTTTGGGTTGTTGATTTCCCAATGTTTGAAGAAACCAGTGATGGCGGTATTACCGCGATTCACCATCCATTTACAGCACCTTCTTGTTCTCCTGAAGAATTAAAAGCGAATCCTTTGACAGCATTGTCTCAGGCATACGACATGGTCCTAAATGGTACAGAGCTTGGTGGTGGTTCGATTCGTATTCACCAATCCGATATGCAGGAGTCTGTGTTCGAATTGTTGAATATTTCAAAAGAAGAGCAAGAAGAGAAGTTTGGTTTCTTGTTAGACGCATTGAAATTTGGTGCGCCACCGCACGGTGGTTTGGCATTCGGTTTAGATCGTTTGGTTATGTTGATGACAGGATCAAGCTCTATTCGTGATGTTATTGCCTTCCCTAAAACTCAAAGTGCGACTTGTTTGTTAACTCAAGCGCCAGGTGAAGTTAGCGAGAAGCAATTGAAAGAATTAAGCATTCGTGTTCGTAAGCCGGTTGCAGAATAACTTTTTTGCAAACGAATCGCTTAAATTAAGCGGTTGCTGTTAAGGAAACGAAAGAAAAACGTAAAAGGCCGCTACTTCGCGGCCTTTTTTGTATTTACACATTGCATCTAGTGTAAAGCCCTGTTGAAATATACAGTAATGATGGTGCATATGAGAAAACCATGACTAAAACTAGAATTATGGCGATTGACCCAGGTTCACGTGTCACTGGCTTTGGTATTATCGATATTATTAAAGGTAAGCCGGTGTACGTAAACAGTGGTTGCATTCGCTTACCTGATGAAGATTTATCGGTCAGGTTAAAGCACATTTTTAATGGTGTTGAATCGCTTTTGAATGAGTATCAACCAACGGAGTTTGCCATTGAAGAAGTCTTTATGGCAAAAAATGCCAATTCTGCCTTAAAGCTTGGTCAAGCTAGAGGTGCTGCCATTGTTGCGGCATCACTGCAAGAATTAACGGTGAACGAATATGCTGCTCGCCGAGTAAAGCAATCCGTGGTGGGAACAGGTGGCGCGGATAAGACTCAGGTTCAAAGCATGGTGCAATTATTACTGGGTTTAACGGCGAAGCCACAAGCCGATGCGGCCGATGCTTTGGCGATTGCTTTGTGTCATGCCAATACCAGAACATCCGGAGGTCTAGAGTACGGTACGGGTAAGCGTGCCGGTCGAAGTACGAAACGTTGGTCAGAACAAGATGTAAGGAATGTGTTGTGATAGGACGAATTATCGGAACCTTGGTGGAAAAATCACCGCCAGAATTATTAATCGATGTACAGGGGCTAGGTTACGAGATTAGTGCGTCCATGACGACGATTTATGATTTACCGCAAGTAGGCGAGCGAGTCACATTATTCACACACCTCATTGTAAAAGAAGATTCCCATACGCTGTTTGGTTTTATAGACAAAAACGAAAGGGCATTGTTTAGAGTCTTAATCAAAGTGAATGGCATTGGTCCTAAAATGGCATTGGCGATTTTATCGAGTATGTCAGCGGAAGAACTTATTGCGAATGTACAAGATTCCGATGTGACTGCACTAACTCGCATCCCTGGTGTCGGTAAAAAAACCGCCGAGAGATTGATTATTGAATTACGAGATAAGCTGGGGCAGGCCGCTAAAGGCGACTTGTTTGCAACACCTGCCGTATTAAAACAAGTTCAAGCGGACCCAAGACAAGAAGCCGAGGCCGCATTGATTTCATTAGGCTACAAACCCCAAGAAGCGGCGAAAGCGATTGCTGCTGTGCCAATGGACAATGCAGACAGCGAGTCTGTTATTAAAGCGGCGTTACAGGGAATGTTGAGGAAATAACCATGATTGAGCAAGATCGTATTATCTCAGCAGAATTAAAAGGCAATGATAGGCAGGTAGACCGAGCGATTCGTCCACAAGCCTTGTCTGAATACATAGGTCAGCCAGTCGTTCGTGAGCAAATGGAGATTTTTATTCAAGCGGCTCGACAACGTAGTGAACCTTTGGATCATACCTTAGTCTTTGGTCCGCCAGGGCTTGGTAAAACAACATTAGCACACATCATCGGAAATGAAATGGGCGCAGAAGTTAGAACTACTTCTGGTCCTGTGTTAGAGCGTGCAGGGGATTTAGCAGCTTTGCTAACCAATTTGAATGAAGGTGATATTTTATTTATTGATGAAATACACCGTTTAAGCCCTGCTATTGAAGAAGTGCTTTACCCAGCGATGGAAGATTACCAATTGGACATTATGATTGGGGAAGGTCCAGCTGCACGTTCAATAAAAATTGAACTCCCGCCCTTTACGCTTGTCGGAGCTACAACACGCGCGGGGTTATTAACGTCGCCATTACGTGATCGCTTTGGCATTGTGCAACGACTGGAATTTTACGATGTGGAATCATTAACTACGATTGTATCGCGATCTGCATCAAAAATGGGTATTCAGTTAGACGATAGTGGCAGCTTTGAAGTGGCTAGGCGGTCAAGAGGTACACCTCGTATAGCGAATCGTTTGTTACGTCGTGTTCGCGATGTTGCACAAGTTGATGGGGTTGACTTAGTTGGACAAAAAGTTGCCCAACGAGCATTGGATATGTTAAGTGTAGATAGTCAAGGTTTTGATCATTTAGATAGACGTATGTTGTTGACTATGATAGAAAAGTTTGATGGTAGGCCTGTCGGTCTTGACAGTGTGTCTGCCGCACTTGGTGAAGATAAAGATACCATTGAAGATGTAATTGAACCGTTTTTGATACAGCAGGGGTTTGTCATACGCACTCCGCGAGGCCGCCAAGTAACGAAAAGAGCGTATGAACATTTTAATTACCAATTACCAAACGATTTAAAATAGAGGTCCATGATGTCAATTTGGGGTTTAATCGCCAGCGCTAGTTTAGTAGTACAGCTTGTTATGTTGACCTTGTTGGCTGCTTCCGTGTTTTCTTGGATCGTTAT
Source organism: Marinomonas posidonica (assembly GCF_043643765.1). GTDB lineage: Bacteria > Pseudomonadota > Gammaproteobacteria > Pseudomonadales > Marinomonadaceae > Marinomonas > Marinomonas posidonica_A. The sequence goes on along the minus strand of NZ_JBHZSP010000002.1, from coordinate 93,248 downwards.
TTTTCAACGCATTCGAGTTATTAAACAAGCAAAGAAAATACGTTCTGAATTTGAAGACCAGTTTTGGTCTGGTATGGATTTGAGTCAGTTGTATCGCAAATTGACTCAAGAAAGTCGCAAAGTTGAAGGGATGGAAACCATTTTTACGGCAGGCATTAAAGAGTTTACTCGCTTAAGACAGAATCAAAATGTCGATCCTGATGCGGTGATGGATGGCGTACAAAGAGCCATGCGAGTGGCGCTGTATCGTGAAGAAGAAAAGCTCGATCAGCATTTGCCATTCCTCGCTACTGTTGGATCGACCAGTCCTTACGTTGGCTTATTTGGTACTGTTTGGGGGATTATGCATTCCTTTATCGGTTTGGCCGAAGTACAGCAAGCCACACTCGCAACAGTGGCTCCAGGCATAGCAGAAGCTCTTATTGCCACGGCAATTGGCTTGGCGGCGGCTATTCCAGCGGTAATCGCTTATAACCGTTTCTCTACGGCTGCCGAGTCTCTTAGCGCTAGCTACGATAATTTCGCCGAAGAGTTTGCGAGTATTTTGCATCGCAAGGTTCATGTCAAAGAGGGAGGCGCAGCATAGTGGCTCGCTCAAGACGGAGAGATAAGCGTCGCCCAATGGCGGAAATCAATGTGGTGCCTTACATTGATGTTATGTTGGTGTTGCTTGTTATCTTTATGATTACTGCCCCCATGTTGACACAAGGTGTTGATGTTGAGTTGCCTAATGCAAATGCAACGCCGATACAAAACGATGAAAATGATGTATTAATTGCATCCGTTGATTCAAGCGGTCAGTTTTATTTAGATGTTGGCGGCCAGCAAGAGACGATTTCATTAGCAAACTTACAAACGAAAGTTCGTAAGATTCTTAACCAAAACCCAAATATGTCTGTATTGGTTAGAGGTGATAAAAATGTGCCTTACGGTGATGTCGTTGGATTGATGGTCGCATTACAAGGTGCTGGTGCACCTAATGTAGGCTTAGTGACAGAGCCGGATAACTGAGTATGAAGTGGTTGCGTAGTGACAGTTACAGCTTGCCCATTGTCTTAGCAGTTGGTTTGCATGCTGGTATTGTATTAACCGCTGTTTTGGCCGTAAATTTTTCAGATACTGAAAAGTCTGAGCCGAAACGCCCCGTTATAGTAAACGCCAAAGTGGTCGATGTTTCACAGACGATCATAGGTCAGCGAGAAGCTGAGAAAAAAGCCGCCCAAAAGCAAGCCGCGGCTATCGCTGAGCAAAAGAAAAAAGCAGCAGAGCAAGCGCGTAAGAAAGAGGTTGCCAGAAAGGCTTTAGAGGAAAAACGTAAACAAGCTGCCCAAGCAAAACGACTCAAAGAGCAGGCCGCAGCCAAGAAAAAACAGGAAGCTGAAAAGAGAGCGGCTGAGCAAAAACGTCTCGCACAGGAAGCTGAAAAGAAAAAGCAAGCTCAGCAAGCCGAGAAAAAGCGTTTGGCTGAAGAGAAACGTCAACAAGAGTTAGAGCGTCAGCAAAAACAACGTGAAGAAGCTTTAATTCGACAAGCTGAAGCCGATAGATTAGCTGAGGAAGAGCGCAAACGTCAGCAAGAAGCTGCGCGAATAGCAGAAGAAAAGCGTGCTAAAGATGAGGCTGCACGAAAAGCAGCCGCTGAAAAAGAAGCGCAACGTCTGGCTGCTGAAGAAGCTCAAATGGTTCAGTCAATCAGTAGTTTGATTAATGCAAGAGTGGCCGCGGCTTGGAATCGGCCTCCCAGTGCACGAAATGGTATGAAAACCGAGTTGCGTATTGATTTCTTACCGAATGGTGAGGTAATGAATGCTCAAGTTACCAAGGGAAGTGGTGATGCCTTATTTGATCAACGAGCATTAGACGCTGTTAATAAAGTCAGACGTATAGAAGAATTGGCCGAAGTCGATTCGTATATTTTTGAACGCAACTTCCGTAAAGTAGATTTAATTTTTAACCCGCAAGACTTGAGAAACTAATATGTTTAAAAGATGCTTAAGTGCTGTTTTTGTTTTTTTCTTTTTTATAAGCACAGCGAAAGCGCAATTAGTGATTGAAATAACCAGTGGTGCTGATCAATTATTGCCCATTGCGGTTGTGCCTTTTGGTTATGATGGTGTCGAGGCTTTACCTGAAGATATTGCACAAATTGTCCAAGATGATTTAGCGCGAAGTGGGTTGTTTCAGCCTATTCCTCGTAGCAATATGTTGAGTATGCCCAGCAAAGAAGAAGATGTTTTTTATCGTGACTGGCGTTTATTAAAAAGTGATTATGTGGTCATTGGCTCGGTTAATAAGTTGCCGAACAATAAATATCGAATTGGTTTTGAGTTATTAAACGTACTTAGTCAAAAGCCAGTACAAAAACATTCTTCTATTGATGTTGGTGTAAATAATTTCCGCGATGCTGCGCATTATATTAGTGACAAAATTTACGAATTATTAACAGGTTCTCGTGGTGCATTTAGTACTAGAATCTTATATGTTACTGCTGAAGGTGATCGAAAGTCGCCTTTATTTAGATTACAAGTGGCTGATGCTGATGGTCATAGACCTCAGGTTGTCGTTGAATCGAAAGAACCAATATTATCGCCATCTTGGAGTAGTGATGGTCGTAAGATTGCTTATGTAATGTTTCGCAACCGACGCCCTAACATTTTTATACAAGAATTAGCTTCTGGAAAACGTCAGCAAATAGCACAATTTAGAGGTCTAAATGGTGCGCCTGCTTGGTCTCCAGATGGAAAGAAACTGGCGATTGTGTTATCAAAAGATAACAATCCAGAAATCTATACGCTTGATATTGCAACACAAAAGCTCGAGCGTATGACAAACCATTATGCGATCGATACAGAGCCGAGTTGGGAGCCTGATGGTAAAGGAATAGTTTTTACGTCTGATCGTGGTGGTAATCCACAAATTTATCGATTAGATGTTAATAGTAAGCAGGTAGAAAGGGTGACATTTGAAGGTGACCTTAATACCAGAGCAAGAATGACACCTGATGGTCGTTACCTTGTGACTGTTCAGAAGAATGATGGCAATTATCATATTGCGTTACAGGATATGAAAACAGGCCGAGTTCAGATTCTAACAGAGACTTACTTAGACGAATCGCCAAGCATCGCGCCGAACGGCAGCATGGTGATATATGCCACAACCTATAAAGGAAAGGGTATCTTAGCCGTAGTATCCGTTGATGGACTTGTTAAATATAGGTTACCATCAGCAGACGGTGATGTACGTGAACCATCTTGGTCCCCGTATTTCAAATAAAGACATTGAGGAGTGAATAATGAGTGTAAACAAACTAGGTAAGTTTGCTGTAATTGGGTTGTCTGCTGCGTGGCTAGCAGGCTGTAGTACAACAGCAACAGATACTGATTCTTCAACAGTTGCAGAAGACGCAACTTCAACTGAACAAGTTGAAGATTCAGCAGCTGCTGGCTCTACAGACCAATCATTTGGTGCTGGTGAAGATGGTGCTGTAACAAGTGTGATTGTTGATGATTCTGCTGAAGCAACAGAAGAGCCAATGGTTGACCCACTTGCTGGTGTTGATACTGTATTCTACTTCGATTTCGACAAATCTATCGTTCGTCCAGCAGCACGTGAAGCGCTAGCGAAACATGCTGAGTTCTTGGTTGCTAACCCAGATGCACGTATTGTTCTTGAAGGTCATGCTGATGAGCGTGGAACTCGTGAATATAACATGGCTCTAGGTGAGCGCCGTGCTAAAGCGGTTAGTCGTTATCTTACAATCCAAGGCGTTGCAGCTTCTCAGATCGAAACAGTAAGTTTTGGTGAAGAAGTGCCAGTTGCTTTCGGTCACGATGCTGATGCTTGGCAACTTAATCGTCGCGTTGAAGTTCGCTACGAATAATGAATGGTAAAGACATAAAGATTCGCTCTTTAGCAGTGGTGCTGTCTTTAACAGCACCACTTGCTTTGTCTGAATCAAGCCAACCAACAGTCGGTTTGTCGCCTAGTGCAGCCGCTGACTTGTTGTTCCAGCTGGAAACTTTACAGCAGGAAGTGCAACATTTAAGAGGTCAATTAGAGCAGCAAGGTCATGAACTCAAGCTAATGAAACAGAGTCAAAGAGATCGATACATTGATCTTGATAAGCGCATTTCATTATTGATGTCAGCTTCTGCAAAAAAAGATTCAGCATCGGCGACATACCCTTCACAACCAGCTCTATCAAATCCAGTTCTTGTTGAATCATCTCCACAAACTGTTGGGAATGCTGAAGCAAGCACCGGTCAAACAGCCAATCTTCCTGCAACACCATTAGCACCTGTTTCTTTAAAAACGCCAAGTGCAGCAGCAAAAGAGGCTTACACCCAAGCTTATAATTTAATCCATCAACGAGATTTTGCTCAAGCTGAGCAAGCATTCAGTCGGTTTGTAATGAGTTACCCAGACAATACATTAACGGGTAATGGTTACTATTGGTTAGGTGAAGTTAAATTAGTGCAGGGTAAATCAGAAGAAGCGTTAGAATCTTTTAATACTGTTATCCAGATGTTTCCTGGTCATGGTAAGGAAAAAGATGCTCTTTATAAACTTGGTACGGTTAATGATCAACTAGGTCGTACAGAGCAGGCAAAGACTTATCTGCAAGACGTGATCCAACGTTTTCCAAACAGTAAGACAGCTAAGTTAGCTGCGGGTTATTTGAGTAAACTTAAATAACTTGCATTTCTCAACGGGCTCTGTATTATACGCATCCCGTTGGGTCGTTAGCTCAGTTGGTAGAGCAGTTGACTTTTAATCAATTGGTCACTGGTTCGAATCCAGTACGACCCACCAATTTTCTTTTTCATGGCATTGGCTATATCTTGATACTTCGCCATAATGTCTTGGCGTGACACCATACATTCTGTTAGCAATGCTCTTTTCGCGCCCAGTTTTAGCAGGGGTAATAAGATGTTTGATACTTCCACAAAAGCCGCTCTTCGTAATACTGTCCAACAATATTTAGCTGATGCTGAAAAGAGTCTAGAGTCGCCTGTAATTGACAACGATCAGATTCGTCAAGAAATCAAACAACTGTTAAAAGCCAAAAATGCTGTTCTTGTTGCTCATTACTACACAGATGATGCCATTCAAGAGCTTGCAGAAGAAACCGGCGGCGTGATTGCGGATTCTCTTGAGATGGCTCGTTTCGGGGCAAATCATGACGCTCAAACCTTAGTTGTAGCTGGGGTAAAATTCATGGGCGAAACTGCAAAAATATTAAGTCCAGAAAAGTCCATCTTAATGCCCACCCTAGAAGCTACCTGTTCTTTGGATATTGGCTGTCCAATTGATGAATTCTCTGCGTTTTGCGATCAACACCCTGATCGTACCGTTGTGGTTTATGCAAACACTTCTGCTGCGGTGAAAGCGCGAGCTGACTGGGTAGTTACCTCAAGTATTGCTCTTGATGTTGTAAATCATCTTGTAGATCAAGGTAAAAAAATCATTTGGGCACCAGATCAGCATCTTGGTGGCTATATTCAGCGTGAAACAGGTGCAGACATGATATTGTGGGATGGAGCATGTATCGTTCATGAGGAATTTAAGGCAAAAGGCATATTGGACCTGAAAGCCATTTATCCAGATGCCGCTGTTTTGGTGCACCCAGAATCTCCAGAATCAGTTGTTGAAGTTGCCGATGTAGTTGGCTCAACGTCTCAGCTATTAAATGCCTCTAAGTCCATGTCAAATAGCACCTACATTGTTGCGACTGATCGTGGCATTTTTTATAAAATGAAACAGGCATCACCAGATAAGCGTTTTGTTGAAGCGCCTACGGCAGGCTCAGGAGCCAATTGCCGAAGCTGTGCACATTGCCCATGGATGGCGTTAAATAGTCTAGAGTTATTACGCAATGCTTTGAGAGATGGGTCTGGTCAGATTGAAGTTTCTGGTTCTTTGCGCGAGAAGGCGTTAATTCCGCTTCAAAGAATGCTAAATTTTAATAAAAGCTAGGCATTCAAAGAAGCAATAGAGCTGAGTGCATGCTCTTTATATCAAGTAAATCTTGTAAAGACTTTGCACTTAGGTTTAAGGTTATTTATTTAGCGTACCCAAATATTTCATTTCCAAATCAGAATACGCCAGTTGCAAGCGATCATATTCTAAGCTCTTCTTGTTATAGCTGATTCTCAATTCTTGGTAATCTTTTTCCCCAACATGAGTGGCTAATTGCTCTTTTAGTTGCGTCGTGGCTTGTGCCAACTTACGATTTCGTTCTTTCTCTTGTTTTAATGGGATTGAGTTTGCACCAAAATCAGGGTTGCTTAAAATGAGCGCGTCCATTTTTGTTTGCAATTCGTTATTGGATTGCTCTGCCATTTCGAGCTCTTGTGCCAGCAGGGTGACACAGGTTTCTGATTCTTGTAGTAAACGTTCTAAAGATTGAGTATCTTTTTCTTGCTCTAATAAATTATTGGTTGAGTTGGATTCAATGGCATTACTTAAACCTTCTTTCAATGATCCTAATGCGGCTTTTTTATTACTCGACAAGGTTTGTAAGTTGCCGATAACTGTTTCATTGTTTGAGCTTAGTTTCTTGTCCATTTCTGCTAATTTAGCGTCTTTAGACTGAATGTCCTGTCTTAATGACTCTATACTTAAATCAGAATTTTCTAGCTCCGCCTCTAATTGTAAAATGAGGCTTTGCGACTCTTTTGACATGCGCTCTAATTTATCAACAGCGACTTTTTGTGCTTCTTCAGCTTGTTTTGAAGAGGCGTTTTGTCCGGCATGTTCAAGCTCATTTCTTAATTGATCGATCACCATTTTTTGTCGATCTGCTAAATTATTTAATGACATAATTTGCTTATATGATGCTGAGCGGTTTTGCTGACTGGATTTTGTGGCAGCATTGGCCTTGATAGAGACGACATTGGCTTGGCTGGCTTCTTGGCTCTGTAATTCTTCAAGTCGTAAAATGCGTTTTTTTAATGCTTCGGCTTCTTTTTGTAATCGTTGCTGTTCATTCTTTTTGACTTTTAAACGCTGTAATTTAGCGACGGCATTGTCAATACTTTTACGCAAATCGTCATTGAGTCTTTGTTGATTCTTTGATAAAGCTTCTTTACTAATCAGCAGCTCAGAGGTCTGATAAAATTCCTCTTCCATGCTCTTAAGGTTTTTATTTAAATCCTCAGGATTGGTTGTTTGTAACTTGGGAGTGGATAGAGCATACAACAAACTGGATAGGAAGCGCGTTAAAATGGGTTTTGGGTTATCGCTGACCTGGTTTAGCACAATAGCCCGTTCTGCTTTTAATACGGTCCCCCAAATTTTCAAGGTGTTGACTTGGTGTGGCTCCATTGTGTTAGGTTTAATGGATTCAGCTGCATGGCTAATTTGTTTATCAAGATATTGGGCAAAATGCTTATAGGACTGATCTTCTTCTTTTGAATCTTCCTGTGGCAGTGGTTCATTCTCTGTGGATTCCGCTTGATCTGCTTCTTCTTGCTCAGAGATTTTCTTCTTTAGGGAATAGGATAACCAAACAAGTGCAATACAGCCCACCAAGAGAAGTGTTGTCAATTCAAGGGTTGTCCAAATTAGCCACTTTGGCATAAAAACTCCTAGACCTAAAAAGGTTTTATGTGATATCCATTATCATTAACGTTTGCTGGATGTTAAAGTATTGCCATCCATACGATTTATATTAAAGGAATTTGTTTTTCTATGAGTAAAGAAATTTTAACGTTTATACGTAATCGTGTATCTCAGCCTGCTTTAACCGAACCTGCGCCACAAGATAATGAATGGCAAGAAATTCTTGAGGCAGCAAGTCGAGCGGCAGATCATGGTAACCTTAAGCCATGGCGTTACCGTATATATGAAGGAGAAGGGCGCGCTAAGCTTGGGGAGATATATTGGCAGCATGCTTTATCCGAAGTGGCTGCTTTACCTGAAAGCAAAAAAGACTCCTTTATCAAAAAAGCCTATCGAGCTCCTGCTGTTTTGTTAATTTATGCGCACATCCAAGATCATCCAAAAGTACCTGCCATTGAGCAAATTATGGCGACATCTGCAGCAGCTCAGCAGGTACTTTTAGGGCTTAACGCATTAGGTTATGGCGGTATGTGGCGCAGTGGACCCGCTTGTTTTACCCAGAAAACGAAAGATCTTTTGGAATTGGATTCAAATGATCAAATTGTTGGCCTGATTTATGTTGGGACAGCTAAAGAGCAAGCAAAGCCTTCTCCGGATCCAATGCTTGCAGACAGACTGGAATGGGTAAGAGATTAATTTTTAACAATAATTCCTTAAAAATCGGTTGCAAAAAGAGTTCGCCATCACTAATATATGCGCACTCATTACGCGGAGCGTATTGATCGGTTTTGGTGAGCTGTCCGAGTGGCCGAAGGAGCACGCCTGGAAAGTGTGTATGTCGAAAGGCATCAAGAGTTCGAATCTCTTGCTCACCGCCATTCTTCTTAAATCATTGATAGTTAAAAATTTAACTTATCAATGATTTATCCAAGATTCTCTCTATCGTACTAGTAGCAATAACTAGCACGGTAGAGAAAACTCTATATCTTCATTTACCCAACCTGTTACCTGAAATTCTTTTAATTAGCCTTAAAACCATGAATCTTATGTTTATATAAAACGATCTGGTATGCATCTAATCTTTAAATGTTCAGCCTAAGATTATTGTTAATTTCTATTATTAAGGTGTTAGGGACTTCCCATTCCGTTGCCAATTGATGCCAGCAAGAGACATGCTTAATGGTTTCATCTATGATGCTGTCTATTTTTCTTTTGTTAAATAGTGGGCTGAGTTTTTCAAGGCTGTAAAAATCAGCACGACTGAAATCGTCTCTTTTACCGTTTAAACTCATCCAGTGACTGTTTACCCATTTGCTGCCAGGCTTATAGCTGTAGGCAAGGTCATAAGCTGGTGCGAGAGACCATTTTCCGTTTATTAGACGAAAAGCAAAATTCTTTGCGTGGTCATCATGGTTTCGTGCGATGATATTAAAAATCATACGTCTCAATAATTGCTCTGCTTCCGCTGCGGAAAGCTTCAGCTGACGAGCAATACCAAATAATTCTGCGTATGAGAATGACCCCGGCTGTTTGTAATCAACGTGAGCCAGTCCATTCAGTGTCTGTACATGTATCTTTTCATTTTTAATTCGATCAAAACGCTGGGTAATGAAGTGCCTTCGATTGCCTTCATGAAGTAGGTGGCAAGGCATCATATCAATGCCACATTTTTTGGCCATTAAATGATAAACGAATTCCATAGCGCCATAGCCAAGTGGATCGCCAAAGGTTTCTTGATTTTTGTTGTGTTCGCTCACACCATCAAACTTCATTAAGTAGTGCGTAAACCCATCTGGTACATCAGTCTGTCCTGAGCGCACTTGAGTAAACTTGTCATTGAATGCTAATACTGCTTTAGGTCTTGCTCCGCCAGCACTCATGCCCACTGAGAGCAAAGACATCATGGCTTCACGATCTTCCTGTTCATTCTTATTCAATTCGATTTCAAAGTGATTGCGGGAATCCAATATGTCTTGGGCAATGGTGATGAGTGTTTTGACTTCAATGGATTGTGATGCGTTGAGGCTGCGGAATTTTGTGGCTGGGGTGTATTCCAAAGCTCCCATGCCTCGCTTACCGGTATACTGAAGTCTCTGTAAAGGTGTAATGTCACTTGGAGATCGGCCTTGTGCGGCAACCCAGGCGTTTAAAACAGCATTGCCAAAATCATCAGGCAATGAGTCGGCAATCAAACCGGGCAATCCTTTAAAGGTGTCATAGGTTAATGCTGGAAAACTGTAGATGCGTTTTGCTAATGGCATTTTGATGGGGGATAGTTCAATACCTTTTTTAATAAAACTAGGCGCATATTCAAAAGCTCCTACACCTCTTTCTGAATCAAAACTCAAGGCACCGACTTCATTATCATGATATTTGATAGTGACGACTTCCATTACCATGAGGTTTGTTCCTCATTTGTATTACGACGTTGGCCCGAGGCTCTTTGGCGTTGCTTACCTTGTAATTTTGCGAGTTGCAAAGGAGAGATTTGCTGTTTTGGCAAAAATAAATCCAATTGTTCGGTTAAATCAAGTGCCATCAAAAGAGCGATGAAAACCTCAAGCTGGACCTTACCTTTTTCGGCATTCAGAACGGTTTTTCGAGCGACGCCAGCCAGTGTGGCAACCTCAGATTGAGTTAAGTTTCTATTGAGTCTAGCTTGTTTTAAGCGTTCGCCAATCTCTTCTGCAAGGGCTAATGCTGTAGTTGTTGACATTATTAAGGTCCAAATTAGTTACATTAATGATATTCTAGATACTAATGAGTTAAAAATAGGACTTCACTCAAGATATGTCAATAGGCCATGTAAAGTTCCATTTTGGTAACTTTGTATGGGTAAATGATATCTAGAGTAACCAAAAAAGGACTTTAGTTCGATTTTGATAAGCCTGGAATAAAACAAGGAGTAGGTTGGCGCTAAGAATACGCGTCTAAAAAGAGAAAACCGATGTTGATGAATACGCTATTTGATTTATTCAAACAACGTATCAGCTTGGTCAAAAACAATTGGTCTTCCCTGTTGATTGGTGGATGCTACCAGCATCTTTGCTTGTAATATGACTTGTTGATCATGGCAACGTATCACTTTCTGATAAAAAGCAAATTTGAGCTTTGACTCACGTTCAGCATGCGTTTCTATGTAAAATGTGTCCCCGCTTTTTAATGAGCGCTTGTAATCAATTTCAGCACGAATTAACACCAAGTTAATTCCCTGTTCGGTTATTTTTGCAAAATCCAACCCTTTGGTTTTTATGAATTTATGACGAGCATGCTCAAGATAATTTTGATAGACCGCGTTATTGACTATGCCTTGCATATCACATTCATAGTCTCTTACTTCTAAAAGTATTTGGTTCGATTGGAATTCAAACGATGTCACAATATTCTACCTTTATACATGATGAGCAATGCGATTTTTGCCAGAGCGTTTCGCATACGTTAAATAATGTTGAGCTCGCTGTACTAGTTCCGTTGGACCTTCATCACCTAGTAATGTCGCTACACCTATGGATACTGTAATTTGCTTCAACAACGTATTGCTGTCTTTGTTGCGGATCTTCTGATTTGAAATATTCAATCGAACGGCATCCGCCAGTTCAGAGGCTTCACCAAGCTCCATGTCATTGATTAATACCGCAAACTGACCGCCTTTAAGACGCGCAACATACGCTCGATCAGGTAAAAAGCTTGATACCGTCTTTGCTATATACAAAATAAGTGAAGATCCGACTTTCTTGCCATAATCTTGATTTATTTGGGCCAAATTATCGATATCCATCATCAAGAGGGTCAGGTCATCTTCAGCGAAGGGGGCTAAAGAGAATAGGGTGCGTTCAAATCCTTTCTCGTTTGCCAATAGGGTCATCTGATCTACTTCAGTGCTTTTCTTAACCTCAGCTAATTCTCGTCTAAGACGCGTCAATTCATTTTGAACTTCCGACACGGTTTGACCAAATTGCTCTACTACTTGGTTAGCTTTGAACGTACGTCGATCAAGCAAATTCGCAATGTGTATGAGTTTTTCTTTGTCTGTATTTACTTTTAATGCTGCACGGGTATGACTGAGAGACTGAGTAAAGGTCGACAGCTCTTTAGTAACAGAAGCACTCTCGTCATTCAGTTTCTCTGTAAGTTCGTCCAGGCTTTTGTGTTGTGCATTTGCTTGCTTAATGTCATCAGCAATAATAAATTCATTGAACAGTTCTTTTGAAACAAAGGCCGGTAAGCTGCCGAAACGACGAATGGTGCGGTCAACAACTTGATTCAATTTGGGGTTGTTATTTGACGCGTATTCATACCAAATACCATAATTGTATGGCGTTGGCGGAATGTCCAACTTGACCATTAATGGAAGGGCCGAACGCATAAGCTGATTGGCCTGTTTCATACTATGTTGGAACATAGGTACCTCTACTGCAACTCATCACCATTAAAGAGTCTTTTTTTGGCGGTATTCCATCTTTTGAGTAATTACTCAGCCATATCGATGATGTTGATATATATAAAAAATTGACAGAAATATGAGCTTATCTAATTAAAGGCCATTATTGTGATTTTAGCCACCCACAAATTTACTGGAATAGCCTTCTTTTTCAAGCAGTGTTTTCAGTTTTTGTCGGTTATCACCTTGAATTTCGATTTGGCCGTCTTTGACAGAGCCACCTGTACCGCATTGCGCCTTAAGCTTTTTGGCTAAGCTTTTTAGTTGGGATTCTGTTAAAGGTAGTCCTTTTACCGTTGTCACCCCTTTACCTTTGCGGCCTTTCGTTTCCAGCGCGATTTTAACGTTACCGTCACCGACAATTTCTGTTGTTTGGCATTGACACCCAGAGAAGGGTTGTTCACAGTCTGGACATAAACGTCCCTGATCTGTGGAATAAACGACATTACGATTCTTCATAACTAACTTCTAAAATGTTTATACAGCTTAAAATAAGTATATCACTTCAAGGAAGGGGCTTAAGTGAATATTAGTAATATTAAAACAAGAAAGCGCAATTTTTGGTGAACTGGTCTAACATTTAAATACGCTTCAATGACACTAAAGACACATGAACAATTTACTGTACATACGCCCTGCAAAATTAGAAGATTTAGTCAATATTTTGCAATTTGAAACAAACAATCAAGAATGGTTTGCTCATTTCTTACCTCATTATGTAGACCATAGACCAACACCAACTTTGTTAAAAAAAAGACTTAAAAGCCAAGAGGCAGGAATGCAGTTTTTAGTCTGTTTACATGATGGCAAAATCATTGGTCGTTTCAATGCCCAATACTTGGACAGAACTAAAGAAATTATTGAAGTCTCGTATCGCATAGATAAACACTTTATAAATCGTGGCATCGCGCGATTTGCCTTGAAGCATCTATTGCTTGTCTGGGCATGCCGTGGGGTAAAAGAAATTTATGCGAAAGTCGCTGATTTTAATAAATCTTCAATGAAAGTCTTGTTATCCTGCGGTTTTTGGGTTGATGAATATTGCCCAGAAACGGTTAATCTAAAAGCGCAACCTCAAGGAGGGTGGGTTTTTAGGTGGTCGGCAAACCAACAGCCAGGCCAAGACTTTAATCAACTTGATAGGGTGTTATCCTATTAATCACATCTTGTAACGTATCAGGGAACTCAGCCTGAATGGTTAACCTATGGCCATTAATTGGATGAGTAAAAGACAAAGAAGAAGCATGTAACATGAGTCGTAATTCTTCTCCCCATTCCGCTCGTAAGGCTTTGTTTATGTGCCGACAGCCATAACACGTATCACCAACTAATGGATTGAGCAGATGTTTAAAATGCCGGCGTATTTGATGCTTACGACCTTGTTTGGGCGTCACTTCTAATAAACTTAACCGCATTTCAGGGTAACGACTTACTGGAATGGGGAGTTGATATCGATGCAGTCGCTTAAAAAATGTTTCTGCTTCTTTTTCTGTGCCGGAAATTTTGAATCGGGCACGACCTTTTTGTTCATTCAATTTGGCAAGAGGGTAATTGATTTTACCTTCTTCTGGACTGAATCCACGCACTAAACAATGGTAAATTTTATCGGTTTGGGATTGACTAAATTGCTCCGCCAAACTACGGGCGATCTCAGGCGAAAATGCCATCACTAAAACACCAGACGTCCCTCGGTCTAATCGATGGACGGGAAATACCCATTGTCCGGTTTGATCCCTTAAACGTTGAACGACAGCATCTTCTTCGCCTTTTGCCAAATACGTTCGATGCACCAGTAAACCAGCGGGCTTGTTTACGGCCACAAGAAAATCGTCTTGATAAAGAATGTCGAGCGTCATTTTTGAGTTTCTACAAACGCGTGTATACGATTAATGGCAATCTGCACTAACTTTTCCATCGCGCCTTGACTTGCCCACGCAACATGGGGCGTCAGTAAGAAGTTAGGGTATTGTGTTAAACGGCATAATGGCGAGTTGCTTGGCATAGGTTCTTGTGCTGCAACATCAAACGCCGCGCCAGCAATTTGTTTTGATTCTATGGCTTTAACAAGAGCTTCTTCATTGACGATACCGCCTCGGCCCATGTTTATCAGTAATGCATGATTTCGCATTCGCTTAAATTCACGTTCACTTATTAAATTTTGAGTCTCCGGGGTTAAAGGGCAATGCAAACTGATGATGTCAGCGTCCTGAATGGCTTGGTCAAAAGAAACATAACCATCACGTATATCTGCTCGATTTTTCCTTTCTACAAACATGACTTGCATGCCAAATGCCTTTGCCAGTATAGAAACTTGTGTTCCCAATTGACCGCTACCGATAATGGCTATTTTCGAACCCGATAAATCTTTAATGGGGTAATCCATTAAACAAAAGAATTCCGATTTCCCCCAAGCACCAGACTGTACTTCTTGAAGGTAGGGCACAAGATTACGACGCAGTGCTAACAACATGGCAAATGTGTGTTCAGGGACACTGGTGGTGGAATATCCTTCTACATTTTGTACTTTTATGCCTTTTTCTTCACAAGCTTCCATGGCTACGTTATTGGTTCCTGTCGCCATCACTTGAATGAGTTTCAGGGCTGAGGCGTTGTTAATTTGCTCGCGACTGATCACCACTTTATTTGTGAGTACAATATCAGCATCTTGGATGCGCTCAACGACTTCTGTTTCATGAGTGTTATGGTATTCAACATAGTTGGTAATGCTCTTGTTGAAGTGAATGCTCAAATTTTCAGGGAAGGAGCCTCTGTCTAAAAAAACGGCTTTCATTAATTTTCCTTATTTTTCGTCTAATAATGGCTGTAAATATGGCAGGATATTTTCTAGCACTATCGGTTGGCCTGCTTTATTAGGGTGTAGTCCGTCATTTTGCATAAGTTCTTTATTGAGCGCGACGTTTTGCAGCATGAAGGGCAAATAGGCAATTTGATATTGATCGGCAACGTCTTTGTAGAGCTCAAAAAACATTTTGGTGTAACGTTTACCATAATTTTGAGGGATCTGGTTGCCAATTAGCAATACCTTAGCGTCAAGGTTCTGAGACTGTTCGACCATGTTTTTCAGATTGTCTTTGGTCTGGTTTAACGGGTAACCACGTAAGGCATCATTGGCACCGAGTTCTAATACGACCCATTCAGGTTGATATTGCTCTAGTAATGCCGGAAAACGAGACAAGCCACCTTGAGTCGTTTCACCACTAACACTGGCATTGATCACGTTAATATTTGGGTGTGATTGATTTAATTGATTTTTAAGTAAACTTACCCAACCATCTTGTTGTCTTAGATTATAAGCAGCACTTAGACTGTCGCCCATGACAAGTAAATTGGCGGCAAAAGAACTGTTCGTCAGAAGCAGCAAGGTAAATGCGAAAACGAATTTTTGAATGATTTTTACAAACATATTTAACCTTTAGAGTATTTAAACATGAGCAATAGAACGGCGATTAAAGTCAGTAATCTTACTCACACAGTGAACTCAAATACAGGGGATTTAACCATATTGAAAGGAATCAATATGGAAATACTGGAGAGTCAATCTGTCGCAATCGTCGGTGCATCTGGCTCAGGCAAGTCGACATTACTTGGTCTATTGGCAGGATTGGATATTAACACGTCAGGGGATATTTTTGTTTATGATCAAGCATTTTCAGCATTAAGCGAAGAAAAACGCGCCATAATACGAGGTCAGTACGTTGGCTTTGTCTTCCAATCATTTCACTTGCTGCCAAGCTTACAAGCGATCGAAAATGTAATGCTGCCAGCGGAATTAAAAGGGGACAAAGACGCACGACAAAAAGCGGAAGCTTTATTACAAAAAGTTGGCTTATCTCATCGCTTAACCCATTATCCTAATCAATTGTCAGGGGGGGAGCAGCAACGTGTTGCGATCGCCAGAGCGTTTGCTTCTCAGCCTAAGATCCTATTTGCAGACGAACCAACTGGAAACCTAGATGAAGAAAACGGTAAATTGATTATCGATTTGCTGTTTGACCTTAACCAATCACAAGGCACGACTCTTGTCATGGTAACCCACGATAATGAACTTGCTAAAATGTGTGATCGTCAATTGATCATGTCATCCGGTCAGCTAACGGAAAAGTCCCTATGATGTTCATATTTCGATTAATGGTTCGAGATTTTCGCAGCGGCGATTTGCTCACACTGTTGGCCGCGCTCGTTATATCGGTCGGTACAGTAACCTCTATTGGGCTCTTTATTGACCGCTTACAACTGTCGTTCGAAGAGCAATCTGCTAACTTATTGGCGGCTGATCGTTTGGTCCGAAGTGATGAGAGCATCCCATTAGGTTGGGTTCAAAAAGCAGATGATCTGAGTTTAGTGCAAGCTCAAAGAACATCTTTTACAACCATGATGTTCGCAAAAGACAGTTTGCAACTGGCACAAATCAGTGCTGTTACCGATTCCTATCCTCTAAGAGGCGCTTACTTAGTTGATCAAACACTATTCGGTCAGGGGCAACAATGGACCCAACCACCAGCCACAGGGGAAGTTTGGCTGTCTTCTAGGTTGGCTAGCATGCTGGGGGTCAGCCTTGGCGATAAAGTGGAAATAGGGGAAGCTGAATTTAGTGTTACCAGGTTTTTAGTTCGGGACCCGGGCTCAACAACCTCTGCCTTTGCTATTTCACCAAGGGCAGTAATCAATGACAAGGATTTAGCAAAAACACAGGTAATCATTCCTGGAAGTCGAGTGCGTTACTCCCTCTTGCTCGCTGGAAATAGAGATGCCTTGCAAGAATACGGCGATTGGTTGGCACCGCAATTGGTGGATGGTCAGCGATGGCGCACACCATCACAAAGTAGCGATCGCGTTGGTAATACCATCAGTCGAGCGGAATCTTTCTTATTGTTAGCTGGTACGTTGGCCGTGGTGATGTCTGGTATTGCCATGGCATTGGCGTCTGCACGATTTGTGAAACGTCATCTGATGCAAGTTGCCATCTTAAAAACCATTGGAGCGACCCCTAAATTCTTAAGCTTGGCTTTTCTTCAACAACTAAGCTTACTCTTCTGTGTTGGTACCTTAATTGGCTTAGCGATAGGCTGGGGGATACAAGAAATCATCGCCTCATTACTGTCTGGTTTGATGTCGACTGAATTACCGTCACCTTCTATTAGTCGTTTATGGCTGGGAATTGCAACAGGTTTGGTATCAATGTTGGCGTTTTGTTTGCCTCTGGTGATGCGTTTAATCAAAATTTCACCGCTTTCAGTATTACAACCCACGGCTAAAATTGAGCAAAACACAGCCATTATTTACTGTCTTGGTTTTGCTGGTATGTACGCGCTCATGTGTATTTATACTAAAGGCTTCTTACTACCTAGTGTCATGACATTGAGTATTGTTGGTATTGGTTTAATTGTCGGATTAATTGGTATTGGAGCGTTTAAACTGGGCAGAAGGTTAACTTCTGGCGCAACCAGTGGCTGGCAAATTGGTCTTGCTTCATTATATCGCCGCTTGGTACCAAACTTATTCCAGCTGTTGGTTTTTACCTTGATCATTATGTTGACGTTAATCCTAATCGGTGTGCAATCGAGTCTAATCAGTGATTGGCAAAAGCAACTTCCTGAAGATGCGCCTAATCACTATATTTTTAATGTTCAGAGCAATCAAATAGACGCTATTGATCAAACCAGCCAAGCATTACAGATACCACATTCAGATTGGTATCCTATGGTACGAGGTCGTGTCATAAAAATTAATGATGATAATGTAGACGACTTATATCCTGAGGGGCGTAATGAACCTGAATTAGTGGACCGTGAATTAAACCTCACTTGGTCTGATCAACTGGGGCAGGGGAACACACTTCTTGAAGGTGATTTCTCCGCTGAGGGACTATCCATTGAGCAGCGCGTAGCGCAAGAGGTTGGTGTTTCTATTGGTGACACACTCACCATTAACATTGGTGGCAATATTGTTACCTTGCCCATCACTTCAGTAAGAGAAGTGGATTGGGGAACAATGCAGCCTAACTTCTATTTGATATTGCCTAAGCAAGCTCTGCAAGATTACCCTGCTAATTTCGTGAGCAGCCTGTTTGTGGACGATGATAAAGCGCAGAACTTTTATAAAGGCATGTCGAATTACCCCACGGTTTCGATTTTGAATGTGGGCGATATCTTAAAACAGATTCAAACCATTATCGGGCAATTGTCTCAAGCCATTCAATTAGTCCTCTTGTGTATCTTGTGTGCCGGCGGTTTAGTATTGCTGGCCAGTGTAAGGTCCACCCTAGAGGAAAGGTTGGAAGAAGGTGCTTTATTAAGAGTGTTGGGAGCAAAAAGTAGTTTAGTCAGACAATCAATATTTGTTGAATTTGGTGCGTTAGGATTCTTCTCTGGGGTGATCTCTGCGCTTGGAGCCGAACTATGTCTTTACGGTCTGCAAGTTTACGTCTTTAATACCCAAGCTAATTGGCATCCGAACCTATGGTTATTCGGACCACTGATTGGTGTATGTGTCATTTTGACCATTGGTGTATTTGCCAGCCGTAAGGTGTTGAATGTGCCGCCGATGCATTTATTGCGCGATCTCTGATTTTACCTCAAATAAGGTTTGTAATGTTTAAAGAGCAAAAAGGCTACATTGTCAGTCGCCATACGAAAGAAGTGAATGGCCAGATCGAAATGAGCCTTTTTGTCAAAACGCCTGACGGGACGGTAAAAGTCATACCAGATCGTCAACAAACCAGCTTTTTTAGCACTATCCCGATTTCAGAACTTCCTACCGACATCAATGGCGTTCTGTATCATGCTACTGAGCTCAGTTCATTTGAACATCAAGCGGTTACCTTAATCCAAACCAATAGCATGATCTTACACAGACAAATTTTGAAATTTGTTAAACAAACAGGTCATGCGGTTTTTGAAGAAGACATTAAGCCACATGATCGTTATTTAATGGAAAGAAGCATTCGTGGCGCCATTCGATTTATAGGTATGGTTGAGCAGGGTGAATCCGTTTATAAACAAGCTAAGGTGATTGCAGGAGATTACTCACCAAATTGGACTATTTGGTCGTTAGACATTGAAACCTCGGTAACACACAACAAAATCTTGTCTATTGGCGTTACCAATGATCAACTTCGGCAAGCCTTTGTAGTGGCGCCTGAAAATACCAGCTTAGAGCATGTCACCGCGTTTGCCGATGAGCGAAGTTTGCTACTCGGTTTCATGCAATTTGTAAAAAAATACAACCCAGATATATTCATAGGTTGGAATTTGATTGGTTTTGATCTTCATTTTATTGATCAGCGTTGCCAACAGTTGGGCATTCGTGCAGCTTTTGGCGTGAATGGAGAAACATGGAATATTCGCTCCTCAGACAATCAAGGCAAATACTTTGCCTCTATTCCTGGAAGAGTGGCTTTAGACGGCATTACCTTACTTAAGGTGGGGGGCTATCACTTTGAGTCATACAGTTTAAACAATGTCAGCCACGAAATCTTAGGTGACAGTAAGCTGTTACATGGCGGTGATCGTTGGCAAGAAATAGAGCGGATGCATCAGCATGATCTGGCTTCTTTTGTGGCTTACAATTTACAAGACTGCGATCTAGTATGGCGTATTTTTAAGCAGCTAAAATTGATCGAACTACAGCAGACCCGAGTGGATCTCACTGGCATACCCATGGAGCAAACTGGTGGTTCGGTTGCTTCTTTCGAAAACCTTTATATCCCACGCTTGCATCAAGCCGGGTACGTTGCACCAGCATGGAAAGACGAAGCCTTTGTTGCCAGTCCCGGTGGTTTTGTCATGAACTCCCTTCCAGGTCTTTATAAAAATGTCTTAGTGTTCGACTTCAAAAGCCTCTACCCCAGTATTATTCGAACTTTTTTCATTGACCCTTTAGCTCGTATATCAGCACAAAATACCCCACAACAAGGTATTCAGCATATTGTGCCTGGTTACTTGGGAGCACACTTTGATGTAGAGCAGGCTATTTTGCCAGAATTGGTTGGGGAACTTGCTAAAGCCAGAGAAGATGCGAAATCATCTCATAATGACATCTTAAGTTATGCCATTAAAATCATCATGAACTCTTTCTACGGCGTACTAGGATCAAATGTGTGTCGCTTTTATCATGCTGAACTGGCCAGCTCGATCACAATGCGTGGGCATGAGATATTGCAACTCACTAAAAGCTGGATGGAAGAGAAGGGCGCCAAAGTTATTTATGGCGATACCGATTCCTTATTCGTAGTGCTAAACGATGACAGTGATAAACCAGAAGTGTTAGGCAAGCGCTTATGTGAGGAAATTAATCAAACCTTAACTGCATGGTGTCGTAACTATGCCAATGTGGACTCTCACTTAGAACTTGAGTTTGAAACCCTCTATGAACGCTTCTTTATGCCAACCATTCGCGGTCAAGAAGAAGGCAGTAAAAAGCGTTATGCCGGTAAAACCAATAACAAAATTGTATTCAAAGGCCTAGAGGCCGCGCGCACCGATTGGACAAAGTTGGCGAGGGAATTTCAGCGCAATCTTTTTGACATTATCTTTAATGATGAAAACCCTATTGCTTATATACAATCTGTCATCGAGCAGCTCAAAGCGGGCCAACTTGATGAATGGCTGGTCTACAGTAAGCAATTAAGTCGACCTCTGGCCGCGTATTCTAAACACAAACCACCTCATGTGCGTGCCGCAATGATGATTGATGAAAAGCGCGCCAACCTTGGCTTACCTTTGGAATACAATAAAGGGCGAAAGCGGGTAAATTATGTTTATCAGACATCTGGGGTGATGCCCTATGAGACACATGCCGATCTATGTCATTTAGATTATGAGCACTATATTGAAAAACAACTCGTTCCGATTGCGGATAGTGTTCTCCCTATCTTTAAAACAAACATGGCAAGTTTGTTATCACAGCAAATTTCGTTGCTTTAAGTTACGTCGCTGTTAGGGGATAAATTAAACAGTCTATGTGTATTATCAACCGTGGCTTCGATTAATGCTTCAACTGACATCCCTCGTAATCGAGCCACTTCTTCTGCCACATAGGGAAGGTATTTTGGGTGGTTCTTTTTCGGCCTAGGCCGTATGTTTCTAGGCAATAAATACGGCGCATCCGTTTCCAATAGCAATTTATCCAAAGGAATGTGAGGCAGTGAAGATTGTAGGTCGTAACCTCGTCTTTCATCGCAAACCCAGCCCGTTATGCCAATATAAAGCCCAAGCTCTAGATAATGGTCTAATTCTTCCTTTGAACCTGTAAAACAGTGAATGACGGAATGCTGAGCAACTTCGGGATGCTGTCTCAAAGTTTCAATCATTTCTTGATGAGCATCTCTTTCATGTAGATAAAGAGGTAAACTGAATTCTTTGGCCAGTTCGATCTGTTGGTGAAAAGCAAATCGTTGTTGCTCCGGAGTAGAATAATTGCGGTTAAAATCTAAACCTGTTTCTCCAATGGCGACGGCTTGATGAGTATTGAGTAGCTCTCGGAATACTTGCTGGCTTTTCATATGCCAGGTTTTAGCTTGATGAGGGTGACAACCAATGGTTTGCCAAAGGCTTGGATGACGTTGGCAATGTTGTGCTAATAACAGACTTTCTTCAATATCTGACGCAATACAAATGATGCCGTTGATCCCATGCTGCTTTATCTCTAACAATGTGTGTTCTAAATCGTCCAAAAATATGGAATGATTTAAATTAACGCCAATGTCTATCATATTTGTGACATCTCTCTTGCCATGGTCAGACTATCGATATAAATGTTTTTTAACATTTCTTTGGATATATTCTTCATCGCCAATTGTTCAAACGGAATTTTTTCCCAACGACCTGATTCATATGCTTCGACCATTCGCAATACGCCGCCTAAGTTACCTTGGTATTCTAACAGGGCTTTGGTGATGTTAGTGTCTAAAGGAAGATCTTTTAGTAATGTGGCCAGATCTTCATCGTAAAAGCTTGGCAAATATGAAAACAAACCAACTAAAAAACCGCCTTCCAATTTTGGAAACAAAATTGCGCTAATGTTATTGCAGAAACAAGCTCGAGACACTGCCATAGAGAATAAACAATCAGGTTTTCCTGGCACACTACTGAGCATAACTAGTCCCACCCACTTCACAAGATCTCGAACCCCAATGATTTCAACAGCTCGCTGTGCGTTGGTGACATTAAATTGGCTATGATATCGAGCGGTATGGGTTAGCTTAATAATTCTGTAGGTCAGCGTAGGATCTCGCTCAATACAATCAGCGAGAAGGCGAGGTGAAGTCTGATGATTGTTTAAATGATTGAGTAATTCAATGAGTATATCTTTATAAGCGATAATGCGCTTGCCTTTTACTTTGGTCATTTTACGGATGAAGGTGCCACTAAAATAAGCGTTCGGTAAGGCCTCTTTAAGACGATCAAAATCTTGAGCCTGCTCAATTTTATGAATCCAGATATTTTTTAATGCAATATCTGGATGTTCGCTCGATACTAAGATTTTGTCTAAAGAAAACTGTTCCAAATCGTATAAAACATACGAAAACAGATTCATGAACTCACTGTCATAGTCATCAGGTTCAGGATTAATAAGTCCAAATTGGTAGCCGTCTAAGCGTGATTCGGAAAGGTTATCTATGTACATTTGCTGATCTAGAATCGAACAGTCAATGAAAAGCGTCACCTGTAGCCCATTAAGTTCGGGCAATTTAGTTAACTGATCAATTGAACCAATGTAAAAAATCGCTTTTTGCTGAGTTAACTCATTGAGGTTAACATCCACAAATAGAGAACTGAAAAATGCTTGTTCATCATGATATAAAGCATCTTCAGGATGAAGAAGATGATAAGCCATTGTTTGAGATTTATGGTTCACGACTGCTTTACGACAAAAAAGCACATCATCGTTTTTCATCTCATTTCCCTATAATTATAAAGACAACACAAAAAAATACTGTAACCCATAGCTGAATACAATATCATGGTTATAATGGAATAACGCCTTTATTTGAAAATGTGTGGAGTGATGTATGGCGAGCATGTTAGACGCTGTAGACCAAAGAACCAAGTTAGTGGGTGAAAACCGCCTTGAATTACTGATGTTCCGCCTTGGTGGAATGCAAATGTTTGCAATCAATGTTTTTAAAGTTCAAGAGGTTGTGCAGCTCCCCAAACTCAACTTAATGCCCCATAGACATCCTTCCGTTGCAGGGGTGACACACTTTCGTGGTCGTACTATTCCAGTAATTGATTTGTCAGAATCCATTGGCATGAAACCGATTGAACGTAATGAATCCTGCAATTTAATTGTTACCGAGTACAACAATACCGTTCAGGGGTTCATGGTTGGCGAAGTAGATCGCATTATCAACATGAACTGGAATGAAATCCTGCCACCGCCAGATGGTGCTGGACGACAACATTACTTAACGGCCATCACTAGGGTAAATGATCGTATTGTTGAGATCATTGATGTTGAGAAAGTGCTTGCTGAAATTTCACCCTATGACAGTACTGTTAGTGATGATGTTATTGATAATGATCTTATGGCGCTGGCGAAAGGTTTAGAAGTACTAGTAGTTGATGATTCATCCGTCGGTCTTGCACAATGTCGTTCTACTCTAGACTTTATGGGAATTACAGTTCACACCGCGACAGATGGTAAACGCGGTTTAGAGAGGCTAAAAACATGGGCAGATCAGGGTGAAACTGTACCGGAAAAACTGCTGATGATGATTACCGATGCTGAAATGCCAGAAATGGATGGCTATCGATTGACTCGGGAAGTGCGTGAAGATCCAAGACTTAAAGATTTGTATATTGTTCTGCATACATCATTAAGTGGCAGCTTTAACAAAGCCATGGTACAAAAAGTGGGTTGTGATGATTTTTTGTCTAAATTCCAACCAGATAAACTGGCTTCTTTAATCCAAGATCGGATTAGAAGTGTTGTCTATCGAGACTAATTTATAACGTATCTAATGAAGCGGGCTTACGGTCCGCTTTTTTGTCTTTCATTTACCTCATGTAATGATATAAATCATGCCAGTTGAATTTACTGTATTTCTATTTTTAATGGGCTTAGGTTGTGGTTTGGTAAGCGCACAAATAAAAGTCTCTCCCGCATTAACCTGCCTCACATCCTTATACTTTTTTTTACCTGCGATTGACATTCCCGTAGAGAATTTAATCTCTGTTATTATCGCATCAACCATTGTGGCTTGTTTACCAACGCACCTTTATTCTTGGTTAAAAGGAATGAAATCTGGTCAAGTTGAGTACGCCTTACTATTAAAATACGCGCCTGGCTTCGCCATGGGGGGCGTCATTGGTGCGCAATTGGTTAGCTTAGCCAGTTTTCAAGTAATATTGGCTTTTCTATCTTTTTCTCTGTTACTAAGTGTCTTCGTCAGTACAATGCAATGGCGTTATATCAAATTGCAGTCCATTCCAAACTTCCCGCTTCCGATTGGCTTGCTAGCTGGTGGAATAAGCTTGTTAGGGGGGAATGATGGTCATATCGTTTCCCGCTTACTTAATCACTTGCATCATCGTAACCCTGAAAACAGCGAAGGAACACTTCATGGTATGTCGTTATTTCTCTCTTTCGCGGCTTTGATCGGTTTTGTATTCCCTGCCGTACCTCCATCACTGCCTTCGATGATGTCATTAGGCTTTGGTCTTATAGGCTCCATTTACCTACCTGCAGCAACAACTTTGGCGGTTGGTTTGTTTCTCGGTACCTTGCTATCTCATTGGCAAGTTAGCCAGTATGAACATAAGATTTTGCTGGTATGCTTCAACTTATATTTAATCGTGTGTTTATTCAGGATTTGGCAATGATATTGCTATTAAAGCGGTGAGTTTGAACTTAAAATAACGTGAATTTACACGTTGTTCTGTGCTCAATGCCCTATAATGCATTGGTAAATTTCAAAGGTTTGTTTTAATGACTGATAATAAAAAAATTGGCGTGCTGTTGATGAATCTCGGTACGCCGGACGCACCTGAGACTGGGGCTGTTCGTCGCTACTTAAGAGAGTTTTTATCAGACTCCCGCGTGGTCGATTTAAATCCATTGCTGTGGAAGCCGATTTTGAACTTGGTGATTTTAACCCTTAGACCGCCTAAGGTGGCTAAGGTGTATCAACAAGTCTGGATGGATGAGGGTTCTCCTTTATTGGTATTGAGCCAACGCCTTAAAGACAAATTACAGACACAAGTCACGGAAGAGTTTCCTATGCCGGTCGCGGTAGAATTGGCTATGACATATGGAAATCCAAGTGTCGAGACCGCGGCAAACAAATTGAGGGCGCAAGGAGTAGATAAGATTCTGGTGATCCCAATGTACCCACAATTCTCATCAACTACGTCAGCGGCCGCTTATGATCGTCTTATGAAATCCTTAAAGTCGTGCCCACATTGGCCAGAGTTGCATTTGACTGGTGATTATGCGGATAACCCATTGTACATAACAGCGTTAGCAGATTCTGTTCGAGCGCAATGGGAAAAACAAGGTGAGCGACGTCATTTGGTTTTGTCTTATCATGGCATTCCAAAACGATACGTTAGTAATGGCGATCCGTATTCACGTCGTTGCGAGCTCACCAGTCGTTTAGTAGCAGAAGAACTTGAACTAGGTGATAGCGATTGGACTCATGTCTATCAGTCCCGATTTGGTCGTGAAGAGTGGTTAAAGCCATATGCTGATGAAACCCTTAGAGCATTGCCTGACATGGGTATTAAAAAAATCAATGTGATCAGCCCCGCTTTTTCAATTGACTGTATTGAGACCCTAGAAGAAGTAACGCTTGAGTTAGGTGATGAGTTTAAACACAGTGGCGGTGTGGCATTCGACTACATTCCAGCGTTAAACGACAGCCCTGACCAAATTTCGCTTTATATGAACATCATTGAAGAAAACATTAAAAACTGGACATGATATGACAAAATCACGCCAAGCTTTCAAAACCATCGCATTTGATGCGGATGATACTTTGTGGCGTAACGAAGAAATATTCATGAATGCTCAGGATGAGTTTATTCGCTTGCTTTCGCCCTATCATTCAGAAGCTTATATTCGTGAGCATCTTGGCGAGGTACAAGTCAGGAACCTAGGGCATTTTGGTTACGGCATTAAAGGCTTTACTCTTTCCATGATTGAAACCGCCATTGAGTTAACGGAAGGGCGCATTCTAGGCCGTGAAATTCAACAGATCATTGATCTTGCAAAATGCATGGTTGCTATGCCAGTTGAGGTGTTGCCAAACATTGAAGCAACACTCAAAGCACTTCAGTCAGAATATCGATTAATGGTGATAACGAAAGGGGACCTGCTTGACCAAGAAAGTAAGTTTGCTCGATCAGGCCTTGCCGATTACTTTGACGTCATTGAAGTGGTCAGTGACAAAATCCCGGCTACCTATGAACAGATTCTAGACAAGCATAATATCCAAAAAGAAGACTTCTTAATGGTAGGAAATTCTTTAAAGTCCGATGTTTTACCAGTGCTTGATATCGGTGCCACTGCGATTCACATTCCATACCATAGCACTTGGGCTCATGAACAAGTTGAGGATAACGTTCTGGCAAGTTATGACAATTTAATGCAGTTCACAGATGTAACGCTTGTGCTTGAGTATTTAAATGCTGAAAAAATTCAAGAGGAGTACGTATGAACATTAGCCGTTTGATGATTGTAATCATTGGCTTAGCGGTCAACTTGGCGCATGCAGACGAATCTAGCTTTGATAAAGCTAAAAACAATGTCATAGAATTTTGGCAAGAAGCCAAAGATACGACCTCTGACGTGGCAGATAAAACCGCAAAGAAAGCCAGTGACTTAAGTGGCAAAGCTTCTGAGTTTGGCGGCAAAGTAAGTAAAAACGCCAAAGAAACTGGCTCGATTGTTTGGGACAGTTTACAGGAAGCCGGCGCGGCGACGGCAGATGCTGCAAGAAAGGGCGCTTCTAAAGTGCGAGCTGTGTTAGCAGAAGACGACAAACGTGCCTGTCAGGAAGACTCTGCTCTTTGTTATAAAGAATAATTGTAATGTCAGAAGATCCTAAAACACCTCATTTGCCAAGCAGTCACTGGGAACAAGAGTTTCTAAAACAAGATGACGTGAAAGTCACTGTGGCTCAAGTTCGTTATCGCTGCCCAAAATGTCAAAGTTTATTAAGACAAAAGCAAGGCGCAAATGGCGTGTTCTGGGGCTGTGAATCCTACCCAAATTGTGACTACACAGCAAATGATGAGGAGGGGAGGCCTGTTCGAGCAAAGCGCTATTTATGCCCTGCCTGCCAATCTCCATTGCGCAAAAGACAGTTCAAAGATAATGTGTTTTGGGGTTGCTCAAATTACCCTGATTGTAAAGTTACAGTGGAAGATGATGATGGCGCACCATCAGCAACCAAGAAGTATCCATGTCGAGCCTGCGGTCACTACCTTGTTCGCAAGAAAAGTAAAAATGGCTACTTTTGGGGATGTATTACTTACCCAAAATGTACGCACACACTCAACGATGATAAAGGCTTACCTGAACTACGGAAGAAACGGTAAGACAGTATTATGTTTTCTCTGATTCAATAGCGCTTAGAGCGACATCTAAGCGGTCAAATTGAAACGGATAACCTTTTTTTAATAACCTGTCCGGGATGACTTTAGGGCCATAGGTTAACAGAGTCGACATTTCACCCAATATTACGTTTAACAGCCATTGTGGCGTCCAGATCAAAGCGGGGCGCTTTAAACTCTTTGCGTAGCATTTGGCAAACTCCGCTTGTGTGGCATTGTTCGGTGAAACCAAGTTATAAGCTCCCTGATAGGATTCATCTGTCATTGCCGTCATAATACACTGTTTAACATCCTCTAGATGGACCCAATTAAACCACTGTTTTCCGGAGGCAATCTTCCCGCCTAATCCCAAACGATATGGAAGTCTCATTGCTTCTAGGGCGCCACCATCTCCTAGTACAACCCCCAACCTAAAAATAACCACACGACTATCGTTTTGAGCAGAGTCTATTACGGAGCGCTCCCATAACTCACACAATTGATGAGCAAAGCCTGAAGTAGGCGGTGTATTTTCAGTAAACTCACCTTCATTGGTGACACCATAATAGCCAACGGCGGACATAGAAATGATGGTTTTAGGTGGATGTTGCAATAAATCAAAGATGCGATTGGTTAAATTAACTCGGCTGTTAAGCAAGGCTTGTTTACGTTTCGAAGTCCAACGTTGGGCGGCAATGCTTTCTCCCGCAAGATTAATGAACACATCAAACGTGTCTGTTATCTGAGATAGGGCAGAAAAATCAATTTGTTTAACCTCAATTGGCAGGTTGTTCGACTTTTTGCGAACAAGTGCGCAGATCTCTGAATCGGTCTTTAACAGCTCATCTAGCAATGAGCGACCAATAAAACCTGTAGCTCCCGTCATTAAAATCTTCATGGTAATTCCTTATGATTTTTCAATATTCAGATTAAGAGTAAACGTATAAAAACTAAAATTGGATCAACCAGTTCTTTGTTTTTGCGTTTTTTTAAATCGCACCTTCTTTTTCTCTGACAGGATGGCTAAAATGGTAACCATTGTTAATATTTAGGTAAGATAATGTTACGCAAAGAATACGATCACATCATACTTCTTGCACACGGAAGTCCCGATCCTCTTTGGAAAGAGCCATTCGAAACCCTTCATCAACGAGTTGTAGAACTGTATGGTGAAGCAAACACAAGTTTAGCTTATATGGAATTAACGACGCCATCTTTAGAAGATGTCGTAGAAAAACTCAGTGATAATGTTACTTCTGTGGCCGTGCTACCACTTTTTCTCGCTGTTGGCAGGCATTTACGTGCGGATGTGCCAGCACAAATAGAAGCGCTTCAGAGTGAAAAATTAAACATTGTGTTACTGCCACCAGTCGGTGAAGATAATGCCGTCAAAAAAGCAATGGAAAGCGTGATAGCTGGATATTTAGGTAAGGAATAAGAATGCGATTGTTTTTAGTGAAGCCATGGAGCCATGACAATGTTGTTTAGTCATTTGCCAGATGAAATTTTTCAGGCGTTAAGCGGCTCGAATAAGACTCTCATCGAAGCGGTACTCAAAGATCTAGCAGAGGTTTTCTACGATCATGCCGAAGACCCCATCAAGGATAAATCCACGATTATTGAATCGATAGAAGATACGCTTCATAAGCTGGATACCTTGTCTTGGCATGAGGACCAAAAGGAGTCTTTTGATTCACCAAAAACCATTCATGATTATGCCTTGCGCATCTACCACAGATTAGTCAACACGGGCTGGCTCGTTGAAGAGCAAGAATTGTATCGTGTTAGTGTGCTTATGACGCCGCAAATTTCCATGTTATTACGATCTTTGGTCGAAATTAGCCGTCATGGTAAACGTAATTATGGCGCAACGGTACTCAGCATCTTGAGTAATCTGGAAGCGGTTGCAAAACAGCCGAAAGAAAGGGGGGTGACTCTTCGTCAATCAGCAGAAGCTGCACGAGAGTTTTCCGCCCATTTGAACCAAATCTTATTGGGTATTCGCAGCTTACAACGTGAGTTATTTGCTAGTCGAGACCCTAAAGCCATTGTATCTGGCTTCTTTGATTTATTTGTTGAAGGCATTCTGATTGCCGACTACAAGACCATCAAAACCAGTAATAACCCGTTTCGTTTTCGCCGACAAATTCTTGAATTAACCCAGGACTTTTTAGCCAATCCAACCACCATGGGACAGGTTGCACAATGTTATGTTGATCAGCAGCTTATCACCATGGCAGAAGCGCAAGCCATGGTTGAGCAAGATTGTCGCGACATATTGCAAACCTTCAATAACATAGAGCAACGCCTAGAGCGAATTGATGAATATCGTTATCGATTAGAGAAACGGGCCGCTGATACCGCCCGATATATGGACAGTTCTCGCCCCGGTATGGCAACAAAAATTGCAGGAATTATCACCGACGTAGCGAAATTCGAGCATTTGCCAGTGATGAAGCAGGTTATCGGCTCTCGTTTCGTTGGCATGGCTTCTGCTGCGCAGCCCACAAAACGTCGTGAAGCACCACCGCCACGAGTTATGACGCCAGCGGAAGTGTCGGCGGATGCAATTAAATTTAGGGATCAGCAACGTCGATTCCATGAAGCCCGACAAGTGACTGTGGCGAAGATGCAGACATACCTAGAAAGACAGATGGCTAGCCATAGTCAAAAACACATATTGGATTTTACGATTTCATCCGTTGAAGATTTTGTGTGCTTTGACCACCTTCGTTATATCGGCTCTTTGGGCGTGAGTGCGAAAAAGTTAGAAAACGTGTTTGAAATACAATTTACCGATCAATTTGTAGATGTTCATGATTTTGTTGAATGCCGTGAATTCAATGTCGTACGTAGGAGCGAAGCTTAATGCTTAAAGAATTAAAAAAGGTCGTTGAAGAGTCAGGAAAGGACGCACAAGAGTTCCAGCAGACAGCGAATTATGTCATTGCCAATCAATTTGCCAGTGCTTATAAACATGGTCAACGTAAACATTATTTATTGCTTGAGTCCTACCAAGAGTATTTTGATCGCTTGTTTGATGCTCTAGGCATGAAACTCTACATTAATGAAAATGAGCGCTTAGCCGGTGTTTTGCCGGTTCAAAGAGAAGCTTTCGTTCGATTAAAAACCGATGAAACTTTATTCTTGTTAGTACTGCGACAAATATACGAAGAAAAGATTGAAAACTTCGAAGTGGACAATGGTTTTGTGGCGACCAATACACACACCATTTTGGATCGTTTTGTGCATTTGGTAAAACGTGAAATCCCAAGTGAGACGCGATTTAAAGATATTTTATCTTTATTCAGTCGTCATGGTGTGATCATCCGCGGCAAGACCTATGAAGAAGACAGCAAGAACCAGATCATCAATATTACGCCTGTGGTACGCCTGATTGTTACGGAAGCCTATTTAAGACAATTAGAGTCTTTCAATGGAACAGACCCAGATGAAGACGACATAGAAAGTGACGACAGTGATGTTGAAATCACCTCTGAGACGAATCAAGACTAGGGCCTGATAATGAAAAAGTTAAATCGAATTGTATTAGTAAATTGGTACCTACTTGGTGCAGAAGAAATCAACATCCGTGGCAACACTGCCATCATCGGGCCAACAGGGTCAGGTAAATCCTCACTACTGGATGCCATCCAAACTGTGTTGACTGGTGCCAGTAAACGCCACCTAAATTACAACGCAAGTGCCAACGACGGAAAAGCAAGTGGTCGTAGTATTCGTTCCTACATTTTGGGCATGATCGACTCAGGTCAAGCCAATGCAAAAGTATTTGGGACCGAACCAAGACAAGATGCGACTTGTTATCTCGCTTTGGTGTTTGAAGACAGTGTGACAGGAAAAGAGTCTACTGTTGGACTTACTTTAAGTGCCTCTTTAGCGTCTCCAGAAGAAGATGTATTAGGACGCTTTGTGCTGCCCAACTTTGGCGCACGTAAATCTGATTTCATTGACGCAATGGAAGGTAAGAGCTACAAAGCTAAGCCTTGGATTGAAGTTCGTGAAAGCTTCAAGAAAATCTGTTTAGACCCATTTATCAAATCTGGTAGTGCTTCTGCCACTCAATACATTAACCGCTATTTAGAAGAGTTGAGTCCGAGCTCTGATCAACTCATTACCATTGATGGCTTTTTGAAGAACTTCAAGAATGCACTGAAATTCGTACCTATTGCGTCACCAACTCGATTTGTACAAGACTTTGTTTTGACTGAAGCCCCATTGCAAGTTGGTGCTTATCAAAAATCGCTAAACGAATATCGTCAACTAGAAGCCAAAACTCTAGAAGTCTCTAAACGTATTGATGACCTCAAAGTTATTCAACAAGACTGTGAAAAAAAGCATCAACATGATCAAAATGCCATTAATTATCAATGGATAGCGACAGAAGCTCGATTTGATGAATTGGGCAGTAAGCAAGATGACATTCAAGATCAATACGACTTGCAAAAAGAGCGTGAAGAAGAAATAGAAGAAGAATTAGCCACACAATCGAGTTTGTTAAAGCAACTTCAAGGTCAGCTATTACGTTTAGAGCAACAGTATGAACACTCAGATGTTGGTTTAAAGCTGCAGCAGCTTGAACAAAATAAAAAACTGATTGAACTGCAAGGACAGCAAGATCAAAAAGCCATCCTGCAGTTACGTCAAATGTCAGTACTTCTGAAAGCCTTAGATGGCTTTTCAGAAGTGTTATCAAAAGAGTCCATTGAGCTCGCTCAAGAATTGTCGACATTAGAAACTGTCATTAGTGAAGATGGCCGCATTGAGGGGAATTTAAAACCCTTGACTCAGAAATTGTCTTTGTTAAATGAAGCGTTGGATAAAGAAAAATCGCAGTTATTCGCTCAACGATCAGAGCTAAACCGCAGCATCTTAAATTTAAAAGATGAATGCAAACAGCTTGAATCTGATGTGTCTTCATTAAAAGGCGGTGTCAGTCCACTGTCACAAAACACCAAACGACTCATTGCGTTATTAAAAGACGCCAATATCACCGCAACACCATTAAGTCACTTGGCCGAGGTCACTGAACGCAAATGGCAAGATGCCATTGAAGGCTATTTAGGTGCGCAGCGTGAGGCTTTGATTGTGGAGCCTGAAGATGCAGAAGAAGCCATTCGCATTTTCCGTGCTCACAGACGTCAACTAATGGGATGTCGTGTTGTAGACACAACTCAGACACGTTTATGGCTAAGTCGAGGAGATAGACAATCCGCATTGCGTTTTATTCGTTGTAATAACGACCATGCTCAAGCTTTCCTAAATCGTCGACTAGGTGGTATCAAGCCCGTTGAAACAGAACGTGAGCTGCTAAGAGAAGACAGCGCCATGACTGCTGATGGCATGTTAAAACTTTCAGGCACGATTTCAACCATTCGCTCTGTACCTCACATGATGGTAGGTATTAACACCGAAGGCATGCGCGAGTCCCGTGAGCAGCAGCTGAAAACGCAAAGTACAGAATTGGCCAATTTGTTAACATCGGATCAACGTCTTGAGCAAGCTGATGCTTTGCTTAGTAGAGTGATTGCAAACAACCAATTTGATGTTGAAACATTAGGGAGTGCCAGCCATGCCGTAACACGTTTAGTGCAAGAGCTGGAAGCGGTTAATGCTGAGATCAGTCAGCTACAACAGCATGATGATACTGATTTGCAAGAGCGTATTGAAGAACTAAAAACTCGTGTTGCTAATGTGGAATTAGAACAGAAGAAATTGGATCGCGAACGCCAACAAATTGCAGAGCAATTTGGTGCTCTGAACACGCAAAAAACTCAACTCAGTTCAGCGTTGTCTGCCTTAGATGAAGAGCGTACTCGTTTAACATCGAATCCAAAATACGACGCGGAGTTTGCCAGTGAGCGATATTCACTACTGGAAAGTAGTATGGTTCATGGCGCGGCTATTTATAAGGAAGCCATTAGTCGAGCAGAAAAGGCCAGTGAAAAGGCTCGAAGTTTTGATCAAAAAGTTCGTAAAGAAGTGGCCGATCACTACGCTAAATACCATCAAGCCAATTTAGACGATGACAATCAATTGGATTATCTGGAGTCTAAGTTTGAAGAGTTTGAGCATTACGTTTCTTACCAAATTGATATTTTAAGTGAAACCGAATTGGCCAAATACGCTAAACGTGCTGAGATTGCTCGCCGAGAGGCCGAAGAAACCTTCCGTTCTGACTATGTGTCGAAGCTCAAAGATTCTTTGGACCAAGTTGCACACATTATTCGTGAATTGAATCACAGCTTGAAACGTCGTCCATTCAACCAAGAGATCTATCAATTCCGCTATTATCCCAATGGGGATATGAAGGATATTTTGGATCTAGTAGAACGCTTTAGTGCACAAGATCAAGCTAACGTTGGTGGTTTATTTGACCCTCAGATGAGTGACGATCCGGAGCATACTCGCGCGATTGAGGCCATTCAAGAGTTGATTTCTGATGAAGAAAAACAGCAAGATCTCGCGGATTACCGCAAGTTCTACAACTTTGAAGTCGACATCTTAGACAGTGATGGCAATAAAAAAACCACGCTGAGTCAGCGCATTCAGACCGGTTCTGGTGGCGAACACCAAATTCCATTTTACTTGGCCATCGCCGCAGCACTTTCGACCACATATCGTTTACATGAGACGATGGATGGAGATATCGTTGGCGGATTCTCTTTAGCTATGTTTGATGAAGCTTTCAATAAAATTGATATGGTAAAAACATCTACTTGTATGGGCTTTATGAAAGACATAGGCTTACAGGTGATTGCAGCGGCTCCAGACGATAAACGAGCGGTAATGGCGGCCAATATGGATACCATTATCAGTGTCTGGCGTGAAGGTGGCGCGGTCTCTATTGATGTTGCCTATCCAAAAGAAAAAGGTCAGGTTTTACTAAATGGTCAATCTGACAATTTGTTAACACCGGCTTAATTGAGATAATCATGATCATTCAGCAGCAAATAGAGCAACGCTTGAAAGCGACATTTGATGTTCACCATATGTCGCTTGAGAACGAGAGTTATAAGCACAATGTGCCTGAAGGCAGTGAGTCTCACTTCAAATTGGTTTTGGTTTCAAATGACTTTGTTGGCAAAAGACTCGTTCAAAGACACCAACTAATATATGCTAGCTTACAAGAAGATATGCAGCGTATTCATGCCCTTGCTATGCATCTTTATACTTTAGATGAATGGCAAGAACGTGAACAGTCTGCACCTCTATCACCTAAGTGCCTCGGAGGAGAGTAGGCTGATAAGCCTACTCAAACTGTATGAGTATTACTGTAAATCAAGATGACAAAAACAACACCGTGACGATCAGCTTAATTGGCAGCTTTGATTTTTCTTTGTTCAACGATTTTAGAGCGGCGTATACTGATTTAGATGGAAATTTTAATCGCTACGTTATCGATATGTCTTCGGTTGAATATCTAGACAGTGCAGCGCTTGGCATGCTTCTTAGTATGCGAAATGCTATTCCAGCAGAACAAGAAATTGATCTTAAAGGGGCGAATGCCTTTATCAAAAACATCCTAATGATTTCTCGCTTTGATAAGCGCTTTAATATTATATAAAGGGAAGAATGAAATTATTATGCATTGATAGTGAGCCTGTTTACCGCGATATCCTGTCACTTTGTGCAGAAAGAGAAGGACTTAATGTTAAAACGGTGGCGTCATATCATGAAGCCATTGAAGCCTTTAAAGACTTTGTGCCAGATATTGTGACCTTGGATGTCATCATTAAGGGTGGTAATGGTCTCGAATTAGTGAAGAAGCTGAAGAGCTTAAGCGGCAGTCGTTTCGTTCCGATGCTGTTTCTCGCTTCACACACCTCTGATTCCGTCATGGATCAGTGTTTTCATTCTGGCGCAGATGATTTTCTCCCCAAACCATTTGATGAAATGCTTTTCAACATACGTCTTAAAACCCATATGCGACATGTCGCCTTAGTCAAAGAGATGTATAAGAAAAATAAAGCGCTTACTTTCTTTCAAACGATGATTGAGCGCGAACATGAGATGGCTCATCAAGTGCTTGATCATATCCAAACAAGAAGTGAAAAAAACTCTGATCAAGTCGTCATCACACGTATTGCTGCCGCCAGTTTTAATGGAGATCTAGCACTTGTTAAAACTCGGGCTGATAGCGCTAGATTGGTCTTTGTCGGTGATTTTACTGGGCATGGCTTACCAGCATCGATCGGCGCTTTGCCTGTTATGCAGACCTTTTTCGATGCGGTTGATGATCTTACCAGCTTAAGTGAGTTGGCGATCAGAATTAATAAGACTTTAAACAGTATTTTGCCTGATTATATGTTTTGCGCTGGTTATTTAATTTTATTGTCTCCGGATGGTCATTTTAGTTATTGGGGAGGAGGTATGCCTGATGCCATGATTCGCCGCTCGTCTGGCGAACTAGATTGCCTTCCATCTCGTCATATGCCTCTGGGTGTACAGTCAACTTGCGAATTCGATCCAAGTTTAGAGAGAGATCATTTAAAGGCAGGCGACACTCTGGTTATTTTGTCCGATGGTGTACTGGAACTAAAAAATGCAGAAGGGAATATGTACGGTGAAAACCAGGTCAAATCACTCATTAAGATGTCATATGGAGATGAAAATTTAATGCGAGCGCAAATGAGGACAGAGCAAGTGTTAGAAGAATATTTAGGAGACGCAGTACAACTTGATGACATCACATTGGTTGCACTGCGTACAGAGTAACGTTTACTTAGCTTTTTTCTTTTTATTGTTGTTGCCCTTATAAGGTGCTTTCTTTGGCATGGGTTTCTTTTCTGGTTCCGTTCTCAACACTAAAAATAAATCCGTTACCACTTCAGGAATTTGTGCGATGCAGGAGGCCGTAAGCTTATCACTAGCGCGAATTTCAAGTACTTCTTTGTCATCAAATAGGTCCGATGCAACCATTACAGGCAACAGTAGCTCAGCCACAATTTCTTCTTTTTCAGATTCAAACCACTGTGCTTCTGTCATGAAAACACCTTCCATGAAGCCGGTTGCCCATTCTTGCAACTCGCTTAACTCATCAGCGGACTTACCCATTTCAATCTCACAAGGCAGTAAAAAACCTTCCTCTGATTCAAGTTCTTTTTGAATGTCCGTGAATAGGCGAGTCAGATATTGAGCCATCTGCTTTTCTTGCTTATCATTTTCGTACTTAGGCGTTTCTTCAAATACAACAGGCAGCCAGTCAGATTCAGAAATCAATTTGGGGCAAATTGCCAAAGCCGTTAAAAAGCCATGTGCCATCACAAAGTTTTGACATTCTTCGTGAACCAGGTCTGAATCCAAAAAATCTTCTAATGTTTCTAGTTCCAGATCATCAAGAGGTTGGTGTGCCATGTATTTCATTTCCTAATGTTAATATAGACTGTGATTCTAGCGAAAAGACCTGGAAAAATCGATGCAGAAGCCGCGTAAATCAGAGATAATTATTCCATGAACTCGAAAAAACGACAGGCTCTTAAGCGCTTAGGTTACACAGATTATCGGCCTCTTCAAGAAGAGGCAATCGATGCTTTATCTGCAGGTCAGGATGTTGTTCTTGCTGCATCTACCGGTGGTGGTAAATCGCTAGTATATCAGTCCGCCGGTCTGTTACGTCATGGTGTTGCTGTCATTGTCAGCCCATTGATCTCTTTAATGACTCAGCAGGTAGACCAATTGAATGCAAAAGGCATTCATGCCAAATTCCTAAACTCCACTTTAAATCCTGGCGAACAGGATGATTTAGTCTGGTCTATCCGCCATAATCGTATCGAGTTTTTGTATTTATCCCCGGAAAAGTTAATCCAGCCATCCATCTTGGGGCTTTTGCAAAGTGTTGATATCGCACTGTTTGCAATTGATGAGGCTCACTGTATCGCACAATGGGGAGGGGATTTTCGACCAGAGTACAGTCAGCTAGGCCAGGTTAAGCAATGTTTCTTAACGGTGCCAATCGTTGCGTTAACCGGCAGTGCAGACAATCAAACGCTAAAAGGCATTCAATCTTCTTTAGGTATTCTCAATGCTGAGGTCATCAAAGGCAGCATCGATCGCCCTAATATCCAAATCCAAATTGCTCAGAAGAAACAAGCAAAGCAGCAAATATTGTATTTTCTTCACCATGAAGCCTCTGGTCAATCGGGCATTATTTATTGCCGATCACGCAACAAAACAGAAGAACTTTGCGCTTGGTTACGGCACTTGGGGTTTAATAGTTTAGCCTACCATGCCGCGATGAAAGATGCGGATAAACAGAGAAATCATGAAATCTTCTCTCGGAATAATGGCGCCATCATGGTCGCCACAACCGCTTATGGAATGGGGATTGATTTACCTCAAATTCGTTTTGTGATTCACATGGACATCCCTAACACGCCAGAAGCGTATTACCAGGAAATAGGGCGTGGTGGCCGCGATGATAAACCAGCAAAAACACTTCTTCTATATGGCTTGCAAGATATGCTAAAAGCCCAGCAATTGATAAGTGATACGCCTGAGCAAGCGCGATTAGAGTTAACAAAGTTGACCTCTTTGTTTCAAATATTAGAAGATCGTCAATGTCGTAAAGTCAGTGTTCTGGCACATTTTGATGAAACGTCGGCGCCATGTGGGATGTGTGATCGATGTATCAATAAACAATCTGAGCATAATGCTACGGTTGCCTGTCAGAAATTATTGTCCCTCATCTATCACACAAAAGGCGCTCAGACTTTCTCTACTCTTATTCAAATTTTATTGGGCAAAAGAACCAAAACAACCACCAGCATCCAAGCAGAAAAATTGTCCTTGTTTGGAAAAGGCAAGGAGTTAACAGAACCACAATGGAAATCTGTTATTAGGTACCTTTTAGCATTTGAATATATTCAGGTAGTCGGCACCCACTCTTTCCTTGTGCGGCTAAATGAGAAAGCTCGCCAGATTCTAAAAGGAGAAAATCAGGTTATTCTGGTAAATGATCACTACTATCCAAGGCTGACAGAAGACGAAATGGTGACAGATCATGTTAATTGGCACAAAGCCAAAGCTTGGTTATACAACCAGGTCGAAATTAATATGACAGATGGACAGCTACGAAAAATATGTCTACATAAACCAACCAATGCGGCTTCACTAAGCCGTTTGTCCGGTATTTCCATTGACGAAGTAAGTCGCTTTTCAGATTCATTGTTAAGCCTTCTTCATGAGCAAAGTATTAACAAAGCGCCATCTTGATGTCCGACGTTATGAATACCAAAACGATAAGAAATTCTGAAATAGTTGAGCTTCAAAACAAGGTTGATCATTGTTTTGAGCTTGCAGAAGTGTTTTTTAATCACAAATTCTACCACTCTCATTGTAACTTCAAGCAAAGAGGTCGGGCGGCTGGTACGGCTCATTTACAGAAAAATGAACTAAGGTTTAACCATTTTATGTATCTACAAAACCCGGTTGAATTTTTAAAGACAGTGGTGCCTCATGAAGTGGCGCATATCATTGTCTATCAGATTTATGGCACGTCGGTTCGACCTCATGGAAAAGAATGGCAAGCCGTTATGAAAAAAGTCTATCAACTTTCTCCTAATAGAACACACTTGTTCGACGTCCCTCCGCTTAAAAACAGCTATCTATATGCTTGTGCTTGTCGACAGCATGAATTTACCAAACGGCGCCATTCGCGTGCCCAAAAAGGTGTCGAATACATTTGCAAAGAATGCCACTCAAGTTTGTCCTTTTTAAAAGACATTCATCAAGCTGAACACGAAATAAAGTCATAATTGATTAGTTGAGATCTTCGCTCTTTTAATTACGACCCCAGTTCATACGTTAGAAGCATAATTAGCTCGTATAAATAATGGATTTTCATGCACATTTTACGCTTCTATTTCATTTTTGATGCGATGTCGTTGAGCTTATAGTAAAATAAGATTGTTTTATTTTTAGTGTGTGAATGATGGATTTAACAAATCGTCCCAAAGAAAAATTAGAGCTTAATAAGCTTCAAAAGCGTTTGAGAAGACAAACAGGCCAAGCCATTGCTGACTTCAATATGATTGAAGAAGGCGATAAAGTGATGGTCTGTCTTTCTGGTGGTAAAGACTCTTACACAATGTTAGAGATCTTAAGGAATTTACAAGCCAGTGCCCCTATTGATTTTTCAATCGTAGCCGTGAATTTAGACCAAAAGCAACCTGGTTTTCCAGAGCATATTTTGCCGGCCTACCTGAAGGAAACAGGGGTAGATTTCCATATATTAGAGCGCGATACATACAGTATTGTGAAAGAAGTGGTTCCTGAAGGAAAAACCACGTGTGGACTTTGTTCACGTTTACGCCGTGGTTCTCTTTATGGTTTTGCCGAAGAGATTGGTGCGACAAAAATTGCACTAGGCCATCACCGAGATGACATCTTAGAAACCCTGTTTTTGAACATGTTTTTTGGTGGTCGTCTCAAGTCAATGCCGCCAAAATTATTAAGTGATGATGGCAAGCATGTTGTCATACGACCTCTTGCCTATTGCAAAGAAAAGGATATTGAAGCATTTTCAGAATTGAGAAACTTCCCAATTATTCCATGTAATTTGTGCGGTTCTCAGGAAAATTTACAGCGCCAAGTAGTTAAAGATATGCTGCAGAAATGGGAGAAAGATTATCCAGGTAGAACTGACACTATGTTCACCGCAATGCAAAATGTCGTCCCTTCTCACTTGGCAGATACAGAACTTTTTGACTTTAAAGAGCTGAAGCAATCGCCATCAGCTTTTGATCGATTGAACATTATTTCACTATAGGATTTGAGAAATGAATTTGAATGTTAAAGCCGTCTTTTTAGCGTTTGGGCTGTTAGGTTCTTCTATTGCTGGAGCGTCTACAGCCGGGGTTAACTTGACTAATGAAACGGTGCAAGGTGATTTCAATCTTGATATGGGATCTTTTGGCATCAATGGTGGTGTCTCTCATGACAAAGATGAGGACACATCGACTGGCTATGTCGGTCTAAGTGTCCAAGATTCAGAAGGTGGTAGTGGTCCATTGCAGGTGGGAATTGGTATTCGTTTATACGCAATGGATGCAGAGCTTGAAAACGACGAAAATGAAATTTCACTTGCTTTAAGTCTTGGTGGTTGGTACCGCTACACCTTACAGCAAGCGAATCGACTTAGTGTATATGGATCAGTCTATTACTCACCAGAAATTCTCTCGTTTACCAACTTAGATCACATGTACACATATGATTTCCGCTTGGAATATATGACCATGAGAAACGCTCGCGCTTACATCAAATACGGGAATACAGTCATTGTTTATGATGATAATTCACGTAAAGAGACAAATAAAGGCTTCTCTATTGGTGCTAATGTCGACTTCTAATTTAGCCTCATTTTAAAATGTGAAAAAAAGGTGACCATTTGGTCACCTTTTTTTTGTTGCAATGCTTTTATTATTCGCCGTTATAAGCACAAAGACTGTAAACGGGTACATTACTGTCCCTCAGTTTTTGGCTACCACCTAAGTCAGGTAAATCAATAATAGCTGCCACTTCTTTAATTTCAGCACCTTGTTGAGTAAGAAGCTTTATGGCCGCGAATAGGGTGCCACCGGTTGCAATAAGATCATCAAAAAGCAAAACATGATCGCCTTCTTTCACCGAGCCTTGTTGAATTTCAAGTTCTGCTTCGCCGTATTCTAATGCGTATTTTTGTGAAATGGTTTTACCTGGCAGCTTACCTTTCTTGCGTACTAGAATAAGTGGCTTTTGTAACTCATAGGCCAAAACAGCGGCGATCAAAAAGCCACGCGCGTCAATGCAAGCAATGTGTGTGATATCAGAGTCGATATAGCGATGAATGTATGCATCCACAACCATCCTCATTCCTTTTGGGTCACTAAAAATCGGGGTAATATCCCGAAAACTAATGCCTTCCTTTGGCCAGTCTTCTACTGTCTGAATGAGTGATTTGACGTAAAAATCATCGTAGAGCATCTCTTAAATTGCCTCTGCATTAATCAAAAGTGTGCAATCTTATCACAATCATGGGCTACGCCAACGAGTTTTTGCATTTCTTCAAAATTAACAATCTCAATCTCTTTGCCGTCTACATGAATCAATTCATTTTTTTGAAAGCGCGTAATAACACGACTCACTGTCTCAACAGCCAACCCTAGATAATTACCAATCTCACCACGTGACATGGACAAGCGGAACGATGACGCTGAGTAACCCCGACGTTTAAAGCGATTAGATAAATTTAACAAAAATGACGCCACTTTTTCATCTGCATTTTTCTTACCGAGTAAGACCATCATTTGTTGATCATCAGAGATTTTACGACTCATGATCTTAAAGATCTGGTGTTTTAAAGATGGGATTTGCGTCGACAATTCTTCTAAATGACTGAAAGGTATTTCACAAACGGTTGTGGTTTCTAGTGCTTTTGCAGAAACAGGGTAAGCACTTGAATCAATACCACTTAAACCAAGCAGTTCACTTGGGCAATAAAACCCTGTAATTTGCTCTTCGCCTAATGACGTGATGTTGTAGGTTTTAAGGGTGCCTGAGCGAACAGCATAAAGTGAATCAAAATTATCACCTTGTCGAAACAAGAATTCGCCTTTCTTAAGCGGTTTCTTTCGCTCAATAATCTGATCCAAGCGATTGATGTCTTCATCGGCTAAAGCGATGGGTAAACACAATGCACTCAAACTGCAATTTTGACATTGTGATGTTAATTTACTGCTGAACCTTGGCTGCGTGTGTGTGATAGCCATGTGTATTCTCCCTAATCCTGATCTAGATAACCTTAGAATATTTGATTGTTCCATTTAGGTATTTGTCAAACACCATACAAATCCCACGTATTAACAACCTGCCGCGCTCAGTGACCTGTATCCCTGTCTTATTATGCGAACCAGTAAACTCTAACATGCCATCGTTCAACATAGGTTGGAGCATTTCAAGTTCATTTTTAAAATATTCGAAAAATCTAATATTATATTGGTTTTCAATCTTATTAAAGCTTAATGAAAATTGAGATATCAAGGTCATGATGACGTCATGACGAATATTGTCATCCTTATGACTGATGTAACCTTTGGCAATGGCTAACTGGCCCTTCTCAATACTGTCTTTATAATGAGATAAATCTATATGGTTCTGCATATAAACACCATGTAGGTTACTTATTCCAGATACGCCAAACGCGATTAAATCGGTGTCAGCATGAGTCGTATAGCCTTGAAAGTTGCGATGAAGATGGCCCGTTTTTTGAGCTATGGCAAGTGAATCTTCCGGTTTAGCAAAATGGTCCATACCAATGTATTCGTAACCAGCCTCAACCAAATATTGGATGCTCATTTTGAGTATAGATAGCTTTTCACTAGCGAGAGGTAAGCTGTCTTCTGGAATGCGTTTTTGGGCTCGGAAACGCTCTGGCAAATGCGCATAGTTAAATAATGAAATTCGCTCAGGGGACAATTTAATGACCTCATCAAGAGTATTGCGAAAAGCGGCCTCGGACTGGAAGGGCAGACCGTAAATTAAATCAAAGTTAATGGATTGGATTCCAAGTTCTCGAGCATCGTTTACCAACTGAGTCACCAAATCGATGGATTGGATACGGTGAATGGTTTGCTGAACCTTCGGGTCAAAATCCTGAACGCCTAAACTGATACGATTAATGCCCATCTGCACTAGCAGGGCAAGTTTTTCATGATCAATTTCTCTTGGGTCTATTTCAATGCTGTAGTCTTGGGAGCCATCATCAATCAAGTTAAAATTCTGGCGAATGTAACCAAACAAGGTTTTAATGTTTTCCTGACTCAAAAAAGTCGGCGTACCGCCACCAAAATGCAATTGCGTTACTTGACGTTGAGTATCCATCATTAAACCTCTAAGGCGCATTTCTTCCCCTAGCAGTTCAACATAGTCTGTAGCCTTCTGATATTGCTTTGTCACAATTTTATTGCAGGCACAGTAATAACAAAGATTGGCACAAAAAGGGATGTGAAAATATAAGCTTAATGGTGAGTCTGACGGCGCCATCATGCGATCAATCAAAGCGATTTTATTGATGCTTGAATCAAACTGTGGCGCGGTCGGATAAGAGGTATAACGAGGGCCGGACAAGTCATACTTTTTAATTAAAGAGTCATCCCAAATCATGATGTGTTCCTATTAAAATTTCTAATAGGAAGTGTACTCTGTCGTTCTCACCGGTAGCCTGACACAGATCAATAAACTTAGACCATTTGGCGAGAAAACTTTATAATGCAGGTAATTTTTTAAAGACTTCTTAACCTTATGACACCTCCGATTTATTTGGCTCATGGTGCTGGAGCTGGGCATCAAAGTGATTTTTTGATTCAGCTTCGACAGTCGCTGCTGAATGCGTCATCAATCAGCGTCTCACCGATTACTTTTGATTATATGAGCCAACAGGAAGCCACTGGAAAACGAAGACCGCCACCACAATTTAAGACTTTGGTCACTGAATATGAAAGCCGTATATTATCTGAAACAGCTTGCATCGTATCTGGGAAATCGATGGGAGGCCGAGTTGCGGCACAGCTATCGAAACACGAGCAAGTCAAGGCAATTGTGTGTTATGGCTTTCCATTTTATCCACCAAGAAAGCCAGAAAAACATCGTTTGTCTTTTTTAGAAAACATAGAAAAACCCTGTTTGATTCTTCAAGGGACCCGAGACCCACTAGGCAACTTGGATTGGGTTCGCCAACAAGAGCTACCTGAAAATGTAGAGATTCATTGGGTTGAAGGTGCTGATCATGACTTCAAAGTCTTAAAGAAATACAATAAAAAC
The DNA here is from genome assembly GCF_043643765.1 of Marinomonas posidonica. Taxonomy (GTDB): domain Bacteria; phylum Pseudomonadota; class Gammaproteobacteria; order Pseudomonadales; family Marinomonadaceae; genus Marinomonas; species Marinomonas posidonica_A. The sequence continues at coordinate 48,872 of NZ_JBHZSP010000002.1, read as the reverse complement.
CAAACAGACGTGATCGAAGAGATTGCTAAAATTACAACTGAGTGGCTGCAAACAAAGCAAATTTTATCATCACTCTAATTTTATAAATCAAATTTACGACAGAGGAAACACATGGATCACCAAGCTGAACTTGATGCAACTGGACTACTTTGCCCAGAACCCGTCATGATGTTGCATGCAAAAATGCGAGAAATCTCGGCAAAAGATGTATTAAAAGTAACGGCAACCGACCCATCAACGACTCGAGACATACCTAAATTCTGTCAGTTTCTTGGCCACACGCTGGTTGAGCAGATTCAACAAGAAGACACATATTATTATTGGATTCAAAAAAAAGAGGCTTAATCATTAAGCCTCTGTTATCTAAAGCCAGTTATCTGATGACTTTAAGCGACTCTAAGCTTTTGGGACGTTTTTTTATCTTCTTCTAATGCGATTTTGTAGATTTGTTGGAAACTGGAGAAAGAGACGTCTATGTCCAATCTTAACTCCCGAGCCACATCATTTGATGAGACCAAACCACAAATGGCCTTTGTTGATTCATCAATGACTAATAAGTGTTGGTAAGGGTTATTACGCTGACTAAACAGCAGAGACTCAATGTCTGAATTCTTTAAGGATTTGTAGGATAAGGCCAAAAGCACTTCTTTAGGGCGCATTAGATCAGCGACAAGCAGCTCAGAACGCTGATAACCATCCGCCACTTTACGGATAAAAATATCTTCAGACAAATCTTCTAAACTGATCACACCTATAAATTGATTGTTTGAATCAACAACCAACTTCATACGCACATGCTCCTTACGCATTAACGTGACCAACTCATCTGCACGTACATTGGATTCTATTACTCTTGGCCCGCCAGTCGCGAAGTTTGTGAATACCGTAAGCGCAGAAGAATACAAGTTAGTGTTATCTGATGTGTTTGGCCAGGTTAACTCATTAACATCTTTTGTTGAAACATAAGTAAGTGTTTTCATAACGAAACTCCTTCAAAAATTTAGTTTTTACAAAGCTATTCTGAATGCGTTATGAAACGGGAGGGGCTCTTGGTTCAGTTCTATTAATGTCATCATTAGACGAAATTTCAACTGGTGGAATGTATTGGTTGAGTAGGGTGTTATCCAGTACACCGCTGTCGCGGTAAGCCAATAAAAGGCTTTTGTCAGAGCCAAAGTCTTGATCTGGAACAGAGACTTCACAAAAACGTTGTTCTAAACTGGGTTCAATCCAGCGTAATTGACTCACTTCTTTCGCGTTAGCACGTTGCGTTATCGTCAATAATGACGACAACAAAACTGCTAATATAATGAGTAATTGCACTTTCATATCACACCTAAAGACATGTTCTAAGAAATTAATATAGGCTCGCTTAACCGTAAATCACAGCTTTTTTTATTAAATTGCCCTGTATTTGCACTATGTCATGTATTTTTTTGCTCGAAAACCATCTCAAAGCTTGGGGAAGTCCGAATTACCGGCTTTTATCCACATGCTGAGCCAAGAAGACTTATTCGCACCTTTCCTTGATCTAGGTCGCATCTTATATTGATTTTATCCACTAACATTAAAGTGTCGAAATCACTCTTTAAATAGGAGAAGATGATGAAAGCGGCTGTCGCAAACCAATTTGGCAACATATTAAAAATAGAAGAGGTGGCCAAACCTCAAATTACCCCTCATCAAGTCTTGGTTAAAATACATGCCTGTGGCGTGTGTCATACGGATTTGCATGCTTGTCATGGTGATTGGCCCGTTAAGCCAAGCCTACCATTCATTCCTGGTCATGAAGGTGTTGGCGAAGTGATTGAAGTTGGTGCCAATGTTGAGCATTTGAGTATTGGTGACAGAGTTGGCATACCATGGCTATACAGTGCATGTGGGCATTGTGAATACTGCCTATCTGGCGATGAAAACCTTTGTTTATCTCAACAAAATGCAGGCTATTCTGTCGATGGTAGTTATGCTGAATACTGTGCTGCCCATGGGGACTATGTCGTAAAAGTACCTGATGGTTTGAATTATGTCGACGCCGCCCCTCTTTTTTGTGCCGGTGTGACGACCTATAAAGCGTTAAAAGTGTCTCAAGCCAAACCGGGAAATTGGGTCGCTATTTTCGGTATCGGTGGGTTAGGGCATCTGGCGGTTCAATATGCTGTTGCCATGGGGTTACGGGTGGTTGCAGTCGATACAGGAGACGCAAAGTGTCAATTGGCCAAACAGCTAGGTGCTGAGCAATATTTTGACTTTAAAACGGACGATGTCGTTGATGGTATTGTCGACTTAACCGGTGGCGTACATGCAACAGTATGCACCGCAGTAAGCAAAGCTGGATTTAGGCAAAGTTATGATGTGGTACGACGAGGCGGCAAATGCGTACTCGTGGGCCTACCTCCAGAAGACATGCCTTTACCTATTTTTAACACTGTTTTAAACGGTGTTAGCGTAGTCGGCTCGATTGTGGGTACGAGAAAAGATTTAGAAGAGTGTCTTGAATTTGCGGCCCGAGGCAAAGTAAAAGCCATTATTGAAGAGAAACAGTTAGAGGATATTAATGATATTTTTTCCGACATGGAGAAGGGCGAAATCACCGGCCGGATAGTGATGTCACTAACCCAATGATTTAAAAAGTATTTTTATCTATAAAAAGAGCCACTTAATTGTGGCTTTTTTCATTCCGACCCTCAACGTCAAAGAAGTTGTGATCTAAAACACCGCCATTTTCAGTATCTATTTTCACCATTCTAATGAATTTAAGCTCAAAGCTTGTATTTAGCACTCTTGTTCTGCGTCAAATTGTATTAGAATGTGTGCGTTTTTTTAATGTCATGTCTATATTGGCATTAGTTAACTAATAATCTTCACCAGATTAAATCATCTCACTGCGTAATGATTGATAAAGGAGCTCACTAATGAGCAAAGCTCGACCGATCAACCTAGATCTGAAGACTATTCGCTTGCCGATTACGGCTATTGCCTCTATCCTGCATCGCATCTCAGCCGTCATTATTTGGGTTGGCTTGGGTATGTCACTAACAGCAGGTTACTTCTCTTTGCAGTCTGACGACCGCTTTAACTTAGTCTACAACTTCATGACTGATAATTTCATTGGTCAATTTGTTGTCTGGGGAATGCTGACCGCGTTGGGATATTATGTGGTCGCTACCATTAAACATATTATCCAAGACTTTGGACACTTTGAAGAATTAGAAAGTGGCATGTTGGTATCCAAATTGGCAATTACAGTTGGTATTGTTCTAAGTATTTTATCAGGAGTTTGGGTATGGCTATAAGTGCAGCAGATAAAGCTAGAAGTGGCACAAAAGAATGGTTGTTTCAACGCATCACAAATGCCTTAATCTGTGTTTGGGCGATCATTACGATCGTTTTATTCATTGACCATCAGCCAAGTAATCTAGCGGATTTTTCGGCTTTGCTCGCGCCTATTTGGTACAAAGCATTGTCTAGTGTTGTGCTGGTTTTGGGGGCTTTCAATTCAGTATTGGCTGGCTGGCAGATTAGTACGGATTACGTCAAAGGTCTTGCAATCAATCTGATCTTTAATCTTTTAGTTCGACTAGTAACCCTAGTATATCTTGTGGCTGGCATGTACGTTTTGTGGGGATTGAGTTAAACACGGATCTTCACTAAAGTCTGAAGGTGTTATCATAAAGAATAACACCTTCAGGTTGAATTCTATTCAGCAGCAGGCAACATAATAGTTGCTTCACCTGTCACCACGACTTTCCCTTCACATTCACAAACCGTTTTCAAAGTCACACGACGGCGACGTTCATTTATGTCTGCGACGGTGATTTTTGTGACGACTTCTTGCCCGATAAACACTGGAGAGCGGAACTTCAGTGTTTGCTCCAAATAGATGCAACCAGGACCAGGTAATTGTGTGCCAATGGCTGCCGAGATAAAGCCCGCCGTCAACATACCGTGTGCAATAGGTTGCCCGAAAGAGGTTGTGGCTGCATAGTCAGCATCTAAATGCACAGGGTTTGTATCGCCTGTTACTTCAGCAAATGCTTGGACGTCTTGCTGCGTCACCGTTTTTCGGTATTCAACCGTTTGATCTAATGTCAGTTCTTCTAACGTAAATCCTGAATTCATTGGTAATCCTTATCGTGAAAATTTCCGCTATGGTACACTTTCAGTTAATACATTAACAAATCTTTAGGGCTTAAATACATGAGTTGGACGGAAGAAGAAGATAAGGCAGCTAAGCAAAATCAACCAATTTTCAATCCAGAAAGTGAATTGAAACAAAACAGCATTGAAGCAAACAACGAAATTTGGGCTTTACTCGAAAAAACCTTGCTTGAAAACATGGTTGAAAAAAGACGAGCAAGACGTTGGAAAATTTTCTTTCGATTTACCACTCTAACCATCTTGGTTAGCATATTGGTTGCTTGGTTTACTCGTAGCGAATTAAGCGAAATGCAAATACAAGGGGATACCGTTGCCATTATTCCAATGCAAGGCGTTATTGGTTCAGACGCCGACATTGAATCGTCTGAAATGGTGTCTTTATTGGACAGCGCCTACAGCAACAACCAATTAAAAGGCGTGATCATTGAAATGAATAGTCCAGGTGGTAGCCCTGTGCATTCAGGGATTATTTACGATGCGATCCGTAACAAGCAAGCAGTGTACCCGGATATTCCAATTTTAGTGGTAGTAGAAGACATGGCTGCATCCGGTGGATATTACATCGCGTCTGCTGCGACGGAAATTTATGCGAATCAAGCCAGTTTAGTCGGCTCAATAGGTGTCATTTCTTCAGGATTTGAGGCGTCTGAATTGTTGGAAAAAATTGGTGTAGAACGACGAGTTTTCACTGCTGGCCGAAATAAAGCCTTTCTTGATCCATTTACTCCGATGACAGAGGAAGCTGAAGAAAAATGGCAGTCCGTATTAAACGAAACTCATCAGCAATTTATCAATGCCGTTAAAGCGGGACGCAAAGATCGCCTTACTGTCACTGATGATGTTTTTTCAGGCATGATATTCACTGGGACCCAAGCCGAAAAAATTGGATTAATTGATGGCTTGGCGAGCCTCAATCAACTGCTTGAAACTCGTTTCCCAAATGCTAGACCTATTTTATTCGAACCTAAAGAAGAGCCTTTAAAGGAATTAGCAAAAGAGTTGGGAGTGGAATTTGCTGTTAAAGCCTTGAACCAGTATCAGTGGCAATAAATTTCGTGAGTTTAATGAAAAGCGCCTACGTTGAGCTAGGCGCTTTTTTTATGCCTCACCGAAAGTATATGAAACCATTGTAACAAATGATAAATTAGATAAATATTTTACATTAAATATTTTATCTGATTTTAAAGAGCTAATATGGCTAGAAAAGCGAACATTTCAAGAGGCGAGATCCTACAAGCTTGCTGGACCCTTGTCGACAAACAGCAATATCCAAACATTCCCAGAGTCGCTCAGTACTTTCTCGATAAGGACGGCCGACAGTGCTCCAATACCACCTTGCTAAATGCCATCAACCAATGGCAAAAAGATTATCAAGAACATCAAGAGCAAATCGAACTCAACCTCGACGAACGACTCGCCGCACCGATAAAGCAATTCATACGAGAAACGACGAAACAGTTAAATCAGCTAGTTGAAGAAAAAGCCTTTGATGTGGAAGCAGAACGAAAACTCAAACAGTCCGCTATTGATTCTGACTATCTGTCATTAAGTACGAGTCTTGCGGCATTAGAAGAAGTGCATCAAGAATTAAAAGAAGTGCATCATAGTCACCAAATTCAAACGACCAGTCTTACCCAAGAAAAACAGCATCTAGAAAAACGCCTCAATGAGGTTGTGTCACACAATCAACTATTAAAAGAACAATTAGAAGAAGCGCATAGAGCAAACGAAACATTGCGACTTAATTTGGCGCAGCGAGAGCTAGATCTTGCTAAGCAAGACGCTCACATCAGCAGCCTGGAGCGTACGCACGCTGAACAACACTTACAACAACAAAATGAACAGCAAAAATTAGAGCAAACCAATCGACAGTGGCAAGAGATTTACAGCCAGCTCAAATCTCTCAACGCGTCCGTAAATCAACTACAAGATAAAGACAAAGATAGAGGCAAGGGAAAATAGTCGTTATAATGAGGCACGCTTTTAACGACCCAACCACAAAGAAGAGACAATGAGCCGTAAACAAACAGCCATTCGCGATTTACATAACATCAAAGATTTCATTAGATGGACATTTACGCGCTTTCAAAATGCCAATTTATTCTATGGTCACGGTACCGATAATGCTTGGGATGAAGCCGTCCAGTTGGTTATGGGCGCGCTTAAACTGCCGCTGGATTTTGATCGCGACATGTTGGATTGTGCATTAACGCAAAATGAAAAAAAACACATCCTCAAACTGGTTCATCGTCGTATCAACCAACGAGAGCCATTGCCCTATTTATTAGGTGAAGCTTGGTTCATGGGCTTACCGTTTCACGTTACTAAAGATACTCTCATACCAAGGTCACCCATATTATCGTTACTTGAGACCGAGTTTTCACCTTGGCTAATGCACTACCCATTCAACATCTTGGACATGTGCACTGGCTCCGGTTGTCTTGGTATTGCTGCAGCTTTGATCTTTGAGGATTCAGAGGTCGATCTGAGCGACATCAGTGAGGCAGCTTTAACCGTCGCACAGCAAAACATTCAGCGTCATGGCGTTGAAGATCGAGTTCGCACCATACATTCGGATATGTTTGCGGGGTTAGGAGACAAGCAGTACGATCTCATTATTTGTAACCCGCCATATGTCGATCAAGATGATTTTGAAAGCGCACCAGAAGAATTTCATAACGAGCCAGAAATCGCCCTAACATCAGGCGAAGACGGTTTGGATTTTACGCATCAGTTTTTATCAAAAGCCGCACATTACTTAAATGATGACGGCATTCTGGTGTACGAAGTTGGCAATTCTGAAGTAGCTTTGCAAGCCGCATACCCAGACACCCCATTTATGTGGATGGAGCTGGAGCAGGGCGGTAATGGCGTGTTCATTTTAACCAAAGAACAATTAATCGAATTATTAAACGAGTAGAATAAACCTATGTCAGGCAATACGTTCGGAACCCTATTTAAAGTCACCACATTTGGTGAAAGTCATGGCTTAGCATTAGGCGCTATCGTAGATGGATGTCCTCCAGGTATTGAAATCTGTGAAGCGGATTTACAGCATGATCTAGACCTCAGAAAACCTGGCACGTCAAAACACACGACACAGCGTCGTGAAGCAGACGAAGTCAAAATCTTATCCGGCGTGTTCGAAGGAAAAACAACCGGCACACCGATTGGCTTACTGATTGAAAATACCGATCAGCGCTCAAAAGATTATGGCAACATCGCCAATACTTTTAGACCAGCACATGCCGACTACACTTACGATCAAAAGTACGGTTTCCGAGATTATCGAGGTGGCGGACGTTCTTCGGCCCGCGAAACCGCTATGCGAGTGGCCGCTGGTGCAATTGCTAAAAAATATCTAAAGCAAACGTTTGGCATTGAAATACAAGGCTATTTATCACAACTTGGCCCCATCAAACTGGCGGTTAAAGACTTATCTCAAGTCTACAAAAATAGTTTCTTTAGCCCAGATCCAGATGCCATTCCAGAATTGGAAACCTACATGACAGCACTTCGTAGAGAAGGCGACTCGATTGGCGCTAAAATTACGGTCATCGCCAAAAATGTCATGCCAGGACTCGGTGCACCCGTATTTGATCGTTTGGATGCAGACATAGCTAAAGCCATGATGGGCATCAATGCGGTAAAAGGCGTTGAAATTGGCGATGGTTTCGATGTTGTCGAACAAAAAGGCAGTCAACATAGAGACGAGATGACACCTGAAGGCTTCCTAACAAACCATGCTGGCGGTGTATTGGGCGGCATCTCATCAGGCCAAGACATTGTCGTTAACATGGCATTAAAACCTACTTCCAGTATTACCACACCAGGTAAAAGTATCGATCGTGATGGCAATGCTATTGACGTCATTACTAAGGGACGTCACGATCCTTGTGTCGGCATTCGTGCGACACCAATCGCAGAAGCCATGTTAGCCATCACACTAATTGACCACTTGCTGCGTCATCGAGGTCAAAATGCCGATGTAATGTGTCCAACACCGATCATTAAAGGGCAAGCATAGCTGTAAGCATACTCAAAAGCCGCAATCTTTGGTTGCGGCTTTTTTCGTTTCAAACGGTATATTAATGAGGAACACATGACTTCCGTGATTCGCATTCAAGTTGGCTCAACCAACCCTGTAAAAGTCGCCGCGGCCAAGCAGGCTTTTGAGCAATGTCATCCTGATCATATTATTCATTGTGAAGGTCGGTCGACGCCATCTGGTGTAGCGGATCAACCACTGACAGAGTCAGAAACACGCCTTGGCGCGGTTAATAGAGCATTAACTTGCCAGCAAGATGACATCAACAAGCAATTCCATTTTTATATTTCTATGGAAGGTGGCGTTGATCAATTTGAGGAGGGCGCTGCAACCTTTGCTTATATTGCGATTGTGGATCAAAAAGGAGCCCCACACATAGGTCGAACCGCTAATTTACCACTTCCAGATCAGCTATTTAAACGACTTCAAAATCAAGAAGAATTAGGGCCTATAATGGACCAAATCTTTAACACAGAGAACATTCGTCAAAAAGGCGGCGCGATTGGTTTATTCACCAATCACGCTGCAACGAGACAAAGCGTCTATTCACAAGCCATTATTTTGGCCTTAGCACCAATTTTACATCCTCAACACTTTTCACATTAATCACGAAAAAGAAGCCTAACGATGAAGTATCAATGGATACTATTTGACGCCGACGAAACCTTATTTCACTTCGATAATTTTTCAGGCCTGAAACGTATGTTCAGCCTGTATGGCGTGACCTTTGAAAAAGATGATTTTCAAGCCTATCAAAACATCAATAAGCCACTTTGGGTCGATTATCAGAACGGAAAAATAAGCGCTTCAGAGCTGCAGACTAGACGATTTGATTATTGGGCAGAAAAACTCAAGGTGAGTTCCAGTCAACTTAATCAAGAATTTCTTCATGCCATGGCAGAGATTTGTCAGACATTACCTGGAGCGGATGAACTGATCAAAAGCCTTCATCAGTCAGGCGTTAAAATGGCCATCATCACCAATGGTTTTACTCAGTTACAAGAAATTCGTTTGAAAAAGACTGGCATGAGCCAATATTTCGAACATCTGATCATTTCAGAGCAAGTTGGTGTCGCAAAGCCAGATGCAAGAATCTTCGAGTATGCTTTTGATAAGATGGCGCAACCGAACAAAGAAAGCGTACTCATGGTTGGCGATACGCTGGAATCTGACATCTTGGGAGGCAACCAGTTTGGTGTCGACACATGCTGGCTGAATCATCATAAACTCGATGGGCATGAAACCATTAAGCCAACGTATACCGTTAACCATTTGGCCGAACTGAAGAATCATCTATAAAACCATGTTTAACGAATTAGAGTCACAATAGGACTCTAATTCACCCTTACTATTTCCGATAAATGTTATTATCGGAAATAGTAGAATATTACGAAACAATCTACAATTTTAGTTGTAGTTTATGTTTTTCAATCAGTTAAGTTATTTATTAAGAGATTTAGACGAGATCTTACTGCCTTTTTGAGCCTAAATGCGGAATGCTTCAGCCCCAACTTCAAGGAAACATTCCGCAGGTGAAGTTCAAGCCGTAACGAGTTTCATATTCGCTTGGTTGGCAACATCTTTGAGGTCAACAGCGTGCTTTTTAAATTCCTATGTTTTGTCAGTAATCGTATCGAACTTCCAGTCTATCTTAGGGTTAAAAACTTATTTGATAGACATGTTGTTATACTCAAAACAACATCTATGGGGCTAAAGCCTTTATCTGGTATGGGGTCATAAACCATATCTCCTTATAAAGGAAAACTTTCCATAATAATGTGGCGTATTTGAATTATCGTCTTATGAATAAAATAAATAAGCACATTGATTGATCACTTCTTGGCCACCCAGAACCAATAAACGACAAAAACGATTGCAAGTACACCTAATAAATTAATGAGCACGCTCAACCTCCTTCAGTTTGATTTTAATCACTTGCCTAAGCCTGTTCGCATTCAACACGACCGTGACAGAAGACAAAGACATGGCCATGCCAGCAATAATAGGACTGAGCAACCAGCCAGTTATGGGATAGAGCAAACCTGCAGCAATAGGTATGCTTAAGGCGTTGTAAGCAAAGGCTCCCCAAAGATTTTGTTTGATATTACGAATGCTTACCTTGCTCACCGCAATGACATCCACTAAAGCATTCAGGTTATTATGCAATAAAGTGACATCCGCACTTTCCATCGCCACATCCGTACCCTCACCCATTGCAAAGCTCACATTTGCCTGCGCTAATGCTGGCGCATCATTGATCCCATCACCTACCATGCCAACAATATTCCCTTGATGCTGTAGGGACTTAATCCATTCTAATTTGTTTTCGGGCATCAATTCTGCGTGATACTCATCTAAGTTTAGTTGCGCGGCAACCTGCGACGCGTTCACTTTTTGATCACCGGTCAGCATGATCAATTTTATGTCCATGCTCTTAAGGTTTTTTAGTGCCTTAACAGCACTTTCTTGAATTGGATCTTGCAGCAAATAATGGCTCAGCAATGTGTCGCTCGAAAACAAGTAGACATGACTCCCTGCCTCCTCTGTATTTACTGAGGACGATACAGACAAACCAACTTGGCTAAGCAGTTTTTCATTACCTAGATAATACCAGTCATTTTGAAATCGTCCGCGGACTCCTAAACCAGGTAAGTTTTCATATTCGCTCAATGTGATGTGATCAATTGAAGCTTTATCTGTGGTTTGCTTTGAGTCTTGTTGATCAATGTATTCAAGTAAAGCTTGAGCTAACGGATGGCTCACTTTACTTTCAAGGGCTTTAACCAAAGCATTAGCGAAGTCGATATGAGCGCGCTCACTAATATAATCAACCTTAGTAACACTGGGTTTTCCTTGTGTGATGGTGCCTGTTTTATCGAAAACTAGACAGTCAATATTACTTGCCACCTGTAACGCTTCACCATTACGAATCAGCCCTCCTACTTCAGCCGCCTTCCCCACCCCAATCATAGTTGAAATTGGCGTTGCTAAACCGAGTGCACAGGGACAAGCTATGATCAACACAGAAACAGCGGTTACTAGTATGTAGGAATAATCATGGGCATTGGCGAAGTTAAACCAAGCTAATGCAGTCAGTATGGCAATGATGATGACGCTTGGTACAAATACTGCCGCGACGTTATCTGCCAAATGGCTGATTGGCGGTTTTGAATTTTGTGCGCGACTGACCATATCGACTATCTTAGCCAATTGGGTTTGTTTCCCCGTTTTAAGCACTTTAATAACTAGGCTGCCATTCATATTAATGGTGCCAGCCTTAACCGAATCCCCTACAGCTTTGCGAACAGGAACGGATTCTCCCGTTAACATGGCTTCATTTAAATAGGACTGGCCTTCAATCACGTCACCATCGACGGGTACTGCATCGCCGGAGCGCAACCGAAGTACATTACCCACATTTACGTTTGCAACAGAGACCTGAACATCCTGCCCATCACGAATCAGTATCGCTTGCTTGGGGGCTAGACCTAACAACTTCTGCAGAGCTTGATTGGTTTTGCTTCTCGTTTTCACCTCAAGCGCCTGGCCGAGATTGATTAAACCGATGATCATGACTGCGGCTTCAAAATACAAATGCCGAGTATTCGCTGGTAAAAAGTCTGGATACAACACCACAAACATGGAATATAACCAAGCACTGCCAGTCCCAATAGCAATTAACAAATCCATATTGGCATGATGTGAACGCACCGCTTTCCATGCGCTTATGAAATAATGCTTACCTGCAAAATACATGATAAGCGCACATACAGAGCCAATAAAAAACCAAATAAATTGTTCAGTGAGCGAACTCACTTTCATGCTGCCACCTAATAGGCCATACAGCATAAGCGGTATACCAAGAGAGAGCCCCATGAAGGATGAGGAGATTTTCTGCCGATATTCATTAGCATCCTTTACTATTTTTTGCTCTGCATTTAGTTGCGCATCCGTTACTAACTCACCTTGATAACCGGCTTCGCTTATCGCTGTTAACAAGTTTTGAAGGCTGGCGGAGCTGGACACTTGAGCCAGATGGCTTGCAAAATTCACTTCAACTTTTTTGGTGCCATCCACTTTGGCTAACGCTGACTGAACGGTATTTACACAACCAGCACAGGTCATTCCCGAGATGGCAATTTGATAATCTACTGCTTGTTTTGTCTTTCCTTCAGAGGACGGCTTATCCAATTCTGCATCATTACTAGACGAGGAAGGATTGATTTCTTGGTTTAGTTTATTGGCACTTATGGCAAACCCTGCTTGCTCAACGGCTCTCTGAATTTGCGCAAAGTTCAAATCCGATAAAACCTCTAAATAATTTGCCTTTGGATCACCAATCACGTCGGCATTTGGGCTTTTTAATTGAATTTGTTCACGGATTTTTCGAACACAACCTTGGCAACTCATACCGTAAACAGACAAAGACACTTTATCTTTATTTACATCCGTCATGACATCCCTCCGGTGCGTTATCTTGTAGGGAAACGTTTTCCCAATCTTCTATTAAGCAACAAATAGAGTGACCATCTGGTACGCCGTCTGGCATGGATTCCCAAGCTGCCAATGCCGTTTCCATTTTTGCTAGGTGTGCTTGTAACTGTGCTATTTTGGCTTTTGTTTCCGGCACCTTTTGCTGCAGTAAATCTCTGACCATAGGGCAAGGCGAATCACCACAGTCAGATTGTTGCAGGATATTCTCTACTTGTTTAAGACTAAAGCCCAGCTCCGTTGCTTGGCGAATAAATTTCAACCTTTGCAAAGCCGTTTTGTCATAGAATTGATAATTGTTATCAGGATTTCGCTCAGCCGTGATTAAGCCTAGGCGAGTGTAATGACGCACTGTATCCGGTGTGACTAGGGCTTTTCTTGCTATTTCACTGACTCGCATATCACACCTCCTTCTGAATTAATTCTAAAGAGTATAAAACCTATGAGTTACACATAGGTCAAATATCAGAGCAAAAAAAACCGATACACAAACTGCATATCGGTTTTAGACCTAAACGAAAGGCCATTTGGCGCGATCAAGAATCTCGAAAAAAAGTAATTAATGGAGTTTCAATTTCGGTTTCACAACTTTACCCACCTTCTGCGCTGCCATGATGATGGTCGCTTTGAACCAACCGTGTATGGCAATCAGGTGAAGACGATAAAGGGATACATAAACAAATCGAGCCAAACGCCCTTCAATAAACATAGAGCGACTGCTTAAATTCCCCATTAAGCTGCCTACTGTACTGTAGCGACTTAAGTTCACTAAAGAACCATAGTCTTTATAGGTGTACTCTTTTTGAGTTTCACCTAAAAAAGACGCTTTAATATTAGTAAACACTAATGATGCCATTTGATGCGCCGACTGCGCTCTTGGTGGCACAAAAGAACCATCTGCTTGCTTACAGGCACAACAGTCACCAATAACATAAACGTTATCAAACTCAGTTGCTTGCAGCGTGTTTTTTACCAAAATTTGATTATTACGTGTCGTTTCAAAGCCTTCAATGTTCGCCACAAAATCTGGTGCCTTCACGCCTGCCGCCCAAATCATAAGATGAGCATCGATTGTTTCTTCTTCCGCTGTCTGGAACCCACCATCAAAGGCGCGAACCACTCGTGTTTTCTCGCTGATATGAACACCAAGGTGCTGTAGCTCTTTACTGGCTAAACCAGCAATGCGCTCTGGTAAAGCCGGTAAAATACGCTCACCCGCTTCAATTAATTGCACCTGAACCCGTTTGCCTGACATGTCTGGCATTCCATAAGACTTCATTAATTCAGCTACATGGAATAATTCAGCGGACAATTCAACTCCAGTTGCGCCACCGCCAACAATCGCAAGTTTAAGCTTAGAGTCAGCACCTTCTTGATTCACTCGTAAGAATTGTTGTAGTAACGCTTGCTGGAAACGCTCAGCTTGGCGATGAGAATCTAGAAAATAGCAATGTTCAGCGACACCTGGTGTTCCAAAGTCATTGCTCACACTACCAACGGCCATCACCAAAATATCGTAACTGAGATGCCGTTCCGGTAAGACTTGATGACCTTTATCATCATCAATGGCTGCAAGGGTTAATACTCGCTCTTTGGGGTCAACATTAATTAGTGTGCCAAGTTGAAATTGATAATGATGTTTGGCAGCGTGGGCGCGATAGTTTAGACCATCATTATTAATGTCTAACGAACCTGTCGCCACCTCATGAAGCAGGGGCTTCCATATGTGCGTCTGACTTCGGTCGATCAACACGACCTCTGCTTGGCGCTTTTTTCCAAATGTTTTACCGAGTTTGGTCACCAGCTCTAATCCGCCAGCACCACCACCAACAACCACAATCTTTTTCATATGTGCTCACCTATAAATGTTGAATTATCGGGAAAAGATTCTTAAAACCCTTTCCCGATAACACAATTCTCATTCAGCTAACTAACAGGCAACTAGGTTGCCCGTTGTGCTAATAATTTATCGAGCGTATTGGCAAATGCCATTCTATCTTGTTGACTAAAACTAGCTGGCCCACCTGTTTGCACGCCTGAGGAACGCATTTGTTCCATAAAATCGCGCATATTTAGGCGTTGCTTGATGTTTTCTTTCGTATAAAGTTCACCGCGAGGGTTAATGGCTAAAGCCCCTTTATCAATCACTTCCGATGCTAATGGAATATCAGCGGTAACGACTAAATCATTTGGTGAGGCTTGCTCTACAATATAATTATCGGCAACATCAAAACCTGAGCTGACAACGCGACGCTCAACCCATTTGGATGGTGGTATAGCAATGGCTTGGTTTGCTACTAATATGCATGGCACTTGAACTCGTTCAGCGGCACGAAATAATATATTTTTGATCACATTTGGACAGGCGTCCGCATCAACCCATAAACGCATAATAACCCCTTATATTGTGGAGCACATTATTAAACAGGCTGAAGTGTAAATCCAGTGACGAATATGAAACAAAACAAGGAGACGACTGTCTCCTTGTTTTGTTTTACCCTGCTTATGTTACATATTAGGGTAGTTTGGACCGCCAGCTCCCTCAGGTGTTACCCAAGTGATATTTTGAGCGGGATCTTTAATATCACACGTTTTGCAGTGAACGCAGTTTTGCGAATTAATTTGAAAGCGTGACTCGCCATCTGACTCAACCACTTCATACACACCTGCCGGACAATAACGCTGAGCAGGCTCATTGTATTTAGGCAAATTCTGATTTAATGGAATAGCAGCATCTTTCAACTTCAAGTGACAAGGCTGATCTTCTTCATGATTCGTATTAGAAAGAAACACAGAAGAAGGCTTATCAAAGCTTAATAAGCCATCAGGCTTACGATATTCTGGCGCCGTATGTTTGTCCGCTGTTTCAAGGCAAGCGTAATCTGGCGTCATATCATTGAATGTAAAAGGCAGGCTTCCCGAAAAGATATTTTGATCTAACCAGTTATAAGCACCACCCCAGAAAGTACCTAACTTATGCATAACAGGAACAAAGTTTCGCGCTTGCTGCAACTCTTTACCCAACCATGATGACGCAAGCGCTTCATCAAAATGAGCAAGCTCAGCCACGAAGCTGTCTGCTTGCAATGCGTCATAAACAGTGTCAGCGGCTATCATGCCACTCTTCATGGCGGTATGAGTTCCTTTAATCTTAGCTGGGTTCAGGGTACCGGCATCGCAACCGATAATAAGACCACCCGGGAAACTCAATTTTGGCAATGAAGACCAACCACCTTTAGCAATGGCTCGCGCTCCGTAAGAAACTCGTTTGGCCCCATCTAAATGCTTTGCTATAACTGGATGATGTTTGTAACGCTGAAATTCATCATAAGGGCTTAGGTGCGGATTCTTATAATTAAGATCCACGATCAAACCGACCACCACTTGATTATTCTCAAGGTGATATAGGAAGCCACCTCCGCCCGCTTCTTTACCTAATGGCCAACCTGCCGTGTGAATGACTGTGCCAGGCTTACTCATTTCAGCAGGAACGTCCCATAATTCTTTAATGCCTAGACCGTAATGTTGTGGGGCTTTGCCTTCATCCAGCTTATATTGAGCAATAAGCTCTTTACCTAAATGGCCACGGCAGCCTTCAGAGAAAATCGTGTATTTGGCTTTCAACAGCATACCTGGCATGTAGCTGTCTTTTTCCGCACCATCTGCCGCTATGCCCATATCCCCTGTGATAATGCCTTCAACCTTGCCTTCTTCATCGTAAGCCAATTGGGCAGCAGAGAATCCAGGAAAGACTTCTACGCCTAGGTTTTCAGCTTGCTCCGCTAACCAGCGAGTAAGGTTGCCTAAACTAATGATGTAATTACCATCATTGTGCAAGGTTTTTGGCATCATCCAACGGCTTAACTGGCGACCAGAAGTATCTGAACTTAACCAATGTAGCTCATCCACATTCACTTTGGTTTCAAGTGGTGCGCCCATTTCTTGCCAATCTGGAAACAATTCGGTCAAAGCTTTTGGGTCTACCACTGCGCCAGACAAAATATGCGCACCAATTTCTGAACCCTTTTCGACCAAACAAACGCTGATTTCTTTTTCATCAGCCTGAGCCTTTTGCATAATGCGGCACGCAGTGGAAAGACCTGCTGGGCCACCACCGACAATCACCACATCAAATTCCATTACTTCTCTATCTGTCATACTGCCTCCCAACAACGGCATTTTTATTGTTATTTCGCTATATTAACGCGCAAAGCTTGTTTCATTTAGTACTTCTACCGACTCGTGACCAGACTCAATGGCCTGATAGAAAGCACTTGCTCTTGGCAAAATATGATCACAATAAAAGACCACTGACTGACACCAAGATTGTTTTTGTTGATTGCCCATTTGCGCATCTTGCTGACTTGCCGCCAAGGCTTTGATTTGCAACCAAGCACCAACGACATAACCCATTAACATCATATAAGCATAGGCGGAACCTGTACCTAACGTACTGTCTTTTTGCATTGCAGCTAAACAAAAATCGGTCGCTTGTTTAGCTTGTTCTAAAGCATTGTCTAATTTTTCTAGCGGCGCATTAAAATTGTCTGCTTTCCATTGGTATAAATCAGCTCCCATCTCAGCCAACAAATCCTGCATAGCAGCGCCTTTATCGGCATAAAGTTTACGTCCAATCAAGTCGATAGCCTGGATACCATTAGTACCTTCATAAATCGGTAAGATTCGAGCGTCACGAGCATGTTGTGCGACCCCTGTTTCTTCAATGAACCCCATGCCTCCATGTACTTGAATGGCTAAGGAAGTAATTTCTTGAGCTTGCTCAGTGATCCAGCCTTTTACGATTGGTGTGTAAAGTGCTGTTCTTGCAACCGCTTTTTGCTTCACCTCACCATCGGCAATATGGGAAAGATCATTCTCAACGGCTGCCACATAAACTAATGAGCGCATTGCGTCAATTTGCGACTTCATTGTCATCAACATGCGCAGTACATCTGGATGCTCGATAATAGCTGCTTTTCCAGAACGATCAGCTTTCATACCTTGTTTACGCTCTTTGGCATAAGCTAAAGCTTGTTGATAAGCGCGCTCTGCAATCGCCAGACCTTGTAATCCAACACCTTGGCGAGCATTGTTCATCATAGTGAACATGGCTTTTAGCCCCTGATGCTTTTCACCAACTAGGTAACCTAATGCCCCTTCGTTCTCACCAAAGCTCATCACACAAGTAGGTGATGCATGAATGCCCAATTTATGTTCCACAGACACGACTTGCACATCGTTGCGCTGTGAAGGCTCTCCCGCGTCATCTAACAAGAACTTCGGTGCTAAGAATAAAGAAATGCCTTTAACACCCTCTGGCGCGTCAGGAAGACGAGCTAACACCAAATGAATGATGTTATCGCTCATTTGGTGATCGCCCCATGTAATGTAGATTTTTTGGCCTTTAATACGGTAAGCATCACCGTCTGGTATCGCTTTACAAGCAATAGCCGCAAGATCAGAGCCAGCAGATGGCTCAGTCAGGTTCATGGTGCCGGCCCACTCACCACTAAGCATCTTGGGAAGGTATTGCGACTTTAATTCATCACTGGCGTGATGACTGATGGCTTCGATTGCCCCGTGACTTAATAAAGGACACAGAGAAAAAGCTAAGTTCGCAGATTGCACGCCTTCGTTTACGGCCGTCGCAATGAAGGATGGTAGCCCTTGACCTCCGTATTCTGGGTCACCAGATAAGCCAACCCAGCCGCCATCGGTATAGGCTTTGAAAGCTTCTTTAAAACCTTTTGCTTCAATTACCTCACCATTCTCAACTCTTGAACCTTCACTGTCGCCACTCGCATTAATTGGCGCAATAACTTGCTCAGAAAGTTTTCCAGCTTCGCCTAAAATGGCTTCAAGCAATTCTTGATCAATGGGATCGTCTAGGTAAGGCGCCAACTTATTGATGTCGGCAACAGAAAGCAGGCTAAACAAAATGTCATTTACAGGATATTGGTAATCGCTCATTTTTTATTCTCCGGTATAAGTTATCCGAGCGGATGTATACCTATAGAATGGAAAAAGAACGCCAATTCCTCAATAACATTTCAAACCTATATTTCTAACAAATACATTCACAATGCCAACAAGGCATGATTCAGCCCCTATTATCAGGGCGTTTCATATCCTTACCGAACTTTAAATATTCCTCACTTTTTCGGTATTCACCCGGTGTCATACCTGTCCATTTCTTAAATGATCGAAAAAAGGCACTGGGTTCATCAAAGCCCATCAAGGCGGCAATATCATTAATGCTTAACTGAGGCGCATTCATGTAGGTAATCGCAGCCTCCTTACGACACTCATCTTTGATCTGCTGATAAGAGGTTTTTTCATCATTTAATCGGCGGCGCAAAGTAGAAACACTCATGTTTAAGCCACTGGCAACTTCTTCCGCACTTGGCATCTCTCGAGAAAAATCTTTCCCTAACATGGCCATGACTTGTGACTTCAAGCTGTTGTCGTTCTCAACCATCACCAATAATTGATAAGGCGCGGTTTTCAAAAAGCCTCGTAGACTGTCTTCGGTTTGGACAATAGGCATATCCAGATAACTGGCTGGAAACACCAGTGCGTTAGCATGCTGATTAAACTTTACTTCCGATTGGAACAAGGTTTTGTAGTATTCCACATCATTGGGGCGCTCATTGGTAAAATACGCGGCTTTAAGGTTTAAACGACGACCAATTAACCAGCAAATGAAATGATGCCACATAGACAAGGTTGTTCTCAGCTGTTCATTGGACTCGGCCAAAACCAAACTGTCGATGTCTTCATCGGATGAGCTTAATGGCCCAAAGGTCACCATAGCAAAGCGACCTTTTTTGATCAGTACAGGTTTAACTGTTGGACCACGACAAATTTCATAAAAATCACTACAACGATACAGAGCATGTGCCAAGCTGCGTGCATGAATAATACACAGACACATCATGCGAAAAGTCCCATTTGGAATTTTCCCACCACTTAGCATACCGAACGACTCATCCTGCATTAGCCACATGATTTTTTGATATAACATACCAAATCGATAAGCAGAGAAAGAATCACTCTGCTCCAGCTCTTCAGCGGTAATTTCCAGGCTTTCTAGCACCGCTTCTCGATCGAGCCCTTGTTTCTCTACTGCTTTTAGAAGATAGCGAACACTCGACATAGGAACGGAAGCTTTCAATGTTGTCACCTTAATCAATTAAAATTTAATCAATACAAATCAGAAACTTGGAGCATAAAAAAAGGCTGCAAGGCAGCCTTTCTAATTCTACATACTTTTGCTTAATTTTCTTCTGTAAATGCAGACAAAAGTTCATCTACAGATAAATCTTCACGATCAGACTGGACAGATTCAGACACCTTAGTAGGCTCTGACGGCTTTTCTGCCTCAGGCTTAACAAACACAAAACGACGAGGGCGAGCTGCTGGAACTGCCTCTTCTTTTTCTGGTAAAAGCCCTAGACGCTCTAATTTCTTATGAGCTTGATCTTTACGCTGCTTTGATTTCTTTGTTGCAAAACGACGGACAGAAGATGCCTTACGAGCTTTATTTTGCTCTTTCATCATCTCTTTTGAGCCAGTTTTACCTAACTTTCCACGCATTGAACGTGATTTTTTTACACGAGCCATAATTTCCTCTCTTTAACGCGCGCATTGTAACAGCGATTAAAGTCTAGGTCATCAAGGGGATTAGCAACTTCCTTTAAAAGTGCTGTGGCCAACTTTACGATGTTTCCCCATCTCGCCAGCCAGCTGACGTATGGCTTTTTTATCATTTGCCGCTAATGCCATATTCAAATCCTCTAGGGTTTTAATTGTGCTATCGATCAACTCGACATATTGTTCTGTTTGTTGAGCCAACGCCTCACCTTCTAAACCATCCATTTCAAATTGATGCGGATGAGTATTACGAGATTTCTGAAAGGAGACAATCAACTGATCAACATACTCTGTTGCGCTATCAAAATCACCAGACTTCACAGCCGATGACATTTGACGCATGTCACTTTTAATATCCTGCATATAACCATGTAAATCCGTATCACCACATGAACCATGTGCCATGCTGACAGACGAGAACGTCGCCAACAAGATTGCCCCGGCAAGCAAGCTTTTTTTCATAAAAACACCCTTTTGATATTTACTGTTATTTGGTTTCCGCCTTTCCCACGCTATTAAAATAGCATTTTCAAAGAGAAAAGCACCAGCGAATGAGAGCAGATTTTCGTTTTCATCGCTAAGCTTGCCAGTAGAGGCATCGTTAATGGATACTAGAGGGAATTATTGATTAAGAGATGAATTCATGTACCTGGTCAAATGCCTATCCGCCTTTTTAATCCTATTAAGTGCAACACAAGCCTATGCAGAATGCCCTGATTGGGATTCCAGAGCCGCTGCAGATAAAGCTGCCGAGAAATACGTCTCAGGAAAAGCCTTTAAGCGCGCCATGGTACTGAAAAAACATTTACCCAGTAAACGTAAAGAGGTCGCCAGCTATATCTATGTTAAAGCGGACGACCTCTACTATACGGTGTTTTCTTTGATTAACTCAAAGTGCAAAGCGCAAATAATGAAACGAACCAATGGTAAGCACTAAGCTTTTTTCTCGTTTTCCTCTGCATTTCCTTCGTCTTCATCTTCTTCGTCTTCGCCAAGCTTGGCAATTTCCTCCAAACGCTGGATAACTTTGAAAGACAAGGTTCCTTCAGGATAGTCGCCATCTTCATCTGGAACCCCTGGCTCTATACCGGTTAACAGGTGTAATGCTTCGTCAGCTGATTCAATCGCATAAATGTGAAACAAACCAGCTTTGACTGCTTCAAGAATGTCATCATTTAGCATCAAGTTATTGGCATTTGACTTGGGAATAATCACCCCCTGCTTACCCGTTAATTCTCGCGCTTGACAAACATTGAAGAAGCCTTCGATTTTTTCATTCACGCCACCAATTGCTTGTACTTCCCCGTACTGGTTCAATGAACCTGTGATGGCCAAATCTTGGCGTAACGGCACTTGAATGAGTGCAGATAAAAGGCAGCATAATTCAGCCGTTGACGCACTGTCTCCATCCACATAACCATAGCTTTGCTCCATGGCAATAGAAGCTGAAATTTCAAGCGGGAAACGCTGGGCGTACTTGTTACCTAAGTAACCAGATAGAATCAACACGCCTTTGGAGTGAATATTCTGACCAAGGTTAGACTCGCGCTCAATATCGATAATACCTTTACCACCAGGATAAACGGTCGTCGAAATACGTGCTGGGGCACCAAAGCTACTGTCACCTATCTGCATCACGGTTAAGCCATTGATTTTCCCTACAGCATAACCATCACTTTCCAGTAACACTGTACCTTCGATGATTTCTTCGATGATCTTCTCACTAACACGGCCTGTACGATGCTTCTTGGCTTTCAATGCTCGCTGGATGTGATCAGCATTAATTTCTTCGTCCTTGGCCATTTGACGAACAAAGTCCGCTTCGCCAAGCAACTCAAAAACATCGCCAATTTTGGCTGCCATTTCACGTTGATGCTCCGCGAGACGGCTGCTGTATTCAATCAATGCAGCCACACCATCACGCGTTACGTTAGCGTATTCCTCTTTATCGACTCGATCTTTCATCAAACGAGCAAACGCGTATTCTGATTCCTTAGTACGCTTTAAGCTGTCATCAAAGTCCACAAGTACACGGAACATTTCTTGAAAATCTGGATCGGCATCTTGCAGTAAGTAGTAAATGTCTCGAGCCCCAATTAACACCACCTTAACCTGTAGAGGCAAGTCTTGTGGCGTTAAGGTGGTGGTATTCATGAGTCCCATGTCTGAATAAGGGTGCTCAATCTTAAGCGTCTTACTCTTGAGAGCTCGCTTCAAAGCTTCCCACAAGTAATGATCCGTCAGTAATTTTTCAGCATCTAAAATCAAATAGCCGCCATTTGCAGCGTGCAAACTACCAGAGCGAATAAGGCGATAACTGGTCACCAGCATCCCCTGGTCACTGCTGTGTTCAACTTGACCAAATAAATTACGATAAGTTGGGTGCGGCTCATAAATCACTGGCTGCCCACCGTCTTTTTCGTTTGTCACCGCAATATTAGGCAGATACAAATCTTCGTACATTTGTCGACGACCCACTTCATCACGATTTTCAGACGCTTTATCGTCCGCCATTTGATCTATGATGGTTTTGTCGAGATCCGCACGCAGAGCAGTAAGGTATTCAATAACTTGCTCGTGCTCTTTGTAGGTATCTAGCAGCGGCTGCATTAAGGGGTCAAGCGCTTCTTTCACCGTATCTAAATTTAACTGACGCAATAAGTCATAGGTTTCGCGCTTCCATTGAGGCAAACCTAGTAACTCTTCGTTAAGTAAACCTTCTAATGTAGAAACGCCTTCTTGGAAAGCGTCACGTTCTTCATCAGTCAACGCAGCAAATTCATTTTCTTCCAGCGCCTTTCCTTCTTTCATCGGTGCAAAACTGACGGATGATGCATCGCGGAACATGGCGACACCAATTTTGCCTGATACTCGCTCAACACGATTAATTGCCGCTTCATATTTATCATTAAAAGCGCGATCTATGATGCTCTTTTGCTGTTGGTAAGTCGGGTTTTCAAAAGCTGCAGGAAACGTCGCCATTAAACCGTCAATCAAGCCGCGAATTTCTTTTTCAAACTCAGACGCCATATCCGGCGCAAATTCAATGGCTTTAGGGCGATAGCTTTCTGTGAAGTTATTCACGTATACCCATTCGGTTGGTGCAGGTCGACGCTTTGCTTCGCTTTTCAAATAGCTCATCACATAAGAAGAACGACCGGTTCCAGAATCACCCATAGCGTAGATATTGTAACCAGGGCGCTGCATAGCCACACCAAACTGAATCGCCTCTACGGCACGCTCTTGGCCTAGAATGCCGCTCAGGGGCTCAATGTCTTTTAGGGTTTTAAAAGGTAAGTGATCTGTTGGTACTTTGGCAGCAAGCGCTTGGTAAGGTAAAGCAGTAACCATATTGGACATCAATGAGCTTCCTTATGAGATAACAAGTAATAGCTAACTTGTCATGCTTGGGGTCTGTAAATGATAAATAGGTAAGACTAACACTCAGTTGAGTGACAGTCCTACAAAAATACTAAACGCTAAGAACTAAGTGCTCGTTCATGGGCACTCTGTTAAAGACACGATGGAAGTTTGTCGCCGTAGCCTCTAATAGCTCTTCATAACGAATGCCTTTTAAATCGGCGACATATTGTGCTACCTCGGCGACATATTTCGGCTCATTTTTCTTACCACGGTATGGTACGGGAGCAAGGTAAGGCGAATCCGTTTCCACAATCAAAGATTCAAGCGGTAATTTTTGAACTGTTTCTTTTAAATCTTGTGCTGTTTTAAAGGTCACAATGCCTGAGATGGAAATCAGATAATTTTCATCTACGGCGGCTTTGGCCATCTCATAATCTTCCGTGAAACAATGCAAAACTCCGGCAGAATTAGGGTTACCATGCTGTCGAATCAAGGACAAGGTGTCTTTTTTCGCCTCACGTGTATGAACAATAACAGGCAATCCAAGCTCACCAGCAGCGATCAAATGATGTTTAAAACTGTCTTGCTGCGCCAAGTGAATCTCGCTGGATTTTTCGTAAAAATAATCTAACCCTGTTTCACCAATCGCCACTACTTTAGGATGCTTGGCCAGTTCAAGCAGACGTTGAGGATCAGCCAATAGCCCCTCAGTTTGCAATGGGTGCACACCACAACTGGCAAAAACACCATCACGCTGGGTAAAAGTCAGAATCGTGTCTATTTTATCAAGGTCGACTGAAATACTCAGAAGTTGGCGTACGCCCTGCTGGTGAGCCGCATCAATTGCAAGGTCTAAATTATTATCGTAAGGCGCCAAATCTAACATGTCTAAATGGCAATGGGTGTCGATCAACATACAAGAGTTACCACTGATTTAATTCGTTTGTTAATTGCATAATGGGGTTTAAATTTGTTTTTTGTAGGGCCAATTTCAAATTTTGTATGGCCTGATAGCGATCCATCAAGGCTCGTATGCCAATTCGACGAATCAGATTGGCGTAGGCCGCTTCCAACGAAGGGTGCAAGGGGGCGCCTGCGGAATGACACAGCGACTGATGAAGTATGGCGGCCAAACCATTGCAATAATCTTCGATATTTTGACTATCTAGTCCTTTTAGAAACTCTGCCACCGTCATTTCTTGCTGTAATAACTGATTCACTTTATCTGGCAAGCTTAAAAACAATTCGGTTTTTTGGTTTTTATCAATCGATAACAAGCGAAAAGGTTGAGTCGTTAACCAGAATAAGCGGCTTAAATTGGCTTCAGGGTTGTATTGTGCAAGCCAAGCATCCACTTGAGTAATATTAGGTGTCGGCACATTCACTAATAAACAGCGACTGCGAATAGTCGGTAACAAACTGGTTGATTGTGAACTCGTTAACAAAAAGAAAGTGCGATCAGATGGTTCTTCTAACGCTTTAAGCACAGCGTTTGCAGCATTAACGTTCATTGACTGAGCATGACTAATCAGCACTACTTTGGTTTGACCGACTTGTGGTTTCTGTGTGATTTTTTGCACTAGGTTGCGAATCTGATCAACCTTGATCGTGCCCGATTCACCATCCAGCACCCGAAAATCAGGGTGCGTATCCGCTGCCATTAATTGGCAAGAATGACATTGACCACACGCCGCCGCTTGCTGAGATTCGCACATTAAATCTTTTGCCATCGCAAACGCCAAAGACTCTTGTCCAACACCATCAGCGCCAGTAATCAGTAGCGCATGAGATAAATCCCCAGACGCCTTGAGGCGCTGAATGTGCTGTTGACTTTGTTGCAACCAAGGAGCAATTGACATGTCTAGTTCCCTGAAGTCCAATTTGACTGTAAACGATCGAGTTCAGCTTGAATCTGTCGTTTTACCGATTCAATATCTTGACTTGCATCGATAATGGACACTCGCTGTGGCTCTGCTTCGGCACGTTCTAGAAAACCTTGCCTCACTTTCTCATGGAAGTTAAACGACTCTTTATCTAATCTATCTTGCTGCTGACGCTGCACTACTCGTTGCTGACCAACTTCCACAGAAACATCTAGCAGCAAAGTCGCATCAGGCTGACAATCGGCCACCACCCATTCAGCCAATTGATCTATGATGGCAAAGGATCCGCCTCGAGCATTTCCCTGATACACATAAGATGAGTCCAAGAAACGATCACTGATCACCCAAATGCCCTGCTCAAGCGCTGGCCGAATTTTTTCCGCAATATGTTGAGCTCGTGCCGCAAAGACCAGCAGTAACTCTGCCATATCACTGACAGATTCCTCTCTTGCTTGCAAAATTAAATTACGAATATCTTCTGCTAAAGGCGTCCCACCAGGCTCACGTGTCATCAGGTATGGTATGGAATGCTCATCAAGCCATTGCTTAATCGATTCGATGGCGGTTGACTTACCACTGCCTTCGCCACCCTCAAGGGTAATAAATTTTCCTTTCATGGCATTCACCTTCTACTGCGCAACTTCAGGCGTGGAACGATAATCGTCTCGACGCTTATACTGATATTTTCTTACCGCTCGATTATGCTCTTTTAAGGTGTTAGAAAAGGCATGCGAACCATCCCCTTTAGCGACAAAGTAAAGTGCCTTAGTTTGACCCGGGTTCAGTGCGGCCGCTATGGCTTCACGTCCAACATTGGCAATGGGCGTCGGTGGCAAACCATAAACACGATAGGTATTGTAAGGCGATTTTGACTGTAACCCTTTGCGCGTCAAATTGCCTGTAAATTCATCACCTAAACCATAAATTACCGTTGGGTCCGTTTGCAATCGCATGCGTTTTTGTAAACGGCTGATGAAGACTCTCGCGATCAAAGGACGCTCTGCCGGTACCGCCGTTTCTTTTTCAATAATGGATGCCATAATCAAAGCGTCATAAGGGGTTTTATAAGGTAACCCCTCCGCCTTGTTCTGCCATAGTACGTCCAGCGTATTTACTAACAAACCGTTCGCATGCTTTAAAATACTCACATCCGTGTCACCATCGTGATATCGATAGGTATTAGCAAAGAAACGACCTTCTGGATGAGCCACTTTAAGCGCCAGCTTTTCGGCGATTTCTTTGTCAGATAAACCCAGTAAAGTCATTTTGATATTACCTTTGGCTTTCATTGCCAATAGATAATCCTGCGTCGTTTTACCTTCTAACAGGGTGATATCGTAAGAAATGGATTCGCCTGAATCGAATAAAGACATTACCTGTATTAAGTTCATGCTAGGATCAAGCGCATACTTCCCTACTTTAGGCACCCAAGCTGGTTTTAACTTGGCCACAACACGAGTTAGATATGGCTGTTTAATGAGACCGTCTGAATGTAAACGGTGCCCCAAACTGTATGCACTGTCACCTTTGATGACTTCAAACGTAATGGATTCAGATAACGCGATTGGGGAGGTTACCTGTACATAAAGATAGCCAGCACATAAGGCCAACAAGGTAATTATGAGAAACACTGCTCGGTAGAACCATTTAATGTATGCCATGCATTTCCTTAGCTTGCATCAAAGATTGTAATTTTTTAGTCTTCGAACCGATCGTAAAGGTTTGACGATCAATCCGAACAACGGGAACGATTTTCATTAAACTGTTCGCCATAAACACTTCATCCGCTGCTAGCAAGTGTTTCGCGGTGAAGCTCTCTATCAAGGTCGATTGCGTTGCCATTTCGGCCAGAATTGCCTGTCTGTATGTCCCTTCCACGCCAGCCTGATCTAAAGCGGGAGTACATAGACAGTCATCTTTAAACCAAAAGACATTGCTCTGTATACCTTCGATAACATTACCCTGAGAGTCCAACATGATGGCTTCAAAATCATTAACCGCCAAATGCTGTTTGGCGATCACATGCTCAAGTCGATTAAGGTGTTTAATACCCGCTAAATACGGATTTGCATTAACCGGTACAGGCGACAGCGACACCCCAACCCCTTGAAGGCTTTCAGCTTGATAGTCGGGAAACGGTAAAATACCGATTATGATGGTGTGCGTTACCGTTTTGGGCGGCTGATAACCTCGCCCACCCTGTCCACGAGTCACTATTATTTTCACAACAGCATCGCTATTAAGGTAATCAGGCAAAATGGTTTGTAAAAAATAAGATAGCTGTTCTTTTTGCTCAGCATCAAAGGGCATTAAGAGCTTTTCTAGGCCTTTGTACAAGCGAGCTAAATGAGAGGGTAAACGTAAGAATCCATTTTGATTGGCATGAACGGTTTCAAACACACCATCACCATAAGCTAATCCACGATCAGCAGGTGCAATTGAAGTGTCTAATGTGTAATTAACAAACCAAGTCATGGCTAATAAGCTCAAATTAAAGTCAGCTATGATAGCGCAAAAAAGAATGGCGTCCCATAGGGGGTTCGAACCCCTGTTACTGCCGTGAAAGGGCAGTGTCCTAGGCCTCTAGACGAATGGGACATATTTTGAAATGGAGCGGGAAACGAGGCTCGAACTCGCGACCCCAACCTTGGCAAGGTTGTGCTCTACCACTGAGCTATTCCCGCAAAA
>NZ_JBHZSP010000002.1:0-20488 GCF_043643765.1 Marinomonas posidonica | reverse complement strand
GAGCGGGAAACGAGGCTCGAACTCGCGACCCCAACCTTGGCAAGGTTGTGCTCTACCACTGAGCTATTCCCGCAAAAAAACTTATCACTCACTGCTTTTACCGTTAGACTATGTTGCAATCAATTTAAGATTGGCGTCCCATAGGGGGTTCGAACCCCTGTTACCGCCGTGAAAGGGCGGTGTCCTAGGCCTCTAGACGAATGGGACTAAAACATAATCTTGCTGTGTGAGCGGGTGCGTATATTACTGTTACTAATCTTAAAATCAACAGTTTTTTTCATTAATTTAAGCGACTTAGAGAAAAACCTCTTTAAAAATCAATATTAACGGAGCTCTTATGCGAAACAAATCCCTCATTCTCGCCCTATCCATCTCGACGCTACTTTTAGCAGGTTGCTCAACAACACACTATATTAGCGTCGAACCCAAAGCAGCCATTGAAAATATCAACCTAACAAATGAACGAGTCATTAAGGTTTCTACTAACACCAAACTTACCAACAACATTGGCTCAATTAAGACGGGATTGAATGAACGCGCTGACATCTATACAACCAACGACATAAAGGAAAGCGTTAAAGAAAGTATTATCACCGGCTTACGTCAACTCGGGTTTACACCAGACCAAGGCGTTTTGCCTGCAGCCGATTTACAAATCCATATCACTAAAATGAGCTACACAACCAAAGTTGACACTCTTAAAACCGTTGCAACAATGGATTTTGAACTTAATGTCGTATTAGCCGCTAAAGGCCAAACCTACAAAGCCAACTTCGGCTCTCAGAAAGTTCGTGAATATGGCACCATGCCTTATCAATCTAGCATCCAGGAAGATATGAATGAACTTGCGAGTCAAACCGTTACTCGTTTATTGGCCGATCCGAACATTATTAGCCTATTAAAATAAATAAAAAAAGGGCAAGTCAATCGACTTGCCCTATTCTATTCCAAGTACCAGTAGCCAACATCAATACGTCATTCCTTATCTTTAAAAGACAAAGAAGCGGAATTAACACAATAACGTAATCCAGTCGGCTGCGGACCATCTTCAAAAACATGCCCTAAGTGTGCATCACACTGACGACAAATAATCTCAGTACGCTGCATCATCCAAGAAACATCTGTCTTTTCTTCAATGTTCGACATATTAGCATCATAAAAACTTGGCCAACCGGACCCAGAGTCGTACTTGGTATCTGAATGAAACAAAAGCGCACCACAACAGCGACAATGATACTCACCTGGCTCATAAAATTTTTCGTATTTTCCAGTAAAAGCTCTTTCTGTGCCTTTTTTACGAACAATATTAAATACATCTTCTGGCAACTCTTGCAGCCACTCATCTTCCGATTTCACAATTTTTTCCTCGTTAACTGACTCAGCCATCTTGAATGCTCCCAAGTTAGGTGTAAAGTTACTGATTTCGCCCAGCTTTATATAAGGACAAATTGGTGCAAATTCGTAAATCAAACAAACTCGCCAACATCTGTTATGAAATCCGTGGACCCGTTCTTAAAGAAGCCATGCGCATGGAAGAAGAAGGTCAACGTATTCTAAAACTTAACATTGGCAATCCCGCGCCATTTGGCTTTGAAGCTCCGGATGAGATTTTAGTCGACGTCATCCGCAACCTACCCACATCACAGGGCTACTGTGAATCCAAAGGGCTTTTTTCCGCCCGTAAAGCCGTCATGCAAAAATACCAAGCTATGGGCATTAAGTCCGCTGACGTCAATCACGTATGGATGGGTAACGGCGTCAGTGAGTTAATTGTGATGGCCATGCAAGCCCTGCTTAATGACGGCGATGAAATTTTAATTCCTGCACCGGACTATCCACTTTGGACAGCTGCCGCGACCCTGTCCGGCGGCTATGTTAGACACTATATGTGCGATCCAGGTTCCGGTTGGCAACCTGATATTAATGATATACGTGCGAAAATCTCAAATAAGACCAAAGCCATTGTCATTATTAACCCGAACAATCCTACAGGGGCAGTGTATGAAAAAAGTCTGATACAGGCTATTGTCGATTTAGCGGATGAACATAATTTACTTATTTTCTCCGATGAAATTTATGACAAGATCCTTTATGACGAGGCACAACACATACCCACAGCCACATTAACAGAAGGTCGCATTCCTTGTGTCACCTTTGGCGGCTTATCAAAAGTATATCGAACCGCAGGCTTTCGTTCAGGCTGGATGACCATTACTGGTGATCGCAGCAAAATTTCTGATTACATTGATGGTTTAGACATCCTCAGTTCTATGCGACTCTGTGCTAACGTGCCAGCACAACATGCGGTCCAAACCGCTCTTGGTGGCTATCAGAGCATCAATGAGCTGATTATTCCGGGCGGCCGATTATATGAACAACGTAAGGTGGCCTTTGAGGTGCTAGATTCAATCCCAGGCGTCAATTGCCACAAACCTCAAGGGGCAATGTATCTGTTCCCACAGCTAGACCCTAAGGTCTACCAGATACAAAACGACATGGATTTAGTTCTGCAGTTTTTGCAAGAAGAAAAAGTACTCATCGTTCAAGGCACAGGCTTTAATTGGCCAACGCCAGATCACGTACGTTTTGTCTTCCTACCTCATATAGAAGAACTCACTCCAGCAATGGAACGATTCGCTGCCTTCTTGCATAGATTGAGACGCTAAAATCCTTAATCTGACATCTTGAAATAATCCATTAAAACCCTACTATGCTTCTTACCAGTCTTTCTAGGAGCATAGTAAAATGCGTATCATTCTTTTCCTTTTAACCAACCTTGCTGTCATGGTCGTGGCAGGCATAGTGTTGAGCTTATTAGGTGTTAATGGCTATATGACCAGCAATGGTCTGAATTTTAGCAATTTGCTGATTTTCTGCGCCGTTTTCGGTTTTGCCGGAAGTCTTATCTCGTTGCTTTTGTCTAAATTCATGGCGAAGCGTGGATCCGGTGCAGTGGTTATCGAACAACCAGGTAACCATAAAGAAGCTTGGCTGTTAGATACCGTCAAGGAGCTGTCTGATAACGCCGGCATCCGCATGCCTGAAGTCGCCATCTTCCCCTCTCACGATGCCAATGCTTTCGCAACAGGTTGGAATAAAAACGATGCTTTAGTAGCAGTTTCCAGCGGCATGCTAGAGCGCTTTCCACCAGATGAAATTAAAGCGGTATTAGGGCATGAGATTGGCCACGTAGCAAACGGCGACATGGTCACCCTTTCTCTAATACAGGGTGTGGTTAACACCTTTGTCATGTTCTTTGCCCGCATTGCCGCTTACGCAGTAGATCAGTTTCTTCGCAAAGACGACAATGAAGGGTCGGTTGGTTGGGGGTACTACATCGCAACGTTCGTTTTTGAGATTTTATTTGGCATCTTGGCTTCCATGATCGTAATGTGGTTTTCACGTTTTCGTGAGTTCCGCGCCGATGAAGCTGGAGCAAAACTTGCTGGCAAAGGCGCCATGATCGCAGCCTTAGCGCGTTTACAGCAGGAGCACGAAGAAACTCACATGCCAGACTCTATGATGGCCTTCGGCATCCGCCAAGGCAAAAGACCGACGCTAGGTGAACTGTTTTCAAGCCACCCGCCAATTCGAGATCGAATTGATGCATTGCAAAAACTTTAACCGACATAGCACAAAGACAAAAATGCCAGCAAAATTGCTGGCATTTTTTTGTAATACTGATGGGCCACTTATGGTCATTATTTTTTCTTTAACGTATCCAATATAAAGGCCATAAGCGGAATACCATTTTCCTTAGAAAGGTTCACAAATCGGACCCCATAGACGTAAAAATATTCCACCCCCATTCGGGTAAGAAATTCATTGTCAATCATGCTCGCTTGAACCTGCTCCAACATCTGAATCTCTTGTGAACGAATTTCACAATCCAATTTCAACAGTTGAGAATAAGGACCGACTTTCACGTTGCATGCCATTTTCATGGTCTGACTGACAGCGCCGAAATCCTCTTTTGAAATCAGCTTGGCACCACCATAACTTAAATCAGTAATAATGGCAGAAGAAGCGTCAGGAATAGAAGTATCGCTATCGTCCCCTTCAACATTACTAATCAGCCTCGTTTCAACCCGCACGGCTTGTCGCACTTCGGACGCTTCGACATAGCTTGGATAAGCAATATGCAGATGAGCGGCCGGCTCCAGAAAACTTTTTGCGACCTTACTGGAAAACGCACACACATGAGTACTTAACATTAATCGTACATTAACAACCTGACTATCACGAACCAGAATATTTTTACCATTTAATTTTGGACAAGATAGAATCAAAGAAACGCCTGGGAGATTCCCCAACACTTTCACCATATGACGACCTGGCGGTGAAATAAATTCTAATTGCACACTCGTACCAATGGGCACGTCAAGGTCGCCTAAATCAACCTGCATTACTCCAGCCATGCTTTACCTTAGTATTTTTTATGATTGATTGAAGCCAACTGCTGTCAAACTAGCCTGCTCAGAATTATGTTTCACCTGACAAGTATTAAATTCATCACGTTCTACGTAGTTTTTTCTAAGCCAATCAAATATGTTCTCTTTTGTATTTTGTCGAT
Source organism: Marinomonas posidonica (assembly GCF_043643765.1). Taxonomy (GTDB): domain Bacteria; phylum Pseudomonadota; class Gammaproteobacteria; order Pseudomonadales; family Marinomonadaceae; genus Marinomonas; species Marinomonas posidonica_A. Next base: position 15,915 of record NZ_JBHZSP010000002.1, on the reverse strand, counting down.
ATTGATACCTTAAACGAGCATCATCTCTAGCCACATCATAAAGGGCATGCATGCTTCTCGCCAGCATTTCTTCTTTACAAACACCGTCATACAATTGAATTGATGTAATGTTTCCTGCACTGATAGCGTCTTTATAGGCAAGTTTTGTTGGTTGCTGTAGAAATTCACACAATGCTTGATAAACCATCCAGCTACCCTTCTCACGCCCCTGTTTACTGTACCCCGCTATGTGTGGCGTGGCGACATCGACAATCGACAATAAAGATGGATTGATACTCGGCTCACCATCCCAGACATCCATAACCAGATGCAACTGACCTTTTAATTCATGATATCGCGCTATCAGAGCCGATTCGTTTATTACACCGCCTCGACCAGCCGAAATAATAATACTGTCGGCCGCCAGCTGTTGAAGCTCTGCCGCACTGATCATATCAACCGTTGGATATTCCCCAGTTTTCGTCAATGGAGCGTGCAGAGAAACAACTTGACAAGACAAGACATCCGTTAAAGAAACAAAATTGGCTGCTTCATGATCCTCACGCTGCTTTAATGGATCATAAACACAAACATCACAACCTAGCGCTTTAAATCTTTGATAGACGGTTTTACCCACATTGCCAAAGCCAATTATGCCAATTTTCCGGTCTAGCCATTTCACACCCTTAGTAAGGTATAAATGACTTAAGCCACTGAAGACGTAATCGGCCACAGCCTGAGCATTGCATCCAGGCGCACTAGAAAATTGAATGCCTTTTCGCACAAGATAATCTAAATCAATATGATCAACACCAATTGTCGCGCTACCCACGAAGCGAATTCCACTTCCTTCTAGCAAGGCTTTATTTACCTTAGTAACAGACCTCACCAGTAAAATATCTGCCTGCTTAACTTGCTCATGAGTTAAGTTACGGCCATTTACTAAAGTCACTTCACCTAAATGTGAAAATAATGCTTCCACCTTAGGCATGTTCTCATCTGCAATAATCTTCATATGTTTGCTTTAAAAACTCACTCAAATCTTGATTAGGATGGCGTTGTGCTAGTAAATAGCGCAAAAACAACAAAGCCCTTTCAGGCAAGTTTCCTTCATTTATATAGCAATCAACTTGACGCATAACGGCTTGCTCGAAGGGCAAAAAATCGTATTCAGGTAAGGCTAAATTGTCCACACTGACCCGAAAATCCAATCCAGCCGCCCAATGCAAAAGACATTCGATTGCCTGAGGTTTGACCTCTACCTGTTCAAATTGTTTTTGCGTCGTTAGATTACGGGCGTCAGATTCATACCAATAACCATAATCTTCTAGACGACGACGCTCAGCGCCTGCAATACACCAATGACTGATCTCATGTAAGGCGCTTGATACGTAATCCAGACGGAATAAAATTTTTGCAGGCTCATTCGAGGTCGCCGGAAGATACAAGGGTTCATCGGCATAACCAATCAAACGGGTATTAAAAGACGATAAAAAGCAGGCATCAAAGGCTGCAACAAGTTGAGTAACACTTGCCAATACAGACTCTCCAAAAAATCAGAATTATCACACAACAAATAAAAATGCGCCATGTAAAGACACCCTCTACATGACGCATCACCAGATTATAAACCTGATTACGGGGAAACGAATTTAACCACGATAGTATCGAGATGGCACAAAAGGCATGCTTGCTTGCGTTAAAGCCACTTGCTTACCGCGCATCTCTGCAAAAACAGCGTCACCTGAATCAAGAACCGAAGTTGAAACATAAGCCATTAGAATGGGCTGAGACAAACTTGGAGAAAAGCCACCACTGGTAACCTGACCTACTTTACTACCATCTGCTGTCACCAGTTCAACCCCTTCACGTACAGGCGCTCTACCATCTACAAGATAACCAACTCGTTTTTTCGCTGGCTTTTGTTCAAACTGAGGCAGAATGATATCCGCACCAACAAATTGCCCTGCACGCTCCCCGCCTGAACGGCGAACTTTTTGAATTGCCCAGTTTAAAGACGCTTCAACAGGAGTGGTATTGGTATCAAGATCATGACCATATAAACATAAGCCCGCTTCCAGTCTAAGAGAATCACGCGCCCCAAGACCAATCCATTCGACTTCATTCTGAGACAGCAAAGCTTGCGCAAATTCTGCAGCATGCTCGTTAGGAACCGAAATTTCGTAGCCATCTTCTCCTGTGTAGCCAGAACAACTCACCCAAAGCTCGACCCCTTGCCAAGTAAATACCAAGCTCTGCATAAAGGTCATTTGAGCCGCGTCCGGCACAAGGCGAGAAAATACATCACGGGCTTTAGGACCTTGAATAGCCAACAAGGCACGATCTTCAACCACTTCCACCTCTGATGTGGTTAATTGGCTTTTTAGGTAAGCAATGTCCTGCTCTTTACAAGCCGCATTTACCACCATAAATACCTTGTCACCCCAATTAGCAAACATTAGATCATCAGCAATCCCACCTTGTTGAGTAGTAAACATGCCATATCTCTGCATACCTTCTGCCAAGCCAAGTACGTCAACAGGTAAGATTGTCTCAAGCTCAGATTTAACATTCGCACCTTTTAAAATAACCTGCCCCATATGGGATACATCAAATAACCCTGCCTGCTCTCGTGTCCACAAATGTTCTTTTTTTACACCTAGTGGATACTGCACAGGCATCTCGTAACCTGCGAACTCAACCATTCTGGCATCACTAGCAATATGCTGTTCATATAAGGCAGTACGTTTCATTTTATTACCTGCAAGATTCTTGTTTGAGAAAGTTTCCAATTGGAAACAGGTTACCCAAAAGGCAGCGGTGTTGACAAGTGCCATTCAGCTTTTATTTAAACCAACCACCATATTACAGCGTACAAGATAGATAACAAATCAGACCATTCGGTCAAATAGAATGATCAAACATTTTTTTGGTGTAAGTAAGTTTTTCATGTTTCCAATTGGAAACTTTTTGATTATGATAAGCAAAAATTGACGTGAACAGGACAATGACTGACGCTCTAAGAAAGATGATCTTTTTTCATCACCTTAGACTGCCAAAGTGTTATTATAGCGAAGACTCATTGTCTTATGGGCATACATGTTTATTTAAGAGGAAATTTCCCCATGGCCAACACCGAAGCCTTTTTCAGCCAAACTCTCGCCGAGCGAGATCCTGAGCTTTATGCAACGATTACAGAAGAGCAAGAACGCCAAGAAACTGGCATTGAGTTAATTGCCTCTGAAAACATCACTTCAAAAGCCGTACTTGAAGCGCAAGGTTCTGTGCTGACAAACAAATACGCGGAAGGTTACCCAAACCGTCGCTATTACGGTGGCTGTGAAGCGGTTGACGTGACTGAGCAATTGGCTATTGACCGTGCCAAGCAATTGTTTAACTGTGAATTTGCCAATGTTCAGCCTCACTCAGGAGCACAAGCAAACGGCGCAGTTATGCTAGCACTATTACAACCAGGCGACACCATTCTTGGTATGTCACTTGATGCAGGCGGTCACTTAACACACGGTGCGCCACCAGCTCAATCTGGTAAATGGTTTAATGCGGTTCAATATCAAGTCAACCCTGATACGCTATTAATTGACTACGATGCTATCGAAGCACAAGCATTAGAATGCAAACCTAAAATGATCATCGCTGGTGGTTCCGCGATTCCTCGCGTTATCGATTTCAAACGTTTTCGTGAAATTGCTGACAAGGTTGGTGCTTACTTATTTGTCGACATGGCTCACATCGCTGGTCTTGTTGCCACAGGTGCTCACCCTTCACCACTACCACACGCTCACGTTGTGACAACAACGACTCACAAAACATTGCGCGGCCCTCGTGGCGGCATGATTTTGTCTAACGACTTGGATTTGGGCAAAAAAATCAACTCTGCTGTATTCCCAGGTTACCAAGGTGGTCCACTAATGCACGTGATTGCCGGTAAAGCCGTGGCATTCGGTGAAGCATTGAAACCTGAGTTCAAAACTTACATTGATCAAGTGGTTACTAACGCCAAGGTTTTGGCTGAAGTGATGATTGAACGTGGTTGTGATGTGGTCACTGGTGGTACCGATAACCACCTAATGCTGGTTGACCTACGTCCGAAAGGCATCAAAGGTAATATGGCCGATAAAGCACTTGAACGTGCTGGTATCACTTGTAACAAAAATGGCATTCCATTTGACACTGAGAAGCCAATGATCACATCGGGTATCCGTATTGGTACACCTGCTGCGACTTCTCGTGGATTTGGTGAAGAAGAATTCCGCAAAGTGGGTCACCTAATCAGTGATGTTCTTGATGGCCTAGTGGCAATGCCAGAAGGCAATCCTGAAGTAGAAGCTCGCGTACTTGCAGAAGTGAAAGAACTTTGCAAACGCTTCCCACTTTACCGCTAATCAACATACCCAAGGGGACTTCCTCTTGGGTATTTTTTTAAGAGGCAAACAACAGATGAGCACTATCCCAGAAAATTTAAAATACGCCGATTCACATGAGTGGGTTCTAGACAATGGTGATGGCACTGTCACAGTTGGTATTACGGATCATGCACAAGACTTGCTTGGCGATGTTGTTTACGTCGAATTACCTGAAGTAGGTGCAGCCACAATGGCTTCAGAGCAATTTTCACTAGTTGAATCGGTAAAAGCGGCATCGGATATTTACGCCCCAGTCAATGGTGAAATCGTTGAAGTCAATGAAGCTCTAGAAGATGCGCCTGAGCTAATCAACGAAGAGCCTTATGAAGGCGCTTGGATTGCTAAAATCAAACTTAGTGACCCAACTGATCTTGATAAATTACTCAATGCATCAGGCTACGCTGACTCTATTGAGTAATTAGACTCACATTCGAACTGCCCTGCTCTTTCATCACCATGAAAGAGCATATTCTCTCTTCTCTTCTTTTAATAGGTGATTGAACTATGACATCGTGCATCCGCGATTTGTTGAACAACGACGAATTCATCGCTCGCCATATCGGACCAGATAGCCAAGAACAAGCTAAAATGCTGACCACCATTGGCGCAAGCGATCTCGATGAATTGATTGAAAAAACGGTTCCTGAGGCCATTCGCCAAGCAAACTTAGACTTAAGTGCTCAAGCAGTCAGCGAAAACGATGCCTTAGTCGAACTTAAAGCCATTGCACAACAAAACAAAGTCGCACGTTCTTTTATAGGCATGGGTTATCACGATACGTTTGTGCCATCACCTATTTTACGAAACCTATTAGAAAACCCAGGTTGGTATACCGCTTACACACCTTACCAGCCTGAGATATCACAAGGTCGTCTGGAAGCACTACTAAACTTCCAGCAAGTTATTATTGACCTAACAGGGATGGAGATCTCCAACGCATCATTGTTGGACGAAGCGACCGCTGCCGCGGAAGCCATGACGCTAATGAAGCGCTCTAACCGAAAGAAAAGCAATTTACTCTTTGTGGCCGATCATTGTTTGCCACAGACCATTGATGTGGTGAAAACTCGTGCTGAATTACTCGGTATTGACGTGGTGGTGGATGAGCTAGAAAAACTGAATGATCACGATGTCTTCGGCGCCATCGTTCAGTATCCAGGCATCGATGGTAAAGTAAACGACTTGGCCCCTTTCATTGCGGCCGCTCACGAACAAAAAGCCCTCGTCAGTGTGGCCGTCGACCTACTCTCTCTTGTCTTGCTAAAATCCCCAGGCGACATGAGTGCAGACATTGTCTTTGGTAGCGCCCAACGTTTCGGTGTACCAATGGGCTTTGGTGGCCCACACGCAGCCTTCCTTGCGACAAAAGACGCATTTAAGCGCTCCATGCCCGGTCGCGTCATCGGTGTTTCCAAAGACAGCCACGATCAGCCAGCCCTGCGTATGGCGATGCAGACTCGTGAACAACACATTCGTCGCGAGAAAGCCACGTCCAACATTTGTACGGCACAAGCCCTGCTCGCTATGATGGCCAGCTTTTACGCGGTTTATCACGGACCAGACGGTCTTAAGAAAATTGCCTCTCGCGTTGCAGGACTAACACACCTCCTTGCCACTCAATTGCAAGCTAATGGTTTTAGTAGCAATACCAGTCATTTTGACACACTCATTATTGAAACCGGCGATAAAACGCAAGCTATCTATGACAAAGCACAAGCAAAGTTGATGAACTTCTATCGTGCCAGTGACAACAGCTTATCCATCGCCTTAAACGAAACAACCAAACCACAAGATATCGTCGATATCTTAGCGTGTTTTGGCGTGATAACTGATGTTGATAGCATTGCCAACATGGAGATTCGCTTTGGTATTGCTGACAACCTATTACGCCAAGACGAGATTCTGACCCACCCTGTATTCAACAGTCATCACAGCGAAACCGAGCTAATGCGCTACATGCATCAGCTTGAAGTCAAAGATATCGCGCTTAATCAAAGCATGATTCCACTAGGTTCATGCACCATGAAGCTGAACGCCGCTTCTGAAATGATTCCTGTAACTTGGGCCGAATTTGGCCGCATTCACCCATTTGCACCTGACAACCAAGTGACTGGCTATCACGCCTTGCTACAAGAGCTGATTGCCATGCTCTCTAAAGCCACAGGTTATGATACGGTTTCCTTACAACCTAACTCTGGCGCTCAAGGTGAATATGCTGGTTTAGTCGCTATTGACAAGTACCATAAATCACGCGGCGATCATGATCGTGATGTGTGTCTGATCCCGAGTTCGGCCCACGGCACTAATCCCGCTTCGGCCGCTCTTGCCGGAATGAAGGTCGTCATTGTGAAATGCGATGAAAACGGCAACATTGACTTGTCCGACCTGGCGGAAAAAGCAGAAAAATACGCAGATCAACTTAGCTGCATCATGGCCACCTACCCTTCTACTCACGGCGTGTTTGAAGAGCACATTCGTGAAGTATGCGACACAGTACACAAATACGGCGGTCAAGTTTACATTGATGGCGCTAACCTTAATGCTTTGGTTGGCATTGCCCCTCCAGGCAGCTTTGGAGGCGATGTATCTCACCTAAACTTGCACAAAACTTTCTGTATACCACACGGTGGTGGTGGCCCAGGCATGGGACCAATTGGTGTGAAATCACACCTTGCACCTTTCTTACCAGGTCACACTATTAGCCCTGTTCTGGACATGGAAGAACAACATGGCGCTGTATCTGCCGCCCCTTACGGCAGTGCCAGCATTCTTGTAATTACATGGATGTACATCAAAATGATGGGCGATCAAGGCTTAAAAGATGCGACCTATAACGCCATCTTGAACGCCAACTATGTGGCCAAACGTCTTGGTGAGCACTACCCTGTACTTTATACAGGCAAAAACAATACAGTTGCTCACGAATGCATCATCGACATACGTCCGTTAAAAGCAGAATCTGGCATTTCAGAAGAAGACATTGCTAAACGCCTGATGGACTTTGGTTTCCATGCGCCTACCATGTCTTTCCCTGTGGCTGGCACCTTGATGATTGAGCCAACAGAATCCGAAAACCTTGAAGAACTGGATCGTTTTTGTGACGCTATGATTCAAATTCGCAAAGAAATTAGTAGGGTTCAAGCTGGCGAATGGAACTTAGAGGACAACCCACTTGTTAACGCCCCACATACAGCGGCAAGCTTGTTAGCAGCGGATTGGAGCCATGGTTACACTCGCGAAGAAGCAGCCTATCCATTGGCTTGGATTAAAGCTCGAAAGTATTGGCCGCCAGTGGGCCGAATTGACAATGTTTACGGTGACCGCAACTTGTTCTGCGAGTGTCCACCGATTGAAAGCTACGAAGGCTAATTCTGCGATTAAAACAAACCTTTGTCTCTAAATAGAGACACCATAAAGCGAAACTAACAATTTATTAGTTTCGCTTTTTTATTGGCTATTTTCTACTTCCCGCCAAAGTGCCCCGCCAAGCCTCTGAAAGTAAACTGTAAAAGCCTGATTAATGCACTCCCTTTGCCGTCCCTGCGGATACAAACCACGGCTTGCTTCTGTCGAATATCGCGTCCCTCTGACCAAAAAATCATTACTAGGGCACATATCCTCGACAAACGCTTCAAATGATCGAGCACACAGTTCTTCAGGCTTCGCATAATATAAAATATTATATTCTTGATCCGCTTGCTTAGATGCACGAAACAACTCACTAGGCTCATCCCCAGCCGAATTCAACACAATGACTTTAAAGCAGTCAATTAAAGCCAGATTCAAAGGATGGTTAGTAACCTGTGTCACATCAGACAAATTCAACCACTGTCTAGACGCAAAACTCAGAGCTGGTGAATGAGGGTACAGTTTTTCTGCGACATAGTGATCAAAGGCATGAAACCATTCGTGTGCGAGACTACCAGCACCCGCATTTTTTGCTAAGGCAAGCTGCCTGGTCGCTGGAGTGTAATGTGCTGCTACGCCAGGTTGCCCACCTTTACCATATTGCAATCCTAGCGTACCACGTAATGAAATTAAGGTTTCTGGTCCCTGCAAGACGGCCATTAGATCCAACAAAGCCTGATAAAAGTTGATCGCTGCACGATCTCGTTCGTGGGGGGTAACCCAACGACCCATTTCAATCCCGCGGAAATCAAATTGACGCCGGATTGAGACAAAAGAGATTTCAGTTTCAGAAGGATGGGACATTGGCATTTAAGCTTCTTGTGATTGGTTTTATGCCTTATGTAAATATAGACGCTTAACTTGTTCTAGTTTGGCTTGCTTAACCTGTTTACAAGCTAACAACTCACATTGCACATGAGCACCTACCGCTGCAATCGCTTGCTCGTCTTGACTCAGTTTTACAATTTGCTCATCTTGCCAGTCAAGCAAACGATCAACTTCATCCTGATATGCCTCTTCAATCCTAGTTAACGCAATTTGTTGTTCAAGATTCCTCGGCAAGCCTTGCGACTCCAGCTGTCTACCAACATAATTGAATGTTTGCTGCCACAATAGTGATGGCAACTCATCATCTTGTTTCTTTCTATCATTTCGACTATTTGAAGTGGAACTGGCTCTAACATCAGAAATAGATTGAACGTATGCGTTAGTATTTTCTGCGGTGCCAGTGAAACCAATTGGCGAAATCACCACCAAGCAGGTGGCGGTAAACGACCTTAAATATTTTAATGTAGACATCAACATCATTAGGAGCTCATTACATTAACAGTACAATCATTAAGCCTGAGCCAATGAATAGCGACAAGACTCATTCATACAAATGCACAATTGAATCTCATCTGTAAATCTCATGATCAATATAGACCATTTAACAAGAATAAAAAGCACTAGTTAAGGTAGGATAAAATAACAAGTTCGTGACAACCTGTGTCACGAACTTACTCTAGGCAGAATGAAAGCCAATAAGATTAATAGAGCGCCTTTAGAGTATGACTCATTAAAGATTGCCACTCATCCTCTAGAGGGGCTTCAAAGACTTTTTTCTCGCCATTAAGCTCTATAACCAAGCGCGTGGCATGCAAACACAAACGTTTAAAACCTAATGTTTTACTGGCCTTCAAATCTTCCGCTGGCGAATATTTATCGTCTCCCACAATAGGATAACCAGCATGCAAAGTATGTACGCGAATTTGATGAGTTCGACCCGTAACAGGTTCGCACTCAATCAGACTATAACCTTCAAACTGCCTGACCAATTTGAACAAAGTTAAACTTTCTTTGCCATCTGTGTGAACTTTTACCACTCGCTCACCGGATTTAAGCTCATTTTTTAACAAAGGCGCATTCACCTGTTGCTTACGTTTTGGCCAACCACCATAGACCAACGCCAAATACGTTTTTTGTACGCCTTCTTTTTCTCGTAGTGCGGTATGTAGCTCTTTTAAAACCGATCGCTTTTTGGCAATCATAATTAAACCAGAGGTATCTCGATCTAAACGATGAACAAGCTCGATAAACTTTTCTTGAGGACGCATTTGACGCACCACTTCCACCAAACCAAAGCTCAACCCACTGCCACCATGCACGGCCAATCCAGATGGCTTATTAACCACTAACAAGCCTTTATCCTCATACACAATTCGAGATTCGATCTCATTTTTTAGCTTATCGGATAGATCTGGCTTTTTAGACTCTGGTGCAATCACGATTGGCGCAATACGAACCACATCATCCGACTGCAATCGATAATCTGGCTTGGTTCGCTTTTTATTAACACGAATTTCACCTTTTCTTAGCAGGTTGTAAATTTTCCCCTTAGGCACCCCCTTCAAAAAAGTGACAAGGAAGTTATCAATCCTTTGGTCGTGATTGTTTTCATCTATCGTCACATAGCGTACGGCGGGGCGAGGGGCTAAATTGGGGTCTGTTTCAGACATATGCAAAGATTGGTTTCCTTTATAATTGAAGCACTTAGTTTTTACTGTTATATTCAATATCGCAAAGGGTAAGAGGCAACAAAACGCCTCGAAGATAAGAAGCAAGAATTGAATGATACTGCCAGAGCGACACTTTGGTCCCTATCTTACCTCTGTAACAGTTAATCTTAAATATTAAACCGCATGATTCGGAAAAAACCGCATCAGTGGAAGGAATTTCATTAAATTGCTCAACCGCGCGTTCGCGATGTTTGACAAAAAGGCAAAGAAACGAGACCAGTTAAAGAGACTATTTAGTAATAATCGAGGCAGCGACCGCTACACGCGTTTAGTTAGAAATAAATGAATCCTGTATTCATCTCGCCAGACAAAAACTGAATGATTTGCTCTATAATTTTGAGTCAGATTGATTAATGGTTGCCCTGACACTGCTGTGGCGTTTTCGTATCCGCTAACAGAGTTCACACATAAAATGATTAGAATGTTAATAAATGCAACTCAACAAGAAGAGTTGCGCGTTGCACTAGTAGACGGTCAACGTCTGTATGATCTAGATATCGAATCTGGCTCTCGCGAGCAGAAAAAATCCAACATTTATAAAGGTAAAATCACTCGGGTAGAACCGAGTCTTGAAGCCGCATTTGTTGATTTTGGCGCAGATCGTCACGGATTCCTTCCTCTCAAAGAAATATCTAAAACTTACTTCTCCAAAAAAGCCAACCATGACGGCCGCATCAACATCAAAGATGTGATCAGCGAAGGTCAAGAAGTCATCGTTCAAGTTGACAAAGAAGAGCGAGGCAACAAAGGTGCCGCTCTGACCACTTTCGTCAGTTTAGCCGGTCGTTACCTTGTATTGATGCCGAACAATCCACGTGCTGGCGGTATTTCTCGTCGTATTGATGGTGATGATCGCTCACAATTGAAAGAAGCCATGTCTGGCCTGAAAACACCCGAAAATGGCGGCTTAATTGTCCGTACTGCAGGGGTTGGTCGTTCAACAGAAGAACTTCAGTGGGATTTAGACTACCTAGAAACCCTATGGAGCTCTATCACCAAAGCAGCAACAGAGAAACCAGCTCCTTTTCTAATTTACCAGGAAAGTAACATTGTTATTCGGGCGATTCGTGACTACTTGCGTGAAGACATTGGCGAAGTATTGATTGACGAAAAACAAGCTTACCAAGATGCTATTAATTTTGTGATGCAGGTTATGCCTCACTTTAAATCTCGAATTAAGCTTTATACTGATTCTACACCGTTATTCAATCGCTTCCAGATTGAAACTCAAATTGAAACCGCCTTCCAGCGTGAAGTACGCTTGCCTTCTGGCGGATCTATTGTGATTGATCCTACCGAAGCTTTGGTGTCCATTGATATCAACTCGGCACGAGCAACCAAAGGTGGCGACATTGAAGAAACCGCCCTTCAGACCAACCTAGAGGCGGCTGATGAAATTGCTCGCCAACTAAGACTTCGTGATATTGGCGGTTTGGTTGTCATCGACTTCATCGATATGACACCAGTGCGAAACCAAAAAGAAGTAGAAAATCGCATGAAATCGGCGCTTGAAGCTGACCGAGCTCGAGTTCAGCTTGGTCGCATTTCACGCTTCGGCCTGCTGGAGATGTCTCGTCAACGCTTACGCCCATCTTTGGGTGAGACCAGCGGCATTGTTTGCCCACGCTGTAACGGCCAAGGCTTCATTCGTGATGTTGAATCACTTGCCTTGTCTGTACTTCGTCTAATCGAAGAAGAGTGCGCAAAAGAGCGTACAGCACAAATTCGCGCTGTGTTGCCTGTCTCCGTTGCTACTTTCCTATTGAACGAGAAACGCACCAACATTGCCAAAATTGAAAAGCGCAATAGTGTTCATATCATCCTTGTGCCAAATCCGCACATGGAAACACCGCACTTTGAAGTTGAACGAATCCGTGATGACAACTCAGTCGTATCACAGAACGACACAAGCTACACGCTAGTAGAGACACCTGAGCAGCCTCCATACGAGCCACGTCAGGCAAATGAAGTCGTTCGTCAACAAGCGGCTGTTACCAGCATTGCGCCAAAGGCTCCTGCACCGGCACACACTAATGCTCCAGTAAAAAGTAAGCCGAGCAAAGTGAGCAAGCCTAGCCTGTTGAGTCGTATCATTACGGCCCTATTTGGTGAGTCCACGGAACCCAAAAATACAGACAAAAGCAGCAAAAACACCACGAGCAATAAAAATACTCGTAACAACACCAATAAGAATGCACCTAAAAATGCACGACCAAATCGCAACAAGCGCAACGTAAAACACCAAAGCGCTGAACGTGAAGAGTCACAAGAGAAAGCACGCTCAACACGCCAATCTCGTCGTGAGCAAGCTGAAGCTGGTGGTAAAAACAATAACGGTCGTCGTAACAACCGCCCTAACCGTCAAAACGATCAGGACAATAAGACCGAGACACAAGAGCAGGCACCAAAAGCCGCACGTCAGCAGAAAGAAGTGCCTGAAGTTAAAGAGCGCAAACGTGATCGCAATGAAAATCGTCGTCGCAATGGCAAAATCAAAGATGAAGCTGTAGAAAGCGCAAAACTTCAAGAAGCAGAACAAGCTGCAAAAGTAGAATCTGCGGAAAAAGCTGAGGCAGAAAATCAGTCTAATCAGCAGAAAAACCCTGGTGATGAGCCGCAACAACGTCGTTCTCGCCGCTCACGTCGTTCTCGCCGCCCTCAGCGTGAAGAGAACACCACAGAGAATAATGTAGCAGAGACAGAACAATCTGAGACTCAAGCAACTGTCGCTCCAGCTGAGCCAGTAGAAACTTCAACCGAAGTCACTGCTCCGATCAGCGCTGAGGCTGTTGAAGCGGCAACACAAGCACTTGATGAAAACAATGCTGCCACAACGGAAGCTCAAACAGACAAAGAAGCGGAAAGCAACACAACCTCAGATGTAAAAGCAGAAGAAGTCGTGAAACCTAAGCCAAAAATGTCGGTTAAGGCACAAATCAGTAAAGCAGAACAAACTGCTGAGTCGGAAGAGACGTCTGATTTGACTGATTCTGAGACGACAAGCAATAAATCTGAAAAATCTGACGCAATAAGTGCTGAAGTCGCTACTGAAGCTGAAACATCGATAAAAGATGTTGAGCCAGCTGAAACGACTGAGAACACAACGGCGGAGACAAGTGCTGACACATCGTCTCAAGAAGAAGCAACAACCGAGGAAGCGCCTGCAAAACAGACCTCTGAAGCAAGCCGATCAGAAGATTCCAAAGAGCAAAACACGACACCTATTGAAGCCACGAAAACAGAGGCGCCAGTAGCTGAAGAGACGACCACTGAGAATGTTGAACTAGCACCTCAGCAAGAAGCCGTCAGCCCAGCAGAACAGTCTAATGAAGAGACCACCTCAGCCAGTCAAACGCAAAGCACTTCAGTAGACGACACTCAAGTCGACAACGCTGAAACAGAGCAAGCGACAGATAAAAAAGTTCGTGTGCCTCGACGCGGTCGTGGCAAGCCTGTCGCTAAAGCAGCAAGCACTGAAACGACTGCACCGGTTGAACTGCCAGAAGCGATTCTTGCCCAGCAAGAAAAGTTCCGCCAAGAGCAGGAAGAAAAACGCAATGCAGCCTCTTCTCGACGCCGCGCCACATCAGGTCGCGTTAAAAACGACCCTAGACTGGCTCGCGAAGAAGGCCAAGCAGTAGAAGAAAGCGCTGAATCAAATTAGGATTAATTGATTCTTTATTCTTTTACTTAGAGCCCGCTTTTGCGGGCTCTTTTACAGACAAATGTAGACTTTTTCAACGGATTGATTTTGATTAAAAACGGATAGGTAAATTCAATGATTATTGATTTTTCTAGGTTCAAAGATTGGACATTAGTTGGTGACTTATTTGGAGGAGCAACCACTGCGGTTGTTTCACTCCCTCTTGCACTCGCGTTTGGCGTTGCCTCAGGCGCGGGCGCCGAAGCCGGCCTTTGGGGTGCGATTTTAGTTGGGTTATTTGCTGCACTATTTGGCGGCTCCACTAGCCTAATTTCCGAGCCAACAGGCCCTATGACAGTTATCATGACCGCTGTACTAACCAGCATGATGGCAAGCAGCCCTGAAAGTGGTCTAGCGATGGCGTTTACTGTGGTAATGATTGCAGGCGCGTTTCAAATAACCCTAGGCTATTTAAAACTCGGCAAATACATCACACTGATGCCTTATAGTGTTATTTCCGGATTCATGTCTGGTATTGGGGTCATTCTCGTTATTCTACAACTGGCCCCATTCTTAGGGCACCCGTCTCCAGCTGGCGGCGTGGTTGGCACACTTACCGCCCTCCCCAGCCTATTGATGAACCTAAAATTCTCCGAGTTATTTCTTGGGCTCATGACATTGGGCGTGCTGTTTTACGTTCCAAAAAAATGGCGCCGTTATGCGCCTCCCCAACTGATTGCCCTAGTTGCCATCACTCTGATTTCGATCATCCTATTTGATGACTCTGATGTCCGTCGAATCGGCATTATTCCATCGGGACTCCCATCCATTCATTGGCCAACCTTTGAGTTCTCAGTGATTATGGAAATGATCATTAACGGATTGGTGTTGGGAACTCTAGGCTGCATTGACACTCTCTTAACAGCAGTCATTGCAGATAGCTTAACTCGCAAAGAGCACGACTCTAATCGCGAGTTAATAGGCCAAGGCGTGGCTAACTTCGTTTCTGGCTTACTAGGCGGCCTACCAGGCGCTGGTGCAACCATGGGAACAGTAGTGAACATTCAGACAGGGGCAAAATCCCCTCTCGCAGGCATCACTCGCGCCATTATCTTGCTGCTTGTTGTACTCGGTGCGTCACAATTAATTAGCCCAATCCCTATGGCTGTATTGGCCGGGATTGCCCTCTATGTAGGGATCAACATCCTTGACTGGAGTTTCCTGAAGCGAGCCCACAAAGTTGCCTTATCCCCTACCATTATCATGTATGGCGTTATGGCCTTAACTGTCTTCGTTGACCTCATGGTTGCGGTAGGTATTGGGGTGTTTATTGCCAACATCATCACCATCGAGAAACTTAGCTGCCTGCAATCTGGCAATGTGAAAGCGATCAGTGATGCCGACGACGACATTCCACTTACCGAAGACGAAAAGAGCTTGTTAGACAGTGCAAATGGTAAAGTATTGCTATTCTATCTCTCGGGCCCAATGATTTTTGGCGCCAGTAAAGCCATAGCCAAACACCACAATCGAATCCATAACTACAAAGCGGTTGTACTGGATTTAAGTGCGGTACCTATGATGGATTTAACCATTGGCTTAGCTCTGGAGAACGCCATCAAAGACGCCATCGATGTGAATTGTGCCGTATACATTTACAGCCCTAATGGGCAAACCACAGAGCGACTTGAAAAACTTGGCGTTATTAGTCGACTTCCTGATAATGCTTTTTGCGATTCGCGCCTACAAGCACTTGAACATGCCACAAACAGCATAACCTCTGCCTAACCTTTTCATAATCACAACTTTAAAAAGCCTATCGATTATCGTGAACTGACCCCCAATAGTTGGACATTCCAATTACTGGGGGTCTTTTTATGTCCAAATATCACAGAGAATTTAA
>NZ_JBHZSP010000001.1:264946-407989 GCF_043643765.1 Marinomonas posidonica | reverse complement strand
GCATGAATCGTATCCATGATGTTCTCCTTTTAAACTGACCTACTCAGTATAGAAGGGGGTGTCCATTTCATTATTTTAATAGTGCGCATGCGCGTTTAGACAATTCCAAAATTTCGACAATACCTTTATAAGAAACTGAAAATTAATGCTTTTATAAAGCTATTAACAAAATCCCAAACTGGAAAAACGAGCATGCGTGTTATTTCATTTATCCACAGCGCGTTATTTTTGCTGAGGATATCCCTATCCATTGATACTAAAAGACTTTTTATTTTTCTTCCAGCGAAAACGCGCAATACTATGATTAGTTTTTAGGCAAAGCGCGCCAAAAATTGGCAACCCAAAAAATAAACTGTATATCTATACAACTTATTTAAACATATACACAAGGAGTGTGTGATGCCATCCCGTCCGTTTCTTAATTTTATTCGACATGAGTTACGCCTTCGCGGCCATAGCTTAAAAACTGAAAAATCATACCTTTATTGGATTAAATATTTCATTCGATTTTATAAGCTACAACATCCTCAAAACATGAGCGCGGAAGAGGTAAGAGCGTTTTTATCGTTTCTCGCCGTTGAACAGCATGTTGCTATTAATACCCAAAAGTCTGCCTTGAATGCTCTCGCCTTTTTGTACAACAAGTTACTGAATAAACCATTAGGTGATTTAGGCTTCCAGCATGCTAAACAAGGACGACGCTTGCGGCGTCCTGCTTGCTTGATTTGTTATGTGACTTTTTCGTCGAGCTGTAAATGTACTTGAAGGACGTACATCGCCCGGTGCCGTACTCTAAAATAAGTTCATACTCCACATCAGATGCGTTACTGATAATCGCCGAAAACTCTATCATTTGAGATGAGCTACTCGAAGATATCAATGACTTTGATACTAATTCTGAAGACTTGTATACGGATAGTAGAGCATGTGAAAAAGGTTGATCTTGATACACAGGAACAGCCCCCGCACCAAACATGTCGCAACCATCACAAAGGGAATCCTGACCAGAAACCAAATGAAATTCAATTTCTTTCGGGTCAGAAATGGTCCTAGGCCCAACAATACATGCATTTGAGCTTACAGAAATTAGAGCTATTAAAAGTAGACTTATTCTCATGGTGTTTTCACATAACATCTATGGACACCCCGATTTTTGCAAGCAAAATCAAGATCCAACAAGAATAGTTTTGCAGCCATCTATTCGGATTTTTAGTAAAGCTTTATTAGCTTATATCCCTGATGACCTATTAATTCAAAACTGCGCCGACTTGGTTCTCATCGTTTTGGCGTTTTCAATGAAACGATGTTAGTCCCAGAATTTCCAAGTCACGGTCTTACCTATCTTGTTGTCACTCTTTGCTCAAAAAGAAATCGAAATGCGTTTTTATTTAATAGGATGTGAACTTTAATCAGGCAGGAAAATCCCTTATCAACTTATTCGTACATCCCTTACTTGAACTTCATCATAGAACAGCGTTTTGAGTTTTACCAATAAGAATTGCAATTTTTAAACTAGAGTTCATTCCGTGGTTTGAAGTTCGCAAGTGTCTGATTGCGCTGCGCTTATCAGACCTACATTTGGTGATTTACTCTGAGGTTGTGTGAGGTTGCTGGACTAACCCCATCCTAGCCTTCCCCTTGAAAACATAAGGGGAAGGAACATGAGAGTCCGTCAGCTGTGAAACGCTTTTAACGTAAAAAGAGGTAACAAGCTTATCAGCAGAAAATTCTCGACGCGATCCTGATTGCGCGACCTTATGGTCTTCCCAAGCCAGTAACCGAAGACCTTTCTCCAAGCATCAAAACAGCTCAACACCTTACAATAGTGAACCCTGTGCAAACATTGGCAACATCTGAAAGCAATGAGCCCTTATAATTCTGAAAAAGAATTTTTTGCGTTCCTTTAAATAAAGAGTTTTGCATCGTTTGGCAAAAGTTATCCGCTCAGCAGAGCGGAAAAATGCTCTCCAATCAAAGGCACCCGAAAATAACTCGGGTCAAGAATAAGCGGAATTTACTACAAATACCTATCCTCTAAATGCTTCTTAAAATGCGCCGCATTGAGCGTCTCACCCGTGGCGCGTTTGACCAGTTCATCCGTGGTATGAAGCGAGGCTTGTGACCAGATGTTGTCGTTAAGCCATTGGAAGATGGGGCTTAGGTCGCCGCTTTGAATAGCCGCTTCTATATCGACACTTTGTGTCATTTTGGCTTTGTATTGCGCGGCATACATGGCACCAAGTGTATAGGAAGGGAAGTAACCGAAGGCGCCATCTGTCCAATGTATGTCTTGCATGCAGCCGTTTTTGTAGTTGTCTTTGGTTGAAAGACCCAGGCTGGCTTTCATTTTCTCGTCCCAAATTTCTGGTACATCGGTATGTTCAATCACGCCGTTGATGAGGTCTCGCTCTATTTCATATCGCAGTATCACGTGAGCTGGGTAGGTTAGCTCGTCTGCGTCTACACGGATAAAACCTTTCTCTACTTGGGTGTAGATTTTGTAGAGGTTGTGTTCGGCAAACACAGGGTCATTGTGTGCGTTAAAAGCTTCAGCTGACAGTCGAGATAAGTGAGAGATAAACGGCTTGCTACGACCGATCTGCATTTCAAAAAACAGCGATTGAGATTCATGAATGCCCATGGAGCGCGCTTCGCCAACGGGCAAGCCAGCAAAGGCTTTTGGTAAGCCTTGTTCGTAACGGGCGTGGCCAGTTTCATGAACGATGCCCATCAAGGCTTGTACAAAGTCTTGCTCATCGTACCGTGTGGTAATACGTACATCGGATGGCACGCCGCCACAAAATGGGTGAACGCTCTGGTCTAGTCGCCCACGCTCAAAGTCGAATTTCAGCAATTTCATGACTTCTAAGCCGAGGGCTTTTTGGGTCGCGGTGGAGAAAGTGCCAGATGGCATGATGATGGATTCAGATTGTTGCTTCTCCAATACAGTTTCAATCAGTTCTGGCAGCCAAGTTTTCACGTCAGTAAATAAGGTGTTAAGCGATGCGCTTGTGGTGCCCGGTTCGAATTTATCGAGCATGGCATCATAAGGCGTTAGCCCGAGTACTTCGCCACGTATGTTTGCTTCTTCGCGCGACAAAGCGACCACGTCTTTCCAGTTCTTCTCGAAGCCCGACCAATCATTTTCTTGACGCTGGGCGCGCCACGCATGCTCGCATTTCGAACCTGCTATGGATTGCGCTTGCACCAAGTCTTCTGGAAGGATGGTCGCTTGCTGCCACTGGCGTTTCATTTCACGTAGGCTGGCTTGTTGTTCGGAGTTTAAGGATTCTTGTTCAGCGTGACCAAACCAGTCTTCTAGCTGAGGCTGCGTCGATAAGCGATGAATATGAACCGATAGCTCAGCCATGGCGTTGGAACGCGCTTCGCTACCGCCCGACGGCATGTTCGCGGCCGCATCCCATCCAAGCATAGCTTGAGCATGATGAAAGTGGCTGAGTGTTTGGTAGTGTGACGTTAACTTATCGTAATTTGACATGGTTTCGTTCTCTCGTTGCTCAAATGTCGTAACGGCTTTTGAATGCGTTTTAGTCTGTTTCTAAACTGATTTCTAATTTACTAATTAAATGCCATAACTCATTGGCAACAGGCCCTAGGATCTGCCCTTTTACTTTCATCACATAACTTCTTACTTCAACCTGTGTTTTGGTGTCGGCCAGATCGATGGGAACCAGTTTTCCATTTTTAATATCGTCTTTCACCATAAAATATGGCAATCGTCCCCAGCCGATACCACTTAAACACAAGGTACGCTTACTGTAGAAATCATTTACATACCATTTCCTTTGGCCTTTTTGCACATCTAATTCGACATTTTTAGTCAATTTCCCCGAGTCCTGCACAACAATCTGATATTCGTCTCTTAACTGAGAAGAATCGGTTAATTGTGGATGCCTTGCTAACATTTTAGGGGCCGCAACATTGATGATACTTTGTGTGCATATGTGTTTCGTCACTAATTTAAAGCCCTCTAAAAAGCTGGCTTCCGATGCCGAGATAGCGAGCTCTGCTCTCTCATTCACGACGGCGTCAATCCCACCTGTTATGAATTCTTGCTTTAAAATAATCTGTGTTAAAGGAAACGCCTTTTGAATGCTGTCAAAGATGGGTGCCAGCCTTTCTAAATCAAACATAGCATCCACCGCTATCACGACCTTTGCTTCGTAACCTGTTTTGAAGTGATTCGCCATTTGACTCAGCTGATCACCCTGATCGAGTACCAGCAGGGCTTTTTGATAGATCAGTTCTCCCTGTTGAGTGAGTTTTAACTTATACCCAGATCGATCCAACAACGAAATGCCAAGGGCCGATTCTAACTGCTGCAACCCTTTACTGATGGCTGGTTGCGTTTTAAAAAGTCGGTTGCTAGCACCTTGTATTGATCCCTCTTGGATCACAGCTTTTAACATTTTTAATTGCTCTAATGTCATGAATGACTCCGTTATTTTGCTGTGGCAAGCACGACGATGGACCCGCAAGCACTCAATAAAACATAACAATAAGTTATATTCTTATTGAAATACAATCAATTTTAATTAACCAAACATTCTCTATACTAACGAAAATTAACCAACAAAGAGTAAAAGGTGACTTATGACTAACTTTAAAAAGTATGGATTATGGGCTGTTATGATACTAACGGCATTAGGTTTTTTAGCAGGTGGTGCAGGCAAATTGATGGGTGTACCTATGATGCATAAATCGTTTGAACTACTTGGGTTACCCGTTGCTATGGGCTATTTTATTGGTGTCTGTGAGATCGCTGGCGCAATCGGCATCTTTATTAAACGTCTCAGCTCATTGGCCGCTGCGGGCTTGGCGATCATTATGGTGGGTGCAATGTACTTCCACCTTAATTTCGAGCCACAAGGTTTCCCATTTGCTGCAGCGCTGTTTATCTTCTCGATCATCATTTTCTTTGCTCACAAGAAAGACAGTATCTTATTTTCTAACAAGCAAAGCGATCAATTGTCTTAACAGCAGACCTTTCCCCAATAAAAGACGGTCTTATAGACCGTCTTTTATTGGCTAATAATCTTTAAATATCCCAACCTATGTAGGTGCTCTCATGACGGAGATTCATCAACCCATTAAATTGATGCCTGTTTTATATATACCTCATGGAGGCGGTCCTATGCCTCTTTTAGACGAACCAGGACATAGGGATTTAATCGGTTTTTTAAAAAATATTTCTACCGAGCTTCCAACACCCAAAGCCATCTTAATGATTAGTGGCCACTGGGAAAATCGCGTCGCGGCGATATCTTCTTCACCAAACCCTCAAATGTTCTACGATTACATGGGGTTTCCAAAGGAATGTTATCAATACCAGTATCCAGCTCCTGGAAGCCCTTCTCTTGCTCAACAGATTGCGACGTTACTCACCGCTCAAAAAATCGATTGTGTTTTGGATGAAAACCGTGGCTACGATCATGGTACTTTCGTGCCGCTAATGCTGATGTATCCAAAGGCCAATATTCCCGTTGTGCAATTGTCGCTATTGCGTTCTCTGGACCCTGCGAAACATATCGCGTTAGGGCAAGCCATTGCCTCATTACGTGAACAAGGCGTGCTAATCATTGGGTCAGGCATGTCATTCCACGAACGTGATGGTAGCTATGAACACAGCGCACAATTTGATGATTGGTTAACCGAAACATTGCTTCGTACCCAGTCTCAAAAAGCGACGCAACGTTTAGTGAATTGGGCGTCTGCCCCAGCGGCACGAGATTGTCATCGAAGAGAAGATCATTTACTGCCCATGCATGTTTGCTTTGGGGCCGCGATGGACACAACCAAGCATGCTGAAAAAATTTATACAGGACTGTTATTTGGCAAGCGGATTGCGGGATTCTTGTGGCGTTAGTTGTTTTGTAGGAATGACTTTTAAATACGCTCTCTTATCTTACGCATGACATGGATTTTTAAAACCAGATAAATCTGAGGATACCATTATGAACGATCAAACTTCTCAGCAAAACAAGGTGTGCAAGCACGAAGCCGGTGCCATAGTGCCCGTCATTAATCGTAATAAATGCGAAGGCAAAGCGGACTGTGAAGTGGTTTGTCCTAAAGACGTTTTCATCATGGATATATTACCTAAGTCAGAGCGATCAACACTTTCTTTAATCGGAAAATTAAAAGGCATGGCCCATGGTTGGCAACAAGCTTTTATGCCGAACATAGATGCTTGTGAAGGATGTGGATTATGTGTTTCCGCCTGCCCTGAAAACGCCATTACGCTTAAGAAACGATAACCGAATAAAGCTGAGTTAACTCTTCCATAAAAAAGCCGTTCAACTGAACGGCTTTTTAGTAAAGATGGCGTCTCTTCCGTTATTTGCAACCACAGCCAGTGTGATCGTCATGTGCTTCTTGCCAATGCTTAAACTTGCTGGTGCCACCAATGCCTGGGTTAAAGCTGTTGGTTGGATCATTCTGTTTGTAGAAATCGCGCAAATCCTGCTTGGCAAGGTATTCATGACCCACATTATGCTCGGCTGGGTATTCAGCGCCACGGGCATCGTAGCTGGACAAAATTTGCTGTTTCACTGCTTTGCCATCAACGCCTTTTTTCATGATGTAGTTTTGGTGCATCACGTGACAGAAGAAATGGCCGTAATACATTTTCACAGCAATTTTCTCATCAATTTCTGGCGGTAACACTTCAAACCAATCCTGCTCATTACGCGGAAAAGCCACGTCAATGGTCATGATGGAACCGAGGTCTTTACCGTTCATGATGTGGTAACGCGTCAAAGCACCGCCTGTGACGAAACGGTGTAAAATGGCTTGATCCGCTTCGCGCTCAGTACATTCGAAGTAATCGCCTTCGTTGTTTTTGAAGAACTCCTGTAAGTAAGCTTGTGCTTCGTCCACACCCGCGTTTGCGGTTTCCACTATCCAATGGTGCTCGTATTTTTCGCGGAAATCTTCCATACGCTTAGGTAAGTGATTTGGCCAAATTTGACTCGCGTATTGCATGATACGGTCTGACAATTTGTTCGGTAAAAATTTAAACTTACCCGCCCAACGGTCCACGGTACGTTTGATGGCAAACATTTTCGGAATGTACTTGGTGCCCAATTTGTCGATTACCAAATAGCTGTCTTTACCGTATTTTTTACTGATGTCATAACTGCTGCTGTGCAGGTATTCGCCCGACACAGGTAAGTTATCAAAGGTCGACAACATGTCACGGCGCATTTGCTCCATCACTGCTGGATCATTGGTCCCTATGTAGAAAACACGATGTTTTTCTGGAATCGGGAAGGTATCAATACGAACCGCGAACACGGCCAATTTACCCGCACAACCTGACGATTCGTAAAGGCGACGTTTATCATTGTTAAAACGCGATGGCGTATCCGCATCCACATCACGAATACGCTCGTGGTATTCGTTGTCGGAAGCACGTTTATCTGGGAAGTGAACATCTTTATCTTGGTATTGTTTATGTTCCAAGTTAGACAAAATTTCTTCTGGCTCAGAACCCAAATCGATGCCTAGGTTGTTGACCAGTTGCAGTTCACCTTCTTCTGTTACTTGAGCATAGAGAGACAACTCGGTGTAAGCCGGGCCACGTTGTACCAAGGCACCACCCGAGTTGTTACAAATACCACCCACAATGGACGCACCAATACAAGATGAACCAATAACCGAATGCGGCTCGCGACCATAAGGTTTTAACGTGTCTTCTAGACCGAACAAGGTACTGCCTGCAAAACCAATGATTTGCTTACCTTGATCAATCAACTGAATGTCGTCGATGCGCATGGTACTGATGATGACAATAGGACGGTCATAATCGTTACCGCTGGGCGTTGAACCGCCCGTCAACCCTGTGTTCGCTGCTTGCATGATGACAATCACATCGGCTTTGACACAAGCTTGCAGTACTTTCCAGATTTCCACCAGCGAGCCAGGTCGCACCACAGCGTAAGCTTTACCACTGCCCAAACGAATACCTTGGCAATACGGTTGCTTCTTGTCTTCGTCTGTTAAAGTGTATTGATTTCCGACAATGGCCTTCAATTCTGCGGCCAGATCTAAGCTGAAACTGGTTTTTGTCATCTTTTTGTACTTCGCAACGAGTTGAATGAGGGCGATTAGTATACCCAACTCCCCCACCTATAAAAACTGCTGAGGGGGATTTATTGATCGAGCGCATTATCTAGTCTGTTTTTTTAAAAGCTATTCGAATTTTCTTATGCCAATTCCGTCTTGGGATTTTTGATCTTTAGCCCTTTTGTGGTTTGTGTTTGCCCATACAAACTTTTAGTATGCATGCATTCATTTTAGGAGCAGAATTGTGATTGATTTAGACAAAGCCAATGCCGAACTCGAAGGCGCGACACCACAAGCCATCATTGAATGGGCAATTAAAAACGCGCAAAAACCGATTGTGACTACCAACTTTGGCCCTCACGAAGCGGTTATTTTGCACATGGCAAAGCAAGTGAAAGCGGACATTCCGGTTATCTGGATCGATTCTGGCTACAATGTGCGTGATACTTATAAGGTCGCGGAAGACATCATAGGTAAATTAGAACTGAACTTAGAAGTGTACACACCAAAAGTTAGTGCAGCACGTCGTGATGCGGCATTAGGTGGTATTCCTAGTGTCGATGACGAAGCCCATGTTGAGTTTACTGAGCAATTCAAATTGGAGCCGTTCCGTCGTGCCATGGCAGAACAAGCTCCAGACATCTGGCTCACGGCGGTTCGCGCCGAACAAACCGAGTTCCGCAAAGACATGAAGGTGGTGGAAATGGGCCCAAATGGCGTGATCAAGGTGGCGCCTGTATTGCATTGGAAAGAAGCGGACATGCAAGCGTATCTTGCCGAGCACGACTTACCAACGCCTGATCACTACTTTGATCCGACCAAAGCACAAGCGGGTCGTGAATGTGGTTTGCACACGAAACTGTAAGCGGTCGAACCCCTATAGAAAAAGCCAATAAAAAAGGGAAGCTTGATGCTTCCCTTTTCTGCTTTTCTTTGACCCGTCCCGAAACAAACAACACGTAACTTTAACCGCCTAATACAACCGTGCGTTTGTCGTTCAAGAAGACGCGTTTTTCCACATGGCATTTCACCGCATGGAACAAGGTCACTCGTTCAATGTCTTGGCCTTTAGCGACGAGATCTTCTGGATAATGAGCATGGTTAACGGTTTGGATGCCTTGGGAAATGATCGGCCCTTCGTCCAAGTCATTGTTCACATAGTGCGCCGTGGCACCGACCATTTTCACCCCCTTCTCCCAGGCTTGGTGATAAGGGCGAGCGCCTTTGAAACCTGGCAATAACGAGTGGTGAATATTGATCGCACGACCGTCTAGGTATTCACACATGCTAGGGGAAAGCACTTGCATGTAGCGCGCTAAGACAACTAATTCGGTATCATATTGCTCAATTAATTCTCGTACCTGTGCTTCTTGCTCAAGCTTGGTATCAGCAGTGATTGGCAAGTGGTAATACGGAATGCCATGCCATTTGGCCAAGTCTTCCAAATCTGGGTGATTGGAAATAATCACCGTCACATCTATGTTCAACTGACCAGTACGAAAACGATACAGCAAGTCATTCAAACAATGATCATACTTTGACACCATAATCGCCACTTTGGGTTTGTGATGCGGCGCCGTTAACGCCCAATCCATATTAAATTCAGCCGCACGTTGAGCGAATTCTTCAGCAAAAGTTTGTTCACTGAAGTTGTCTTTTTGAGGCAGGAATTCAATACGAATAAAAAAGCGACCCGACTCTCTATCATCAAAGGAATGAATTTCATCGATGTAGTTTCCTGCTTCCGCCATGTAGCGTGTCACCACGTCCACCGTGCCTAAAATACTTGGGCAGCTGGCGGTAAAAATCCAAGGGGCTACTTTTGTTTTCATCGCAACGTCTCTTTAAATTGGGTAAAGCGATGCGCTTTTCAGAGGGCAGTCCAAAAAGCACATCGCTACACCATTAGGTGTTTTGAAGGGATTAAAAGGCCGTCAGATACGTCCTTAACACTTGACCGTTAAGCCGTACTCTTTGCTGGCATCTTGTAGCCATAACCAGAGGTAATCGGCAAAGCTGCGTCTTACGATTAATTGATAGCTTTGCTCAGCAGTACGAAAAATAGTCGCGCCACTTTTCGCAAACACACTGGAAACGACTTTACCAACGGGAAATTCACTGTCATGGAAATCAATTGGTGTTGATTTTTTCAGAACGTTCACCACCTCATCACCAGACAATTCAAACACCGTATTGCCGCCGCTCACGTTCACTAACGAAACATGGCCGCTGACCTCAGCAAAAAAGCGTGCTTCCAGCTCAAAGGCTTTGTCTTGCGGTACTTGCAATAACCACTCATCCGGGGAAATCCACAAAATAGTCAGTTCACCATCGGCCGAGCTGACCGAAGTGAGCGGCACGGTTGGCAAAGCCAGACCTAAAATGCTTTCTATGTTGGCGGCTTGTTCTACATCAGGGCGGCAACGCAAGGTCAGCAGACCCAATGACAATTCACGAAACACCACACCACCTTGGAATTCGCCATGCTCAGCAATTTTCGCCAATTCAACATGATGCAAAGGGCTTTCAAATGGCACATCGGCAGCGGGTAATTGGTTCATCACCAACTTGATAGGCGCTTGCTCAAGCGCTTCGTTATTAACATCAGACATGCTGGTGCTCCCCTTTTGGATCTAAGAAAATAGGTTGGCAAATTTCCGCTTCCACCACTCGGCCATCCGCCAATGGGTAAAAGACTTTTTCGCCGATTTTATCGTGACCACCTTTGACAAAGCCCATGGCAATCGAACGACCTAAGCAGGCACTCCAGTAACTGGACGTCACATGCCCGACCATTGGCATTGGAATTGGCGCTTTAGGGTCAAACACACCTTGCGCCCCTTCTGGCAGTACGATGGTCGGATCGACGGTTTTTAAACCCACCAGCTGTTTACGATCGGCACGAACACAATCTTCGCGCTGCATACCACGTTTACCAATGAAGCTGAAAGGCTTCTTCATAGCCACCGCCCACGGCATGCCCAAATCAAATGGATGCACTGAACCATCGGTATCTTGACCGGCAATGATAAAGCCTTTCTCAGCACGCAAAATGTGCATGGTTTCTGTGCCATATGGCGTCAGATTAAATTCTTCACCCGCTTCAAACAGGGCTTTCCACACATGCATACCGAAGTTGGCTTGCACGTTGATCTCGAACGATAATTCACCCGTGAATGAGATACGGAACACACGAGCAGGCACGCCCGCCACTGTGATTTGCTTCCAGTCCATGTAAGCAAAGTGGTCTTTGGAAACATCGTCATCCGTCAGTTTTTCCAACAACTTACGGCTGTTCGGGCCGGAAATGGTCATGGTGGACCAATGATCGGTTACCGAGGTGAAGTAGACTTCCATTTCTGGCCATTCGGTTTGGTGATACAACTCCAACCATTCCAAAACATGAGCCGCGCCACCTGTGGTGGTGGTCATGAGGAAGTGGTTTTCGCCTAGGCAAGAAGTCACCCCGTCATCAAACACCATGCCATCTTCACCACACATCAAGCCATAACGACATTTGCCGACCGCCAATTTCGCCCACGCATTGGTGTACACACGACCAAGGAATTCACGGGCATCCTTACCTTGAATATCGATTTTACCCAGCGTCGAAGCGTCCAAAATGCCCACGGATTCTCGCGTTGCTAAACACTCGCGATTCAACGCTTGTTGCATGGTTTCATTGCCTTTCGGGAAGTACCAAGGACGCTTCCATTGCCCCACATCCTCAAACTTCGCCCCACGTTCCACATGCCACGCATGCATCGCTGTGAAACGTTTAGGGTCAAACAATTCACCACAATCACGGCCGGCAATGGCCCCAAAAGTCACTGGTGTATAGTTAGGACGGAAAATGGTTGTGCCGGTTTCTGGAATGCTTTTTTGCAAGGCCTTGGCAGCAATTGCCATGCCGTTAATGTTGCCCAACTTGCCTTGGTCCGTACCAAAGCCCATGGCAGTATAGCGTTTTACATGTTCGATGGATTCGAAACCTTCACGGCAAGCCAATTCAATGCCGGCCGCCGTCACGTCGTTTTGATAATCCACAAACTGTTTAGGCGCTTTGGAAGTCGGTTTATTGTGTGGAATGTGGAACAAGGCCATGGCTTTACCCTGAATGCCTTCTTCTGCTGTTGGCAGACTCATGTCGGTGGCTGCTAATCCTAGGTGCGCTAAGGCATCTGCCCCCGCTTGTAACCCCTGCGATAACACCGCTTGCGTGGTGAAAGCACCGTTAATGGCACCGGCTGTGAGTTGTTTTTGAACCGTTGGGCCTGGCAAGAAGCCGATCACTTCGTCGTCCCACACAGGACGCGCGCCCGTATGGCAAGACAGGTGAATGACCGGACTCCAGCCACCAGAGCTGGCAACCGTATCCGCTTTCAACTTAGCAATAGCGCCCGTAACTGCATCACCGGCTTCATTCAAGGGCGCGACAGATACGCCTGTGACCCGCTTGGAACCTTGTACTTCAATCACCCCTGAGCCAACCATGATGCTGATGCCACGTTCACGGGCCGCATCAATCAAACTGCCTTGTGGGTTTTTACGGGCATCGACAATGGCCACCACCTGACGACCTGCATCGTGCCAATCTATGGCGGTTTGGTAAGCGCCGTCGTTTGCAGTCATGAGCACCAATTCTTTGCCCGGTACCACACCAAAACGATTGATGTAAGTTGACACCGCACTGGCCTGCATACAACCTGGCACATCGTTATTACCAAACACCAACGGACGTTCGTGTGCGCCTGTGGCCAACACCACCCATTTCGCACGCACACGATGCAGACGCTGCGCCACCGCACCGTTTGGCGCACGATCGGCAAATTGGTCTGTACAATGCTGATGAATGGTTAAAAAGTTGTGATCGTGGTAACCGTTTACCTGTGAGTTTGGCAACATCATGACATCGTCAAACTGGCTCAAGTCTGCAACAACCTCAGCGACCCAATCCATTGCCGGTTTACCATCAATGGTTTCTTTGCTGCTCAATAAGCTACCGCCAAATTCGCTTTGCTCATCCGCAAGGATGACACGCGCACCACCGCGAGCTGCGCTTAACGCCGCCATTAACCCCGCAGGGCCAGCGCCTACTACCAAAACATCCGTGTGTTGGTTCATCTTGTCGTAGATATCAACGTCTTTTTCTTTCGAAGCACGTCCTAAACCTGCGGCTTTACGAATATAGGATTCGTAGGTTGGCCACATGGATTGCGGGAACATAAAGGTTTTGTAGTAAAACCCTGGCGGCATCATTTTCCCGCCAATTTTGCCCACCAAACCCATGAAATCCGTCTCAACACTTGGCCAACCGTTGGTTGAGGCCGCCACTAAGCCTTGATACAGGGATTGCTGAGTAGCGCGCACATTAGGAATTTGCGTGGCTTCGGTTGCCCCTAGCTGAACTACCGCATTAGGCTCTTCTGCCCCAGCCGCCACAAAACCACGAGGACGACTGTATTTAAAACTGCGGCCAATGACGTCCACGCCATTGGCAATTAAGGCCGACGCCAAGCTATCGCCAACGTAACCTTGGTAAGATTCACCATTAAATGTGAAGGTTAATGGTTTGCTGCGATCAATGCGGCCGCCCTCTTGAAGACGATTTTTCTGAGACATCACCAGGCTCCTCTACTCAGCCACAACCGATGGCGTTTCGCCAAGCTTGTACACTTCTAAAATTTCATAAGTTTGCGTGTTGCGCGTGACATTAAAAAACTTGCGACAACCTGCTGCATGTACCCAAAGCTCATGATGAATGCCCCGGGGGTTTTTACGGAAATACAAAAACTCACCCCACTCTTCATCGCTGCAAGCATCTGGATCTAATGGACGAGCAATATGCGCTTCGCCTTTGGCGTGAAACTCTTCTTCTTCACGATATTCACCACAATGTGGGCAAAAAATATGGAACATACTCTTTCTCCAAACTCTGTCTTAGCCCAATTAATGCGCCACACCGGCGGCACCGTGTTCATCCACCAGCGCGCCATTATGAAAACGAAACATAGAAAAAGGCTTGGCTAGCTCGTGCATTTCCCCTTTCGCTAGCGACGCCGCAAACACATGACCTGAACCGGGTGTCGCTTTAAAGCCGCCCGTTCCCCAGCCACAGTTAAAGAACAGATTTTTTACCGGTGTTTCACTGATAATCGGACAAGCATCTGGACAGGTGTCCACAATACCGCCCCATTGACGGTTCATGCGCACGCGACTGAACACAGGGAACATTTCCACTATGGCTTGAATAGTGTGTTCAATGGTGGGGAAAGAACCCCGTTGACCATAACCGTTATAGCCATCGATACCCGCGCCGATGACCAAGTCGCCTTTATCAGATTGACTGGCGTAACCGTGTACATGGTTTGACATGACCACAGTATCCAAAATTGGCTTAATGGGCTCAGACACCAAGGCTTGCAACGGATGCGATTCTAACGGTAGTTTGAATCCCGCCATGTTCGCCAACACACTGGAGTTACCCGCCACCACACAACCCACGCGATCCGCGCGAATCTCACCGTAACGAGCCGTCTTCACACCCACCACTGTGCCATCTTCCACAATCAAGTCTTCCACTTCGGTTTGTTGGATCAAGTCCACACCATGGGCATCCGCACCACGCGCATAACCCCATGCCACCGCATCGTGACGGGCCACACCCGCACGTGGTTGCCATGACGCGCCCATGACGGGATAACGCGCATTTTCAGAACAATCTAATACTGGAACGATTTCTTGAACTTGTTTGGCATCCAATACTTCACCGTCAATACCATTTAGACGGTTGGCGTTAACACGACGTTCAATGTCGCGCATGTCCTGTAAGGTATGACCTAAATTCAAACAACCACGCTGTGAAAACATGACGTTATAGTTGAGTTCTTGCGACAAACCTTCCCATAATTGCATTGCGTGTTCATACAAATGCGCGGCTTCGTCCCAGAGATAATTTGAACGAACAATCGTGGTATTACGTGCAGTGTTACCACCGCCTAAAAAGCCTTTTTCAATCACAGCGACATTGGTCACACCAAACTCTTTGGCAAGGTAATACGCCGTCGCCAAACCGTGACCGCCACCACCCACTATGATGACATCGTATTTCTTTTTCGGGGTTGGATTACGCCACACCCGCTGCCAGTTCTCATGATGAGTCAAGCTGTGCTTTAACAACCCAAAGCCTGAATAATGCTGCATCAAATCCGCTCCTTACAAAAACAGTAAAACACTGTCATGGGTGGTACAAAATAATGGGGCTATCACTGTTCTGATCAGGCCTTGGCCTACCGCAGACAAAATAGCGCCTAGGATTCGACCTGATAATAGAATCAAAGAAGGGGATTCTTATGCTTGGAAGCGTCCGAGGCATGACAAATTACGACACACCTAAAAGCCAGTCGTAATTTGAACCAAGTAGATAGGAAATATTCTGCAGGAATATGGTGACGAATATGAATGATCAGTCAGAACTCATGGACCCCATTAACCAATCAGTAAAAAGCGTAACCCTTTGATCTTGAGCCAGTGAATGAAGGGTTAATACAGCGTATTCATAGCCTGTTGGTTGCAATCCCATCGGGCTAATCAGCCGCTGTGCTTTCAAGTCGTCCGATACTAAAGGCGTCGAACCAATCGCCATACCAAGATGGTCTTGTGCTGCCTGCAGGGTATAAAAGAAGTGATCATAATATTGTTCATTGCGTGCCTGCCAAGAAGTGTAATCCTTTTGCGTCGACAGCCAGTCATACCATGCTTGAGGGCGTGTTCTGCTGTGCAGCCAATCCGCTTGATTAAGGTCTTGCTGAATCTGCTCAAACCAATAGCTTTTACTGCACACAGGCCCAGCAAACTCGGCGCACAATTTAGTGATCTGATAATCACCTTTGACGCTAAAATCCAAGCGTCGAATGGCAAGATCACAGCCCGATTCTAATAAATCAATTGGCCCACCTGACATACGCAGATCTATGTGTATTTCTGGGCAAAGGGTTTTAAATTGTCCCAATCGCGGCATTAGCCAACGCATCGCCAAACTGGGCTCACAAGACACCACTAAAAAAGGGGAATCAATATCGTGACGATGAATCTCTTCTACTGTTTCTGTTAGTGCATCTAAGGTTTGACGACTGGTTTTCAACAAACGCTGACCTGCTAGGGTTAAATAAACTCTGCGGTTCTGGCGCTTAAATAATGCCACGCCAATGCGTTCCTCTATTTGCGCCACAGCACGACTGATTGCACCATGCGTAAGATGCAACTCTTCCGCGGCTTTAGTAAAGCTCTGTAATCGTGCCGCCGCTTCAAAAGCCAGCAGAGCATTCAAGGGTGGCAAGCGACCGTATCTGTGATTTTTACTCACAATATTCACCATTATTTTTCGATTTTATTGATCAGACCAGTCTTTCATAATCCTATTATTCACACAAACGAGAAAAATAGCATGTCTTCTATGAATCATTTTGAACTGTATTCCGTCATGGTGATTACCCTATTGGCGGTCATCAGCCCTGGACCCGACTTTGCCATGGTATCAAAACTCTCTCTGCTAAAAGGAAGACGCGCAGGCGTTCTATGCGCGCTGGGAATCGGTATGGCGATCAGTGTCCACATTGCCTATACCTTACTAGGGCTTGGCATTGTTTTTGCGAATAACCTTTGGGTATTGAAGTTGCTACGCTGGCTTGGCGCCATGTATCTAATCTGGCTTGGCATATCTGCTCTGTGGCCAGATATTAAAAGCCGTCTTTTCAAACAAGGCTCACCCTCAGCACCTAACTCAAAAGCAGAGACAATATCAAATTCGCACTCGGCTTTTTGGTCAGGATTTGCTTGCAATGCCCTCAACCCAAAGACCATGTTGTTTATCGTCTCTTTGTTTAGCCAAGTAATTTCGACTGAGACATCCTTACTCATGGAATTGAGCTACGGGGCGTATATTGCTCTTGTTCATTTCATCTGGTTTGCATTAGTAGCCACGCTATTAACAACCGCTCACGTTCAACAAAAAAGCGCTTTCTTCAAAGATTGGATCGAGCGAGTGGCTGGCGTGTTATTAATGGGACTTGGCATTAAATTATTGATGAGCCATTAACCCGATGAGTACATCCCATTGAACATAGGACACAGAGCATGGATGCCGATAAAGCTTTGGTAAAACAAGTAACTGAAATATAAACCAGCCAGTATTATAAGGATCAGGTTAATACGACCTTTAGGAAAGCTTACGTTCTCAATATTGATCATTCAGACTTTCTAAAAAAGCCTAGAAATAGGTATTAAACAATAAAGATAAGAAAAACATTTCTAAGAAATCGAAAGTTATTTTGAAATACGTTAGGAAAGATAAAACAAAACATGTCATATCTTGGTGCATTTATGGTCAATAAAAAATATTAACTGGCAAAAAGAAAAGCCTCTATTATATTTAAAAAACGAAAATTTGTTTGCTTTTATTTAAAAATACCTTATTAAACATGCGCCTATATTATTGAACGACTAAATCTCCTTTCCTATCCTGTTCCTTTATTTTTATTTGGCACTTCTTTTGCTTTGATATTAGCTGTATCAAGTCTGTATGTTGACCAATGGCGGTCAAGGTATTCTAAGGCAACGTCGCCCGCTACTGTCCGATCAGTAGCACCCAGTCAGGTTCTTTTATAAGAAATCTGTTAAGGGTTGGCGTGCCCTCCTCCTTATCAGTTTCCTCTTTTAAAACGCATCTCTTGGGTCTGTTTTGTGTCCTGCTGTTGTCTGATTAACCAGATCAATGCTACTCGAAACAAGGGTTATTTCTTTTAACCATCAGACGGACTTGAGCCGCGTCACCTACTTAATCATCGTCCTCTTTAACGGGAGGCTGAAATCAATGAAAAGGGAAGCAGATGAAAAAAATTGATGTCACAGAAGCCATTTTCGAGATCAAGAAAGCCAGAGGCTTAAGCTGGGAAGCCATTGCTCATGCTATCGGGAAAAGTGTTGTTTGGACAACATCCGCCTGTTTAGGCATGAACAGTTGCCCAGAAGACGTGGCCGATAAGTTAGTGGATTTTTTAAACCTACCCGAAGAAGCCAAATCAGTATTAATGGAATACCCAACGAAAACATGGCAAGAAGCCATCCCTCAGGATCCGTTGATTTATCGTCTCTATGAAATTGTCGGTGTGTATGGTCCGACCTTAAAGGAAGTCATTCAGGAAAAATTTGGCGACGGCATTATGAGCGCAATTGATTTCTCTATGGACATTGAAAAAGAAGAAAATCCGAAAGGAGATCGTGTGGTTCTGACATTAAACGGAAAGTTCTTACCTTATGCGTCCTGGTGATTTCGAATCAAGCTAAACGCATACATCTAACAACCATATTTAAACGGAGAAACGAATTATGGCTTATATAGAACCCAGTGAATTTGTAACCAAAATGGTCGATGCCGGCGAACAAAAAGCTTACATGTCGACCAAAGATACACTCGTTCGTGCTTTTATGGCAGGGGCGATTTTAGGGCTCGCGGCAGTATTTGCGATTACCGTTGCCACAAAAACCGGTAGCCCGCTAGTAGGGGCATTATTATTCCCTGTTGGTTTCATCATGCTGTACTTAATGAAGTTCGACTTATTGACAGGGGTATTTACCCTGGTTCCCTTAGCCATGCTTGATAAACGACCAGGGGTAACGCCAGGAGCGGTATTACGAAATTGGGGACTGGTGTTTATCGGCAACTTTGCTGGCGCGTTAACCACCGCTTTTATGATGTCCTTCATTTTAACTTATGGCTATTCTACAGATGGTGGTGCCATTGCCGCTAAGGTCAGTACCATTGGCGAATCACGTACACTAGGCTACCAGTCTCATGGGGCGTCTGGCTGGTTCACGATTTTCATTCGTGGCATGTTGTGTAATTGGATGGTCTCTATGGGGGTTGTCGGTGCCATGATTTCAACGTCTGCCGGGGCAAAAATGGCGGCCATGTGGATGCCTGTCATGCTGTTTTTTTATATGGGCTTCGAACACTCAATCGTCAACATGTTCTTATTCCCATTTTCGATGATTATGGGTGGCGAGTTCACCTTTGTTGATTACCTTGTTTGGAATGAAATCCCTACGGTACTTGGCAATTTAGCAGGCGGTCTTTTGTTAGTCGGGTTGCCTTTGTATATTACTCATGTAAGGACATCAGCATCGCGCAAATTGGCATAATCTTGCTGAATCGACCTACTCCGAAGATGTTAAGTCTTCGGAGTATCAGGTTACTTTACTTGCTTTCAAGGGATCTAAGAGGAAGGGTATGAAACCTCTGGTGGTAAGCATAGGCAGTGTGACGTGTGCAGGCATGAAAGCGACGAACCAAGACGCACTTGGCCACTGGATTCCACATACATCTAGACTGCAAAGTAAAGGGATTGCTTTGGCCATTGCCGATGGCATTAGCAGCAGTGACGTCAGCCAACTCGCCAGTAAAGCAGCCATTACTCAATTCTTAGAAGACTATTACCAAACATCCGACACTTGGTCGGTGAAAATGTCGGCGGAAAACGTCATTAAATCGATCAATGCGAACTTATACGCACAAAGTCAAAACAAACCAGACCGTTTCAATAAAGACAAAGGTTATGTGTGTACCTTCAGTGCCATCGTTTTACGTTCAAATTACGCCCATCTGTTTCACCTAGGTGACAGTCGAATCTATCAATTAAGAGACGAGAAACTGGAACAGTTAACAACAGATCATCGCCATGTGGTGTCTTCTCAGGAACGTTATTTATCTCGTGCCTTGGGCATTAATCCAATTTTAGAACTGGATTATCAAACTCAGTCTATCACAGTAGGCGATGTCTTTATCTTGGCGACAGATGGGGTCTATGAACATATTGAAGCCGATCAGTTCCATCAGGTGATTGCATCGGCAAACAGCTTAGACAAGGCTGCCGAACAATTAATTAATCATGCATTGCAGAACGGCAGTCAAGACAACCTAAGTATTCAGATAGTGCGCATCGATCAGATTCCTAGCCATCAAACAGACGACAATGACTTTAGCCTTCGAGAGCTGCCTTTTCCTCCGCCATTAAGGGAAAGAATGCGATTTGAGGGTTATGAAATTTTTCGCCCTATTCAGATCAGCAGTCGCAGCCATGTCTTTTTAGTTTATGACCTAGAGCACCACGAGAAATTGGTGATGAAAACGCCCTCTATGGAATTACAAGATGACACAACCTTCCGTGAAACCTTTATGCTAGAAGAGTGGATTGCCAAGCGCATTGATCATCCCAACGTGGCTAAAATAAAAGAAACAACACGAGGGCGAAGCTACCTCTATCTACTGATGGAATACATTGAAGGCAAATCTCTCGAACAGTGGATGAGAGACTACCCAACCCCTTCGTTAGAGCAAGTTCGTCACATCATTGGCCAGATAGCTAACGGGGTACAAGCCTTTCACCGTAAAGCCATGATTCATCAAGATATTCGCCCTGCAAACATCATGATTGACGATCACGATAGAATAAAAATTATCGATTTTGGTTCCACTCAAATCGCTGGCGTCAGTCACCTCTTAGACACCAATGTTCTTCGCGGCACACTACGCTACTCCGCTCCTGAGTACTTTCTAGGGCACTCAGGCACCGAACGCTCTGATATCTATGCGTTAGGGGTCATTGCTTATCAAATGCTATCTGCCAATCGTTTTCCTTACAGCCGTAAAATCACTGAAGCGAGAAGCATATCGGCGCAACGAAAATTAATCTATCGTAGTCTGATTACAGAACAATCTGACCTTCCCGTTTGGCTTGATGATGCGTTGCAAAAAGCCTTACACATTGACCCTAGCAAGCGTTATGACGAAGTGTCCGAATTCATTTATGACTTACACCACCCAAATCAAACATTCTTAAAACGAGCGCAACGTCCTATTTTACAACGTAATCCCATCATATTCTGGCAAGGCATGTCGTTTCTATTGGTCATGGTGATTGTTTATATGATATTAGACAATCAATCATAGCTTCTACTATGGTGAGATTAAGCGCCTAATAAAGGAAGGTGCTTCAACTTATGATATTGCAGAGCCATGGCAATGCAGCCTCGCAATTCAACCAAAGGCATAGGCTCTGATAATGGCAGTTGAATTTCTCTCTTGCCAACAAAGTTGAGATGGTCAGCGTATAACGCTTTATAGGTTTCCATCAGCTGAGTTTGGCAATGAACAAACAGAGACACCAGATTCGGCTGTTTGGCTTTCCAATCGATTCGAATTGGACTGCCAATTTTAGAGCTATAACTGGCTTCTCCCCATTTTAACTCCTCAGTAATCGTGCCAAGGTTTAATTCCTCTGCTATCTCAAAAATCAAATTGCGGATCTCATACAATCTCTGCCGAGCATCGGCTGGATAAGCGTCAAACGTGTTTTCAATGTCTGATTGCATCGGAATCTCCTGATAAATGAGGGTCCATACTAAACACATTATTTACAACTCACCTGACTATAACACACAAGCTTAATGTGAATAGTTCTTGATTAGATACTCAGTGTTATATTATAACAAAACAATACTAACTTAATCAGGAAACTCTCATGCGCAAAAACATACATCCAGATTATCGAACCGTGATCTTTCACGATACCAGTGCTGATACGTATTTCTTGATCGGCTCGACCATCAGTACAAGCCAGACCATCGATTGGAAAGACGGTAAAACCTATCCATATCATTCCATCGATGTGTCTTCGGCGTCACACCCTTTTTACACAGGTCAACAGCGCTCTGCTCAATTGGAAGGCCGTGTGCATAACTTTAAGCGCCGTTTTGGCGATCGTAAATTGAAAGGAAACAAATAGATGCAGGTTTTATCTTCGTTGAAAAGTGCTAAGAAGCGCCACCCAAATTGCCAAGTTGTTAAACGCCGCGGACGTGTCTTTG
Organism: Marinomonas posidonica; assembly: GCF_043643765.1. GTDB lineage: Bacteria > Pseudomonadota > Gammaproteobacteria > Pseudomonadales > Marinomonadaceae > Marinomonas > Marinomonas posidonica_A. The sequence goes on along the minus strand of NZ_JBHZSP010000001.1, from coordinate 385,978 downwards.
TGATCTGCAAAGACAACCCAAGATTTAAAGCCGTGCAAGGCAAAGGTGGGAAACGTAAATAAACTCAGAATATGCCAGTGAAAAGACTCACTGGCATATTTAAACAGATTAGTCGGTTGAAGAAGGTTTCACGATAAAACCAAAGTTCGTCAGCATGGTTTTATTTAATGCATCAAAGATTTCCACGGCATGATTCATACCACAGGCAACATACACCAAGTTCTTATCATGCTCATCAAAGGCGTCTTGAATCATGTCAGCAATCAGTTTACTTCGTGCTTTATGAGTTAAACTTGGGTCCATACGTTCTTCGCGTTCATCCATTCCATTTGCAATCGGGTATTCCAAACCACGTTCAAAAATTACTCGTGTTTCACCTTCATGCAACACAGGGGGGTGACTCAATACGTGTTGAACCACACCAACATCCACTTGATTTCTGTGCTCTTCTCCAAGAAAAATGACATTTAACGGGTGTGACACTAACGACGGCAATTTATTCTTTAAGTAAGTCACTGTTTTTGTAACATCATTACGTACACTTTTTGTGTCTAATTGATTATAAGTTCCGCTGTTTTTTGGCATGAGTTAAGTCCTCTTAATTTTACAAGGGAGTATTCCGAAGAACACCTAGTCATGCTGAAGCTTTCACAATAATTAAAATCGGGGGTATTAATCATCTTGTCTGGAGTTTATAGGAATTTAATGACTTGGAATTAATGCCAATAAATCGGTTATGCCAGTATCCAACCCCTCTTGGCTAAGCAAGGTGGTTAACTGCCCTCGGTGGTGGGTTTGGTGGTTAAAAAAGTGCAATAACAATAAACCAAACGCTTTACTCGCTTGTTGTCCTTTCATGTTGCTGTAGGTCAGTGGGCGATTTAATGCATCGTCAGATAACTCGTCGATCAGGTTGATAATGAGTTCGTCTAACCTTTGGCGAGCTTGCTGGCAGGAGTGTCGCTCAGTAAAGAGCAATTCATCCAATGCCGTTGGTTGCGGAAAAGCGTGAACACCTTGCAGCACCTGCTTGGCCTCAGGATGGTTAGCAAAGCGTTTCAACCAGATGATGTCGCCCACCACATTGTGGTTCAAGGTGCCTAATATTGAGGTAAAAAAAGCCCCTCTATCTTGCTTGAGTTGTGACTCGTTAAGCTGAGCGGCAGCATGATAAATTTGTTCATTCATCCACTGGTTATACTGTGCCAGTAACGTAAAGTGCGCTTTCATTTTCCCTCTCCTTTATCTTGCTAGCTCATTAAAGCTTATAGCATGACTTGCCAGTAACCCACATCATGCCAAGCACCAAACTTCCGACCGACTTTGGCAAAATGCCCTACTTTTTCCATGCCAAATTTTTCATGCAGGTGCACACTGGCTGGGTTTGGTAGAGTAATGCAACCAATAGCCGCTTGCAGGTCCATCTGCTTAAGCTTGATAAATAGCGCATCATACAGCTTTGTCCCAAGCCCTTTGCCTCCTTGTGTCGACTCAAGATAGACACTCACTTCCACCACAAATCGATAAGCGGATCTGGCCTTCCATTGTGTGGCATAGGCATACCCTAGCAAAATGCCATTTTCTTCCAGCACCAACCAAGGCAAAGATGCGGCGTTCACCGCTTGAATCCGTTTTGTCATTTCCGCTGGCTCAATCATCACTTCTTCAAAGCTCACGACAGTACGGTCTATGTAGTGATTGTAAATGTCAGTGATGGCCTTAGCGTCATTTAGACTGACGTCTCGTATCATGATTTCCTCCTTAAATCGATCTTAAATGCGTTACAAAACTTTCAAAACCTTTCTTTAGTTTCATTAAAGCCCCCAGAACTTCCGCTCTGAAAGAAGCTTGGTAGACTGCGACCCATTCAAAAAAACAAACAAAAAAACAGTGAGTCAAACATGATCATGAACGAAACCATGACGGTACGTGACCAACGTATCAGCAAAGCGATTCTAGCCATTGCCGCCATTATTATCTTTTTAGCGACCTTTGCAGGAAAAATGCCAGGTGGCATGATTGGCGCATTAGGCATTATGGTTGTTGTCGGTGCCATCCTCAACTTTGTCGGTGACCGAACCCCTATTATCAATCAATTTTTTGGTGGTGGTGCCATCGTGGTCATTTTTGGCTCAGCCTACCTATTTCACAGTGGCTTCTTCCCTTCTAGTGCCGACGACAATGTGACAACCTTTATGAAGAGTGGTGGCTTTTTGGCATTTTACGTTGCCAGTTTGGTCACGGGTTCCATCTTAGGTATGGATACTCAAACCCTCAAAAAAGCCGCTCTAAAATACATTCCTGTCATCCTAGGTTCGGCCTTCTTTGCCTGTGTCCTAACTGGTGCGGTCGGTATGTTAGTCAGCAAAGACTTTTATGATTCGGTCATGCTGATTGCGCTACCCATTATGGGCGGCGGCATGGGCGCTGGTGCGGTTCCTCTCGTAGAAATTATGTCTGGCAAAACAGGCATGAACGCTGAAACCTTAATGTCTCAAATGGTACCGGCTCTTGCCATCGGTAATGCCATTGCCATCGTTATGGCTGGCCTATTGAACAAACTGGGTCAGATCGCCCCTAGCTTAACGGGTAACGGCCAGCTTATTCGTGGCCAAAAAGCCATCACTGAAGAAGAGCAACAAACTGGCTCATTAAACGTCACTATCTTGGGTGTTGGTGCCCTTTTAGCCGTGAGCATGTTCTTCGTTGGTACGGTATTGTCTAGCTTTATTAGTATGCATACTTATGCTTTGATGATCATTTCCATTGCGTTGATTAAAGTCTCTGGCATCATGCCAAAAGCCTTAGAAAACGCCGCACACTCTTGGTACAAATTCGTCGTCAGTAATTTAACACCCGCCCTATTAGTTGGCATTGGTGTCGCGTACACAGATCTAAATCAGATTTTAAATGCGCTATCACCACTTTATTTCTTGCTGGTCTTGATTACCGTATTAGGCGCTATTATTGGTGCCGGTTTGATTGGCTGGTTAATGGGCTTCTACCCGATCGAAGCAGCGATCACAGGTGGTCTTTGTATGGCCAACATGGGTGGCACAGGTGATGTTGCCGTATTAGCTGCCAGTAAACGTATGGAACTCATGCCATTTGCGCAGATTTCTTCTCGTATTGGTGGTGCTTTCATGCTGATATTGGCCACCTTGGTGGTGCAAGCCATCGCCTAATTTTTTATTAAATCATCCTCGATCAGAAGAGAGATTCCAGCCTCTCTTCTGATTTCCTCATTGCGACATTCAACCCTGCTTTAGCGCCCGTTTCCCATGCTGTATACTTCCGCTTTTACCTCTTTGAAGCGTATTTCAAATATGACACTCAAGTCCTATCTGGCATTAATAACGGTGACCACAATCACGCTCATTATTGTCGCCGCAACCTTAGTCTTTGGTTACGTCCTTCGCAGCGCTTATCTCGACAGCATTAGTCAAAGAGGCTTGGAGCTAGCTCGGGTGATGGCTCATGATGATAAGGTCATCGAAGCCTTACACATGAGCAATCAAGGCCAAGTCATTTCACTAGAAAGTTACATCGAGAGTAAACGACAACAAACCGACGCTTCCTTTATTGTGGTGGTGAATAAAGCCGCGTTGCGTTTGAGCCACCCCATTCCTGAACGCGTTGGTCAGCCCTTTATTGGCGATGATATTTACCCCGCCTTGCAACAAGGCAAAAGCTATACCAATGTGGCCAAAGGCTCTTTGGGCGAAGCCATTCGAAACTTTACGCCAGTGATAAAGAATCACCAGATCATTGGTGCGGTGAGCGTTGGTTATCTTTCAAAAACCACTAGCGAACTGATCTACCAACACCTAAAAGAAGCCGCGTGGTTAGTGGTGTTTCTTTATGTATTAGGTGTTGTCATCGCCATTATCTTTATTGCAAAAATAAAGCGAACCTTCTTGTCGCTAGAACCCGAGGAGATCGTTCAAAAGTTTAAAGAGCAAGAATTGATTCTCGACAGCATTCGAGATGGCATCATTGCCGTAGATCATGAGCAAAATGTGACCGCCATCAATAGTACCGCCATAGAATGGCTAACCATGAAAGTAATGAGCGCTAATGACGTCATTAACAAACCACTCAATGAGCAATCGCAAAGCTTGTCGCACTTTGTATTAGAGGCCCAAGGTCAAATTACACAAAGACGTTTCAGTCTGGGCAAACTCGCCTTTATCGCCACCCTCTACCCTTTGCTGAGTAAGAAAGGGTATTTTGGCTATGTGATTGTGTTTTACCCAGACCACGATGAGAAATCCCTCGAACAAGAATTGACCAGCACTCAGAACTATGCTGATTTATTGAGAGCCAAAACTCATGAATACGCCAACCGTTTGAATGTGTTGTCTGGCATGCTACAAGCTGAGCGCTACGATGACGCCATTAATTACTTACAACAAGAAAGCGACGGCGACCAAGCGATGTTAAGACAGATCATCAAAACCATCGAGAACAGTTCGGTGGCAGGATTGATCTTCGCAAAGCATAATAAAGCCAAAGACTTACACCTCGAATTTGTCATCGACAGCGATTGCCAATTGGCACAATATTCACCTCAAACGAACGAAGCTTTGGTCACATTAGTCGGCAATTTATTGGACAATGCTTTTCTGGCGGCCTGGCATCATCGACAGCACAGATCACCCAGCGTCAAACTCTATATTAGTGATCGTAATGCTCATATTATGCTAGAAGTTGAAGACTCAGGTGCCGGTGTCGAAGCCGAGTTGGAAAATCGAATATTAGACTTTGGCGTAAGCAGCAAGCACAATACAGAACAAAATGGCATTGGCTTATATTTAGTTAAGAAAATCGTCGACCAATACCAAGGTAGTTTGGATTGGGAACGCAGTGAAGAAGACACCACAGTTTTTAGTATTTATTTGGACAAACAGGCGTTAAAAAGATGACTAGCATCCCAGTAATGATAGTAGAAGATGACCTACGTGCTAGCTATGTTCTAGAAAACACCATCAACCAGCACACAGCATTCAGTGTGGTTGCCGCCTGCGAAAACCTCGCAGAAGCCGAATTAAAAGCCAATGTTTTTGAACCTGAATTGGTCATGGTCGACATCAGCTTGCCAGACGGCAATGGCTTGCAACTGGTACAGCGCCTCAAGTCTCGACTCCCTCATGCAAGCTTCATCATGACCACGGCGGAACGTGAAAGCAAAACCATTGAACAAGCCATTCAACTCGGCGTTATGGACTATCTGGTAAAACCCATTCGCATGTCGCGTGTTCAACAGGCCTTAAACGATTATCTCGATTTCAAACAGCGTCTCACGAAACAAGAAAAAATCGACCAACAAGATATCGATGCTTTGTTTCGTAAACAATCTATGACTGACAATCGTCATCGAAAGACCCCAAAAGGCATTGATGAAAATACATTAGAAACGCTGACCGAACACCTAAAACACATAGATAATACACCTTTCACGGCGGATGATATTGGTGAAGCGGTCAGTCTAAGTCGTATCACAGCCCGTCGCTATTTGGAATATCTCGAAGCCGAAGGTCAGGTCACCATGACCCTAGATTACAAAACAGGTGGGCGTCCCAAGCAGCGTTACAGCAAAATTATTTAATGCACCTCCCTAACCTGCCCCGTCTTTGTCATCCTTAATGCGCAAATCCACTAAAACCATCTAATATGTAATAGTAGCTCAGGCTGTTTAGGCTCGAGTCATCCTAGACACACTAACAAGAACTAACTGGCAGGCATTAAATAGGAGAACACTATGTCTTACGTTGATGGATTTGTTGCCGCTGTACCGACTGCATCAAAAGAAGAATATCTAGCGCATGCCATGATGTCGGCCAACATTTTTAAAGATTATGGCGCACTAAAACTGGTTGAGAATTGGGGAGATGAAATTCCACAGGGTGAAGTCACCTCGTTTACTTCTGCGGTAAAAGCCAAGGAGGATGAAACCATTGTCTTTTCTTGGGTTGTTTGGCCTTCAAAAGAAGTAAGAGACGCAGGGTGGGAAGCCATGATGGAAGACCCTAGAATGTCACCCGAAGCCAATCCCATGCCATTTGATGGAAAGCGACTTATTTATGGCGGCTTTAATACTATTTTGGACGTCTGATGGCTAGCTCTGACTGCCTCTAACAAGCTTGGCTTTATAGGTTGGCTTGATTAAGATAACAGGCATGATGAAACTCTTGCCTAGCCTTCACCCTCTTATCAAGCGATGCAAAGCGCTGTTTAAACCGCTCTTTAAATCGAAAAGCCAGCCCATTAAAGTCATTTTTATTGGCATAGACTATCGGTGCTTCTCACTGTCGAAGGCCTTGCTGGATAACAACCATCATCATTCAACCCCCATTGAAATTACCGCCTTCATTGATGATGAGCCGTGGAACAATCGTACTCAAGTGCATCAGGTAACCGTTTATTCTCCTAGTGAGATCGCCGCACTGGTTGTCAAACACCAAGTGAATTTGATCATTCAAATCGAAGGTGAATCACTGATCATTGCCGATAATATATGGCAAGGCATCCATAAAACTGGCGTCGACGTCTTGACCTTATCCTTGAATCAAGACCTTACTCAACAGCAAAACCTCATTTATCAGACAAGACATTAAGATTCCCGTCTAAAGCATGTCTTGCTGTCGGCTTCACCACTTACGGAGTCAACAAGGATAACTGCTCTAACGGCATCGACATTGCCAATTGCAAGGATTGCTTTGACGTCATAGAGACGGCGTCCCACCGCTTAGTATAAGCCTGCTCTGGCAATGTAATGTCTTCTCGTTGCGCCAGTAATTCACGCACTTGAGCCGGATCTACTGCTTTATCACCTTGCTTCAATTGATTCAATTCGTCTTGGCTAAGACTGGCGGTTTTACCACCTGGAAGGTAAATCGAGCCGGTAACAAAATCCACACCAAATGCCACCACGCCAGGTACTAAAAATAAAATCAAACCAACAGCATTAAGTGCTACTACGCCAGGATCAATTGCCCCATGACTTTGACCGCGTCGTTCAGGATAGATAATCGTACCGCAGGCTGCCAATTGAGAGGCCACTAACAGGGTTATCATGCCTTTGCTAAACAGGGCCTTGGTGTGACGTCGCTGGGAAAATAACCTGTTCGCCATAACGACGGTTTCAGATTCATTCATTCTCAAGCACTGAGAGCGGCCTTTGTTTTGTGTTTCTATTGCGGTGTTGTCTCTTTTGGACTTGTTAAACAACATAGTATTCTCACCTTTCAATCAAGTTCGAATACTCTAGCTTATACTCAGAAGCCCCAGCAAACCTTAGCAAATTTGTTTCACAATCCTTTCGTTCTGTAAGTCTTCATTTACTCAATATCACAAGGTGGTGATCTGATCGTCCAATTTATTAACTATGTATTGGCCAATTGGAAAAGCACTGGTGGCAGCAGGAGAAGGCGCATTACAGACATGCAAAGTACGCTCACTGTTGGCAAATAGAAAGTCATGCACTAATGATCCGTCTTTCATAACCGCTTGTGCACGAATCCCAGCCGGATAAGGTTGTAAATCCGTCAACTCAACAAGGTCGCAGTATTTGCGTACCTGTTGTAAATAACCGGCTTTGAACCAAGAGTTTTTGGTTTCGATTAATCCGGTTTTCCAATAGGTTTTCAGTAGTCGCCAAAAACCAGCAAAGGTCAGCATCTCCGCCACATCTTTAATACTGAAGTTAATACGGCCATACCCTTCCCGCTTCCAGCCTTGCACGGCATTCGGCCCAACCGTTACTGAACCGTCTATCATGCGCGTCAGATGCACACCAAGGAAAGGCAAATCAGGATCAGGAATGGGGTAAATAAGGTGTTTAACAATGTCATTGTGCTGCGCCGGCAATTGGTAATACTCGCCACGGAATGGGATGATTTGAAAGTCCGTTGGGATCTTCAGCATCTTGGTCAATCGATCGGCCATTAGACCACCACAACTGACTAAAAAACTGGCTTGCACTTGGGCATTTTTCAACTTGATGTCGACATGATCTGCATGCTCTTTTAAACCCACTACTTCACTTTCCAACATCAAAACACCACCTGCGTGCTCAAAGAGCTCCGCTATTTTTTGGCAGATTTGTTGGTAATTCACTATGCCTGTGGAAGCAACATAGATAGCCGCAATTCCCTTTACGTTAGGCTCACGACGATTTAACTCTTCCTGATCAAGTAATTCAACTTTTAAGCCATTTTCTCGACAACGCTTATACAGCGCCTGCATTCGCTCGTATTCCACCTCATTCGTGGCGACCAGCAATTTACCGCACTCTTCGAACTCAATATTGTGCTCACGACAAAAGGCTTTGGTGTCTTTTGCGCCACGATAACAAAACTCCGCCTTGAGCGAACCCGGCGCATAATAGACTCCAGCATGAATCACACCTGAGTTGTGACCTGTTTGGTGCAAACCGACTTGTGCTTCTTTCTCTATCAACAGAATTCGGTATTTAGGATAACGCTTTTGCAACTGCCAAGCGGTCGATAACCCCACTATACCAGCACCGATAACAGCAATATCGTAAATAGACTCTTGTGACATATTCCACTCTCCCTTTGTTTTGTTATTTTGTATTGGAGTCACTACCATGCTGAGACTCAGTCCCCGCCATACTGTCATAACGCTTTCGAAATGCAACTGGCCGCTGCTGATAGGCTTGAACACACGCTTTACAGATACAGGCGACACCTTGCGCTTCAACGGGCAATAAGGCCAGCATTTTTTCTGGAATGGGTGCAGAAAAGCACCAACAAGATGCAGACTGAGTAAGACCACAATTCGCTTCGCCTTGACAAAATGGACACGCTGACATGCTCTTTTCCCCAAAAAAAATCCCCGCCAATTGGCAGGGATTTTATCATCAAAGATGACTTAGCAGTCACTTAAACAAGTGCTTACCAGCCAGTGATTTCTTTCAATGCAGTACCGATATCAGCTAGAGAGCGAACGGTTTTAACACCAGCGTCTTGTAGCGCTGCGAATTTCTCGTCAGCAGTACCTTTACCGCCAGAAATGATCGCACCAGCGTGACCCATACGCTTACCAGCAGGCGCAGTAACACCAGCAATGTAAGACACAACAGGCTTAGTCACGTTTGCTTTAATGTAAGCCGCCGCTTCTTCTTCCGCTGTACCACCGATTTCACCGATCATAACGATGGCTTCGGTTTGTGGATCGTTCTGGAACATTTCTAGAACGTCGATGAAGTTAGTACCTGGGATTGGATCACCACCGATACCAACACAAGTAGATTGACCGTAACCAGCGTCAGTCGTTTGCTTAACCGCTTCGTAAGTCAAAGTACCAGAACGAGATACGATACCTACTTTACCTGGCAAGTGGATGTGACCTGGCATGATACCGATCTTACATTCACCTGGTGTGATTACACCTGGGCAGTTAGGGCCGATTAGGCGAACACCTAGCTCGTCACATTTCACTTTACAATCAAGCATATCCAGTGTTGGTACACCTTCAGTGATACAAACGATTAGCTTGATGCCAGCGTTAGCGGCTTCTAGGATAGAGTCTTTAACGAAAGGCGCTGGAACGTAGATAACAGATGCTTCTGCACCAGTTTCTTCAACCGCTTCTTTCACTGTGTTGAACACAGGAAGACCTAGGTGAGTTTGACCACCTTTACCAGGTGTTACACCACCAACCATTTTCGTTCCGTAAGCAATCGCTTGCTCAGAGTGGAACGTACCTTGACCGCCAGTGAAACCCTGACAGATGACTTTCGTATCTTTGTTAATTAAGACAGACATTATTATTTGCCCTCCGCAGCTTTAACAACTTGTTCCGCTGCGTCTTTAAGACTGGATGCAGCAATGATGTCTAGACCAGAGTTAGCTAGAACTTCACGGCCTTTCTCTGCGTTAGTACCTTCCAAACGTACAACAACAGGTACGTTTACACCAACTTGCTCAACCGCACCAATGATACCTTCTGCGATCATGTCGCAACGAACGATACCACCGAAGATGTTAACCAATACGGCTTTAACATTGCTGTCAGAAAGGATGATTTTGAATGCTTCAGCAACACGTTCTTTTGTTGCACCACCACCTACGTCTAGGAAGTTAGCTGGCTTGCCGCCGTGTAGGTTAACGATGTCCATGGTACCCATTGCTAAGCCAGCACCGTTTACCATGCAACCTACGTTACCATCTAGCGCAACATAGTTAAGCTCCCACTGAGCAGCGTGTGCTTCACGCTCATCTTCTTGAGATGGATCGTGGAACTCTTGCATTTTCTTCTGACGGTAAACAGCGTTGCTGTCGATGTTGATCTTACCGTCTAGACAGTGAAGGTTACCTTCGTCTGTAATAACAAGAGGGTTGATTTCTAGTAATGCGAAATCGCAGTCATGGAACATTTGTGACAAACCAAGGAAGATCTTAGTGAACTGCTTGATTTGAGTTGGGTTAAGACCCATTTTAAATGCCATTTCACGAGCTTGGTATGGCTGAGCGCCAACTAGCGGATCAATGATCGCTTTGTGAATCAACTCTGGCGTTTCTTCCGCTACTTTCTCGATTTCAACACCACCTTCAGTAGAGGCCATGAAAACGACTTTACGAGTAGAACGGTCAACAACCGCGCCTAGGTACAATTCGTTAGCAATGTCAGTGCAAGATTCTACAAGGATCTTAGCAACAGGCTGACCGTTTGCGTCTGTTTGGTAAGTGACTAGGTTTTTGCCTAACCAATTTGCCGCAAAGGCTTTAACTTCGTCATAAGAATCAACAAGTTTCACACCGCCCGCTTTACCACGGCCACCTGCGTGTACTTGAGCTTTAACAACCCACTTGTCACCACCAATTTTTTTCGCAGCTTCGACCGCCTCTTCTGGCGTGTCTACTGCGTACCCTGTCGATACTGGCAGGCCGTATTCAGCAAAAAGCTGTTTAGCCTGATATTCATGTAGGTTCATTTGATTCTTCCGCTCATCTGAATGATTGACATAAATTCTGCCGGTTAAGACAGAAATTGCCGGCTGGAAAAGCCGGCAAATCTAATTTTTATTAACGCTTCTTACGGTTCGCAATGTGAATTGCGTGACCATCAACAGCCAAGGCTGCTTCATGAACTGCTTCACTTACGGTTGGGTGAGCGAATACAGTCAAGGCAATGTCTTCTGCTGTTGAGCCGAATTCCATTGCAATTACAGCTTGCGCAATCAAATCAGCCGCATGACCACCAATAATATGGCAACCTAGAATACGGTCTGTTTCTTCACAAGCAATGATCTTAACAAAACCATCTGTGTCGTTTGCTGCCATAGCACGACCAGAGGCTGCAAATGGGAATTTACCCACTTTGTATTTAACGCCTTCTGCTTTAAGCTCTTGCTCATTTTTACCAACCCAAGCAAGCTCTGGGTGAGTATAAATAACAGAAGGAATGCAATCGTAATTCATTTGTGCTTTGTGACCAGCGATAATGTCCGCCACCATCACACCTTCTTCAGATGCTTTGTGCGCCAACATTGGACCACGAACGATGTCACCAATAGCGAACACGCCAGGTACAGAAGTACGACACTGCTCATCAACGAACACGAAACCGCGCTCATCAAGATTCACACCAGAGTCACCTGCCAAGCAGCCGTCAGTAAATGGCTTACGACCAACCGCAACGATCAACTTATCGAAAGTTTGCTTCTGCTCTTCACCTTTTGCATCAAGGTAAGTCACTTCTACTTCTTCACCGTTGATTTGGCTGCCCGTTACACGCGCACCAGTACGGATATCAAGTTTCTGTTTCTTGAAGATTTTAGCGGCTTCTTTAGAGATGTCTTGGTCACATACGCTTAGGAAAGAATCTTGCGCTTCTAGCACAACCACTTCAGAACCTAAACGAGCCCATACAGAACCTAGCTCAAGACCGATAACACCCGCACCGATCACCCCCAAACGCTTAGGCACTTCACGGAAATCAAGCGCGCCTTCGTTATCAACGATGATATCGCCTGTACGTGGCGCTGGTGGGATGTTAACTGGTACAGAACCCGTTGCGAGAATGACGTTTTCTGCTTCAAAGACAGTTACAGTACCGTCATGAGCTGTAAACTCTACTTTTTTGTTTGCTAGTAGCTTACCGAAACCTTCGAAGCTCGTTACACCATTAGCTTTAAACAAACCAGTGATACCACTAGTCAGTTGGTCAACGATTTTGTCTTTACGATCAACCATGGCATTTACGTCCATAGCAACATCGCCAACACTGATACCGTGAACGCCGTAAGAATCTTTCGCGTCATGGTATTTGTGAGAAGAGTCTAGAAGTGCTTTCGAAGGAATACAGCCAACGTTCAAACAAGTTCCGCCTAAGCGCGGCTTGTCTTCTTTGTCCAACCATTTTTCGATACACGCTGTCTTCAGACCAAGCTGAGCAGCACGGATTGCAGCCACGTAACCACCAGGGCCGCCACCAATTACAACAACATCAAATTTATCAGACATAAGAGGTCCCATTTTTCAGTGAAGCTGAGCGACTCGATACAAAGAGTCGCTCAGTATTCAATTCATACCACTAGATGTGTATGAATCCTTAGATTTCAAGTAAAAGACGCGCTGGATCTTCTAGTAACTCTTTGATGGTTACCAAGAATTGAACCGCTTCTTTGCCGTCGATCATACGGTGGTCATAAGACAGAGCCAGGTACATCATTGGCTGGATCACAACTTGACCATTTACCGCCATTGGGCGCTCTTGGATTTTGTGCATACCCAAGATCGCGGTTTGTGGTGGGTTAATGATTGGCGTAGACATCAAGGAACCGAAAGTACCGCCGTTAGTGATAGTGAACGTACCACCTTGCATGTCATCCATACCCAATTTGCCTTCGCGACCGCGAATAGCAAAATCCATGATAGAAGATTCGATGTCAGCAAGCCCCATGGCTTCTGTATTACGCAATACAGGCACCATCAAACCACGGTCAGTAGAAACCGCGACACCGATGTCTTGGTAACCATGGTAAACCATATCGTTACCGTCAATAGACGCGTTTACAGCAGGGAAGCGTTTTAGCGCTTCTGTCGCCGCTTTCACAAAGAAAGACATAAAGCCCAATTTCGTGCCGTTATGAACCTTCATGAATTCGTCTTTGTATTTCTTACGAATTTCCATCACAGGACCCATGTTAACTTCGTTGTATGTCGTTAACATTGCCGCTGTTTGTTGTGCTTCGACCAAACGCTTAGCGATAGTGGCACGTAGACGCGTCATAGGAACGCGTTTTTCAACACGACCATCTGCGCCTAATGCAGGCATAGCCGCCGGCGCTGCTTTTGCTGCAGGCGCTGCTGCAGGCTTGGCTTTCGCCGCCGCATCAACATCTTCTTTAGTGATGCGACCACCTTTACCAGTACCTTTTACCTGAGCAGGTGTTAAACCCGCTTCAGCAAGTGCTTTACGTGCTGCAGGACCAGCGACACCATCTTCATCACCTGCTTCAGCAGGTGCGGCTGCAGGCGCAGCAGCTTGTGCTGCAGGTGCTGCAGCTTCACCAGAAGCACCCACTAGGAATGAAGCCAATACTTCATCACTTAGTACAGTATCACCTTCGTTTTTAGTGATCTCACCGATGACACCGTCAGCAGGCGCAACCACTTCTAGAACCACTTTGTCCGTTTCGATGTCAACGATGTGCTCATCACGAGAACACGCTTCGCCTGGCTGTTTGTGCCAAGCCGCTACCGTACCATCGGCAACAGACTCAGGGAAAGTTGGCGCTTTGATTTGGACTGTTTCTTTTGCTGAAGAGGCTGCTGCAGGTGCGGCTGTTTGCTCCGCTGCCACTGGAGCAGATGCGGCTGCACCACCCTCTTCAAATTTTGCTAGGACTTCATCACTCAGTACGATGTCGCCTTCGTTTTTCAATACTTCTGCAATCACACCATCTGCTGGCGCAACCACTTCTAGAACCACTTTATCCGTTTCAATGTCGACAATGTGCTCATCACGGGCACAGGCTTCACCTGGTTTTTTGTACCAAGTAGCAACCGTTCCGTCGGCTACAGATTCTGGAAAAGTAGGTGCTTTAATTTCAATGCTCATTTTATACCCTTATCTCTGACAGGCTATGGTACTAACCAACTAGTGCGTCGTTGACCAGTGCTTCTTGCTCTTCTACGTGGACAGACATGTAACCCGCTGCTGGTGCAGCTGATGAAATTCGACCCGCAAAACGGATTTTCAACTCAGGGTACAGTTTTTCCAACACTCGATTCATACGGTGACGATTGGCATGCCAAGCACCTTGGTTTTTCGGTTCTTCTTGACACCAAACCAAGCTCTCAACATTTTTGTACTGTTCCAATACGGACTCTAGGTCAGCGTATGGGAATGGGTACAGCTGCTCTAGACGAACGACCGCCACATCCTCTTTTTCTAGCGCTTCACGGCGATTGATCAAATCGTAGTAAACCTTACCGCTACACAACACAATGCGTTTTACTTTATCGGCTGCGATAGACTCTGAGGCTTCTGGCAATACTGTTTTAAAGCTGCCTTCTGCCAAGTCTTCTAGAGTCGAAGTGGCTTGTTTATGACGCAACAAACTCTTCGGCGACATGATAATCAATGGACGACGCATTGGGCGAATCGCTTGACGACGTAAGATATGGTAAATCTGTGACGGTGTGGTTGGGACACAAACTTGAATATTGTATTCCGCACACAATTGCATAAAACGCTCTAAGCGAGCGGAAGAATGCTCAGGACCTTGACCTTCGTAGCCGTGAGGCAACAACATAGTCAAACCACATAGACGTCCCCACTTATGCTCACCACTGGTAATGAATTGGTCAATGACCACTTGCGCGCCGTTGGCAAAATCACCGAATTGTGCTTCCCAGACTACCAAACCTTGTGGTGACGTGCTGGCGTAACCGTATTCAAATGCCAGTACAGCCTCTTCAGACAAGTAAGAATCGTACAAGTCTAATGTCGGCTGATCCTCAGACAAATGTTTCAGAGGAATATAAGTACTGCCATCCTTTTGACTGTGAATCACAGCGTGACGGTGCGAGAAAGTACCACGACCAGAATCCTGACCCGTAATACGAATCGGGTAACCCTGCTCTAGCAGAGTAGCGAACGCTAATGTTTCAGCGTATCCCCAGTTAAGAGGCAAAGCACCCGCCGTCATTTTGTCGCGGTCTTGGTAAATCTTTTGTACCTGACGCTGAACAACAACCCCATCGGGAACATGAGTCAGCTTTTTCGCCACTTCTTGAAGTTCAGATAATGGGTAACGAGTGTCACCTTCATCTGTCCACTCAACCCCTAGGTAAGGTTTCCAGTCCACAAACATTTTCGTTTGCGACTCTAACACTAGACTTTGCGCAACGTGGCGACCATTATCCAGATTCTCGCGATTGTCACTGACCATTTGATCGGACAATTCTTTGCTCACCACTGATCCAGCAATTAGCTTCTCTGCGTACAAGGTACGAGTGGTTTTTAACTTGCTAATGACACTGTACATTAATGGCTGTGTGCCAGATGGCTCATCCGTCTCGTTGTGACCACGACGACGATAACAAACCATGTCGATTACCACGTCACGACCAAATTCGTAACGGTAATCTAGTGCCAATTGTGTCACGAACAAAACTGCTTCTGGATCATCACCGTTTACGTGGAAGATTGGCGCCTGAATCATTTTCGCAACATCGGTTGCGTATTCAGTAGAACGGGAATCTTCTTGACGGTTAGTGGTAAAACCAACTTGGTTATTGATCACGATATGAACCGTACCACCAGTACGATAAGCGCGTGTCTGCGACATTTGGAAAGTTTCCATCACCACGCCTTGACCAGCAAAGGCCGCATCACCGTGAATGGAAATCGGCACAACAGACTTACCTGTCGTGTCTTTACGTCGATCTTGACGAGCGCGAACAGAACCTTCAACCACAGGCGAAACAATTTCTAAGTGAGATGGGTTGAAAGACAATGCGATGTGAACTTCACCGCCAGCGGTCATCACATTCGAAGAGAAACCTTGGTGGTATTTTACGTCACCAGAAGTGTTAACCAGTTTCTTACCTTCAAACTCGTCAAACAGGTCTTTCGGATTTTTACCTAGGGTATTAACCAGTACGTTCAGACGACCACGGTGAGCCATGCCAATCACGACTTCTTTCGCACCCAGTGCGCCAGAACGTTGAATTAACTCATTCACCATAGGAATCAAGCTTTCGCCACCTTCCAAGCCGAAACGCTTCGCACCAGGGTAACGGCTAGCCAGGTATTTCTCTAGACCTTCCGCTGCAGTAAGACGCTCTAGTAGACTTTCGCGAGTTTCTTTTGAGTATTCAGGGCGGGATCGAACGGACTCTACTCGTTGTTGCAACCAAGCTTTTTCTTGGGTATCAACGATGTGCATGAACTCATAACCGATACTGCCACAGTAGGTTTTTTCCAGTTCAGATACGATTTCACTTAACTTCATATTATCTTTGTTAAAAAACAAAGAATTAACGTTAAATGATGTGTCTAAATCAGCACCCGTTAATTGGTGGTAACCCAGATCCAAATCAGCGACTTTTTCACGCTTCTGTAAACCTAGTGGGTCCAATGTTGCATGTTGATGACCACGAACGCGGTACGCATTAATCAACTGCAAGACACCGATTTGCTTCTGCTCATGGTCAGAACTCACGGCAATGCCAGAACTGGCAGGCATGGCTCTGAATTTGTTTTTACCAATTTGCAGAAATTGTTCTTGAATAACTGAATGAGGAAGATCCGTTGACTGAGCTTCACTAACGCGAGGCAATTGGTCAAAACATTTCCGCCATTCTTCCGAAACTGAATTCGGATCGACGAGGTAGCTTTCAAACAACCCTTCTACATATTCCAAGTTTCCACCTGAAAAATGAGAGGTGCTCCACAGCAACTCCATTAAACTTTCGTGCATTCTCGATCACCCTTATGTTCGAGCCAGCTACCGGGGTCCCGGTTCAATCGAACGATTGATCTTATTATCAGGCCCGTAAGACTTTTGACAGTCTCGATTTTTTGTTTACTTCCAGCTACTATCGCCCTCTGACGTTCAATACTAAGTCACTAAAAGCATGTCACTCAATTCATGAAATACTTTGAATCCTTCATCACTGAGTTAGCAACTTTTCTTAGCACATCCTTGCTCGTAGAGGTCGAATTTTAAATTCTTTTTATTCTATTCTCCATAGGAGAATATGCAAAAATGGCGGCATTGAATATCGATTCAAGCCGCCTAATTCGGCAGTCAGGTCAAATTCACCTCGTCACTATCCGAATCTTTCATCTTTTAGGTCGCTCTTTGCAACAGCATAGTACGAATATTACCAATTGCCTTAGTCGGATTTAACCCTTTAGGACATACATTGACACAGTTCATAATACCATGGCAACGGAAAACACTAAATGGGTCATCCAATTCACTTAAACGCTCTTGCGTGGCGTTGTCACGGCTGTCCGCTAAGAAACGGTAAGCCTGCAACAAACCAGAAGGACCAACAAACTTATCTGGATTCCACCAGAACGATGGGCAAGCGGTCGAACAACATGCACACAAGATACACTCGTAAAGTCCATCAAGTTTTTCACGCTCTTCTGGACTTTGCAGACGTTCAATCGCTGGCGCTGGCGTATCGTTCATCAAGTATGGACGAATTTTCTCGTATTGCTTGTAGAATTGTCCCATATCAACCACTAGGTCACGCACCACTGGTAAACCAGGTAGTGGGCGCAACACCAATTTGTTGTTCTTAGACGCTTCCGACACAGTAGTAATACAAGCCAAGCCATTCTTACCAGACATGTTCATACCATCAGAACCACACACACCTTCACGGCATGAACGACGGTATGAAATCGTTGGATCCTGCGCTTTTAGCAAGTTCAGAACGTCCAACACCATTAGGTCTTTACCTTCTGGCAAATCCACTTGGTAATCCTGCATATAAGGAGCGTCGTCCTTCTCAGGATTGTAGCGATAAATACTAACTAACATTGACATAACCCCTTAGTACGTACGAGCTTTAGGTGGGAAAGCGTCCATTGTCTTAGGCGCGAAGTTCACATCACGCTTAGTCACTTTCTTATCCGCTGGATGGAACAAAGAATGCTTCAACCAGTTCTCATCATCACGCTCAGTGAAGTCGTTACGGGCATGCGCACCACGACTCTCTTTACGGAATTCTGCAGGAACCGCTGTCGCTTCCGCCACTTCTAGCAAGTTTTCAAGCTCAAGAGCTTCTATACGAGCAGTATTGAAGGCTTCACTCTTATCTTCAAGGTGAAGATTTTCAACACGCTGACGAATTTCCGCTAGCTGCTCTAGGCCTTTCTGCATAGAGTCACCTTCACGGAATACACCGAAATACAATTGCATAACACGTTGCAGGTCTGCACGAACTTCCGCCACGCTTTCGCCACCAGTAGAGGCATTTAGACGATTCAGGCGAGACATAGCTTTTTCTACATCCGTATCCGTTGCATCTAGGGAATCAAAACCTTCATCAAGGGATTTCTTCACCTGCAAACCAACCGCGCGACCAAATACCACCAAGTCTAGCAACGAGTTACCACCTAGACGGTTAGCGCCGTGTACTGACACACACGCGGCCTCACCACAAGCGTACAGACCATCAACAACGATGTCTTCACCCGCTTCATTTTGCATTAGAGCCTGGCCACCAACGTTCGTTGGAATGCCCCCCATCATGTAGTGACAGGTTGGAATAACTGGGATCGGTTCTTTCACTGGATCAACGTGCGCAAAAGTACGAGACAATTCCAGAATACCTGGCAGACGCTTATTCAGAGTCTCTTCACCTAAGTGATCCAATTTCAGCAATACATGATCACCCTCTGGACCACAACCTCGGCCTTCAAGGATCTCCAAAATCATCGAACGTGCCACAACGTCACGGCCCGCAAGATCTTTCGCGTTAGGCGCATAACGCTCCATGAAACGCTCACCGTCTTTATTGATCAGGTAACCACCTTCACCACGACAACCTTCTGTTACTAGCGTACCAGCGCCGTAAATTCCAGTTGGGTGGAACTGCCACATTTCCATGTCTTGCATTGGGAAACCTGCACGCAGTGCCATACCAATACCGTCACCCGTGTTGATGTGAGCATTCGTAGTAGATTGATAAATACGACCCGCACCACCAGTAGCAATAACGGTCGCTTTTGCTTTAAGGTAAACCGTTTCACCTGTTTCGATGCAGATAGCGATTACACCAACCACAGCGCCGTCGTTATTCTTAACCAAATCTGTGGCATACCATTCATTAAAGAAAGACGTACCACCTTTTAAGTTCGCTTGATAAAGCGTGTGCAACAAAGCATGTCCAGTACGGTCCGCCGCGGCACAAGTACGAGCAGCCTGACCGCCCTTACCAAAATCTTTAGATTGACCACCAAAAGGACGCTGATAAATACGACCTTGCTCAGTACGAGAAAATGGTAAGCCCATATGCTCAAGCTCAAATACCGCTTGTGGGCCAACAGAACACATGTATTCGATAGCGTCTTGGTCACCAATGTAGTCCGACCCTTTTACCGTGTCGTACATGTGCCAGCGCCAATCATCGTTTGGATCATCACTTGCGATTGCACAAGTAATACCACCTTGTGCTGATACTGTGTGAGAACGAGTAGGGAATACTTTCGTAATACAAGCGGTATCCAAACCTGTCTCTGTCAACTGAAGAGCGGCACGCATACCGGCACCGCCACCGCCAATTACAATGGCATCAAATGAAATCGTACGAATATTCGCCATTACTTATAGCCCCCAAAGAACCTGAATGCCCCACGCGATGTACACAAACATGGCCAAACCGCATAGAGATTGAAAGAAAAAACGTGCACCTGTTGCTTTAATATAGTCTGTCGAAACAGACCACAAACCGATCCAAGAGTGGATACCGATAGACAACAAGACCAACAAACTAAAAATGCGCATCCAAGTTGTTTCAAACAATGCGCTCCATTGCTCATAAGTCAGATCTGGATTACTCACCAAATAACCGATCATAAACAAAGTATAGATCGACAAGACCAATGCAGAGACTCGCTGCATCATCCAGTCATACAGGCCAGAACGACCAAAGCTTGTGATTTGAGTTACCATATCCACACTCCTGCTAATACGATAAAGACGGCAGCGATAATCATGTTGGCAATTGCCGCACTACGCCCACTGTCCAATTCTTCGAAATATCCCATATCCATAAACAAGTGCTTTACACCCGCCACTAGGTGATACAACAAAGCAGACACCACTCCCCAGATAATAAATTTGGCAAGGAAACTGGTTTGCAAAATGTTGATGACTTGATCAAAGCCCTGCTGAGAATCCAATGACAAATCAAACGCATAAAACAAGAAAGCCAATCCCACAAAGAGAATGATTCCTGTTACACGATGAAGAATGGATACAATGGCGGTGACTGGCTGGGATATTGTTAAAATATCAAGGTTGACTGGTCTTTTTTTGTTCACGAGTTATACACCATTTTTTCGATTGAATGATCAATCACGACCCTATGACTATATGTTTACGCTGGTGGTAAGCAAAACGATCACTCGTCGCATAGGACTTAAGTTGAAAACCCCATCGATTTACAAATGACGATCTAAAAGCGACTCTCTTTTAACTATCATCAACAAATCAATGAGATTATCTGGGGCGCAATTATAGACCAGCAAAAAATACGAAGACAAATAGACTGAACAAGGGGTTTTCAATGGTCATCATTCATCAAATGAATGTAGCCATAAACCGAAACAATAATGGTATAAAATTACATAAATGAAAGCATTTAAAATGCTAATTTTATCCTTTACAAACATAAAGTTACAATTTTAAAGCGCAGCCTTTAACCAAGCCCACCCCTTACGTTTTGTCAGTTTATTACAAAAACTTATGACGCTAGGTCAATAAAGTGTCAGTAGTCAAGATTGACTTTTGTAGTCTATAAACAGTATTTTTTCTCGCACCTTCTGGGCCAGGATAATCAAATAATACGAATTCTTCGCCCCGGACCAGAATATGAAGGAGACCAAAATGGCTGATAAAAAAGCACTACTCAAAGTGGACGGTATCGATCAATCCATCGAATTACCTGTCCTTACAGGCACTCTGGGCACAGACGTTATAGACGTTCGCGGCCTTGGTGCTAACGGTGTTTTCACCTACGATCCAGGCTTTATGTCGACCGGTTCTTGCGAATCTGCGATCACCTACATAGATGGTGACGCTGGCATTCTTTTGCACCGTGGCTACCCTATTGCCCAACTTGCAGAACATTCAGATTACCTAGAAACCTGTTACCTGCTACTTTATGGAGAGCTTCCTACTGAAGTACAGCGAGCAGAATTTGAAAGCACGGTTGGTAAACATACTATGGTGAACCAATCCATGCATAAATTCATTGAGGGCTTCCGTAACGATGCTCATCCAATGGCAATCATGTGTGGTTTAGTTGGCGCATTGTCTGCTTTTTACCAAGACCATATGGACATCAACAATCCAGAGCACCGTGAAATTGCGGCGTTCCGTTTGATCTCTAAAATGCCAACACTAGCAGCAATTTGTTACAAGTACTCAAAAGATCAGCCTGTTATGTACCCACGTAACGACTTATCTTACGCTGAGAATTTCCTATACATGATGTTCGCAACACCATGTGAAGATTACAAAGTGAATCCAGTATTCGCCAAAGCGATGGACCGCATCTTTGTTTTACATGCCGATCACGAACAAAACGCCTCGACATCTACTGTACGTTTGGCTGGTTCTTCAGGTGCTAACCCATTCGCCTGTATCGCAGCGGGCATTGCGACCCTTTGGGGACCCGCTCACGGTGGTGCTAATGAAGCAGTACTAACCATGCTGGAAGAAATCGGGGATGTTGCAAACATCGATGAGTACATTGCGAAAGCAAAAGACAAAAATGATCCATTCCGCCTCATGGGCTTTGGTCATCGCGTTTACAAAAACTTTGACCCACGTGCCAAAGTGATGCGTGAAACTTGTGACCAAGTTCTAGAAGAGCTAGGTCAGTCTAATGACCCGCTACTGAAAATTGCTAAACGTCTCGAACAAATTGCTCTAGAAGATCCTTACTTTGTGGAACGTAAACTGTACCCGAATGTGGACTTCTACTCTGGCATTATCATGAAAGCCATTGGTATTCCAACTAGCATGTTTACCGTTATTTTTGCTATGTCCCGTACCATTGGTTGGATTTCGCACTGGAACGAAATGATCTCTGGACCATACAAAATCGGTCGCCCTCGCCAGCTGTACGTTGGCCACAAGGAAAGAGATTACCCAACAGATAAGTAATCTTATCGCACAAAAAAACGCGTCCAAGAGACGCGTTTTTTTGTGTCTAATACGGAACCGTATCAAAAATTATTCATCATCTTCTTCAACGATTTCTGTGACGGTTTTTTCACCACATTTCGCACACTTACCTTCAATCCAAACGCGTCCCTGTGCTTCAAATTCTTGAGGCTCAACCATACCAAGATCAATATCTTGACACTGATTACACCAAGTCTGTGTTAAAAAATCTTGCTGTTCCTCTGCAGAACGCGCATAGAAATCACGAGCAACCACTTGCTCTGCAGGAATATCTGACATTAATTCACCCCACTGTATAAATAAGAAACGACTCGATTGGCATCAGGGTCAAGGGCATTTAGTGGCGCTTCTATTAACAAACGACTCAATGAAATGGAGTTAAATAATTTTTGCTTATCACCATCAATCTCAACACTATACTCAACTTGCTCACCCTTCACTTGCACTAAACTCACCTCACGAACAACACCAATACTTTCGAGATACGCCTGAACTTTTGCCATAGAAGAATAATTGTTCACACCACCAATCTGAATATTTAAACGACTGGCTGAGCCGCTATTTCTAACAGATGCATAACGAGAGGCAAACACATTTGCCAACTTGGCGCTAGCTTGATCCAATAAGCTCTCCAAATCATCTCCGGTCAGTACAAATCGGTCCGTTTCGCCTGTTTTTTGCATGACCATCAAACTGCCACCAATGTGACCAGCATAATTACTTACTCTCAATGCGGCCACCGCATCCGTTTGATAACGTTGACTGGCATTGGCAATGGTATCTTCAAAGAACCCCCAAACGTCCGCTGCGGTAATATTATTTTGATCGACTTGATCAATGAGCGGAGCATAAATGGGCACGCCAACTAAACTACTTGCCCGCGCAAAGTCATTTAAAATCTGCGACGGAGCATTCGAACCAGACAACCGTCTAATGCCATTATTTTCACTGGCTAACCAAACCAACACCGAAGGCCGGTTACTTCCCCACACTGGTAAACCATTTTGTGATAAGAAGCGGTCAATTGATTCGGGATAAAAAGTCACCCTAATTTGCTTGCCTGGAACCAAACCATCATCACTTGGTAACAACTCACTTAATGAGGCCACAGAATGCTGCGCCACCCAACCCGCCGATTGTTTTCGTGCTTGGCTCAATAAATCGCCGATGATCGCCTCTTTATTGCCAGACACTTTTATCAACACTTGCTCAGCCGCTAATCTGAACGCTTGGTTCAGCATATTTGCTTCCGATTGCGTCACAGGCAAATTAATTTCAGCACTGTACAGCCCTTTCACATTGACCGCCTGCGCTGACGATGTGAACCAAAAAACCATTAATAAAAAAAATATACGAGAATTCATAGCCCTTCCTTCGTTTATTTTGTCTATTCTACTGTCTTAATCGCAAAGAACCATAGCCCTAATGTGTCACTATGGTAAAATGCTTTTTTTTCCTCGTACCATGATAAGGCATAGGCAATGACCAAGTCGGACAAACCATCGATTAGTTATAAAGACGCAGGCGTAGACATTAACGCTGGCAACCAACTTGTTGAACGCATTAAAGGCGTCAGCAAAAAGACTCGCCGCCCAGAGGTAATGGGTGGTTTAGGTGGATTCGGGGCTCTTACCCGTTTACCAACCAAGTACAAAAAGCCAGTCTTGGTCTCTGGCACAGACGGCGTGGGCACTAAACTACGCCTTGCAATGGATCTAAATCAACATGACACCATTGGCATTGACCTTGTGGCTATGTGTGTTAATGATCTAGTGGTAGCGGGTGCTGAACCATTGCTTTTCCTTGATTACTACGCGACTGGAAAATTGGATATCGATGTCGC
The DNA here is from genome assembly GCF_043643765.1 of Marinomonas posidonica. Classification (GTDB taxonomy): domain Bacteria; phylum Pseudomonadota; class Gammaproteobacteria; order Pseudomonadales; family Marinomonadaceae; genus Marinomonas; species Marinomonas posidonica_A. The sequence goes on along the minus strand of NZ_JBHZSP010000001.1, from coordinate 361,721 downwards.
AGCTAACGTCGTGACAGGTATTGGCGAAGGCTGCTTACAAGCAGGCTGTGCACTAGTCGGTGGTGAAACTGCAGAAATGCCTGGCATGTACCATGATGGTGATTACGATTTAGCAGGCTTTTGTGTCGGTGTTGCAGAAGAAGATGATGTCATCGACGGCAGCCAAGTCAAAGCCGGAGACAAACTGATTGCACTTGGTTCGTCTGGTCCACACTCAAACGGTTACTCTTTGATCCGTAAAATTTTAGAAGTCAGCCAAGCAGACCTAAACACCGACATCGACGGCGTCGCACTGAAAGATGCCCTTATGGCACCAACACGCATTTACGTAAAATCCATTCTTAAGTTAATGGAAAGTATTCAGGTTAATGCCCTTGCACACATTACTGGTGGCGGGTTGCTGGAAAACATTCCTCGCGTTTTACCTGAAGAGGCGGCAGCGAAAATTGATGCCAATAGCTGGAAACGTCCGGCCGTGTTTGATTGGCTTCAAGAACAAGGAAATGTCGAGCAAGAAGAAATGTACCGTGTTCTAAACTGTGGTGTCGGCATGGTACTGTGTATCAATGCAGACAAAGCAGAAGAAGCATTAAACCTTCTTCAAGCAGAAGGCGAACAAGCTTGGATCATTGGTGAAATCTGCCCACGCAACGGTGGCAAAGAGGTGCTGATTTCCGATCTAGAGTCTAACGCATGAGTTTTCCAGTCATTGTCTTGATTTCAGGCAGTGGCAGTAACTTGCAAGCCTTGATTGATCAAAGCTTGCAAGGAAAACTGAACATCGACATTAAAGCCGTGATCAGCAACAAAGCCGATGCCTTTGGATTAGAAAGAGCGAAAAAAGCGGGCATTCCAACCCACGCTCTAGACCATAAGGCGTTCACCAGTCGCGAAGCATTTGATGAAGAACTGCAAAAAACAATCGATCAGTATCAACCTAAGTTAGTGGTATTGGCTGGCTTTATGCGGATATTAACTGAAACCTTCACGCAACATTATGAAGGTAGAATGCTTAATATACATCCGTCTTTACTGCCAAAATTCAAAGGCTTGGATACACACCAAAGAGCCATTGATGCCAAGGAACAAGAACACGGTGTTTCTGTGCACTTTGTCAGCTCAGAACTGGACGCTGGCGCTGTAATATTGCAAGCCAGCACAATGATAGAGGCAGATGAAACCGCAAGCAGTCTCGCCAGTAAAGTGCATGCACTTGAGCATGTCATTTACCCACTGGCGGTGAAATGGTTTAGCGAAAGTCGATTGACATTGAAACACGGTACAGCGTATTTGGATGATGCCCCTCTTGCGGAGACCGGCATTCTTTACCATTCAGGCCTAGCCTAAAAAAGGAGAAAGCATGGGGATTCATAAAATATCAATCTGGTTTATTGCCACTTTTATGTTCATCCCTATGTTTTCTTACTCCGCCACGCCAAAGAAAGACGCTTTTCTAGAGGCCTACTCAGCCGTCTACAGTACGGTTTGGAAAAAAGGCATCAGCCTAAAAGTGGAAGGCAAGCAGACGCTGTCTAAACAATCAGGTGATATGTGGAAGTTTGCCTTTTCAGCAGACAGCCTCATTGCTTCTCTCAATGAAAGTTCGCAGTTTTACGTTAAAGACCATCAAATTATTCCAACCAAATATCAATACAAAAGTAAGGTACTGGGTAAAACTCGCAAAGCCACTCTGACTTTTGACTGGAAAAAACAGCTGGTCCGCAACGATGTGAAAGAAAAACCGTGGAATCTATCCATTCATCCGAACACTCTAGACAAGTTGTCGATCCAACTGCAAATTCGACAGGATTTAAAACAAGGAAAAAATGAGTTTGATTATCTTATCGCGGACGGTGGCTACATTAAAAATTGGCAATTTAAACGCGAAAAGATGGAAACCATAAATACCAAACTCGGTCGTTTATCTGCTATCAAAATGATTCGAACCGACAATTTAAGCAAGGTAAAGCAAACCTCTTTTTGGTTTGTACCTAAGCTGGATTATTTGCTTGTCAAACTAGAACACAAAGAAGATGGTGAGTCGTATCACCTTGATATAGACTCATTCAAACGCCTTTAAGTCGGCCCACGTATTGAAGTTCCTCAATGTGTCACCTGTGTCAACACGGACAGACTGGCAACCAAATGACTCATAGAATGCCATAACAGCCAACCTATCCTGTTGGCTCAAAAATACATCTAAAGCAAATAGGCTTGATGCCACAGGCATAATCGCATGCAATGGATGACGACCTTTATCGTCCTGCAGATAGTGAATTTTATCCGGTGCAGACTTTGCAGCCTCTCGCAAAGTCTGGAACACTAACCCAGTAATTAAAGGCGTATCACATGGTGATATCATAAGGTGCGAACTTTTTGATACCGCTAAGCAGGAGTAAAGACCAGCCAACGGCCCTTTGTCAGAAACCGATTCAGCATCCGAGTACAATTCATAACCCATGCCTTGGTATTCTGCCATATGCCGATTGGCATTGATCAGCATTCGATCGACCGAAGGCTGTAAGGCTCGAATCACATGCACCGCCATTGGTTCATTACGAAACAAAAGTAAGCCTTTATCCTGCCCAGATACGCGCTCCCCTTTACCGCCCGCTAAGACAGCACCAGTTATCGATGTTATTTCCATGCTTTAATTATCTTTTTTCAGCCAGGGTAGACATCGATTAGACCAAATTTCATCCGCTAATGCCAAACAAGCTTTATGCGAGTCCAATTTGTACAATAAACCAATAACCGCCGCCAGCGTTTGACGCACCGCTTGCTCACCAAATGGGTCAATCGTCTCACCTAACCAATGATCCCTCAAACGAGAGACATCAAGGTTGTTCTTAAGTCGCTTATAACGCTGCTCAGCTTTGGGCCACACTGTCCAGCTCGCTTGATTATTCTGCCATTTTCCCAATGTCACTTCTCGCTCAGGGTTCACTTCCGCCTCTCCATTACCACCACGAAACACTAAGACGGAAGGATCCTGAAGCTGTTCGCAAGCCGCTAGGTGCAACGCATCGTAACCACGATGGAACACCCCATGTAGACTATGGGGAGCAAAAAATGGATTCATCATTCGAACTACTGTGTTCACCGGTGAACGTAATCCTAATTGGTATTTCAAATTCATCATTTTCCCTAGCATAGGGTGTATGTTTATCAAATCAATGTAAGCAAACGCTTGCTCATTAAGGCATTGATTGACCTCATCCACCGAAGAACACACATTAAGACCCAACGCACTTAATGCTTGATTGACATAAATTCGCTCTTCCCCCTCAAACGCGTGACCATGCATGACAATGCGAACACCCGCATTCGCTAAGGCCAGCGCTGACAACAAAAACCAAGGTAACTCATTACGCTTACCGGCATAAGCTGGCCAATCGAGCTCGACTTTCTGCACCGATGAATTGTTTTCTCGTAAGAAGCAGCGAGTGGCTCGTGTAAACCCCACAGTTTCTTCAACCGTTTCTTCTCGAATGCGAATTAACATCCAAAAAGCCCCCGATTGTTCAGCGGCAACTTGATCATTCAGCATAAGAGTCATTGCCTGTTCGGCTTCTTCCGAAGTAAGGCTTCGAGCGCCTTTCTTACCTCGCCCAAGCACCTGAATAAATGGTTTAAATGCATCACTCATGCGCTTTGCTCCACTTGTATTGGCATAAACGGTTTCAACTCTGGCACACAAGAACCACAATTAGTGCCACATTTTAATCGCACCCCCAACTCAGCGACAGAACGAACACCGTCTGCCACCGCCTGTTGAATTTGTTTACTACCCACTTGAAAACAGGAACAAATGATTTCGCCCTTATCTTCCGCTTGAGCCAAGCTCCCCGCCAAGATAGCTAGCCTTTCCGGCTCCAGAACAGGACAATCAGGCGCCAACTTGGACACCAACCAATCCACATTGAATTGCTGCGGTTGGTCATGCCAATACAACAACAAAGCCAATTGATTCTCTCGCAAGCAAGCCATTCTCGATTGCCCTGACAGTGGGTTTTGATACGTCATCCAATGTTCTGATAAGCCCGTTTGCTGTTTTAAATCTCGTACGGTTTGCTCTACTTCGGCCGCACTAGACAAGGCCACTTCGTAGTAAAAACCATGCTCAGACGGAATACGACACCAATATAAAAACGCCGATAAGTCCAACGCCTGTGTTGATAAAATGGAACCAAACATAGGATTATGTATGGCTTCCAGTCGGATCAAAGCATGCTTAGATTCAGGCTGCCCTGATAATGGATCAACGACTTGTGGTATCAAGTGGGATATCACAGACTGATTTGCAAAAGCCTGAGTCCAATGAATCGGGGCAAATACCTGACCTGGTGAGGTCGCCCGACTTGTCTTTACCCTTAAAATAGCCTGACCATGAGGACTCACTAAACGCGCCAAACCTTGATCCTGAAGCCCAAGTGCTTTGACATCACGAGGATGAATTTCAACATAAGGTTGATTGGTATGACGAGCCAAAGAAGCCGCATTTCCTGTTCTCGTCATGGTATGCCACTGATCTCGAACTCGCCCTGTATTCAAAACAAAAGGCCACTCTTGATTACTCGCATGCTGGGGAAGCACAGGCGTAATAGGAATAAAACGCGCTTTTCGATCCGTCGTGAAAAATTTCCCATCCGCAAACATCCGTTTAGTGCCTGCCGGCTGTCCTGTTGGTACAGGCCACTGAACCGGCACTAAGGCATCGTATTCTGCTTGAGTCATAGACTGAAAGTGACCAATATCGAAATCTCTTTTACCGGCGTTTTCAAACGCTGATAATGCCGCGTGTTCTACAAAAATATCACGAGCGCCTTGGTAACTAAACGCCGAATGGAAACCGAGTCTTTTCGCAACTTCACAAATTGCCCACCAATCATGTCTGGCCTCCCCCGGTGCCGGTAACAAGCCTCGTTGACGAGAAATACGTCGCTCTGAATTCGTCACCGTGCCATTTTTTTCACTCCACCCCGTTGCTGGCAATAAGATGTCCGCCATGGCCGTCGTATCAGTATTGTTTTTACAGTCACTGACAATCACCAACTCACATTTTTCCAAGGCGCGTCGAACCTGAGCGGTATCGGGTAAACTCACCATCGGATTCGTCGACATAATCCACACCACTTTGACTTTACCTGCTTCCATGGCTTGAAATAAATCGACCGCTTTCAGACCATTTTCATTGGCCATGTTTGGGGCCTGCCAAAAACGCTTAACCAAATCGTGTGCGCCAGGCGTTGCAAAATCCATATGGGCCGCCAGTTGATTGGCTAAGCCACCGACTTCGCGTCCTCCCATGGCATTTGGCTGACCTGTAATAGAAAAAGGCCCAGCGCCTTCTTTGCCCACCCGACCGGTTGCGAGATGACAGTTGATAATGGCATTGCATTTATCCACGCCAGAAGACGACTGATTAATGCCTTGAGAATAAAACGTAACTGTCTTATCAGTATCTGCCCACCAATCCGCCAGACAAGTTAAGTCTTCTAACGGCACACCACAAAAATCCGCCGTAAAAGACGCACTTGGTGTTGCCGCATAAGCACACTTTAAGGCCTCATCAAACCCGGATGTCGAATCCGCCATAAAAGTCTGATCAACAACGCCAACACTATCTGAATGACAGAGCAGGTAAGAAAAAATCGCCGCATCAGACCCAGGCTTAATCGCTAAATGCAGATCCGCAATATCACAGGTCGCGGTTTGACGAGGGTCAATCACCACCACCTTCATGTGAGGACGCTTTTGTTTAGCCGCCGCAATGCGCTGATACAAAACCGGGTGTGTCCAAGCGGCATTAGACCCCACCATAATAAGCAAATCGCAGCACTCTAAATCTTCATAACAACAAGGCACAGTATCAGACCCAAACGCCCGCTTATAAGCCACCACTGCGGACGCCATGCATAACCTTGAATTCGTGTCGACGTTAGCTGTACCAATAAACCCCTTCGCCAGCTTATTGGCCACATAATAATCTTCAGTCAAAATCTGACCAGATAAATAAAACGCAAAAGCATCGGGGCCATGATCTTTCACCACTTGAGAAATCTTTTCACTAATAGTACTTAACGCCTCATCCCAAGAAGTGGATTGCCCCTGAATACTTGGTGTGAGCAATCTGTCATGATCAATCAAAGTTTGCGATAAACTACTTCCTTTCACACACAATCGACCAAAGTTTGCCGGATGCATGTTATCCCCTGATACAGGGGGAATAGGGTCTTTACCTGCACTCGGCAAAACCATGTTCACACCACAGCCGACACCGCAATAAGGACATGTTGTTTTTTGAGAAGCCTGCGCCATATATCCATCCTTCACTTTTTCGAAGACAAAAAAAGCCCAACCACTCTACTAGAATGGTTGGGCTTCGTTGCCTTTTGTAATATCTGATAGCTTTATTAGTAAACCAACTTTGGCTCAAGGTGCATCAGTTACTAATAACAAAGCAATTAACAGGCCAAGTACAACAAACACAATTCAATCAGTATTCAAGCGATTTGAGCTCGAACTCAAGCATAACCTCAACGTAAAAAGCACCAACCCAGTGCAAAAATCATATTCAGGGTCAATGAAGGATCACCGACAAGCGACAAACACCTTGCCAGTTTCCAGCTTTACTGGCCAAGTTGTTACCTTGACACCTTCTTCCTCAAGGCACTGTCCAGATTGCAATTCATAATGCTGCTTATACAAAGGGCTCGCTACGGTCCACTGTTCCTTTAGATTCGCCAACAAACCTCGGGAAAGCACATTGGCTTTTCCGATTGGATCCCAGTTACTAATGGCAAATACTTTCTGCTCCGCCTCTGGCACGTAAAACAAAGCGATTTGTTGACCATCTAACATGGCTGCGATACCAGCGCCTTCGATCAAGTCCTGCTGTTCACACATTAATTTCCACTGCATCGTCATGATTAACCTGCCTTCGCAATCAGTTGCTGTTTTTCGGCTTCTGTCGCAGGGCGAATTTGATTTCGCTCCTCAACAAATACAACATTGTCATCGCCACCTTCATAGTTGACGAACTGACGGAAATTCTTCAGTGCTTGCTCGTCTTCTAGTGTGGTTTTCCACTCACACTGGAAAGTATCCACCACATGTTGCATGCTTTTCTCTAGTTCTTCACACAAGCTAAGTTTGTCATCAATGACCACCTCTTTTAGATAGTCCAGACCGCCTTCGAGACTTTCCATCCATACAGACGTACGCTGCAAACGGTCGGCCGTTTTGGTGTAAAACATCAAGACTCTGTCGATGTACTTAACCAAGGTCTCATCGTCCAAGTCAGTCGCAAACAAATCCGCATGACGAGGCTTCATACCCCCGTTTCCACAAACGTATAAGTTCCAACCGCCCTCTGTGGCGATCACGCCTATGTCCTTGCTTTGAGCTTCGGCACATTCACGCGTACAACCCGACACAGCGAACTTAATTTTGTGCGGCGATCTCAATCCTTTGTAACGATTCTCTAAGTGAATTGCCATGCCCATGCTGTCGTTCACACCGTAACGACACCAGGTACTGCCCACACAGGATTTAACGGTTCGTAATGACTTACCATAGGCTTGGCCGGTTTCAAACCCAGCCGCCACCAGCTTCTCCCATATTTCAGGCAATTGCGGCAAGGTTGCCCCAAACAAATCAATGCGCTGACCACCGGTAATCTTGGTGTACAAGCCATAATCTTTAGCGACTTGTCCTAGTACAATCAACTTATCTGGGGTAATTTCACCACCCGCAATACGCGGCACAATGGAATAGGTACCATCCTTTTGCATGTTGGCAAGGAACCTATCATTGGTATCTTGCAAACCAATGTGCTCTTTTTTCAGCACATAGTCGTTCCACACGCTGGCAAGAATGGATCCCACTGCAGGTTTACAGATTTCACAACCGTGACCTTTGCCGTGTTTTTGCAATAGTTCAGCGAAGGTTTTGATGCCTTCAATTTTGATTAGGTTGTACAAATCCTGACGGGTATAAGCGAAGTGCTCACAAATATCCGTACTGACTTCTACACCCAGTGCCAACAACTCATTGTCGACGACTTTTTTCAATAAGGCAGCACAACCACCACAACCAGTAGCAGCTTTGGTAACCCCTTTGACATCGCCAACGGACAAAGCCCCAGCGCAAACCGCATTACTGATGTCCTGCTTACTGACGTTATGACAACTACAAATGGACGCGGTAGCAGGCAAAGCATCAACACCCAAAGCCGCTGACGCGCCATCCATACTGGGTAAAATCAATGACTGTGCATTGTCAGGCAGATCGATGGCGTTTAAGTAATATTGCAACAAGGTATCGTAATAGCTGTTGTCCCCCACCAAGACAGCGCCCAATAGTTTCTTACCGTCTTCCGAGACCACCATTTTACGATAGCTTTGGGTCAACTCATCCTGATAAACAAATACCTTACAGCCTTGGGTTTGAGCATGAGCATCGCCGATCGAACCGACATCACAGCCAAGCAGTTTGAGTTTGGTGCTCATGTCTGCTCCCATAAAACGCTTGTCTGAGTCACCCATAATATGAGCGGCCGCGGCTTTCGCCATGCTGTATCCAGGCGCGACTAAGCCAAAAATTCGACCATTCCACAAGGCACATTCACCAATGGCATAAATACTGTCATCACTGGTTACACAATCGTTGTTAACACAAATACCGCCACGCTCACCAATTTCCAGAGCAGATTGTCTGGCTAAGGCATCTTGTGGGCGAATCCCAGCGGAAAACAAAATCAGGTCGGTTTCGAGATGACTGCCATCCGCAAAATTCATTCGGTGAAAAGCTTGCTCACCATCAATAATCTCTTGCGTGGCCGTGGCTGTATAAACGCTCACTTCAAGCCCTTCGATCATCTCTTTTAATACTTGGCCACCGGTTTCATCCAGTTGCACTGGCATCAAACGCGGTGCGAACTCAACCACACTGGTTTCCAAACCTAGGTTTTTAAGCGCATTGGCCGCTTCTAACCCCAGCAGACCGCCACCCACCACCGTGCCACGAGACACTTTTGCCGCGCAATCACGAATCGCATCCAGGTCTTCCAGAGTACGGTACACAAAAGTATTGTCTCTATCGTGCCCCGGCATCGGTGGTACAAAAGGATAGGACCCAGTGGCCAGCACCAAAATGTCATAAGACAAGGCATCGCCCGACGCCAATTGTAATGACTTAGCGGCACGATCAATTGCCACAACTTGGCTATTGGTAAAATAACGAACCCCATGTTCATCATACAAACGGCCATCCGTCATGGCTAAGTCTGCTGCCGCTTTGCCCGTAAAGTACTCACTCAAATGCACTCGGTCATAAGCCAAGTGTGGCTCTTCGCCAAACACCTCAATGGAAAATTGTTGTTGTGCACCCTGTTCAATCAATTGTTCGATAAAGTGATGTCCCACCATACCGTTTCCCACGACGACTAAACGTGGTTTGTCTGTTGCTGAAGTGTTTATAGTCATGTGTTTCCCCTTGTCGGAGTCTGGCGTTACTGTCTCTGAATCAAGCGACTTGCGACGAGCAATAGGCTTCGCCAAAAATCAGTCGATCCAGTATGTCGGTAACCTTCGTCTTATTTTGAATCAGCTGGAAGTACCAGCTACCATCGGCGACGTTGCCGTATAGAATTGCGCCCACCAGAAGGCCGTCGTTGACCACCAGTTTGCGATAGTGATTTGCGCTTACATCTTCAAAAATAAGGCAAGCGTCATTTGTATCAGGTTGAATTTTTCCCACCGAAAACAGGTTAATGCCTGATACTTTTAATTTGGTTGGTGTTGGCACGATAGCAAAATTGGCTGCACTACCAGTCAGCACCTGAGTTAATACGCTGATCTGTGACCAAATTGGGGCCAGCAAGCCAAACGTTTGCTGCTCAAATTCACAACATTCACCCAGCGCATAAATATCGGTATCTGACGTGGTCATTTGTGCATCAACCAGAATCGCTTTTTTTACTACCAAACCTGCCTGCTTAGCCAACTGGGTTTCAGGCACAATCCCTGCTGCCATGATCACCAGATCCACTGGTTTTTGCTGTCCATCACCGTGCAATAACTGACACACCGTACCTGACGCATCATGAATAAATTGCGTAGGACTATCAGATAAACAAAACTCAACCCCCATTGTTTCAAGACGACACTGCAGTAGACTGGCCGCGGACGCGTCTAACTGTCGATTTAATAAGTGACCACTGCGATGAAATACCGTGACCTGATGACCGCGTTTTACCAAACCTACGGCAGCCTCTAACCCAAGTAAGCCACCGCCTATTACGGCCACTTTTTGTGCTACAGGCAAATCCGCCATGCGATCCACGTCTTGCCAAGTACGAAAGCCCATTACATTGCTCGCCATCGCCCCTTCAATAGGCAACATATTGGCTTTAGAACCCGTTGCGAACACCAGCTTGTCGTAATCAATCACACGACCAGATGACAAGGTCACTTGTTTTTGTTCGCTTGAAATCCTAACCACTGGGTCTTCAGCAAGAATATCAACACCGGTTTGCCCCATCTTTTGTAGATCCACCAGTGACATGTCTTCATCACCAATTTCCTGAGCCAATAATGAAGACAACATAATACGGTTATAGCCTACTTTAGGCTCTTCACCGATTAGGGTAATAGCAAGCTTAACGGTGGCGTTATGCGCCAATTCTTCTGCTAATTTACTGCCCGCCATACCGGCACCAATTATCACTACTCGCATCATGATGAATTACCCTGTTACGCGTTAGCCACTTTCGCTGTAGACGGGCTAGAAGCTTTAGCAGCACCACTAATCGACTCAACCTTACGCTGCTTTTCATACAAGAACGTCAGTACTTGAGCGCGATAATCCACGTACTTCGCATCGTTTGCTAATGCCAAACGATCACGTGGTCGCGGTAAATCCACCTCTAATATTTCGCCTATCGTCGCCGCTGGGCCATTGGTCATCATGATAATGCGATCAGACAGTAATACCGCCTCATCCACATCGTGAGTAATCATAATGACGGTATTATTTAGGTCTTTTTGGATGTCCATAAGCGAATCTTGTAAATGGGCTCGAGTCAAGGCATCCAAAGCACCAAATGGCTCATCCATCAACAGCACACTTGGCTCCATCGCCAAGGCTCTGGCAATGCCCACACGTTGCTTCATACCACCGGATATTTCGTCTGGTCGTTTATCTGCCGCATGTGTCATATGCACCAAATCCAAGTTATGCATGATCCAATCGTGCATCTCTTTTTTCGATTTGGTCTTTTTAAAGACTTGCTTCACCGCCAACTCAACATTCTGGTAAGAGGTTAACCAAGGCAACAAGGAATGGTTTTGAAACACTACCGCGCGCTCTGGCCCTGGTCCTTTGACCTCTTTACCATCCAATAACACGCCACCTTCTGTCGCGTCATACAAACCCGCCACTATGTTCAATACAGTGGATTTACCACAGCCTGAGTGTCCAATCAGAGACACAAACTCGCCTTTATTAATCTTTAAATTCACTCCGTCTAAGGCTTTAAATGAACCCTTTGGCGTTGGAAATTCGATGGATACCTGACTGATGTCTAGATGCGTCGCCATGATCATTCTCCTATCGTAAAATTTGTGTCTTATCCCAAGACACAAAACGCTGAACCATCAACATGGCTCGATCTAATAAAAAGCCGATGAAACCTATCATCAACACGGCCACCATAATGCGACCAAGGGAGTTAGAGCTGCCATTTTGAAATTCATCCCACACAAACTTGCCTAAACCAGGGTTCTGCGCCAGCATTTCTGCGGCAATCAGTACCATCCAGGCAATCCCTAAAGACAAGCGCAAACCAGTGAACATCAGTGGAATGGCCGATGGGATGACGATTTTCATCACATGAGTAAACCACCCCAAGCGCAGTACTTTTGACACATTCAGCAAATCTTTCTCAACCGCCGCCACACCGACCGCCGTGTTAATTAAGGTCGGCCACATACAACATAGAGTGACCGTGAACATGGAGGTTAAAAAGGATTTAGAGAAGATCGGGGCATCCGATACATAGGTCGCACTGACCACCATGGTGACAAGCGGTAACCAAGCAAGAGGTGACACGGGTTTAAAGACTTGAATAACTGGGTTTAGCGCACTGTACACCGCATTATTCAAACCGATCAAAATGCCTAATGGAATGGCAATCAGGCAGGCTAAGCCAAAGCCCGCTAGGACGGTATACAAACTGGTAAAAATTTGGTCAAAGAACGTCGGTTTGCCGGTATAGCTGCGAATTTTACCCACATAACTCGGGTCTTTTGCCTGACGTTTGGCTATCCTGTCTTCCTGACGTTCATAAAATTGTTGCTCTTTTGCTCTTTCATTCTGATGCTCACTAATCAGGTTGCCCCATTGTTCATAAACCACAGCAGGCCCAGGAAAGACACCAAGCGAAGTGTGCACTCGGCTGGCCCCCACCTGCCAGAGCATAATAAAAATAAGGATTCCACATAGAGGCAAAAGAAGGCTTTTGAGAGAAATCTGCTCTAGCTTTTCCTTTAAAGAGTGGATGGATAAATCTGACATGGCGATATTCCTGCTAGTTGTAAAACGGCGAACTCACTCATCTTGCAATGGGCCTAAATAAGCCCACTGCTTAATAAGTCTTTAAATCTGATCATCACCTTTCAGACCAATCTGAAAGCTCTTCAAGTAATCATTTGGATGCTTACCGTCATAAGTAATGCCGTCAATAAAATCACTTTGTGGCGATTTAAAACCATCTTCCGTTGCAAAATCTGGGAAATCAGAAGCCTGCATAAAACCGTCTTCAATCAAAGATTCAGCCGCTTGCGCGTAGATATCAGGGCGATACACTTCTTTCGCGGTTTTCATGAACCATTCATCAGATTTAGGCTCTGCGATTTGTCCCCAACGGCGCATTTGGGTTAGATACCAAATCGCATCACTGTAGTAAGGGTAAGTCGCGTTATGACGGAAGAACACATTAAAATCTGGTACGTCACGCTTATCGCCTTTTTCATATTCAAATGTTCCCGTCATACTGTTTGCGATAACATCGTAATCCGCACCAACGTATTGGCTTTGCGACAGAATTTTCACCGCTTCTGGGCGGTTAGCATTGTTGTTTTCGTCCAACCATTTCGCCGCTCGAATCATGGCTTTGACTACGCGAATATGCGTAATTGGGTACTCGTCAGCCCACTCTTTACTGACACCAAATACTTTTTCTGGATTGTTTTTCCAGATCTCGTAGTCGGTAATAACTGGTACACCAATGCCTTTGAATACCGCTTGTTGATTCCAAGGTTCACCAACACAGTAACCATGTATGGTTCCAGCCTCCATTGTGGCGGGCATTTGGGGCGGCGGCGTTACTGACAACATAGCATCGGCATCGATTTGGCCACTGGTGTCGCCTTTCGCAGGTGCGTAATAACCTGGATGAATACCGCCTGCTGCTAACCAATAGCGCAATTCATAATTGTGCGTCGACACAGGAAATACCATGCCCATATTGAACGGCTTACCTTCTGACCGATAACGGTCCACGACAGGTTTTAAAGCACTCGCACTAATAGGGTGAACAGGCTTACCGTCTACGCCTTTGTCGATGTTGGGTTTCATCTCTTCCCAAACATCATTTGAAACAGTAATGCCGTTACCGTTCAAGTCCATGCTAAATGCGGTAATAATGTGCGCTTTGGTACCATAACCAATCGTTGCGCCCAATGGCTGACCTGCCAGCATATGAGCACCATCTAATTGTCCATCAATCACCCGGTCTAACAGGACTTTCCAATTCGCTTGTGCTTCCAAAGTAACGTAAAGACCTTCGTCTTCGAAATAGCCTTTTTCGTAAGCAATGGCCAAAGGTGCCATATCCGTTAGCTTAATAAAGCCAAACTTCAATTCTTCTTTCTCCGGATAATCCAACTCCGCGTGAGCGGCACCAGCCATCAAAAAGGACCCCAACAGCAAAGCCGCAGTGGACTTTTTCACTGATTCTGCCACTTTCGGCAATTGCATAACCGTTTCCAAAGACCTCAAATTCATCGTTACTCTCCGCTTCAAGACACAAAAAAAGGCGCATGCAAATCACACAATTGTGTGTTTGCAGGCACCTTTGCCATTCATAAACGACTCTACATTGAGCCTTCAATCCTGTGGGTGACAACCAGCATCATTGCTCATTTCACCAAAATGTTTAGCTGATAATCTATCAATGTATATTGGTTAGCAGGATATATGCCAAAAAAAATAACCTACTGATTTATATCGATTAAATGGTTTTCAGTTCATTAAAAACTTCAAAAAAAGCCCTCTTTTGCTCTCAAATCAGGCACAGCGCACCATAACATGGCCGATTAATCCTCTGATTTTATAAACCCTTTTAGGATACCTTTGGGATGAAGTCTCACCTTACCGTTCGCAATATCCTCTAACCAAGTAGATTCTTGCGATGAGCTTAAAAGCCATTGCCATTCTTGATCATGGTCTCCTGAGGCACGTTCATATATGTCCTGACGATACACTTGCTTCGCCATCGAATTTAAATTCGTTGTCGCAGCGTTAGGCAACTGATGCCAGCGATGCATTTGTCCCATAATCCATAGCGCGTAACTGGGTAAGGGGCGATTAATCTCTTGGCCTGAAAAACGCTGATACGCTTCCATCGGCCAATCAAATTTGCCTTTCGGTTTAATCGCACTAAAACCGTACACCAATTGTTCAACACTGCAATTTAGATAATCTGGATGACTTAAGATACTCAGTAATTCCGTCTGGTTAGCTGGATGATCAACCCATTCACAAGCCTTTTCTAAAGCTCGAATCACCGCGAGATGCGTCAGTTCGTTTTGTTCAGCCCAAGAGGAATTCACACCAAATACTTTTTCCGGCGTGCTTCCCCAAATTTCATAACCTGTTACCAGTAAATGACCGACCCCAGCCTCAACAGCCAAACTATTCCAAGGCTCCCCAACACAATAACCATCTATATCACCAGCCTTAAGACTGTCGATCATTTTCACTGGAGGAATGACAACAATTTGCACCTCTTCATCCGGATCAATACCAGCACGAGCCAACCAATCTCTAAGTTGGTAATTATGAGAAGAGTATGGGTAAACCACAGCAAAACGAAGCAAGGGTTGACTGTGTTTTGCACGCTCTTCGATATAGCGCTTCAAGGCGGTACCATTTCGAATATCACTACTTTGCGTCACATACTGCGTCAGTTCTTCATACAAAATATTGCCAACCGTAATACCATTACCATTGTGGCTCACCGTAAAACTGGTTTGCATGGCGGTTTTTAATGTTCCAACGCCAAGGCTTGCCGCAATCGGCATAGATGCCAACATGTGTGCACCCTGCAAGATATTAAAGGTTACTTTATCGCGAATGCTGGCCCAAGATGCTTCTTTTGATAGGGTTACTGGAACCCCTTCTGCCGCAAAAAAACCTTTCTCTTTGGCAATAACAAAAGGTGCACAGTCAATTAAAGGAATAAAGCCAATCCGCACCGTCTGTTGAGATTCTAAAGAATTCTTTATCGCTGATGTCATTTAGAAGCTCCCATAATTTCCATCACTGAAATGATATTACGAGCCACTTCGGTCATTCTTTGACTGCGATCCATCGCTAATTTTCTGAGGGCTTGATAAGCCGCAGGCTCATCACACTGTTGATGCTTCATAATCAACCCTTTTGCTTTATCAATTAGCTTACGGTCTTCCAACTGAGTTTTTACCGTTTCGAGCTCAGAACGTAATGCCTGAAACTCCCTAAAACGCGCGATAGCAACCTGTAAAATCGCCTTCACACTGCCACTGTTCACCCCATCGACAACATAAGCACTCACACCAGCACGAATAGCCGCTTCAACATGCCTAGAATCGTCTTCTTCGGCAAACATCACAATGGGTCTTGGGTTATCTTGGGTAAGTCGAGACATATTTTCCAACATATCTCGGTCTGGGGATTCAATGTCAATGATCACCATATCTGGCTGACATTCCATCACTGCCTGGCTTAAGTTCAGCGCATTTTCAAGGCGACGGATCACACGGTAGCCACTGTCTAACATAGCTTGCTCAACAATCGCCGCTCGGGCAGGTTCATTATCAACCAACATAACGGTTAATTCATTCTTTGGGGGCGCAGACATGGTGCACTCTCTATCTATACAAGCTGAATTTCAATAAATGAAGCAAGATATGCGCCACTAAAGCACATGACTAAAATTTTAAGGAAAAACAGGTAAAATGAGGCTTAACAGAGGCGAAAGAAGCAACGTCAAATGTGTTTTGAACACAAATTAGTAGAGAAGCGCAAAAATTGTGCGCTATTTTTAGGAGGAATATTATCAGCGCACTGAAAAGTGACGCTTTGCTTTCAAAGCCAAAGCAAGACGATCTCGAGTATCTGTTTTTTTGAAAACAGAGGTTAGGTGCGCTTTCACGGTTCTCTCAGTAATGGCCATCTCAGTGGCCACCTGCTTATTCGAAAGCC
The DNA here is from genome assembly GCF_043643765.1 of Marinomonas posidonica. GTDB lineage: Bacteria > Pseudomonadota > Gammaproteobacteria > Pseudomonadales > Marinomonadaceae > Marinomonas > Marinomonas posidonica_A. The sequence goes on along the minus strand of NZ_JBHZSP010000001.1, from coordinate 345,191 downwards.
CTTCTGCCACATAACGCACTACGTCCATTTCACGCTCAGACAAACCGTCCATTTCCAGAGAAGGTGAATCGACTTGTTCCGCTGATTGACTAATTAATTGTTGTATAAAGGCTTTGCCACCCCAAATCTCCCCCGAATCAATGACTGAAAGCACCAAAGATAACTGTTCTTCCCCTATATAAGGCGCACATTGACCATTCACACCAATTGAGAATAAACGTAACGCGGCTTGCTGGCTAGCTTGGTTTGGAAACACCAACATACTTTGAGTTAAAAACTCTGACTTTAACGTCGCAACCTCTTCGACTTGACTCGAAAACGAATCATCCGCTAAGTACACAAAACAATATTGAAATGCTTGTTGAGACTCAATCAACGCACGACGAGACGCCGCTAAGCTGTCAACTCGAACAAGCTCTGCTCCCTGCGGGACAACTTTTAACCAATGCTCCCAAACAGCATCGTCTGTATTCCAACACAAAATTTTCAAAATCAATCTCGTTCAGTTTATTTGGCTGTAATCATTGTATCTAGCTTACAAGATATGGTTGTTAACATTTGTTATCACAATGATATGAAAGCTAAATTTTTTGTAATTATCGCTCTCGCAGCGCATTCTGTTTGGCTTTCAGAATTGGTTTCAACAAATAATCTAACAAGGTCTTTTTCCCTGTAATAATGTCCACACTGGATTGCATACCTGGAATAATTGGCAAAGGCGCTTCCTTCGTCCCTAAAAAGTTTCTATCTGTTCTGACTCGTACTAGGTAAAAACTATTGCCCTCTTCATCCAGAATGGTATCCGCACTAATATTTTCCACCGTGCCATCCAAGCCACCAAAAATAGCAAAATCATAGGCAGACAGTTTCACCACAGCAGGTAAATCAGGTTGAATAAAACCAATATTTTCAGGGCGAACCTTAGCTTCGATCAACAAGGAGTCTTCAATCGGCACGATTTCCATCATATTCATGCCCGGCTTAATTACCCCACCCACCGTATTAATTTGAATCTGTTTAACAATACCCTTTACCGGTGAACGTACTTGCGTTCTAGAGACCTTATCTTCTAAAGACACACTCGCTTCGCGAATCTGATCCAACTTACTACGAACATTGGTTAACTCTTCTTGTGCATCCGCACGAAACTTCGCCACGCTTTCTTCCAATTTGCTTTGCGCCTCTTTGAGCGCAGAACGAGCACGAGGAATGGCTAACTGAGTCGCTTCTAGATCCCCCTGTAATTGGTTCACTTCTCGTTCTAATTGGAGCAGTTCGACTCGCGATACGGCACCCTGCTCAAAGGCAGGACGGGTTAGCGCTAACTCTTCTTTTGAAAATTCATAGCTCTGCTTGAGGTTATCCAGCTTCGCCTGCATTTCCACAATTTCTTGTCTTTTTTGCTCAATCTGCTGCTGAAAACCCACTTGATTGGTACGCAGCGATTCTAGACGGTTGCTGTATAGATCCATCTCACGGTTGACTACAGACGGGTAATCGTTTCGTAATTCCTCGTCAAATACCGGTGGTCTGCCATAGGATTCACCTTGTAAACGCGCGGCTCTAGCCTGTAAGTTAATGAACTCAGCTTGCTGCTCTCGCAAGGAGGACAAGGCTTCGGTATTCTCAATGGTCATCAAGATCTGGCCTGCATTGACTACCTGACCTACTTTGGCGTTAATTTCTTTTAAAATACCACCTTCCAAGTTCTGAATTTGTTGAACCTGGCTAGATGGGATGACTTTGCCTTCACCAACCGTCACTTCATCTAACGAGGTATAATAGGCCCAGACCAATGCTGACATGATAAAGATAAAAATGACCCATAAAATGATGCGACCACCTCTTGGTGTCTTTAACATCAAGGCAGCATTTCGATCTGACAAATACCCCAAATCACTTTGTGAGACAGTACGCTTACTCATATCAACTCACCTTCAACTTACCTTGACGGAGCGCTTCGTGAACTTGCGCTTTCGGACCATCTGCGATTAAACGACCATTATCCATAACGATGATACGGTCCACCATGTCAAGCATCGACGCTTTGTGTGTAATTAGAATCAAGGTCTTATCTTTTAACCCGTCCATCAAACGTCTCTTCATGCGTGCTTCAGTGGTGTTATCCATTGAGGCCGTCGGTTCATCCAAGATCAAAACAGGTGGATCAAATAACAGAGCCCTCGCAATCGCAATACTTTGACGCTGACCACCAGACAATAATGCACCACGCTCCCCTACCAAACTGTCTAAACCATTTGAGCGACGATTCGCAAATTCAGACACACCAGATAATTCAGCAGCACGAATGATCGCGTCGTCTTCCATGTAAGGTGCGCCCATGACAATATTATCTTTGATCGAACCATAGAATAGGTTGACGTCTTGCGACACCGAACCCACATTACGACGTAAATCCGTAGGGTTTATCTGTCTAAGGTCTACACCGTCGACACGAATCGCTCCGCTGCTCGGTGTGTACAGACCCGTCATCATCTTACCCAGTGTCGATTTACCGGACCCAATACGTCCAATAATCGCTACTTTTTCCCCTTGTCTGATATTAATATTAATATCGGTCACGGCAGCCTGATCTTGGTCAGGATAAGAGAAATTGACCGCATCAAATTGAAACTCACCTTTGAATACAGGGCGATGTACAAACTTAGTGTCTTCAGGGTTTTCTACTGGTGACGACATGATCTCATTTAATGAGGCAAATGCTGATCTCGCCTGATTATAACGGGTTGCTAAACTGGCAACTTGCGTCATAGGACCAAGAGCACGCCCTGTTAGCATAACGGATGCGACTAGCGCTCCCATGCTCATTAAACCCTCTGAAATTTGGTACACACCAACGATCACGATCACCACGGTGGTCAGTTGCTGTGCCACCATGGCAAACGACGAAGTGGACTGAGACAGTTGACGTGTCTTCACCCCCCAGTCAGCGATATTACCAACCGCGTTTTCCCATTGTTTTTGTAAAACACCTTCCGCGTTATTTAATTTCACACTCTCAGCATTATATAAACTCTCAATCAACACAGCGTTTTTCTGCGATGCGGTTTTCTGGCTCTCTTCGATAGAACGTTTAAGGGGTATTTGGATGATGATGCTGTAGATCAAAATCAACGCAATCGTAATAATCGGAATGTAGCCGACTGGGCCACCAATTAGCCAAATCACCCCAACGATTAAAAACATAAATGGAATATCTACTAACGTGGTAATAGAGGCAGAAGTGATAAAATCACGGATACTTTCAAATTCTTGTAAATTCTTCGCAAACGCCCCCACCGATTTCGGCCGAGACGCCATGGTGATGTTGTTCACTTTAGAAAAGATCGAAGCGGATATGAGAATGTCCGATTTCTTTCCTGCGATGTCGATAAAATACGCTCTGAGCATGCGTAATAAAAAATCAAAAAGGTACACGGCGGCGGCACCAATAGCCAATACCCACAAAGTATCAAACGCATTATTCGGCACCACTCGATCGTATACATTCATCACGAACAAAGGGCTAGCAACCGCAAACATATTGATTAAAAGTGAGGCGATAAACACATCACGATAAATCCGCCAAGAGCCAAGCACAGTTCCCCAAAACCAATGGCCTTTTTTCTGCTTGGCTTCATCAGACTTCTGTGCACGTTTATCAAATTGATAAACAGGTTTAACAAAAAAACAGTATCCCGTGTAAGCCGCTTCTAATTCGGCTATTGGCAAAGTAATTTCACCTTCACCAGATTCAGAACGTAAAATTTTCGCCGTACCTTTTGCATCATTAATGTCCAATAACACGCACGCCTGTTGATCGTCTAATAAGAGAACGGTCGGTAACACCATGTGAGGAATTTTAGACAACTTTCGTTTCACAAAGCGTGAACTTATTCCAATTCGTTTCGATGCCCGCAGAAACAATTCAGGTGTCATTAAATCATCAGTAATCGGCAAACCTGCCGCGATGGCGTCGGAGGTGTATGGGTTATTAAAATAACGACTTAATAGCACCAAGCAATCTAATAAAGGGTTAGGATATTCTAAGGTCGTGGCGTTAGCTTGCCATTGTGGTTTCTGGTTATCCATATCCGTTTCATCTACTGTCGTATTCTCTGTCACAGTAGAATCAGAGTGATCTGTTGTCATATCGTCCGAATGGTGCGGCTCTTCTTGATGGGACGATGAAGAGTTCTGTTCTGAACGGTCCGAGCCAGACATACTCTAATTCTCCTAAGTAAACGAAAAAAACAATTTAAAACCAACAGGATGTAAGTTTTAGACTAGAATAGTAGTTCTCAGCTAAGATGGGAAGTTATCAAAACACTCCACTACAAATTGATACAAACACGGGACACTAATATGCTCTACGCAAAGCTTAACGAAGACGGTGACATCATAGATGTTGCGACCTCTCAATCAGAGGAATACGGCCTATTAGTGGCTCCGAATGAACCCTCTGTTGCCAAAATTTTAGAGAAAAAATTTACCGCTAACGATAACAAAAATACGCAAGAAATGTTGACGAATTCTGATAGCGACATGATGCGTGTATTAGAGGATTTGATTGATCTTCTTTCAGAGAAACGAATCATTCAGTTCACCGAGCTCCCCACCGCTGCTCAAAAGAAACTGTTGAGTCGTAAATGGGTTCGTGGCGTTCACAACAGTCAAGACGAAGACTTAATTTCAGATCGTGATAGCTTGACCGATCCAGATGGTGATTCATTCATTTAATCACCATCCAGCTTCCCCTACCCTTATAGCGATAACCTCATCGCCTAACAACAAGCTGGGTGAGAACCTGCCAAAAATAACACTGACATCTAGCTTGGTGTTTAGCGTTCAGTCCTTACATTGGCTCAGCACGACCCAATGCAAAACCTTGACCACCCAATACATCAAATCGCTGTAATGCGTTAAGTTGCTTTTCACTCTCAATGCCGGTGGCAATCACTTCAATGTTCAAGCTATTAAACATTTTACATAAGCTGTGTAAGAAGAAAGACTCGGATTCTTTGCCTGCCGCCATTCGCGTATATGAGGAATCAACTTTCACATAATTTGGCATCAATGCTTTTAAATATTGAAAAGCAGAAAATTGCTTCCCAACATTATCAATCCCAAATACGATAGAGCGTTTCTTCAGAATCTTAGCCAAGACCTGCGCCCCTTCCTCATCAGCAATCACACTTTGCTCTGACATTTCGAAAATCAACAAAGCGCGTGCGGCATCATCAAGCTGTGACAAGGTTTTATCCAGCCAAGCCGCGAATGCTTCATCATGGAAAGAAGAGCCAGACAGGTTAACGGTTAATGGCTTAGCAACTTTTTTACCACTGATCACGTCCAATACCTTGTTGATAATGACCTGATCAATTTGCGCCGTGAGATGATATTGCTCCGCTAAGCCAATAAAGAAGCCTGCATGAAAGTCTTTACCTGCATAACTCAAGCCCATAAACACTTCTTCATGCAAAATCTTGTCCTGCTCAGCCAATTCATATACGGCTTGTTTCTTCAAACTAAAGGCATTATTTGCAATGGTACTTTCAAGGATTCCTTTCCATTCAGAACGATTAATTGACAAGGCTTGCTTAGTATTCAAGTCATACACGGTAACTAAGTTTTCCCCTGCTCGCTTCGCTTCACGAAGCGCCGCGTCGGCCTGAGCCATTGCGCTGCCTTTACTGACCTGGCCATCAATGGTGACAGCGCCAACATTACCAACATAGGAAGAATAACTAATGTCCGCCTGACTCAATTCTAAGAGCTCCGTCATAAGCGCTTCCACCAGCTGTTTAAGCTGCTCATGGTCAAAGTTAGGTACCAACAAAACAAAATCAGCACCGGATAAACGCGCCAGCGTGGCAAAAGACGAAATAGCCGCCACTTTCTTCTGTAGAATATCCGCCGCCGCCTGAATAAACATATCCGCTGACTCGTAGCCTCGCTCGTTATTCAATTTACCTAAATCGGCCAAGCCTATCAGTGCCAAGCCATCAATGCCTCTTTCCGGCTCAGCAAAATGTGACTTCATCTGGCTTTCAAAAAAGTGGCGATTACCTAAACCACTCACAGGATCTTTAAAGGCTTTAGCTTGTAACCATTGTGCCGTTTCTACCTCGGCCGCAAATTCCTTTTCCAATTTTTCCGCCATGCGATTCATCGACAACACGACCGACTTAAGTTCTCGTGTCTTTGGCACATTCTTCATCTTCATGAAACGGCGCTGTTGAATAGCTTCGGCCTGCTTTTCCAACTCAGCCAAAGGTTTGAACAAATACCTCAATGCTATGCTGCCCAGCACCAAAGTGACCGTACCGATAATGAAAAATGACAATAAAATATGGCGTGAAGCCAGCCACAACTGCTGATAACCGTAACCAGCACTGCCGGTTACATACACTTGACCTAACTCATTCCAACCACTAGAAATAACAGCTTTAGCGATAGGCACTTTAAAATCGATTAAATGAATAAACCAGCTAGGCACGCCTTCAATTTTAGTTTCATTTTGTCGTACGAGATCTTTTTCTGTCGCATAAACGTGGATTTTCACTTCGGAGAAATAACCACTGTCGAATACCGCATTCATGCTACTTTCGACAGAAGCATAATCTTCCAACGCCATAAAATCAGACACAGACATACTCAAGGAAGTCGCCGTATCTTGAGTCGTCGATTCCAACTGACCAATCAGATAGCCCTTTGTGGTATCAAAGTTGATCCCCATAACCACGGCCAGCATGACTGAAAAAATGGCTACAATGGTTAACATCAATTGGCGGAACAGCGTCATCCTAGTTCTCCTAATTTGAAATCGTATTTAAACGATCATTTAAATCTGTCCACAAGCTTAGGCGCGAGGAGCCCCCAACCAAGACACCACGCCCTTTCTCTTTGGAAAGCCAAAGATTCTCAGCATTAAACGAATATATAGGCAACAAGTCGTTGCGTTTTGACGCGGGCTTCAATTCTTTATCTAAATTATCCAACAACACAGGAATAGAAGTAGGCTTGTGATAATACGCCAACACCATATGATGCTGATTTAAACGTAACGCCTTGACGTATACCAAACGCAGTTTATCATCCACGACCCCAAGCTCACGCAAGGTAAAATATTTTGCAATGGTGAAGTCTTCGCAGTCTCCTGCTCGCATCCCTAAAAATTCAATAGGGGTCGCCCAGTAATCATCCTTACCCCACAAATCAATATCATCAACGAAATCCATTTGATTGAAGAAATTATTTACCTTAGCCAGCTTATCAACAATCGGTAAATCTTTTGATTCATCAATTAAGCGTCGCCAAGCTAGAACCCGCTTTTCGGCATCAGCCCCATAGACCTCGCCAGCTTGTTTCGCAAGCTTGCGATATTTATCCGATATTTCAGCGTAAACATAAAAAGAAGAAATGATACATACGAGCAAAAGCAAGCCGAATAAAAGCTTGCGATTAAACACTCGACCAGGCCAAAGACGATATCGGCCTGTTTGGCGTGAACTATTTTTTAGACTGAGACTTAGCATCAAAAGCGGCTAATTGCTCGGCCGTGGCCTTTGGTTGATGTTTCACCTTCCAAGCCTCATAGGGTTCACCGTACACATATTCACGCGCTTCATCATAACTTACTTCAACACCTTGATTTTCAGCTTCTGCCATATACCACTTACTCAAACAGTTTCGACAAAAACCTGCAAGATTCATTAAGTCTATATTTTGTACTGTTTTGTTGTCATCTAGGTGTTTTAACAAACGACGTAACACCGCCGCTTCAATTTCAGTTTGCTTATCCACGATTTATTTCTCACCTCATTTCAAATTGACTGCCCACCACCTAAAGGTGTTGGTGCTGCTTTGGTTGTCGGCGCCATTGCCAAGCCTGAGCCTGTTGCATAAAATCACGCAAACCTTGCATGTCTTCGGCACACAGTTGTTCAATGCAATAAGCACACGCTTCTAAGGTTGATAGAGCCTGATCATTTGGTGACTTTCTAATGGCATAGGCCCCAACGGGTGGTTGCTCAAACGACAACCTTTTAAAACCGTGCAGAAGCGGTTCACTAAGCAGTAACTTCTTTGCTTTTCGCCAAGTGGCATCAAGCAAAATAACCCCTTCTATTTGGCTTTTTTGATCCTCAGTAACTGACTCAACAGGTGTCGCCCCCTGACTGGGAAACAACAGACGCCAAGTGTTGACATCTAAGTGTGACAAACACGACACATCATCACTATCAATACACTCTACTGATGGCAAAGCCAGACGCAATAACGTGACTGTGTTTTTTGCGTGTGATGCCTCTTTACGATCTTGTACAACCAAAACCTTCAAGCGACTTGTCAATAATGGTATCCAGGCGCAAACACATTGTGACTGTAAGAAACCACAGGCATCACACTGAGGACGTTTATTCGACGTCATCGACGTAGCTCCCATAGCTTAACATGAGCAGCCAAACACTAAGATAGCTTCGCCAAATAAGCTCGCACGACCTGGTCCCAGCCAAGGTCTAATGCCTCTGCAGTCAAAGCATGCCCAATTGACACTTCAGCAATATGACCCGGCGCGCACAAGGCTTCAACGTTATTCAGATCCAAATCGTGGCCCGCGTTCACCCCCAAACCGGCCATCACAGCCGCTTGCGCCGCCTGCTGATATTGAGCCAGCACCGCCTCCGCGCCTTCTTTGCCATAGGCATTAGCGTAGGCTTCGGTATACAACTCAACCCGGTCAGCCCCTATGTCTTTCGCCAGTTGCATGTTTTCTGCTACCGGGTCCATAAACAGCACAACTCGAATGCCTTTCTGCTTGAGTTTTGCAATCACAGGACGCAAAGCATCTTGATCACGAGCCAGATTCCAACCATGGTCTGAGGTTAATTGATTTGGATCATCCGGTACCAATGTGCATTGATGTGGCACCACTTCCTGAACCACTTCTAAGAATTTGGCATCGGGAAAGCCTTCTATATTCAACTCTGCAGATGGAAAACGTTTTAACAAATCTTTTAGATCATAAGCATCTTGATACGTTGCATGACGCTGATCTGGTCGTGGATGAATGGTGACACCAAAGGCACCTAACATTAGGGTACGTTCTGCCATTTCAACCATGTTCGGATAGTTGCGCCCACGGGAATTACGTAATAGACCAATTTTGTTCAGGTTAACGCTTAAATGTGTCATGCCATGTCTCTCGATTCGATCATTTTCGCGCATTATAAAACAAACTCTTCTTTCTCAATACTAAATCTCCTTAACTTCTGCCAAATCTACCATTCAGCTTATGATAAACTTGCCCAATAAAGAGGCCACCAGCAGCAAGCGCACAGGCTTTGTTATAGCTCAAAAATAGGACACTCCTTAATGCATTACGAACGCTTTGAAGACATTTATCAGCGTGCCGCCCAACGACATGGTGGCGAACGCGCCCTCGAACAGAGATTGTCTCGCCCCTTGGCTAGTAACGAATTAAAGAATCATACGGATGACCGCTGGTTATCTGCCTTTAGTCAGAAAGTCTTTCAATCTGGCATTAGCTGGCAAGTCGTACGCAATAAATGGCCAAATTTTGAAGAGGTGTTTTTCCATTTTGATATTGAAAAGATGCTTCTGATTCATGATGAAATGTGGGAAGAAAAAGCCAAGGATCAGCGCATCATCCGGCATTTAGGAAAAGTCATGACGATTCGTCAAAATGCTTTAATGATTCATGACAGCCAACAGAAGCACACTTCTTTTAGTCACTTTATTGCCGATTGGCCTAGCGATAACATTATTGGTTTGTGGCGACACCTTAAAAAGCACGGAGCTCGTTTAGGTGGCAATACTGGTCCCTATACCTTACGAGCAATGGGTAAAGACACTTTTTTGCTTACCAAAGACGTAGAAGGCTATCTTCGCCATCATCAAATCATCACCACAGGAAAAGACACGCAATCGGCTTGGCAAGCCGCTCAGGACGCTTTTAACCACTGGCAGCAGCAAAGCGGACGATCCTATACAGAGATCAGCCAATGCCTCGCCCTAAGCATTTACTAACACGTTTACATTCAGGAGAACTCATGGCCGATCTTCGTATCGACATTATTTCAGACATCGTTTGCCCTTGGTGTTACCTAGGCTATTCCCGTTTAAAACAAGCCATCGATCAGCTTGGTGAAGATTACAAAATTGATATCCGTTGGCAGCCATTCGAATTGCACCCCGATATGCCATTATCCGGCGCAGATCGAGAAAGCTACTTAGGATCAAAATTTGGTAGTCAGGAAAAACTCAATGAAGTGAGCCACGCATTACAACATGTGGGGAAAGAGGCTGGGATTGAATTTAACTTTACTGAGAAAGACCAGATCCCTAACACCAAACTAACGCATCAGTTTGTCCTTGCGGCCAGCAAAGCAGGTCTGGCCACTCCTTATGTGCTTGCGCTGTTCCATGCTTACTTCACTCATGGCGAGAACATAGGACAGCAAGCCGTACTGGAAAAAATCGCTCTAGCGTCGGGTTTAAAAGACACCGACCTTGCTTATGCTATTAGCGATGAAGCCAAAACCTTAACGGAAAAAAAGCTCAAGCATTTGCGCAGCATGGACATCCAATCAGTGCCAACTTATGTCATCAATGATAAATACATGATACACGGTGCACATGACCCAGAATCCTTCTTAAAAGTACTCAACGACATTGCAGAAAAAGAGCACTAAAGCGGTCTTATCTGCATAAAAAATGGGAGGCAATCGGCCTCCCATTTTTTTCACTTCAAAAAAACTATCAATACTCTCAAGTTAATAAGAATTTTAATGTTGATAATCATTCACATTAAAAATAAAATCAAAACATATAAACACTAATGAGAGTAATTTTCATTCATGTACGTATGTATTTGTAACAAAGTCTCAGACAAAGACATCAAAGCTTCAATACAAGATGGCGCGACTACCATGCGTGCCCTGTACAAAGAGCACAGCATTGGTAGTCAATGTGGCAAGTGCTGCCAGTGCGCGAAACAAGTACTGAACCAAGAACTCATCAAAATAGCCGATAGCCAATTTCAAGTTGCTTGATGCTACTTTGTTTTATTACATTTGAGACTGTAGATAGTTTTCAATTCCTGAAGTTTTAATCAATTGTTGCTGCGTTTCCAGCCAATCAATCTGCTCTTCTTGCTCTTCCAGAATATTTTCCAAGGTATCACGGCTCATAAAATCAAGCTTTTGCTCACATAATTCAATGGCAGATTTCACTACACCAACCGTACCCAACTCAAATTCTAGATTCGCGGAAATCATTTCTTCGCTGTTTTCACCAATGCGAAGTCGACCTAAGTCTTGAAGGTTAGGCAAACCTTCTAAAAATAAAATACGCTCAATCAAACGATCCGCGTTTTTCATTTTTTGGATTGAGGTTTTGTAATCGGCTTTATCCAAAGCTGAAAAACCAAAGTCCTTAAACATACGAGCGTGAAGGAAATATTGGTTAATTCCTACTAACTCGTTCGCCAACACCTTATTTAAACTAGCAACAACGTCGCGATCACCTTTCATAGCCTGCTCCTAGTTACCCATCTGAGATTGGTAGTAGTTCTGCATGCCAATCTTATCCATTAGGCCAAGCTGCTGCTCCAACCAATAAACATGATCTTCTTCGGTATCAAACAGAAGCTTTTCTAGTGTCTCGCGAGTTTGATAGTCGCCTTCTTCTTCACAGATTTTAATCGCACCACGGACACTGCTAACCACTTCTAGCTCAAGTGTTAGATCATTCTGCATCATTGAACGAACATCGGACCCAACCAAAAGATCACGTCGTTTCGTCATGCAAGGTACACCTTCCAAGAACAAAATACGCTTAATTAGCCAATCTGAGTGCTGAGTTTCTTCTTCCATTTCGTGATTCAAACGCTCATAAAGCTTGTTTAAACCCCAATCATCGTACATGCGAGAGTGAATGAAGTACTGATCAATTGCGGCCAGTTCATTAGCCAACAATGCATTCAGACTATCAATTACTTTCTGACTGCCTTTCATATTTCTCTCCTCACAAGTGACATTACTTAAACATTCAGTAACGCCGAGTTAACACCTTATCATTAGGTTGTGACCTAGGTGTTATTCAGTCACAACCAACTTCTTACCCTTAGAACAAATCTGCATCAGGGGTGGCCACAGTCGAAGTCACTTTGCCTTCGCCTACTTTCACTTCCAGACCATCAATTCGTTGGAAACCTCTTGGTAACTTCAAGCCACGACGGCCACGCTCTCCCATGTATTCTTGTAAGTCTTTTTCGGTAAAGTTCATAAAACGTTTACCAGACAAAGCCAGCAACAAATCCTCGGGTTGAACACATGCCATCGCCACGACCAGCTCTTCGCCCTGCGCTGCACGAGCACTTGGGATGCTAATCATCTTGTTGCCTTTACCTTTTGCCATCTGTGGCAATGAAGCAACGTCAAAGACTAACATTCTCCCCTCATTAGATATTGCAACAACGCGTCCCGTTTCTGTACTCGATACCACCACAGGAGACAAAACTTTAGCCCCTATGGGCAAGCTCAGAGTCGCCTTACCTGCTTTATTTTTAGCATACAAATCTTTCAATTGCGCAACAAAACCATAACCTGCATCACTGGCAACCAAATAATGCGCTTCCTCTTTGTCTAATACCGCCGCAACAATCGTCGAATCTTTCTCCAAAGAGATTCGCCCCGTAACTGGCTCCCCTTGCCCACGTGCAGACGGCAAAGTATGTGCTTTAATGGAATAGGTTCTGCCATTCGATGCAAACAAAACCAAAGTTTGATTTGAACGACCTCTGGTGCTGATCAAGAACTCATCACCAGATTTGTAGCTTAAACCTTGCACATCAATATCATGACCTTTGGCTGCGCGAATCCAACCTTGTTTTGAAATCACCACCGTAATGGGGTCATTTGACAACAGATCTTCCTCACTAAAGGCTTGCGCCTCTTTACGAGCTACAATTGGAGTACGACGATCATCACCAAACAGATCAACGGCTTCTTGTATTTCGTCAGAGATAAGCTTCTTCAACTTACGATCAGAAGACAATAAACCTTCTAACATTTTGCGCTCTTTCTCTAATTCATCCTGCTCACCCCTGATGCGAATTTCTTCCAGTTTCGCCAAATGACGCAACTTCAATTCTAAGATGGCTTCAGCTTGAATTTCACTCAAATCAAAGCGCGCCATCAACTCCATCTTTGGCTTATCTTCATTGCGGATGATTTCGATCACTTCATCGATGCTCAAATACGCGATCAACAAACCTTCTAAGATGTGAAGACGGTTAAGCACTTTGTCTAAACGAAATTGCAGACGTTTGCGCACTACGTCAATTCGGAAACGCAACCATTCAGATAAGAAATTCTTAAGGGGTTTAACCTGTGGTAAGCCATCAAGACCAATGACATTCATATTCACACGATAAGACTTTTCCAAATCCGTTGTGGCAAATAAATGCGTCATCACAGCATCGATATCAACACGGTTTGATTTAGGCACAATCACTAAACGGGTAGGGTTTTCATGATCTGATTCGTCGCGAAGATCCACCACCATTGGTAGTTTTTTGGCTTGCATCTGTGCGGCGATTTGCTCAAGAATTTTACTACCTGACACTTGATGCGGCAGTTCCGTGATGACGATTTCACCTTCTTCCATCTCAAAACGAGCGCGGGCTTTAATCTGCCCTTTGCCGGTTTCGTATAATTTAACGATGTCACTTTTTGGCGTAATGATCTCGCCACCTGTAGGGAAGTCTGGTCCTTGCACAAAATTCAGCAAATCTTCTAAATCGGCATTGGGGTTATTCAATAAGTGAATACAGGCTTCGCCCACCTCTCTCAGGTTATGTGGCGGAATGTCCGTCGCCATACCAACCGCAATCCCCGTGGTACCATTCAGTAAGAGGTTAGGCAGACGCGCTGGCAATACCGATGGCTCTTGCATCGTTCCATCAAAGTTTGGCACCCAATCTACCGTACCTTGAGACACTTCTTTGAGTAATACATCGGCGTATTTTGACAGACGTGATTCGGTATAACGCATGGCGGCAAATGACTTAGGATCATCTGGTGCGCCCCAGTTACCTTGCCCATCCACCAATGGATAACGATAGGAAAAAGGTTGTGCCATTAACACCATGGCTTCGTAACAAGCACTGTCACCGTGGGGGTGAAACTTACCCAACACATCCCCGACAGTACGAGCGGATTTTTTGTACTTAGCGGTTGCCTTAAGCCCTAGTTCGCTCATGGCGTAAATAATGCGACGTTGTACGGGTTTTAGACCGTCCCCAATATGGGGCAAAGCACGGTCTAGAATAACGTACATAGAGTAGTTCAAGTACGCTTTTTCGGTATAGTCTTTTAATGAAAGGGTTTCATTAGACTCAAAATTTGACAACTCACTCAAGGAAGCATTCCTTCTTCTATCGTTTAAATCTACAAGCTAACCGCATGGGGAAACAATATACTTTTTTCTCTGGGCACAACTATAAAGAATCTCCATAATGCACTGCAACTCCCATGGCAATATTCTAATGGTAAGGGCTATATTCTCATGCTTTAATAGAATGGTTCTAACAGAAGGTTTAAAATGGTGAGTCAAGCAAACCACAATACACTCCCTATTATCCAGCATCCTCTTTACGGTGAAAGCAAGCGCACCATTGTACACCAACAAGAGGAGCTTTTGATTGTCCATGAACACCTAAATCAAACAGCCACACCTTCGCGCCTTTATCGACCAGCTGAGCATCTTTTTTGCTTCGTCATCAAAGGGGAAATTCATCTGCAATCAGAGCAACACTCAGTGAACTTAAAACCCTATCAAGCCGTTTGGTTACCAAGCCAACAGTCTAGTGTGCTTACTTTACTGACCCCCAATGCCACTCTTTGTACCATTCGATTCACTAACATGGCATTAACAGGCCAGCATCAAACATTACAAAAAGTTTCTACAGGCACAGTAGATTCAAAATTAGAAAAGAAACACATTCAAGTATGGCCATTATGGGAAAGCAACACGGCTCGAATTTGCATTGAGAAATACCCGGCCCATTATTCCGAAGCCCTATACTATCAAAAAGCCGCCAGCCATTATGTTCTGCCTTTAAAAGGGTCTGCTTATTTGGCTAAAAAGAACGCTGTTGTCATCCCTTGCACAGAGTTTGGCCAGTTCATTCCAGCCAGAGAAGCCAGCGGCATCATCAACCCTGACGATGACCACTTGATTGCTCTGACTGTCATTGTCTCTCAACAACAAAAACTAAAAGGCCGTGTGATTGTCTTAAATCGCCCTTCTTAGGTAATGAAGATACGCATTATCGTAAAATCAAAGCTGTTAGAACATGATCCTCCCACTGACCATTAATTTTCAAATAATCTCTTGCCACCCCTTCCTTTTCAAAACCTAATGTAGCTAGCACTGCGGCACTACGCTCATTCCTAGGCATATACCCAGCTTGAATGCGATCAATCTGTTGCTCTTTTTGCATATAACGAATGCCAGACGTCAGCATTTCATTCATTAAGCCTTTACCCTGTTCACTTTCACGTAAACTGTAACCTAGCGTGCATGCCTGAAATACACCACGAACAATATTGGAGTAATTACTATAAGCCAGCATCTTCGTCTCATCAGGTGTTAGCAAACACAGAACACAGCCTTTATCCTCCAAAAAATCGCGACGCATTTCGCGCACTCTCAACTGACAGGTTTCAAGTGAATAGTAAGCCTCATTTCTTAACGGCTCCCATGGTGCCAAAAAGTGCTTTTCGGAATTAACATAATCATGCAGTAAATCGGCCTGGGACTCGTCTAAAATACGAAGCACACCACGGGGTGTCTTGATGCTAGGAAAACGAGAGGCATGTAAATCAGCATTAGCAGTTTTAAACGACATGTCCTTAGTCACAATACAAGATTTAATCGAATACTCTTGATACCAAAAATGCTCCCCTAATGACAAGACCCTACGCAACATTTCGTCTTCTTGCCATTCTTGCGCCGCCGCCTCAGTCTGCCAATAGGTAATCAGCGTATAAATCTCGCCAAAGCTAGTCTCTTCACCAAGATAACCTGACTTATCTTTTGCCATCATGAGCAGCTTTTCAATCATGATGCGATGAGTCAGATCCTCCAGCATCAATTTCACTGAAAGCACGACTGCAAAATATTTTTGATTCGCCGTGGAACTAAATACGCTCATGAAGCCTCTAACATAAGTAATGTTGGTTGTTATTTGCGGGTCTTTAATCGGATCTGAATTCGCCGTTTAACTAAAAGTCGCGAAATCCTTATTTCTGACTATAGTTAATTGGCTATGTCTAAGTATAGGTTCTTTCATGCATTCCTTGTTACTTTCAACAAGTTTAACGACTAACGATGACAACCAATATACTAGATGCACGGCTTTATTTACCTCTTCACTGACCGTGCGAATGGATGTTCTTTATTAATATTCCCCTTATATTGGTAGAGATAAGGATAGCTTGACGCCCGCCAAGTGCGGGCTTTTTTATATCTGCGCAACGTTAAAACAAAAAAGCGAAGCTAGAAGAGTCACTTCAAGCTTCGCTTTTTTAATCAGACAAACGTATTAAGAAACGCGTTCACCGTGTGCTTGTTTATCAGCATGATAAGAAGAACGTACTAGTGGTCCACAAGCCGCATGCTTGAATCCCAGCTCTTTCGCCACTTCTTCATAACGAGCAAACTCTTCTGGTGGTACAAAACGAGCCATTGGGAAATGGTGTTTAGAAGGCTGCAAATATTGACCAATGGTCAACATATCTACGTTATGAGCACGCAAGTCTTTTAGCACTTCTACGATTTCTTCAAACGTCTCACCCATACCGACCATCAAACCTGACTTGGTTGGTACATCGGGACAACGATCTTTAAAGTTTTTCAATAGATCCAATGACCATTGATAATCAGACCCTGGTCGAACTTGACGATACAGACGAGGAATAGACTCTAGATTATGATTAAACACATCTGGTGGTGCTTGCTCTAAGGTATTAATCGCCACTTCCATACGACCACGGAAGTCTGGTACCAATGTTTCAATCTCAATATTTGGACTTTCAGCACGAGTTTCACGGATACAGTCAACAAAGTGCTGTGCACCACCATCTCGAAGATCATCACGATCCACTGACGTGATCACAACGTATTTTAACTTCATATCGCGAATCGCCGCTGCTAGCTCTTTTGGTTCATCTTGACTTAAAGCATTTGGACGACCGTGCGCCACATCACAGAATGGACAACGACGTGTACAAATTTCACCCATAATCATGAAGGTAGCCGTACCATTGCTGAAACATTCACCTAAATTTGGGCAGTTTGCCTCTTCACATACGGAAGCCAATTTGTGCTCCCGTAGCGTACTCTTAATACGAGCAATTTCCGGTGAAGCTGGCATACGAACTCGAAGCCATTCTGGCTTACGAGGAATTTCTTCTGTTGGTACAATTTTAATTGGGATACGTGCCATCTTATCGGCGCCACGTAGTTTCTCCCCCTGAACAACGCGTTTGCGTTCTGCTGTCATTCTATTTCCACCCTTGTTGGATAGTCGGACTGGTATATCCGAGGTGTTCAGCCAGCTGATTGGCCAACTGAATTTTTGTATCTGATAACGACGCGCCAGTAAATAGACGCTTCATATCGACCATTTGTAGCCCCTGATAGCCACATGGATTGATGCGGTTAAACGGTGTGAGGTCCATATCGACATTCAGCGCCAACCCATGAAAAGAGCAGCCTCGTCTAACCCTTAAACCTAGTGATGCAATTTTCTTTTCATCAACATACACACCAGGCGCATCAGGCTTAGCGTAGGCCTCAATGCCATTCAACGCCAACACCTTAACGATTGAGTTTTCCAGCACAGACACAAGGTCTCTGACACCAATTCCCAACCGTTTTAGATCAATTAGAACGTATGCAACCAGCTGCCCAGGACCATGATAGGTCACTTGACCACCACGATCAGCTTGATAAACAGGAATATCACCAGGCGCTAACAAATGCTCTTCTTTCCCAGCTTGCCCCTGGGTGAAAAGAGATGGATGTTCTAACAACCAAATTTCGTCTGCATCATCCTTACTACGCACCTGGGTAAATTGCTTCATGCGCTCCCAAGTCGCTTCATACTCGACCACACCAAGGTCGCGACACACCAAGCCTAACGTCATTTACATAACCATTTTTACAGCGTTGACTGACATCAAATCAGTATGTAACGCTGACAACTGAGCTTCGCTTTGAGCTAAGATGCGAAAACTGTAGCTTACGAAACGTCCTTTACTAGAACGGTTCATACTTACGGCTTTAGGATCCATCTCTGGCGCATGCGTTTTAAAACACTCAACAATTTCCGCATGAACCCCTTCCGCGTCCATGGTCACCACTTTCACCACGTAGTTTTCACAAGGAAATTCAATTTTTGGCGCATCAGGCTGTTTACCTACCTGATCGCCGTCTTTCGTAATCAACGCCATGTCTCTACCATCGCCCAATTGAGCTTAAAATAAGTTCGCAAAGAAAAGTCTGATTTTATCAAACATACGCTTGAAGAAACCACCTTCTTCGACAGCTTCCAAGGCAACCACAGGTTGCTCAAGCAGAATATTTCCTTCTGTACCAACAATCACTTTACCTAATACGTCACCAACGGCGATTGGGGCTGTAATTTCTTCCATCATATCCAATGTTGCTGGTAACGAATCTCCCTGCTGGCGAGGAATGGTCACCAAAACGTCTTCAGCAAAACCGACTTTCACATTGGATTGACTACCGCCCCATACTTTAGCGTTATTGACAACTTGACCACGACTATACAGTTTACGAGTCTCATAGTAACGGAAGCCGTAATCTAGTAATTTTTGAGACTCGGTTGCACGAGCTTGGTCTGATTTCGTTCCCATCACAACGGTAATTAAACGTGTGCCATTGCGCACAGCAGAAGCAGCTAAACAGTAACCAGCTTCTTCAGTGTGACCTGTTTTCAAACCATCAACGGTTTTGTCACGCCATAATAATTTATTACGGTTAGGTTGTTTAATGTTGTTGTAGGTAAATTCTTTTTCCGCATACATTTTGTAGTTTTCTGGGAACTGCAAAATGGTCGCACGAGATAATTTGGCAAGATCGTGAGCACTCGAGTAATGCCCTTCCGCCGGAAAGCCTGTGGCATTAACAAAATGCGAGTTTTTCATACCCAAAAGCTGAGCGTGTTGATTCATTAGATCGGCAAACGCTGACTCACTGCCCGCCACATATTCCGCCGCTGCCACACTAGCATCGTTGCCTGACTGAATAATAATGCCACGCATCAGGTCTTCCAGAGACACTCGCGTGCCTTCACGAATAAACATGCGTGAACCTTCCATACGCCATGCTTTTTCACTAACACTGACTTGATCACTAAAAGACAAATTACCACGAGCCAATTCATATTCGATAATGTAGGCCGTCATCAACTTGGTTAGACTTGCTGGAGGTAACTCTTCGTCAGCATTATGAGATACCAATACGTCTCCCGTATAAGCATCCATTAAGATATAACTACTAGCAGACAGTTGTGGTGGAGTAGGAATCAATGAAGGAGCGGCCGAAACAGGCGTAGATACAAGGCCAAATACAATCGATAAAGTCGCGAGAAGTTTTTTCATATCAAAAAATGTCGTCTTCCAAAAAAAATGTTCGTGAATAATACTAGAGCATAGATAGAATCTCTAGCCCAAACCTAGTGACTTTAGGGCACCAAAGCCACTCTAACCGGACTTCCAAATCCACTTTCTTGCAGTTTTCCTTGCCACTTTTGTAACTCTTCTATCTCTTTATAAGGCCCAACTAAGACTTTATAAAGACCGTCCCCTTGTTTACTCACTTCCACACGAACACTTGTGTCAAAGGTTTCAAACAAGCGTCGTTTTAATGTTTCAGCCGAGGCCTCACTACTAAAGGCGCCAAGCTGCAAATGCGTAAAAACAAGGTCAGGTGTACTCGCATCCGCACCTTTCGAAACAGCAGATGCCTTGTTTGGCAAGGCTTGAGGTGTCTCTACAGGAATATCATCCGCCGCAGCGTAGCTTTCACCTTTGGCAGGTGTAATGGCTTCAATGCGCACTCTTGCCAACCCTTTCTTATGGTAATCCAGTCGTACCGCTGCCGCATAAGAAAGGTCAATTAAGCGATCGCCGTGGAATGGCCCTCGATCATTAACCCTAACAATCACCGAACGGTTATTGTCAAGATTAGTCACCTTAAGGTAAGTTGGCAGTGGTAAAGATTTATGTGCTGCGGAGAAGGCATACATGTCATATATTTCCCCATTTGAGGTTTTATGACCGTGAAATTTCTTACCATACCAAGAAGCAGTACCTTCGGCGGTATAGCCTTTAGCCGAATCCATTACCCAATATTTTTTCCCCCACACTTCATATGGATTTTTATTACCTCCGCGACTTTTGGCTTCCCATTTCGGCACTAAATCCGGCAAATGGTCCACCTTAACATCACCACTTGGGGCATGGTCCTGAAGAATACTGTAGCGACCGCCACCAGAAGCCTTATCAAAATCAATGTCATCATCATGGCCAAGCACATGACGAGTACTCATACAGCCACTTAAAAAAAGTGAGCAAATACAGATCAACAGCAGCAGTTTACCTTGCTTCATAAGCCCCAATACTTTTCGCTAATTCCAAAACTGACATGGCATAACGACGACTAGGATTGTAATCCATTACCGTGAAAAAATTTTCATACGCCAACCAGTAAGACACTTCGTCCGGTGATGTTCTTAAGCCAATCAAGCCAGTTTTATCAATGACAAACGGCTGAGTTGGCAACACATTAACAGCTGACCATTCTGTCATATTCTTACTGGGTGAACGCCCTTTATTCACGTCCTCTTCAACCGTAACTAAATCGGCCACTTGAGCGGTGACAAACCAAGGCTGATCTGTTGTCCAACCATGGTGTTTTAAATAATTCGCCACACTACCAATGGCATCCGCTTCCGAGTGCCATAAATCAATATGGCCATCTTGATCGTAATCCAGTGCTAACTTTTGGTAATTACTAGGCATGAACTGAACCATCCCCATAGCACCACTGTATGACCCTTTTGTTTCGCCGATGTTCCAGCCTTCGTCACGCGCAAGCAATAAATACGCTTCTAATTCACTTTGAAAGTAGGCTTCACGTCTTGGGTAATCAAACGCTAGTGTGGTTAAGGATGTGAACACGTCTTTCGAACCGGTAATGCGACCATAATAGGTTTCTACACCAATCAGCGCCACCACAACATACGGATCAATGCCAAACTCTTGCTCAGCCTTATCCAACCACTTGGCATTACGCTGAGCAAACTTTTGCCCTGCTTTCATACGGTCTTTGTTAACAAAGCGAGCTTTATATTGGTAATAAGGAATTAAAACTTCCGGTTGGTTGTCAGATTTTTCAATCACCTTAGGTCGACGTTTAATATGAGAAAATGCCAATTCGAGCGTTTCTCTATCGTAACCATGCTCTGACGTCATTTTCTCAATAAAAGATTGTACTGACGGGTTGCCCGCATAAGAGTCTGCCCATTCTTTAGGCTTATCCTCAAGCAAGGCGTTACTCACTCCTGAGTTAGCTGGCAAATCCTTCTGCTCAACAGCGCTGCATGCCGTTAAACCAATCGCAACAATTACCGAAGCTGCTAGCTTAATCATTATCTCGCTCTTTTATGTGTTTGAATCGACATTAAAATTCCGAAGGTCGCCATAATGGTAATGATGGAAGTACCGCCATAGCTGACTAGAGGTAAGGGTACCCCAACTACAGGCAAAATTCCTGAAACCATACCAATATTTACAAACATATAAACAAAAAATGTCAGAGTAAGACTGCCAGCCAGCAAACGGGCATAGTTATCTTCTGCCATGGCCGAGACATATAAACCTCGAGCAATAACCAACAGATACGCACAGATCAATAATCCACACCCAAGCATGCCAAATTCTTCTGCCAAAACAGCGATGATAAAATCAGTATGACTTTCTGGTAAAAAATCCAGCTGAGCTTGTGTCCCTTCCAACCAACCTTTACCGTACAAACCGCCCGAGCCGATGGCTGTTTTTGACTGAATAATATTCCATCCTGAACCAAGTGGGTCACTTTCAGGGTTTAAAAACGTCAGCACGCGTTGTTTTTGATAATCATGCATAACCTGCCACAAGATATAGCCAGCAATAGGTGCCAATGACGCGGCCCCTAAAATATAACGCCAGCCAAGTCCTGCCAAAAACAACGCAAAAATACCAGAGACCGCAACCAGCAAAGAGGTTCCCAAATCAGGTTGTTTAGCAATCAACAACACAGGCGCGACAATTAACACAATGACTGTCATAATCTGCTTAAAACTAGGTGGCAAAGCCCTATCAGAAAAATACCAAGCTACCATCATCGGCATGACAATTTTCATAATTTCAGATGGCTGAAAACGCAACCCACCAGGTAAAGATAACCAGCGCTGAGCCCCTTTTGCTCCGACCCCAAACATCAACACACCAATCAACAACAAGGTAATAAAGATGTATAAAGCTGGTGAAGCACGGCGCATGTATTTAGGCGGTAATTGCGCCAATACCAAACACACCATCAAGCCAACAGCAAAACGAAAAACTTGTCGTTCCACCATGGCAACATTTTGACCTGAAGCGGAATACAACACAAACAAACCGCCACCAATCAATAACATCAAGGAACCAATCAGCAAAATGTCGATATGAACTAACTGCCAAAGCCTAGCATTGGCAAAGGTCAGCACGCGACGATACAAACTTTCACTCATTGCCTTTCCCTTTTAAATAATCATAGTGCGGTGGGTACTTATCATAGAGGTAAGCATCGAACAGTTTTTTACTCAAATCAGCGGGTTTGGAACTACTGCCACCATTTTCAAAAATAGCAAAGACCGAAATTTTTGGTGCTTTCGCAGGCGCAAAACCAATAAATAATGCATGATCATGAAGACGCTTATCGAGTTTTTCAGAATCGTATTCTTCGTCTTCTTGAAGACTGAACACCTGTCCCGTCCCTGTTTTACCAGCGATATCATATTTGGTTCCCTGCAGTCGTCTTGCTGTTCCCAAGGAATCTGTGATGACTTTGCGCATGGCGTTTACCATTCGCTCCCAATTACCCTGATCCTTGAGAATTATGTCGTGTTCCCCTCCCAAGTCGCCTTCAAACTGAGCCGACTCGTTACCAATTTTATCCGCCATACGCGGATAAAAATAACGACCTCTACTGGCAAGAGCTGACGTAGCTGAGGCTATTTGCATTGGCGTTGCTACCATAAACCCCTGACCAATCCCTACGTTAACAGAGTCTCCCGGATACCAAGGCTCTTTATACTTAGCTTTTTTCCACTCATTAGAAGGTAACAATCCCGAGCTATCGCCATTCAAATCCAATAAGGTACTGCGACCAAAGCCAAAACGAGAAAGAAAATTGTGAATGGGGGTGATCCCCATCTTATTGGCTAACTGATAATAATAGGTATCAACTGATTCAATAATGGAGCGCTCTAAGTTAATCCAACCATGACCTGTCCGCTTCCAATCTCGGTAACGACGACCATCTGGATTAATCTGATAATATCCTTTGGCAAAATACCGCTCAGTCCAAGAAGCGAAGCCATAATCTAGGCCTGCCAGCGCCATGAAAGGCTTAATAGTTGAGGCAGGAGGATAGCCTCCACGTAACGCACGGTTAAACAAAGGCAGTTTTTTAGACTGCCTAAGTTCAGAATAATCCGCAACAGAAATCCCACGAACGAATAAATTAGGATCAAAGCCTGGTTTAGACACCAAGGCAAGAATACCACCGGTTTGAGGGTCAATTGCGACGACAGAACCTTTATAGTCCCCTAATAAGTCATAGGCATATTGCTGCAGACGAGCATCCAAATACAAATGCAGATCTTTACCTGGTACAGGAGACTGACGCTCCAATTGAGACATGATACGACCACGGGCATTTACTTCAACTTTACTAAAACCGGCTTCACCAAACAGCTCTTTCTCATAGAAACCTTCTATGCCAGTCTTCCCGATAAACAAAGCCCCCTGATAAGCTTGTTGATCAACACGTTTTAAATCATTGGCCGTAATTCGCCCCACATACCCTATTGCATGAGCAAAGGCTTCCCCATATGGATAATAGCGGGTTAACTGCGCCTCAACCTGCACACCATCCAAGCGATAGAGATCAACTGAAACACGTGCCCATTCTTCGTCCGTTAATTGGGATTTTAAGGTAATGGATTGATATGGACGACGATATTCTTTCAAGCGAGAATCAAAGTTTTCCCATTCGCTATCAGAAATATCGATGATATTGGACAGCTCTTTTCTCAACTCAGCAACATCTTCAACCCGTTCCGGTGTCACCGTCAAACTGTGAATAGGACGATTATCCGCCAGCACCAAACCATTACGATCATAGATTAAGCCACGAGGTGGCGGATCTGTCACCAGCATAACGCGGTTATCATCGGCTTTGGTTTGATACAAATCGTATTCGATGACCTGAAGGTAAAATAGGCGAGCCATCAAAATACAGACTAAGACTATGACAAAAATCGCAGCCGCAATCACCCTATGCTGGGTGAGGCGTTGTTCCTGACGATAGTTACGAAATTTCTGATGTTGACGACTCACCTACGACACCTACCTGTGATACGGATGATTATTCATTAAAGTCCAAGCTCGATATATTTGCTCAGCCAATATGATTCTCACCATAGGGTGAGGAAGGGTTAGACGAGATAGAGACCAGACTTGGTCTGCTCGTGCGGTACACCTTGAGTCCAAACCATCTGGCCCACCAACCAACAAAGAGACGTTATAGCCATCCATGCGCCATTGTCCGGTTTGGTCTGCCAACTGTTCAGTTGACCACTCTTTACCCAAAACCTCCATTGCGATGACCTTGTCGCCAGCTGGAATCGCATCCAGCATGGCATCACCTTCTTTGCGAATGGCTTTCGCTATGTCAGTATTTTTGCCTCGTGGCGACATTGGAATCTCCACGGTTTCTAACGCAAAATCTTTCGGAAGACGCTTAGCATAGTCCTCATAACCCTGGACTACCCATTTGGGCATTTTGTTTCCGACAGCAATCAATCGCACACGCATCTAACGAAGCCTTATCTTTCTTCTGGCTTAATATCCCATAACTTTTCTAGATCGTAGAAAGTACGAGCTTCTTCTGTCATTACATGCACAACAACATCATGTAAATCCACTAGCACCCAATCACTTCCCATATCGCGACCTTCCGTACCTAAAGGCTGTAGACCCTTTTGTTTTAGAAATTCGAACACATTCTGACCCAATGAGTGAACATGTCTTTTCGAAGTACCGGTACAAATGACCATGTAGTCCATCATGTCTGTATGATCCGCTACATTCAACACAGTGATCTTGTCACCCTTGACATCTTCTAACGCTTCGACAGCAAAGGCTAAGATTTGATCCGCTGTGAGATTAATTTGACTCATATATTTACATTTTCCTATCGGTATAATTGATTTTTTTCTATGTAGTTCTGCACGGGCTCGGGCAATAAATACGCTATGGATTTATCCTTTCTCGCTAATGATCGAATCATGCTAGAAGAAATTCCCAATGGCGTTAAGGTTTCAAACCAGACTAGCCCTGACGGCTTGCATTGTAACTCATGCGGCGAGGCGGCACGATAGTTTTCACTAAAGCGACTTAACTCAGAAATCAAATCTGGCTCCCAGCCTGGACGAGACACCACAAACAAGTGCGAAAATTTGATTAGGTCTTGCCAATTATGCCAAGTAGGTAAAGACAAAAAACTATCCATGCCCAATACCATTACTAAAGGCTCATCTGGACCAATTTCAGCACGAATATCCCGCAAGGTATCCGCCGTATAACTGGGCCCTTCACGGGTTATTTCCCGATCATCGACCAACAAGTCATCATGACTACTAATGGCCAGCTTGACCATGTCTAAACGCTGCTGAGGGGTAATGCTAGGCTGTCTTTTGTGCACGGGCTGAAAACATGGAATTAGCCTTAAACTGGCATAATGATAACCGTCTAAGATATCCACTGCGGTGCGCAAATGACCATTATGAATAGGATCAAACGTCCCCCCCATAATAGCCACGCCTTTTTTCTTAAGAGCGGTGCTTGAATCAATTGTCACGGGTATGACCATCGCCTAACACGATGTATTTTTGACTGGTTAAACCAATCAAACCAACTGGTCCTCGGGCATGAATTTTATCGGTTGAAATACCAATTTCAGCACCAAAACCATACTCAAAACCATCCGCAAAAGCAGTTGAAGCATTCACCATAACCGATGAGGAATCGACTTCCGTCATGAAAGCCCGGCTTTTTGTGTAGTTCTGAGTCACAATAGCATCCGTGTGATGAGAACCGTATTTATTGATATGAGCAATCGCCTCATCCATATCCTCAACGACTTTGATCGATAGTTTAGGCGCTGTGTATTCCGTGTACCAATCTTCTTCCGTAGCCACACCGACCTTATCAGACAGAGCTTGCGTCACAGGACAGCCGAATAATTCCACGCCCTTTTCTTCAAAGGTTGCCAGAATACGAGGAAAGAAATCCGCGGCAACGTCCTTATGCAATAACAAAGACTCCATCGCATTACACACACCATAACGACGAGTTTTAGCATTGATAACAATCTTATAAGCCTTATCAAAGTCCGCCTCGTCATCCACATAAACATGGCAATTACCATCAAGGTGTTTAATCACAGGAACACGAGCATCAGTACTAATGCGTTCGATCAAGCCTTTGCCACCACGAGGCACAATGACATCGACAAACTCTGGCATGGTAATCAACTTACCCACCGCAGTCCGATCGGTGGTATTGATCACCTGCACTGCCGTTGCTGGCAAGCCAACTTTCTCTAATCCAGTTGAAATGGCAGCCGCAATCATCTGGTTAGAATAAAAGGCTTCTGAACCACCACGCAGAATCGTTGCATTGCCAGATTTCAAACATAAACTGGCCGCATCAATGGTCACATTTGGACGAGACTCATAAATAATGCCGACCACACCGAGTGGCACTCGCATTTGACCTCGCTGAATACCAGAAGGCAGATACGCCATATTGGAAATTTCACCCACAGGATCTGACAGTGAGGCCACTTGCTTTAGACCTTCAATCATACCGTCAATGCGCACATCGGTAAGCAACAAGCGATCCAACATTGCGGAATCTAAACCCTTTTCTGCTCCGTTCTTCATGTCTTTCGCATTTTCTTCGATCAACTTGGGGCGAGCAGCTTCCAACGCTTCAGCCATGGCAAAAAGAGCCATGTTTTTTTGTTCCGTTGACGCCTTAGCAAGCAAGCGTGACGCCGCCCGTGCCTGCTGTCCAATTTGATTCATATACGATTCTAAAGACATTTTTCATCTCAAACTAAATAATAAAAAATACGCATCTGACAACAAAATCAGTCAAATACCTCTATGCGAAACAGTATACTATCACAATATATTTATTCGTCCCGTGCAGTTTTACATGAAAGGATCCAAACGTGCCCTCAACTGACGCCTTCCAATTTACCAGCATTGGCATTGTCCACTCGTGTTACCAAGAAAAATTTGGCATTCCTAGACAACCCGGGCTCGTTACCATGGCGACCGCGCAACTTGAATTGCTGCCACCCTATAACAGAATCGATACACTAGACGGCATCGAAGCCTATTCACACATATGGGTGCAGTTCGTGTTTCACGCCTGCATCAGCGAAGGCTGGAAAGCCAAAGTTCGCCCACCCAGATTAGGCGGAAAAAGCAAAATGGGCGTCTTTGCCACAAGGTCAACCCATCGCCCAAACCCTATTGGATTATCGGTAGTCAAAATAGGCAAAATCCACCAACAAGATAAACGCATTTTGATTGATCTTCATGGTGCTGATCTACTGGATGGTACCCCCATCCTAGACATAAAACCCTACTTACCCTATTCAGATTGCCTTCCTCAAGCGACCAGTTCATTTACGCCAACGACAGAAAGAAGCCAACCTAAACCCGTCGTATTTACAGTAAAAGCACAACAGCAATGTGCCACTTTTTCAGCCAACTTAGAAAAAGACCTATATACTTTAATTACACAAATCATAGAACAAGACCCAAGACCCTCTTATTTAGCCAATCAAATCGATCGAGAACACGGCATCAGCCTGTGGGATTTAAACATTAGATGGCAAGCAAAGGATCAATATTTCGAAATCATCGAAATTGAACAAGTAAAGTGAGGTTAAGTATGATCAAAAAACAATTTTTAAATACTTATAAGAAAATCAACCAACTTGACCCAAATAACGCGAAGAATGTCCGTCAAGATCCAATCCCTGACGAGCCTACAGCGAACATTTATCGATCAAAAGAAGATGAAAAGCTAATCAAAGATTTCCATTATGCAAAATTCCAAGAAAACTTAAGTAAAACTAAGAAAAACAATACGTTAAAAAGCTTAATTGAAAAAGAGGATTGGGATGAAGAGGACATAAAAGCACTTTTAGACTCACTAAACTGACCTTAGGTTAGCTATACCCATGGTTATCCACATGTTCTGTGTATAGTTTTATTGTCAAGATTATCCATCAAAAAATACGCATAAAAAAAGCGAGCCAGAGGCTCGCTTTTTCATCAAGACGAAAGAGTAAAAATTACTCTTGGCCTTCCAATTGTGCTTTGATCAAATCACCGATAGTGGTTGGACCATTTGCTTCAACTTGTTGCTTCTCAGAGTGAGACTTCATCGCCGCTTTTTCTTCAGTAGCATCTTTCTGCTTGATAGAAAGCGTGATAGTACGAGCTTTACGATCAACATTGATGATCGCCGCTTCTACAGAGTCACCTTCTTTAAGAGCAGTTGTTGCATCTTCAACACGTTCACGGCTGATTTCAGATACTTTAAGAGTCGCTTCAACACCTTCAGAAAGTGTCACAACAGCACCTTTAGCATCAACTTCAGAAACAGTACCGTTTACGATAGTGCCTTTGTCGTTTTCAGCAACGTAAGCTAGGAAAGGATCTTCTTCTAGTTGTTTAACACCTAGAGAGATACGCTCGCGCTCAGCATCGATAGACAATACAACTGTTTCTAGCATATCGCCTTTCTTGTATTGACGAACTGCTTCTTCACCAGCTTCATCCCAAGATAGGTCAGAAAGGTGAACTAGACCGTCAATGCCGCCGTCAAGACCGATGAACACACCGAAGTCAGTGATAGACTTGATGGCACCAGAGATCTTGTCGCCTTTGTTGAAAGAAGTAGCAAATTCTTCCCATGGGTTCATTGTGCACTGCTTGATACCCAAAGAGATACGACGACGTTCTTCGTCGATATCAAGAACCATAACCTCAACTTCGTCGCCAATTTGGACAACTTTAGATGGGTGGATGTTCTTGTTAGTCCAGTCCATTTCAGAAACGTGAACAAGACCTTCAACACCCTCTTCCAACTCGGCGAAACAACCGTAGTCAGTCAAGTTAGTAACTTTAGCCGTTACTTTAGTGTTTTCTGGGTAACGGGCTTTGATTGCTACCCATGGATCTTCACCCAACTGCTTAAGACCTAGTGATACACGGTTACGCTCACGGTCGAACTTAAGAACTTTAACATCGATCTCATCGCCAACAGCAATGATTTCGCTTGGGTGCTTAATGCGCTTCCAAGCCATGTCAGTGATGTGTAGAAGACCATCAACACCACCAAGATCAACGAATGCACCGTAGTCAGTAAGGTTCTTAACGATACCTTTAACTTCTTGACCTTCTTCAAGAGAAGCAAGTAATGTTTCACGTTCAGCGCTGTTAGTCGCTTCCATAACGGCACGACGAGAAACAACAACGTTGTTACGTTTTTGATCAAGCTTGATAAGTTTGAACTCTAGATCCACACCTTCCAAATGAGACGTGTCGCGGATTGGGCGAACATCTACCAAAGAACCAGGCAAGAAAGCACGGATGTTAGCGATATCAACAGTGAAGCCACCTTTGACCTTACCGTTAATCACACCGTTAACGATGGCATTTTCTTCGTAAGCTTTTTCAAGCACAGACCAAGTCTCTGCACGCTTAGCTTTTTCACGAGACAATTTAGTCTCACCGAAACCATCTTCAACAGCGTCAAGTGCAACTTTAACTTCGTCACCGATGTTTAAGTTGAACTCACCACTTTCCGTTAGGAACTGAGAACGAGGAATTACGCCTTCAGATTTAAGACCTGCATGAACAGTTACCCATTCATTGTCGATATCAACAATGATACCAGTAACAATTGAGCCTGGCGCCATTTCAACGCTTTGTAGGCTTTCTTCAAACAGTTCTGCGAAGCTTTGAGTCATTGTATTTCCTATATAATCGACCTAGTTGAACTAAGTCTTAACCACACTGCCAGCAAGATGTGGGTCAATTTTTATAAAATTTGCGATACAGGTTTACTGGCCCCCACATCGACTTGGTTAACATTTAAACTATTTTAGCACACTTAACGCACAAAAAAGAACACATGCGAAAAAGAACAAGCTATACAAAACCCGCCTTGGCTGTTTCAGCAAGGATGATTTCAACAACTTGTTCTATGGTTAAGTCAGTACTATCGATTACAAGCGCACCGGCCGCAGGGACAAGTGGCGCGATCACACGATTTGCATCACGCTCGTCACGCTCTTTAATCGTTTTAACTAATGTCTCTAGATTAACAGTTTCACCTTTTTGCTGCAATTGCAGAAGACGTCTTTGTGCGCGCTC
This sequence comes from Marinomonas posidonica, assembly GCF_043643765.1. GTDB lineage: Bacteria > Pseudomonadota > Gammaproteobacteria > Pseudomonadales > Marinomonadaceae > Marinomonas > Marinomonas posidonica_A. The sequence continues at coordinate 314,299 of NZ_JBHZSP010000001.1, read as the reverse complement.
TTCAGCGGACGCCGTCAAAAAGATTTTAATTTGCGCAGAAGGAAAAACAACCGTCCCCATATCACGACCATCCGCCACCAAACCTGGCGCTTGTGCGAACGCTCGTTGACGAAGCAATAAACCCTGACGCACTTCTGGAATCGCCGCTAATTTTGATGCCGCGTTGCCCACTTCTTCCGTACGGATTGCCTGAGTGACCACCTCACCCTCAAGCACAATTTCAACCTTGCCTTCAGCCGACTGCTGGAACTGAATATCCAAATGCTCAGCCAACACCTTTAGTGTTTCCACATCATTTTCAGACATACCGTGGTGTGACACTGCCAACGCTAAAAGTCGATACAAAGCACCACTGTCTAACAAATGCCATCCCAGCTTTTCTGCTACCAATTGACTTACTGTGCCTTTACCTGCACCACTTGGACCATCAATCGTAATAACTGGGCCTTGGTTAATCATAACTATTCCTCTTAAAAACTATTGCGCCACTGAGCAATGTAAACCTAATTGCTTAGCCTGCGCGTCTAACTCACTAAATTCTTCTAATAATGTTTGGCAATCTTCTATTTGAGTAATCGTTTTGCTTCTTACTCCCAGCGCCAACATAGCAAGCGCCAAATATTGATCACCCGCGCAGTCCAATTCCCCACCGTGTGGAACACCGCCATCAATGCCCAAACAACCACTTTCAATCTGAGCATTCACTTGCACCAAACCAAACGCATCGATCAGGGCTAAGACTCTGTCTTCATGGTAATAAGGCAGTTGCCCAATACCATCCATTCGAGATTGACCTTTAGCATAAGCCGCCGCCACACAAAGCAACGGCATTAGGGTCCTTAACTGATTTGTCTGCTCAGCTGACAACTGAAACGCTGACAACTCAGCAAAGCGCACCACGACTCGCCCTTCATATAAACCGGAGACACCTTTAGCAGGCATCTCAATATCGGCCCCAATCTGCTTAAGCAAAGCAAAATATGCAAACGCTCTGGCATCTAAGCCTAAATTCGTTATCACCAGCTCAGAACCAGGCAACAAACTGGCCAATAACACCATCCAAGCAGAGCTGTACATATCCGCAACTATCTCAACATCCGTTGAGATCAGCTCACCCGATACAACCGATATTGCCGTTTCAGAACGTGTAACAAGCACACCAAAGCGTTGTAATAAAACTTCCATTTGAGTGACGTCTTGCGGCGTATGCGTCAAACTCGCATCTTGTTCTGCAAACAAACACGCCATGAAGGCACTGACAATTAATTTTTGCGACGCCCCGTCCAAACTGAAAGACAAAATTTTAGGCACAGCAGGCGTCATTTTAACCGGCAAACAGTCTTCACGCTCAAATGCTAAGTCAGCCCCCATTGACCTTATTAGATCAAACACATCCGTTCGAACGCGATTTAAAAGAGGATCGTCTGCCGTGACAGAAACCTGAAAAGACTGCCCAGCCAACACAGGTAACAACACATACAAACTTAATTCAGACTGATGCAAATTAATCGGCGCTATTGGCGCTCTCAGGCCTCGTAAGCCAACACCATGCACCCGCAATGAACTGCCTGACAGAGCCTCAATGACCACACCCATATCACGTAATGCCTGAATCGTGACTCGAACGCTGTTATCGAGACAAACATTCGTTAATTGACTCACACCTTTTGAAAGCGCAGCCATAGTAATCGCAATATGTGACAAGGATTTGTCACCAGGCAAAGAAATTTCACCTTTTATAACAGACGCAGGTAAAACTGACACAGAAACTGAACTGGTATCTTTTTGCGGCGCAATAGTACGCTGTTCAAGCAACCTTAAGAAATGATCTCGAGCAGACTTTGCTCGAGTAAAAACACCAAACATACTCGCGCCATCACCCTGTTCAATGGCCTCACGCATATCCGCCAAACGCGCCGTAAACTGGTCAAGCGTGGCTAAGGTCGCCTCTTTGTTGGCTAAAAACACATCGCGCCACATCACAGGATCACTGGAAGCAATTCGGGTAAAATCACGAAAACCACCAGCCGCAAACTTAAAGACATCCTGACTACGATCACTGTTGGCTAGAGCATCAACTAAGGTATAGGCCAACAAATGAGGTAAGTGACTAGACGATGCCAACACATGATCATGGTGCTCAACATCCATACTCACAACGTCTGCACCAATCGCGCGCCACAATCGATGCAAACGATCCACTAGCACAGGGTCACTATCGGCAACAGGCGTTACAATTGCCATGTGCTTTTCAAACAATTGAGAATTAGCGGCCAATACACCACTTTTCTCCGCACCAGCAATCGGGTGACCGGGAATAAAGTTAGCCGGCATATGACCAAATACAGACACCGCAGCCTCCACCACACTGCCTTTCGTTGAACCAACATCGGTCAACAAAGTATGTTCAGCAAGGTACGGTTTAATATCAGCCAACACAGAGGCCATGGCACGCACCGGCGTAGCCAATACAATGACATCCATCTGAGCAATGTATTGCTCACTCAATTCGGCTGGATAATCAATGACCCCAGTTGAGACCCCCAAGGCCAACTCACCTTCACGGCGATCAACGGCATAAAGTTCTGCCAAGCCTCTTTCTTTTAGCGCTTTCGCAAAAGAACCACCAATCATGCCCAAGCCAACAATCATGACTTTTCCAAAGGAAAATTGGTCGTGCTTCAATCGATTTTCTGACAATGTAGATTCACTCATCGCTAATTACAGCACCGCCACAGGATAAGAGCCCAGCACTTTTACTTCAGAAGCACGATCTCGCAGCTCCTCAATGACAGCCTGACATTCTGGATCTTGATAATGCCCAACAAAGTCAATGTAAAAGATGTAACCCCAACGACTCATCAAAGATGGACGCGTTTCTAGGCGAGTCATGTCGACACCATGACGCTCAAACGCTTCCAACAAACGATACAGAGCACCCGGCTCATTCTTCGCACTGATCAGTAATGACGTTTTATCTTTACCACTTGCTGGCACATCCTGCGTGCCCACAATCAAAAAGCGAGTCGTGTTGTCAGGGCGATCTTCAATGTTAGCCGACACCTTCACCAAATCGTATAATTCACATGCCACTTCACCGGCGATCGCCGCAATAGCTCGCCCACTTCGCCCCGCCTCCGCAGCCAAACGTGCCGCTTCAGCGTTAGAACTAACCGCCACACGTTCCACATGCGGCCAATAGCGATCCAACCAAGCACGACACTGAGCCAAAGATTGCTGATGAGAATAAATGTGTGTCACATCATCCGCACTTACATTAGGGCTCAACAACAAATGATGATGAATTCGCTCTTCCACCTCACCGCAAATTTTTAATTGCGAATCTCGGAAGGTATCCAAAGTGTGGTTCACCACACCTTCAGTAGAATTTTCAACCGGCACCACACCATAGTTAGCCGCACCGGATTCCACTTCACGAAACACTTCATCAATTGCCGCCATCGGCGCACTGATAATGGACTTACCAAAATGCTTCAATGCAGCCTGCTGAGTAAAAGTACCTTCAGGCCCTAAAAAGGCAATGCGCATGGGTTTTTCTAAAGCCAAACATGAAGACATAACCTGACGGAAAATTTTCGCCATTTCCTCATTGCCAAGCGGTCCTTCATTGCGCTCCATAACACGTCGCAATACCTGAGCTTCACGCTCAGGTCGGTAGAAAACAACAGCTTCATCGCCCTGCTCAGCCAACTTCACTTCAGCCACTTTTTCAGCACAGCGGGCACGCTCATTAATCAGGGACTGAATTTGTGAGTCGATACTATCAATGCGATCTCGCAATAGCGGCAAGGTGTCTGGCACAGCAGTTTTTGAATTAGACATAAATTACCCGTAACGTTTTTCAAAGGCTTTCATGAAATCAATCAAGGCTTGAACACCTTCCATTGGCATAGCGTTGTAAATACTGGCACGCATACCACCAACAGAACGGTGACCAGCCAAAGTACGCAAGCCAGCGGCCTCAGACTCTGCCAAAAAAGTGGCTTCTAACGATTCATCTGCCAAGGTAAACGGCACATTCATACGTGAGCGATTTTCTGGCGCGATTGGGTTCGCATAAAATGCGCTTTGATCAATGAAATCATACAAGGCTTTCGCTTTCGCCTGGTTAACCGCTTCCATTGCTGCGACACCACCCTGCTCTTCCAACCACTCAAATACCAAGTCAGCTAAATAAATAGCGAAAGTCGGCGGCGTATTAACCATTGAGTCATGTTTCGCCAAATTGGCAAAATTCCAAATCGATGGCAAAGAATCATCACTGCGAGCAAGCAAGTCTTTGCGGATAATGCAAATCACAATACCTGCAGGACCAACGTTTTTCTGTGCGCCAGCGTAAATAACACCGTATTTATTGACATCAATCTTGCGAGACAAGATAGTTGACGACAAATCTGCCACAATCGGCAAATCCGTTTCAGGCAAATCCGCAAATTCTAAACCACCAATGGTTTCGTTCGGGCAAAGGTGTAAATACGCAGCGCTTTCATCCAATGCAACATCAGACCATTTCGGCACATACGTGTAATTATCTGCTTTAGAGGAGCCCACGACCTTAACATTAGTGTACTTCTTGGCTTCATTAATCGCTTTCGTCGACCAAGCACCAGTATCTAAATAACAAGCCGAATCATATCCATTCGCCAAGTTCGCTGGAATTTGAGCAAACAGAGTAGACGCGCCGCCCTGCACAAACAATATTTCGTAGCCATCGCCGATCTCTAGCAAGCGCTTTAGACGCGCTTTAGCTGACGCTAGGATTGACATAAACTCTGCACTACGGTGACTCATTTCCATAACGGAAACACCAGCACCATGCCAATCCAACAACTCAGCTTGGGCTTTCTTCAATACCGCTTCTGGAAGTGCCGCTGGACCAGAACAAAAATTGTATACTCGACTCATCCCGTGTTTACCTCTAAAAATCAGGATCCAATCTAAACAAAAGCGACGCATCAAGTGCGCCGCTTTATTACTACTTAATCTTCTGCTGCGTCGGGCTCTTCTGCCGCCGCGGCTTGATTATCGGCCTCAGGTGCCTGTAGTTCATCATCCTCGTCATCAGTTTCTTCGTCTTCTTCAACACGAACGACACCCACTAGGTGTTCGTCATTGGTTAAACGAATCAATGTCACACCTTGGGTATTACGCCCTTGACAAGACACCTCACTAACACGAGTTCGAACCAACGTCCCCTGATCCGTGATCAACATGATTTCATCGGTTTCCTCTACCTGAGTCGCACCAACCACTGGACCATTACGATCAGAGACTTGGATACCGATAACCCCTTGCCCACCACGGCCATACACTGGGAAGTCTTCAACCAAAGTACGTTTCCCGTAACCATTCTCACAAGCCATCAGCACAGCAGTACCTTCTTGCGGAACGATAAGAGACACGACTTTCGCATCTTCACCTAGGCGGATACCACGAACACCAGCAGCCGTACGGCCCATTGGGCGCACATCACTCTCAGAGAAACGAATGGTTTTACCTGAGCTCGAAACCAACATAATGTCGTTCTCACCCGTCGTTTGCGCTACACCAACTAAAGCGTCTGTTTCGTCTAAATTCAGCGCAATCAGACCAGTAGAACGTGGACGAGCAAAGTGCTCCATCGCCGTTTTCTTCACCGTACCGTTAGCCGTTGCCATAAAGATATAGCTGCTTGCCTCTTGTACTTCCTCTTCTTCATCAGAATCGGATTTTTCAGGTGCGGTTAATGGCAATAGCGCAGAAACATGTTCGCCTTCGGCCAATGGCAACAAATTCACAATCGGACGACCTTTCGAAGAACGACTGGCCACCGGAATTTCAAACACACGCAACCAGTATACTTTACCGAAGTTGGTAAACAGCATCACAGTGTCATGACTACTGGTTACCAATAGGTGATTAATGTGATCTTCTTCTTTCATTGCCGATGCAGACTTACCACGACCACCACGACGCTGAGCTTTATATTCCTCAAGCGGTTGTGACTTGGCATAACCCGTATCCGAGATGGTCACCACCATAGGCGCTTCATCAATCAAATCCGCAATGGTCAGATCTTGGCGAGACGTGAGGATTTCAGTACGACGAGCGTCACCGAACATTTCACGCACGTCTTCCAATTCTTCACGAATCACTTCCATCAAGCGATCTGGGTTAGATAGAATTTCCAGCAACTCACCGATCAAATCAATTAATGCACGGTATTCGTCCATTAATTTTTCATGTTCTAGACCAGTCAAACGGTGCAAACGCAAATCCAGAATGGCTTGTGCCTGCTCAGGTGACAAATGGTAAGTACCATCAACAAAACCAAACTCTGGCGCCAAGTCATCAGGACGACACGCATCCGAACCAGCTCGCTCAAGCATTGCCATGACGTTACCTGGTTGCCATGACTCGGCAACCAACTTCTCTTTGGCTTCTGCGGAAGTAGGTGAGTTTCGGATCAATTCGATCACGCGATCGATATTCGCTAACGCTACCGCCAAACCTTCTAAGATATGGCCACGTTCACGCGCTTTACGCAATTCAAAAATAGTTCGACGAGTCACTACTTCACGGCGATGCTTAACGAAACATTCTAAAATCTGTTTCAAGTTAAGCAGCTGTGGACGACCATCAACCAAGGCCACCATATTCATCCCGAATACAGACTGCAATTGAGTTTGAGTAAAGATATTGTTTACGACTACGTCTGGGTTCTCACCACGGCGCAATTCAATCACGATGCGCATACCGTCTTTGTCAGACTCATCGCGCAATTCGCTAATGCCTTCAATTTTCTTTTCTTTTACCAGCTCTGCAATCTTCTCAATCACTTTGGCTTTATTTAACTGGTAAGGAATTTCAGTAAAGACGATGGCTTGGCGATTGCCTTTCTCCATGTCTTCAAAATGATGGCGAGCACGCATATAAATACGGCCACGACCTGTTTTATAGGCTTCAATGATGCCAGCACGGCCATTAATAAAGGCCCCTGTTGGAAAATCAGGTCCTGGGATATGTTCGATCAACTCATCAATTGAGATATCATTATTGTCAATGACAGCCAAGCAACCATCGATCACTTCACCTAAATTGTGTGGTGGGATATTAGTGGCCATACCAACGGCAATACCCGCTGAGCCATTGACCAAAAGTCCAGGCACGCGAGCCGGCAAGACTTCAGGCATGAACTCTGTACCGTCGTAGTTAGGTACAAAGTCGACCGTTTCCTTTTCCAAGTCCATGAGAAGATGATGAGAAATCTTCTCCATACGGATCTCGGTGTAACGCATCGCTGCGGCACTATCACCATCAACCGAACCAAAGTTACCTTGGCCATCGACTAGGGTGTAGCGCATGGAAAATGGTTGCGCCATACGGACTATCGTATCGTAAACTGCAGAGTCACCATGCGGGTGATATTTACCGATTACGTCACCAACGATACGCGCTGATTTTTTATACGGTTTATTCCAATCATTTTTAAGTTCATTCATCGCAAATAGAACGCGACGGTGAACAGGTTTCAACCCATCTCGTACATCTGGTAATGCGCGACCCACGATAACACTCATCGCGTAATCGAGATAAGACCCTTTAAGTTCATTCTCGATACTGACGGGAATAATTTCTTTGGCTAATTCACCCATAGATACAATCGATCCTTATGCCTCGTAAGCCCGAAGGGCTTCCTAATATCTTTTTTATAAGCGCCGCATTATACCACAAGGAAATAAATAACACCCCTTCCAGCAAGATGTTTTGTTGCCTATTCGTGTAATTATGATCTCACTGCAAATTTGCTCCGTAAAATTCTTTGTCCGGGGTCAAAATCTTGCCCATGAAAAGTGCAAAATAAGAATTGTTATTGGTCTCTATAAAGTCTTAACGCTATACTTATCTTAATGACCACAGGCGGTCTTTTTTTCGCACCCTTGACCGCCACAACAACCTGAGTCCAACCCACCGGACGTATCAATCATCCAATGTATATAAGGCATATCCATGACAACGAATACTCAACAAACCAACGTCGATCTTGATGAAGTTGCCAAATTTGAAGCACTGGCCAGCCGTTGGTGGGACACAGAAAATGAATTCAAACCTTTACACGACATCAACCCACTGCGCACCAACTACATTAATGAACGCACTGGGTTAGAAGGAAAAAAAGTCATCGACATCGGCTGCGGTGGCGGCATTCTGTCTGAAGCCATGGCTAAACATGGTGCTCAAGTAAAAGGCATCGACATGGGCGAAGCACCGCTTGCAGTAGCCAAACTTCATCGTGAAGAATCAAACTTAGACATTGATTATGAACGCATCACAGCAGAAGAAATTGCCGATCGCGAAACTGAGCAATACGACGTTGTAACTTGCTTAGAAATGCTTGAACACGTCCCAGACCCAGCGTCGGTCATTCGCGCCTGTATGAGACTAGTCAAACCTGGTGGTCACGTATTCTTCTCGACCATCAATCGCAACCCGAAAGCCTATTTGTTCGCCATCATTGGCGCTGAATACATTCTAAATATGCTACCAAAAGGGACACATGACTACGCCAAATTTATTCAGCCAGCTGAATTAAACAGCTTCGCGCGCGAGGCAGGATTAGAAGTTCAGCACATGACAGGCATGACCTACAACCCACTAACCAAAGTCTACAAGCTCACTGATAAAGACGTGTCTGTTAACTATTTAATGCACACCCAAAAACCCACCGCCTAACACAAGGCATAAGGAGGAGATATGTTCGATTATCAAGCCCCAAGCCAACTACTATCAGGCAAAATCATTTTAGTCACAGGCGCAGGAGACGGCATAGGAAAAGCCGCCTCCCTCGCTTACGCTAAACATGGCGCTACGGTTATTCTATTGGGCCGCACAACCAAAAAACTAGAAGCGGTTTATGACGAAATTGAACGCCAAGGATATCCACAAGCCGCCATCGTACCGCTCAATCTGGATGGCACTTCCGAGCATGAATACTTAGAACTAGCCAACACCTTAAAAAGTGAGTTCGGCCAGCTTGATGGCATTTTACACAACGCCAGCTTATTAGGAGACAGAGCCGAACTGAAACACTACGACCCAACTCTGTTTGAACAGGTCATGCGCGTCAATGTCATGAGCCAACTCATGCTGACACAAGCCCTTTTTCCGTTACTAGAGCAATCATCAGCGGCTTCCATTATCTTTACGTCTTCTGGAGTGGGTCGTACCGCGAAACCTAAATGGGGCGCTTATGCCGTCTCAAAATTTGCGACCGAAGCCATGATGGGTCTGTTTGCCAGTGAACTGAGTGACAGCAACCCTAACATCCGCGCCAACGCCATTAACCCTGGCGCCACTAGAACCGCCATGCGTGCTTCGGCTTACCCGGATGAAGACCCTCAAACCCTCGCAACGGCCAACGACATCATGCCGCTTTATCTGTACTTAATGGGTAAAGACAGCCTGACAATTAATGGTCAATCCATCAATGCGCAATAAATAATTCGTAATTTCAGCAATGGGGGCGCACTCCCCCATTGCATCCATTCAGCGGCATCAGTTAATCTGAACTCATGATTAAAGCCGTAACCATCCTTTGCTGCCTGTTTGGCCTTTCTTTTAGTTGTGCTCTATTTTCAGCACAAGAAACCATTCCGTCTGAAATACAAGCTGATGCCGCTCAAGCAGCGAAGCCTATCCTTGCCGAGGGCAACACTTCACCTGCACAACCTAAGCCATCGTCGCACGCCAGTACAGATACGCCGAAGAACAACACACAGGTACAAGAAACCACCTCAACCAAGATAAACACACCAGCAACAAATCAAGGCACAGACCTAACCACCAAGCACCACTTAATTGGTGAAATAGAAGAGATGCCACATAAAAGTCGCACCGACCAGAGTCAATACCACTTCATTACCTTACCCAATGGACTCAAAGTCACTCTCGTCAGCGACCCGCAAGCCGAAAAGTTTGCCGCGTCACTTTCTGTCAAAATCGGCAGCTTCCAAGATCCAAACCAACAACTCGGACTTGCTCACCTATTGGAACACATGCTGTTTCTTGGCACCGAAAAATACCCAGAATCTGGCAATTATCAATCTTTCATACACAACCACGCCGGGACACACAACGCCTACACTAGCACAGACAACACCAACTACTTTTTTGACGTAAAACCGTCTGCCTATGAAGGCGCTCTCGACAGGTTTTCACAATTCTTCATTACCCCATTGTTTAGCGAATCGCTCACTCAGAGGGAAAAAAATGCCGTTGACGCAGAGTACAAAGCTAAAATCAAAACAGACAGTCGTCGCAACAACCAAGCGCTCAAAACGCTCATCAACTCAGAGCACCCCTATAGTCGCTTTACGGTAGGCAATTTAAAAACACTCAAAGACCGCCCCAATCAATCTTTGAGAGAACAGGTAATGAATTTATATCAGCAACATTATTATGCTGAAAACATGGCTTTAGTGTTGGTCGCAAATCTAGGCCATGAGCAATTGGCAGACCTAGCACAACGCTATTTTTCTGATATTCCACAACACCCAAGCAAACCTTACCAAGATCAGACTTATCCAAACCTAATCAAAAGCGACTTAGCATCACCAAAACTTCAGTTTGTGCACTCACTATCTGATCGCAACAGCATTCGTTTTTACTACCAAATCCCAGCACAAGGGCAGAATTACAAAACCCAACCTACGCGCTACCTGTCATACATTTTGGGCAACGAAAACAAGCAGTCTCTCTACTCAACCTTAAAATCAGAGGATCTCATCACCAGCATCTCAGCCTCGACGAGCAATGATTACGGTCACAACGCCTTTTTCACGGTCAATATCAACCTGACCAATAAGGGCATGAAACACATAAACGATGTCGCGAAACACTTTTTCGCCACCATCAGCCTACTTAAATCCTCACCCGTGAATCCCATGTACTTGGATGAAGGCCTAAAACTCAGCCGTTTGATGTTTAACAACCAAAGCTATGTCACACCCATTCGTTTGGCCCGCTCACTTTCATCCCGCATGTTAAAGGTCAACATGACCGATTTACTTGGCAGTTACAGAATTGAGAACACCGCCGCACAAGAAGACGTTCAAGCACTTTTAAAACAACTAACACCGAATAATCTACTGGTACAAATCGCCAGCCAACAAACCTTCCCCGAAGACTGGGCTGCCGAACCCTCTAATTGGCAGGAAGAACCCTGGTATCAAACCCAATATAGTAATCATCATTTTAGCCAAACCTTTTTAGACATGATGACCTTAGCGGTAAAAAGCACTTTCGTTAGTCTTCCGCAAAAAAACCTCTTCATTCCCAATAGTCTTGAACTTATAGAGGAAGTGGAAGACAAACCGACGGTGGTATTTGAAGAACTAGGCTTCCGCTTCTGGCATAAATCTGATCCGAGCTTTAACAAACCAACAGCGATGAATTTTTTAGCCATCCGCTTTGATCATGCCGGCGATACCGCCAAACACATGCTCGCTAATCGATTATGGACACGATTATTTAATGCCAGCATCAGTGAAGCCACCTACTCACCCTATGTTGCGGGTTTGGGCTACAGCTTTTATCCACACGTCAATGGCGTCACCCTGCGCACTAACGGCTATTCTGACAAACAAGGTGAATACTTAACCTGGCTAGTCGACCAACTCTTTCTTTATCGCCCCAATCGAGAAAAGTTCGAACAAGCCAAACAACAATTAGCAAAAGATTTTAAGAATCAACAAAATCGCCAAGCGTTTCGTATTGCGAACACAGCGTTCAACACCCTCATCACCAAAAACAGCTACACCACAGACGCCCTAGAGCAAGCATTACAGGACTTATCCTTTAGCGATTACGAAAGCTTCATCAAACAGGCCAGAGAGCGCTTTAACATAGTAGGCTACAGTACTGGCAACATTACCAAAGCAAACTCCCAAAAACTCGCTGACACTTTATACCAGCGCTTTATTGGCCGCCTAATTGAACACACCCCAGTCAAAATAGAAACCAAGCGCATTTTGCCACAGCAAAAACTTCACGCAGCATTTGCCTCCAGCAGTGATGACAGCGTCATTTTATACACCCTCATTGACACCAGCCATCAAGGTCAGGACGAATCCCCAACCACCATCGCTCAAAAGTGCTATTTCACCTTATTAAATACATTATTAAAGAGTGCATTCTACCAAGAACTGAGAACAGAAAAACAAATGGGCTACATTGTCGGCACGCAAAATTTAAGCATCCGCAACACCCCCATTTTAGGTTTGCTGGTGCAATCCCCAAACAAAGATAATTTAACCCTAATCAGAGCCATTGAGCGCTTTTTAGATGAACAGGAAATCAAGTTAAAAAACCTAACGGACGAAGCCTTCCAAGCGGCAAAAAATGCCATGCTGGCAAACGCCATACGAGAAGCAAAAAATCTAAGTGAAAATGCCCTAAAAGAGTGGCCTCAAATCGCCAAATCCGAACCTAACTTTAAAACCAAAGAAGAATGGATTGATGTCATAGAGCAGATTAAAAAAGAGGATTTTGTTCGTTTTGTAAAACAGAAAATTGAGTCCGGTCAGACCACTCGTATCATTGTGCATAACAAAGCCTTTCCAGATGAACTAACTGGGGATCAGGCCATTTGGCAAGAAACCTCAGCCACCAATCAGAGCCTCTAATTTCTTCTGCTTAGTTTGCAACGATTCACCTGACTTTCCAGAAGGAATAGGTGAAACACCTTGTCCAATTGGCGAGAAGTCGCCCACTTCAGGCTTAACATCTTCGGCTGACACGGTGTCACCACGCTCATTTAAGAGACCGATTTCAGGCATCATACGCAACCTTCTTTCCTCAATTTCTTCCGGCACATTCCCTGTAAATAAAACCGTAAAGGGTGCGTCTTTGGTTCGTTGATTCACCTCATCGTAAATTTCTTGCTCACGCTGAGCGATGGCATTCTCTTCTAAGTAGGATGCTTCGGAAGCATTAGAAGACACCACGACATTTGGCTTACGCTCTTGCGAGGTTTTATCTACCGGAATAATCGACACTTCCTCTTTTGAACTGAGAACGACTTGATGTTCAGCCCGGATCACTTGGTTGCCGTAAATAATTTCCACAGGCTGGCGCTCAACTGTTTGCGCCAACACAGCCGAAGAAAAGACACACAACACATAACAAACAGGCTTCATAGTCTTACCAAGCAAATCCAATAACCACACTATAAGAGATATACCCAAAATAAAAAAGGAGTTCAGATGACCTCTGAACTCCTTTTATCGGAACGCCTCTCAATAGCTTGAGTCGATTACAGGGTAATCACCTCAAAATCCGCTACCGGATTCACATCCGCTTCATAATCCACACCGTCGATACCAAAACCAAACAACTTCAAGAATTCGTCTTTGTAAAGTTGGTAATCCGTTTTCGCAAATAAGTTCTCATCATTCACTTGTGGCCAAAGGTCACGACAAGCTTGCTGCACGTCATCTCGCAATTCCCAATCATCCAAACGCAGACGATTGGCATCATCTGTAAGCTCTGCAGGGTTATGGTTATTAAACAAACGCTCTGCAAACATACGATAGATCTGATCCATACAACCTTCATGAAGACCTTTTTCACGCATCACTTTGAACACCATCGCTAGATACAATGGCATAACTGGGATTGCGGAAGACGCTTGAGTGACCACAGACTTAAGAACCGCCACATTTGCCCCGCCTTTCAATGCAGACAATTGTGTGTTGATGGCAGCAGAAGCACGATCCAAATCTTCTTTCGCTTTACCTAGAGCACCATGCCAGTAGATAGGCCAAGTGATATCAGAACCAATGTAAGAATAAGCAACAGTGCGAACACCTTCTGCTAATACGCCCGCTTCCTGAAGCGAAGACATCCACAACTCCCAATCTTCACCACCCATTACGGTAGTGGTTGCTGCGATCTCTTCTTCGGTTGCCGGCTCAATTTCCGCTTCAATTATAACATCTTTGTTGGTATCAATGGCAGTAGAACGGTATGGCTGACCAATCGGCTTCAATACAGAACGAACCACTTCGCCTGTTTCAGGTAATTTACGAACTGGCGACGCCAATGAGTAAACCACCATATCAATTTGACCAAGGTCTTCCTTGATCAACTCAATCACTTTGTCACGGGCTTCGTTAGAGAATGCATCGCCATTGATGCTTTTCGCATACAGGCCTTCTTCTTTCGCTGCTTTATCGAATGCTGCTGCATTGTACCAACCGGCTGTGCCTGGCTTTTTCTCTGTTCCTGGTTTTTCAAAGAACACACCAATAGTGGCGGCGCCTGATCCAAACGCTGCAGCAATACGTGAAGAAAGACCATAACCACTAGAAGAACCAATCACGAGTACTTTTTTGGGGCCATTTTCAATAGCGCCATTTTTCTTTGTAAGCGCAATCTGCTCTCTTACATTTTGCTCACAGCCCACTGGATGAGTCGTTGTACAAATAAATCCACGAATTTTTGGTTTAATGATCATAGTATTTTCTCAACATCATGTTTTGCTTACGTCTTGCCTGACAATCCCTTCAAATGAGACAGGCAACACAAATGTGACCGCCATGATACAATAGCCGAAACAATATGTCCTGATTCTCGTTTAAATACAGAATCAAAAACTTCCTCCGTCGACATTGAAGAGATTCAAGTGCAAGTATTAGTGATTGGCTATGTTTGGCCAGAACCCAACTCCTCTGCCGCAGGCAGTCGCATGATGCAATTACTGCAGAGCTTCTACAATCAAGCGTGGCACATTACCTTTGCTAGCCCTGCACAACTCAGTGACCACATGGCCGACCTCAGCCTACTCAACATCCAACAAGACCAAATCGAACTCAACAGTGACACTTTTGACCACTACATAGCTGACAAAAAACCAGACATTGTCATCTTCGATCGATTCATGATGGAAGAACAATTTGGCTGGCGTGTAGAAAAATTCAGCCCAGAGTCACTGCGCGTGCTAAACACAGAAGATCTGCATTCACTCAGACAAGCCCGACACAATGCACTGAAAGCACAACGTGAATTCCAACTAACCGATCTATACAGCGAACAAGGCATACGAGAAATCGCTGCCATACACCGTTGTGATTTAACTCTGATGATTTCGGAGTTTGAAACCCAGCTATTAAAAGACAAGTTTCATGTACCTGAGACGCACCTAATGCATTTGCCATTTATGCTGGACACACCAACTGAAGTCGAAGAACTCGTTGCATTTGACCAACGCCAACACTTCATCAGCATAGGCAATTTTCGCCACGCGCCAAATTGGGATGCGGTACTGCAATTAAAAACAGAAATTTGGCCGAAGATACGTCAAAGGCTACCACATGCTGAACTGCATATTTACGGTGCTTACCCTCCCCCTAAAGCCACCCAACTGCATAACCCTAAACAAGGATTTCATATCAAAGGGTGGGCAGAAGACGCCAAAAAAGTGATGGCAAACGCTCGGATCTGCTTAGCACCGTTGCGCTTTGGTGCAGGTATTAAAGGTAAATTAGTCGAAGCCATGGAAGTCGGAACCCCGAGCATTACCACTCCTACTGGCGCTGAATCCATGCATGGTGAATGGCCTTGGAACGGCATCATTACAGATGATATGGATGAGTTTATTCAAGCCGCCGTGTCACTCTATGAAGACCAACAAAGCTGGCAACTGATGCAGAAAAATGGTTTGCAGATCTTACAAGCTCGCTATCAAGCCAGTGAATGGGAAAGCAAATTAATCAATCGATTGACGCGGCAAATACAGCTCAAAAACCCACTTCGCCAGCAACATTTCTTAGGCTTAATGCTCAGACATCACAGCCTAAAGAGCACGCAATATATGTCGCAATGGATTGAGTTGAAAAACAAACAGGAATAATCATTAAGAAAGTGTGGTTAGGATTGACTGACAAATTGGCTGGCCGCTTCTCGCTCGCGCACCTTTTCCATCACCGCTTGCTGAGACGCGACGTCCATTCGCCCCCATTGACTAATTTCATGACCAGTACGATAACAACCAACACATACATCGTCTTCATTTAGAAAACAAACATTGACGCACGGGGATGGCACCTTATTTTCATGATGATCCATTGGTGTCTCCAGCCAATACAGGAAAAACTGGCACCTCACTAAAGAAGCAAGGTGCCTAATCAGTTAATATTCTGCGTTATGATAAACACGCTGAACATCGTCTAAGTCATTCAACAAATCTAGGAAACGATCGAACTGCTCAACCTCTTCGCCTGAGATTTCCGTCATGTTTTGCGCCACGAATTGAATTTCGTCGACGTCAAATTCAATCTCGCCAAACGCATCTGTTAAAGCGCTCTTTGCTTTAGCGTATTCTGTGTTTGGCGCAAATACGGTGACTTTACCATCTTCCAATTCGATGTCGGTCACATCTACGTCAGCCATCATCAAAGCTTCCAGCACGGCTTCTTCATCATCACCGTTGAAGACAAAGATGGCGCTGTGGTCAAACATGTGGCTCACACTGCCCTGACCACCAATCTTACACTTCACCTTGTTAAAGCAAGTGCGCACGTCACCGAAAGTACGGTTTGGGTTATCTGAAAGACAGTCCACAATGACCATGGTGTTGCCCGGACCAAAGCCTTCATATCGCGCCGTATCAAAATCTTCTCCGCCGCCACCTTTGGCCTTATCAATTGCTTTATCGATAACGTGGGTTGGCACCTGATCTTTTTTCGCGCGATCAATCAATGAACGCAACGCAAGGTTGCCATTTGGATCAATACCACCGGACTTGGCACAAACATAAATTTCACGGCCGTATTTACTGTAAACCTTGGCTTTTTGGTCAGAAGTTTTTGCCATGGACTCTTTGCGATTCTGAAAGGCTCTGCCCATTACTTATTCCTATTGATTACCCATTTAAAAGAAAGATTCTAACTCGTACCACCAGAAGAAGGAACTCCAATAACAGGATAAAACACTCACTCTATGGAGGTTAATCGGTCATCGAGTCAGAATCACTTACGACTTGCTAGGCGTTAGCAAGTCGTCAAATTGCTTATCTTTTTGCAACCACAATGCATTAACCCATTGCTGAAAATGGTGCCGATAGTCAGCATCATTCTGGTAGTCACCCAGTAAGTTCAAATCGATTGGCATGGTACGAACGTGCACCTTAATCTCTTTAACCTTACCTGACAGATACTGAAAAAAGCTCGGAGCTCCGTTGGGATAAACAATGGTCACATCAATTAATTGGTGCAACTTGCCATCCATTGCATTTAATGCAAACGACAAACCACCCGCTTTAGGTGACAACAAATGCTTAAACGGACTGTTTTGTTGCTGATGTTTCTCGGCGGTGAAACGTGTTCCTTCTAGGAAATTCATGATGGACACTGGAAAATGCTGAAATTTTTCACACGCTTTTTTTGTTACTTCAATGTCTTTGCCTTTTAAATCCGGACGCTTCTTTAACAATGCCGGGCTATAGCGCTTCATAAAAGGAAACTCTAATGCCCACCATGCCAACCCGATAAAAGGCACCCAGATCAATTCTTTCTTTAGAAAGAATTTAATAAAGGGAATACGACGATTAAACAAACGCTGTAAGACCAAGATATCCACCCATGATTGATGGTTAGCAATTAGCATATACCAGTCTTTTTCGAGCAAGGTTTGCTGCCCTGACACCGTAATGTGAGATCGACCTAAATAACGTTGATTGACGTTATTTACCCCAATCCAAAAGGTCGCAATGTGATCTAATAATAAATTCAAACGGGCTCGAATCGACGCGATTGGTAAAAGACACTTCAGGATTGCCAAAAACATCACCGGCAAGAAACAAAACAAGGTATTTAACACGATCAAAGAAAGGGAAATGACTGCTCGAACAGCAGGTAATTTGGGCATTATCGTAACTCTATTAGAATAATTTTTGCGCATAATACTAAAGCTAGTGGCAGAATGGAAATCCTCATTATTTACACGTCTGACAAGTAGCCAAGTTTTGCTAAGAAACTGTATAGTAAACATACGATTAGCGTATTTATAAAATATTAGCTTGATATAAGACCCGTTCTCATATCGTCTTCACCCATTTCCTGCGACGCTTTGCTGGATAATAAATAGGAATTCAAGCTCAACCATGACTGCATTTAAAGGCTTAAAGATTCGACACAAGCTCTTTGCCGTTTTTGTTCTTAGTAACATTTTATTGATTGTTTCCATGTGGCAAGTGTTTCAGTGGAGTTTCGATCGAGGCTTTGTTTCCTATGCAACAGAACGAGACCGAGATTTCCTAGAGCAAATGGCCAACCGTACAGCCAACCTATACATCTACTATGATGATTGGTATTTCTTGGTACAAGAAAGTCGTATGGAAAGAGAGTGGCATAAAGCCAAATTGGAAAACCTACGCGACCTTGTGCCGCCGCCAAGCACCCCCAATTTGGACCTTATTTATCCATCACAATATTATCGCCAACGTTTTTTACTGTTTGATCTACAGAAACGTCCTATCATCGGTTCCACACCTTTTGCCAGCGCAGAAACGCACGCGGTAAAAGTCGATGACAGAGTGGTTGGTTATGTGGGATTGAGATCCATACGTGAGCTGGTTCAAGATCAAACTCTGCGTTTTGTTAAACAACAAGGCGAAGCTTTCTTGTTAATTTCTGCTTTCATGCTGGCTATTGCCGCCTTGCTCACATGGCCTTTAGCACAATGGTTGAGTCGTCCTTTGTGTTCTATGCGCATGGCAACCAAAAAACTCGCCGCTGGGCAATTTGATACACGTATTGAAGTAAAAGGTACCGACGAATTAGCGGACCTAAGTTGCGACTTTAACCACTTAGCTTGCACCTTAGAAAATACCCGTGAAGCTCGCAAACGCTGGGTAGCCGATACGGCTCACGAACTCAGAACACCAGTCGCAATTTTACGCGGTGAAATCGAGGCGATGCAAGATGGCATCATTAAAGTAACTCCAGAAAGTTTGGCATCGTTGCAACATGAAACCATACACATAACTCGTTTAATTGATGATCTAAACCAGCTGTCTATGCACGATATGGGCAGTCTAAATTATGATATGGAAGAACTAGAACTGAACGACATCGTTGAGCAAGCTGTGCAAGCCATGACCTTGCCATTCAATGAAGCTGGACTAGACATTGAATTTGAAGATTTAGAAAATACCCCCATTACATTGACAGGCGATGCCGATCGTTTGCACCAACTTTTCTCAAATTTAATCAATAACGCACTAAAATACACAAATGCCCCAGGAAAATTGAAGGTAAGTCTATCGAAACAAAGCAAGAAAGCCGTTATCCTATTTGAAGACAGTGCGCCAGGCGTAAGCGAAGAAGAAAAAGAACGGATCTTCGAACAATTCTATCGCATCGAAAATTCACGTAATAGAGCCACTGGCGGGCGCGGTTTAGGTCTTGCTATTTGCACCAACATTGTAAATGGCCATCAAGGTAAAATTAACGCCTACCATTCTCCAATTGGCGGTTTAGGCATAAAAATAGAACTCCCTTTAAACTGATATGGAACGAGTAACATTATGAGCAAAATTCTGATTATTGAAGATGAACCAAAATTAGCGGAGTTGATGGGAGCTTACCTAGAACAAGCAGGTTACGAACATCATCATCTTGACCGTGGCGACGTGGCGGTAAATTACATTAAAAACAATCAGGTTGACCTGATTTTGCTTGACCTCATGCTACCAGGCCTAGACGGTGTTGAAATCTGTAAACAAGTACGTCAATTCAGTGGTGTTCCAATCATTATGGTCACAGCGAAAGCTGAAGAAATTGACCGTCTTATCGGCCTTGAAATGGGCGCTGACGATTACGTTTGTAAGCCTTTCAGCCCTCGTGAAATCGTTGCTCGTGTAAAAGCTAACTTGCGTCGCGTTGAACTTGACCAAGAAGAATCGCCTCGCACAGATGGATTTGATCTTGATGTGGATCGCCTACGTGCGACTTACAAAGGCGAACTGATCGACCTAACTACAGTCGAGTTTCAATTGCTTCAGTTACTAATCAAAGAGCCTGGACGCGTTTTTGGCCGTGACCTCATTATGAAGAGCATCTACGCCGACAGTCGCGTGGTGAGTGACCGTACTATCGACAGTCACATTAAGAAATTGCGTAAGAAAATCTCTGCCGTGGCACCTGAACTTAATGTCATTCACTCTGTGTATGGTGCGGGTTATCGTTTCGAAAACAACGACTAAGCCTCACCAAAACAACCAGTAAAAGGGACATAAGTTGAACAACTTTTTAGACGTATTGGCATTCTCGTTTTCCATTACTATGCCAATATTCTTAATCTTGGCATTGGGGATCATTCTCTATCGAGTTCGCATCATCAATGACAATTTTATCGATACTGCGTCTAAACTGGTGTTCAACGTCACCTTACCCGCCCTACTTTTTATCAGCATTTCAAAAACCAGCTTAACCAGTGAAACGGACTTTTCACTGGTTATTTATGCCATGCTGGCTGTGGTTGTCACCTACCTTGCCTTAGAACTGATCATGCCGATCTGGATCAAAGACAAAGCAGAGCGTGCCGTACTGGTTCAAGGGGCGTTTCGTTCTAACATGGGCATCATAGGTTTAGCATACTGCGTCAATGCCTATGGCGATGCTGTATTCGCCGTAGCATCAGTATATTTGGGCGGCGTCACTGTTCTATTCAACATATTGTCGGTCATTGGTTTAACTCGCGGCCTTGGCGGCAATACCAATTTAAAAGGCATCTTCAAGGGCATTATGAAAAACCCCTTGATCATCGCCATTGTTACCGCCTTTGTATTTTCCATTTTTGGACTTCACCTTCCGACCACCTTACACAAAGCCGGCGACTACTTTGCGCAAATGACATTACCGCTAGCACTACTCTGTGCAGGTGCATCATTAAGCTTTAGTTCAATGCGTAAGGATTTATTTGGCGCTGTACTTTCCTCTATCGGAAAACTCATATTTATTCCTGTGATACTGACATTCGGTGGCTATCTACTGGGTTATCGAGACATGGAACTTGGGGTTCTTTTCCTAATGTCTTCCGCACCCAGTGCGTCTGCCAGTTATATCATGGTGCGAGCGATGAACGGCAACTCCACTCTTGCTGCGAATATCATTGTTATCACTACACTGGCGTCCTTGATTACCACCAGCATTGGCGTTACTTTGTTACGCAGTTTGGCACTTATCTAACGCGACTGACGGTAACCTGAGTAAGATAGGTGCTGGTAAAAATCACCGCCAAAACAAATAGAGCCTTTTCTTGATCGCATTATTTCAAAAACACAGACTGTTGTTTGTCAGCCTAGGACTGGCTAGCATGGTATTGCTGTTTTTCATCGTAAACAAGTT
This sequence comes from Marinomonas posidonica, assembly GCF_043643765.1. GTDB lineage: Bacteria > Pseudomonadota > Gammaproteobacteria > Pseudomonadales > Marinomonadaceae > Marinomonas > Marinomonas posidonica_A. The sequence goes on along the minus strand of NZ_JBHZSP010000001.1, from coordinate 292,892 downwards.
AGCCTATCAGGTTCTCATTATCGAAAAGCATAACGAGGGCCAAGACAGACTGCTGGACTATGTCATTGAACTACGCAATGAACTCAAAAATTATCAGATCCTCCCATATGCTTTAGCAGACAATCCTACCTTACTGGCTTTCATGCAAGACCCAAATGAGCAGACTGTAAAACAACAAATGCAGCGACAACTTGAAGACTTAACACATGTCTCTAAAACCCAAGACTGGTTTATCCTATCCGCTAAAGGGGAGGAACTGCTGTCCAGCGAACAATCTCTTAACTTCAAGCTGGAAGACTATTTTAATCTTGCTGATCTAAGTGACACCTTAAAAGAATATCAGGGAGAATACCTGCTTATTTCTGGTTATAGTCCAACGGCGTTCCAATCTGCACATTTAGCTCTGGCACCAGTTTACAGCCAAACAGGCAAACTGTCCGGAGCCATTGCTGTCAAAATCAATGTCAATGATTTGATTGAACGTTGGAACCTACTGGATGATCTTGTGGTCATGACAGACCAAAACGATCTGGTGTTTGTCGCCAACAAACTTAACCGCGTCATCACCAGCGACTGGCTTAATAGCCCCAAAGCCATTCAATTTCTTGATCACACTAATGCCAAAACCTATCGTTTAAACGATCAGCACTACTTATTACAAGATGTGTTACTGGACGATTTAAAATGGCAAATTCATTATCTTTCGAGCTTAAACAACATACAAAAAACAGCGCATAACATGGCTTGGGTGAGCTTAGGCTTTTTCACTTTACTCTTTGTATTCTGGCTGTATCGACGAGAAAGATCACTGAAGATTGCTTCCAAGTTAGAAAACCAACATCTCATAGCCAACAGCGTCTTACAACAACGGGTGCTCATCGAAAACACTCATGTCGGCTTGCTGCTGCTCACTAACCAAGGTCACATTTCCTTTGTTAACCCAATGGGCAAACGTTACTTTGGCGCACACCACCTTCTTATCTCACACAATCTGATGACGTTTTTACCGGAGCGCTCTGAAAACCAAACGGCGCGACGCTTTCTAAGTGCACTGAGCAGCGGTGACATTCATAACAATGAGGACCTCCTCGAACAAGAGGTGATTCTACAAAAGCATGATGGCAATACGTTTCCTGCGTTACTATCCGTCTCCCCTTTGCAATGGGATCACTCGTTAGGTTATCTGGTCACTCTACTGAACATCAGCAAACGTAAAAAAGCCGAACTCAGTTTACTTGAAGCCAATGCTAGACTGGAAGACAGAGTATTGGAACGAACCCAAGCCCTTCAAGCCGCACAAAAAGAACTTCTTCGAACCGAAAAATTGGCAGCCATCGGTCAGATGTCTACCGCCATCGCCCATGAGTTGAATCAACCCTTAACAGGCATTCGTACACTCACCTATACCGCCGAATTACTGCTAAAACGACAAGACTCAGAACAAGCACTAAAGGTTGTCTCTGACCTGGAATCACTGGTGGTGAGAATGCAAAAACTCACCAGCGAATTAAAGGTTTTTGCTTATCGCCGTCCAGAACAACTGACACCGACATCTATTAATCAATGCTTTCAAAGCGCACTTCATCACCTAGGTGAAGAAGCGCACCACCTCACCCATCAATTACACAGCCATGGAAATGACTTAGTCTTAGCCGAGCCGAGCCGGCTCGAACAGATCTTCTCAAATTTAATCAGCAACACTATCCAAGCGTGTGCTGAGGCCAACATCACACCTGCCATCGACATTTCATTGAGTTCCGATGATCGCTATATAGAAATGCAGTTTAAAGACAATGGTCCTGGTATTGAGAAAGACAAACTAGCACATATATTCGAACCCTTTTTCACCACCAAACCCATTGGCAAAGGCTTGGGCTTGGGTATGGCAATCAGCGCCAACCTAGCCAAAGACATGAACGGTAAATTGCAAGCAAGTTATAATGATGCGGCAGAATTGGTTTTCCGATTACGTTTATTAAAGGCATAAAATGCAAAACGACACTTTTTCAATTGAAATATGGTTACTCGATGACGACGAGATAGTACGTTCGACTACGGCGCAATGGCTAAGGCTTTCTGATTATGACGTCAGAGAGTTTCACCAAGCCCAAACCTTACTCGATCAATTTCAACCCGAACAAGCTTGTATTGTGGTCAGTGACATTCGCATGTCACCAATGGATGGCCTGACGTTAATGAACCAATGTCTTGCACAAGATCCATCATTACCCTTTATTTTAATCACTGGACACGGTGATATTGATACAGCCGTCAATGCCCTGCGCGACGGAGCGTTTGATTTCCTAGAAAAACCATTCGACCCAAATCGCTTAATCCAGACTGTTGAAAAAGCCAAACAAGCTCGAAAAACACAGTTACAGATGGCGAATCAAAGCCAATATCTCGGTGATCTGCACGGCTTAGAAGAGTCCATCATTGGCCAAGATGAACAGATCGTGCGAGTACGACATCAAATTCAAACCTTTGCCAACATTGACGCCCATGTGATTGTCTATGGTAAAACAGGGTGCGGTAAAGAACTGGTCGCGAAGGCATTACACGACACCAGCCCACGTCGAGAAAAACCTTTTGTCGCCATTAACTGTGCGGCAATCCCAGCTGACCTATTTGAAAGTGAACTCTTCGGCCATGAAGCGGGTGCCTTCACCAGTGCCCACAAGCAACGCATTGGCAAATTAGAATTAGCCAGTGGCGGCACCCTATTTCTCGATGAAATTGAAAGCATGCCCCTTGCTATGCAGATTAAACTGTTGCGAGTGTTACAAGAGAACCAAGTCGAACGCATTGGCAGTAACCAGACTATCAGTATTAATCTTCGAGTGGTCGCGGCCGCAAAACAAGACTTACAAAACACAGCAGACTTTCGACAAGACTTATTCTTTCGCTTAAATGTATCGCAAATACACTTACCCGAACTCAGACATAGGGGTTCAGATATTCCCTTATTATTCGAACATTTTTGTCGAGAAGCCATTGAAGAAAGAGGTGGCGAATTTCGGCCTCTCAGCCCCATTGATCTGGAGACTCTGACGCTCTATGGCTGGCCTGGAAACGTTCGAGAGTTAAGGAACGTCGCCCTCCGCTACGCCCTAGAAGCCAACACCAGTATTGCTAAAATTTTGGCGGGCTACCAAGCACAGGAACAGATCGACACACTAACGCCATTACCCTTAAGCGTCAAAGTACAAGAATATGAGCGCAGTTTGATCGAAGCCAGCCTAAATCAGCAAGAAGGTAATATCCAACAAGTGCTAGAGCAACTGCAACTCCCAAGACGAACCTTGAACCAAAAGATGCAAAAATACGGCCTTAATAGAGCTGACTATTTAAAATAGCCCTCTGTATAAAGCTTTCTAAGTTGGTTATGGAGGAAAAATATCAGGTCGCGAAAATTTATATAAAATATTTAATGAGAATCACTTGCATTCATTCAAAAAAACCTCTTTAATGATAACCATTATCAGGTTAGAGGCACGATGAGATGCAAATTCACATGCAAGATATTTACGACAACCAAGGGCAGGTAAAAGAACCTGTTGCTGATGTCTTATCTGGTCATAAGCATCTATTGTCTTTACTGCCGAACTTAACCTTATTGAACCACCACATACAGGCTCAACAAGACGTTACCTTGCAAGAAGAAGCTCAGACTGGATTGTATTTTTCGTTTCTTGGCACTCAAGCCATTCGTTCAGTTGAAGACATTCAATCCGTACAAATACGCTACCAAGCAAGCCCAATTAGTGGTCATTTCGAGATGACAAAAGACCAGCAACAAAGTCTACTGCAAATTTGCATTAGCCCAAGTTTATTGGCTTCTATATTAGGTGAAACGGAAGATCAAATCATCCAGCATTTTTCTTCTATGCAAACAGCCCTATCGGATAACGGCACAACCATTAGTCTGCCAATGACCAGCAAAACAAAACAAACTATTGAACCTGTTTTAACTCATAACGGCCACGCCATTAGCCTAGCAGGTCATATTTATTCGGTTATTTTTACTTTGATTGAGCAATTACAAATGCTCAGCCACCTCTCTCGCTGTGAAGATTGCCAGAGTAAATTGTTTCATGCCCAGAATCTGATTGAAGCACCAGAACACGACAAGATTACGGTCCAAAAACTGGCCACCTTAACGGGTTTGAATACTGAAGCATTGATGATTGGTTTCTATTTGATTGTTGGACAATCAATTGAAAGCTATTGCACTCAAAGCAAGATAAAATACGCTGCGGCGAGATTAAGACAAGATCCAACGGCTAAATCTCACATCGTGGCAGAAAGTGGCTTTTCTGAAGATCAGTTTGAAGCCGCTTTTATTAAACATTTTGGCGTCAGTAGTCATCATTACGGCCAAATTCATTAAGAAATAGGAATAGATTACAAAATGGCTCAAGCATCAATAGCCCTAATTTACGGTACCGACACCAATAACACAGAAGAAGTCGGAAACAAGATTGCAAAACAATGGGAAGAATTGGGTGAACAGGTTGATATCTTCAATATCAAAGACATTGAAGTCAGCCAGTTACAAGACTACGCCACCTTAATACTTGGCATCCCTACATGGGACTTTGGCGGTATCCAATCTGACTGGGAAGACATAGAAGATCAGCTTGCTGAACTCTCTCTTGAGAACACCACGGTTGCCTTATACGGCTTAGGTGACCAATTTGGTTACGGTGATTATTTTGTTGATGCGATGGGGTGGTTGTATGAAAAGCTATTACCAACCAAAGCCACGTTCATTGGCCAATGGTCAACCGAAGGTTACGAATTTGAAGCATCACGAGCTTGTGTTGAAAATAAAGAAAGTTTCATTGGTCTCGCCATTGACGAAGACCAACAATTTGAACTCACTGACGAACGTATTGAGCAGTGGGTTATCCAGCTTTACGCTGAAAGAGCTGTGGAGGCCGCATAATAACCAACTGACTGGCCATTGATATTAAGTAAACGACTCAATTTGGATTCCCACACATTCGCTGCCCCGAATGCCCAAATTTTACTTAGTAGCAATGAGGTTATTATACGACTTGCTCTTCGTTGCGTAAAGAACGTGGCTACCTCTCCTTTCTCTCCTGCTTGGAGGTAGCCACGTATTTATTTCTATCTAGGCCGTCATAATCAGGATAGGCTTCCGATTTAAGCTTAAACCTAGGCGACATAAACGCCATCCGTTATTCAGTAAAAACAAAACCCTTTTCTTTCCAATAAGCCCATTCCAGCTTATGGTTATCTTAATTCCATAATTTCGTTATCATGTTGGACATTCCTATTTAAAGAACCCACTATTATGAATCTTCAGCTAACCGACATCATCATCGTTCTTGTATTCGCCAGCATTGTTTATGCATGGTGGCGTAACATCGCCATTCGAGAACACGCAACGCTGTCCGCGAAACAACATTGTGAGTCCTATAACTTACAACTGCTAGACCAAAGCATTGCCGGCATAAAATGGTGGCCTTGCTGGCATCAGGGTAATTTGATGATTAAACGTGTGTATAAATTTGAATTCAGCTCGTCGGGTGTTGCACGATATTCTGGCACTATTACTTATATTGGACAAAACCAAGCAGACATTTGGCTCAGCCCGCATGATATTTAAGAGATAAATTCCTTATAAAGCCCTTAATAAGATTGCAAAAACGATAAAGGAAGCAATAATATAGTTAGACAGCTATTTAGATGACTTTAATTGAAATGGTTTAGACAGGACCGTAAGATTTTAAGGATAAATATCTGTTTGATGAATAATAATAAATGCAGGATATCATATGTTGGCAAATCTAAGTTTTCGCACCAAGTTACTCTCTCTCTTGATAGCAGCAGTTCTTGGCTTTGTGGTAGTTACCGCCGTCGCATTGCAGGGATTAAATGTACAAGAGACATCCTCGTCACAATTTGACCGACTTACGACAGTCGATAAAGATCTCTCCTCACTCACCATTATTTTAATGGAAGAATACGAGTCACTTTCCAGTATTGATGATTCAAGCTTTGATGCTTTTATCACAACACTTGATACCAATTACGAAGACTTCACCGTCATTCTGAACAAAGACCTTGAATTGCTTCAAGATAAAGGCGCCAAAGACAACCTAACTCAAATTGCTTCTTCTTTGGATCTATACAATACCGCCTTAAAACAACTTGTCATTCAGAAACAAAAAGTAGGCTTTAATGGTACCTCTGGTTTAAAAGGTACTATCTCCAGTTTAGGTGAAAAGGTTACTGAAGAAATTTCATTCTTAAGCTTGGTGAAACAAGAGTTCCTACCAGTACGTGAAGCAGAAAAAAACTACATCTTCGAGCCAAATACAGAAAATAAACAAGTGTTTATGGAACGATATGAAAAATTCTATAAACGCGTTACGAATTTTGGCCTTGAAGAACGCTTTGGTGAAGTAATCAACCAATACTTCACGGCCGTGGGAAATTTTGACCAAGAAAATCAAGTCCTTAGTCAAATGCAAGACGCTTTCGGCTCAGCGAAAAAGAACTTCAATGAGACTCGTTTAGCGGCCGCCAATTACATGCAACAAGCTGTTACGGAAGCGCGCCAACAAGCCTCAACAAGCTCACAACAAGCCAGCATTAGTGTCATCATTGTCAGTATTGCTGTCGCGATCATTGCGGCTTTAATGATGGCAAGTATTGGCAGCAACGTGAAGAAAACCCTAAGTCAAATCATCTCAGATTTAGGTAAGGTTAAAAGTGGCGACTTAACGGCACGCTTAACGGTGAATAACAAACGTAACGATGAATTTGATTCATTATGTAGCTCAGTCAATGAAATGACCACAGGCTTAGGGGCAGTTATCGGCGATGTTGTCACAACGACCCGAGACGTCAGTGGCATGGTCACTGAGCTGAACACATCCGTAACAAACATTGCCCAAAGTAACCGTTCTGTGAGCGAACAAACCAACTCCCTTGCGGCAGCGACAGAAGAAATCTCAACGACAATTTCGAGCATTTCTCATACCACAGAGGATTTAAGCTCACAGTCTCAAAATACTTATGAGTCGGCTAAATTAGGGGCTGAAACTATCAATGGAGCGATTTCGAACCTATCAACAACGATCCAAGTAGTGAACAAAACCAGCGAACAGCTAAACGAACTTGGTCAATTATCAAAAGACATTGATAATGTGATTGCGATGATCAATGACCTTGCCAACCAAACGAATCTACTCGCTTTGAACGCTGCCATTGAGGCCGCTCGTGCGGGTGAAGCTGGTCGTGGGTTCTCAGTTGTTGCTGATGAAGTACGCTCATTGGCAGAGAAAACAGTCGATGCCACAGCGAAAATCACGGACATTGTTAGCACTATTCAGTCTTCTACTCAAAATGCCATTGAAACCATGAAAAATGGTCAAGAGAATCTACATGCTATCGAAGATTTCAGTGAAAAAGCCGAACTGGCTATTCGTGAAATCGAGCAAAACGCACAAACCAGCTCTTCCTCTTCTATTGAAATGGCACGATCTATTCAAGAAGTCGCTAAAACCGCTATTCATATGAGTGAAGAAATGGATAAGATTGCGCAACAGCTTCAACGTGACAATAGCTTCATCAACAGCATTGAAGGCAATACCAGAGACATCCATAACCAAGTCTCTAGCCTAGACAGTAAAACCAGCGTTTTCACTACGAAATAATACTGATCTCACATTTTCTATAGAAACAAAAAAACCGGCCAATGGCCGGTTTTTTTGCTGCGTTCTAAGAGTAATAAGACGATGATATTAATCTCGCCCCCCTTTAATGGAATCGCCTTCTGCCTATAAAGCGGCGTATTCTTTCTCCCAACGCTTAGTTTCTTTCTTAGAGGGTCCACCAAGTGCATTTACTGCGGTGCGCATACGAGCTCGGGAAATGTCCGACCCCAAAATGGCCATAGCATCAAATACCGATACGGAAGCCGTGCTGCCTGAAATGGCCACAAACAAAGGGGCGAAGAAATCTTTCGGCTTGATTTCCATCGCTTGCGCCAACGATTTCATTTCGTTAAAGATGTTGTCTTTTTCCCACTTGTTTAATGCCTCTAAACGCCATAAAGCAAACTGCATGGCTTTGCGAAGGGTTTCCTCTTCCATCTTGATGCTAGCAAAGTCTTCTTTGGTCAGTGGCAGTAAACCTTTCAAGAAGAAACCCGCCACATCCGCCACGTCCGAGAAAGTCTCTACTCGCGGTATGACCAAGGGTAAGATTTTCATCAAGTATTCAGGGTTCAAAGCCCATTCTACATACTTCTGCGCAAAGCTTTCTGGAGTCAGATCTTCGCGTATCCACATGCCATTCAACCAGCTTAGCTTTTCCACATCAAATACAGGGCCACCAAGTGAAACGCGCTGAATATCAAAATGCTCAATCATATCATCCAATGAGAATTTTTCACGCTCATCTGGCATCGACCACCCCATACGCCCCAGGTAGTTGATCACGGCTTCCGCCATGTAACCCATACGTTGGTAATACAAAATGCTGGTCGGGTTTTTACGTTTTGACAGCTTAGATTTATCAGGATTACGCAACAAAGGCATGTGACATAATGTTGGCATGTTCCAACCGAAGTATTGATACAGCAAAATGTGCTTAGGCGCAGAGTTGATCCATTCCTCACCACGAATCACGTGAGTGATCTTCATTAGATGATCATCCACAACATTCGCTAGGTGATATGTTGGCATACCATCAGCTTTCAGTAGCACCTGCATGTCCACTTGAGCCCAGTCAATTTCAATGGTGCCACGCAACATGTCTTGTACAACACACACGCCGTCTTCTGGTACCTTCATACGAATAACGTATGGCACACCAGCATCCAATTTGGCCTGCACTTCTTCATCAGACAGTGTCAGTGCTCGCCCATCGTATTTTTGCGGCAGACCTTGTTCTTTTTGCTCAGTACGCATTTGATCCAGCTCTTCCGGTGTTTCAAAAGCATAAAATGCGTGGCCTTTTTCGACCAGCTCACGGGCGTATTGACCATAAATGTCACCACGTTCACTTTGACGATAAGGACCGTATTCACCACCAACGTCTGGACCTTCTGCCCAATCCAATCCCAACCAACGCAAAGCATCGAGAATCATTTTTTCTGATTCAGGCGTACTACGAGTCTGGTCGGTGTCTTCAATACGCAAAATAAACTTACCGCCCATTTTGCGTGCAAACGCCATATTAAATAATGCAATATAGGCCGTACCAACATGAGGATCACCCGTTGGTGACGGGGCAATACGTGTTCTTACCTCAGACATAATGTTCTCAATTATCCGCTTTCTACAAAGATGGGCCTATTATAAGCATCTCGACTAGGATGAGTAAGGGGCTGCGATCATCTTTTCCGTTCTTGAGCAGATATTTCGCTATGTGAAGAGGGTACAAACCAGTCCATTGGTTTTTGTGTGCTCAATATCGCCCCTCATGATCCAGTCGCGCACAAAAATAAAGCGCATTTAGCTGCGTCTCATCACTCATTTACAGAGGCTCTACCTCCTTCAAAGAGCACAAAGTAAGCTTGGTTCACTCTCAATCATAATAAATTAGCGCATAAACTCGCACTAAAAACCGCCACAGCGCCTCTTTATGTTTCATATAGAAGCCTTATTTCGCACTAAATGAATTCACATTCAGCCTTGCTGGTCTGTTTATTGCTTCGATAAACACTCTATCATGACAATGAGGGACCAACATGCTACTGAAACCAGGAACCATACTCATCACCGCTCTTCCCTATTACGCTCGCCTTACGATTATGTTTCTACTCGGCGCGTTGGCTATCTCTGCCCTGTATTTATCTTTTCTGCAACCACAAGCTCAGACAATCACGTTAATCAGCACCAGTTTGTTGATGTACTTTGCTATGTCTGCCAACCACTTAACTCAGCAACGCATCAAAGAACTCAACCGGCATTTGCAGACTCTCGACTCTAACTACACGTTAGAACTGTCCCACAATGATAAAGAATTCAACCACCTTGCCAGTCAGATTAATAACCTGCTGCGCCACCTTAATCGTAAACAACATCTACTCAACAGTTGCTCGCAAGAAACCCAATACACAGCAAATGAGTTACAAAATTCGTCTAACATGGTCGCTCAAGGAGCAGTCGAAGAGCATCAGGCGCTGGATACCTTAGTAAAAGAAAGTGCGGCAATGAGTAACGCCATTGATGAGATCTTGGCTCGTATACAAACGACGTTAGACATGGCACACCAAACACACCATCATTCAGAGAATGGACAAGTCGCGCTGGCGAATCTCGGTCAACAAATTACCAGCATGCAAGCCACCGTCTCAGAAAACCAAGCCCAAATGCAGGAACTTATTCAAACCACAGAGAAAATCAAAGGTTTCGTTGCCACCATAGAACAAATCACCTCGAAGATTAACTTATTGTCCCTTAATGCCGCCATTGAATCTGCTCGAGCTGGTGAAGCTGGTCGTGGCTTTGCCGTTGTCGCAAACGAAGTAAGAGAACTGGCGGCTAACACCGAACTAGCGGCTCAAGATATTGGCTTAATGGTGAACTCCATTGCCACTCAAGTGCACGCCTCTGAACAAACCAGCTTAAAATTAATCAACTTCGCTGATCTTGCCTCACAAGGATCAGGAGAAGCACATTCAGCCCTTTCCGCCATTTACGACGCGGCCCAGTCCACTCAACGAGAAGTCAAGCAATCTATGCAAGGCATTAGTGAGTTTCAACAAACCAACAACAAGATGTCAGATCGACTGAAAAGTATTAGCAACGTTAGTGAACAACACAGTAAGGCCAGTCAAGATGCGAAGGACATGGTCAAATATCTGGAGTGGCTTTCATCCCGCTTAGATCAAAAGGAAACTTTGTAATGAATGTAATCATCCTGCTCTTTATTACCAGCTTTACGATTGTCGGTCTGGCACTTATCAGACACTTTTACAGTGAAAACCATGCAAAAAAGCGGACGGTAGAAGGCATTCAAGGCGTCCATTACTTTATTGAACTGATCAAACTGACCCAACAACACAGGGGCATGCACAGTGGTTTTTTAAATGGTAACCTAGACTTTAAAGACAAATTAACTCAGGTTGAAAATGACATTCAAACTCAATACGAAGCGATACTGAGTTTCGAAAAAAAATACGGTTATCCAACACAACTCAGCCTTCAATATGCCCATAAGCAATGGCTAAAGCTATTACAAAAAGACAATATTCAAAGCAGCCAGAGTTTCCAGCTGCATACAAGCTTAATCAACCGCCAACTAGAAGCTTTGTGGGATCTTGCGGATGAGTTTGCTCTCACCACCAGCCGCCAGAAAGCAGTACGTCAGACCTCACAGCAATTGGTTAAAACGCTACCCGAGTTGGCCGAAGCCCTAGGTCAAATTCGCGCCCTAAGCGTACAAGTCGCCAGTAAGCAGGAACTGAGTTCAGATAAAAAGCTACAACTTATTTTTACCTTAGAAAAAATCACAGAACATCATGCTAAATTAAGCCAATTACTGCCCACAAACAGCAATCACGTTTTGCAGCAATTCATTCGAGAAATAAAACACAGTGTGGAGCAAGATACGCTAAGTCAGAGGGATCCAGACAGTTTGTTTCAAGACGCTAGCCAGATCATCAACCAGTTGTTTGACGTGGTGAATAGTCGTCTGACCGAACTCAAGCAAGCGGTTCGTTAAACTTCACTTTTTGGTTGGTACTTGAGTTTCGATAAAGAAAACCCCAATGACACATCCGTCTTTAACGACACTAAAGAGCGCGACAACAAGCACTGTTCATAGCCACCAGCGAGGAGCTTTTGAATACGTTCAGGAAAATGCGACAGATTGGCATAAATGTCTTCAATGGTCGGGGCATCCGCAATAATGCTCAATGCCGTTTTAGGGCCAATGCCTTTTACCCCTGGAATACGATTGGTGGTATCCCCCACTAAGGCCCAATAATCCATCAATTGCTCTGCCTGAACACCATATTTACCAGGTACCCAAGCTTTGTTGTAACCCAACTTGGCAAAATAGTCATACTGAAGTATGCACTCATCACCCAATAATTGAGTAAATCCCTTATCGGTTGAGACAATATAAGAGGTCACCTTGTGCTGGGAAGCTTTAACCGCCAAGGTGGCAATCAAATCGTCCGCTTCCCACCCCTCCATGCGCAGACAGGGAAAACGATTAAAACGGAACACTCGGGCAAAATCGTCTAACGCTTCCAATAAAGCGTCATCCATAGGAACGCGGCCCAATTTGTATTCAGGATAAACCTCATGCCGCCAAGTTTTACCGTTTGAATCAAACACCACAACGGCATAATCAGGCTCAAATTGATGCGCTAACTTACTTAACGCATCAATCGCAATACTCTGGGTACGCTCAACCCGACGAACCGCATCTTGCTCGGCTTCCAGCGCCGCATACAGTCGTCTAATCAAATTCATACCGTCAATAATCAGTAATGTTTTATCCACACAAATGACCTATATTTCCAACAATATTTCGTTGCTATTAGGTTAACATGGGTAAGCAGACGGCACGATCATAAGATGTTAAAACAAGAGAAGGATGCTGAGTTATGCATAAATCACACACTCAAATGATGACAAGTTTAATACTAAGCGCTTTGTGTCAGCCTGTGCTGGCTGAGCCAATTAAAGCCGTCATTGGCCTACAAAACAGCCAAATTGTCGAAGACAACAACACTCTGACCTTACCTCCAGTCACTGGCAGTGTCTTACCATTGGCCACAGAGTTCAGTCCCATTAAATACCTTGGCGATGCGTCTCAACGACAATGGATCAACCAAGTGGACAGAAAAATTCGTGTAGAGCATAAACACAGAGACCTCAACTACACCGGCTTACTCACTCAGGTCAATCAAGCTAAGCAAAGTTTTACTCTAAGTCTCAATAATCGACCTGTCACCCTACCAATGAGTGATTTCTACTTGATTCCACTCGAATCCCATAAAGCACCAGTACAAAATGCAAACAAGCTGCCCATCAGTTACCAGACAAATCTACTATCGTGGACACCGCAACTGAACCTAATTTTTAGTGACAATAAGGTAACCTTGACTCAACAAGCCTTAATTACCAATCAATCCAACCAAGCATTGGTGTTAGATGCTAGCTTGCTGCATTACTCTCACCAGCAACCTAGCCCACAATTCAAAACAGAACGAGCCACTATGATGCTCGATTCAGCAGCACCACAAGTACGTTATCAAGACAATGAAGTGGTATTCCCCTTAGCCAACCAGGTCGAATTGTCTCCCTATTCCAGCACTTTATACGCTCTACCCAGCGATACCTTGAAAATACAAGATCAACGTCACAAAGCGACCCAGTTCACCCACAGCGGACAAGATGGTTCTATTACCCTTAACTTCTACAATCAACACTCTTTTACCCTAAAGAAAGACAGCATGCCGGGGCTTTACAAAACTTTCTGGCAGCAAGGTCCACTCTTAATTCCAGCGAATCAAGTCAGTCTTAATCAGATGCGCGCAGGTCAAACTCAAGAGGTGATAACCAATAAAAGCCTAGCCATCAGTGGTCATCTAACCTTACTTAACGCCTCTTCTAAGCAATTACCTAGTCGCCAAGTTTGGCAACTGACAGTGAAAAATCATGACACAAGAATGGCGAAGTTTTCCTTGCAGCAGAACACCAATGGTATTGTTGATATTATCAAAGCCAATCAAATCACTAAAAACTCTGCAAATGGCTTACTTATCGAAGGCAAACTGGCACCGCAACAAGAAAAAGTCATCACTTATACAATCGAAGTGAAAAAATAATGCCTTATGAAAGACAAGGAAGTCAGTGGCTTGCAATAAGTTTCCACATTAGAAGCCTATTCAAAGCATTTCGTTATGATATGGTCAGTAGTCATAATAGATATAGCGAAAATGGCACTGCCACAAGGTCAGAAGTTACGCTAGTATTATAACTAAATTTCATACTATGAGCCTACAGAAATCTATGAAAAAGCATATTATCTCATCTTTAATCACGGCTGCTGTTTTGAGCAGTACAGCCGTTCAAGCCGAAAGTATTTACGAAGTCTATAAACTGGCAAAACAAAATGATCCAGGCTTACGTGCTGCCGCAGCCACCTACCAAGCACAAAAAGAAGGCGTCACGGTCACCAAGGGTAATCTTTACCCGCAAATCAGTTTCAGTGGTAGCTTAGGTTATACCAATGTAGACAGTCCTTCGACCGAATACGACAATAATTCAAACTCACTGGCATTAGAATTGAATTACCCTATCTACTCTCCAGCACTTGGCTATGCTGTTGATGCGGTCGAAATAAGCTCATTCAGTGCCGGCGTTAGCTACGAAAATTCTGAAGAAGATCTGGCGTTAACCACACTGAACGAATATTTCAATCTGCTTATTGCTCAGTCTACGTTACAAACCACCGAAGCTTTAGTGAAAAGTACGGCAAGTCAATTGGATCGTGCTAAGAAACAATACGAAGTAGGCTTAGCCTCAATCACAGACCTGCAAGATGCTCAAGCCGAATACGATTCAGTACGAGTTACAGAGTTAAGTGCACGCTCAAGTGTGGCCTATGCACAAAAAGCCTTGTACCAAAGAACAGGGCGTGTCATTAACAGTATTCCGACCTTGTCTGCAGACTACCCTATTCGTTTAGACCCTGACATGACCGTTGATACCTTGATCGCAAAAGCACAAAAAGACAACAAAGAACTGAAAATCTTAGACCTAGCAGTGGACAGTGCGGAAAATAATATCAGCATTCAAAAAGCTAATGGTCGTACGCCAACAGTGGCTATCACAGGTTCTTTGTCTCGCACTGACAATGACTACAGTGTCAGTACGCTTGATAGCGGCGCAACTAATACAACTGCAGTCTCTCTTGGCATCAGCATTCCATTATACAGTGGTGGAGCCATTAACGCTTCGGTTCGCCAAGCGTCAGCAGAAGCGGAGTCTGCGATCGAACAAAAAGCCAGCACCTTGCAGTCTATCGAGCTAAACATTCGTAGTTTATACCTTGATTTACAGACAGCAGTAGCACAAATTGCCGCTCAGCAACAGTTAATCCGCTCTCGTAACAGTGCCTTAGAAGCGACTCAGGCAGGTTACGATGTTGGTACACGTAATTTAGTCGAACTTTTGGCAGCACAATCCAACCTGTACGATGCTCAAAACACTTATGAGCAATACCGTTACAACTTTGTTCTAAAACAACTTAGTCTGTTAGAAGCAACAGGTGACTTAACAGAAGATAAGATCAAACAACTTGATAAATGGTTGGTTGCTCAAAACTAAAGCCCTGTATTTGGCTCAAAAAAAACCACCGCATTCTATGTGGTGGTTTTTTTATGCTTCTTGTCTGACACCGACCTAATGGCTCGTCCCACCAGCTGTTTTCAGCAGGCTGACTTAGTGATGCTCTGTCTTAGCGGGTCATCAACTTATCCCGTTTGGTAAAGCGCGCCAGCACCTTATACAGACCAAATGCATCATGACTACCAGCCAATTCTCGAATCGAGTGCATACCAAAGGTTGGCAAACCGATATCAATGGTTGGTACACCGATTTCACCTGAGGTAATCGGTCCGATTGTGCTGCCGCACCCCATATCGCTGCGAACAACAAAGGTTTGCACATCGAAATTTTCTTGTGCTGCAACATCACGATAAATACTCGCTGTTTCACTGTTGGTCGCATAACGTTGATTCGCATTGACCTTAATCACCGCGCCTTTGTTAATCGCTGGCGCATGGTTGTTATCGTGTCGGTTTGCATAGTTAGGGTGCAAGGCATGAGCATTATCCGCCGACACCAACATAGAGCGCTGGATGGCTTGTACAAATTGCTCAGGATTGGGCGACAAACGCCTTAACACATCGTCCAAGAAAGGCCCATTGGCACCACACGCCGACAAACTGCCTATCTCTTCGTGATCGGTACAGATCAGCAGACTAGGACGCTCATTGCTAGAACTTAACAAGGCTTGTAACCCCACGTAACAGCTCAACAAATTATCCAGCCTGGCGGAGCAAATATACTCTTTGTGCAAACCAACCAACGCCGCTGGCTGAGTATCATAAAGGCTTAATTCAAAATCCAACACCTGTGCAACCGACAAATCAGGATGCTGCTGTCCCAGCTGAGCAATCAACAATTGATGAAGGTCGAACTCGTTATCGGCACCACACAAGATAGGTAAGATTTCCTCTTGCGGGTTGACCGAAAAGCCTTCATTCACTTTGCGATTTAGGTGAATGGCTAAATTCGGCACTACGGCGATCGGTTCTTTAAAATCCACCAAACGACTGACAATATCGCCCGCTGCTGTTTTTACCGTAACACGACCGGCAATCGACAAATCACGATCCAGCCAAGTATGCAGTAATACGCCGCCGTATACTTCAACACCGAGCTGATGATAACCAAAGCGATCCACATGCGCATTCGGTTTCAATTTCAAACATGGGCTATCCGTATGCGCCCCAATCATCCGCCAGCCTGTTTGACTCACGTCCAACACTGGCGTCGTAAACGCAATCAAGGAAGACTCATTACGAGTAACAAAATACTTCCCACTGTCTTCAATAACCCAATTATCTTCTTCAATTAGCTCAACATAACCTTCTGCAAGCAAAGCCGCACGCATGCTATCTGTCGCATGGAAAGGCGTGGGTGACGCTTGAAGAAAGGACAACAATGAATCATTAAATTGTGAATATTCCATATTTTTCCATAAGCAAAATGCTTTAAAAGTGACTTTTTAACACTTAGGCTAGCCTTAACGCCCTGTGTCTAATATGATTTTACCAATGATGTACAAAATAGACAGAGAGATACGACACCGGATGAACCTAAAACGCTTACTACTTTGCCTACTTACAGGCTATTCTTTTGCCGTCACCCCCGTATCCGCCTATCAGGAGTTACAACCTCCTCACGAGTACGATAAAGTTTCTAAAGAGTTAGTAGAAATGCTAGAAGGCATTCACTACAACCGACCTCAGATCGACGACACCATTTCAACAAAAGCATTCGACTATTATATCGATGCCATGGATCCAACCAAGAGTTTCTTTTTACAAAGTGACATTGATAACCTAGAAAAGTATCGCTATGAATTCGATGACGCCCTTCGTAATGGTGATACCCAAGTGGCCTACACCATTTACAACCTGTACCTAAAACGTTTCGAAGATCGCGTAAAAAGCCTACAAGCCAACTTACCAGACATGGTCAAATCTTTTGATTACACCATTGATGAAAGCTTAAACGCCGACCCAGACAATCAGCATTGGGCCAACTCACAAGCTGAACTGGACGATTACTGGCGTAAGCGTTTGAAAAACCGTGCTTTGATTCTGAAAATGAATGGCGAAGACGAAGACAAAATTGTCTCAGTCCTAGAACGTCGTTATAAGAACCAACTAAAGCAAGTGGATCAAACCAACGCAGTTGATGTATTCCAAACTTTTGCCAATGCTGTGACCGCGGCATTAGACCCACACACGAGCTATTTCGCACCACGAGCTTCGGAAACCTTCAACATCAACATGAGCTTGTCACTAGAAGGCATTGGTGCTGTCTTACAGATGGACGATGATTACACCAAGGTAGTACGCCTAGTACCTGGTGGCCCAGCCGCCACACAAAGCGAATTAGCGCCGAATGATAGAATCATTGCCGTTGGTCAAGAAGATGGCCCTATGATTGATGTAGTCGGCATGCGTCTTGACGATGTTGTGGATATGATTCGTGGCGAACGCGATACCACAGTGCGACTGGAAATCACCCCAAGCAAAGGGGACACACAAACCAGTAAAGTCATCGACATCGTGCGCAAAAAAGTCAAACTGGAAGATCAGTCTGCCAAAAAAGAAATCGTCGAAGTCGAACGCGGCGGTGAAACCTACAAGGTCGGAGTCATTTCGCTCCCCACTTTCTACTCGGATTTTGCCGCTATTCAAGCGGGCGAGAAAGACTACAAAAGCTCCACCCGAGACACCAAAAAGCTGATTGAAGAACTGCAAAAAGAAGACATTTCTGCGCTGATTTTAGACCTACGCAACAATGGTGGTGGCTCGTTACAAGAAGCCAACGCCTTAGCGGGTTTATTCATTCCGTCTGGACCAACCGTACAGATTCGCGACCAAAGCGGTCGTGTCACCCCATTGGGTGATTCTGACCCAAGCATCACCTACAGTGGGCCGATGGCGGTATTGGTTAACCGTATGAGTGCTTCCGCCTCCGAGATCGTCGCCGGAGCATTACAAGACTATGGTCGAGCGCTTATTCTGGGCGACCAGACCTTTGGTAAAGGCACAGTTCAAGTACTGCAAGAACTAGACAAAGGTCAGCTTAAAATCACCCAAGCTAAGTTTTATCGTGTGTCAGGCGAAAGTACGCAACACAAGGGCGTCATGCCAGACATTGCCTTCCCTTCTTTAATCGATAAAGAATCTGTTGGTGAGAGCGCATTGGACAACCCACTACCCTGGGACAAAATCCATGAAACACGCTACCCAGTATATTGGAACATGCCTGCTTACTTGCCGATTTTGACCCCTCGTCATGAAGCAAGAATGGCAAAAGATCCCAACTTCATTGCCCTTAATGATCAAATTGACCATTTCAAGCAACAGGTGGAAAAATACAAAACCATCTCGCTTAATGAAAATACTCGTATTCATCAGCGCGAAGAAAATGAGCAACGTGACTTGGATCGTGAGAACAGCCGCCTTAAAGCATTAGGGCTAGAGCCAGTGGCATCTGTTGATGACATTGAAGCCAGTGAAGAAGACACTTACGCAAAGGAAGCGTCTGAGATTCTGTTGGACTTTATTGCCACCAACCAGATGGCACAAAAACAAGCCGAGAAGCAAACAGCACAAAACTAAATTTAATGGGCACTGAGCATAAGCATGTTGGTCAGTGCCCTTTCAAGAACCACTCGACATAACCGAAAACAACATGGCTAAAGCGTCCACCGACCGTAATACTATCGACCTGTTTGGCAAAACCCCAGGCCGACCAAGAACCAGCACATTAAACCGAAAAGACCAGCTAAAACTGAATAAACGCGCACAACGTCAAAAAGAAAAGAAACTGGGCTTAAAGCGTTTAGAGCTGGTCATCGAACAAGAAGCCATCAACACACTCGATCAACTGTGTGAAATGAGCGGATTAAAACGCTCTGAATGGTTACTCCAACAAATTCAAAACGGCGCCAAACAGCTGAAAAAACGTCCTCTGCAAAGCCCAAAATAGACACCTCATAGAAAACCCGCCATTCATATTAGAGTTTTGCTATACTGTCCGGCCCATTTTATACAATTGGCAACGACACAGCGTTATATGGCAAAACTCTATTTTTATTATTCAGCGATGAATGCAGGAAAATCCACCGTACTGCTTCAATCTGCCCATAATTATCAAGAAAGAGGCATGCAGGTTTTATTATTAACCGCCTCCATTGACGACCGATTTGAAACCGGCAAGATCGCTTCACGCATTGGGATTTCCGCTCAAGCTAGCTTGTTTGATAATAAAACAAACATCACTGAACTGATTAAAAACGAAAGCGCCAAACAGCGTCTAAGTTGTATTCTAATTGATGAGGCTCAGTTTTTAACCAAACAACAAGTTTATGCTTTGTCCGAAGTGGTCGATAAAATGGGCATTCCGGTTTTAGCCTTCGGTATTCGCACTGATTTTCAAGGCGAGTTATTCGCAGGCAGCCAAGCTTTATTAGCGTGGTCTGATAAACTGATTGAATTAAAAACCGTGTGTCATTGTGGCAGTAAAGCCACTATGGTAATACGGGTTAATGAGCAAGGAATTCCTGTGAAAGAAGGGGCTCAGGTAGAAATTGGCGGCAATGATCGTTACTTATCTGTGTGTCGAAAACACTTTAAAGAAGCTGTGAGAGATTAACTATGTGGTTTAAAAATGCCCAAATATTCCAATTAAGTGACACGGAGTCACTGGATACCAATGAGCTAATTAAAAAAATACCAGAATTTCCGTTACAAGAATGCGGTTCGCAGGAAGAATTCTCTTTCGGCTGGTTACCACTGATTCGTAACAGTGAGCAATGGAGTCTAGCCAGTGATCGCTGCTTACTGTTCCGTGCAGGCAAAGAAGAAAAAGTCTTGCCATCCGCCGTGGTTCGTGAAGAACTGGAAGCCAAAGTGGCGGAAATCGAGTTAATCGAAGGTCGTAAAGTGGGCCGCAAAGAAAAAGCCGACATGAAAGACGAACTCGTCTTCACCCTGCGTCCAAAAGCCTTTTCCAAACGCTCTGACATTTGGGCTTATATCGATCTTAAAGCCAAGATCGTGGTGCTCAACAGTACCAATGCCAGCATGACAGAATTGCTTTTCAAGCACCTACAAACCACCTTAGGCAGCTTCCCAATGACACCGCTACAAGCGCAAGTGTCACCAGCCAGCCTAATGACCGATTGGCTGACCAAAAACGAAGTACCGGCGAGTCTTGAAACTGGCGAAGAATGTGAAATCCAAGACAGCTCTGAAGACAAAGCCAGCATCCGCTTTAAAGCCTTAGAGCCACTTTCCGAAGACGTGACTCGTCACCTTGAACAAGGCATGTCGGTAAAAAATTTGGCGTTACGCTGGACTGACAAAATGAGCTTTGTTCTGCATGATGATCTGACCTTACGTAAGATCAAATTTGACGATGCCTTGAAAGAAGCCGCCTTCAACGATTCTCAAGGTGGCGGTTTGTCTGACATGGACGCTAACTTTTCCCTGATGTCACTGACCATGCGCGAGTTTTTCGAGTCGTTCTGTTTATGGTTCGAGATCAAGTAATCTCTGGCCTCCCTAGGCTTTTCCACAGATATCGTGGATAAGCTTGGGGAGAAAGTTCGCCAAGCCAGATAAGCTGGTATCGCACCTTAAATAGCACAATAACAACACAACCTATTGCCGCCTTAAAAACCATTTTTTCAAACCCTAGAGTGGATAAATGTCAAAACTCCTGCAAGAACAAAAGATAGCCAAAAAAGTGACTCTGGTTGGCGCGGTTTGGGATGCCTTATTGGGCTTCGCCAAAATTATCGCTGGGCACTTTTCCCAGTCACAAGCCCTACTCGCAGACGGCATTCACTCTCTCTCCGATCTAGTCACCGACGTTTTTGTTTACGTTACCTCAGCCAACGCGCGCCGTGGACCGGATGAAAACCACCCTTACGGCCACCTAAGATTTGAAACACTCACTACCGTGTTACTTGGATTTGTCCTCATGTTGGTCGCCGTTGGCATTGCCTTAGACGCCATTACGAACGACAGCCATAATGCACAATTCACCTGGTATGGCCTGGCCGCTATTCTGCTAACCATTGTTGTGAAAGAAGCCATTTTCCATTACACCAAACACGCTGGTGAGCAGATTCAGAGCAAAATGCTGGTCGCCAATGCATGGCACAGTCGCAGTGATGCGCTCTCCTCTGTCGCGGTATTAGCAGGCTTGGTGGGAATATATTTAGGCTTACCTTGGGCTGATATGGCGGCGTCCATTTTTGTCGCCTTATTAATCGGCAAAATGGCCATTGGCATGATCTGGGAAAACCTCGCCGAATTGGTCGACACCGCCCCTGATCCAAAGCTGATGGCACAAATCAAAGAGACAGCAAATGGTTTAAAAAATGTCATGGCACCGCACGATATGCGCGCTCGTTCCATGGCAGGAAAGATTTACCTCGATATGCACATCCACGTGCCCAGCCACGCTACAGTGAGTGAAGGCCATTATCTTGGTGATCTTGTGGCTTACACCATCAAACAAGCTCATCCACAAGTGGCCGATGTCATGGTGCATGTGGACACGGACGATACCATCCAAACCGACAGTTTTCGTAAAGAAACAACGGGCAAACCGCCTCATTTAAAGTTGCCCTCAAGACAACAAATTCTCGCGGACTTAGGTTACTTATTGAGAGAGCAAAAAGCTTACTTGGATATCGACAATACCCGTTTGCATTACCTAAACAAACAGCTCGATATCGAAATCATCGCTCTGGCCGACAAACTCACCTCGGAACAACAAGCCGCGGCCAGCCAGCAAATTTTATTTATCCTTAGCAACACCAGCTACATTCAACACGCCAGCGTGCATTGGATTTATTCGTCTAAGAAGGCGTAATCTAGTCCTCGTTGCGCGCCTCATCACCGGAACTTTCTAAGGCCTGATTGAGGTGCGCTTCCGGCAAGACTTTTGTGGTTTTCGCCCCCATCACCTTCAACTTTTCCGCTCGGGCTAACAAATTGCCCCGACCCGTGCTTAATTTTTTCAATGCCGCATCATGACTGCGATTCACCGCATCCAGTTTATTACCAATGTCATCCATATCCTGTACAAAGCCAGAGAACTTGTCATACATAGCACCGGCCTGACGAGCAATCTCAATGGCATTTTGGCTTTGTTTTTCATTACGCCAAATGTTTTGTACTGTACGCAAAGTCGCCAGTAAATTAGACGGCCCCACAATGATGATATTATGTTCAAACGCTTCACTAAATAGACCGTTGTCCGCCTGCAATGCCAAACCAAATGCCGCTTCGATAGGGATGAACAAGAGCACAAAATCCAACGATGACACACCCAGCAAATCTTGATACGACTTGGCACTCAGCTCTTTCATATGACGGCGCACCGCGTCCAAATGCTGCTTCAAGGCCCGTTGACGCTCTTCCTCTACCTCGGCTTCCATGTAAGCCAGATAACTGACCAACACCATCTTCGAATCCACTACGATTTGTTTATTATCAGGCAAATGAATCACTACATCCGGCTGTAAACGACGACCGTCTTCCGTCTGATAAGACGCCTGAACCTGATATTCTCGGCCTTTTTCCAACCCAGAGCGTTCCAAAATACGCTCTAAGATGACCTCCCCCCAACCACCTTGTAATTTATTCTGACCTTTCAAAGCATGGGTCAGATTCACCGCGTCGTCACTGATTTTCTGGTTGAGTTGTTGCAGGTTTTTAATTTCTTTGGCGAGAGAAAAACGCTCACGAGCTTCGGCTTCATAGCTTTTTTCCACTCGTTCCTGAAATTTCTGAATCTGAGTGCCAAGTGGCGTCAACAAAGAGCCCAACTGACGCTCGTTTTCTTTCGCTAATTTCATGCCTTGCTGACTCATAATATCTTGCGCCAGCTGCTTAAACTCCACCTCATTCTGCTTTTTCTGCTCCCGATAGAACGCCTCTTTTTCTTGCCATACTTGCTGCGCTGCCGCAAATTGTTGCTCTAAGGTAATAGACTCTTTTTCCAAATAATGCAGTTGATCCTTGGATTGGCCTAAAAGTCGTTGTAATTCTTCATTTTGTTGCTGAATTTTTGCATGTGACTGCTGCCACTGACGGCGCATAGCCTGTACAATAAGCGCCGCAATAATAGACGCCAACAAGGTGCCTGTGAAAAAGCCTGAAAAAGCCCAAACGGATTGCCAAAGCCAATCTGTCATAAAAAAATAAACCTACTAATCAAAATAAAGACATTTGCACCATGTCATGGAGACGGCGAAGAGACTAGACTATCATTCATTGATTGGTCTTACCTTAATACCGTTTTTTATAGCGAAAACAACAAGCAAGCAAGTTTACATGGATTATTATCTCAGCCCAACACACAGACAACGCTTTGAATTGGAAATCAAAAACAGCCAATTTATTACCACTGTGTGTCGTACCCGAGGTCGCGATGCGGCGAAGCAATTTATTGCCGAGATTCGTAACGAGTTTCCGGATGCCAATCACAACTGTTGGGCTTTTGTCGCCGGTGCACCGAATAACGTTCACCTATGGGATCAAAGCGACGATGGTGAGCCAAAAGGCACGGCTGGAAAGCCCATGTTAAACGTCTTGCAACACTCTGATTTTGGTGAAATTACTCTAGTGGTGACACGCTATTTTGGGGGCATCAAATTGGGTGCCGGTGGATTGGCCAGAGCTTACAGCCAAGCGGTTCAAGAAGCATTGACCCAAACCGAATATGAAAATATCTACCCACGTCGCCCTGTTCAGCTAAAAATCGCCTACCCTTTACTAGGCAAGGTCGAGTACTGGTTAGAACAAAGCGACATCGAAGTCACTGATAAAACATACAGTGACAGCATCATTCTCGATCTTGCTGTCATTGAACGAACTTGGCCAGAGCAACAAGCCGCCCTGACGGACCTCTGCCAAGGTAGCTTAACTTTAATAGAACCGGACAACGTATAACCATGTACCAAACTGGACAAAGATGGAGTAGCCGCAACGAGCCTGATCTCGGCGTTGGCATGATAGTCGAAAAACAAGCCAAATCTTTTACTCTGCACTTCCCTGATGCAGAAACAGACCGTCAATACTCACACGATCAAACCAGTCTTGTGCGACGCACACTGACGATTGGTGACCAACTTCACTTCCAAGATGACACCTTCACCGTGTTAGAAGTCGAAGAGATCGATGGCTTGATCGAATACCGTATTAGTGATCAAGATGACTGGTTAGAAGAGTCCATTATTCAATTCCCGCGTAACGATAAAAACGAAATCGATTCACTGCTCGCCTTGTCCCCTGCGCGTCGCATGTGGTTTGACCTGCGTCGTCACACCTTAGAACATCAAGCAGCGAACGCGGCATCTCCGGTACGCGGTTTAATGGGCCTAAAGGCCGAACTGTTACCGCACCAGATTTACCTAGCTCACGACATTGCCAATCGTTCAAAAGCACGCGCGTTGTTGTGCGACGAAGTGGGCATGGGGAAAACCTTAGAAGCAGGTTTAATCCTTCATCAACGCCTATTAAATGGCTTGTGTAAGCGCGCCTTAATTTTGACGCCAACCAATTTACAACATCAATGGCTAGTGGAAATGCTGCGTCGCTTCCACCAACCATTCTCCTTGATCAACGAGTCTGTCTACGAAGACTTCATGGAGGGCGATGACAACCCGTTTGAACAACAACCGTTCGTCATTGCTCCGATCGATTGGGCGAGCCAACACCCGAAAGCCGCGCAACACATGCTCGATGCCGAATGGGACATGGTCATTGTCGATGAGGCGCATCACCTTGCTTGGCACCCTGAAACACCGAGCATTGGCTATCAGGTGGTGTCACGTTTAGCCGCCAATTCAGAATCCTTGCTGCTGCTCAGCGCCACCCCAGAACAAACCGGTGAACGCGAACACTTTTCGCGCTTACAGCTCTTGGACCCAGATCATTACCACAGTTTTGAACGTTACCAAGCACAACAGCAGGAATTCAAACAAGCAGCAGAATTGGCCGCAATCTTATTGCCATATAGCCAAGAAAATCATGGCCTAGCGGCCAAAGATTGGCATGCCGCATTTAGCCACTACCTAAGCGAAGTGCAAAACAAAGACTGGTTTACCCAACTTGAGAAAAGCCAAGGTGCACAACACATTGAAGCCGCTCAAGAAGCCATCAGCTGGTTGATTGACCGTCATGGAACAGGCCGTGAAATGTTCCGTAATACCCGTGCTGCGGTGGGTGGATTCCCAAATCGCTACCTACATTCCTACCCATTGGAAAACAATGAATTGTTTGCTTCCGCCTCCCACCACGTGCAACCAGAGCACGACGTGGCTGATGGTCATTGGGAAAAAGATCCACGTTGGATTTGGCTAAAAGAATTCCTTGAGTGCCAGGCGGACAAAGTCTTAGTCATCTGTCATAGCGCCGACATGGCACAATGGTTAAACGACCAACTGACCTTTGCTGGTTTCCAAAGTGCTGACTTCCACGAACAAATGCCACTGATCCATCGTGACCGTGCAGCGGCTTACTTCGCAGACGAAGACGGCGCGCAAATCCTCGTGTGTTCAGAAATTGGCAGTGAAGGTCGGAACTTCCAGTTCAGCCATCATCTGGTCATGTACGATTTACCAGAACACCCAGATTTATTGGAACAGCGTATTGGTCGTTTGGACCGTTTAGGCCAATTAAACGACGTACAAATTCACGTTCCCTATTTAAAAAACAGTGTTCAAGAACGCCTGTTTAACTGGTATCACCATGCTCTCAATGCGTTTTGCCGTACCACAGGTTCCGGCGACAAAGTCGAAGAAGCCTTCCGCGACAGTTTGCACGCTTACTTACACGGACAAGATGACGACAGTGATTTATTGCAAGAAGCACACGTTTATCACGAAGCCTTGCTCAAGCAAATGGACGAAGGCCGTAACCGTTTGTTAGAAATGAGTTCTTGTCGTCCTGAGCAAGCACGTCAGTTGATTGATCAGATCAATCATCAAGCCAACAAAGGCTTGCATCACTACATTGAACAAGTGACTCATGCTTTTAACATTTACGCAGATTGCCAAAATGACGATACCGACACCGCCGCTTGGTTTATCCGCCCTTCTACCGACATGATGCTGGAAGCACTACCTGGCATTGAAGAAGAAGGTAAAATGCTGATGTTGGATCGCCGCCAAGCCAGCCAACGAGAAAATGTGGCCTTTGCCACCTGGGAACACCCGCTGATCACCATGTTAATGGACGAAGTCCAAGGCTTCGATTCCGGCAAACTGACGTCCGCAATCTTACCGATCGCCGCTCTTCCAGAAGGTACCGTGTTGATCGAAAGTATGTTCGTGATTGAAGCCACCGCGCACCCTCGTCTTAAACTGGCACAGTCATTACCTATGACGCCTATGTGGCAATTGTCAGATTCCAACGGCAAATTCCTACATCAGCAGTTTACCGCAGACAAATGGGCCGAAAAATTGAAAGGCGTACCGAACCGTGTCGCCGAACAATGGGTTGCGGCATTACGTAAAGACTTGATCGAAGTATTACAAGCGCACCAGCTGAATGCCCAAGACCAAGCGCGTCCGATTGTGCACACTGCTAAAACCGCTTATCAGCATCGCTGTGAAAACGAAATCGACCGTCTGCGCGAACTCAAAGCCTACAACAGCTTGATTCGTGACGAAGACATCGAAGCCTTAGAACACAACATGCAAGAAGGTCTAGTACGAATTGATGAACACCAGATTCGCCTCGACGCGATTCGCATCATCTTAACGACGAAACCGGAATAAGCTCAGTGATCGACAACAACGCTTTGTTGGAGATACTGTACGAAGATGACTGGTTTGCCGTCATAAACAAACCAGCGAACTGTTTGTCTGTGCCCGGTCGTGGCCCAGACAAACAGGACTCTATCCTGTATCGTGCCGAACAACACTTTGGCGAAGCCTTTGCCATTCACCGACTGGACGAAGCCACTTCCGGCTTGATTCTGGTCGCCAAAACTCACGAATGCCAAAAGCGCATGTACGCCCACTTTCGTGAGCGAGAAGTGAAAAAAGAATACCGCGCCCTGCTGCGCGGTCGTCTTCAAGGCCAACGCGGCGAAGTACGCAAACCATTGCGCTGTGATTGGCCCAACCGCCCTCGACAAATTGTCTGCACCGACGAATGGAGCAAAGACTCCATCACCTTTTGGCACATCCTCGATTACCAAGACAACACCACTCGAGTTCGCTTAACCCCTCACACCGGCCGCTCACACCAACTGCGCGTCCACATGCAAAGCCTAGGTCACAGCATCATAGGCGACGAATTCTACGACCCTGAGTATACCAGCTCGGACGCCAGATTATTACTGCATGCCTATCGACTGGAATTTCGCCATCCTTTTACGGGAGCCTGGGTCGCGTTTGTCGCGCCAATGCCGTTTTAATTCCCTCCCCTTTCCAAGGGGAAGGCTAGGGTAGGGTTTTGCTTTGCCCGAATTTTTTTTCAATCCCTTCCCCTTATGTCTTCAAGGGGAAGGCTAGGATGGGGTTAGTCAAGCAACCTCAGACAAAAACCAGCGACAACCAAACCAAATCTCTTATCCCCTCCCCTTTTCAAGGGGAGGGTTAGGGT
>NZ_JBHZSP010000001.1:193747-264846 GCF_043643765.1 Marinomonas posidonica | reverse complement strand
GGGGTTAGTCCAGCAACCTCAGACAAATTCAGAGTAAACCGCGAAAAATGTAGGTCTGATCCTGCCAAACCAAATCTAGTGTTCCTTCCCATTACCTAAAAATAAGCTTCTTCAAGGGGAAGGCTAGGATGGGGTTAGTCCAGCAACCTCAGACAAATTCAGAGTAAACCGCGAAAAATGTAGGTCTGATCCTGCCAAACCAAATCTCTTATCCCCTCCCCTTTCCAAGGGGAGGGTTAGGGTGGGGTTAATCAAGCAACCTCAGACAAATTAAGAGTAAACCGCAAAAAATGTAGGTCTGATCAACGAAACACCATCAAACATACCTTGAAAAAAGTCACCAAAAATCTGAATCCCTATACAGTTTATTTTTATCTCGCCTACATATTGCTCGTTTTGCGCCATTCAATAGTCAAGAAAATGCGCGTTTTGTACTGGCAAGAAATGAAAAAGCGTTTTAGTATCAATAGGTAAGAATATCTGCGTGCGAAATAACAGGCCGTGGGAAAATGAAATAACGCGCATGCTCGTTTTTCCAGTTTTGGATTTTGTGAATAGCTTTATAAAAGCATTATTTTTCATATAGATATAAAGGTATTGGAGAAGTTTTTGAATTGTCTAAATATGCATGTGCATTATTAAAAATGTTAGGCTTCCAAGTTAACTGCTATGCTTTGTTAAAGGACTAATGAATTGAGTATTAAATTTCTAGAAAACAATTTCGACAAAGTAAGTTATCTCGTTAATTTATTGACATCTAGAGCTACAGGGCTGTCTGCTGACAATAATGAATATGAGATTCTTCGACGAGAGCTCCTAAGTAATAGTGAGCTCTTACCACTGCTACCTTCTTTATTAAAGCAACACCGTAATCTAGATACATTTTGGGGATTCATTCAACCTAAATTCAGTACTTACGCGGAAAGACGAACTTACATATCAGAACAGTTCACGCCAGTATTAGATTTACTTGAGTTTGGAGCTTCGCCTCAAACACCTACTCAGAAAAAATTCCACCCAAGTTCACAACCTCAACCAGTAGCTAGAAACAAACGGAAAGTATTTATTGTTCATGGCCGTGATAATGAGGCAAAGCAAGAAGTTAGTCGCTACATTGAACAGTTAGGTCTTCAAGCAATCATATTGCATGAACAAGCTTCTGCAGGTATGACCATTATTGAAAAAATAGAGCATTATTCGAATGAAGCTGATTTTGCCATCGTCCTCTATACCGCTTGCGACCATGGCCGCGGGGTACATGAAAATAAAATACCGCCTAAGAATAGAGCGCGACAAAATGTTGTTTTTGAACATGGCTATCTTATGGCTAAACTGGGTCGAGAAAATGTATGTTCACTGGTGAAGGGTAATATAGAAACGCCCAATGATATTAGCGGCGTTGTTTATGTAGGACTAGATGATTTTGGGGCTTGGAAAACTGAGATAGCCAAAGAACTAAAGGCTTGCGGTTATCAGCTCAGTCCTCTGTTTTAAGGCTTCAGAAAGTCTAACAATCACATTAAGGCGGTCGCAATCTCCCTGGGGCAGTAACACGTGGGCTCTGTCGCTTCGCCCGGATTTTAGTCCGCGTATTACTGCCTCTTATGCGGGCGTTAGGGCTCTTCAGAATGGTTTCAATTCTTGAGCTATGGTACTGTATGTATAGACACCTATAAGGAGTGAGTTGTTGTTCAAAAAATTCGGATTCAGTGGAGAATCAGACTTTTTCAAGAACCTTGGTGATGGGGTTGGAAAGGGATTGTTTATTTTATGTGCCGCTATTGGGACTGTATTATTAACAATTGGTGGCGCATTTGCCGGAAATTACGTTTTTTCTACTAATTGGCAAGCTACTACAGGCTTTTGGCAGTGTCTTTGGTTAATTTTGGTCAATCCTAATTCAGCCTTAATTTCTGGTGGCGTACTATTCCTATTAGGAGCCACGGGAACGTACAAAGACCAAGATCGGCAAAATAAAAATATGCTTGAACTAGGTCTAGCAAATGAACAATTAAGCGATACCAAAAACGCACTGAATTCAGCTCAGGAAGAATTGCAAGAGAGCAAGTCGAGAATAATTGGACTGCATGGTGAACTTGTACAAACCTGGCTAAAAGGTATGTCAAAATTTCTAGAACTTGACAGCAACTCTAGAGTAACAATTTACTATGAACATGATGAAGAATTTTATCTTTTAGAAAGGTATTCTAAGAATCCAACTTATTCAAAAGTTCATAGGCAAAAATTTCCTTTGAATCAAGGTGTTATAAGCAAATCTTGGGAGCATGGAAGTCACATTGAAAACGAGTGCCCTCACTCAAGCTCTAATGAAGACTATATTAATTATCTTATTGACACATATGGCTATAAACAAGAAAAAATTGAATCTTTAACAATGAAGAGCTGTAGGTACTATGCTAAAGCAATAATTGACGCTGATGTTCATACTGGCGTTATTGTTTTTGAAGGAACGGAAATAAATTTTCTTGAAAATGATCTAAAGCAGAAAATTGATGACTATTGTAGAGATCATCAAGGTCAACTTTCAAAGTTTGTTCGAGACAGCCTGTTGTTTGATAAAGAAGTTAATATTAAGCGAGAGGGTAAGAGTATGTCTGTTGAAGTTGATATTCTTCAAATGATGGAGGCTTAAAAATGAAAAAGTTACAACAAATTATAGCTTTCCTATGTTCGGAATATCCTCATAAATCAGAAATAACTAAAGCTAGATTAACAAAAATGGTTTATTTGGCTGACTGGTTTTCAGCGTTGCTAGATGGTAAACAGCTAACGGATATCGAATGGGTTTTTAACCACTATGGCCCTTATGTTGATGACGTGGTTGATGCAGCTCATAGTGCTCTTGGCTTTAAAGTTGAACACCAAAATACCATGTATGGAACGTCAAAATATGTAATCTCATATAAAGGCGATACGGAAGAACTTGATTTAAATAAGCGTGAGAAAAAGATTCTAAATGCTGTAATCGAAAAAACTAAATCAATGTACTTCAACGAGTTTGTTGATTATGTGTACTCAACATATCCAGTCAAAACAAAAGAGAGATATTCATCATTTGACTTGGTCTCACTCGCTCAAAGGTATAAGGAAGAAAGCCCTAACAAGGTCAGCCAGTCGGACGTGTAAACGCGCCGCTGCTGGAAGCGTTAGACATATGAAAATTGTAGATTAATAATTAGGGTCAGCCGGTGTCAATGGTGCGATAGAGTTCGGATCGCTTTATGCAAACATAATTCGTTATGTTCTTTATGGCGTGCTCCGGACTTCATTCGCGAATGTGTTTTTCTATTGGTTGTGCTGGATAAATTATCCGCAACAGTCACCCATCTGGATCTAGTCCTTGGCCAATTAAAGCCAAATTCCCACGCACTTTAGTGCGCCACAAAAACGTCAGTTCCCCATGTTATCCAATGCGATAAACGCACAGAGTTGGTGGCTAGGTTTTCACCTTCCAGACCCGAAATGGCTTAACATGCAGGCGAATAAAATAGATCCGATATCACCCTCCATTCAGAGGAACACTGGCTTATTATCCAACCCCCATTACTGGCTGAATGACACCGGAAAACTAGCTAAACACACGATCAATATCGAACGTCTGCATATTTTTTAACATATGAAATACCGCTCTTGCGAGTTTATGTGCAATGGCTCTTATGGCCACAATACCATTGCGTTTTTGCTTTTTCCGTTCATAAAAACGCTTTGCTTTTTTATCAAATCGAACTAGAAAGTGTGCCGCTTCGGAAAAAGCCCATGATAAATATTTATTGCCCGCTTTACGATTGCCTGTGCCTTTCTTTTTGCCGTTGCTTTCTCGAATACTGTTAACACAGCGACAATAGGATGCATAATTACCAGCCGCAGAAAACCGATTGATATCGCCTGTTTCCAGCATGATAGTTAACCCTAAAATAGGACCAATACCTGTGACACTGGTCAGTAGTTTGAATTCGTCTTTGAGCTTCACTGCACTCAGTGTTTGTTGTTCTATAAGGTCTATTTGTAAATCTAAGGCTTTGAGCATCATGAGATTGCTATGAGCAGAGTGATATAAAAAACTGCCTATTTTAAAAGGCAGTATAAAAGAAGCTTTACGTATATCTGCACAACTGACTCGATACCCTAATGAGCGCCATATTTGATTTTGAATGCTCACCATATGACTAGATGCCTGTTTAACTAATTGTCTTCTACGACGTAATAAATCACGTACTTGTCTGAATTCTGGTGGGTAAATATGGCCAGTTGGCAAGATGCCTAATCGCATCAAATGGGCTAAATGAAACGCATCTTGATGATCATCACTGTATTTTAATCCGTCGTATTGTTTTACGGCGGCCGTGTTAACCAGCTCAACTTGGTAGTCCTTTTCAATTAGGCCGTCAACGAGCCAATACCAATTAAATGTTGATTCAATGGCAACGGCTTTTATTTGCTCTTTGAAAGGAGCAAGTAATTCAATAGTGGCGTCTAAATTATTGTCGATGCGCTTATCCACAACCTTCTTATCCTCTTCATCAATTACAACCACAACATGATTATTTGAATGTAAATCAATACCGCAGTAAAGTGACATAACAGCCTCCAGTTTGTGATGGTTTGAGCACCATTCAGCATAGCTGAACACAGGCTCGGAGGCTGACTTGAGGATTTTCAGAGTCTGAGGGATCCCCACGAATTTCATGTCAAAATACTCGATGCTTCGCGTAGTGTTTTTACGCATTTCGTGACTCCTTCCCGCCATTGTTTCGCGGTGATTTTTAAGCTTACTGATATGGCTCGCTTTCCTAAATATGAAAAGGATAAAACTCGTTTATGACGGATACTATTACTCTGAAACCGGTGTGACAAACCTGCTTGCTCTACCACTTTACCTAGCACAACGAATACCATTTCAACCAATGTTGTCATCATAACAAGAAGGTTCATACGCTTTAACTTGTAGGTACCATTGTGTTCAAATCCCATTCCGAATTTTGTACTTTTCATGTCCCTAAAGCTTTCTTCAATCTGCATTCTGGTTTGATAAACCTGAACACACTTTTTCGCAAACGAACGACCTTTTGGTAATGATGAGACCAGTAACCATGGCTCTTTTGCCCCATTGGCCGCTGTTAAAGATGTTTTAGATAACTTTGTTGAGCCATCTCGATTTAACGAGTGTCGGCCCTTTGGCTTTCCTTTGTATAAAACCAGCCTGCTTAGTTGAGGGTCTGATTGTCTTAACGCTAATGTTAGTGTCTTGGGTTGGTTGCTCGCCTGAGGGAATAAGGTTGAGATGCATTGCCATGATTGGTCTTGGTCATTGTAGAACTTACGAGGCCGACGAACACGCCCAACATAATCCCACTCCATTTCTTTCACCAGATCAATCCATGGCGTTTTAAAACCCGCATCCGTCACAATGATCGGCTTAGATTTTTTAGGTAATAAGGCTTTAAGTGTAGATAAAAACCGCTTATGTGTAGATCGTTTCTCTTTTGTCTTTATGTCATGAACTTCTTCATAAAGGGTTAACGGACGACCGTCAAATGCCATTGTTGCTCTGATTAGGAAGTGTTGTTTTCTTGCGTCTAAGTCAGACCAATCGACACTAATGATAGGATTTTTGCTCGTCGTAAAAAGATGACACATGTAAGCATAGATAGAGAGTGATTCACGTTGCAGGTTTGGGTTTGATAGCAATCGATCTGAGCGTTTTATGCGATGCTTCTCATAAGCATTGGATCGAATACCACGACCAATGTTAGTCACGGTACAGAGATTGCCTTGTGTAAGACTTTGAAGGCAAGCAATCAAAGCTTGTCGTCGAGTTTTATGCATATTTGGGCTGACAATGGGGATGATTTTGTTCAGAATAGTCGTCGCGTTCATGGCTCTAGGTGTTTAGTTGTTTTTGGCGAAATTATTGATCACCAAAAGCCATGAATGTTCCTTATAGGCTCTAACTTATTGTTATTTATTGATAATTCGTGGGGATCCCTCAGACTCTGACCCCCTTTAATTCCAGAGAGCACTATGACCACTCCAACCAATCACAAAGATTTCTCTAATGGCTGGGAAGCCGTCGCAAATGAGTTTGTGTCCATGAGAAGTGCTGATATCGGTGCAGCAACTGTAGAAAATTGGAGTCATTTTCTACAACCTGAGCAATCGGTTTTAGATGTTGGCTGCGGCTTTGGCGGTCCATACACCCAATGTCTGATCGACAAGGGAGCCAAACTTCATGGTATCGATGCTTCCAGAACCCTGATACAGGAGTACCGAAAAAGATTTCCTAATGTGTCGTCGGCAGCATGCGAAGCGGCTGAGAAATCTTCGTTCTACGACAGAAAATACGATGGTATTCTTTCCGTTGGGTTCATTTTTCTGCTGTCAGAGGAAGATCAAAACAGGGTTCTTCAGAAAATAGCTCGTGCTCTTAAGGATAGAGGCAAGCTATTGTTTAGCTCTCCCTACCAAACCTGTGAATGGGATGATTCTTTGACCGGAAGAAAATCTAAGTCACTTGGTAGGCCGGTGTATATAGATATTCTTCGTCAACATGGATTAAGCTTGGTTGACGAATATACGGATGAAGGGAAAAATCACTACTATGGGTTCGAGAAGAATGCTTCGGTATGAATCACTCACGAACAAAACCATCTAATCCGCTCTCTTTGCTCACCGACACTCATAAGCTAGCACCCTCTTTTTCGTTAGAAAATTTTCTCTATTTGATTTTTTATCAACACTTACCTTTTTATCAGTACTTACTCAAGGTAAGTATATTGTTTATTATGATGCTTGATATTAAAGAATGAATTATTCGAATTGGAGCAAAGTATGAAAATTGCCATTTTAGGTGCGACTGGGTTTGTTGGGCGAGCCGTTTTACAACAAGCAATGGATGAAGGCTATGAGGTCAACATCTTAGTAAGAAACCCTGCCAAGTTAACCACCACAAGTGACAAGGTCAATATCATACAAGGCAGTTTAGAGGACGCCGAAAAAGTGGCCGAAACATTAGCAGGATGTTGTGCTGTTGTGAATGCGGCTGGTGGTGTGAAAGGGTCTGATCAATATGAAGCCTTTCTTAATATTACGAAGATTTTAGTGGACGCAACGAAGCTTACAGGCGTTAAAAAACTGATCAGTATAAACGGTTCTGGTACGATTCTTCCAAATGAGTATGTTGGCTTTAAACGTCGCTTTTTAAGTAGCATTGTGGGCATTTTTTTAAAGCACATGAAGGACGCCAAAAAGGCCGAATTGCAAATCTTGTTAAATGAAAAAGACATAGATTGGGTGAGCGTTCGTGCAAATTTAATTCTGAAAAAACCAGCCACAGGCCAAGTTATTGCGGATGATCAAAAAATGCCAGGAGGTAAAATCACCCTGCCTGATCTTGCTAAGTTTATGCTTGACCAAGTACAAAGTGATGAATGGGTTCACAAGGCGCCTTTTGTTGCCACTGCTTAATACCGCAGAGTGTTAAAACAACTAAGCCCACGCCACCTGTGTGGGCTTAGTATTTTAGGCACCACAAACTTCGCCCCCCCACTCTCTTAAACACCACTTGGTCAAAATTCGGGTTGTCGACGAGGATGTTGAGTTTGGCGATTGAGTCTAAGACAACCAACACGGCTTTGTGATCTTGCTCTATCTCGATGCACTCTTCTCTGGTCGCATTACGTTTGGTGTCTAAAGCTTTGCCAGTGATCACTTCGCCTGTTTTCAAGGTCAATGCCACTAGATAGTGAAACAGACAGACGATTTCTATGTCGTCGCTAAGTTCATCGCTTGGGTTATTTTAAGCTTATCCTAGAATTCAATTTATCGTAATGTTTCACAAACTGCTTCAGTTCCGCCATGGTTTTGATCACATACACTTGCTTATCTGCTGAATAAGCCTGTAGTTTGTCATGGAAATCTTGGTTCCAAAACATTGGACAGAGTCTTAAGGTTTTATAACTTTGCCAACTGCCTTTGATGATAGAACTGCCTTCAGGCCAACCTTCTGGCTTAACAAACAATCCTTTGAGCAAGCGTTTGGTCACCAACCAGTAGCTGGTTGCATACGCTAGATCCACATAGATCAAGGTCTCTGCCGCTGCCAATCTTTGGTAAAACGAACCGATTGGCCCAAAGCCATCTATGATCCAAACCTCAGACGAGACGATGTCTGCGTGCGCTTGATCATAGATTTCTCGTGGCACCAAATCGCCATTGGCCTGATAGACTAAATTGTCCAATTGATATAGTGGCAAGCCCGTTTTCTCGGCTAAGGCTTTGCTTAAGGTAGATTTCCCGCTACCGGGT
The DNA here is from genome assembly GCF_043643765.1 of Marinomonas posidonica. GTDB lineage: Bacteria > Pseudomonadota > Gammaproteobacteria > Pseudomonadales > Marinomonadaceae > Marinomonas > Marinomonas posidonica_A. The sequence goes on along the minus strand of NZ_JBHZSP010000001.1, from coordinate 256,521 downwards.
TTGCCAAATACGGCGACTTTGTTCATAACATCTCCTCAATTTTCTATGAAAGTGACTTTGAGGCAGTGTTAAATGAGCATAAAAAAACCCACCTCAAAGGTGGGTTTTTGCAATTTTGCGCACATCAAATCCCACCATTCCTATGGAATGATGATAATTCGAGCGACTTGATGTGATCGTTTTGTCTTCATAGGATTATATTGCTTTAGTTCGCGTCTTTAAGTCAATCTATTTTACTGCGTTCTTGTAGCACATCCCGAAAGGCAAACATGCCATTTAAAGCCGCAGAAAAGCCGGCATACAAGGGCATTTGCAATATCACTTCTTTGCGTACCCTAAGCATCCACAGGTACAGCGGTGGTTCTGTTAATCGATGATGCCGTTGTTGGCTGTTTCGCCAAATACTCAGCAACGGCGCCTTTGTAATCGGTTGGATCGTAGCGAGAAAAAACTTCTGCAATCGGGTTGGGCAGTTTCCGCCATTTACTAATACCAAGGTCTTGCATCAAGATGTCTAGATGCTGCTGATATCGGGTATTAACGGCAATATTGAATGTTGACTCATAAGATGAGTGCGTTTTTTTCCATTGACGGATTCTGTCGGCTGAAGCCAGCATTTCGGTTTCAGTAGGCAACTGAATGGATTGTTCATAGGCCGCCACTTGCCATAAAGCGCCCATTTCGGCCAAAGCAATGTGTAAGAAACCATGATTGTAGCCAGCAAATCCAAGGTTAGGGATACGTGGGTCAATTTGATGACGATAGAGAGCAGGACCGCCCTCTCCTTTTAAGTATTGCCGATATTGTTCTGGCAAGAAGTGGTAATCGGGAGCATCATTCCCACAGCAAAGGCAAATCAAATCGGCTTCTATTTTACGGCCATCCGATAATACGATGCCGTGTTCAAAAAAGCCTGACACTTCTCCGCGATACGGCGTGATGTTCTGGTGAGCAATGTATTCATAGTAACGCTTTGGCGCAACGGCGGAGGCACTTCGAAAGTCAGCCATAAATTGTGACTTCGGTGGCATCACCACATCCAACACGTTTTTGTCGATGCTACCCAATTTCGCGTCCTTGCGGTGCTGAAATAAAAATAGTCCATTGATAAAACGCCAAAATCCCTTGACGAGAAAGGGCAGTTTATTATGCAGTAATTTTTGCATGACAGTACTGTAGCCCCATGAGGGCATCATGCCACTGCCAATCCTTGCAAAGAAAGGCTTAGTGTAATCAATGCCTAACAAATAATCCGGTATGGTCCATCTTGGGGTGCGAAAAATATGCTTTGTACTATTCGCTAGTTCTGCACTCCAAGTAGCGAAATCCAAAGCCGTTTTGCCAAATCCGACAACCGCAACGTGTTTGTTTTCAAACACCGCTTTTGAGTCAATATTGGTGATGACCTCACCTTGATACAAGGCAATATTTTCAAAATCTGGTTGACGTTTTTTATCACCACCTGGATATTGTCCTGTGGCGATAATCACATAAGCAAAGTGATCGGTTTCTCCGTGTTCAAATGTTAATTGCCAGCCGTTTTCATCGGCGGTCATACGGCTTAACCGATGATGAAATTTCACCTTGAGGCTAAAGAATTCGATGGCTTTTTTGAGGTAGTTTAAGACGTCTTCCCCACTCGGATGTCGTTCAGTTTTGAATGGCCAGGGGAACTCTGAAAACTGATATTGCGGGGCAGTATTCTGCAAACTGACACCTGGATAGGTTTGATTCCATTGACCTCCTATCTGTTCAGAGGCTTCAAATAAGGTGACGTTATAGCCGCATTTTTGCCAAACATTGGCAGCGGCAATGCCTGAGACACCCGCGCCGATAATGGCGACTTTTGCTTTATTTACTTCCATGATGTGATGCTTCCTTTTTGTAAAATGTGATCTTTGCTTTATTAATTTTCTACCTTTTATACATCGAGTGTTTAAATGTTGCCTAGGCTCCTAAAAGATAGAAGCCATGTGATTAGATAAAAAAGAATACACTAGTTATGAGTACATGATCAATTCGTGAGCAATTCGTAAAAATGAGGGCCAATACAGGCAGTCAGAACAGACATTAAAAACCCACCTCAAAGGCGGGTTTTAGATACATTGCGCACATCAAATTCCGCCATTCCTATGGAATGATAGTCATTCGAGCGACTTGATGTAATAGATTGGTTTTCAGGTATTTTCTCTTGTGTTCGCGCCTTTAGATCAATCGGTTTTACTGCGTTCTTGTAACACATCCCGAAAAGCAAACATGCCATTTAAGGCCGCAGGAAAGCCTGCATACACGGACATTTGTAATATTATTTCTTTGATTTGTGTTTCGCTGCAGCCCACGTTTAAAGCGGCGTTCAAATGCACTTTGAGCTGAGGCTGACAATTACCTAAGGCTGTCAATGCAGCAACCGTGGCGATCTCTCGTGATTTCAGATCCAACCCTGGTCGTGCATAAATATCGCCAAATGGGTATTCAATCGTGTATTTAGCTAGGTCTGGACAAATGTCTTTTAGGCTGTCGATCACCTTTTCACCAGCGTCACCATCAATTTTTGCCAGCTGTTCACGACCAATATCATAGCGAGAGTTGTGCATCTTGATGCTCCTTAATATAGGTAAAGAACATCAGCTTACGACTTAGAGTAAACTCGAAGTCAATCGTTAATTTGTTGATGGTAGTGGTTTATTTTGTCCTGTAATACCTTTAAGTGAGACTGCTGTGATTGTATGTAAGATTCAAGCTGATCTTTATGAGTTTCCAACAACTACCTTCTCTCCACTAAAGAAACATCTCCCTGCTCTCTGTATTCTGAATAACGTTGTATATTCTCCAATGACATACCCGTGGCTTTTAAACGCTGAATAAAGGCCATCCAGGCAAGGTCTTTCTCGGCATAATCCCGATGACCACTGGCATTACGACGCACATTTTTTAATAAACCAATTTTTTCATAATATCTTAGAGTATGAGATGAAACGCCTGTTAATTTAGAAAATTCACTGACCAGCATTGTTTCGTCCTTACTGTGTGTTTTACTTCTGTCAACATAAAAGCCAAATTTAGACCAAGACCACACCAAACCGATGAAGCAACACTCTAAACGTCAAACGACCCGAACTTTTCATTTACTCTGTTGATCTTAGGGTGTGTTTGCCAAATCTGATGTGCCGCTTGGTGCAATAAGCTGTGTCGCCAAGCCACCTTGTCTTCTTGCCGGTCGTAGCCGCCACCAATCACACAAGCGGTGGGTAGGTCTAAATCTAAGCAGGTTTCAATCACGTATTTGTCCCGTGCTAATACACCTTGGTCACTGAGTTTGACATGCCCTAAGCGATCCTCTTGATGCACGTCTACTCCCGCATCGTAAAACACAAAGTCGGCTTGATGCTGAGCCAAAATGTCCGGCAAGGTACGTTTAAGTATGTCTAAATAAGTTTGATCGTCAGCGCCTTTTGGAATGGCAATGTTAACGCCAGCGGTTTGCTTAATGTTGGGGTAGTTTTCTTCGCAATGCCAAGAGACCGGCACTATGTTGGTATGATCAGCAAAGAAAGCGATGGTGCCATCTCCTTGGTGCACATCACAATCGAGTATAAGTACCTTTTTCGCTGAACCTGTATTAATCAGGTTCAGCGCCGCGACGGCCAGATCATTAAAGATGCAAAAGCCTGCGCCACGGTCCGGATGAGCATGATGAGTCCCGCCAGCCAAGTGACATGCTAAACCATGCTGCAAGGCTAATTGACTGGTCAATATGGTGCCTGAAACGGCTCTTAAAGTCCGTTCGACTAACCATTCAGACCAAGGTAAGCCTATGTCCTTTTCTTCTTTTGCTGTCAACTCACCACGTATAAAACGTTGTACATACGCTTTATCATGAGCCGCCATCAATATCGACAGAGATAAAGGTTCAGGGGTATATTGGTTATCGTCCGAAAGAATGCCCTGCTCGCGCAAGGTCTCTGCCAACAAACGAAATTTGTGCATGGGAAATCGATGGCCTACAGGAAACGGAATACTGTAGTGAGAGTGAAAAACCAAGGGCAGCAAAGCGGAGTTCATAAGCGGCTAACAATCGAATCCTAGCGGTAGAAACACAATAAGTTAAACCGCCATCATAGCAAGGATCCACTGAGGATGCAGGGTAGCGACACGCTTTATTTTCGTTTCGCTACTAGGGCTTTACGAATCGCCGCATTGAAGGATTCAATCAGATGCTGCGGGAAACCTTTACCACTTTCGAAGTTCACTGATTGTACGGCCCGCATGGCACTTTTATTGTATTCACTGCCAGACTTCCCCCACACACTGTCAATAAACATAACCGCCATGGACAAGATGAACGCACCTTGTGGAATTAGAGGCCCCACCAAACCTTCAGGGTAACCTGTACCATCAAATCGTTCTTTGTGCGCTTTCACCATGTCGACAGCGTCTTCCCAGCCTTCATGCTTCGATAACAACTTTGCCCCAACCATCGGATGATTCATGGTGGCTTCTTGTTTCGCCACCTCATCGTCTTTGCAGTTCAAAATCAACGCCATGCCCATGTTATGCATGTAAGCCGCGGCACTCAGCTGACAAGGATCAACTGGTGCTCTTAACTCAGCATTAATCAATTGGCAAAGTTTGAGAATGCGTTCGCTGCGCTCCGCTGAATACCCTAATAATCGATTTAATTTGTGGCTAAAACCAGCAAACAAATCAATGTCTGTTTGCTGCTGATCTGTGTATTCGACCTTGATGATGAGTGAGGATGCATCGCGACAGTCCTCCTCTTCTTCTTCGATCACCTGATGGGAACATTGCTTGAGTAACAGGGCCGCCAATTTAGGACGTTCAGCATCGTCTTCTTCAGCATAAATGCCGTCCAAACCTTGCTGTAAAATATCGCGCAGCTCACTTTCGGCTACATGAGATTGATAAATTTGTTGCAGCAAAGAGTAGACTTTTTCTATCACCACATTGATAAGATCCCCTAAATAGTGGTGATATTGAATGTAACCGCCGCGCATACCATCAACGATTTCTTCTAATTTATGTAAAACACCCACCAGTGGATCCAAAAAACACACTGAGCAGTTGCCCTTCATACTGTGTAGAGAACGAAACAATTCGTCCAATTTATCAAAGGAAAATCCCTCCCCTTCAATACTATTAATGATTTCTTCAATTTCTTGCTGCGCCTCGACATAGCACTCAAGCAAGTCATCCTTGAGATCTTTTTCTAAGGCAGAGAATTCTTTACAGGCAAAATGGCTCATCTTTCCCATCCATTATCATTAGCCAAAAGGGTTGAGGCTAATCATGGTATTGGCTAATTTAATAGCGTCAGACTTTTATTGTAGTTAGAATCTTTGTAAGCGTGAACAAAGAGAATGTTTCATTGTGCAAACGAAACGAGGTAACCATGCCGAATTACTGGCTAATGAAGTCTGAACCAGATGCCTTTTCCATCGACGATCTGGCTGCCATGCAAGTCTCGCCTTGGGATGGGGTGAGAAATTACCAAGCTAGAAATTTCATGAAAAAGATGCAGCTTGGTGACCAAATTTTCTTTTACCACTCCAGTTGTAAACCAGCAGGCATTGTAGGCATTGCGGAAGTGGTCAAGGAAGCCTACCCAGACTACACTAGTTGGGATCCAAAAAGTGCCTACTTTGATGCTAAGTCGACGCCGACTCAACCTAGATGGTTTATGGTCGACGTGGCCTTCGTAACAAAGTTCCCGCGTCTTATTTCTTTAGCGGAACTTAAAGAAGATGCCGCATTAAACGAGATGCCATTGACTCAAAAAGGCAGCCGTCTATCGATTATGCCAATTCGTAACGAAGACTGGGATCGCATACAGCAACATTTAAAATAATGGATAAGGAATTCAATATGCGGATAAAGAAAAGTGCTTTCATTCACTGTCTCTCTCTTGTGGTTCATGAGTAAGTAACATGAACCAGTCGATAGCAAGGATTGCTATACTCGTCTGTTTTATTATTTTGTCCTTAGGCTGTGCCTCGGTTCACGCCACCTCCTTGTACCCCACTTCATTTAAAGCTCAGCTGCAAGACTCAGATCGTGACGGTGTGATTAACTTACGGGACTTGTGTCCAAATACGCCGCAAGGCAGCGCCATCGATAATAATGGCTGCGCTCTTATCAACACCCTGTATCACAACGTGCGCTTTCAAGCTCAGTTTGACACCAATCAATACCAACTCGATGAGTCCCTTCATAATCAACTGGCCGAACTTGCGGAGACACTTAAAACACACCCTAACAGCCTTATTTGCATAGAAGGTCACACCGACAGTCAGGGGTCACCTTACTATAATTTCCTCCTATCTAAGAAACGCGCCGACGCCCTAGCAGAACATTTGATTACTCGCTTTCATATAGCGCCTAAGCGCATTATCCGAATAGGATATGGTCAACAACGGCCCGTCATTACTCACACCGAATCCGCTGACACAAAACAGAACCGCCGTGTTGTTGCACGTATTTTAATGCCACCAAAAGATGACACTGGGACACCTTGGCGCATCCCTTTCAAGCTCAATCAATACCGTATCTCAGAACAACAGAAAACTTCATTACAACCAGTTGTATTAAGGCTCATTCAACAGCCAGAGAGCTTTGTATTAATAGCAGGACACACCGACGCCAGCGGTCAGTATCAACACAACATGAGGCTTTCTCAGCAACGCGCCGAACAAGTCGCGAAGTATCTAGAAAAGACGCATGCGATCAGTGAATATAGCATTATGACCCTAGGCTACGGCGCAACTCGGCCGCTTGTTGAGAATGATACCGCATACCATCGTCAACTAAATCGTCGTGTAGAGGTTCGCCTCTTGGAACAGATGCAGGTCAGCCAACAAGTGGTTTTGCCCAAATGGACCATTTGGAGTGTCGATAAGCTGGAGAATTCGCTCCAATCAAACTAATTGAAGTGTCGTTCTCGCTCTTGAAGCGGCACAGCATAATCAAAGTAATATTGGATAACAGCGCCAATGTAATCATACTTTTCTCCCGTTCGTACAATCACGCCAACACTTGCCATATCTTGATACTTTTCCGGCTGGTAATAACTTTCAAATCGCCAGCCCGTGTCCAAATCATTGTATTTTTCACGATACAAAGAGAAACGTACATTCTCTGATTGATAATAGCTAAGCCCTAAACGCGAACTGGTGATGTTACTCAAGGTTGCTTGGTTAGATTGCGTGTTGACAATTAAGGTCACCTCGTCAAAAAACACATCTCCAGTAAACTGCCCTATTACCTCACGCTCCCCTTTTACGTCCTCATCCATTGGTTCCAATTCACTAACGCCTAAACCAACACCAAGACGAGCATATTGGTTGCTGATGAACCAATTTGAGAAAAACTCTGACTGAGCAAAGCTGTCGTTGCTGGAACCGGTAATCAAGTAATTACTGTTTAGCAACACCTGAGTCGAGAGGTAATCATTGATTGGGATATTCACTTTGAAGTCGATGTTCAGTAAGGACTTACGTTCCAGCAATCCGTAGCCCAAGCCCACTGCAAAATTCGGCTTTTGCTCTTCAGCATAAGCCACACTAGAAAAGGTGAGTAATATAATTAAACCGCGTAACAACACCCGTTTTTCGCCTCCGGCAAATAATTCATCCAATCGCTTCTACGCGGTATTGTGAATAGATTCCCCATTAAGTGCCAGCCAAACATGGAAATTGTTGTGATATTTGCATTAAAAATGGCGGGAATGAATGACAAGTCTGGGATTCGGAAGCAAAGCCAAATATAATAGGCGCAAAGTCGATATGACGAACTCTTTTTTAGGTTTATAGGTTACATGGCAAAAAAACTCTTTATCCAAACTCATGGCTGTCAGATGAACGAATACGATTCTTCTCGTATGGCCGACTTATTAGGCGAAAGTCATGAGATGGAGCTAACAGACAATGCAGACGAAGCAGATGTTTTGCTTCTCAACACGTGCTCGATCCGTGAAAAAGCGCAAGACAAGGTATTTCACCAACTTGGTCGCTGGAAGAAGCTCAAGCAAAAAAATCCTGATCTAGTGATCGGGGTTGGCGGTTGTGTGGCCAGTCAAGAAGGCGACAACATTCGTAAACGTGCGAAACACGTGGATATGATTTTTGGTCCACAAACTCTGCACAAACTTCCAGAGATGGTGAATGCTGCCGCCACACACATTCCCATTACTGACGTCACCTTCCCGGAGATTGAAAAGTTTGACCACCTGCCTGCGCCACGCGTAGAAGGGGCCGAAGCCTTTGTATCCATCATGGAAGGTTGCAGCAAATACTGTACTTTCTGCGTCGTACCTTACACCCGTGGCGAAGAAGTCAGTCGTCCTTTTGACAGCATTCTACTAGAAGCGTCTCAGTTGGCTGAACAAGGTGTGCGTGAAATCCATTTACTGGGTCAAAACGTGAACGCCTACCGCGGCGAAACAGAAGAAGGTGATGAAGCCGATTTGGCCGACGTGATTCACGCTGTGGCGCGTATCGATGGCATTGAGCGTATTCGCTTTACCACTTCACACCCAGTGGAATTTACGGACAGTCTGATTGAAGCCTTTCGCACTGAGCCAAAGCTGGTCAGCCATTTACACTTACCAGTTCAAAGTGGTGCCGATAACATTCTGAGTGCCATGAAACGTGGCCACGATCGTCAGTATTACATTGATAAAATTAACCGCATTAAAGACGCACGTCCTGGCATCAGCTTATCATCCGACTTTATCATTGGCTTCCCTGGTGAAACCGATGAAGACTTTGTTGATACCATGAATCTGATCCAAGAAATTGGCTTTGATCATTCGTTCAGTTTTGTCTACAGTCAACGTCCTGGTACGCCAGCATCTGACCTTGAAGACGACACCCCTGAAGAGGTGAAGAAAGAACGTTTGGCGATTTTACAGCGCCGTATCAGCCAACAAGCGTTTGATATTAGCTTGGCCATGGTTGGCGAAGTAAAACGCATTTTGATCAGTGGCTACTCGCCGCGTGATCCAGGTCAACTTCAAGGCCGTACGGAAAACAATCGCATTGTGAACTTCCGTGCGTCTGATCCACAATTAATTGGTAAATTTGCCGACGTTGTCATTACAGACGCTTATCCTAATTCCCTATTGGGTGAATTGATCAGCTCTGAACTCGACAACGACTTTGTCATTCAATAAGCACAGGTAGCCCTTGGAAACCACACAGACAACTCAACAAATTCGCCTAACACCAGCCAATGTCGATGCCTTGGCTGGCATGTGCGGGCAACTCGATGAAAACATCAAATTGATCGAAAAACGCCTTGAGGTAGAGATTCGCTATCGAGGTGATTTATTCGACCTGTCTGGCGACAATGCTGAACATGTCATGGCCGCCAAAACCTTGTTGCAAAACCTTTATCGTGAAGCGTTAGCCAACCCACAAGTGTCGCCAGAAACGGTTCACCTGTATTTACAGGAATCAGCCATTGAATCCCTGACTCGCAACAAACGCAATCACAGTGATCAAGTGGTGATTAAAACCCGTAAAGCCTTTATCAAACCTAAAGGCCAAAATCAGCAAAGTTACGTGACGCAAATTCGCAAACACGACATTAACTTTGGTATTGGACCGGCTGGTACAGGTAAAACCTACCTTGCCGTAGCTTGTGCGGTCGAAGCCTTAGAAGCGGATCGAGTTGAGCGTATTATGTTGGTTCGTCCTGCGGTGGAAGCCGGTGAAAAATTGGGTTTCTTACCAGGTGATTTGTCACAGAAAATTGACCCATACTTACGTCCTTTGTACGATGCCTTGTACGAAATGCTGGGCTTTGAGTTGGTCGATAAACTGATTGAAAAAAACGTCATTGAAATCGCACCTTTGGCCTTCATGCGTGGTCGAACCTTAAATAATGCTTTTATCATTTTGGACGAAAGTCAGAACACCACGCGCGAACAAATGAAGATGTTTTTGACGCGAATTGGTTTTGGTTCAACGGCTGTCATTACTGGTGACCGTACTCAGGTGGATTTACCACGCGGCACGTCATCTGGTTTAGCACAAGCAATGCATGTGTTAAAAGACGTCAAAGGTATCAGCATCACCTCTTTCGGTTCATCCGACGTGGTCCGTCATCCATTGGTGCAACGTATTGTTGAAGCTTATGACAAATTCGATGAAGAAACCGAAGCTGAAAAGAAAGCTCGCAATGAAGCTCGAGCTGCCGAAAAAGCCCAAGTGGCAACGGCAGACAGTGCAAATGTGACAACAGAAACGAAAACCTAATGCCAGATTTAGAACTCGACTTACAAATTGCCACCGATAAGACAGATCAGCTTCCTAGTGAAGCTGACTTTCGCTTATGGGTTGAAAAAGCCTTACCCACCTCTGGTGATGAATACGAAGTGACCATTCGCATCGTAGACGAAGCAGAGAGCCAAGCACTGAATCACGAATACCGTGGCAAAGACAAACCCACCAATGTGCTGTCGTTTCCTTTTGAATCCCCACCTGGCATCGAATTACCTTTATTAGGTGATTTGGTTATCTGTCAGCAAGTGGTGGCAAAAGAAGCCATTGAGCAAGACAAAGCCCAGTTTGACCATTGGGCACACATGACGATTCACGGCATCTTGCATTTACGTGGTTATGACCATATAAATGACGATGACGCTGAAGAAATGGAAAACTTAGAAACTGAATTATTGGCTTCTTTGTCGATTTCCGACCCTTATTTGATAAAAGAGTGAGTTAATCCCCTAATGAGCGATGACCGATCGAGCTTAAACAACGATCAACATAAATCCTGGTTTGAACGTTTCCTTCAAGCCTTTAATGATGAACCGCGCAGCCGTGCTGACATCATTCAACTTCTGGAAACCGCTGTGCAGTCTGACGTCATAGACCGCGATGCCTTCACCATTGTCGAAGGCGCTCTCGAAGTGTCTGAAGTACAAGCCAGAGACATCATGATTCCACCATCGCAAATGGTGGTCATCAAATCTGAAGACGACCCAAAAACGTCTATTCGCAAAGTCATTGACTCTTCCCACTCACGCTTCCCTGTGGTGGGCGAAGACTCTGACGAAATTTTAGGGGTTTTACTCGCCAAAGACCTATTGCCGTTGCTGTTTAAAGATGGCGACATCACCAACGAAGACATTCTCGCTCGCTTGCGTCCTGCTAACTTCATTCCAGAAAGTAAACGCCTAAACGTCTTGCTTAACGACTTCCGTACCAAGCGTTACCATATGGCGCTGGTACTTGATGAATACGGCAGTGTGTCTGGACTCGTCACCATTGAAGACGTATTAGAGCAAATTGTTGGTGAAATCGAAGACGAAACCGACAAACTCGAACATGAAGGTATTCAGGTCACCAGTGACGCCGGTGTCTATTTAGTGCCAGCACTTTGCACCATTGAAGACTTTAACGAGTTTTTCAAAGCCGAACTTAACGAAGAAGAGTTTGACACCGTTGGTGGTATTCTCGTACAACAATTTGGTCACGTTCCACTACGTGATGAAACTATCAGCTTTGATCATTTCGACTTCAGAGTCGTGAAATCCGATGGTCGCCGCGTGAAAACCATCCAAGTGTCAAAATCTGTTACAGAAGAGACGATAGACTAAAATGTCAGCCATTCGCCCCGATTCAACCGATACAATGGCGGGGCGAATTCCTCGCTTTTTCTCACGTTTACCTCTGACTGCCGCTTTGCTGATTGGCGTGATCGCTGGCGCAATCGGTGTGACTAGCTTCTCCCCTTTCCATTTTTGGCCCGGCTATTTTATTAGCCTATTTTTCTACGCCATTTTAGTCATTACCAGCCCAACTGCCAAAACCGCATTATGGCGAGGCACGTCCGTTGCTTTTGGGGTCTTTGCCGCCAGTGTGTCGTGGGTCTTTGTCAGCATTGCTGAATATGGCCAAGTCGGTGATGTGATCGCCGTCCTGATCACCTTCTGTTTTATCGCTGTGTTAAGTGCCTTTTGGGCCTTTGCCGCTTGGTTGGGGTGGCGCTTACAAGATAAATTCAAAACCCTGCCTGCCAGCTTTTGGGTAATGTTCAGCCTGTTGTTAGCAGAACTAGGACGCAGCGTCTTATTTACCGGCTTCCCTTGGCTGCTGCCCGGTTATGCGGTTGAAAACACTTGGCTTTTTGAGCTACTGCCCATTGGTGGTATTTGGCTCACCAGTTTTGTCGTCGTTCTAACGGCCACTACCTTAGCAGGTCTGGTGCTAAAACAACGCAATCAAATCATGCTAATGACAATCCTGGCATTAAGTTGGGGTGGTGCTGTCTATTTGAACTACTTTCCAAATCAGTGGGTCACGCAAACTGGCACCCTGAAAACCACCTTAGTGCAAGGCAATGTCAAACAAGATGAAAAGTGGTTGGCGCAAACCGCCGCTCGCTCCTTAAATTATTACCAACAAACCACACTGGCGCATTTAGACAGTGATTTGATTGTCTGGCCCGAAACCGCCGTGACCTATTCCTACTCGCAAATCAAACCCTATTTGGCGGATTTCAGCCAACAACTGGCTGACACCAAAACCACTTTGATTACCGGTATTCCAGACGTACAAGGCGGTAAAGACTATTACAACGCCATTTGGGCAACCGGCGATGGTTTTGGTCTTTACTACAAAAAACACTTAGTACCCTTTGGGGAATATCTCCCTTTAGCCAATTATATTGGCCCTATTTTGGACATCTTTGGCATGCCCATGTCCAACTTTCAATCTGGCGATGGCAATCAACCCGTTTTACAAGTAGGTGAATGGGGCATCGCGCCTTTTATTTGCTATGAAATCGTTTACCCAGAACAGGTTCGTGAAATGGTACGCGACAGCGATCTATTGATCACCATTAGTAATGATGGCTGGTTTGGCACCTCTTTTGGTCCTTGGCAGCATCTGCAAATTGCACAATTCCGAGCCAAAGAAACCGGACGCTATGTGATCCGCGGCACCAACACAGGCATTACCGCAGTGATCAATGAACAAGGTGAGATTGTGGCTCAAGCCCCACAATTCAAACAAACAAGCTTAACGACGAACGCCAAAGCCTTTGCGGGCAGTACGCCTTATGTCACCTGGGGCCCTTGGCCTACTCTAGCCTTAATCGGTTTAGCGGCGTTGTTCTGCTATCTCAACAGCCTCTTTTCCAAAACAGCTTCGGTTCGTCAGACACAAAAAGAGCAAAGTGCATAAGCCCTTTGCTCTTAAAAAGTCTAACCGTGTGAAGACATTAAACCGTAATGGCAAATTTCACAGGTTGGCAACGCTTGCGCTTGCGGCTGCTCATTCAAGTGACCGCATGACATACAAGTATAAGTTCCGGCCTCTACTTGTGTGCCTGCGACATGACATTCTTCTAAAGGTACTGGGTTATTGTTCACGTGATTAATAAGCCAAAGTAAAGCGGCATCTTCCTTTTCATCCAACTCCTCAACTAATTCGTGTCCACCGTCTAACACCAGATGCCAATTGGCATCTACCCAGGCTTCTGTGTAGCCCATCTTGTCATGCCAATAAGCGGACATTAAGGCCATGTCTTCCAATAACCAATCCTTCGCACCTTGCAATGTTTTACGTGCTTCTTCGACTAAATTGGAATCCGAAGTGCTGTTTTGCAGATCTTTTTTCATAGATTTCATAACTCCTTCTCTATGCACCTTCTAATTAGCGCGCCATCTCTATAAAATAGCGGATATTTTCAGACTCTGTTGGCCTTTGCTCCCTAATCTTGAGCTAGGTCGTTATAATGCTGAACAATCACATATAAAGAGAATACAGGTCTACCAACCTCACGTCGATCATGGGAAAAACATACATCATGCAAGAGCAATATAATCCGCAGCAAATCGAACAAGCTGCACAATCTTTTTGGGACGAAAACAAAGTCTTCAAAGCCGTCGCTGATTCCAATAAAGAAAAATTTTACTGCCTCTCCATGTTCCCTTACCCAAGTGGTCGACTGCACATGGGTCATGTTCGTAACTACACCATTGGCGATGTAATTTCTCGCTACCAACGCATGCAAGGTAAGAACGTTTTACAACCTATGGGCTGGGATGCCTTTGGCTTACCAGCAGAAAATGCGGCGATTAAGCACAAAACGGCACCAGCAAAATGGACAACCGAAAACGTTGCCTACATGAAAGGCCAACTTAAAGAGCTAGGTTTTGCCTATGACTGGGATCGCGAAATCGCAACCTGCACACCAGAATACTACAAATGGGAACAGTGGTTCTTTACTCAGCTGATCGAAAAAGGCTTAGCTTACAAAAAAACCGCTGCGGTTAACTGGTGTCCTCATGACCAAACTGTTCTCGCTAATGAGCAAGTAGAAGATGGTGGCTGCTGGCGTTGTGGCACTACAGTAGAGAAAAAAGAAATCTCTCAGTGGTTTATCCGCATTACGGATTATGCTGAAGAATTGTTAAATGATTTGGATCAGTTAGACGACTGGCCAGAAAAAGTAAAAGCCATGCAACGTAACTGGATCGGCCGTTCTGAAGGTCTGGAGTTCAGCTTCGAAGTAAAAGGCAAAGAAGACCGTTTGTCGGTTTACACCACACGCCCAGATACGGTTATGGGGGTGACCTATGTTGCTGTTGCCACACAACACCCATTGTCTTTAGAAGCCGCTGAAACCAATCCAGAGCTTGCGAATTTCATTGCGGAAAGCAAGTTGATGTCGACCACTGAAGCCGACATGGCCACCGTGGATAAAAAAGGCATAGACACTGGATTTAAAGCCATTCACCCCATCACAGGTGAAGCCGTTCCCGTGTTTGCTGCTAACTTTGTGTTGATGGAATACGGTTCTGGTGCCGTTATGTCGGTTCCAGCTCACGATCAACGTGATTTCGAATTCGCGAAAAAGTACGACTTACCGATCAAACAAGTAATTCAACCTGTTGGCGACGACAAGGCGGACATCGAAACAGAGGCTTACACCAACAAAGGCGTGCTATGTAACTCAGGTGAGTTCGATGGTTTGACCTTTAAAGAAGCCTTCGATGCCATTGCCGCTTGGATGACTGAGCGCAATCTAGGTGAAGTAAAAGTGAATTACCGTCTACGTGACTGGGGCGTAAGCCGTCAACGTTACTGGGGAACACCAATCCCAACCATTAACTTAAAAGACGGCTCGGTTGTGCCTGTTCCGGCTGACCAATTGCCAGTTGAACTACCAACAGACGTGGTCATGGACGGTGTAAACTCGCCAATCAAGAACAACCCGGATTTCTCTGCCATTATGTTTAATGGAGAAGAAGCCGAACGCGAGACTGATACCTTTGATACCTTCATGGAATCTTCATGGTATTTCGCTCGTTACTGTTGCCCAGATGCCACGGACGCCATGTTGACGGAAGAAGCCAATTACTGGTTGCCGGTTGACCAATATGTGGGCGGTGTAGAGCACGCAATTCTTCACCTACTTTACTCTCGCTTCTTCCATAAGTTGCTACGTGATGCTGGTCTTGTGAACTCTGACGAGCCATTCAAACGTCTGTTGACGCAAGGTATGGTCAACAAAGACGGCACGAAGATGTCTAAGTCCAAAGGCAACACAGTTGATCCGCAAGAAATGATCGAAAAATACGGTGCCGATACGGTGCGTTTATTCATCATGTTCAGTGCGCCACCAGAGCAGTCTCTAGAGTGGAATGACGCTGGTGTGGACGGAGCATCACGCTTCTTACGCCGCTTGTGGGCCTTGTCACTTCGTCATGTTAACGCGGGCAAAGTCGGTGAATTGAACATCGACGCTCTTAACGGTGCGCAAAAAGCCTTGCGCCGTAAGACCCATGAAACCATCCAAAAAGTCACCGATGACATCGAACGTCGTCAGACCTTTAACACGGCCATTGCCGCTGTGATGGAATTGTGCAACGAAATCAGTAAGTTCGAGGACACGTCTGAACTTGGTTTGGCTGTTGAACGTGAAGCCCTAGAAGCCACTATCTTATTGTTGTCTCCTATCGTGCCTCACATCGCTCACCAACTTTGGATGGACCTAGGCAACACGGACAACATCGTCGATACCCCTTGGCCTTCTCTAGACGAAGCCGCTTTGGTAAAAGACGAGTTGACGATCGTAGTTCAAGTATTGGGTAAAAAACGCGCAGAGTTAACCGTTTCAGCCAGTGCCGATAACAAAACCATTGAAGCAGAAGCCTTAGCGCACCCTAATGTCACCAAATTCCTTGAAGGTAAAACGGTACGTAAAGTCATCGTGGTACCCGGTCGTTTGGTCAATATTGTGGCAAACTAAGCCATGCAACTGGGATGGCTAATAGCCATCCCTATTTTCTTAACTCGCACAGAGATCATGGATATGACAGTCGCTTTCAAACACACTACTCGTCTCTTTTTACTTGCCTTCTTTGCTATGAGTCTAGTGGCCTGTGGTTTTCATCTCGTAGGATCCGTGCAACTTCCAGACAGACTCAAAGTGCTGACCTTGTCTTCCCAAAGTGGCTCAGAGGATTTTGATCGTGCATTGCGTCTGGCGCTATCTCAACAAGGCGTTATTATCCTAGAGGCTTCTCAAGCCGATGCCGACACCCTTGAGCTAAAGGTCAATAAACTCAGCACTTCCGACACAGAATTAGCGCGTAACAGTTCCAACGACGTGTCTCAAGTGCAACGTCGCCTTGCTGGTGCCTATTTCATTCGGCAAGCAGATGGCAAATCCTTATACGGTCCTCGTAACATCAGTACCGATAAAACGCTGGTAAACCAAGATGCGGAAGAAAGTGCCAAGCTGTCTTACAACCAAGCACAAATGAAAGACATGTATGCCGATTTAGCAAAACAACTTATGTATGACCTAGGATACGCTCCGCTGTAACCAGCGAGACAGCAAACCAACCTTATGAAAGTTCGTGCCGATCAGCTTGTCACTCAACTAAACAAAAATCTGGCCCCGATTTATATTATTTCAGGGGATGAGGTATTGCTGTGCCAAGAAGCCGCTGACAGCATTCGCAAAGCCGCGCAACATCATCAAATTGAAGAACGCCTAAGGTTTGTCGCCGATGCACAGTTTGATTGGCAAGATGTCATTTTGGAAAGCCAAAGTTTATCTCTGTTTTCTTCTCGTCGTTTATTCGACATTCAAATCGACAAAATGGCGGAGAAACACAGCAAAGCGTTAGCCCAATTGGGCCAATCCCTAAGCGAAGACAATGTCATTTTGCTGACCTTGCCGAAAGTGGACGCACGCACTCAAAAAGCCAAATGGTTTAGCCAACTCGAGTCACAAGGCGTATTTGTACAGATTTGGCCAATCGACGCTAACCGTCTACCGGCTTGGGTACAACAAAGAGCGCAAGCCATTGATTTATCCCTATCTCGCGATGCGGCGGCTATCATCTGTGAACGAGGTGAAGGAAACCTTTTAGCCTTGTCACAAGAGCTCGAAAAACTTGCCTTGATGCATGGTGCGGGCGCGAAAATTGATGCTGAGAAAGTCATCGATTCCGTCACTGACAGCAGTCGATACTCGATTTATGATTTAAGTGATCGCTTGCTTATGGGAAAAGTCAAAGAAGCCTTACATTGTCTGAACCAGCTTTTAGCCGAAGGCATTGAAAGTAATATTATTCTTTGGCTGATAAACCGTGAAACCAATACTTTGGTCAGCCTATTGCAAGCCATGGCGTCGAGCAGTTTACGTCAAGCCTGTCAAAATCAAAGAATATGGGATAAACGCATTCCGTTTTATGAAAGCGCCATGTCACGACACAATCAAGTCACCCTGCCCTACATACAAAACTACCTTGCTTTGATGGATAAAAGCGTCAAAGGACTGGATGGCCCCGATCTTGAAATCGGCCTTAGAAACCTAGTTATGATGTTTTGCGGTTACAAGCCCACCATGACGGAATTGGACTTACCACCTCAGCTTTAACCCATAAAAAATGTCGGGTTAATTTTTTAACACAGATCAATACAAATTTCTCACAGTGTTCTACATTTACCAATGAGAACATAAACATAATCACACTATGTCGAGGTAGAAGCTTGTATGTCCTGGTTTAAAAAAAAGGAAGTGTTATCCCCTCATCACCTTAATGGGAACCAAAGCCCCACTCAAGGTGTGAATATTCTTCAGCTGAGAGCCAGTGAAGTATCAGAGCAAAGTCTTGCTTCGCTCGCTTTTCCAGGTCAAAAAACTCAACTCATTTTTGCTTTTATTTCTGCTAATCTTGAGTTTGAAAGTACCATCAAAAAAATCCAAGCTTGCACTCCGTTTTGTGATCGTGTCGTCGGCATGATGACCGCAGGAGAACTCAATAGTCAACAAGATCAATTTTACCAAACAACAGATGGCGCATGGGACTCCATTGTGTTGCAAAGCTTCAGTGAAACGCTTTTTTCTCAAGTCGAAATCAAAACCATTCCTTTGCATTGTGAAGATCTAAAACAAGGTCGTGTCGACATAAATAAAGCTGACCGCTTAAAGGCCATTCAACAGGAAATTGAAGCGCTCAAGGTCGACATATCAGTCAATTATCAAGACACAGTCGCCATGACCTTTATGGACGGTTTATCGTCCAGTGAAAACTTCTTCATGAAAGCCTTGTACGATAGTAAACGCTTTCCTTGTCACTTTATTGGCGGTTCCGCGGGTGGCAAATTAGACTTTAAGCAAGCCTCTGTATACGACGGTCAAATGATCGCCGACAACAGCGCTGTGGTTATCTTTGCTAAACTGGCTAAAGATATACGTTACGGCATTCTAAAAACTCACAATTTTGAGAAAACGCCCCAATCGTTTTACATTGCCGAAGCGAACGCTGAAAAACGTACTGTTACCAGTGTTATTTCAAAAAGCAGCGGAAAAATCGTTAACATAGTGGATCACTTATGTGAGCACTTTGGCTGCCCTGCTAATGCTTTAAATGACAAACTAACCAACCACTCTTTTGCAGTGGAAATCGGCGAAGAGCTCTTTATTCGTTCTATCGCCAACATTGATGTGACGAACAAAGTCATTCACTTTTTTAGTGATTTGGACTTTGGTGACGAATTAATCTTGGTCGCTGCCAAGCCTTTTGCTGATAGCACTAAACGCGCTTTTGAAGACTTTATGCAAGGCAAACCTAAGCCTATCGCCATGCTGGCAAATGATTGCATTTTACGCCGCCTAAACAATGCCTCTGAATTAAATAAACTCACTGCGTTTCAGCAGATCAAAGCCGCTGGTTTCTCCACTTTTGGTGAATTACTTGGTGTTCATATGAACCAGACCCTCACCGCCCTGTTCTTCTTTAAAGTCGAAGCTGGGCAAAGTTTTAGCGACCCTGTGGTAGACAACTTCCCGATTCACTACAGTTATTTTAAAGAGTTTTTCACCCTTTCAAAAATCAACAGTTTGAGTCAAATAAACCGTTTACAAGCTGACTTGATTCGCTATTTATCTGAATATCGCCCTTTGTTACAACAAGTGCTAACAAGCTTCAACCAAATCACCAACTACTCTCAACAGACAGAAAACATCATTCACAATGTCAGTAGCACCTTTGGCGGTTTAAAATCTGACATTGATGCGCAAGAGGAAGGTCGAAAAGCACTGGGAAACAATATAAATCAATTAAGAGACAATTCTGAGCAAGTTATGGCGATCTTAAAGGTTATTTCTGGTATTGCTGATCAAACCAATTTATTAGCTCTTAATGCCGCAATTGAGGCTGCACGAGCTGGGGAAGCTGGACGGGGTTTTGCGGTGGTAGCCGATGAAGTTCGTCAGCTCTCTAAAAACACCCAAGACAGCTTAGATAAAACAGGAGAAACCATTTCCTCTGTGACTGAATCGACGGGGTCTATTAGTCAATCGATTGAGCACATTGAAGGCTTTATGTCACGTTTGATCGAGAACACACAAGCTTTAACAGGACAAATTGATGCCCTTGGTGAAGCCTCCAATGTGGCCAGTCAAGACGTCAATAATAGCATTCAGGCGATTGAAAATATGACTGAGAGAATGGCAGAAATTGATCATGAAGTAACGGTTATCGAAAACCTTAAACGCGCTAACGACCTCTAATCATTCCAACGTTCAAACAAGTAAAGGAAGCTCAGTCGCTTCCTTTACTTTGTTAGCCTGATATGATGCCCAGCATTCACCTTTGCATAAGACACGACCCAATGAATTCCACCGACTTTTCAATAGAATCCATCGCTGAACACAGTATCGAACAACTGGATGTCTGGACAACGCCGCTGTTTGTTACGCAAATGCCAGATCATGAATTTCTGAAAGATGACTTGATGGCACTGATTTATCAGCAAAAAGCACAGCAACAGACCGCCATCGATAGCTTAGTGGCGCCTTCTGCGAAACACGCGTTGCACGAAAGTCAATTGGATTTCCTTGATCAACAAGATGCCACCTTGATGGAAACAAAGCGTCAACTAGAAGAGTTAATATTAGAGGTGGCAAGTGGCTTAAACCAAGCCCATTGGCCTGAAGATGCGCAAGCGGATGCTCATATCATTGAATCCTGGTATCACGTAACGAGCAAAGGCGGCTACCATGATGCCCATTCACACCCTAACTGTTCTTGGTGTGGTATCTATTACCTCGACCCAGGTGACGCAGCTCAGTCGAACGTGGGTGGTGTAAATCGTTTTTACGACCCTCGTATTAATGCCGAACATTATGCGGACCCTGGTACCGCGTATTTAGGTCAACATGGCGTTTGGGATTTCACGCCAGTAGAAGGCCAGATTGTATTGTTCCCTTCTTACTTAAAACATTCCGCCTTACCGTACTTTGGTGACAAAGATCGAGTCGTCATCGCGTTTAACAGTATTATTGAATTGTATTAACTCTCCTTCCTCATCCACTTTCCTCATCAAGCAACCAACATTTGACGGGGAAAGCCATAAAGATTTTTGTTAAGTTTTTATGCAACGATTCACAAGCAATGGGGTTTTGTAGTAATTTAACAAAATACCATTCACCATCTTGGGGAGCGTTATGCATTATCCGTTTGATCAACTTAGTGGCACGGAACGTTACCACCTGATCACCCAAACTGTGATACCCAGACCCATTGCTTGGATCATGACCAAGAATGAAGACAGCTCTTTTAACCTCGCCCCATTTTCGTATTTCACTTCTCTTTCTTCTGATCCGGCTTTATTGGTTGTCTCCATTGGCAACAAAAACCCAGAAACCTTAAAAGATACCAAACGAAATTTACTCCGCGAAAAGGAATGTGTTTTGCATATTCCCAGTGGCGAACTCGTAAACCAAGTCAATGACAGCGCAGCCAACCTGATTTACGGTGAGTCTGAGGTATCCAAAACAGGTTTAGAACTGACTGAGTTTGCACCGAATTTACCCCGTATAAAAGCCGCAAAAGTGGCTTTTCATTGTCGTCTATTTGATGTTCATAGCTTAGCAGGAACTCATTTTGAAGCTGTGTATCTGGAAATTCAAAATCTACACGTTGAGGATGAACTAATTCAGCAAAAAGGCGACCGTACCTATGTGAATAGTCAATCACTCAACCCACTCGCAAGACTGGGTGGCAATGATTATGCCTTGTTAGGCGAGACAATGACGATTAAACGTCCTGATTAGGGCAATACTGATTAGAGGTAATAATAATGGACGTGACAAAACAATTAAGTGCTTTTCCATTCATGGCCGATTTACCCCCGGAACTGCATTCATCTCTTGTAGACTTGGCCAATATCAGAAGCTTAAAGGCCGGTGAGGTGTTAGCCAAACAGTTTGAAATTGGGCAAAATATTTATTTTCTATTATCAGGTGAAGTGGCCATTTCTGTGCCCTTACAAGACTCAGGAAAATCCTATAACGTCGGCACCATCAGCCAACATCTATCGCCTATTGGCTGGTCGGCCTTTCGTCATCCATCTCGATACGCCACCACTTTTACGGCGACTAAGTCCTCTAAACTCTTGGTGTGGCCTCTAGTCAAATTACAAACGCTTTTAGACAGCAACCTAGGGTTTGCTAATGCCTTCTTGCAATTTGTCTATCAAGAATCGTTACCGGTATTAACCAATATTCAAAACCAGACTCGTCCCTTCTTTTCCAATGAGTCCCTCGCGTTTGAAGAAACCCGTCCGTTGGTTCAGGCGGAAACACAAACTCATGCCCTAAAAGACGCAATTAGCCTGCTGAACTACGCACCATTTTGTGACACTTTCACTCAAGCCGACATTCATGCCTTGGCTAAAAAATCCACTATATTGCTCGCTCACCAAGGGGATATCTTGTGCCAGCAAGATCAACCATCGGATGGCCTCTACTTTTTGATCAAGGGTAAGGTGGTAGTCAGTTATCAAACGGATTCTGGTGACATCATTACCACTCGCTCTATTTCCAGAGCGGGCACCGTATTAGCTTGGTCAACGCCGAATGCGCAATTGAAAAATCGTACTTCCATTATTTCCTCAAGAGACAGCAGTGTTTTATACATCAAACAAGATGATTTAATGACCCTGTTCAAAGAGAACGAAAAATTCTCAGTGAAATACATGTATCGTTTGATCTGGCTCGTTGGTGCTCATTTGCTCGCCGCTCGAATGCGTTATTTATCACAGATTGCCAACGATGAAGTGCTCGCGGTTAGTAATGTTATTGAACAAAATGCCGCACTCTTACCGGTCAGTTCACCGCTTTACAAAGTCAGTGAACTGTTAAAAAGTGCCATTACCACAGACGAAGCATTTGGCATCATGTACAAATGCCTGCATTTTGGCAGTGTCTTAGAAAGAACCATCTCCGGTATGTGTTTGGACATTTTAAAAGACTTACAACGAGAGAATGCCTTCTATCGCCAGTTGCAAACAGCCTATGACGGCATCAACAGCTTACCTAAGGACACCCCAGCTCTGGACGCCAGACGTTTCGGCACAGAGTATTTTAAACAAGCTTTCCAGCAAGTTCCTTACGTGATTAAAGGCCTGGAAAATCTACCGAAAAAAGCCGGTTCTATTTTCATCTACAATCATTTACTTGGCTCCCCAACCAACCGACTACCAAATGGCTTCCGTTTTTCTATGGACGCTCAGTTCATTGGTTCCATGGTCATTGACAATGAGTACGGTATTTCAGGTCAACGCGTGGTTCGCCGTAGTAAGGACAGCGAGTTTTGGCGAGATGACTTCTATGAAAAATTCGGCAATATCTTTATCAGCAGCTGGGAAGGTTTACGCCGCGAGACACCAGAATACGATGACTTTATTCAAGCGTCTCAAAGCACATTAAAACAAAATTTCCCATTGATGATTTCACCAGAAGGACAAAGCTTTAATACCCAACATTCACCTGGCGCCTTCTTGCCTCATGCGTTTGAAATTGCGGGTTCCATGGGAGAAGAGGAACCTTGGATCGTCCCTATTGCCGTAGCAAACTTTGATAAACGTGCCGACCACAATATTTATACTGTGGTCATCAAACCGGCGTTCAAACTGTCGAGCCGAGTAGATTATACCGACAAAGCAGCATTAAATGCGTTCTTAGTCGAGTATCAACAAGAATACAAAGGCTATGTTAACGAAGCGATTGAGTTATCACAGGAAATCCGACAGTACCCAATTTTCAGTGCAAAAAGCGGCTACCGCTCCAATGTTATGAGCTTGAATCAAATTGATGTGGAATTTGAGTCCGACGTTCGTCAGCTGGAATTCCACCTTTCTCATCAAGAGTATAAAGAACAGCCAGTGGCTTTCTATGGCTCCTCTACTATGCGTTTATGGCATGAATTTGAAGAACAATTTCGTGACAAAGACGGCATTAACCTCGGTTTTGGGGGAGCAACCTTAGAAGCCTGCGTCTATTACTTTGAACGTATTGTGTTGCCTCACAAGCCTCGTTCATTGGTGATCTACGCTGGCGACAACGACATCGGCAACCATTGTGACAGCAACCGAGTGGTTGAGCTCTATATCGAGCTGTTACAAAAAGTCGATCACTATCTGGCGGGCATTCCAGTGACACTGATTAGTATAAAATGCAGTCCAACTCGTGAAAAAATGCGTGATGTGATTGAACAAACCAACCGACAAATTGAGCGTTTAGCGCAAACCCGTCCAAATACTCAATACGTTGATTTGTTTTCTACTTTGCTGGATAAGAAAAATCAGATAAGAGAAAACTTATTCGAAGGGGATCGTCTGCATCTGGCACCAAAAGCTTATGAGCTATGGAGCAAAAAACTACTAGAGAGTGCGGACTTTATTTTCCAGAGTAAATAACCTTTTCTACTTAGTAAAACGCTCAGTCATCTGTGGATGAACTGAGCGTTTATTCTACCTTAACGGCACAGGCATCACCTAACAGTCGCTTAAAAAATCCCCGATACCACTTTCACACCCAACAAAATCAATAGACTGCCCATGCCACGGTCAACCCAGATAATATGACGCTTTAACCATGCCAGCACAGGCCCTCCAGCCAATAACAACGCCACAATCACATACCAAATACTGTCAATAAACACCACAGTAGACCAAAGTTGGAATTTGATCATGCCGGTCATTTCATGAGGAATCACTTGGCTAAATAACGCGAGGAAAAACAGTGCGGCTTTCGGATTCATTAAGGCAATCAATAAGCCATCCCGGGCGGCGCCAAAATAAGACGAAGATGCAGGCTCAATAGTGTCATCACTCGACATACCAGCGTAACGCCAAGCCTTGATTCCCAACCAAGCAAGGTACAATCCCCCTAAAACCGTTAACACAGAGAATACTTCTTGATAGCGCTGCATCAACACCGCCAACCCCTGTAAGGTTAAAAAGGCCCAAAAGCCAATGCCTAAGCCATGAGTAATCGCGGCCAATGCGCCGTGCCAAGCAGATTGAGACACCGAAATACGGAGAATAACAGCCAAACTCGGGCCTGGTGATAAAGCGCCCATGACACAAATCACCACCAAAGATAACCAACTGGCTAAATCCATTTCTACACCTTTTACATCGATTGTTATTTTAAAGCGGTATTCTAACCAAGCCATGGTGAAAAAACGACGTTCATTTTGAATTCAAAAACTAAAAAATCGTATTGACCTTTTTCTCAAAAAACGTCAGGATAAAATGACTTTTTACAAAGCGATCTAATCTATCTTATGAACTTAACTGTCTTGAATAAACACAACGGCGATAAACGTAAAGCCTACAAGCTTTGCGATGCTGACGTGCGTATTTAAGATTTCATTATTACCCGGCAGCATTCCCGCTGACGGTATCTCCCTTCGCTCAAGCAGCAAATACTCTCAGCAAGAATGCCAACCGGCACAAACGAGGCAAAAACATGTTTCACGGTGCAATTACGGCTTTAATTACCCCATTTCGTGATGGTCAATTAGACGAAGAAGCGTTACGAAAAATTGTTCGTTGGCAAATAGACCAAGGTATCAATGGCTTAGTGCCAGTGGGTACCACAGGTGAGTCCCCTACGTTAAGCGAGCATGAACACAAGCGTGTTATTGAAATCACCGTACAAGAAGCCAATAAAGCGGTTCCCGTCTTAGCTGGCGCAGGTTCTAACAACCCAGTGGAGGCCGTCACTTACTCTGACTATGCCTATCAAGCTGGTGCGGATGCAACACTTCATGTGGCAGGTTACTACAACCGTCCGAATCAAGCTGGGCTATACGAGCATTTCAAATACGTTCATGACAACAGCCAATTGCCCATTATTCTCTACAACATTCCACCACGTTCGATCGTCGGGCTGGATGTAGACACCATGGCTAAATTAGCAGAACTGCCTAGAATCATCGGCGTGAAAGATGCCACTGGCGATCTAACTCGTCCAATTCGTGAACGTGCTCTGATCAACAAAACCTTCAATTACTTAAGCGGCGATGATGTCACCAGTGTGGCGTACAATATTGGCGGTGGTAATGGCTGCATTTCGGTCACCTCAAACATTGCTCCTAAATTAGTAGCAGAACTGCACGCTTTATGTCGCCAAGGTCAATTTGTCGAAGCGGCGCAATTACAAGACAAACTGTTCGCATTACACAGTGCATTATTCATTGAACCAAACCCAGCGGGCCCAAAATACGCTATGTCTTTGCTTGGTTTGTGTACGGAAGAGTGCCGTCTACCTATTGTTGCGTTACAAGACAGCACTAAAGCCACAATAAAAGCAGCCATGGAAGCGATTAACTTAATTTAAGCTCGCCAAGTACGCTCAATGAAATCAGCGGCCAGAAACGCAAAAGCCTGCAAATTTTGCAGGCTTTTTCATATCTCAGAGCCGTTAACTGTTACAACTAACGGCAGGTCAATTACTCTTGAACATCCATGTATTTATTGGCCCAGACGCGATTTTCGTCCAATGTTGAATAACGAGTGGAAAGCTCAGAAGCATTCAATTTACCTTCCGCAATGCCACGTTGCTCACGAAGACAGTCATAAGTGGCTTTGATCGCGGCGAAATAGGCGGCGTGTCCATTCACCACAATGCGCACCCCATTGGCCGCAAGACGATCTCTGTCTGCCAATTCGGGGTTTCCGTAAGCCACCAGCATGACAGGAATATCAATGTGCTGAGTGATTTCTTCTAGGTGAGCAAAGTCACGAATACCCACCATACAGATGCCATCCACACCAACCGCTTGATAAGCCTTCACTCGCTCAATGGTTTGCTCTGTGGTTAGCTGACCAGCATTAGTCCGTGCAATGATGCTCATAGCAGGGTCAATTCGTGCGTCTAATGCCGCTTTCAATTTGCCCACGGCTTCTTCTACAGGGATCAAATCTGTTGATTTATGACCGTATTTCGCAGGCAACAGTGTATCTTCAATAGTCAACGCCGCCACACCAGCACGTTCCAATTCAACAACAGTGCGAATCACGTTCAATGCATTACCATAACCATGATCAGCATCCGCAATAATAGGCAAACGTGCCACACGACCAATGCGCGTAGCTTGCTCAGTAAATTCACTCAACGTAATCAAAGCAAAATCCGGCGCTGCCAATACTTGTAACGAGGCAACCGAACCACCTAAGATGCCCACTTCAAAACCTAAGTCTTCAGCAATACGTGCAGACATAGGATCAAAAGTGGAAGCCGTGTAATAACATTTGCCACTTTGTAGTAGCTTACGAAAATCATTACGCAAATCATGCTGCGAAGGTGTTGCCATTAGAGTTACTCCTAAAAACGGTCACAAAGTGATATTGCGCTGCATTATACAGAGCTTATGATTTCGCTTCACCTCTAACCAACCATTTGGTTAAGTTTTGAAAGTAAATTACTACATTTTTGCCTTAATCCGCACTTAATTAGATTAAGATCAATTTTTAATCTGTGATTTCCGTGACACAACAGACCCCAAGGGCTAACATAGCCAGCCTAGCATTCCTCTATGCATCTATTCTTGTCTTCAAAACTATTGATAAAAATAAGGTTCTCAAATGAACGCTTGGTATCTCATTTGTTTTCTTTCGGCTTTAGCGGTTTTTATCGCTTTTACGAACCAATATGTCTTAAAAATGCAAACCACTATTGCCATCACAACTGGCTCAGTGGTTATTTCACTACTTTTGATCCTTGCAGTAAAAATGCTTGGCGATCAAACAGCCTTGTTTATTACTCAAGTGGTGGCAGGAATAGATTTTAATCAACTGCTCCTCAAAGGCATGTTAGGTTTCCTTCTCTTTGCGGGCGCATTAGAAATTGATCTAACAGCACTTCGCAAACAACGCTGGGAAATCACCATTCTGGTACTCTTTTCAACCTTGGTTTCAACCTTGATTGTTGGTTACCTAAGTTTTTATATTTTTGGTCTATTGGGCTTCCCTGTCCCTTTGATTTATTGCTTATTGTTCGGTGCACTAATCAGTCCAACAGACCCGATTGCGGTACTTGCCATCATCAAACAAATGAGTGCGCCCCAAGGCATTTCCATTCAAGTCGAAGGAGAATCATTGTTTAATGATGGGGTTGGCTTAGTCATCTTTACTACCATTTTTTCAGTCGCCTTCTACGGTACGGAAGCGCATTTCGTGGATGTTGCAGAACTCTTTCTAGTCGATGCGATTGGTGGCATTGTGTTTGGCTTGGTCATCGCTGTTGTTGGCCACTTTGTCATCATCAATTGTAAAGACATTAATATTCGCTTACTGGTCACCTTAACCATTCCATCGGCTGGATTTGCCTTAGCAAATATTTGGGAAATTTCAGGCGCACTGGCGATGGTCACCAGCGGTATTTTATTAGGTAACATTACACGCCAAAAAGCCATTAAACGTCGTGGTCCAGATGGTACCCGCTATGTGAAAGACTTCTGGCACGCGACAGACAGCTTTTTAAACGCGCTGCTTTTCCTCATTATCGGCATGCTCATCGTCACCATGCCGTTCTCTTGGGAAGTCATTGGGCTTGGTTTAGTCATGATCCCTGTAGTGTTGCTGGCGCGCTTTATCAGTGTTGGCAGCCCTTATTTAATCTTTAAACGCTTCCGTCACTACGATAAGCACTCCGTTAAAATTCTAACTTGGGGTGGACTTCGCGGTGGTCTTGCTCTAGCTATGGCGGCGGCAATACCATCAGAAAAAATCATGATCGAAGGATTTGATTTACATGACTTAATCGTCATCATTACCTATGTGGTAGTTATCTTCTCCATCATTGTACAAGGCTTAACCATTTCACCTTTGATTCAAAGAAGTATTGAAGCAGCACAACACAAAGCCGACGACTAATGCCTAAATAAAAAAGACCGTAAGGTCTTTTTTATGACACTAAATAAGTAATAAGTCTCTGATATGACTGGTTAAGTGTATTAGATTAACGCTATATTAGGATGGTACTCAACAACAACTATTTATGACTAAGAAGGATCTTACGCTGTGTCGAGGAACCATAAAATGACTCTTGATCAAGCTGAGATAAGTAAACGTAATAATGTTAAAACTCTAGGAGAAGGTCAAAAAACGATGATACTTGCTCATGGTTTTGGCTGTAATCAAACCATGTGGCGCTTTCTTCTCCCCCAGTTAATACCGCACTACAAAATCGTTTTATTTGATTATGTTGGTTGTGGCTCATCTGACTGTCAAGCGTACCGAGAAGACCGTTACCATTGCCTAGATGGTTATGCTCAGGACATCATTGAAATTTGCGATGCCTTTGACCTTCAAGATTGCATTTTTGTTGGCCACTCAATCAGTGCAACCATTGGCTGGATTATTAATCAACAACGTCCTGATTTGATTTCCCATCACATTATGGTGTGCCCATCCCCTTGCTTTATCAACATAGATGACAGCTATTCAGGCGGTTTTGATAGGCAAGATCTAGAAGGGTTAATTGATCTGATGAGTCAAGATTATCTAGGTTGGGGACAATATCTCGCACCAATTGTTATGGGCAGTGAGTTACCTGATGATGCCTCTCAAGTAGACGATCAAGAATCAATGGTTTGGGAACTTCTGAACAGTTTCTGTGCAATGGATGTGACCTTTTCTTTACCCTTTGCCAAAGCCTGTTTTTACTCTGACAACCGCCATCTGTTAAAACACATCAATCGCCCCAGCTTAATCTTACAGTGTTCAGACGACTTATTAGTGAACTTAAACGTCGCAGAATTCATGGCAAACGAAATCCCCGATAACCAATTAGACATCATAGAAAGCAAAGGACACTGTCTACACATGACCAATCCAGCAAATGTCATGGACAGCATAAAACACTTTCTAGCGGCACAATAACCTTCGTTCTGAGGTCGATTTTTTTAACAAGCGGAGATACGATTGTCACTCTCGATAAACGGCAAATAAAGTATCTTCTTTGTAATAGCTAAGTAACTCTCTAATACTCATTTGAGTGACTTGATTATTATAATAAGATGCGTCTTTGATCTCTCCCAGCTTAAGGTCTTTGCGCAGCCCTCGTTTGCCATCGTAAGCATGGGAGCTACTTTTGAGAAGAACTTGATTATCCTCTACAGTAATAACCATCATTGTACCGTACTTGTATATCGGATCTTCATTCTGAAAAATCTTTGAAAAGTCGACAAAATAAACATCATTCACCCGTGGTGTTTCTAGATACCTCAATGTCTTGCTTTCTTGTTCTTGCTGAAAATAATCGTTCGCCAGAAACACACAAGGTACGATAACCGCCCAGACTTCAATAGGAAGAAACAAAAAGGTATGGGCTGGAGGCCGTGTTTTCTTACCCGTTTCCGAATGCACCCGCCATATTCGATCTCGCACATTAAGCCACAAACCAATGACACCAACGAACAAAGCAATAGCAACTAAAGAAAATATTTTCACCCAACGATTTTGTTGGTAAAAATCCTCCCCCATCACGCCATCCACGAGCATTTGAACATCCACAAAGGCGGCAATAAAAATGACCGGAGCAAGCCAACCAAGTCCTTTCCAGATCGGTAACATTTTATCTTCCTTCAAAACGCCTTTGGCTCTTTATTAAATTTTAATTTCAAAACAATTACAAGGAACCTTTTCTTATCACGATTTCATCACAGATTAACTATTGATAAGTTATAAAATCGGTCTAAAATCGCCACATACTCAACTTAAGACTAGGATTATTTTATGACCGACATTACCATTCTAGATGGTGGCATGGGCCGTGAACTTGCGCGTCTTGGCGCCCCTTTTAAACAGCCAGAATGGTCTGCTCTCGCGTTAATGGAAGCCCCTGAAATCGTGAAGGCCATCCACCAGTCTTTTATTGACAGCGGTTCTCAGGTAATCACCACCAACAGTTATTCTCTGGTGCCTTTTCACATAGGCGAAGACGTGTTTAAACAACGTGTCCGTGAACTGACTCACTTGTCTGGCAAACTCGCTCGTGACGCTGCGGATGAAGCGGACAATAAAGTACAAGTAGCGGCTTCCGTGGCACCTTTATTTGGCTCTTACCGTGCCGACCTTTACCAAGCTGATCGAGTTACTGAGATTGCCACCCCCATTATCGAAGAGCTGGCACCGTTCGCGGATCTATGGCTATTAGAAACTCAATGCCTAATCGACGAGTCCAGCCGAGTTATTGCTTTAATCGAACAAATAGACACCGCCCAAAAGCCTATTTGGGTATCCTTCACTCTAGAAGATTCAGAGCAAACGGAAGAGCCTTTGCTGCGCTCAGGTGAAACCGTCGTCGACGCAGTAAAAGCCATGCAAAAACTGGGTGTAGATGCCATTCTATTTAATTGCAGCCAGCCAGAAATCATTGGTGAAGCCATTGAATTGACGCAAAGGCTATTGAATGAACTGGGCGCAAATAACATTGAGATCGGCGCTTACGCCAACGCCTTCCCACCCACGCCAAAAGATGCCACGGCTAATGACGGTTTAGATGAATTGCGTGAAGATCTTACTCCACCAGCCTACCTAACTTGGGTTCAACAATGGCAGAACAAAGGTGCAAGCTTGATTGGCGGTTGTTGCGGCATTGGACCTGAGCACATTCTTGCTATTAAAGAATACACTCAAAACCACAAATATTGAGTCAGTACAGTAGGCTAAATCACGTGATTTAGCCTACTTTTTTGAAGAGACTAAGGCGTATTGAGCGCTTCGGCAATCTGTTTTGCCATCGGCTCCACAATCTGATTAATCCAGTTACTGGCGAGGGTCTGAGTTAAGGCTGAATAACCGTCAGAACGAAGATAATCCGTCACATCAAACACTTGAGTATTCAGTATTTTTCCTTCCGCAGAAATCAATTGCCAGCGCCCCGTAATGTTCACTCCGCCCTGCAGATCCGCATAGAAACGATCCACTTCGATGTTTAGTTGGGCAATAGCATAACTTGGTAAACGCTGTCTGGAATACCAGGAAATGTTATTCAGAGTTTTCTCCAGACGCTGTTGAGTTAATCGGGTCAATTGTGGCGCTAAAGCTTCCGCCCACAAATGACTTTGCGAACGATGCACACCACCCGTCTTTGATACCAATACGATCTCGTTACCAGACAAATAATTTGCCACCTCGACCGGCATCATTTGGATTTGCATTGGTGCCGTTGCTATGACGTTTACTTCGTCGCTTGAACTGTCGACTAAGAGATATTCATAACTGGGTGGTGTCGAACTAGCACAGCCCACCAATACTCCCGTAATCAAGCCCAAGACAATCATTCTTACTAACATAAACAACTTTAACCTTTTCATTATTGCGCCGCTCTGGGCTGTATTTCTACTTTAGGTTTACTATCAAAAATCAGTCGATTCGGATTTTCTCTCAGTTGCCTTAATAAAGGTTGCAACTCATTTAACGCCCTATCTAACGACACCAGATTTTGGCGTAATGGTTGTCCAATCAAACCGTCTGCTTGATAGGTTTCCAACGTTTGATTCAAGGTTCTAATAGCAACGGATAAATCACCAGGGATTTGTTGCGTCTCCGACTGATCCATCAATTTCCTGACACTGTCACTGACTTGTTGTAAACGCTGTAACGTCGTATCCACTTCCGACATAGTATGCCCCAATTGCTTAAAGGTTTTCTGCAAGGGGACTTGTGCTAGGTTGTCGAGCATCAAGCTAATTTTGGACTCGATGTTAGCAAGCGAATTGGGGGCCGTAGGGAACACATCATAGCCCTCAAATTCCCGCCAGCGAATAGGTGAAGGGGTGTCCATAAAGTCTAAACTAATGACCTTGGCGGCGTTCAAATAATTACCAATCACCAGAGACGCCCGTAACCCTTTGTCCATACGATCGTCTAACATAGCGTCCCATTGTGACAATGACATCACATCAGGCATATCTGGGGTATTTAAGCGCTGCGGCTCAATGCGTGCTAACACAGGTATAACAGGTGTATCCAACTTAGATAAGGAGGTCATGGAAATACCACTAAAAGGCACTTCCATAACAGTACCAATGCGAACCCCTCGAAACTCAACGGCAGCGCCAGGATATAAACCACTCAAATTCGCATCAAACAAAAACACATATTCGATGAACTCATCATAAACTTGGTTATCAGCACTTTCTTTCGAGTCGAACAATTGAAATTCAGACTGATCGGCTACAGCATCACCTGCGGGCCTGCCATCTGGCAAAGCAAAAGAAATCCCTCCCGAGAGAAAGGTTTCCAAGGAATCTAAACTAAACTCAAAGCCACTGGCAGAACTCTTAAACGACACACCTGGGGTTACCCAAAATTGCACCGCTGAGTTCACCAAAGCGTCATAAGGCGAGCGAACGACCAATTGATAGGTGATGGCCTTTCGTTTGGCATCAAAGTCCACCTTCTCGATGTAGCCGACTTCATAACCACGAAAATGCACTGGCGCACCCACATCGAGTGTGGCGCCTTTTTCGCTCACTAACTTAACTCGAATGCCTTCATTTTCTGTGGCCAAAGGCGGCTGATCTAAAATCGTAAAGCGAGTTTGAATTTGTCCCTTTTCCCCCGGCGTCATGTCTATATAAGCGCCGGACAACAAGGTACCTAAACCGCTCACCCCTTCTTTACCTATGCGTGGCTTTACTACCCAAAACTGCGCATCTTGCTTAAGCATTTGATCCGTACCTTGGTTCATTCGAACCTGAATCACGGCATTTTCATAGTCATCACTTAAGCGGATATCAATCACCCTACCCACATCCACATTACGGGATTTGAGCTTGGTTTTACCGACTTCTAAACCGTCTGCGTTGGCAGCCACCAAGGTAATCAAAGGCCCCTGACTAGACCAATTTTGATACAACATCCAAGCGGCCACTATCAAAGCAATCAGTGGCACCAGCCAAATTGAATTAAAACGTACCTTGCGCATATTCTCGACTGGATTCAGATCATCGCTCACGCTTTGCTCCCTTGTTATATACATCATTTTCATACCGGTCTCTGTCCCACAGTAATCTTGGGTCAAACGACATGGCGGCTAACATGGTTAGTATGATCACAGAAGTAAAAGACAATACCGCTGGGCCTGGGTAAATGGCCATTAGATTCCCCATTTGTACCATGCTGGTTAAAACCGCCACCACAAATACATCGATCATGGACCAGCGACCAACCAATTCTGTCAATCTATACAGTTTCATTTTCTGTTTGGTCAGATGGCGACTAGGAAAATAACATTGCCAGATTAACCAAAATAACGCCGCTATTTTCGCCAATGGAATGACCACACTGGCCACAAAAATCACCAGTGCGACGGGATAGGATTCCAGTGACCAAAGCAGAAATACCCCGCCCATGATGGTGGAAGGTTCCGTGTTACCGAGAAACGTGGTTTGCATGATCGGAAACACATTAGCAGGAATATACATAACCAAAGCCGCGATCAACAACGCCAACGTAGTGGATAAGCTACGTGGTCGCCGAGTATAAATTGAATGCCCACAACGTTGACAATGCTGATGATCATCGGACAATACCGCACCACAAAAGTGACAACCAATCAGCCCTTGTGACTGCGCATTGCCCATATCAACAGTAGGGTTCATCGCTGCGCCAGCCACTTGATGCCACAACCAACGTTTATCGACTAAGGAAACGGTTTTTAATAACAACAATACGTAACCACAAAAAGCCCAAAACGACAGCCCTAACTCAATGTCCGCCAAGCTGTTAACCTTTACCAAGGCCACAAGAATACCAACTAAAAACACATCCACCATCAACCAAGGCTGCACCACCAATAACCATCTTACACAGTAACGCTGCGCTTTATTGAATACACTTGAATGACGGAAGCTTAATACCAAAAACAAGATAGAGCTCAAATACACCAAGGGAAAAACAAACAGCGCCAAACTGATCACGGCCCCTAAAATCAAATAACCTTGTCCTAATAAAACCGTCAGGGTATCAATCAGTGTCACACTTCTTTCAACCCCATTTGTCGCAAAACTCAAAAAAGGAAAACTGATGGCTAACAGCAACATCAATAAGCAGGACAAGCCAAAAGACAAAATACGCCGGGGAGCATAAGAATGAACACTGACCAGAATATGATCACAATGAGTACAGCGTAGACGCTCACCACTTTGCAAATCAGGCATGAGATTCACCTGATCACACTGCTCACAAACCGTGACCTGCTCAGAAAACATTTTTTGACTCATACAAGGCAAACATAAAGATGGCGTAACTGCTCTTAGTATTCAAAAGAAAAAAGTGCTCAAAGGATA
This sequence comes from Marinomonas posidonica, assembly GCF_043643765.1. GTDB lineage: Bacteria > Pseudomonadota > Gammaproteobacteria > Pseudomonadales > Marinomonadaceae > Marinomonas > Marinomonas posidonica_A. The sequence goes on along the minus strand of NZ_JBHZSP010000001.1, from coordinate 221,378 downwards.
AAAAAGGGGTATCAAACACGATACCCCACCCACAATGCAAGCTATCTAAGATATACAAAAATAGCGAACTCATTCATATTCTTTATCAACCTAGGTCATAAGTTATGACACAGACTCTAAACGAGCTAAGGTCGCCGGCACGATCTTTTTATGAACGGGCGCTACAAAGAACATATAAACCTTGCCGAAACGATTCTTCACATGCACGACAGTCGTGACGTAAAGTTTAAGCAAATCGCCTTCAGGTTCTAAAAACAAAGACAACTTCACATCCAAATGTTTGTCTTTATCTTCCAAAATCACTTCCTGCTCTTTGCTGGACAAGACTTTAAAGATGCCGACTTGATCACCAATTAGATAATCACACGCTTGTTTCGCTGGAATGACATCGCCAATTAAGCCCAAATTTTTTAGTCCAAACAAGATCACAACTCGATTACGAAGCCACATTAATTGCTCTACCCATCGAGGGGTTTTATTCACCATGTCTAACCACACCTGCATGGCCGACTGCCCTTTATTCATAGTGTGATAAGTAAAACAATCGGTAAAATAAGCGTTCGCCATTAATTGGTTAATTGCCGCTGTACTCGGTACCTTCAGCATTTTTTCGTCCCTAAAAACAATGTGATTAATACGTAAATTTCAACTCATTTTCATTTAATTATACTAGCCAATTTTGCTCTGTAAGCCTGTAGAAAACTGTAATAATACGTCCTAATTTATTGTGTTTTTATGGCCGGAAGATACTGACTTAACGTCAAAGGTAAGTGAGACACAATAAAACGTCGAGACGTTTGCCAATAAACCGACAACAAGAGCAATATACTTCCCATGACCACGCCCGTCATAGCAATGCTGTCCGCCACATTGCCGAAGCTAGCAAACAACGCCTGCAACGCATAAATCACATAAAACAAAGAAGACACCATAAACGCGCGACGGTCTACCGTGATAGAAATCAATGTCATGAGCAGATACAAGAGCACAATAAACACCATATTAAGAAGGCTCTCATTGCCGTCAAGAATCCCCAATGTCGAAAAAACAGGGTGAATAATTAAAGGCGCTGACAACATATGCAACCAAAACGCCACATCCGATTTCCGAGTAATACGTTGAGTATCCTGAGCGTCCCAATACATGGCAAAGGCAAAACACAACACCCCAAAAACAAACAAAGTCGACATCACTATCAAACCATTTTCAGGGAGAAAAGCCATAATGGCCGAAGCCACTATGGCCATACCTGCTGCGGTTGCCACCGCGATGGTCATCGGCACGTTAAAACGTCGCCAGTGTCCGTAAGCCGCAACCAACGATACTGATGTAGAAATAACTTCAGCGAACAGCTGACCTGCAAAAATGGCCTGGCTCAACATAAAACTTCCCCCCACAAAACTGAGCAGGAGGAAAATCGCAGGCAAAGCCATTTTACGTTTCGAAATAAAGATGTCTCCTAGCCACCAAGCGAGGATAACAAACACCAAATGAGCCACAATTGGATTGACCAACTGTAAAACCCACAAGGATGAGAAGAGCAATAATGCGCAGGCAATCACCACAAAAATATCGTTAAACCCGCCCACTAAGCGAAAGTTTTCCTCATCAACCACAGAGGTTTTTCGGGAGCTCGCAATAAATTCGCGAAATGACATCACGGATTGCGGCGACAAAACACCCTGTTTAACCGCAGAATCAAGATCTTCATCTGTATACATATTAACTGTCCTTATTGTTTAAGGAAGGTACGAAGCTGATAGCGTCGAAATACAACCAAAAAGAGTAATGCAAAGCACCCTATATTCACAGCAAAGGGAAACAAAGCCGTGGCGATTGAATATTCTTCTAAAGCCAATAATACAAGGGTATTGCGTAGAATAAATAAAACAAAAAACGTCGCATTTTCCTGATCAGGAAAGGTGTAGGCTTTGCGTAACGTTGGACCAAAACCTAGCATATCAACGGTGGTTAATAAAATCACCGCCCACATGGGATCTGACATAACATACCAAAATGGCAGAGAAGATAAAGCCGCTAAAAAAAACACCCAATCAACAGGATGAATACTGACATCAGCCCGTTTACAGTAAGCTGCCAAGGCCACCAAAATCGTCATTCCCCCAGATATGCCAATCGGCCAAGCGCCCCAACCAGCTCCAGCCTCATACTGAGCAAAAAAAACAATCAAAGTGGTCAGCCCCCAGATCACCCAAGTAAACACATGGGGTCGAGTTTGGCCTCGAATAATCGACAGTAAGTAGGGTAAAAAGGCCACTAAAGTCAACACGATCGCCATACCGCTAAACACAAACTTTATGTTCCACTCCATAATGCATCCACTCCCTAAATTGACAATCCTTTCTATCTAAGCAAATTAATCAGCCTAAAAAGAACATAGTAGCTAACGAGTTCCTTTGCTACGCACTGGGCGTTTACCCGTTGGTTTACCGCTAGAAATCGCTTTTCCTTGTGGTTTATTCACCTGCGATTTATTTCCCGTTGGCTTACGTCCTTTAATGGGCTTATTAGGACCACCAAAGGGTCGCTTATCCTTATTTTTACCCGAAGAAGCGCCCGGTTTTTTTTCTTCTCCGCGAGAGTGTTTGGTATTTGGCTTTGACGCATAAGGCATTTTGGCTAAGTTTTTCTTAGCCGCATGACTGCTGGTGCTTTTTTTATTGCTTGGACGAGAACGCTTAGTCGATGGATTGGCTTCAGAAGAGGACGACTCTATGGCTTTCAATAAAACAGACAGCTCTTTTTGCGTTAAATCTCGCCACTCACCGACAGGCAAGCCCTTTAAATTGACGTTCATAATGCGAGTACGTTCGAGCTTAGTCACTTCATAGCCAAAGTGCTCACACATACGACGAATTTGTCGATTTAGCCCCTGAACAAGGGTGATGTTAAACACATTTGGAGCCACTTTAACCACAGGGCATTTTTTGGTCATGGTCCCTAAGATAGGCACTCCCCCAGCCAAGCCAGAAATAAAGCTCTCGGTAATAGGCTTATTCACCGTTACCAAATATTCTTTCTCATGGTTATTACCGGCTCGTAATACCTTATTGACCAAATCGCCATTATTGGTCAGAAAGATTAACCCTTGTGAGTCTTTGTCCAAACGACCAATAGGAAAAATGCGCACGCCGTGACTAACAAAGTCGACAATGTTATTGCGTTCACTGCTCTCTGTAGTACTGACAATACCCACCGGTTTATTCAATACAATAAAGACAAAATCTTCGGCATCTTGTGGCTCAATCACTTGACCGTTCACACGCACCGTGTCACCTGGAGCAACCTGATCCCCAACCTTGGCACGTTTACCATTGATAAACACGTTGCCCTGCTCAATAAAGCGGTCTGCCTCACGACGCGAGCACATACCGCTATCACTGATGTATTTATTTAATCGAATTGAGGAATTGAACATAAAAAAAATCGCTGTCATTCTTGGGGGTAACTTATCGGAGCGGACTATTATACACTTAAGTGACACTGAAATAAGGCGAATCTATTGCTTATTCGCCTTTACGTCTTGGTATAACCACACCATACGATCAACAAACCAAGCTTTAAAAACCATCACCCAAACATTTCCGAGTATGACAACCCAAATGTCTAGCACCCATAAGCCGTAAATAAAGAAAACTAGGCCAATCGCAGCCCCCCACTGTAAGGCTTTTGCCATAACCAAATGATGGGCAGGGAGAGACTGGTTTGCTCGATCTAAATATAGCCGCTCACCGAACGTACCTTTGGAGGCCCAATTATTATGATCTTTCGGAGGCGAAAATAGCCGTGGGTTTAGCCAGACCCAAAGCACACAGAGTAGGATAAAAACAAGGCAATAATAACCTACCCATTCTCTCGACCAAATGGCCAAACTCAACAGTGGCATAAAGGAAAAACGCGAATAAACACTCCAAGGGTTAGCGTGCCTACTCCAACTTTGTTCATCCATGGACATGAGTTTTTCAGCCCATTTAACCATGTCCATAAATACCTCGCCATTTGCCTTCAAACGCTAAACACTCAATTTTTATTGACCCTTAGTCCAATACGGGGGCATCAAAATCCTCTGGCTCATCCGTATAAATACACACATTCCAATCGGCCGCTAAGCCATCCTCTGCCTGACAATAAGTGGCAAAAAAGTCACTGATTTCCTTACGCTGACAATGAGCTTCAAAGCTTGCCATGTCCTGCCAAATTTCATTAAAGGCAATCGGAAAACTCTTACCTTCAGCAAACGGGCTGATCATGTGTCGAGTCACTCGATACGCAATACAACCATCCTCACGCAAAGTATTCGGTTCAAGAGACTGCAAAACCTTAAACAAAGCTTTCTCCTGACCAGGTTTGGGCAAAAACTGTGCGATACAATAGACTTTCTTAGACATACCTTTCCTTAACTTCTATTTAGAGCGGATTTAAGTAAACCTAACCCCGCCAAAGCAAACATGCTAGCCGTTGCACGCTCTACCCAGCGACGACACTTTTGATACGTTCCCATAATACCTTGAATCGAAAACACCAGCGAATACAGAATGTTGACCAAATACCCTACCAACATGCAAGTCAACAACGCCAACGTCAGTGACATCAGATCGTTATGCCCCTGCATGCCCATAGACAAGGCCGCCATCCAAGCCACCACAGTTTTTGGATTGGAAGAGTTCAATATAAAGCCGCGCATAAACCACTTGCGATAACTAGTGGCTTGCATATGCGCCAAATTTTGTTGGTTTTCAACAGCTAAAGAGGCCTTAAAAGACACATACGCCAAGCGTAATAAATACAATCCGCCTAACACTTTCAACACCATCAGAACATACACAGAGCTTTGCAGAATGGCCCCCATCCCACTGACCGCCACCAGCCCCCATAAGAACATACCAGACGACAAACCCAAACCATACACCAGTGCCACTTTACGCCCTTCGCTCATGGCAATGGTGGCATTTGATAGCGTTGCAGGGCCTGGGGAAACCGCCACCACAAAAAACGCGAAGCCGATGGTTAATAAAGAAAATATATCTATCATGGCTTGCCCTCAATATATCAATAAATTGTTTTCTTAAGGTGCTCAGGAAAATTTTTATCATACTCTTCCGCACTGAATTCTTTGTTATTCATCTCCGCAAAAACCTTTACCATCTCCCCTACACTGGGCAAATCAGAGCGCTCAACATAATGCTCTGTCAACCATAACCCAGATCGCGCAATGGCTTTTTGGCATTGAAAAAAAGCTTTTTCAACTTGAATAGAAATGACTGAACTCGCTGCCTTGCCTTGCACAGAAAAAGACTCACAAAGAGCCTGATCCACCAAAATTTGCGCGGTACCACTAACACGAATGGTCTCCCCCACATTCGGCACTAGAAAAATCAGTCCTACTTTAGGGTTATGAACAATATTACGCAGGGAATCAAGACGGTTGTTGCCTCGTCGATCAGGTATTTGAAGACAATGTTCATCGACTACTCGCACAAATCCCGCCGGATCACCACGTGGCGAACAATCCAAGCCATTCTCCCCATGGGTCGCTAAGATCAGAAAGGGGGAGGCTTCAATAAACGCTCGATAATGATCATTTAAATAGGTAATTTCTTTCCATAAAGCTCGTTCAATGGGGTCGCCATAATGCGCTTCCAAAGCCTCTATTGATTTGATCTTTTGCATAAATTCCCTCTACTTTTTAACGATAAGACAAGTACCTTTTTAAAAGGCCCATATAAAAACGACCGTGATGAAAACACCTTTACAACTTGTGGCGTACTAACTGGTTTTCCAGCACAAAAAAAAGGTGATGGGTGTTGCTTGTTAAGCCAAAAACCTCTTTTGGCATCGGACCTTGGGCGTATTTTGCAAACACCTAAAAGACAATTTTCCCAAGCAATTGCTTTTTTGAGTAGCAGACTCAAACCACATAAAAGCCACTGGGATGCCTACAAAAGGCAATTTCGCTAAACGGGCCGCATTGCCAATTGGCGTATTACAACAACTCGTATGCCATCTATATATGCCCTTTTCCGATAGTGGCAAGCAAACAATGTGTTGATAACCCTGGATGATCTGCATATTAGAGAGATACGTTTGCACGAGCTCAGTTCCACCATGTTCATCTAGCAGGATGTCAGCTTGTTGAAGCTGTTGAGCATAAGCCCGACAGTCACAACAATAACACACCAAGTGAGAGCGCGTAGTATCATCTAAGGTTAAGGAAGAGGACTTGTTCACACCTTCCTTAACTGACCTTCTACCGAACCACATTGACAAGCGAACAGCACACATGTTGTTGTCATCTTTCTATCTCTCCAGATTCAATAAGTCATGACAGCATCCACTGCACAGCCCGTTGCGCATGAATGCTAGTGGTATCATAAAGTGGCACGTTAGTGTCAGTCTGCTTCACCAGAAGCGCAATTTCGGTACACCCTAAAATCACCGCTTGCGCCCCTTGTTGATGTAAATCTTCAATGATCTCTATGTACTGCTGGCGAGACTCTGAGCGGATCTCGCCACGACACAATTCATCATAGATGACATGATGAACAATCGCCTGTTGTGATTCATTTGGCACCATGACTTTTATGGCAAATTGATCCGTCAAACGTACCTTGTAAAAGTCTTCCGCCATCGTAAAACGCGTGCCTAATAAACCTACTTTAGTAATGCCATCCGCTTGCAGCACCTGACCTGTCGCATCAGCAATATGAATCACTGGAATATGAATAGCGGCTTGAATTTGATCTGCCACCTTATGCATGGTGTTAGTACAAATTAACAGCCCATCCGCTCCTGATGCTTCTATTGAACCAGCAGCTCGACTTAAAATATCGGCTGTTGCTTGCCAATCCCCAGCATGCTGTAGTTGCTCAATTTCTGCAAAATCAACGCTAACCATATTGATCTTCGCAGAGTGCAAACCACCTAAAGTGTGTTTTACGCCCTGATTCAACGCCGTGTAATAGCTAACAGTAGATTCCCAGCTCATACCACCTAACAAACCAATCGTTTTCATCTTTGCTTTCCCTTTAAAAGCGTCTCTTTACAATAAAACTCAATAAGGCAGAGATCAATGCCGCTATCGGCATCCCCAAAAACGGATGTAGGCGACAAGAAAAACTCGCAGATATTTAAACAAGTCAAATAGTAAAAAGTCCGATTTTATTAATACAAACGAATCCTTTACCACCTTAAAAAAGCATCCCACCGACAGTGAGAATCGAGACCATCAAACTAAACTCTAAAATCTAACTTAATATTTAAACATGAAAGGTTTTAGATCAAAAACACCAGCAAACAACAGGTAAAATCATAGAAAAACCAGACATTTAAACTGTTACTTTTTTCTTAAAATATATCGAACATAAAGAAGAACGCCAGACGAAAAATTGGCCCTAAAAACAGAATCCGCAATGCCAGAATCTTAGAAAAAGCCAAAAACACAACACATAAAAACACGTTAAAGAAAAATTAAACCCTTTATTTTCAACAACTTAATAAAAATAAAATCAAGATATAAAGAGAAGCTTTACTAGTTATGAATTAAGATAAAATTAAGTAAAAAATGTGCACAAACAATATTGTATAAAACCAAAATCATCCATAATATAAATAATGAAATTACTTAAATTTCCAAATTCAAATAAAAAAAATAATAGGTTTTATCATTATGAAAAAAAGCACTCTGTATACAGCAGTCTTCAGCAGCTTATTATCTGCCGGTGTTGTTGCGGCCCCTTCATTTGACGCAAACTTCGAATTAAATACGGATGTAATCGATAAGGAATTAGGTGATACCACCTATTTTCAAAGAGGTCGTGTCGAGTTGAATAGCTATGGCAAACACACTTCTGGAGATAACTTTATTGAAGGCAAAGGTACGATTGAATTGAAAGTCAATGGCACCTCTGGCATTGCCGATGCTTACCTAAAAATAGGTAACGCCAATATCGACGTGCAACTGGGCCGTTTTGAAGCCACTAACCTCTTCCCTAAAGGCAAAGATGTCGTCGTTGAAAACGCAGGCGGCGTGTCTGTTTACGAAGCCAACAAAGTGCGTGGCCGAACCAGTGATGATGGCGGCCAAATCGCCATACATGTAAATGCCAACGAAGCCGTCCAGTTTGAATTAGGCACCATCTATGGGGCAGGTGACTCTAACAATGCTACTGGCGACAACACCACTAGCATCGCCGGCATTCGTCCTATCATTACGTTCAAAGCAGGTTCAGCGACCATTACAGCAGGCTACGAAAGTGTTGATTATGAGCTCACTAGCGGAGCAAATGTCAGTCAATCTGGCTTCGCCTTAGCCGCCAATTTTGATGTGTCTGGAGCCAATGTCAACCTTGCAGTCACCCAAATGGAAGATGACAACACAGACGAAGAAGTCAGCTCGATGACAGCCAACATGACCTACGACAATTTTGGTCTTGGGATCATTACGTCTAATGTTGATGATGGTGCTAACGATCCTTCCGTCACCACTTTGTACACGGCCTATACCATGCCGGTGTTTGATATCGATAATGCCTCAATGACATTAGCGGCATCTTATTCAACCGCAGACGATGTAGCAGCAGGAGTGAACGATAAAGTCTTGGCCACTCGTCTACGCTTTAATTACACTTTCTAGTTATTAACCTTCTAGCAATAGAAACTTAAGAACAACGCCCTTTTTAACCCCTTTTAAAGTGCGTTGTTCTTTCCTTCGTTCCGCCTTTCACAACCATTAAATAGCCTTATAAAGCGAGGAATTACTCGCCAATATGCCAGCCATTAGTAATGGGGTATCGACGATCACGACCAAAGCCACGGGCAGTAATACGCACACCTGTTGGCGCTTGGCGACGCTTATATTCATTGACATCCACCAAGCGTAAAACACGATACACTGTCTCTCGATCAAACTGATGCGTTGCTAAAATGGCTTCGGCACTCATATCTTGCTCAATGTACATATGCAAGATCTGATCAAGAATATCGTAGCTTGGTAAGGAATCCTCATCTTTTTGATCAGGTGCCAATTCTGCGGATGGTGGACGCGTAATGACGCGCTCAGGAATCACATAACCTAAGGTGTTTCGATAGCGACAAAGTTTAAACACTAGGGTTTTAAATACGTCTTTTAAGACTGAATAACCGCCCACCATGTCACCGTACAAAGTGGCGTAACCTACCGCCATTTCACTCTTATTGCCGGTGGTCAAAACCATGTAGCCCTTTTTATTGGAAATCGCCATCAGGGTCACACCGCGAGTACGCGCTTGCAGGTTTTCTTCCGTGGTGTCTTTGTCGTAACCTTCAAATTCTGGCGCTAAGACATCATTAAACGCCGACACCATGGATTCAATCGGTAACACACTGTATTTCACACCCAATAAGTTGGCTTCTTCTTCCGCATCTTCAAGACTAATAGACGACGTATAGGTGTATGGCATCATCACCGCTTGTACGCGATCAGCGCCAATGGCATCCACCGCGACTGCCAAAGACAAAGCCGAATCAATGCCACCACTCAAACCCAACACAATACCTTTAAAACGATTCTTTTCGATGTAATCACGAAGACCCAGCACCATCGCCTGATACACACTGGCCTCTTCACTCAAAGCCGGAGCAATGATCGCGGACACCGGCTCAACCTTATGACTTTGACCGTCATTCACGATGAAGTCTGCACAGTACAATCCAGATTCAAACCAAGGCGCTTGCATGATTTTTTCGCCTTTCGCATTGACCACAAACGAGCCACCTTCGTAGACCAATTCATCCTGCGCGCCCATATAGTTTACGTACACAATTGGCAAGGTGGTTTCCGTGGCTCGCTTATGCAATAAGGTTTCGCGCTCGCCCATTTTTTCAATGTGGTAAGGCGATGCATTCAAATTCAGAATCAATTCCGCTCCAGCTGCTTTGGCTTGCGCTATGGGCTCAGGATGCCAGATGTCCTCACAAATACTCAGCCCCACCTTAACGCCTTTAATGTCGACCAAACCTGCGTCACGGCCTTCGCTAAAGTAACGCTTGTCATCGAATACGAGGAAATTCGGCAACTTCTGCTTGGCGTACTCAACCAACATCTGACCCTGATAAATAACCCCAGCACAGTTAAACAACTCACCATCAATGCGTCTTGGGTAACCTAATACGAGATGAATGCCAGTGACCTCAGCTTGAATTTTCGCTAAGGCCGATTCGATACGTGGTTCTAAACTTGGGCGCAGTAATAAGTCTTCTGGGGGATAGCCCGTCAGAGTTAATTCTGGAAAAACCACGACATCAGCCTGCTCTTGATCACGCGCTTTGAGGGCCGCATCAATCACAGATTGGGTGTTTTTGCTAATATCGCCGACCAACATATCCAGTTGGGCCATTGCAATTCTTAATGTCATACCGTTGCTATCTCATCAACTCTGTTAGAATATGCCCTTTATTGTCTGGAATTAGCCAACTTAGGTAAAGTATATGATCGTCCGTTTGATCGTTTTTGTTGCGATTTTCTTTATTGGCTGGTGGTTATATCGCCAATTTGTCATTTTGAAAGGAAAAAAAGCACCGACTAAGCACAAAAAGTCGTCATCAGAGTCACCATCCGCAGAACAAGAAAGCATGGTTCAGTGCCAACAGTGTCAGACCTATATTCCGCGTTCTCATGCGATACATGACCAAGAAGCACGTGCTTTTTGCTGTGCGGAACATTTAAAAGCGTTCAATCAAGCAGAGTAAGCCAGCCTTGGTGTCGTAAAATTCGATTTTGCCACCACCAGCAATGGTAACTCTGTTGATTCATGGAAGCACAAAGACGATGGTATTCCGTGCCATCGTCTAATTCATGTCGATGCCATTGATACAACACCGTTCGCCCCTCGCTACGCCATTCTATTTGTTCTTGGCTAGCTTTCTCTTGTTGCAACGGACAAAAGCCAAGACAATGAGACTCACTTGCTTGCGAAAACTCAGGGGGGTCTACCAACACGCGTTTAAAGTCTTGCCACGCAGCTCGTTCGTCCACTACCGCTTGCAATTGGCTTCGCCACTGATATTGCGCCAGCAATCTATCTTGGAACGCCTCCGACATACTGGCGACAAGCAACAGCAATATCAACACAGGTAAGCCTAACCAACCAGCTGAGGTTTGCTGATTCAAAGCCTGATGAATCATAGGGGCATTCCCCGTAACTCAATAATCTGATTACCCACTTGCTGACAAGGACGATGGTATTGCCACTCCTCTCCTCGCATAGAAAGGTAACTTAGAGGCACGGCTTCAGTCAGATCTAGATGACAATCCCAAAGGCGATATTGATATTCTACCCACAAAGCACGGACCTGCTGCAAAGCATAATGGCCGTAACGGGTATCTAAGGTGTCAACAAAGCCGTTTTGATCCTGATCCAACAAGGGCAGAATCGATAAACGCTCGATGCCATTCCATAACTCCAACGCATTACCACTGACTTCTGGAGAGCGCCATAACGCACTTTGTCCTGTTTTCCCTTCCGCCAAATACCAATAAAAACCGTCTTCACTAGCAATGACACCAGACTGACCAAGTACGTCATCTGTGGTGAAGGCGATTTGCGCACCTTGGCTCGAAATCCCCTCAATTTGTCCTAAAACACTTCTATCACAACTACTGAACCGCACTGGATCACCAACGTCCCAATGGCAATCCAGCGCCACCATCAACGGATTTTCGTTCACCGCTAGCGAACCACGACACAAACCATGATCCCTCGCCAGTAACCAATCTGAACCAGCGACCAAAGCACGGGCAGACAAACGCGCGGGGGAATTCGCCGAGCTTTCAATGGTAAGAGACAGAGCACTGTCCTGATGACATTGTGCTGGCAGCAAACGCTGCCACTGAGAACGAAAATGCGCATCAATGGCGGACTGAAGACTTTGCCCTTGCATATAGGCATGGCGCTTCAATTGCTCGTCTTGACTATCCCGCAAGGCGTTCATCATAAAAGGTAAACTGAAGCCCAACACAGCACAGGCGATGAGCAACTCAAATAAAATCCCACCCATTAACCTCATACGAGAAACCATTACTCGGCTGACTCCAATAAAGGTGTAACAGGCGACAAGCTGGCCTTAAACCATTGATGAAGGTTCTGCTGAGTACAAACCTGGCAATCTGGATAAGCAAAACGCTGCTCGGCTTTCCCCACTTCATCAACTAAAAACGCCACATCCTGACCTAACAAATACGCCATCCGTTGGGCTTTGTGACGGTTTTGTTCGGCCTTAATTTGCGCTTCACTCAAAGACAGACTGTGCCACTGAGCGTCTGTTTGCTGCATGATGACCCACAAAATGACGCCGATGACAACCAAGCAGAGTGTCACTTCCAACAACACCCAGCCATCTTGATGAGCCTGCAATGATCTAATTCGTAATGACTTTTTCATTCGCAGTCTCCCACATTCAAGGATGCTGTCTGTGGTTGCAAAGACGACACATAAAATCGGCCACTTTGATTAAGTACTAAGGCCATTTTCCAACGTCCTAAGCAAAAGACAAAGGTGCCGTTTTGATAGCCTGATAAGCCATTAAGCCGATACTCAATTTGCGTTTTCTGAGCAGGAAAACCTCGCCAAGCGACCAATAAGCCGGAAGCAAATGGCATGCTGGCAAACGTCTTTTCCGTCTCACCTGACTCAGTGTGTTGGTACACACGAAAGCCAGCTGACCAATCCCCTGTACAATGTCGAATGCCGCCGCAAAGGTAACTGAGTCGGCCACTGGCCACCGCCAATTGACGTGCTTGAGTCAAGCCATTTGCTAAACGCGCGACTTCTGTTTTGAGTGTCCGTTGATTTTCTAGATCTTGATTAACAGAGAGGAAATGAGACGAGCCAAGGTGTGCCAACAAGCTTAGAATCGCCAACACGCACAAGAGCTCCAATAAGGAATAACCACATTGCTGGACCATAGAACACCTCCTTGTTCTATTGTTTTATGGGTGAGCTTCCTGCTCACTAATCTATCCTAGCGTAAGCTTAGGACGAGGCAAACCAATTATTTAAATGCTTGGCAATTTGCCTCGGCTTTTGAAAGGGCAATGAGTGATCACAAGCACTCATCACTGTGTGTTGCCACGCAGCATTGCGCTCGCTCAATAACTCATAATGCTGTTTCAATGCCTCATGACTCAATTCACCAGAGAACAAAAAGACTTCCGGTGACGCTTCTATCATGGCATGACGAATATGTGGATTATGAGCCGCCTGCTCAACAAAGTCGGTGACCGCATCCAATGCATAAGCAAAACCAAAAGGCCGATGCGCCAAACGAGATTGCGTGGTGGCCTCCGCCACAGGATGCTTACGACGATTAGGTGAAACACCGTCCATAAAGCAAGCAACGCCCAGCTCCACATCTCCCGTTTCACGAATTAATTGCGAGGCATGACGATACTTTTGCCGCACCTCTTTTAAATGGCTCAAATCTTCCCGGTCCAAAGAAGCCGGTTCTAACAAGGCCATCCGCACGGGCGGTTGGCCCGCTTGCTGTCGCTGATAATTTAAATTCAACGCCACTAAACCGCCAAGGGAATAAGCCACCAAGTCAAACTGGGTCCAGTTTACATGGTCCAATAGCGCCATCACTTCCGTGGTCAAATCCGCAACCGACACGGCCTTTTCTTCCCCATCTGCATGGAAAGAATCCCCCATTCCCTTTAAATCAGGAATCAGCATCCAACGCCAAGGAGTCAAATAAGGCAACATGGGAGAAAAAGTAATATCGCCAGCCACACCCGCACCATGCAGCATTAAACACGCGGCATCCGAAGAGGCATTAGGGTTTTCGTGTAAGCGATACGCAATACGTGCATTGGGCAAAGAAAGAAAAAAAACGTCAGACACTTGTAATTAACCTGTGAGGACCCTTATTAAAGGAATACAATATTCGCTATTCCATCTGCGGCAACATTTTACTAGGTAATAAGACAAAATGTCAGAAATCAAACGGATAAATCTTCCTTATCAGTCCAACTTACTGGCTTTTTACGCCGCCGTACGGGATTTACCTTACCCAGCCTTACTGGACAGTAACCACGAACATTTCAGCGACACACGGTTTGATATTCTGGTAGCTAACCCCCTTGCCCGCATTCATGGCAACCCTCAAAAAGCGGATCAGAGTGACGTTATTCAGTGGACCGGCACCCCTTTGTACACCTTGTCCGAGCAACAAAACCCGATGGCATTACTGAATGAATTAATGTCACGTATTTGCCAAGAAAGTTGGGCGCAATCGGCACCAAAAGACTTACCCTTTACGGGAGGACTATTGGGCTATTACGGTTACGAAAGTGGTCATTATGTCGAGCAGCTGCCAGACAGCGTCAGCCATGACATCCAGCTCGACACATTCAATATGGGGCTTTACGGCTGGGCCGTTATTACTCATCATCAAACGCAAAAAACCGAGCTCATTTACACACCTTGGTGTCACGAAGACGAAGTCAGTCAATTGATCAACCGTTTTACCAGTGCATCGGACGATGTCTTAGTACACCAGGATTTATTGGAAAAGCACGCCTTCCAACTGACCTCAGGTTTTACCTCCAACATGACCGCCGAGGACTACGCGAACAAGTTTGCTAAGGTGCAGGACTACATCCAAGCCGGTGACTGTTATCAAGTCAATTTAGCGCAACGCTTTACCGCTCAGTACCAAGGTGACACCTTCACCGCTTATCAAGCACTTCGCCAAGTCTGCCCGACGCCGTTCTCCGCCTACTTGGAATTCTCTGCGCACCAAAGCTTACTGAGTCATTCGCCAGAGCGCTTCCTCTTGTGTGATCAAGGTCGAGTCGAATCCAAACCCATTAAAGGCACCATTGCACGAGGAGAAACTCCGCAACAAGATCAAACCAACGCCGAGACCCTGTTGTCATCAGAAAAAGACCGCGCTGAAAACCTCATGATTGTTGACTTATTACGCAATGATTTAGGCCGCACCTGTTTAACAGGCAGCATTAAAGTACCTAAGTTATTCGCCTTGGAAAGTTATGCCAATGTGCATCATCTGGTGTCCACGGTGGAGGGCCGTATCGACAAAGCCGAACACAGCATTCACGTGTTCCAGCAAAGTTTTCCTGGCGGCTCCATCACTGGCGCCCCTAAAATTCGTGCTATGGAAGTCATTGATGAACTGGAACCTCACCAACGTTCCGCTTATTGTGGCTCCATTGTTTACTTTAGTAGCAATGGTCAAATGGACTCCAGCATCACCATTCGCACCTTGGTAGCGGATCAGGGTAAATTACATTGTTGGGCTGGCGGCGGCTTGGTTGCCGATTCAAAATGTGAAGAAGAGTACCAAGAAACCTTTACCAAAGTAGGCAAATTAACCCATACTCTAGAAAGAGATTTTTTGAAGTAGGTCTTACCATGTCAGACATAGAGCAGTTTTTAAATGCTCCCCCAATTGACCTTAGTTTAGATGACATTCGTGCCGCCTTAGACAAAACACCTTATCGGCAGAGCATCCATAACCCAGACGAAGAAATGTTTCCGCAGGGTTATGAGTTAGATTACCGTTCCGCGGCCGTATTGATTCCGATCTGGCAAGCACCAGAAGACGGCGAACTCTATGTGTTGCTGACTCAACGAGCTCTGCACATGCGCAATCACCCAGGTCAAATCGCCTTTCCGGGTGGCAAACACGACCCAGATGACGCCAGCATTCAGTACACAGCATTGCGAGAAACCTTGGAAGAAGTGGGCTTAGCGCCAGATTGCTTTGATTTACTGGGAGAACTTGGCGAGTATTGCACCTTATCAGGTTTCTGCATTAAGCCCATCGTGGCCGAGATGACACGCCGAAGTGAACTGAGCTTATGTGAAGAAGAAGTCAAATCCGTTCATTGGGTTCCGTTGCGTCACCTACTAACGCCACAAAACTATGCATTCAAACAACGCAAACTGGATGCCATATCGCGTGGTTACTTTGAAGTTTACTACCAAGACATTCGTATTTGGGGAGTGACTGCAGGTATTTTATACGGCCTTTATCAGACGCTATCACGACACCTTACCAATCTTCCTTAAGTAGGTGCTCGTTAGTGAGCGTGTTCGGCCACTCTTTCCCACGAAGTCATAAAGTCACGGTAACAGCCTTCTAGTTGGTCTATGTGTTTGAGTAACACTTTACCCGCTTGGGTCAGTTCAATTCGGCGCCCATGACGGATCAACAACGACTCACCCAATTCTTTTTCTAGCTTTTGAATATGCTGACTGATCGCTGGTTGCGTCAAACCCAATTGCTTAGCAGTAAGCGTAAAGCTTCCTGTCTCCACCAAGGCTTTGTATGTCATTAAATGTTGAGTATTAAGCATAAAGATTCCTTATAATAAGCTCCATTATGCCCAAGGCTTTTTTGACGAACATTGACCTATATCGTGTTTTCATGAAAGATTGAGGTTTCTTTACCTTGATAGATAAAAAACATGACTGTGGCAAACGATGAGATGTTACCTTGGCAAGAAAGACAATCTGGCCATAAAGAATCCCGCAACAACGACTATAGAACCCCATACCAAAGGGACAGAGCGCGCATCATTCACAGTGCAGCGTTTCGTCGTTTGCAATCAAAAACCCAAATTCTAGCGATACGTCAAAACGACTACAGCCGGACTCGCCTTACCCACTCCCTAGAAGTCGCGCAAATTGGTAACGGCATTGTTCACCATCTCAAGTTTAGCTCTTCCGCCGATGCCGACTTTCAACCATGGCTAGCGGATGACGCGCTGATTGAAACTGTCTGCCTAAGTCACGACATTGGCCACCCACCCTTTGGTCATGGAGGCGAAATTGCCCTCAATTATATGATGCTCGACCACGGTGGTTTTGAGGGCAATGCTCAGTCCTTACGCATCCTTGGTAAACGCGGCTCCTACTCAGAAAATTACGGCATGGACGTGACCCGTCGTGCCTTACTCGGCATTCTGAAATACCCAGTACGACACAATCAAGTGGTTGGCCAATACCCAGACAAGCCAAACAATTTCCGCCAATTCAAGGCGGCAAATTGGGCCCCACCAAAATGCGTTTACGAAGAGGAAAAAGCGCTCTTGGATTGGATTATCGCCCCCTTCAGCGAAGCCGACAAAACCGCTTTGCAGGATGTTCATCGCAGCTCACCAGAAGCACATGGGAAAGCCTCACACGCCAGCTTTGACACCAGCATCATGGACTTAGCCGACGACATCGCTTACGGCGTACACGACCTAGAAGACGCCATTGTGCTCGGTATGGTCACCAAGGAAATGTGGCAAGAGCACTTGGAGCCAAAACTGTCAGCGCTCGCCTCACCTTTCTTGAAAGACCACCTAAACACCTTGCGAACTCAGCTGTTTAGCCGTCAAAGCCATTTACGCAAAGAAGCCATTGGCAATTTGGTCAGCTGGTTCATTACCTCCTGTCAGGTGGTGGAAAATCCGAATTTCGAACACCCATTATTACGCTATCAAGTGGGCTTACCTGAAGGTCAACGACAAGCCTTAGCCCTACTCAAGCAGTTTGAAATGCAGCACATTATTCAACGCCCAGAAGTACAAATGCTGGTTTACAAAGGCCAACAAATGCTACTAGAAATGTTCGAAACCTACAGTGCTGATCCAGCCAGATTATTACCCAGAGAAATCGCTCGCGAATGGCAAAAAAGTTGTGATCGAGGGGAAAGCGGCCTACGCATCATTTGTGACTACATGGCATCCATGACCGATGACTACGCCAGCCGCATGTACAACAAACTGTTCGTGCCAAGTTTAGGCTCAGTATTCGAACCCATGTAAAGACTTACTAGGATTCTGCCGCCAACCATGCCTCGGCGACCGTTTTTTCAGCCAATGGGAAAGCCTTAATGTCGAGGCCAGGAATCAACAGCCCTTCAATCTCGCTGACTGTCTGTAGCCACTTTTCATCGCTCAGCACCGCGGCTTTACGAAACTTACCGAGCAAACGAAACAGAGTAGGTAATTTCGATAATTTAATACCAATAGCACTAAACGATGGCATATGAAAAGCGGTAATTTCATACAACATAGTGCCTTGTTCAATGCCTTGCGCCAATAGAATAAACTCATTTAACGCGACTTCCATTTGCCCTGAATCCATCTGACCGTCAAGCTCAATGTGTAAATGATTGTCACCTTGTTTTTCAACGCGAAACATACTCTTCTCCTTATGAAGCAGCAATCCGTGACTTTAACGTTAGACCTTTTCCCTGAGACTGTCAGTTTTTTACAAGACAACAAACCATTCCTACATTAAGCTAATCAATAAAATCAACGACTGAGACACGGCCTTCAAGAATAACAGCACCTTCATAAATCACAGTATCGTCTTGGATAAAGCACCAACATGGACAAAGTACAACACTTCACATCGTCTGACCCATGCGTGAGTTTAATCAGCGGACATTATCAATCCTTCGAATTTGACCGCCATTACCACCTTGATTATCACTTTGGGCTCATTACAGAAGGTCAACAAGCCTTTGCGTCACAAGGTGAGCGCCAGCGTGTTGGGCCGGGCGACATTGTCATCATGCCGCCGGATGTCCTACACGATGGTCGTGCACTAGAAGCGTCAGGTTATAAGACGCAGGTCTTTTCAGTGGAACCACACTGGTTTCACGACCTAAACATCTCAGGATCACCCCAAGGCGAATTAGCTTTTACTCATAATATTATTCAAGACCCAATGGTATTCCAATCACTCAGCCAAGCCTATGTGGCCTTATGTGATGAAAGCATCAGCCAGCTAGCCCGTGACTGTCTACCCTACGAAGGCTTCTCGCCCTTGATCGAACGTTATGGCCAAAACCGCATCAGACCAACATACGCCTTGGGGAAAAGTGACCTAGAAAGGTTAAGAGAATGTTTACTGGCCCATCTAGCCGAACCGGTTTCCTTACAGCAACTGGCCGACTTATGTGGCCTCAGCCCCAGCCAATTCCAACGCCAATTTAAAGCCAAAATCGGCATAACACCTTACGCTTGGTTTACTCGCTTGCGCCTTGAGCAGGCTGTGAAATTATTAAAGTCCAAAGTACCCGGCACAGACGTAGCACAACAGGTAGGCTTCTACGACCAAGCTCACTTTAGCAAAGCCTTTAAACACAGCTTTGGCCTTTGCCCTTCACAAATTCGTTAAACGTCAATATTTTACAAGCTCAATATGAAAAGATTAACAATAATAAACTTCCTCCTATAGTAAACAGTAGAAAGTAGAATGAACGAAGTATCCCTCTTATTCACCTTAGCACTAGTGCATCTTGTTGCTTTAATCAGCCCAGGACCTGACTTTGCCCTCGTGGTACAAAACGCGTCTCGTTATGGTCGCCAAACCGGTTTTTACATTGCCCTTGGCTTGTCATTAGGTATCTTAACTCACGCCGTTCTTAGTATTACCGGCATCAGCTTGCTGGTGCATCAGCAACCAACTTTATTTCACCTTTTACAAGGTTTAGGCAGTGCTTACCTTTTGTATCTAGGCAGCAGCGCTTTGATTAGCAGTTACCGAAACTGGCAGCAAACTCCGTCCCCCTCGCAGACACAAAGCAAAGCGATATTAAGTCAAAAACAACAGGCATTTTCAAAAGGCTTCCTAACCAACCTATTCAACCCAAAAGCATTGGTGTTTTTCATCAGCCTTATGTCCAGCTTAATCCCAGCCAGTATGTCATGGGCAGGCAAAGGCTCCGCATTACTCATTATTTGGGGATTGTCTCTTGCTTGGTTCAGCGCCTTAGCTTGGCTACTGACCAAACCCGCTAGCCAAGTACTACTGGCACACATCAGTCGTTACATAGACCTACTTTGCGGTGTGCTCTTTTGTTTACTCGGCGCTGGCATTTTATGGGGAGTCTTAATGGTTTAGGAAGAACATTGAAAACATGGAAAATATTAACGATGAATCTCCAAGCCCTTCATGACTCATCGTTTTACCATGCGATCCATCGTACTTGCTAAATCACTTTAATAATCTGAGCCACCAATCGTCTCGGACCATGCTCAACAGGAGCTGCCTTGCCGAGTCGGAAAAGCATTTGTACGGTTTCCGACTCAGGGATACCAAAGTGCTTTTTAAACTCCCCCTGAAGCGCGAGCATGTCATCGTACTCTTGCAAAACTTGACTCATTGGATGCTGTGCAAGCCCCATAGAGGCCGTTTGCAAATTCATACGACAATAATCTCGACCTACTTTTACCTGATCCAATCGAGTATTCCCACGACTCGAAATCCACGCAAATGTGTTGGTAGATTCAGCCACTTTCCGCACCATATCAACGCTCTGTTGACCAAATTCCGTCGTGTCAGCCTCCACTGTTTTTCGATCCAGCAAAAAGCTTTCGACAAAGATTTTCTTGAAGCCCGTCAGCCCCGTTTGAGCTACCCCAAAACCATCGCGAAATGTTCGGATTTCATCCTCATTGAAACGGAACATCTTGATTGTTTCCAGATCACGCTGTCGATTACCCACTTCAATTTGCATTGCCTCAGTGAGTATTTGTGTCAGAAGCGCTTTTTCCTGTGGCGAATTCACAAAGGTTAATGAGAATTCACTGTGACGCTGATGCGCTGCGTGCAATGCATCAAGCTCGCTTTGAACGACTCGATAATCGCTGTATTCACGCTTATTCGAATGACGCAGTAACAGAAAATCAAATAGCGGATCTTTAATGATTCCCGCCTCACTAACCAGCTTAATCCCCGCTACAGGCTTATCAACCAACTCCGTATTGCCGTACATTCCTTCAGGGAAATACGTCATCTCAGCCTTATACCCTAATCCACTCGCAGCGATTGCCAAGGTTTCTAAAAAAGTGCCCTGGCCTATGTGTATTTGTCGGTAAATCGGGTCTGTTTCGGGCAAAATCCGCTCAGGATCGACATACAAATTAAAGCTATCCGATCCGGTCAGGCGAATCATCCAAGGTTGAATATTGTGTGGATTAGGGCAAAGCATGGCATAAGCAAGCACCTGCATTCGTATATCCTGTATCGATTTATCAGGACCATTCCAACCGAAAGCTTGGTTATCTAATGCAACGTCACACCCTGTCAAATGACTGCTCAATACCACCCCACCCGTTCCCGCTCCAATGATTTTGATAAAGTTCCTACGATTCATGGCTAGTCTCTCCACTGATTGACGTGCTAATATACATTCCAAGGAATAAACATTACATTCCCCGGAATACATATACAAGAGATTATTTTTATGTCGCAACAAAAACTGGATCAACGAGAACAAATACAAGTACGCACAACCGTATTACTGAGCATCATTCAACAATTAATGACGACTCGTCAGAATCGTCTATTTGAAGGCATGCCACTCACCTTGTCGCAATTCAGTGTGCTCAACCACTTTACCCACCAGCCAGACAAAAGTTGGACAGTCACCGCACTTGCAGAAGTGATGGAAATGAACCAGCCAGGTATTACAAAAATTGTCACCACATTGCTTAATAAGGGCTTTTTAAATGCGACAACGGATGCCTATGACAAACGCAAACGGTATTTAACCATCACCAAAGAAGGGCAAATACTGTGCAATGATATCTTCAAGTCTCTGCTTCCGGACATTTCTCAGACGTTTAGTGAATGGGACGACCTGAATTTAAAGCAATTTCATCAACATCTTGAAACGCTAAAAGACTGGCTAGATGATAACCGTATTCGCTAGAAGCCATGGTCTTGAATCATCAACCAGTTGCTCTCGGAAAGTAACACCATGTGGTACAAACATGGACAGACAGGATGGCCATCCTTGCTTATATACTAACAAGACATATGAGAACCACCTTTATAAGAAATACCTTATGCTTGGCTCCAACCGCTCAACCAATTTCGATGAAACGATGATGTTCGTTGGCTCAAAATTTACCAATAAAAATAAAAAACAAGGGAACACCACTAGCTTTAAGGTTAAAGTAAAGGCATCAGAGACTAAGATTACACTTGAACGCCACTAACCATCTTCCCTTAGATTATTGCATACCAAGTGTATTCATCTTTAGCCTTGCTTTTGCGCATAGGCTTGAAGCAACTCAGGAAAGGCTTCCTGTGGCGGGAACTGACTAAAACTGTGTTCTGCACCGGTCACTGCCCACGCCAACTTTTCATCCGTGTAGGTCTCAATAAATGATTGATAGCTTCCTGCGTCGTCTAACATGGTTGAACGCACATTGACAAAATCATCCATCCCTTCTGGGCGAGTAAACAACCAACTCATACAGTGCCCGCAGAAAAAATGACGCGTGCTGCCGTGCAGTCCACCAATTACAGGCTCCCCTGACGTAATCGAAAACGCAGCACTCGGAAATAACGAACTCAAGCTAAATGCACTCGCCGTCATTTGCTGACACCCTGTACAATGACAAGCCATCGTAATCATTGGCTTAGCATCCATTTCAAATGTGACCTGACCGCAACGGCAATGTCCCTTAACCTTATGAGATGTACTGTTCACGTTACTCTACCTCCAAATATAAAATCGTTAGCGCTTATTCGATCCCGAACCAAAAATTGGAAACGAAATACTGAAAAATAAATCCCTGTCATGAGTAATATTGCGCAGTCTATGTCTATCCTTATGAAAACACGAACAGACTCAATATGACGGCTGCGGTAAGTTGACGAGTGGCTTAATGGCCTTGCTCCACACTCCGCTGCCTTAAATACAAAAACAGAGGAAGACCAAGAGAAACACCAATACAAAGCGTGCCTAATACCGCTGTCCAAGCATAGGCTATCTTGCGCTGCTTTGTTTCATAAAACATAAAAGCAAACAGCGCCAATGCTGAAATAACCACATCCAGTCCGAAGAAAGCACCAATTCTTGTTTGAAAAAGCTCATCGAAAAATAATGGAATATTTACCCTATGTTCCAAAACCCAAGGAACAAACTGGCTTAAAGGAACCAAGGTTCCCACAACGCAAAGCAACAAATATAAATGTTTGATATTCACAATCTAATCCTTTTGAAAAATGACTTCCTCATCGACCGGAGGTAACCAGTAAGCAACATAACGAGAATTTGAGCAACCCCTTTAATCCCCTTACCAAAGAGGATTAAAGGGGTTGCGAAGCTGATCAATACGCCTTTGCCTCAAGTGCAAAAATACAGCTGTTATTTGTCCCCTTTTATAGCTTTGTTAGGCAATTTCCTTCTCAAACAGTACCCAAAATAAATAAACCATGAATACAGTGTAAACTCCAAAACACGTTGATTTAACCCTACTGTGTTTGAGCTCGGGTCTAAATTTACCAATGCGAACAAAGCGAATATCCCTGCCACATAACCAGTGTATTTAAATGTCTTTGATTTTGACCATGACTTAGAAGCTGAAGATATACAGAATATAGCGAGAATCCCGCATAGGTAGCCCGGAAAAGCCGACGCCATATGAATAAGATGAGACAGTGTTGGTACATCGGGCTCACACTCAAAGTCACATGGAAAAAAAGCTGCGACACCAAGACTAACCCCATAGACAGCAATCAAAATAAGCCCAATGGTATTCCATTTTGTACGAGGTAATACGGAATCACTAACAAAGACAAAACCAAGCAGAAACAACTCAGTGGGGATAAAGCCTAAATAGTTTACATAATTCCCATAGGGCGACCCAGTTGCCCCCAATTCACTAATAAATTGAGCAACATGACTGTAATCTGGGTAAAAGTGACCCGCTATGAAAATAGTGCAGGCAAACCAAAGAAAGCTAAATACAGGTAAAGCGAGAAGCAAATATCGACGGTTCAACGTGTCCTTCCTTGTTTGTCTAAGGCTGTCCAGCGAGCTTGTGAGTCTTATAGGGAGCTGAGTAAAACTATATTTATTAAAGGGGGCAGAGTAAAACTATATTTAATTTTACTCTGCCCCCAATTATTAGAGAAATGATCTCTGAAGAGTGATGTGCAGACGACTTATTTGCACCTTCCCTAGGGTAAACACTATACTGATTTGCCTCTTTTATTTTGATGGTAAAATCAAATAAAACGATAAATCAGCCACAAGGAATGAGTATGTTAGGAGTAAGTGTTTGGGGTTTGGCTTTAGGACAAGCGCTGCTAATAACAGGCAACATTTTACTTGTCTCTGTTACTGCTTTAATAGGACAACAACTCGCTCCTAATTTATCTCTGGCAACATTGCCTGTCGCTACGCAATTTCTAGGTTTAATGGGCGTCATTTTACCAGCCGCACTATTAATGCGAACGGTGGGCCGAAAAAAGGGCTTTTTCATTGGCAACCTTATCGGCATAATTGGAGCATTTACCGCCTTTTATGCGTTACAACAGACTAATTTCGTCCTTTTTTGCTGTGCAACCTTACTGTTAGGCATGGCCATTGGTGTTGGCCAACAGTATCGATTCGCCGCCATTGAAAATGCCCCTAATGACAAAACTCCACAAGCCATTAGCTTAATTATGGGAGCGGGAGTGATCGCCGCCATATTAGGACCTAATATGGCTATTTGGGCTGAATTTATAGTACCGGATACTCAATATCTTGGCGCATTCGCCGCTTTATTGGTTTTGTATATTGCTACCACCATTCTGATTCTTATGTTACCTCTTAGGCAACCAACGCAAGAAGAGCAAACGGGCACACCAAGATCTTATAAAACCCTACTAAAACAACCCAATTTACTCGCCGCCATTACGTCTGGTGTGATTGGCTATACCGTTATGACTCTGGTCATGACCGCAACACCATTAGCAATGCATGGACATGGTTTTCACTTTGGGCATACTGCCACCGTGATTCAATGGCATGTATTAGGGATGTTTGCCCCTTCTTTTTTCACCGGAAAATTCATTCAAAAGTATGGTACGACGAAGGTGATACAAGCAGGCTGTTTGCTCTTACTGATTTGCGTTGTCTTAAATCAGTTTGGTTCAGGCTATTGGTACTTTTGGACTGCCTTGATCTTTCTTGGTATTGGCTGGAACTTTACCTTCATTGGCGCAACAGCCCTGTTAACCAAAACGTACCAACCAGCAGACAAAGCAAAAGTACAAGGATTAAACGATTTTTTAGTCTTCACGGGAGCAACGATCGGCAGTGTATTAGCGGGCTACTGGCAAAATCTTTTCGGCTGGGAAATACTCAACTTATTAATGATCCCTTTTATCCTTGCCGCCATGTTAAGCGTATGGCTCAGCGCTAGAAAGTCGCTTCCAATGATAACGACAGAAACGACTTAAACTGTGGCAGCTGTTGAAAAACGGGGCAGAGCACTTTAGTTTAAAAATGTGAAGCGAAACAGAACAAACGGTTATCAGCCTCTTATTGGCTTGTTAGCGGTATTATACCGCCCAAATAAAAAATTGCTGGTCATAGCACCAACTAGCGCCCCAACCACACAAAACACTGCCCCCATAAAGAATGAGCTCAATATGCCTAAAGTAAGGCCGATTAAAATCACATAATATTTATATGAAATTTTAGGTAATACAAAAAACTCCATCACAAAGCTAAATACAATTGATTGAAAACCTGTGAGTATAAATGCAAACGGGATATATAGAATTAACCCACTAAAAGCTATACTCACTTTGCCTAGCAATAAAAAAATCATGCTAATACATAATGAACCAAGAATGGGTGGTAAAAGAAATCCTATAAATAACCGTTTAACTCTATCCTTGTTAATATTATCGCTCCTTGAAATACAGCTAACGCCGCAAGCAAAGGCGCGCGTTAGCGCGTCCAGCCCGCAGGGCGATTTTGCCTTGCCTTGTTAAATTTTTTACCCGCATAAGCTTTGTATACCAATAAGTATTGGGGAGCCGTAACTCCATATAACTGCGCCCGATATGCCTAAAAAAAGTACTATTTTATGAATAATAGATTCATGAGTAGAGTAACGGTCAATTTGTTGAAATAGCGATGGCGGAAGTTGAGGTATTACATTATCTAATAGGTTGCTAATGCGTCTCGAGCGAAACTCGATAAACATTGCCATTACACCAACTAGTGCCCCCGATCTTTCAAGCCATGAGCCTGCCGTTTCAAAGCTCGGCCTCATGAATGGAGCAAAATTTAAAGAACTAAATATGCCAAAAGTTACTATTAATAGAGCAACGCAAATATAGAACTCCTTTTTCAAGGCTGATTCGTATTTGCCTGCTAGCTCTATGGCTTGTGGATCATTTTCATCTGGCATAACCATCCGTGCTGGTTTAGCCATATACTTGTGCTTCCTCGCTTAGAAATTTAACATTTTAATAGTGCGCATGCGCGTTTAGACAACTCAGAGACTTTACCAAAACCTTTATAAACCATTGATATAAAAAGTTTTTATCGATATATAAACAAAATCCAAAACTGAAATAACGAACATGCGCGTTATTTCATTTATCCACAGCGCGTTATTTTTGCTGAGGATATCCCTATCCATTGATACTAAAAGACTTTTTATTTTTCTTCCAGCGCAAACGCGCAATACTATGATTAGTTTTTAGGCAAAGCGCGCCAAAAAATGGCAATCCAAAAAATAAACGGTATAGATGTGCAGTTTTTTGATGACCGTTCAAAAGGCTTACCTGATGTCGCTGAGTTCGTCAGACCAATACATACATTTCGTAGTAAGCACTAAGTTCGTTTGAGGTTGCTGGGCTAACCCCATCCTAGCCTTCCCCTTGAAGACATAAGGGGAAGGAACAAGAGATTTCTTTAGGTTTGAAACGCTTTTAAACGTAAAAAGAGGTAATGAGCCAATCAACCCTTGTCAGTTCGACGCGATCCTGATTGCGCGACCTTATGGTCTTCCCAAGTCAGTAACCGACAGTCAACCTCCAGCTATAAGTGCCATTCAACACCTTACGGTACAGAACGCTATATAGATATCGGAAGCGTCAAAAAGAAAAGAGCCCTTATGATTCTGAAAAAGATTTTTTGGTTACTTTTGCATCGTTTGGCAAAAGTTACCCGCTCAGCAGAGCGGAAAAAAGCTCCCCAAGCAAAGCCATTCAGAAGAAACAAACAAACTATCGAACACAGTAAAACCCCATCCTAGCCTTCCCCTTGAAGACATAAGGGGAAGGAACAAGAGATTTGGTTTGGTTGTAGATGGCAATGAGTTCGTTTTAGGTTGCTGGACTAACCCCATCCTAACCTTCCCCTTGAAGACATAAGGGGAAGGAACATGAGAGTTCATCAGGTGTGAAACGCTTTTAAACGTAAAAAGAGGTAATGAGCAACTCAACTGTTGTCAGTTCGACGCGATCCTGATTGCGCGACCTTATGGTCTTCCCAAGTCAGTAACCGACAGTCAACCTCCAGCTATAAGTGCCATTCAACACCTTACGGTACAGAACGCTATATAGATATCGGAAGCGTCAAAAAGAAAAGAGCCCTTATGATTCTGAAAAAGATTTTTTGGTTACTTTTGCATCGTTTGGCAAAAGTTACCCGCTCAGCAGAGCGGAAAAAAGCTCCCCAAGCAAAGCCATTCAGAAGAAACAAACAAACTATCGAACACAGTAAAACCCCATCCTAGCCTTCCCCTTGAAAATGGGAAGGAACACGAGATTTGGTTTGGTAGCCTACTCCGAGTTGCTGTGAGGTT
>NZ_JBHZSP010000001.1:0-193647 GCF_043643765.1 Marinomonas posidonica | reverse complement strand
GCTGGACTAACCCCATCCTAACCTTCCCCTTGAAGACATAAGGGGAAGGAACAAGAGATTTGGTTTGGTTGTAGATGATGATGAGTTCATTTGAGGCTGCTGGACTAACCCCATCCTAACCTTCCCCTTGAAGACATAAGGGGAAGGAACAAGAGATTTGGTTTGGTTGTAGATGGCAATGAGTTCGTTTGAGGCTGCTGGACTAACCCCATCCTAGCCTTCCCCTTGAAGACATAAGGGGAAGGAACAAGAGATTTCTTTAGGTTTGAAACGCTTTTAAACGTAAAAAGAGGTAATGAGCCAATCAACCCTTGTCAGTTCGACGCGATCCTGATTGCGCGACCTTATGGTCTTCCCAAGTCAGTAACCGACAGTCAACCTCCAGCTATAAGTGCCATTCAACACCTTACGGTACAGAACGCTATATAGATATCGGAAGCGTCAAAAAGAAATGAGCCCTTATGATTCTGAAAAAGATTTTTTGGTTACTTTTGCATCGTTTGGCAAAAGTTACCCGCTCAGCAGAGCGGAAAAATGCTCCCCAAGCAAAGCTAATCCGAGGAAACCCAAAAATTCTCAGGCTCAATAACCCCTCCCTAACTCTCCCCTTGATAAGGGGAGGGAATAAAAGATTTGGTTTGGCTCCCCTTTAAAAAGGGAGGGAACAATAAGTTCTCCCCCTTACGAAGGGGGAGTTAGAGGGGGTTTCTCTTAAACTGATTCTCTTTGGTTTCAAAGTGAAACCCACCACTCTTGAGTCGTTCAGTGAGCTGTTGTTCATCAATCTCAAAACTGGCACATAATGACGACAAACTCGAAAAATCGTTGCGCAGTTTGAGATTAATGATGCTGAACAGCATGTTGATGTCCATGCTGGCGATGTTTTGCTTATTTAGGTTCATGTGAATACCTCTTCCCTCACGCTGCTGTCATCCAAAAGCTCAAATTCGCGCCCTAAAAGGTATACGTCTTCAACCCGTTCTTCACTGCGAGCAATGTTGGGCAGTTTGCCCCATGTTTGGAACTCGTTGGCTTTGAAGAAACACAAGCTGTTGTCGTTGCCTGCGTAGATGTAGGCGACAAGGTGCAGAAAGCCAATCTCTTGTCGGTGTTGAATGACGTGTTCCAGTAAGGCTTTGCCAACCCCTTGACCTTGCCATGACGGCAAGACATATAGGCTAATTTCACAAGCTTGATCGAAGGAAGGTAAACCGTAGAAGGCTTCTAATGAACACCAGCCGATCACTTGCTGGTCTTGTTCCGCCATAAATATGGGGTGTCGGTCTGTGGTGGTTTCTAGCCAGTCCATGACGTCCAACAGGTTAATGTCGTTATGACGATTGACTAAGGTCGAGTGCGGGTCGCATTGGCGAAAAATGTCGAGCATGGCAGAAGCGTCTTCAAACTCAGCGTGACGAACAACACAGTTTAAAGCCACTTCTGCCTTTCCTTATACTCTTGGCGGGTTAGCCTTGTTCAAGCAAACGGCGCAAATCAATGATAGCCGTATTCGCACGAGAAATGTAAGACGCCATCACTAAAGAGTGATTCGCCAACATACCAAAACCACTGCCATTCAAAATAATCGGCGACCAGATGCTCGCTTGCGTGGCTTCCAATTCACGAATGATTTGACGCAGGCTAACCAAGGCATTTTTGTCTTGTAGGGTAAACACAAAATCCACTTCGATAGAGCGAAGAATATGGATTAAGGCCCAGCTTGCACCGCGCGCTTCGTAGAATACGTCGTCGACTTTTGACCAAGGGGTTTTTACGTATTGATAGGAACCTGAATCATTACTTTGACGAGCACTACTGTCGCCAGCCAGATCAGTGTTTTCGCGCACATTGGCAACACTGGCAGACAGACGTTGTGATAAGCTGCCCAAACGCGTGCTCACGTCTGATAACCAGTCCGATAAGTTATCAGCACGAGCATAGAAGTTTGCTTTGTCGTTGCCTTGCCCCGCCAAACGATCGAGATATTCCAGAAGCTCTTTGTTACCACGGCGGTATTCGCTTTCACTGGATGGCAACGCCCAGCTTCGGGTATCAAAGTTAAATTGTGGCTCGGCAATTTTCAAATTCACGTCTTCAGTGGATTGAGACTGAGAACGGCTAAACTCTTTACGAAACGCCCGCGCTAAATCACGGGATTGAACCAATACGCCAAACTCCCAGGCAGGCATGTTGTCCATAAACAAACCCGGCGGCATTAAATCGTTACTGATAAAACCACCCGGCTTATCTAGTAGGGTCGACACTAGAGTGTGCAATGTGCTGGCAGTGGTGTAGCCAACCACCAGCTTTTTGCTGTTGTTTAGGTAACCGCGTTCAGCAGCTTGTTCTTTGGCACTGGCCACTACATCAAATTGATCTGGCTCACTGCTCCAGTACATGCCTAAGAAGCTCAACAATACGGCCAAAACCAGTACCACAACCGCAGCGATTTTTCCGACCCCTGAAAAGTTCAAACGCTCTTTTAAAGCTTGCCATTTATCCTTTAACCAAGACATCTTTTGTACCACCTTAATCTTGTTGTAACACTACGGTATAACGGGCCCTATGGAAGATCATGGCTCGCACACGAAAATCGGTCACGCGACTGTTGATTATTTGGTAAATCAGTCGAGCCTGTTTATCATTTGGCCAATTGATTTCTAAGCGACTCTGTGTGGCCGCAACAGCGTTAATAATAGGCTGTATTTTGACAACTATTTCCTCTTCGCTCAATGTAAATAAATCTTTTGGTAATGTAAAAACACCGTCTTGCTCTGTCACACTCGATTCAGACTGGCTTTCGGTGGCGGTCGAGCGATCCGTGTCTTTTAGAGCAACCGCTCGTCGTTGCTTGGCTTGCTCTGCCTGCTGTTGACGTTTTAACTTTAGGTCTTCAATACGACTGTTTATCTCGACAATCAAAGGGTCTTGGGCATTCACCGATCGTGCGCTGTCTAAATATTTTTCCGCTTGGCGGTATTGACGATATTGTGCTTTTTGCCATGCCCAATCCGTATAGATTTCAACGATCTGAGCTATGCCTTGTGTGGCCTCAAAGTTACCTGGGTCTCGCCCCAAAGCCGCTTGAAAATACAGGTTGGCATTGTCTTCGGCTGGCGTTAATAAACGATCCGACAACATAGCTTGACGACCTTTTTCGATCAGCGATTGTGTTAGCTGTTGGGCAGGTGTGAGTACTTGTTGTGGCACGGATACTGGGGTGTCTGTTACCGCTGGGGCGTTTGCTGACTCTGGCTCAGCCGAGGTTGGCGCGGCTTCCGCGGTTGAGGTTTCTGGCGCCAACACCGGCTCGGCCTGTTCTTGAGAGACCGGATGGTTTTGGCAAGCGGCTAAGAGAACCACAGAAAACAGTAAAGAAATTAGCTTTTTACTCAATTTAGCCCCTTACATTTGGCAACTTTAAGGTGGATTGGTAGTCTACTCTCTTCATTCGAGGTGATAAATGACGACTTTATCACTATTTGGCCTTCTCTACTTGTTGAATTTATCTATGCGCCTAATTGTTGCTTTGTTTGCTGTACTGTTTCATTTTTCGGCCTATGCGTTTACCTTTGCGCCTACTACTTCTCTTGAACAACCGCAGTTTCTTCCCGTCGAGCAAGCCTTCCAATTAAGCGTTAGTGCCCCTGTAGAAGGTCAATTTAGCGCTCAATGGGACATCGCTGACGGCTATTATTTATACCAGCAACGCTTTAGTATTTCGGGGCCGCAAGCCAATCATTTGTATTTCGCGCCGTTTCCGACAGGCCAGGACCATGAAGATGAGTACTATGGCAAGGTGATCATTTATCGCCAACAAGTTCGTTTACCCATTTATTATGACATTCAACTGCCTGCAGGCACGCCAATTCAAGCCACCTTAAATTACCAAGGTTGTGCGGATCAAGGTTTGTGTTATCCACCACAAACGGTTCCTATCCAGTTCACGGTACCCGAGCGTTTGTCGACTGCGGAGGCCGATACAAGACCTTCAGCTATCGCCAATGACGCCAACAAGGTAAATGCGGCGTCGACACTTGAACCTTCGGTTGCCCAAGCTATTCTGACGGATCTGCAAAACAATGGCTTACTGCAGAGTGTATTACTGATGTTTGGCTTGGGATTATTACTCTCTCTCACCCCTTGCGTTTTACCCATGGTGCCCATTGTCAGTGCGATTGTTATTGGCACACAAAGTGCCACTGCAAACCATCCGTCACGCTTTAAAGGCTTTTATTTAAGTTTGATTTACGTATTGGGTATGGCGTTCGCTTATGCCGCTATTGGCGGTCTAGTCGGGTTACTTGGCTTACAATTCAACTTACAAGCGCAATTGCAAAGTCCGGTCTTTGTCATTATTAGTGCGGTTCTTTTTATTCTGTTGGCGTTGGCCATGTTTGGTGTATTCCAGTTACAAATGCCCTCTTCTTGGCAGAATAAATTGACGGCGTTTGATTTACAGTCGTCTTCCTTATGGCGAGCGAGCCTTGGTGTCTTTATTGCAGGTATTCTCGCCACGTTAATTGTCTCCCCTTGTGTGACTGCGCCATTGGCCGGCACGCTACTTTATATTAGTAGTCAAGGAGATGCTCTCTACGGTGCTTTTATTTTGTTTGTTATGGCGCTGGGGATGGGCGTGCCCTTGTTATTGGTCGGTTTGTTTGGCCCCAATATGCTGCCTAAGGGCGGTCACTGGCTGGAAGACATTAAAGTGCTACTGGGCTTTGGGTTATTGGCGGTCGCCATTTGGCTGCTCAATCGTTGGTTACCCATGTCGAGCCATTTATTTTTATGGGGCATCCTAGCCTTGGCCATGAGTGGCTATTTTGTGCATCGCGCGATTACCATCGCGTCTCATTCTGTACGCTGGTTCTTGGCGATGCTGCTGTGCTTATTAGGTAGCGTACAAATAGTGGGCGGCTTTAGTGGTGCGACCTCTCCCTTGCAACCGCTGCAAAGCATTCACCTATCGTCCTCTGCTGCGAACAACACCGCCCCCTTGTTCGACGAACAAATCAGCCGTTTAGACGAATTAGAACAGTTACTTGTCCATGACGACCCAAGACCACTGGTGTTGGATTTATACGCGGATTGGTGTGTGAGCTGTAAAACAGTGGAAGCCATGTTGGCTTCTGCTGAAGCGCAAGCGCTATTGCAGAAGGTTCGTCTCGTTCGCGTGGATGTCACCAAGAACTCCGCGGCCAATCAAGCTTTGATGAAACAGTTTAATTTGTATGGACCGCCGTCTTTGGTGTTTTTAGACGCCTCAGGACGTCCACTTTCTGAACTGGCCTTGGTCGGAGAACCCAGCAAGGCAGAACTGATCAGTCGACTAAACCGTCTTCAGGTGCTTTTCTAAAATTTCACTTTAAAAGGTTTCGGCAAATAAAGGCAGGTTAACAGTAGGTCAAAAAACAGGCAATCTTGAGTTTTTTATGATATTTCCCCGAAGAACTGGACAATATCCCGCTTTTTACCGATAATCTCTTCAATTACAAGCTTTAACATTTCTTTTTTTAGACAACATTTTTTTGTTTAAAGCCGCTTTTAAAGTAATTATATTTATAACCATCAGCGTGTATTGCACTGATAAACTAATACAGACAGAAGAGAGTACCCATGGATATTCGTAAAATTAAAAAACTAATTGAACTATTAGAAGAGTCAAACGTCTACGAAATCGAGATCAAGGAAGGCGAGGAAGCCGTTCGTATTAGTCGTGGTGGTGCACAAGTCGTCACCGCAGTTGCTGCTCCAGCACCTGTTGCTGCACCAGCGCCTGCAGCTCCTGCGGCGGCGCCAGTTGCTGACGCACCAGCTGCTATCACAGGTCACACTGTTAAATCTCCAATGGTTGGCACCTACTACAAGTCTTCTGCACCGGGTGCGAAGCCATTCATTGAAGTTGGCCAGAAAGTAAACGTTGGCGATACCATTTGTATCGTTGAAGCAATGAAAATGATGAACCAAATCGAAGCAGATAAAGCAGGTACTATCGGCGCGATCCTAGTTGAAGACGGCGAGCCAGTTGAATTCGACCAACCGCTAGTAACCATTGTATAACCCAACATTAAAGGTTTTATCATGCTTGATAAGGTATTGATTGCTAACCGAGGCGAAATCGCGCTACGTATTCTACGTGCGTGTAAAGAACTTGGTATCAAAACCGTTGCGGTTCACTCAAAGATTGACCGTGACTTATTACATGTTCGCCTAGCAGATGAATCCATCTGTATTGGTCCGAACCCATCAGCTCAAAGTTACCTGAATATTCCTGCGATTATCAGTGCCGCTGAATTAACAGATACGTCTGCCATTCACCCAGGTTACGGTTTTCTTGCAGAAAACGCAGATTTTGCAGAACAGGTTGAGAACTCAGGCTTCGCCTTCATTGGTCCAAAAGCGGAGACCATTCGCCTAATGGGTGACAAGGTTTCTGCGATTAAAGCCATGAAAGAAGCTGGTGTACCAACCGTACCTGGTTCAAACGGTCCTGTGCCTTCTGATCCAGATGAGTGCTTGCGTATTGCCAATGAAATTGGCTTCCCAGTGATTGTAAAAGCGGCTGCCGGTGGTGGTGGTCGTGGTATGCGCGTTGTTCATAACGAAGCTAGCCTACTAAAATCGATCAGCGTTACTCAATCTGAAGCAGGCTCTTACTTCGGCGACAGCACGGTTTATATGGAAAAATTCCTAACCAACCCGCGTCACGTTGAAGTACAAGTACTGGCCGACGGCCAAGGCAATGCGGTTCACCTATACGATCGTGACTGTTCTTTGCAACGTCGTCACCAGAAAGTATTGGAAGAAGCACCAGCGCCTATGTTGGATGAAACATCTCGCCAAGCTTGTTTAAAAGCCTGTGTAGACGCTTGTATCAAGATCAACTACCGCGGTGCAGGTACATTTGAATTCCTATACGAAGATGGCCATTTCTACTTCATTGAAATGAACACTCGTGTTCAGGTAGAGCATCCTGTCACTGAAATGGTAACAGGCGTCGACATTGTGAAAGAACAATTGCGCATCGCCAGTGGCTTGCCATTGTCTTTGAAACAAGAAGACATCAAGTTGAACGGCCACGCGGTTGAGTCTCGTATTAATGCGGAAGATTCAAAAACCTTCATGCCAAGCCCAGGTAAAGTGGAATATTTCCATGCACCAGGCGGTATGGGTGTCCGTGTTGATTCTCATCTATACAGTGGTTACTCGGTTCCACCAACGTACGACTCTATGATCGCTAAGATCATTTGTCATGCGGCGGATCGTACTGCTGCTCTAAAACGCCTTTCTGGCGCGTTAGATGAAACCTTCATCGACGGCATCAAAACCAACATTGAGCTACAAAAAGATCTAGCCAATGACGCTAACTTCATCGAAGGTGGCGTAAATATCCATTATTTGGAGAAAAAGCTCGGTCTTTAATGATTCGCGCTCAGAGTCTGGTGAATAAAATATTCACCAGACTCTGTCATTTTCCTCTCGCCTCGCGCATCAAGCTTCGTTATTCTATTCCTGTTTATTCATTGTTGGACATCTTTTATGCCTTGGTTGCAAATACGTATTCACACGACTCCTGACCATGTCCCTGCTTTCGAAGACACTCTACTAGAGTGCGGTGCCATGGTGGTTACTTTTGAAGACATCCACGACGACCCTATTTATGAGCCAGAGCTCAATACTACCCCGATGTGGAAAAACACCAAGGTAACAGGCTTATTTGAAGCGGAAGCCAAAATCGACGAGATTCGCCCAGTACTAGAGCATAAAGCTGAATCCATTGGTGAAACCGACATTGATCTAAAAATCGAAATTCTTGAAGACAAAGATTGGGAAAGGGAATGGATGGACAATTACCATCCGATCCAATTTGGGGAACGCTTATGGGTTTGCCCAAGCTGGCGTGATGTGCCAGACCCAAGTGCTGTCAACTTGATGTTAGACCCAGGTTTGGCGTTTGGTACGGGCACTCACCCAACGACAGCACTGTGTCTAAAATGGTTAGACAGTATTGATTGCCAAGACAAAACCATCATAGATTATGGTTGTGGTTCAGGCATTCTAGGCATTGCCGGTTTATTGCTTGGTGCCAGCAATATGGTGGGCATCGACATCGACCCACAAGCCGTACAAGCCACCCAAGAAAACGCTTCGCGCAATGACATTGACCCTAGCCGCTTGGAAGTCAAACTGCCACCTTATGAATCCGATTTGCAGGCTGACATTGTGGTCGCTAATATTTTGGCAGGCCCTCTGGCCGATCTAGCTCCCACCATTGCGGCACTGGTAAAAACTGGAGGGCAGTTGGCTTTGTCTGGCATCCTAGCAAACCAAGCGCAAGAAGTGATTTACGCTTATCAAGATTGGTTTACCATTGAAAACGTTACAGAATGCGATGAATGGGTTCGCATTGTCGGTACTAAACACGCATAAAACACAACCAGCACTATTGTTTTAGATTAAGGAAGAAACACGCCCATGGCCAATAGCTTAACCACTCGCTGCCCTAAATGTTCAACGGCATTTCGTGTCAGTGACGAAGTATTGAGTATGGCCAAGGGCAAGGTACGTTGTGGCCAATGTTTCCATATTTTTGATGCCGCTAAGGCGGTGGCTAATAGCCCCAAACACCCGGCCACCGCCTCTTCTGATGCTCAACCTAAAACACCGACCAAAGCGCCAACATCTAAGTCCACACCTCAAGAGACGCCATTTGACACGAGTATTGCTCAGTCATCCTACTCATTAAAAGAGGACTTACACGCAGACAACCGTTTAGCGCCTGCTGACGACATCGTTAACCCAGACTGGTTGCACACCTTGTTCACCGACGAGGATTTACAACCTGCCAGCAAGCAGGATATGGACCACAACCATTCTACCCCTATGATGGAAGAGGACGACGCATATAACTTCCAGCCGAGTCGCCAAGCCCCTCAGACGCCGGCCACCCAATCAAGTGATGAATTAGCCCCTTGGGAAGTGGAACTAGCGGAAGTCGAAGCGGCACTGCAAGCAAAATCACAACGCACTGACAGCCAACCGCAAGCACGTAGAAATCCTTCTCGACCTGACACAGAGGAGCGGTTTGCGACCAAAGCGAATACACAAACAGCGACGAACAACAAACCGGCACAACAAGGTGCAGACCGTCTCTCCGCTAATGCCACTATCACGGCGACAGCGACTCAAAGCACTGTTTCCAAAGCCAAAGACAACATTGCACCAAGCCCTGAGCCCGATTACATGACGGCCTTGCATACCTTAGCGCAAACCGCTGCGGAGCAAACTCGTCCTTCTGAAGCGGGTCATCAGCACAGCTTTTTAGAGCAATTGTCAGCGCAGCAAAGTCTTGCCCCTTTGCTAGATGAATCCACTCCCAGCAAACCCGTCAAACGATCACACCCTTGGCTGTGGTTTATGGCTATGTTGGTTGGCATAGGGATTCTGGTTGGACAAGTCGCAAACCATTACTTTGATGAGGGCAGTCGCTCTGCTCATTTCCGTGGGCTATATCGTATGCTTTGCTCCTACACTGGCTGCACGCTTCCAAGGTTTGATGATGTCAGTGCGATTTCCATTCAACATGTGCGCATTCAGAGCCACCCAGATATTCCGAATGCCTTAATGGTCAATGCCATCATCACCAACAACAGTGCGTTTTCTCAGCCTATGCCAAAAATCGCCCTAGAATTCTATGATTTAAATGGTAAACCAGTAGCCGCCCGCCTATTTTCGCCTAGCGCCTATCTGCACAAGGACTTCCTCGACATTACCTTCATGCCACCCAACACGCCAATCCACTTAGTGATTCCAATACAAGACCCTGGCGCTCGAGCCGTCACGCATGAATTAAAAGCCTTCCCAGCGGAGACGCGTTCTTACTAAAACAGGGTATTTCTAGAGAAGTTTTCCAACAGGATCAAAAAAAGCACAAAAAATAGCCAATTTTTCGCCTGTCAAGACTTCAAAAATACAAAATGCCTAGGTATTATTCACGCCCGCTCGACACAGTCGAAGATCTTTAACATTCAATCCAGTATTCAGGAACATCATGGCATTTGCTATTGGCCCATATTGCGTTGAAAAGCCCGTTATTCTGGCCCCTATGGCTGGCGTAACCGATTTGCCTTTTCGCCGCCTTTGTCATGACCAAGGTGCGGGGCTAGTCGTTTCCGAGATGGTTACCTCGGATGTCAGGCTGTGGAACTCAACCAAAAGTCGTCATCGTTTGGTTCACGACCATGAAGTGTCCCCTAGATCCGTTCAAATTGCCGGTGGCGACCCTCAAATGATGGCCGAAGCCGCTCGTCAAAATGTGGCGTTGGGGGCTCAGATCATCGACATCAACATGGGTTGTCCTGCTAAAAAGGTTTGTAATAAAGCCGCAGGGTCAGCCCTATTGAAAGATGAAAGCCTAGTTCGCGATATACTGGAAACAGTGGTAAATAGTGTGTCGGTGCCCGTCACCCTTAAAATTCGCACGGGCTGGAGTCAAGAGGAGAAAAACGCGATGACCATTGCTAAGATGGCAGAAGACATTGGCATTCAAGCGCTCGCCATTCATGGCCGCACCCGAGAATGCAAATTTCAGGGCAACGTCGAGTACGACACCATTGCAGAAGTAAAGCAGGCTATTCAAATCCCTGTATTCGCCAACGGTGACATAAAGGACGCGAAGACCGCTCGATTTGTAAAGGATTATACGCAAGCGGATGGCATCATGATTGGCCGCGCGGCACAAGGGAAACCTTGGATTTTCAATGAGATTAATCACTATTTACAAACTAATGAATTGTTAGATCCACCCTCTCTTGCAGAGGTGAAAGCATTGGTTATCAAGCACGTACACAATTTACATCAGTTTTATGGTGACTATCTTGGTGTGCGCATTGCTCGCAAACATGTTGGTTGGTATCTGCAAACGTTAGCAGATAACACTCAGTTTCGTAGCGTGTTCAATCGTATTGATAATACGCAAGAACAACTCGATCAGTTAGAAGAATTCTTTGCTCGTCAGTAGGCGAACAATTTTGGTACCGAATGCACTGATGTTTAAACGGTGTATCGTTTAATCACCAGTGCCATTGTTAAATGGTTAGCTTTAAAAAAATAGAAGGTCATTCTGTGGTAGAACAAACTCAAACACATACGTTTCAAGCCGCTTCTTCTGAGCAGTCACAAACCCTTCGTGACAATGTTGAGAAAGCACTACAAAATTATTTCGCTCATTTAGATGGGCAGCCGGTTACTGATTTATATCAATTAGTATTAGCAGAGGTTGAGGCACCTCTTCTTGAATCGGTGATGAATTACACAAAAGACAATCAGACTAAAGCATCCACACTCCTTGGTTTAAACCGAGGTACGCTTCGCAAGAAGCTAAAACAATACGGCATGCTATAAGCATTACTAAAAAGGGCGGGGTCGCCCTTTTTTTGTTTCTTCCCCTTGTTTATTTAATGTTAACTACATTGCGAGAACCATGATGGCAAATCAAAAAACAGTGACTCCAATCAAACGAGCGTTAATCAGTGTTTCCGACAAAACAGGCATTGTCGAATTCGCCCGCGAACTGACCGCTCAAGGCGTTGAAATCCTTTCTACAGGTGGTACTTACCGTCTATTACTAGACAACCAAGTCGCCGCCATTGAAGTGTCCGATTACACTGGCTTCCCTGAAATGATGGATGGTCGCGTTAAGACACTGCATCCGAAAGTACACGGAGGTATTCTTGGGCGTCGCGACATCGATGGCGACATCATGAAAGAACACGGCATCAATGAAATCGATATGGTTGTGGTCAATTTATACCCATTCGAAGCGACCATTGAACGCCCAGACTGCGATCTACCGATGGCCATTGAGAACATTGATATCGGTGGTCCAACCATGGTTCGCTCTGCCGCAAAAAACCATAAAGATGTAGCCATTGTTGTTTCTCCTGACAGCTACTCTGCTATTTTGGAGTCCCTAAACACTGAGGGTGGCCTTAACTATGAACAACGTTTTGACCTTGCGGTAAAAGCGTTCGAACACACCTCAAATTACGACGGTGCGATTGCTAATTTCC
Organism: Marinomonas posidonica; assembly: GCF_043643765.1. GTDB lineage: Bacteria > Pseudomonadota > Gammaproteobacteria > Pseudomonadales > Marinomonadaceae > Marinomonas > Marinomonas posidonica_A. Next base: position 181,573 of record NZ_JBHZSP010000001.1, on the reverse strand, counting down.
TCGGCAAAAAAGTAGACGGTGGCAGTGACGACTTCGCCCGTACCTTCAACTTGCAATTCAACAAGCAAGAAGAAATGCGCTATGGTGAAAACCCACATCAAAAAGCCGCGTTCTACGTCGAAGCTAATCCACAAGAAGCGTCTATTAGCACCGCCAAACAGCGTCAAGGTAAGGCACTGTCTTACAACAACATTGCCGATACCGATGCAGCCCTAGAATGCGTTAAAAGCTTCCAAGAGCCTGCTTGCGTCATTGTTAAGCACGCTAACCCTTGCGGTGTTGCGACAGCAGCAAGCCAGCTTGAAGCATATGACTTGGCGTTCAAAACAGACCCAACGTCGGCCTTTGGTGGCATTATTGCGTTCAACCAAGAATTGGATGCAGAAACAGCGCAAGCCATTATTGACCGCCAATTTGTTGAAGTCATTATTGCCCCTAGTGTTAGCCAAGCAGCGGCTGACATTGTGTCAGCAAAACAAAACGTCCGTTTGCTAGAATGTGGTCAATGGTCACAAGATCGAATCCCTGCCATGGATTACAAGCGTGTTAACGGTGGCTTATTAGTACAAGATCGCGACGACGGTGCCATTACGTTGGAAGATCTAAAAGTGGTATCAAAACGCCAACCTTCAGCGGAAGAGCTAAACGACCTGTTGTTCGCCTGGAAAGTCGCTAAGTTTGTTAAATCCAATGCCATTGTTTACGCGAAAGCCGGTCAGACGATCGGTGTGGGTGCTGGTCAAATGAGCCGCGTTTACAGTGCAAAAATCGCTGGCATTAAAGCGGCAGACGAGAACCTTCAAGTCGAAGGTTCCGTTATGGCGTCAGATGCTTTCTTCCCATTCCGTGATGGTATTGATGCGGCCGCTCAAGCTGGCATCACAGCCGTTATTCAACCTGGCGGCTCTATGCGTGACGAAGAAGTTATTGCGGCAGCGGATGAAGCGGGTATGGCAATGGTCTTCACTGGCATGCGCCACTTCCGCCACTAAGAGGTTTCCATTGATTGGCGCTGTCCCCCCTTCTACAGCGCCTTAATGATGAAGGATTAGACTATGAAAGTACTTATTATTGGTAACGGTGGTCGTGAACATGCCTTGGCATGGAAAACAGCGGAATCCACCCAAGTTGAAAAAATCTTTGTTGCCCCTGGAAACGCAGGCACAGCAACAGAAAACAAGGTTGAAAATGTTGATATTGGAGTAACCGATGTTGCCGGTTTAGTGGCTTTTGCGAAACAGCAAAGCATTGACCTCACCATTGTCGGCCCTGAAGCCCCCTTGGTTATTGGTGTGGTTGATGCGTTTGAAGAAGAAGGTTTGGCCATCTTTGGTCCAACTCAAGGCGCGGCACAACTGGAAGGCTCTAAAGCTTTCACTAAAGACTTCTTAGCACGCCACAAAATACCAACCGCAGCGTACGGTAACTTTACTGAAATCGCTCCTGCCGTGGCTTACATCAAGGAGCAAGGTGCGCCCATCGTTGTCAAAGCTGACGGCTTGGCAGCAGGTAAAGGCGTTATCTTGGCTGAAACCGAAGCCGAAGCCATTGCCGCGGTTGAAGACATGCTACAAGGCAATGCCTTTGGTGATGCCGGTAACCGCGTCGTGATTGAAGAGTTTTTGGTTGGCGAAGAAGCCAGCTTCATCTGCATGGTCGATGGCGAAACCGTCTTACCAATGGCCACCAGCCAAGACCACAAAGCGCGTGATAATGGCGATAAAGGCCCCAACACTGGTGGCATGGGCGCTTACTCTCCTGCCCCTGTCGTCACACCTGAAATTCACGATCGCATTATGAATGAAGTCATTATGCCGACAGTGAAAGGCATGAACGCGGAAGGCAATCGCTACCGTGGTTTCTTATACGCTGGTGTGATGGTTGCTCAAGATGGCACGCCAAAAGTATTGGAATACAACTGCCGCTTTGGTGACCCAGAAACGCAGCCAATTATGATGCGTTTGCGCTCTGATTTAGCGCAAATGTGTTTGTCTGCTATTGCGGGCAAGCTGGACACAGTTGAAGCAGACTGGGATCCTCGCGCGAGTTTAGGGGTGGTTCTGGCCGCTGGCGGTTACCCTGCCGATTACGCTAAAGGCGATGTCATCTCTGGTTTGGATACAAAACTTCCCGCTCACCAGAAAGTCTTCCAAGCGGGTACAGCATTGCAAGAAGGCGATGTAGTAACCAATGGCGGACGCGTATTGTGTGCTGTGTCACTAGGCGACACAGTAGCCGAAGCGCAAGCGGGTGCCTATGACGTGGTAAACACCCTGTCATGGGACAAGGTCTATTTCCGTACTGACATTGGTCACAGAGCCATTGCTCGCGAGCAAAAGTAAGTCTGAAACCTGTTAACGCGATTCAGCTAGATCAAAGACCATAAAAAAAGGCTTCTTATGAAGCCTTTTTTTGATTTTCAGACACGGTTACTTTTTCAATTGGTTCGCTTTTCGATCCAACCAAGTTTTAAATATTCGGCCCACTTCCAGCACCAGCAAACCAAACATTATGCCCGCGACCCAATCTAGGGCTAATAGAAAACCCAACACCACGATCATGCCATAGCCATACAGGTAATTGCTGCGCGTTTCAGGCTTGTCTCTCCGAGTAAACCAAGTGACCAGTAAAAGCAGTAAGCCAAACCAAACATAATGCTCCACTAAAATTGGATATAGCATTCAATCCCCTATCTAGTTAATAATGAGAGCCTTTACTGACATAGCATGGGCCAGCATTTTGCTTCATCGATTCATTTTACTCTTTTTACTCTGCGCCTCCAACATTGCGTGGGGGAAAGCCAGTATCGCGATCATAGACGATACGCACGCTACCTTTAACATCGGCCAAAGTGCGTTCTACTACATTGATGAAACAAAAAACCTCAGTTATCGAGACATTTCATCAGATGAATACAGTAAGCGCTTTCGCCCACTCGCGCGCGACTATCTGCAATTCGGCATAGTACAAGGTAATATTTGGATACGAACGGAAGCCGCGATTCAGACCACTTCCCAAACACCGGTTATTCTTGATATCAGCGCACCACGATTACAACAGCTTGATTTATTCTTACCCAATCTATACGGCAATCAAGCTCAAATAGAATTAGGTGGTGCCAGACCTTATGCCAATCTTCCCATTGAAGGCTTGAGTTACGCGTACCCCATTCCAAGCAATATTTCACCCGTCTTTACCATTTATATCAAGATGTCATCACACCTGCCTATTAATGCCAATATTGAGTTAAAAACCTTATCTGAGGCGACGAAGGATTCTCAAAATGAAATATTATTCACCGGACTGCTGATCGGTATATTACTGACATTATTCATTTGTAATGTCTTTTTCTTTATCAAGACATCCCATGCCATGTATTTAATCTATGGATTCATGTTGGCAGGCATTGCTGTTTTGCACCTAACACTGCACGATCACATTTCACAGTTTTTTCCAAATCACCCAGGTACGCCAGAACGAATTTACAACCTCGCTTCATTGAGCTGTTTAACCGCAATAGTCTTCTTCTCACGTCTGTATTTAGATACGAAACGCCATTTACCCACGATGGATAAGGTGTTACTCCTAATTGGCTCTATTAATGCCTTATTTGCCGTCGCCTTCACTATCATGCCTGACAAAATTAACATCATGATTCTGTCTGCTACGGCTGTCGCTACCTTGGTCCTACTGACCTTCCATGCCATTTATGCGTTTGTTAAAAACGTGCCCTATTCTGGTTATTACCTTACGGCTAGAATCTTACTGTTTACCGGACATTTTGCATGGATTTTATCTGTCTATGGAGTTCTACCAAGCCCCGTTTTATTAGAATGGGGATTGACCATAACCATCATTTTAGAAGCCTTAATTCATTTCACAGGCATGATTGCTCAGACTACGCCTCTCCTGCAAAAATACGCACATCGTCGAGGCTACTCCCAAGCAGAAATGTTCGATTTATTGTCTGATTTATCAAGCCGTTTGCGTCGTCAAATTAACGTCATCGGTGGAGGTATAGCACATTTAAAACCAGCTTTAAAATCAGTTGAAGCTAGAATTTTCCTAGATTCCAGTCAGATTGCTAATAACAACATTAAAGGCTTAATCGAGCGAGTGGATGTGCTCACCGACATCAAAGATAACCTAGTTTCAGAGCAAGCCATGCCGTTGGCATTAAACAAACTCATTGATGAAGCTCATGAAAACTTCCTGCAACTAGACCAAGATGACACCACCCTCTCAATCAACACCGACAACACAGAACAAGTGGAAGTGCTGCAAAATACAGCACTCATTAAACACTTGATTGAAGTATTAGCTCAGGAATTTAAACACTTTTCTGACCAAGCTCTCAATCTCAACTTCATCTGCCATGAAATTAACCGTGAAGGCATAACCATGCTTGAGATTCAATGCGGCCCCCTACCAACCAGAGTACATAATCAGTATTCTCACTTTGATTTAGGCATGAGCTATATTCAACTTCTGGTCGATCATCTAAATGGCAAGTTGATTGATCTAAACAACACGGCCACCGATGAAAATAGCCAATATCATCGTAGCATTAACATTCAAATTCCCATCCGTGTGCACCTACGCCAAACACAACCACTGGACCAATTTGCCGATCAGTTTGATATTATTTTGTTCGGACAATCAGACGACTATATGCAAAAAGCACAGGCACTGACGAACAATCACAGCCACAAGGTGGAACAATTTAGCGAACTAGAAGCCCTGATTGGCTATTTCCAGCGCCCTGATTTACGTCAGTCTGGTTCAATCATCTTGGTCTTTGATAATGGCGGTCATATTCCGCACGTAACGTTGCAGCGTTTGTTACCCTTAATGCGCGATGAAGATCAGTGCTTACTCATCAGTAAGAATGTTAAAATGTCTTTAGACTACGCTCAAAAGCTGGGCTTTGATGATTTATTGTCCTGTGCTGACATCGATGATCATTTAGAAAGCCGATTAACCAAACTGATTCAAAAAGGCGTACGATTAAAATCGTCGCCCTTGTCACGGATCAAAGCTTTGCGTAAAAGCCCTTGATGCTAATCCGCTAAGCTTAAATAATACGTAGGAGAAGAAATGGACTGTTTATTTTGCAAACTGGTAAAAGGCGAGATTCCTGCCACTATTTTGTACCAAGACGATGACGTGATTGCTTTTGAAGACATCATGCCCCAAGCACCTTGCCATTTTCTGGTCATTCCTAAGCGTCATATTTCGACCTTAAATGACTTAACCGACGAAGACGCAAGCCTAGTAGGTAAGTTGCAAATCACGGCGGCCAAAGTCGCTAAGCAAAAGGGCATCAGCGAAGAAGGCTATCGCGTGGTGATGAACTGCAACGAAATGGGCGGCCAAACCGTCTACCATATTCATATGCACGTACTCGGCGGCCGTAACATGACCTGGCCGCCAGGTTAACGAGGAGAAGGTGAATGACATCCTTTGTTGATAAAGCCGTATTACACTTTGATCGGGCACTACAAACGTTAGTACCTCATGCTGCACATGCATCACGCCCTTCCCCTGCAAGACAATTTGAAGAGGGCGAACTGGATAATAACGAACGCAAGCACGCGGCGGGCTTAATGCGAATCAATCATACCGGTGAAGTTTGCGCTCAAGCCCTATATGCCGGTCAGGCCACCACAGCTAAATTACCCAGTGTTCGTGAAGAAATGGAGCATGCTGCGGATGAAGAGATCGACCATCTGGTGTGGTGCGAACAAAGACTGTACGAGCTTGGTAGCCAGCCAAGTATTTTCAACCCTCTGTTTTTTGGTGCGTCTTTTATGATTGGTGCGGGCGCAGGCTTCATTAGTGACAAGCTCAGTTTGGGTTTTGTGGCCGCGACCGAAGACCAAGTGTGTGTCCACCTTGAAAAACACATGGCCAAATTACCAGAGCAAGATCAAAAAAGTAAAGCTGTGTTGGAGCAAATGTACATAGACGAAGCCAAACATAAAGCCATGGCATTAGACGCAGGCGGTTATGAGTTTCCCACTCCTATTATGAACATCATGACCAAGGTATCAAAAGTCATGACTCATTCGACTTACCGGATTTAATTATGAACAGAGACCTGCAATCGATTCGTCGTGATTACCAATTCGACGACTTATTAGAAGAACAAGCTGGCGATAATCCACTTAGCTTATTCGATCAATGGCTCGAAGCGGCTATTGAAGCTTGTCCTGATGATCCAACGGCAATGACCCTCAGCACTGTTGACTCAGATGGCTGGCCACATTCTCGCGTTGTGTTATTAAAGCAAAGAGACGACAGTGGCTTTACCTTTTTCACCAATTATGACAGTGAAAAAGGCCAGCAGTTAGAAGTCAACAATAAAGCCTGTATGAATTTTTTCTGGCCTGCTCTGTCTCGCCAAATCCGTATTGAAGGCCGTATTGAGAAAGTGGAACGTCATGTGTCTACCGAGTATTTTGCCACCCGACCTCGCGGTAGCCAGCTGGCAGCAAGAACCTCGCAACAGAGCGCCATCATTGCGAATCGAGGCGAACTCAAAAGCGCCTATGACGCCGAAGAACAAAAATTTCAACCAACTGACGACATTCCCTGCCCAGACAATTGGGGCGGCTATGTACTCACCCCCAATTTCATAGAATTTTGGCAAGGTCGCCCCAGTCGTTTGCACGACCGAATCTGTTTTATTCGTCATCAAGACAGCTGGTTAAGGAAACGCAAAGCCCCTTAGATTTAGGGCTAGAGCGTGTCTAAACTAAAAGGGTCAAAGTAAGCAGCGGAAGGTCAAACTTATGCGCTCTTCTTTGACCTTTTTTCTGACCGGTAACGTGTGTTGCCAAAGGACTTGAACAGAAGACGACATGATCAACCAAGAGCCGTCTTCCAACTCAAGGCTATGCTTGATTTTATGATCTTGCTTGTAACGGAAAACAAAACTGCGCTGCGTGCCCAAACTCAACATAGCAACCACTGGCGCTGGCCCCAAACTGGGTTCATCGTCTGCATGCCAGCCCATGTATTCTTCCCCATCTCGATACCAGTTTAGCAAGACGGCATTAAATACTTGCCCTGCGATCGACTCGGCCTCTTGCTTGAGCCCTAGTAAACTTTCCGGCCAACCTTCGCCATAATGATCTTTTCCAGAGTAACGATAACATAAGCCTTGGTTTGCCACGAAAGCCACCTGCCTTGGCACCGGTACGTCTCGACCATAGATTCGCAAAACTTCGCGTTGCCAATTCAGCTCACGTTTCAATTGCGCTAACAAACCTTGCTTGCTTGAGCTGGAAAATAAGTAACGGTATGATGGTTTCATCGTCATTTAAGCCTGTGCCTCGGAATTCAATGCTTACCTCTGCTGTTACTCTACCTTATGTACCCGCTGCCAAAAAACGAAGTTTGTTTCTTGATGCTTATCGAGGTTGCGCTGTTGCCTTGATGATTGTATTCCACTTTTGCTGGGATCTTCGTAACTTTGATTTTCTTCAATTTTCGATTCATGACCCATTTTGGGTCTATTTTCGTAGCTTGATTCTAACGCTTTTTCTCACCGCCGTCGGTTGGTCTGGCTATCTAACACGTCAATCACAACAGCCAAACACCTTTTGGAGGCGTGACCTTAAGCTCTTTATCGCGGCCGCGGCCATTTCCCTGGCGACCTACTTAGCCGCACCAACCCAATGGATCTATTTTGGTATACTGCACTTTATTTTACTCGCTTCTCTGCTCACTCGGCCTTTGCTTCGCTGGCCCATTTTATCAGCGCTACTAGGTGCTTTAATCCTTTACACCTATCACTTCACGGATTGGCTGCTGTTTCCTAATGCGTTTGATTTCATTCAGCAACATTTCTTCGCTTTGCCGACTCGTACCTTAGACATTGTTTTTCCCTTTCCTTGGATTGGTGTCGTACTCATTGGCCCACTACTTGGCTATCTTGGCTGGCATACGTTCTCAATAGGAGAAAACATCGCCGTTAAGATATTGGCCTTTATGGGGCAATACGCACTGCCCATATACCTACTCCACCAAGTGATTTTATTCAGTGCAGTTGCCTCGTTCAAAATGGTGCTGGAGTGGTTTTATTGAATCTTTTTTGTGCATTGAATATCGCGTTATTTTGGACAAAAAAAAATGTAAAAAATTCCTTTCTAGCGCTTGCCAAATTGCCATCATTGAAAGCATGAGGCAAGCAAGGTAAGTAACCACTTAGCCATGATGAATTTCTTATTTCTACGCTTTTTTCAAGCCTTGATTTTCAATCCATTGAGCACTATTGTTCGTTACAGATTTTAAATAAAACACTATATGTAGTGTTTAGATATATAAACAAACACTACATAATGTGTGACACCTCTTTTTCAAACAATGCGCTAATGGGAAGTTAAGGCATGAGTACTCTCACAGTTACTAAACGTAACGGGACGACCGAAAATATCAATCTAGAAAAGATTCATAAAGTCATTATGTGGGCTGCTGAGGGATTAGATAATGTCTCCGTTTCCCAAGTCGAATTGAAAGCTCAGATTCAATTCTTTGAAGGTATTCGTACAACGGACATACACGAAACCTTAATCAAATCCGCGGCCGATTTAATTTCCGAAAATACGCCAGATTATCAGTACTTAGCGGCGCGTTTAGCCATCTTCCACTTACGTAAAAAAGCGTTTGGTGATTTTGAACCGCCTCATCTACATGCTCATGTCAAAAACCTTGTCGCGCAGAAACGTTACGATGGTCATTTGCTCGAAGATTACAGTGAAGCCGATTTCGAACAAATGAACGGCTTTATCGATCACTCTCGTGACATGAACTTTTCTTATGCCGCTGTTAAGCAGTTAGAAGGCAAATACCTTGTTCAGAACCGTGTGACTGGCGAAATTTACGAAAGCCCTCAGTTTATCTACATCTTAGTTGCAGCTTGCTTATTTGCTAATTACGATAAAAACACCCGTTTAGACTTAATCCGTCGCTTCTACGATGCAGTATCGCAATTTAAAATCTCGTTGCCGACGCCAATTATGTCCGGTATCCGTACCCCAACTCGCCAATTTAGTAGCTGTGTATTAATTGAATGTGGTGACTCTTTGGACTCCATCAACGCCACTTCCAGCGCCATCGTTAAATACGTGAGTCAGCGTGCAGGTATTGGTGTGAACGCCGGCGCTATCCGTGCTTTGGGTAGCCCAATTCGTGGTGGCGAAGCTTTCCACACAGGTTGCATTCCTTTCTACAAGCACTTCCAGACAGCGGTTAAAAGCTGTTCACAAGGTGGCGTACGTGGTGGTGCAGCAACCGTGTTCTACCCAATTTGGCACTTGGAAGTCGAAAGCCTGTTAGTACTGAAAAACAACCGTGGTGTTGAAGAGAACCGGGTTCGCCATTTGGATTACGGCGTGCAATTCAACCGTCTGATGTATCAACGTTTGATCAAGGGTGAAAACATTACCTTGTTCAGCCCATCCGATGTGCCAGGTTTATATGATGCTTTCTTTGCGGATCAAGAAGAATTTGATCGTTTGTACACGCTTTACGAAAAAGACGACAGCATTCGCAAACAAACCATCAAAGCGTCTGAGCTATTTACTCTGTTTGCCTCCGAACGAGCCAGTACAGGTCGTATTTACCTACAGAACGTTGACCACTGTAATACACACAGTCCGTTTGATCCTAAAGTCGCTCCGGTTAAACAAAGCAACCTGTGTTTGGAAATTGCTTTGCCAACCAAACCTTTGGAACGTGTTGACGACCCTGAAGGTGAAATTGCCCTATGTACTTTGTCAGCGTTCAATCTAGGCGCTCTAAAAGACTTAAACGAGTTGGAAGAGTTGGCTGAGTTAATCGTACGTGCTCTAGACAGCCTACTGGATTATCAAAACTACCCAATCCCAGCGGCCCAACGCGCTACTGAGCTACGACGTACTCTAGGTGTGGGTGTCATTAACTACGCTTACTACCTAGCGAAAAATGGCGTGAAGTATTCAGATGGCAGTGCCAACGAATTGACACACAAAACCTTTGAAGCAATCCAGTACTTCTTGCTGAAAGCATCAAACAAACTGTCTAAAGAATTTGGACCTTGTCTTGCGTTTAACGAAACAACGTATTCAAAAGGCATTTTGCCAATCGATAGCTACAAAAAAGAAATCGATGCGGTCTGCCCAACAGCCTTGGAATATGACTGGGAAACACTGCGTAAAGAGATTGTTGAGCACGGTCTACGTAACTCGACTTTGACTGCATTAATGCCTTCTGAAACCTCTTCTCAGATCAGTAATGCAACCAATGGTATCGAGCCGCCACGTGGTTTCGTCTCTGTCAAAGCCAGTAAAGATGGTATTTTGAAGCAGGTGGTTCCAGAATTTGAACGCCTCAAAGACAACTACGAATTATTGTGGAGCATCCCATCTAACGATGGTTACCTACAGCTAGTCGGTATCATGCAGAAGTTCGTTGACCAAGCGATTTCCGCTAACACTAACTATGACCCACAGAAATTTGAGTCTCAAAAAGTCCCAATGAAGGTCATTTTGAAAGACCTATTAACGGCCTACAAACTGGGTGTGAAGACTCTTTACTACCATAACACTCGTGACGGTGCCGAAGATAAACAAGAAGACATGGATGATTGCGCAGGCGGTGCTTGTAAGATCTAAAATTGTCGAATCGACGTAATAACTAAGCCCCATCATGTTGGGGCTTAGTCATGTAAAGCTCAACACATAAATTTATAAAGTCAGCCTTTTATGCTGCCTTTTGCCTCAGAGGATAACACTGCGAAATGAGTTACTCGACTTTCAACCGCAAACACTTCGACAGTATGAAAGAACCTATGTTCTTTGGTGAAAACGTCAACGTTGCTCGTTATGACCAACAAAAGCACCCTATTTTCGAAAAGCTGATCGAAAAACAGTTGTCTTTTTTCTGGCGCCCTGAAGAAGTCGATCTCTCTACTGACCGTAAAGATTTTCAGCGTTTAGAAGAACACGAACAACACATTTTCCTAAGTAACCTAAAATACCAAACGCTACTCGATAGTGTTCAAGGCCGTTCACCAAACGTCGCCTTGCTGCCGATTGTCTCGCTACCTGAACTAGAGACTTGGATTGAAACCTGGTCATTCAGTGAAACCATTCACAGCCGTTCTTATACGCACATTATTCGTAATATCGTGAATGATCCGACCAAAATTTTTGACGACATTGTAAATAACGAAGAAATCACTAAGCGCGCTGACAGTGTATCCAAATACTACGACCGCTTAATTGAAATGGTAAACCTGTACAACACAATGGGATTGGGTACCTTTCACGTGCCGGGCAAAGGCGATGTCGAAATCTCCATGCACGCACTGAAAAAAGCGCTGTATCTCACGGTTGCTTCGGTTAATGTTTTAGAAGCAATCCGTTTCTATGTCAGCTTCGCTTGTAGTTTTGCGTTTGCAGAACGTACTTTAATGGAAGGGAATGCCAAGATCATCAAGCTGATTGCTCGCGATGAAGCCTTACATCTCACCGGTACTCAACACATGCTTAACCTGATGGCGTCAGGTAAAGATGACCCAGAAATGGCCATCATTGCGGCAGAGTGCAAAGATGAGATACGCCACATTTTCATCGAAGCCGCAGAGCAAGAAAAAGAATGGGCCAGTTACCTATTTAAAGACGGTTCCATGATTGGCTTGAATGCTCAAATTCTTGGTCAATATGTTGAATACATTAGTAATGTCCGCATGCAAGCCGTTGGTTTAGACACTCATTTTGAGACTAAGCATAACCCGATTCCTTGGATCAACGCTTGGCTCGTCAGCGATAACGTACAAGTCGCGCCACAGGAAGCGGAAATCAGTTCCTATCTGGTTGGGCAAATTGATAACGATCTAGACGAATCGGATTTCGATGACTTCGACCTCTAAAGTAGCGCATTTTCAACCTGAGCTTGGTGAGCAAACCACGCCTACTCAGGATAAGGATCAAGTTCATCGGGTGTTGCTTGGTAAGAAGCAAATTCTAGTAACCGAAGATGAACCTCTATTGGTCCAACTTGAGCGAGCTGGTATTCATGTTGAATACCAGTGTCGTGAAGGCTACTGTTCATCTTGTTCCATTAAGTTATTGTGGGGACAAGTTAGCTACCCATTTGAACCCCTTGCTTGGGTACAAAGCGGCTATCTACTGGCCTGTTGTGCCATTGTTAAAAGCGACATCGAAATCGCTTTTTTTGACTAGCCCCAATTTACTTCAAGGTTTGATAAGCCGCATAAACTCGAGTCACTGTCGTGACCCAGCACACCAGACCAAAAACATACGCCAGTTCGACAAAGTAGCTCGGCAATAGACAGATCAAAACGAGGAAGCCAATGGTTTCCGCCCCCTCAGCTAAACCACCTAAAAAGTACAAGGACTTATGACCATATTCTAAACGCTCAATGTTGCGCTTTTCCGCCATGATGGCAAAGGCTAAAAAGCTACTTCCAGTCCCCATAAAAGCAAAAATCAAAAAAGCTGCTGCAACAGCATTGGCTTCAGGATTCGCCAATACAAAGCCAAACACTACGCCAGAATAGAAAATAAAATCTAACGTAATGTCCAAATAGCCACCTAGATCAGTGGGCCCTTGCACTCTCGCGACCGCCCCATCCAAGCCGTCCATTAAACGGTTTATGACAATACACAGCAACGCTAAGCCATAGGCCTGATAATACAAAGCTGGCAAACTCATCATGCCGACAAAGAAACCAAAAAAAGTAATCTGATTTGCTCTAATTCCCATGGCATTGATACGCCATGCCAATGTTTGCAGGGGGGATTTAAGCTGTTTTATAAAAAACGGGTCAAACACGTTAATACCACTCTAATAGAAGACGCCAACCAATATCGCTTGCTACAATAGCCTGAAATTAGGATAAAGCAAGGTTAGTATGACACACGTAAAACAGTATGGTTCCACCGGCCCGAGTCTCATTGTCATTCACGGTTTATTCGGCAATGCCGATAATTGGCACTCCATCGCTCAATCCCTCGCGGAACACTTTACCGTGTATTGTATTGACCTTCCAAATCACGGCCAGTCCTCGCCTATGGTAGAGGCCACCTACCCTAAAATGGCACAAGCGGTGCTGGATTGGACTCAAAAAGCAGGCTTAAAACGTTTCCATCTCTTAGGCCATTCAATGGGTGGTAAAGTCGCCATGCAAATGGCCAGCTTAACAGACAATATCGACAAGCTCATTGTGGTCGATATTGCACCAGTGGATTACCAACCAAGCCACACAAAGATCTTAGAAGGTTTGCAAGCCCTTAAAGCCCACCCCCTCTCAAACCGTAAAGAAGCGGATAGCCTACTTGCGCCATATGAACCGAGCTTGCCAATTCGTCAATTCCTATTAAAGAACCTTTCTAAAACGGATCAAGGCTTACAATTGACGTTAGCTGTGGAGAACATTGCAAACGCTTACCAAACCATTTTGGCCAAACCTGAGCTGAGAGAAGGCAACCCAGTTGCCACTCTTTTCATCAAAGGGGAAAAATCAGATTACATAGTGGCGGAGTATCAAGACAGTATTTTACGCGCTTTCCCGAATGCCAGCTTTAAAATAATAGCAGGCACAGGTCATTGGTTACATGCTGAAAAGCCTGTGCCTTTCACCAGTTTAGTAAAGCGTTTCTTAGGGTAAACTAGGCCGATTCTGAACAACGCACGATTAGCAATTGGAGTCTGAACAGAGTCCAAATTGGTCTTTTAAATAAAGTTTGGAAGGTAAGACAATGCCATAAGCTTTAACCAAGTATGGGTTGAAGCTAACTCGTAGCCATTCAGGGTAAGCCGCCTCAGCCATAGTTCCTGTCGCCGTCCACTCTTGAATCATCACACTCAATAGTGCCAACTTATGCTTAGCATCTGAATGAATAGCGAACAAAGCTCCTGCTCGCACAAAGGCAAAGGACGGCCCCACCATCACTTTTTGCTGATGAAACAAGAGTTTTAAAATATCTTGGGCATTACCTTGTTGATACAACTGACTATCAACAATGGAAAAAATCAGATCCGAATCGTCCAACAGAAAACTTAATGACCTTAGCACAGAGAGACGGTCTGTCGATGTTTGCCAAAACACCAATTCAAAACCATATTCAGCAGCCAGCTTCTGCATTGAGACAGTATCCAGTTGAATGGCATCAGAATATAACACCGCTAAAGGTTTCGGATTTAGCCAAATGGCTTTGAGCAGAGCCAGACGCTTTTCCATTGGCGCCGCCGAAAAAACCGCACTGGTCGGTACAGAACAATTCATACGAATGGTTTGATATTCTTCTTCACCAATAAAGAGAGCAAAAAGAGCACCTCGTGACATGGACAAACAAGCTTGCTGAAAGCTATCACGACCAACCGAGATCACCACATCCTGATCTTCAATACGGGGAATACTATTCAGGAAGTAAGCTTGACGAATCGGGATTGGCGGGACGCTACTGGCAAGACGCTTAGAAAGCTGAAACGTCAAGGATCGTACCGAACTCTCTTCCGTATCGTGCAGTACATAGATGGCAGCGGACGCATGAAACGTCAACAGCCATCCAAAAAAAATAGAAAAAATCCTTTTCACTCTTTGATCAACCAAACTTAAAAGGTGAGACTTGCAAATACATAAGTATAGGCATCTTTTTCTAAAATGTTGTGTCTAGACACCAGGGCATTATTGTCTAAACGAGCCTCTACTCCAGCCCCCAAAGTCGCTTTGCTATACAGGCCAAATGAATGACGATACGCCAGCCAACTGTTGATCAACTGATAATCTCGCCCTCCGAGCTCTTTGCCATACCAGTAATAACCTTGAACAGACCAATGGTCTGATAATGGCACACTACTGAACAAGGACATCATAATTGGCGTGGTGGCACGCTCTAGTCGAGAATTATCCGTTTGCGTATCTTGGTAGGCATAGGTAAAACGCGTGATCGCACCGGAACGAGAACGCCAATCCAGCTCCAATTCTACGCCATCAATCATGACGTCTTCTGTCACCCCTTCTTCAATCGGTGCGTCCGTACCAGACAGAGCACTAAAAACTTTTGAACTGAGCACCATATCATCCACTTCGTCATGATACAGCTTGACGTCCAATGACAAACCTCTGGTTGGCCAGTAATGATAATAACCCAGTTCATAGGAGGTGATTTTTTCTTCATCTTCTCCTTCATCGGCGTAGGTCACCGTTGAACGATCACCGTTTGATAAAACATAGTGCCAGCGGAAATGTTGATCCGACAAATCGGGTGTACGTACCGCCTTTGAAACATTAAAACGCAGGGAGTCTTGCTCTGATAGCCGATAAGTCATACCCAGTTTAGGAGACAAAAACGTCCCGCTCAATTCACTGTGCTCTAACATGGCGCCCGTATTCAGTACCCAATGTTGATCTGCTCGATATTCTAAATTAGAAGACAAACGAAACACTTCATCCCGAGCGATACCTGACAAATAATGCTCCGATTCTGCTTTTTCCCAACGATAACCCAACGCTGAAATCACCCTAAGTTGGTTCGCCGCCTGCCAAGTGCTTTGCAGTTCAATATCATGACGAGTTTCAATTAAATCCACTTCGTAGGAAGCGTTGACATTATTCGTTTCTGAACCACCAAACATCAAGTTATAGAAGTCATTATTTAATAAAGCATCATGGAATTCATTCGCATCAGAATAGTCATAATAATATTGCAGCTTTAATTCATGATGAGTAGAGGTTTGCTGACTAAAGCCTACTTTGATGTATTCCCGATCAACGATTCGCAAAGGCTTATTCGTATCATATGAACCGGGATCCGATGTAGTCTCATACTCAGAGGGATCAATATTGGCTTTTAAATGGCTTGCCCCCATGTCTAGATCAAAGCGGCTATCTGAGGTTTCTTGTTGAAGAAACACATTTCCCATCATTGCGCCATGACCGTCATGCCGGTCGTCCCCATAAACGTCGACATCAAAACCGTCCACCCTAGTCGTTGAAGCCGATGCACGATAACTCCAATCCTTATTTAAACCACTGTGTTGACCATACAAACGCATATCACCTTGGGATCCAGCATAAGCCGTTATGCTATTTCCTAGCGTCTCTAATGGTGAACGTGTAATGATGTTTACAACGGCAAAAAAAGAATTAATACCGTAACTGGCCGCATTGGGACCACGGTTAATTTCGACACGCGCCACATCTTCAATACTCAAAGGTAAAGTCGCCCACTCGACTCGCGCCAAACCAACACTGTAAACAGAACGCCCATTAATCAATACCTGAATACGACGATATTGATCAAGCTGAGTACCATGATAGGATGCGACAATCTGACTGGAAGCATGATACGGCACGACGGAAAAACCCGGTACAAATTGCAGCAGATCCTCAACATATTGCATATTAATTCGACGAATAAATTCCCCGTCTAACACTGACAAAGTAGAAGACACATCGACTCTAGGTTGAGGGATTTTCGAGGGCGTAACGACAACAGGGATGTCTTCTAGAAAACCATCATATCCCCCCAAATCAGTGTTGGAACTACCCGAAGTAGCTAAAAAATCCACATCCGAAAATAATAGATCGTCCTCAGCCCATACTGCAGCACTGCAGATACACAACAAAAACAAGTGAAATCGCATACTGTTATTTCAGCCTATACTCATCCGCTAAATAGGTTCCTAAAATTCGCACCTCTTCCGAGAAAAAACGCAACTCTTCTAAGGCGGCTTGCATAGCTGGAGCTTGAAAATGCGCTTCCACATCCACATAAAACTGAGTGGCGGTAAAATTGCCATTGACCATATAACTTTCCAGTTTGAGCATGTTAATCCCTTGCGTGGCAAAGCCCCCCATGGCTTTATACAAAGCAGCAGGAATGTTGCGTACACGAAACATAAAGGACGTAATATAAGTATGCTCTGATTCGTACACTGGCATTTTTTGTTGACGAGAGAACACCAAAAAACGTGTGGTATTACCTTGGGTATCATTAAAGTGAGTTTGCAGCACCTTTAAACCGTACAGTTCCGCTGCCAATTCAGATGAAATCACCGCTAATCCTGGCTCATCTTGCTCAGCAATGTGTTTGGCGGCACCCGCCGTATCGTACATAGCCAGATTTTTCGCTCCCAACGCCTTAATATTACCATCGCATTGGGCTAACGCTTGTGGGTGGCTGCCGATTCTAGTCACTTGATCTAGAATCATATCATGACGGGCAATCAAACAGTGGTTAACCGGCTCAAAGTGTTCTTTGACAACAAACAACTGTGTTTTGCGTAATTCACGATAAATCTCTTCAACACGACCAGCGGTCGAATTTTCAACGGGAATCATGGCGTAAAAGGCATCGCCTTGTTCAACCATATGTAGAGCGTCGGCAAACGTCGCACAATTAACGCTCGTCCAATCAGGAAAGGTGTGTTTGCAAGCCAAATGAGAATAAGCACCAGGTTCGCCTTGATATGCGACGATTTGACTGGCATCAAGTGTTAAAGAAGAATCAGGCATAATATAATAGGATCTTAATAAGAATTGTTTTACATTATCAAATAGACACTAGGATATACATCCTTATTTCTGACAAAAAGCGGACAGAACATTATGATTAAACGCCTTGCTCTGCTTTTAATAAAAGCCTACCAATATGGGATTAGTCCATTACTGGGCAATAACTGTCGATTTTACCCAAGTTGCTCTCAGTATAGCCTGCAGGCCATAGAACGTTTTGGTGTAATAAAAGGCAGTTATTTGAGCATCAAAAGATTGTCTAAATGTCATCCATGGCATGAAGGTGGCGAAGATCCAGTGCCTGAAAAGGTGTCATGCTGTCACGCTAAAACGGATTCTGAAAAAGAATCATCATAACCGTCGACTACTTGTTACTCATTCGAAGACATTTGCAATTTGAGCTCACTGGCCACCAGTACTGCTTGCGTACGATTATTAATGTCCAGCTTTCTAAAAATAGCCGTAATATGTGCTTTTACGGTTGCTTCTGAGATCGATAGTTCATAAGCAATCTGTTTGTTCAACAAGCCTTCATGCAAATAACACAACACCTTGTATTGTTGTGGCGTCAATTCAGCGACACGCTTTTGCATGGTTAAATCTGCCGTGGGTTGGTTATCAACGTCTCTTTTAAGGGACTCAGGTAACCAAATATCCCCCAGCAAGATTTCATTAATGGCGGCTACATACACTGTAGGCTCACTGGTCTTTGGAATGAACCCCAAGGCCCCCGCTTCAATCACTTTGGCAACCAACGCACAGTCTTCACTGCCAGAAATAATGGCCACAGGAACATCTGGAAAATCTCGCCGAATGCGAATCAAGCCATAGAGCTCTCCGCTGCCGGGCATATTCAAGTCCAGTAGCAAAAGATCCAGATCTTTTACCTGTTCCAGACAACGTATAGTCGAATCCAAATCATTGGCTTCGACTATGTCTACGTCTTTAATTTCTGCCCGCAGCGCACTGCTCAGTGCGCTGCGGAACAATGGGTGGTCATCCGCAATAACAAGTGACAGCACATTTTATCCTTATTAGGTCAGTACTATGTCTACTCATTTAAACGGTTTTCAATCAAATCATCAACCACACTAGGATCCGCTAGGGTACTGGTATCCCCTAATTGGTCTTGTTCATTGGCTGCAATTTTACGCAAGATACGACGCATAATCTTGCCTGAGCGAGTTTTAGGTAGACCTCGACTCGCCCATTGAATCAAATCCGGTGTCGCAATTGGGCCAATTTCCTGACGCACAAACTGCTTAAGAGACTTACTCAATTCATCATCCGGTGTCACACCAGACACTGGGGTCACATAGACATAAATACCTTGTCCTTTGATGTCGTGCGGGTAGCCAACAATTGCAGCTTCCGCCACCGATGGATGCGCCACCAAGGCACTTTCAATTTCAGCCGTACCCAAACGGTGACCAGACACATTTAACACATCGTCCATACGGCCGGTAATTAGATAATGTCCGTCTTCGTCGCGTGAAGCCCCATCTCCCGTGAAATACATACCATCAAAGGTACTGAAATAGGTTTGTTCAAAACGTTCATGGTCACCATACACGGTGCGAGCTTGCCCTGGCCAAGAGTCGGTCAATACTAAACCGCCTTCAACCAACACGCCTTGCTGACTTTGAATTTCCCCTTGAGCATCCACCAAAGCAGGCTGAACACCATATAGAGGACCAGTACAGAAGCCAGGTTTAATGTCTCCTTGACCAATTCTTGGCGTCATCATCATGCCGCCTGTTTCCGTTTGCCACCAGGTATCCACAATAGGACAAGCCGAATTACCGATCTCACTGAAATACCAAGACCATGCCTCTGGGTTAATAGGTTCACCAACGCTACCAAGAATACGCAAGGATTTACGTTCACTGCTTTTCGTAGCTTCGTCGCCTTTTGCCATCAAAGCTCGGATGGCCGTTGGCGCTGTGTATAAAATCGTGACATCAAACTTATCAACCACTCGACCAATGCGTCCAGAATCTGGGAAAGTCGGCACCCCTTCAAATAAAATACTGGTTGTGCCATTGGCAAGGGGGCCATACACCATGTAACTATGGCCAGTAATCCAGCCCACATCGGCCGCACACCAGTAAACATCGTCCGCTTTTAAATCAAACACAAGCTCATGAGTAATCGAAGCATAAACTAAATAGCCTCCTGTGGTATGTACCACCCCTTTTGGCTTACCAGTCGAGCCTGAAGTGTAAAGAATAAACAATGGATCTTCAGCGTTCATCGGTTCAGCAGGACATTGCGTCGATTCATTTGCCGTCTCTTGCGCCCAATCCAAATCACGACCAGCCACCCAGGGAATGTCCTTCTGGGTGTAACGGCACACCAAAACTTTTTCCACTGAAAGGCAAGCATTGTTGTCTAAGGCCATATCAACGTTATGTTTCAATGGAATGGTGTTACCCGCTCGCTTACCTTCGTCAGCCGTAATGACCAATTTCACACCACAATCGTTTAAACGATCCGCTATCGCGTGGGCAGAAAAGCCCCCAAATATAACGGAATGAATGGCGCCGATACGTGCACAAGCCAACATACTGTAAACGGCCTGTGGAATCATTGGCATATAAATGGCGACTCGATCGCCTTTTTTAATCCCTTGGCGTTTTAATACATTCGCCAATCGGCCTACTTCATCATGCAGGGTTTGATAGGTGACCGCGATTTTTTCATCACTTTCCAAATCCCCTTCACAGTAATAAGCCACTTTGTTGGCAAGTTGAGGTAGGTGACGATCGATACAATTGTGAGCCACGTTTAACTCACCATCTTCAAACCATTTTATGCTAATGTTACCTCGTTCAAACGAGGTGTTTTTGACCTTGGTATATGGCTTAGACCAATCTAAGCGCAAACCCTCTCTGCCCCAAAATTCGTCTGGGTTGTCAATCGATTCTTGATAGCGTTTTTCAAACTCGGCCTGACTGATATTGGCCTGATTTTCCGCTTCAACTGAAATTGCGCTATATAATGATTTCATAACCCGCTCCATTGTTAATGTTTTTATTCGGATGCAGAACTACTATAGCGGTCTGCCAATGCCTAGCTATTCCACTTTAGTCTTAATTTTATCTTTTGCCTTCCTAGCGAAAGGTAAATTAGGGGCAACAAAGCCTTGTATCAATTAAATCGACCCGCTTTGACAAAAAATGGCAAATTAACATCTTGTTTTTGATTTGATGTACGCCAAGCCTTTTCCAACGGCTCAAGACTAGTCAGTAACGCGTCTTCCCCATGTTGAACTATAAACTCCTGCGCCCCAGACCAGCTGAAAATAAAATCTTTCACCTGTGCAACAGACCAGTGGCAAACCAATTCAAATTCTGGCACGTCAATCAAATCTAGGGGGAATATGATGTCTCGATACTCATTCCACAACAGTCGGCTTTGTTGGGGCCAGTAAGGCGCCAAGAGAGGCATAACATGTTGCGAAATGGCGTGATCTTCTGCTTCTCCTATTAATAATCGGTTATACCCCCAACAGACAAATAAACCACCTGGTTTCAACACACGCTTTAATTCTTTCCAAAAGGCGTCTAAATCGAACCAGTGAAGAGCATGAGCCACACACACTAAATCAAAATGCTGATCTGGATAGTGAGTCATTTCCGCAGGTGATACTTGGTAAGTGACACGCCGATGTGGTGTGGCGGCATTTATTTGCGACTCACTAATATCAGAGGCTTCAATTTGATCAAAGTAGGCGGCCAGATCAACAGACGCTTGTCCGGTTCCACAGGCACAATCCCATACCACACTGGATGCGTTCACCTGCTGAAATAACCAATAGTAAAATTCAGCTGGATACAAAGGCCGAGTTCGTGAATAGTTACTTGAGCTTAGCCCATCAAATCCTCTCATCTAACCTTCTCCGATTGTCTACCCAACGTTTTTTCGCTTACCGCTTTGACCATAAGCAATGGGTTGGGGTTGATCTTGATTAAAACGCCATTATTGCGCTAGTACCTGATATTGGGTCAAAACCTGACGAGCTTCGATCACGCCTTTCACCCTATGAGCATGAATGCCCAGTGCTGATGCGGCATCAATGTTCAGTTGATTATCATCAACAAATAGAACCTCTTGTGGCGCGACACCTAAGCGCCTTAATACGTCCTCATAAACCGCTCGATCCGGCTTCACCAACCCCAGTTGATGAGAAGCAAAATAATGATGAAAGTGCCCCGCTAAGCCCATTTCTCCCATGAGTCTTGGCCAGTGAGCTGCATTGGTATTCGATAAAATGGCTCGATGGTATTCAGGTTTAACCTGATCCACTAACGCCAAGGCTCCGGCATACAAACCTCTTGGCCAAGCTTCAAATGCCTGCATAAAGGTGTATTTGTCCGTATTACTTGCCACTTCCTCTAATAAAGCATCAGCAAAAGCATCGAATGAAATTCGACCTGAATCAAATGCCGCAACGGCAGGCGATTGTAGCCACTGCCGCCATACCTCAGACTCTTCACCTTGAGTATTCAACATAGCATGCATTTCTCCAACGTCGCCCAAGTCCACCAGCACATTGCCCAAATCAAACATTACAACACGAATATTATGATCTTGTTTCATTTTATGTTTTCAGCTCCATCGGCAAAATATTGCTTATACTAAGGTATCTATTTGTAAAAAGAACAGGCAAAAAGGGCTTTTTAGCTCTTTCACCATGAGCCATTTTTTGCCGATCAGTCCCTTTCGACTATCAGCAAGAATCGGCTCAAATCTTGATAAAAAAAGGGTGAAACACTGACAATTAAATTAAAAACCTTATATTTCAATAAGATAAAAAGTTGGTATGCATTTCGCTATAGTAACACGCTATAGTTAAATTGGACTCACCCCATAATGAGGAGAAAAATAATATGAAATTGGGATTTGTAACCAAAGCCATTCTAAGCAGTGCTACAGCGGCTGCCATCGCACTATCATCTGGTGCTGCTTCAGCAGACGATAAGCGCAATTACATCCTAGCGACGGCGTCAACTGGAGGTACCTACTACCCTGTTGGCGTAGCGATTGCGACGTTGAGTAAAGTAAAACTCGAACCGAAATTTGGTTTATCCGTTTCTGCTATCAGCTCTGCAGGCTCAGGTGAAAACATCAAACTTCTGCGTGAAGACCAAGCTCAATTTGCTATTCTACAAGGCTTATATGGTGCATGGGCATGGGAAGGTGAAGGTCCTTTCAAACAATCCGGTAAGCAAACCGAGCTGCGCTCTGTCTCCATGCTTTGGCAAAATGTTGAACACTTTGTATTAAAGTCTGATTTAGCCAAAACCGGTACGGTCGCCGATCTAAAAGACTTAGAAGGGACAAACAATAAGTTTTCCATCGGTAAGAAAAACTCTGGAACGGAAGGATCAGGTCGCCAGCAGTTGAATGGCCTTGGCATTGATCCAGACAAATTCAGCTTAGCTTACATGGGGTATGGTGCCAGTGCGGACGCCATGCAAAACGGCAACATCGAAGGTATGAATACCCCTGCCGGTGTTCCTGTGAGTGCAGTGACACGTTTATACGCGTCCATGGGCGACAAAGTACAAGTACTGGACTTCACCGATGAACAAATGAAAGCGGCCAATGGTAATTACGAATTGTGGACTCGTTATGTGATTCCAGCTAACACTTACCCAGGCCAAACGAAAAACATCAACACGGTCGCGCAGCCGAACTTCTTGGCAGCCCGTGCAGATCTTTCAGAAGACGATGTTTACCAGCTAACCAAATCCCTTTATGAAAACCTCGGTTACTTGAGCGCAATCCATAAAGCGACGTCTGTTATGGCCATTGAAAAAGCCATTGCAGGTTTGCCGGTACCACTTCACCCAGGTGCAGCGCGTTACTATCGTGAACGTGGCATTGATATTCCAGCACGCTTGATTGCGGAATAACACGCCTTTTAATGCAGCGCCATAGTTTACCGATGCTCAATTGGTTGTATCTATGGCGCTTTGTTTGTTCTTTATGTATTCCTAAGGTAGCTTAATGACTGCTTCAACACCCTCTACAGACGACCAAGAAATCAATCTTGAGGACTTCGAAACCAAGCACCGCTCCAGCCCTTGGATCAATCGTTTTGTCTTTACTTTGTCGATATTATTAGCGGTTGCTCATATTTACATCAACACCATAGCAACCTTGCCCGAGTTATGGGTGTCTGCTTTTCATTTCGCTGGCTTTGGTGCCTTGTGCGCACTACTGATTCCTGCCAGCCCTAAGTGGCAACAGAGTAAGCTCGCCTTGCTCTGTGACAGCCTCATTGTCTTGGCACTAGCAGGCATGGTGCTTTACATCATTTTCTTTGAAGATGCGCTCTATGCCAGAGGCGTCACCTTTGATACTGCCGACTGGATTGTGTCCAGTGCCGCGGTGCTACTTTCATTAGAATTAATCCGCCGAACCAGCGGTTGGTTCATTCCTGTTTTAATCCTCATCGCCTTAAGCTATGTGGTTGTTTGGGGGCAATGGTTAGGCGGTATGTTTACCTTCCCAGGTTTAAGCATGGAAACGCTTCTGTATCGCAGTTTTTTTAGTACCGATGGCATGTTTGGTTCCATCTCCCGTATTTCGTGGAGCTTTGTCTTCATGTTTATCCTGTTCGGTGCTTTTTTAGTGAAATCAGGAGCCGGCGATTTCATTATTGATTTGTCTCGCGCTCTGGCCAGTAAAATGATTGGCGGACCAGGCTTTGTGGCGGTTTTAGGCTCGGGTCTAATGGGCTCTGTATCTGGATCTTCGGTTGCTAATACTGTGTCGACTGGTGTCATCACCATTCCGTTAATGAGACGCGCTGGCTTCCCTGCTCGTTTTGCAGCAGGTATTGAAGCGGCGGCTTCTACTGGTGGGCAGTTGATGCCTCCTGTCATGGGCGCAGGCGCGTTCATTATGGCCTCTTATACTCAGGTGTCTTACGTTACCATTATTGGTGCTGCGGCCATTCCAGCTCTGCTTTACTTCTTATCAGTTGGCTTTTTTGTTCGTGTTGAAGCCAAACGCAGTAAAGTCATCGCGACAGAAGATGACAGCAACATCGTTGTGTCTCAAGTACTCAAAGAAGGTTGGCACCATATTTTACCACTGGGTGTGCTCGTCACCTTATTGGTACAAGGTTTTACCCCAACCTATGCGGCGGGCTTGAGTATCATTGCGGTCATTTTGGCTTCGTTCCTGTCCAAAAAGCACAAAATGGGACCTGTCGCCATTTTAGATGCCATGGCACAAGGTGCGAAAAACATGTCCACCACAGCAGTGCTTTTGATTGGTATCGGTTTAGTGGTCAATGTCATCAGCACAACCGGCGTCGGTAATACCTTTTCTTTGTTGATCACGGATTGGGCGGGCGGCAGCTTGTTCTTTACTATTGTTCTGGTGGCCATCGCGTCTTTGATCTTGGGGATGGGGTTACCGGTGACGGCGTCTTATATTGTATTAGGCACCTTATCAGCCCCGGCTTTGTTCAACCTCATTTCAGAAAGCCAATTGGTTGATATGATTGCCTCAGGCACGCTTCCTGAAACCGCTCACGCTATTTTCATGTTAGTAGACCCAGGTGTCATGAGCGCTCTTGCTCAAGGTATGCCAATAGATCAAGCTCAAGCTCTGGTCGCTCAAGTGCCAAATGATTTCAAAGGCATGCTGATGGATCAAGCATTGGGGGCAGAACATGTGGCCATGATTTTGGTCACGGCACACATGATCATTTTCTGGTTATCTCAAGACAGTAACGTCACACCGCCGGTTTGTTTAACCGCGTTTGCAGCAGCAGCGATTGCCAAAACACCGCCAATGTTAACGGGTATGACAGCCTGGAAATTGGCCAAAGGTTTATACATAGTGCCGCTATTAATGGCCTATACCCAGCTTATTGGCGGTGACGCGGAAACACTCATGCGCTTATGCTTCTTCGGCGTCTTTGGGTTATACGCTTTAGTGGCGGCAATGGAAGGCTACTTAGAAGACAAATTGTCGATTCCATTTCGTGTCTTGGCACTGGCCGCAGCCGTTTTAATGCTGTGGCCTAATTTAGATATTTGGTTACAAGCCATTGGTTTAGGTGTCTTCTTGGTACTCTTTATTCTAGGAAATCGGAGTTATCGCGCCGCGGCATAAACCGTGTAACATCTGACCTGATTATTAAAAAGCCTAGTTTCATCAGCGTAACTAGGCTTTTTTTATAAAACAGTAAAGCGTTCAATACTCGCTTATTGATCCGATTTAATCGGCTCATCTTTCGCCATCATTTCAATCCACTGCGCAACGTTTCGATTATATTCGTCTCTTTGGTCTGCAGGGACAGATTTGGCCGTTGGAATTTTAGCGGTCATTGGGTTGACTGGGCGACCTCGAACATGCAATTCGTAATGCAAATGCGCTCCTGTGGTTCGTCCAGTGTTGCCTGATAAAGCAATCACTTGACCTCGTTTTACCTTCTGACCTTTTTTCACCAATATTTTGTTCAAATGCAAAAAACGAGAGCCGTAAGGTCCAGTGTAATCAATCACTATGTATTTCCCCGCGTATTTGTGTGTGGCCACTCGTGTTACCACACCATCGCCAGTCGCAAGGATTTTGGTGCCGACAGGTGTTGCTAGGTCAACCCCATTATGGGGTGCGGGATGTCCAGTAATAGGGTGAAGGCGATTAGCATTAAAAGGTGAACTAATACGGTAATGTTTCGCCGTTGGCCAGCGTAATAAGGCGGGGGTCAGGCTATTACCATCTTGATCATAAAAACGTCCATCAGAGTGTAAAAAAGCGCGATAGATTTTACCCTGAACTTTAAACTGCAAAGCCTCAATTTGAGTATCGCCTACAGAAACACCATCAATGCTGCCGTTCTTGACGATCAAATCAAATTCGTCATTCGCACGTAAATCCTTGCGGAAATTCACACGTCCTTTTAACACATCATGAATGATTAAAATGTTGTTATCCGATAAACCGACTTTCTTCGCCGACAAATAGAAGTTGCCTGTTATCTTGCTGTGAATACTGGTCTGCGTATAACGAATGGGCTTAATGTCTTCTTGATAAGTAAAGCCACCACTTCCATGACGAACATAAGACACACTTTTACTGATATCAATGCGTCGAGTCAGGGCTTGCAGCTGACCGTCACTGTCTAGCTTAAAGGTAAAGCGATTATTCGGCAGTAAAGGTTCCAACACCAAGTATTCTTGGTCAGCTTCTAAAACAGAGTACATGGATTCGCGAGACAAACCAAAGCGGGAGAAGATTTTCGCTAAGGTGTCTCCAGGCTTGATAACATAGTCGATACTTGGCGGGGCGACACTGGCTTGCTCCACTTCCTCTATCGGGTCAGTAGACAACAAGGATTCAAACTCGACATCATCACTATCCGAAGGTTCAATAAGATGCTTTTGAATACTGGTACTGGTTGAGCTAGTCGGCAGAACGTAGTCTTTAGGATTGGTTTCTGAAGGAGAAACCAGTGCTCGATAAACCCATAAAAATAGCAAAAAAACAGCCACGATAATGGCTAGCCAAGCTCGCTGGTCATCTAGGACCCAACGCGAAAGGCGTTTTAAAAACGGCATATAAAAACTCATAAGGAAATGTGGACTATTGAAAAGCCCAACTACTTACTGAACACAACGTCACACACTTTCTCTATGTTAAACAGGACGTAAGACAAAACCTGCACATACTGTGTCGTATGTCTGTTTTGACTGCCACTCTTGTTGCGTAAAAATCTCCCTTGATGCCTGATCTGAGACATTATTTACAAAATACATACAAAAAACACGTCATTTTATTTGAGGGCGCTAGAATACGGTATTTCATTGTTTAAATAAACACCTCTTCCAAGCAATCCCTTGGCCAATAGACAGTGGTCAATTCCAGCAGTAAAAATGCACCTTCTTTTCACCACAAAACCATAGACGAGAAACTTTCGCCTACGTACTATGAAGTTTGATTTTCATCCTTCGACAAGGTCACTTATGTCACTCGATTCAATCAAGTTTCATGGCTACTGCAGTACGAAATTTTCAGGGGAAGCGGATTCTCTTGAGCTAGCCTATGTCGATCTTGTAGAAGAAATACCTCTAAGCCTCAGCATTAATGACATTGCCTATGCGGTGATCATGATCACGCCAGTAAATGTAGAAGAATTCGCACTCGGTTATGCTTTGAGCGAAGGCCTCATCCAACACCAACAAGATGTTCGTGACATCGACATTCAACCGCATAACAGCTCACGGAATATTGACGGCATACACATCAATTTGATCATCAGTAGTCGACGCTTTAGTGAATTTAAAAGCAAGCGCAAAATTCACCTTGGGGCCAGTGGTTGCGGATTATGTGGTATTGAATCACTTGATCAAGCTTTCCCATCATTAATACCATTAGAGCCATCTAAGTGTTTATCAGCAGAATTGCTTGGCGACCTAAGGAGTCGACTCAATAAGGCGCAACAGCTGGGTCAGAAAACCGGCGCATTGCACGCGGCTTTGCTGCTATCTGAACAAGGCGACACACTGGTTTGCATGGAAGACATAGGTCGACATAACTGCCTAGATAAAATCATTGGCTACGCCGCGCGCCAAGGCATAAGCTTGCACAATCATAGTGTTGTTATGTCCAGTCGATGCAGCACAGAATTGATTCAAAAAGCTGTCAGAGCAGGATTGTCTCATCTAATCCATCTTGCTTCACCAAGCCACCTTGCCGTCAAACTTGCTAATC
This sequence comes from Marinomonas posidonica, assembly GCF_043643765.1. GTDB lineage: Bacteria > Pseudomonadota > Gammaproteobacteria > Pseudomonadales > Marinomonadaceae > Marinomonas > Marinomonas posidonica_A. Next base: position 153,303 of record NZ_JBHZSP010000001.1, on the reverse strand, counting down.
AATATGGCTTGACCCTAATCCACCTTACCAAACAAAATGAGCCAAGATTCTTTGCCCCAACCGCTCGAAAGGATAATCAAGATGACCGATAAAACGCATACTTATAGCCCTTACAAAGGACCCGCTGGCGGCTGGGGCGCGCTGAAAAGCACAGCACAACATTGGCTGAAGAGTGAAAACGCCACACGCAATATTTTCACTCTGTTAAAAACCAACCAACCACAAGGCTTCGATTGCCCAGGCTGTGCCTGGGGCGAAAAACACGATCCAGCCAAAATTCGCTTTTGTGAAAATGGGGCTAAGGCAGTGAACTGGGAAGCCACGTCTCGTAAGGTGGACGCTGGGTTCATGGCCCAACACAGTGTGACTTGGCTGAAGACGCAAAGCGATTACTTCTTAGAATATCAGGGGCGCTTAACCGAACCCATGCGTTATAACCCTGCTACCGATCACTACGAAGCCATCTCTTGGACGCAAGCTTTCAGTCAAATTGCCGAGGCACTAAAAAGTCAAAATTCACCAGATAATGCGGCCTTCTATACGTCTGGCCGAGCCAGTAACGAAGCGGCTTTTCTCTATCAGCTATTTGCTCGTGCTTACGGCACAAACAACTTCCCTGATTGCTCAAACATGTGTCACGAAGCCAGTGGCTATGGCCTAACCAGCAGCATCGGCATTGGCAAAGGCACCATAGAAATAGACGATTTTGAACGCGCCGATGCGGTGTTCGTGTTTGGTCAGAACCCCGGCACCAACCACCCTCGCATGCTAGAAACTTTGAAAGAAGTGGTACAACGTGGCGCGCAATTACTCACTTTCAATACCTTAAAAGAACGGGGCTTAGAGCGTTTTCAGAACCCACAAAGCCCTATCGAAATGTTGACCAATTCTTCAAAACCAACCAATACCGCTTACTACACGCCTAAAATTGGCGGTGATATGGCGGTCGTTCGAGGCATGGTGAAAGTCTTGATCGAAATGGAAGAAAACGCTCAACGTGAAGGCAGAGCCATCTTTGATCATGATTTTATTGCTCAACATACTCAGGGCATGACCTCCTATCTTGAGCAAGTAAAGCAAACTTCGTGGAATGAAATCCTTAATCAAGCAGGCTTAACACAAAATGAAATACAGCAGGCCGCTGAGGTCTATGCAAACGCCAACAGTGTGATCATTACTTGGGCCATGGGCATCACTCAGCATCATCACTCTGTGGCCACCATTCATGAAATCGTCAATCTATTGGCCTTACGTGGCAACCTTGGTAAACCAGGTGCCGGGGCGTGTCCGGTTCGCGGCCACAGCAATGTTCAAGGAGATCGCACGATGGGCATTAATGAACGCCCTTCTCAGGCCTTTCTTGACGCTATGGAGAAACGCTTCCACTTCACGCCACCACAACAAGAAGGGCTTGCTGTGGTCGATACCATTCGAGCTATGCGCGATGGGAAAGTGAAGGTGTTTATCGCCCTAGGAGGCAACTTTGCAGCGGCTACCCCCGATTCCCAAGCCACTGCCGCGGCACTAGAAAAATGCGACCTAACCGTGCAAATAAGTACAAAATTAAATCGATCCCATCTTATTACCGGCAAAGAAGCTCTGATCTTACCTTGTCTTGGTCGAACTGACATCGACCATCAAGCCAATGGGCCACAAAAAGTCACAGTAGAAGACTCATTCAGTATGATTCACGCATCCGGTGGCGTATTGGAACCCATGAGTGATTTACAAAAATCCGAACCCGCTATCATAGCTGGCATAGCAGAAGCGACACTTGGCAACCATCCGGTTGAATGGGCATCTCTGATCGCAGATTACGACGTCATTCGCGAGCACATCGCGGCGGTTGTGCCTGGCTTTTCAAACTTCAATCAACGTATTTTACAAGATGGCGGTTTCTATTTAGGCAACAGTGCCAGAGAAAGAAACTGGAACACACCAGCTGGTAAAGCCATTTTGCATAGCCACCCTCTGCCAGATTCCATTTTGCCAAAGCAAACCAAAGGCTTGCTGACCGAGAAGAGCTTTATTCTGCAAACGCTACGCTCTCATGATCAATACAACACAACCATCTATGGTTTAAACGATCGATATCGTGGTATTAAAAATGAACGTAAAGTGGTGTTTATCAACCCTGCAGACATAAAACGATTAGGCTATCGAGAAGGTCAAAAAGTCAGCATCCGTTCTCTCTGGAATGATGGAGTGGTTCGTAAAATAGACGGTTTTAAACTCGTGCCCTACAGCATCTCTGCTGGCAACTTAGCTGCTTATTACCCTGAAACCAATCCATTAGTACCATTGGATAGTCATGGCGAGTTTAGCAACACACCAACGTCAAAAAGCATCGCTGTGGAACTGGAACCAAGCGACGTTAATCTGAACGATGAACTGTCTGTGACTAACCTTTGATGTTTGCACCTGCAAATGTGTTAATGACGCCACAGCGCGGGTAAAAACAACACCAGCACGGTGAAATACTCTAAGCGACCAAGAATCATGGCAAAGCTCATTAGCCAGGTTCCTGTGTCGCTTAAAGGCGCAAAGTTATTACCCAATTCAGCAAAGCCTGGCCCAAGCACATTTAAGCAAGCGGCAGTGGCACTTAGTGACGCCATAAAACTCATGCCCGTTGCCATCAATAATAACGTAAAGATTACCGTGACAATGGCCGCCACACACATAAACCCCATCACAGAATGACGCACATCATCACTGATCCTGCGTCCTTGAAACTTCATGGTAAACACACCATTAGGGTGTACAAGGCGCTTCACTTCCATACTAATGGACTTTAGCGAAATGATATTACGAATGACTTTATTACCGCCCGCTGTCGAACCTGCGCAGCCACCTATGTAGCCCACAAAAATCAACACAATGGATGTGACCGCAGGCCAAGCGCCAAAGTCTGTGGCGGCAAATCCAGTGCTGGTGATAAAGGAAATGACATGAAAAAAAGCTTGCGTGATCGCATTCCAAACGCCTTCTTCTGACCGAGTTTGCAATAAAAATAGCCCCAACAATAAAGCCACTAGAGTAATGATCCACACAAAACCATGGGTTTCCTCATCTTGCCAATACAGCTTAATGCTGCGCGCAATATAGACACGGTAATGCAAGGCGAAATTGATCGCGCCCAACACCATAAAGAGGTTACAAATCCACAAAATCAAACGGCTATCAAAATAGCCCATACTGGCATCATGGGTTGAAAAACCGCCTGTCGAGACGGTGGTGAAACTGTGTCCAATGGCATCAAATAAAGACATACCAGCTAAATAGTAAGCAATGGCGCACAACACTGTAATAGCCAAATACACCATCCACAGATAGCGAGTGGTACTGGAGACTCTAGGAGACAGCTTTTCGTCTTTAATTGGCCCAGGCGTTTCGGCTTTTAATAAACGCATACCACCAATATTCAACATAGGTAAAATAGCGACCACAAAGATCACCACTCCCAAGCCTCCCATCCACTGTAAGAATTGGCGATACATCAAAAAGCTTGGTGGCATATCATCCAGACCCGATAAGATCGTTGCCCCCGTCGTGGTCAAAGCACTAATGGATTCAAATACCCCATCGGTAAAAGACACATGAGTCACATTGATAATTGGAATCGCGCCTAATATCCCCACTGTGAGCCAAGTTAATGACGCAAACAACATGGCTTCTCTTACATTGACAGAAGGCAAGGGGTATTTTTTAAAGGCAAACAAGAGTGGCAGCGCAAACGCAAAGGTCGTCAAAGCCGGTACAAAAAAAGCCTCGCCCACCCTATCCTTAAACAACATAAACGACAGTTCTGCAAACACAAACTGCACCAGACTCATCCATAAACAGGGCATGGTTAATAAGCGGATAATCAACAGCGGACGAATCATGTATACAGCAGCCCCAAGCAATGAGGTCAAAGACAAAAGGAAGTTGAATAACTATAAGGGAATCACCCACTGGACTCTACAAAAGGCGTAAAGCAATTGCGCAAATTACAGGATTAAAAAACCAAAAAAGTGCAAATAATATGGACGATGCCGAGTAAATGTGCTTTATTGATGGGTAACACTTACTGAGGAGCAAAATATGGATATGCTTTTACTAGACGATGTTTTCCATCTAACGGCACTTGCCATTACGGTTGGAAGCTTTGTATTAATCAGCGGAAAACGCATTATTGAGTTGTGTGTCCAAACTCGCTCAGAATAAATACAAAAAATAAATACAAAAAATAAATACAAAAAAGGCCGAATAACAATTCGGCCTTTTACTAATCACTCGATGCTCTAAGCTAGCATACGCTTGCGGACACTATCAGGAATCGCTTGCGCCTTTAATTCACCTTGCTCATTCAGGCCAGCCCAAACTCGTTTTTCAGAACACTCCACCGCCAACTTGTCGTCATTAAACAAACGATGCCGGATAGCAAAACTGGCGTGCCCAACTTCGCTAATTTGGCTTTCGATAAGTACAATGTCGCCATATTTAGAAGGTTTATAAAATTGCGAACGAGTATCAACCATAGGAAAGCCAACCTGATTCGTCTGCCTCCGAACGTCTCTTAAAGAACATCCCATGGCCTCAAATAATGCCCCCGTAGAAGCATCAAAGAAGGCGAAGTAGCGCGGATAAAAGACGATATCCGCTGGGTCACAATCGCCCCATTCAATGCGCAGTTCTCGCTGATGCGTAAACATTTTAAAGGCTAATAACTTGTGGGGCGATTGGCTCTTGATACAAGAGTTCCACTTGATCTTGACGATTGGTTTGCACCGCGCGTTGATTCAAAGAACCTTTATCTGTGACTTCGTGTGCGTCGATGCTCGGTGGTGCCGCTTGTAAAATGATTCGTTTTACTAAGGTCGAGCTGCCGGTATTGTGTTTTGCACACTCCACTAGCTTGTCTTTAAAGGCTTGTCGAACCGCATCATGCGCAATCACTTCTTCATTCGTTTCAACCAAATCATGAGGTAAGATGGCTTTGCAATGGGCCCAATCCGGAAACACCATTGCGGTAATATAACCACGGTTCGTACCACACAACACAACGTCTTGGGCAAACGGCGCTAACGCACTGATGAACTTAGCTCGTAACGTACCCGCACTGACCCAAGTACCGCTGTCGAGCTTAAAGTCTTCAGAGACTCGCCCATCAAAACGGAAGCCACGCTGCGGCGCTTGTTCATCAAGGTAAGCAAAGGCATCGCCTAAGCAGTAGTAACCATCGTCGTCAAAGGCCTTGGCAGTCAATTCAGGCTGACGCCAGTAGCCAGGCATAACCGTAACCGCTTTGACTCGCGCTTCTAACTTGCCTTCGTTTGGCACCAGTTTAATCGACACGCCAGGCGCTGGTACACCAATCACCCCAGAGGTGGACTCTTCTACGGAAGCAAAAGTGGCAGAAGGTGCGGTTTCAGTACAGCCCAGCCCCGTTAGCATGGGAATTTTTTTACCTGTGTACTGAATTGCCAAGGTATCCAAATCATCCCAAATATGCTGAGCTAAACCAGCTGCGGCGAAAAAGGTAAACTGCAAACGTGAAAAGAATTTCTTCGCAAAATCATCATCTTCTTTGAGCTTTTTCACTAACAATTCAAAGCCTTTTGGCACATTGAAATACACAGTTGGCGAGATTTCAGCTAAGTTTTTCAACGTTTTATCGAATAGTTTTTCCGTTGGCTTACCATCATCAAGATACAAGCTGCCACCGTTATACAAGGCAATACCAACATTATGGTTGCCACCAAAAGTATGATTCCAAGGTAGCCAATCCACCATAATTGGCGGCTGATCTTTGAGAAATTGCATCACTTGATGAATCATCACTTGGTTCGCACAAATCATTCGTTGCGTATTGATGACCCCTTTTGGCATACCTGTGGTACCAGAGGTAAATAAAATCTTGGCCACAGTATCACCATTAACCTTGGCATTTTCCACATCTACTTGTTCTGAGATCGGCAGAGTTAAACACGCCTCATAAGACATAGTTGGGTTTGCAATTTGCTGCGCCTGTGTATCCCCTTTAATCACCATGACCGGCGTTTGATCATCTCGACACACCGCTTTGATGGCTTTTTCATAAGGTGCCAGTTCATCCACCACGATTAACCCAGGGGTTAAAATGTCCATAATGCCTTGTAACTTGGCGTAATCCGTAGCGATCAAGGAATAAGCAGGTGACAAAGGTGAGTGCGCTATGCCCACATACATGCCAGCCAACGCCAACATCAAATGCTCTGCACTGTTACCACATAAGAAGACAATCGGACGTTCCGTAGACACAGGCTGAGTCAGTAACCAAGAAGCAATACGGCGTGCTCGCGTCACGGCTTCAGAGTAGGTAATTTCATCCCACTCGCCATGCTCGTCTCGTTGGGCGACAAACACACGATCAGGGGCTTCTTTCGCCCAATATTCCAGCTGATCTGTCCAGCATCGAGCAAACGCATCTAATGGCTTTTGACTGTTAATAATCTGCACACCATCATCCTGCTTGATTACCTCAATCGGATGTGCCACTACCTTAATAGGATGAAATCCAACACTCATGTTCTGCTCCTAAAACCACTTTGCTTGTTTTTGTGTGGCTTAAGTTGTGTTTTTTGAGTCATTAATGACATCGTCATTAACGCTATTATTGTTATTCTCTCTGTGGTGGCTCAAGCTGGTGTTATCAGTCCTAAGCATTGAGCCAAACCGCCTATTATTTGGCAGCCATTCGAATGGCACCGTCCAAGCGAATCACTTCGCCATTCAACATGCTGTTTTCAATAATGTGCTGAGCTAAACCAGCATATTCATCAGGCTCCCCTAAACGAGGTGGGAATGGCACCGCTTCTCCTAACGACTTTTGCACGTCTTCTGGTAACACGTCCATCATTGGGGTTTTAAATAAGCCTGGGGCAATCGTCATAACACGAATACCAAAGCGCGCTAATTCACGAGCAATCGGTAACGTCATCGCACAAACACCGCCTTTTGACGCCGCATAACCTGCTTGACCAATCTGCCCATCAAATGCCGCCACCGATGCCGTATTAATAATCACGCCGCGCTCTAGATTATCCGCCTGCTCATTATGCTGCATTTTATCCGCGACTAAGCGAATCATGTTGAATGTACCAATAAGGTTGACCGAAACGGCACGTTGGAAACTGGCCAGTTTGTGCGGGCCTTCTCGCCCAACGACACGCTCAGCGCCAGGAATACCGGCACAGTTAATCAAACCATCAATGGCACCAAATTCGGCTACGGCTTGATCAACCGTCTTCTGCACCGACGCTTCATCAACAATATCGGTCACGCAAGCTTGTACTCGCTCACCCAAATCCGCTTGCACACGAGACAAACCTGTTTCATTCACATCGGCCAAGGTGACACTCGCACCCAAGCCATGTAAACGACGCGCAACCGCTTCACCAATACCCGATGCCGAACCCGTTACAATGAAGTGTTTACCTTGAATTTGCATACTATAACTCCTGAATCTTGTTTTTGTTCTGAGAAAAAATCGCTGATTAAGATTTTTTACGGTTCAAGAAAGCATCAATACGGGCTTTCACTTCTTCGCTGGTTTGCGTAATACCGCAAATTAACGATTCTGTGTACAGGCCTTCTTGAGCCGACATGTTATTAATACGACTCAGACCTGTTGTCATCGCCCAGTTGGAGTATTTGGAGTTCTTATTAATACCTTCTGCAATTTCAAAGGCTTTATTTAACGCTTCACCTGCTGGCATCACATAATGGCCTAAACCAATACGATGCCCTTCTTCAGCATCCACATCACGGCCTGTTAACATCATTTCTGTCATACGACTCGCACCAATCACATTGGCTACATTGACAGAAGCACCACCACCGACAAAGATACCGTGCTTCCCTTCTGGTAAACGGTAAAAGGTATTTTCTTCGGTCACTCGCACATGAGCGCAGATGGCTAATTCCAAACCACCACCAATCACCGCACCATGCATCGCCGCGACAACCGGTGTGCCAGAATCACGAATATGACCAAATACGCGATGCCACATTTGTGAGTGTTTAACCACTTCAAAGGGTTCACGTGCTTTATGCTCACGTAGATCAAGACCCGAACAAAACTCAGGGCCATTACCAGACAAGACAATGACATTAACGTCATCGGTAAGATTCAAAAAAACATGCTCGATTTCAAGACAAAGGCTGTCATTAATCGCATTCTTCTTTTCAGGACGATTCAGTTCTAAATGCCCAATACCATTCTCTACCGAGAAGTTAATAAATTCATACGTTACCATTAGAAGCCTCTATTTTTATGTTTATGGGCCAAGCGCCAAGCTCAACACTAAAACGCACCCTTGACGTCATTTACCAGATAATAGTTTAGCAACTAAACAAATGTCAAAATAAACTATTATTGTTTATAACTATATTTTTAGGTGTAAAAAAAACCGTGGGCAAATACCCACGGCCACAACACCATTCTTTAACGGTCTGAGACTTTAATGACCACCGCCATGCCAGTGTCACCCGCGGCACAACCAGTGAAAAGGCCATAGCCGCCACCTGTAATAACCAACTCTTCAATCAACTCAATAACAGCGCGCATACCAGTTGGCCCTTGTGGGTGCCCCCAAATAAGAGAACAACCATAGTTATTCATGGCCATCACATCCACATCCATCGCTTTTGCAAAGGCCACGTCGTTAACTGCAAATGGATTATGTGTTTTGATGGCTTTGACTTGTTTAATATCGATACCCGCTACGGTAAGCGCACGTTTCGCGGCTTCTATTGGCGCAGCTGGCATGTAAGCTAGGTCGTCTCTAGCTTGACCAAAGCCTAATACTTCAATTTTTATTTCGGGACGTGAGGTTAAGTTGGCTACCTCTTCAGAACGACACAAAATAGCCGAAGCATTACCGTCTGCTGGGTGTGTTTGATTACCAAAGGTAATCACCCCACCTTCTTGAATGGGTTTTAACTTCTGCAAACCTTCCAAGGTGGTTGGAAAGACCCCTTCATCACCGTAGACAACCGTCTCTTCTTTTTTGAAATTCGCTGTCGGCACTGATAACGGCAGTGTCATATAGCGTTTTTGGAACGCCTGATCCTCTTTTAGGGCATCTTGATATTGCTCATAACGTCGAAAAGTCACGACATCCAATTCTTCACGGGTAATGTCGAAACGCTTCGCCACATTCTCCCCTGTTTGCATCATAGAATGCCCACCAACACAATCATTCATCATGTTGTAAGTGACCTGATCTTCCGATGCACCCGCTGGCCCTTTGGCATTCGGGTAATATATATGTGGTCCATTCGAACAACGATCGGCCGTCATTAATAAAGACACATTTGCCATGCCACAGACAATTTCCGATGCGGCAGCAAATAAACCTCGTGCACTGGTTGCACATACCTGATTTACAGCATGTCCGGCCGTATTCACCGCACCGACATCATACAAAGGCCAAGGCGCACCATTAAAAGATTGGTATTGGTTAATGGTCATCCCCAACACACCAGAATCAAACACGGTTGGATCGATATCACGTTTGGCCAATTCTTGTTTTGTCACATGCGCTGCGAATTTCATGGAATGCAAGTGTTGCAAGGAGCCTTGCCACTTAGTAAAGGGCGTACTCCAATAAGCACCATAAGGAATTTCAACATTATTGATCGACATACTCGTACCTCAAACTTGGTTATTATTGTTATTGACCTTGCGCTGACATAATCTCACTTAAACCGCCCCATTGTTCTGCAAAAATGGCTTCTGGCATGGTTTTCAGATCGTCGGCAATCAAAGGACGGAATGACATGGCGGCCAATACGTCTTTTTCCAAATCCAAACCAGGGGCAATTTCGGTCAATACCATACCTTCTTGGCGTAATTCCAACACACAACGCTCAGTAACGAACACCACAGGCTGTTTGTTGGCACGTGCTACATCACCACTAAAGGTAATGTGATCCACTGCATCAACGAACTTTTGCACCTTACCTTCTTCAATAACCTGCACCTTACCTTCACTGAACTCAAGTTTGGCACCGTTGACTAAAGTGCCGCAGAACACGACCTTCTTAGCACTTTGTGAAATGTTAATAAAGCCACCTGGACCGACCACTTTTGGACCAAACTTACTGACGTTCAAATTACCCTGTTGGTCGGCTTGCGCTAGACCTAAGAAGGCAATATCCAAACCACCACCGTCATAAAAATCAAACTGCGCTTCGTGTTCAATAATGGCATCTGCATTCCACGCCGCACCAAAATCCGCACCCGAAGCCGGAATACCGCCGTAAGTACCCAATTCTGTCGTTAAGGTAAATAAGTGCGATACCTTTTCTTCTGCCGCGATGGCCGCCACACCGTCAGGCATACCAATGCCTAAATTCACCATCACATTGGCTTCGAGCTCCATAGCCGCACGGCGGGCAATGACTTTTCGAGCACTAAAAGGCATAGCAGGCAAGGCATTTAATGGTACTCGTGAATTGCCTGCCAAACCTGGATTGTAAACACTGCCAATGGTTTGCTTGTGATCCTCGGCTGGCGCGACAGTGACATAATCCACTAATACACCGGGCACCTTAACTTCTTTTGGGTGTATAGAATGACGCTCGGCAATGTATTTCACCTGTGCAATCACAATACCGCCATTATTTTTCGCGGCTTGTGCCATCGGTAAAATTTCCGCCAGCATGGCTTCTTCTTCAACGGACAAGTTACCGTCTTCATCCGCGGTGGTGGCGCGAATCACGACCACATCGAGCGGGAACTTCTTAAACAATAGCCAGTCTTCGTCCTCGATACTGATGCGCTTTACCAAATCGTCTTTGGTTTTAGCCGTTACCTTACCACCACTAACCAGAGGGTCTACGTAAGTGCCCATGCCGATTTTAGTGATAACACCTGGTTTATTACCCGCAATCTGGCGCCACATGGTCGTCAATACCCCTTGCGGCAATAGGTAGGCTTCTATTTCATCATCGGTAATCATCTGTGCCATTTTAGGCGCTTGACCTGTGTGCCCTGAAATTAATCGCTTTACCAAATTAGGGTAAGCAAGATGAGACATTCCAGCATCTTTACCATCACCGCAACCACAATCGTGAATAAGGGTAAGTTGCAGTGGGTGGCCCGTATTAACAAAACGTTGCTCTACGGCTTTGGCAACCGCTTCCGCGAAATACGACATACCAACCGTAGACCAAGCCACTGACGCACCATCTTGAATTAGCCCAGCAGCCTGATCTAGAGAAATCAACTTACTCATCTTGTAACCTCATATTATTGTTATGCTATAAACAATGTAAAAAAGACAAAACTTGTTGTACATCACAACAATTAAATTGGCAAACATTTTCATGTTTTTTTATACCCTCTTGCTTTTTTTGAATACACTAAGCAAAAAAGTCATATGCATTATGATTGAATTAACGCAGGGTTATGGCCAAAATGATTTTAAGTCTCGGGAGTAACTAGGGACATGAGATAAGTCTCGAGAGCAACTAGGCACATGAGATCGTCAATATAAGCAATTGACTATACTGACACTGGATAAGACAAAAATAATAAGGTGTAAACTATGAAAAACTTAAAACTCAAAGCGCTAGCTTTCGTCGCTGGAGCCGCTCTATCGACAAGCGTACTTGCAGAAGCTGAATACACATTCAAACTTCACCATATGTTACCGCCAGTTTCAAATGCGCAAGTAAACTTCTTACAACCTTGGGCAGACAAAGTTGAAGCAGAATCGAATGGCCGTATTCACATTGACATCTACCCAGCAATGCAGCTAGGCGGCAAACCACCACAATTGTTTGATCAAACACGTAAGGGTATTGTCGATATGTCTTGGACAGTCGGCGGTTATACGCCTGGTCGTTTCCCAAAAGCAACCGCGTTTGAATTACCATTCATGCCTTTGAACGCTCGCATTACTAGTATGGCCATGCAAGAGTATGCTGAAACCGAAATGCAAGATGAATTAAAAGATGTTCATTTGTTGACTCTACATACCCACTTCCCAGGCTCTCTGCATTCTCGAACCAAAGACATCAAAACACTAGAAGATCTGGATGGGATGAAAGTTCGTTCACCAAATAAAATGATGGCAGATGCACTTAATATCCTTAAGGCTAATACTGTTTTCATGCCAGTACCATCCATGCCAAGCGCGCTGTCAAAAGGGGTTATCGATGTAACAGCCCTACCGTTTGAAGTAGTTAAACCAATGAAAATTCATGAGCTAGCGACACATCACACAGAATTTAAAGGTGATCGTGGTTTTTATACTCAATTCTTCATTTTCTCTATGAACAAAAAGTCATATAACAAATTACCTGATGATTTGAAAAAAGTGATCGATGATAACTCTGGCATTCCTCTTGCTGGTTTTGTTGGGGACGTATTTGATGCTTATGAAATTGGTGCTCGTAAAGATGCGGTAGACAATGGCAACACTTTCAATACCATTGAAGGCGCCGAGTATGACCGTTGGAAAGAAACACTGGCACCAGTTACTGAACAATGGATTGAAGACATGAATGACGACGGCTACGATGCTGACCATTTATTGGATAAAGCAAAAACACTGATCGAGAAGTACGAGAACTTTTAAGTTCTCGTTAGTTAGGTGATTTAAACATGATGCAACTTACGGCGACCTCAAGACATCTTTTATTAGAGCGTCTTGCCAATATCTTCGCATTGACGGGTGGTTTCATTATGTTAATGCTAGCAATCGTAACGGTTGCTAGCATTATCGGTCGAAGCACGATAGGTCAATCTATCGTCGGTGACTATGAGATTACAGAAATGGGATTAGGAATGGCAATCTTTCTTTTCCTCCCTAAATGTTATCAGCAACAAGGCCATGTGGTTGTTGACCTCTTTACCGCGCATTGCAAACCCAGCACTATACGCACATTAGGAGTCATCAGCGATCTTGTTTTCACAGCTGTATCTTTTACTTTCGCTTATCAAATGACCCTAAGTGGCTTCGAAGCGAAAGAATACCTTGAGCAATCCATGCTTTTAGCACTTCCCACATGGTGGACTTTCACTGTTGGCGTTATTTGCATGCTGCTTTGCGGAATTTGTGGTCTGAATAGACTGTACACCACACTTCGTGGAGGCAACCATGAGTAATATTGAGCTGGCCTTTTTAATGATGGCAGCCCTAATGGTGCTAATGAGCATCCGTATCCCCATTGCTTTAGCTATGCTGGTATGCGGTGGCATTGGTTATGTCATGATTGGTGGCATGCCGGCCCTACTAAACTATTTGGGGACAGCCCCTGTTTCTAAATTTTCCAGCTATGATTTATCTGTTGTGCCATTATTTCTGTTAATGGGAGAGTTGGCCACACGCTCAGGCATTACCGCGGAACTGTTTCGCACCTGTAACACTTGGATTGGTCGTCAACGTGGTGGTATCGCTATGGCGGCTATTGCAGGATGTGCCGCGTTTGGGGCCATTTGTGGCTCTTCCTTAGCAACCGCATCGACCATGGGTAAAGTAGCACTACCTGAAATGAAGCGCCTGAAATACTCTGGCAGCCTAGCGGCCGGTGCTCTTGCGGCAGGTGGGACATTAGGAATTTTGATTCCCCCTTCCATGGTGCTGATCATCTTTGCGGTCTTAACGGAACAAAATATCTCAAAAATGTTTATTGCGGCCTTTGTTCCAGGTTTCTTAGCCGCTGGCGGCTATATTTTAGCCATTGCCATCTATGTGCGTATCTTTCCTGAATCGGGACCTCGTGGCGAAAAGACGACGTTTGCACAAAAACTCAAATCAACGAAAGATGTTTGGCACATTACCCTCATTTTCTTAATTGTATTAGGTGGCATCTACCTTGGCTTTTTCACGCCAACCGAGGCTGCTTCAGTCGGGGTTATTTTAACCGCTATCTTAGCCTTAACCCACGGTAAAATGCGTCTAGACGGACTGTTAGTGTGTTTAATGAAAACCGCCGTTTCTTCCGCGATGATATTCTTTATCGTATTGGGAGCGGATTTATTCAGCGTCTTCATTGCATTGTCACGATTACCCGATGTGGGTGTGGAATTAATCACTAACTCGGGACTATCGCCTTATACCATTTTGACACTGATGCTACTGACGTACTTAGTCATGGGTTGTTTCTTGGACAGCTTGGCCATGATCTTGCTAACCATACCAATTTACTTCCCTATTATTGTCTCTATGGACTTTGGTATTCCAGTTGCAGACGCTGGTATTTGGTTCGGTATCTTGGCTCTTATCGTAGTAGAAGTCGGTCTGATAACGCCTCCAGTTGGAATGAATGTATTTATTATTAAATCATTCGATGACAGTCTAAAACTAAAAGAGTGCTTTAAAGGCGTTGTTCCTTTTCTTATTTCTGACTTTGTCAGGGTTGCACTCTTAGTTATTTTCCCAGGCATTACGCTCGGCTTAGTACATTTAATTAGCTAAGCTGTTTTTACGAGACAATGTCTTTAAAAGCCGACCTCTGTGTCGGCTTTCTTTTTATGATTCCATGACACAACCGAAAAACCCAAACTATCAAAAAATACAAACAGTTTAGTGTCGAAACAATGGCTCTTTATATTACAATTGTTAGGATCTAACGAACATAAAAGAGAATTTAATGTCTGACGAAACAAAACAAACTGATAGCAATATTGATTTTGGCATACTCAATAGTTTACTTGGCTACCGATTACGTCGTGCTCAAATGAATTTTTTCAGTAAATTTTCAGAGGTATGTTCAGACTTAGGCATTAGTCCTGGGCTCTTCGCTGTTATCGCTATTGTTGAGCGTAATCCAGGTTTAACTCAGACCGCGGTCGCTCAAGCACTAGGAAATGACCGCTCAGCCATGGTAGCGGCCGTCGACAAATTAGAGCAAATGGACATAATTGAACGACGCCCCGCAAAGAATGATCGTCGCTCTTATGCCCTGTTTATGACGGAATCAGGCCAACAATTTTTTAGCAGGTTGAGCGATCGTGTCATGGAGCATGAAAAGGCCATGGCTCAACGTTTGAAAAACGATAAAGAAGTGGACTGGTTATTAGACATATTAGATACACTAGCGAAAGACTAGTTTTCTAAACATAACGTATAAAATAAGCGTGCTGGTTAGAAACCAGCACGCTTATACAGTACGATTAATGATGTCGTATTAATCGGTGGTAAACTGATTTGCAAATTGCCCTACAGCATCCACTACTCGCTGAGCACCATCTTGAATTTCGATAATTACCTCACCGGCTTCGTTCGACAAGGATAACCCCTGTTCGGCTTGTTCTTTGCCCTTATTAATTAAGGCAACCGCTTTTTCTGCCAACAACTGATTTTTTTCCACGACCCCAACAATTTCTTCGGTGGCTTCGCTGGTACGCGATGCCAGTTGTCTTACCTCATCCGCAACAACCGCAAAACCTCGCCCCTGCTCGCCAGCACGAGCCGCTTCAATGGCTGCGTTTAAAGCCAATAAGTTTGTTTGATCAGCGATGCCTCGGATACTTTGAATGATAGACCCCACTAATTGAGATTGTTTATCCAACTCTGAAATGCCATCCGCCGCTTGTGCCATTTGGCTAGACAATTCGTGCATTACATCAACCGTATCTTTCACCACTTGACTGCCTTTTTGAGCACTCTCATCTGTTTGTTGAGACGTCGTAAAGGCAATGTCCGCAGCATCTGAGACGGCTATTTCACGATTCACAACGTCGGTAATAATCGAAGCGAACTTTACTACTTTATAAAACTTACCATGTATGTCTGAAATGGGATTATAAGAAGCTTCTAACCAAACAACATTTCCACGGCTATCGACTCGTTTGAATCGACCAGTAGAAAACTGCCCTTGCCCTAACCGCTCCCAGAATTGAATGTATTCATTTGAATTGGTTTCTTCCGGTTCACAAAACATGCGGTGATGCTGGCCTTTAATCTGCTCTAATGAATAGCCCATTCCCTTTAGAAACAAACTGTTCGCATCCAAAATATTTCCTGACAAATCAAACTCTATGACCGCAGTAGAGCGCTGTAATGCTGTGATAATATTTTCATCCTCACGCGATTTGGTAATGGTTCGAGTCAAATCGTTACAATGGATTGAAAAGGCTTTCACCCGCCCTTCAGAATTGAGAACCGGTTGAAAAATCCCTCGTAACCAAGCCTCCTGACCATCTTCTCGCATCATTTCAATGGCCCCGGCCCAATGACGGACCGATTTTATGGCATCGTGTATGGCTTTAAAGTGGGGAGTGCCTTTAGCGTGTTGAGGGGTTAAATCGGACAGCGTTTTACCAACAAAATACGCTTCTGAGCTCGCTAACTCAGCCATCAGCTTTTTATTCACATTAACAATGACGCCGTCTGGGCTTAAGTTCATTACTAACATTTCTTCGTCTAGGCTATCCTTAACCTGATTAAGTGAGTAAAGCTTTTCCTCTAGCGCCTTTATGTCATTTTTCAAACCAGCGTTAAACATTCCTATTCTCCCAATTCCAACCGTTATCTATCGTTCAACCTAATCAAGCTAAAAGTCATTTACTAAGCTATTGAGCTTAGACAATTAATTAATAATCTGCGAATTCCTCCACTTTACGATGAATTTCGGTCAACTCATCCTGTATCATTTTTTTTACATCCAACTTCATCAAACTGTTCATACAAATTGAATGAGTATGTGCGTCGGAAGTGGCTTTTAATTCCGCCTCATATTGACCAAGTGCAGCAGAAGACCTCATTAACCCCATGGTCAACCCAGATCCTTTTAAACTATGTAAGACTTCTATCAGCTGACCAACATCTTGTTCATCAACCGCTTTTTTGAGCTGCTCAATGAGGGTATCAGCTTCACTTTCAAAGCCACTCATAACACTGCGATAAAGCTCAATACTGCCCCCGAAACGATCTAAAATATCTTCTACCTTTTCAGCATCAAGGGAATTGTCTACTTCGACAGTACCTACCTTAGTATTCTGTATGTCTGCGTCAGATACCTTCTTTTCCAGTACATTCTTTTTCGATACATTTTTTTCAGATACATCGTCTTCAGAAACACTGGCAGAGTGCTTAGAAAGCCACACACCATCCTCACTCACTGGGGGAATTTTAGGTTGTTTGTCGGGAATGAGTCGCAGAATACAAGCAATGATTTGTCCTATGTCCAATGGCTTACCTAAGTGATCATTCATACCGGCATCAAGGCAAGCTTGACGGTCGGAGATCGATACATTCGCCGTCATAGCAACAATTGGTAAATTCGTAAAACGTGAATCCATTCGAATTTCTCGAGTGGCCTCTAAACCGTCCACGTCCGGCATTTGCATGTCCATTAAGACTAAATCAAATACCGGAAGCGTTTGA
Organism: Marinomonas posidonica; assembly: GCF_043643765.1. Taxonomy (GTDB): domain Bacteria; phylum Pseudomonadota; class Gammaproteobacteria; order Pseudomonadales; family Marinomonadaceae; genus Marinomonas; species Marinomonas posidonica_A. The sequence continues at coordinate 135,934 of NZ_JBHZSP010000001.1, read as the reverse complement.
TTTAGTACCATCGAGACCCCTTCTGCACCGCCTGTTGCTACGGACACATTAGCCCCTTCAATCATCAATAACTCTGTGGCGACCTGACGATTAAATTCATTATCCTCTACCAACAATAAGTTAATGCCTTGCAGCACCTTATCCTCTTGCTGAGCCATTACCGGCGCCGCTTGAACAGTTCGTTCTACTGCCAATGTTTGGTAAACGGTTTCAGATAAACGACTCATGGTCACAGGTTTCAGTAACTTAACTGCATTCGGTAATGTCGTTTCATGAGCATTTTCATTTGTCGCATTAAGCAACAAAATACTCTTGGGAAGTGGGACGCCATCAGGGATAAACTGACCAAGTTCATCGAGACTAGACTGCCCTTTAAAGTTGGGCAGTTTTACATCAATCAATAAAACATCAAAAGGTTTACTGTCAGTATGCGCCTGTTTTAGTACATGGCTGATCGCAGTAAAATCATCGATGGCCTCTGTTTGCCACCCAAGGTTCTGCGCCATTCGAGTCAAGATAATCTGAGAGGCCAAATTGCTTTCCGCAATCAATACCTTGATATCTTTTTGATGTGTGACCAATTTGCTAGAGGATTCATCGGCAACAGGCAAATCAATACTGAAAGCGAAACAACTGCCTTTGCCAAATTGACTATCGACTGTTAGCTCCCCTCCCATTAATTCAACAAAGCGTCGACAAATCACCAGACCTAACCCGGTCCCACCAAAACGTCTAGTTGTGGAAGATTCAGCTTGAGAAAATACCTCGAAAATGGAATCTATGTTTTCTTGTGAAATACCAATACCCGTATCCTTCACTGCAACCGCTAACTTAGCCATGCCTTGGTTTTGTTGTGAGCATTTTATTTCAAGGGTGATGCAGCCTTCTAAAGTAAACTTAATGGCATTACTTAATAAATTAATGAGGATCTGTAGCAGGCGTAATTTATCGCCGACAAAATGACTAGGGAGGTGTTGGTCAACATCAAAAACCAACTCCACTTGGTCACGAATTGGACTGCCAGACAACACCGTCGACAATTCAGACAATAACGCTTCAAAATCAAAAACCGCTTGCTCTAACTCTAACTTACCCGCGTCGACCTTAGAGAAGTCCAAAACATCATTGATCAAGCCTAATAATGACTGAGCCGAGATTTGCGCTTTGGTAATGTAATCATCTTGCTGATCAGACAACGGCGTGCGTTTTACCAACTGCAACATACCTAAAATGGCATTCATTGGAGTACGGATTTCATGACTCATATTCGCAAGGAAAGTGGACTTAGCCGCACTGGCGGCATCGGCCTCATCTTTCGCATGTCGCAACCAGGTCTCAAGCTCTCGCTCTGACGTGATGTCTTGATTCACCCCAGTTAAACGTAAGGTGTTACCTTGCGAATCTTTTTCAATGTATGCGCCAGCTTGGATGTATCGCACACTGTCATCCGGTAAAATAATACGGAACACATCATTGTATAATTTTCCGTTACGTAGAGATTGATGGAAGTGATTCAGGGTTTTTTCTTTATCCTCTGGGTGCAATCTCGCTTGCCAATCAGACAAGGTGACCCCGTCTTCGTTTACACTCTTAGGATAGTGATAAATGTCGTACATCATATCACTCCAATCTAGGACATCCTGTTCAAGATCCCAGCTCCATACCCCTAATTGAGCAACTTCAGCGGCGATTAACAGCTGATCTCTCGCGGCTACTAAAGCTTGTTGATTCTTCTTCTGCTCTGAAATATCCATTGCCATACCAAGATAACCGACAATATCACCACGCGCATTTTTCATCGGTGTGATGACCAATGACACCGGAAGTCTCTCGCTATTTTTATGCACATACGTCCATTCTTGGCGGTCATAATCTTGCTGTTTGGCTTTGTATATCAGCACCTCCATTGGGTCTGAAACATAGCAGCCGTATTCTTCAAAAATAGTCGCTCGGTGCTGATCAATTTCCACCGTGGTATGAAATACCACCGGCGTTCTTTCAGCCAGGACTTCCTCTGCTTGATATCCCAACATACGTTCAGCACCATTATTAAATAAGGTGATCAAGCCTTTTTCATCGGTCGCCACAATGGCAATTTCAGAAGACGCTTGTAGAACATCATTCAGTAATCGGTTTAAATCTTCCAACTCGGCCGTACGAGCTTTCACTTGATCTTCTAAACTGACATTCAGCTCTCGGATTTTTGCCTCTGCCTTTTTACGCTCGGAAATATCACGCACACTTTGCGAAACCCCGACAATAGATTGGCTAGCATCAAAAATAGGGGAAATAGTCAGAGAAACTGGTACCTGAGAGCCTGATTTAGTTTGAATTCGGGTTTCAATGGATAAAGCTTGTTTTTGCTGTCGAACCTGCTGGAACATTTTCTTATCATCAGTTTGCAATTCACTAGGCACTAGAGTCTGCAGTGCAGACAGACCAATAACCTCTCTTTGCTGATAGCCATAGATTTGCTCAGCGCCTCGGTTCCAACTTGTGATGATGCCTTCAAGATTCAAGCTAATAATGCCATCTGCTGAGCCCTCGACCACAGCGGCAATCCGAGACTGATGGGCAACGACCTCTTGTCGACGAGCCATATTGATACGTACAACGGCGACTAAAATGGCTGCCAGAACACTCAGCGCGACACCGAAAAACAAAAAAACATAGGGGTCAGAAAGACGTAACTCACGGATATAGGCATCCGTAACACTCAACCGATTTTGCCATTTACGACCATATATTTCAGTTTCGGTAATATGAAGCTGTTCGATAGAGCCTTTTCCATCATTAGAATAAAAACCGACTTGGTCGTCCAAATCCGTGACGTCGTAGAGTTCGAAGTGAATCTTACTCTGGTCGATTTCCAACGCCATCAATACATCTTCCATAATTAAGGGCGCATAACTCCAACCAAAGCCTTCACGGTAGCGCTCCTGCATATCTCTAGGCACTTTACCATTCCGATAAATGGGCATCAGAATCAGTACCGATTGCGATGTTTTACCGGAAGCTTGCACAAGTGTAATAGGTCCTGTTATACGAACCTCACCATCATAAATAGCAGACAATGCGGCTTCTCTTCGGTTGATCTCAGAAGCGATGTCTAGGCCGATGGCCTGCTGATTAGGGCCAATAGGTTCAACAAATTCTATGATGTAACGCTCACTAAAATTCGAGGACAATTCCTTAATCTTAAAATTAGGCCAGCTTGAAGCCTGAATATGAGACAAGTACTCGTCCATCGATTCTTGCGGTACCCGACGGATAAAACCGAAACCATTAGCACCGGGAAATTCTTTATCAATATCTCGGGTCACACTGTATTGATAAAAGTCATCACGCGTAATGTTTTTTTCGCCTGCGGTCAGTACCACTCCTCGAGCCCCTCTCAAACCATATTGATAGAGCTGAATCCGAGTCACGACTTGCTGTAAGACTTCCTCTGATACCTGTGCTGCTGATTGATCGATAATGTCTTGATTGGAAATATGAACACGATATGTGACATAAACGGATATGAAACAACCAAGCACTAAGGTCAAAATCACCCAGCGATTGAAAATATTGTTAGAAGAAGTCCAATACACTTTTGCCTCCAGGCAAAAACTCCCCTAATGCGTGATGAAAGCTGAGTCGCTAGGGGCATCCGTTGTTAATGTGAATCAATATGGTTAGTCTAGTCGAAACCTATTACTCTCTTCATCCTGTTGTGTGATATATAAATAAAAAATTACAATTTCTTACCAGATACAAATTAACTATTAATTTATGTAAACAGAAATCTGCGGAATAGACAGGACTTCATAAATATTTCTTATAAATATTGCTTCATATCAAAAAAAGTCTAAGCAAGTTACTTTCTTAGAAAGATATACGCTATAACCTTTATATTCTTCATACATTTAATAGGATATTGGTTATGAAAATCGCCGTTTTCTCCTGCAAACCTTACGATAAAAGAACGCTGAGCCATTACATCTCAAAAACAGATCTTGAAATGACCTTTTTCGAAAGTCGCTTGAGTCAAGAAACCATCAGTTTAGTACAAGGGTTCGATGCGGTTTCCTGTTTTGTTAACGACGATGTCAATGCCGAAGTAATCAGCCAATTAAAACAGCAGGGCGTGAACACCATTGCCTTACGCTGTGCAGGCTTTAATAACGTAGACTTAAACGCTGCGATACAACAGAACATCAAGGTATTTCATGTTCCAGACTACAGTCCAACGTCTGTTGCTGAACATGCCGTCGCTCTTATCATGACTCTCAACCGCAAGACACATCGAGCCTATCATAGAGTCAAAGAAGGAAATTTTGCCCTGGAAGGTTTGTTGGGCTTTAACCTACAAGGAAAAACTGTCGGCTGTATTGGCACGGGCCGTATCGGTGCGGCTTTTTGTCGTATAATGAAAGGCTTCGGCTGTGAGGTGTTGTGCTATGACCTATCCCCATCACAAGAACTCATTGACCAAGGTTGTCAGTATCTGTCACTGGATGAGATCTACCAAAAAAGTGACATTATCAGCTTACACTGCCCACTTACGACCGCCACTCATCACCTAATCAACCAACAGAGCTTACAGAAAATGAAAGACGGTGTGATGATCATTAACACCAGTCGCGGTGCGTTGGTTCATGCTCAAGAAGCCATCGACGCCCTTTACAGTGGGAAAATTGGTTATTTGGGACTAGACGTATACGAGCAAGAAAACAAAATATTCTTTGAAGACATGTCCTCTCATATCATTCAAGACAGCGTTTTCCAACTCATGCTGACCTTTCCTAATGTTGTCGTAACCGGCCATCAAGGCTATTTTACGGATGAAGCCTTGAACCATATTGCGCAAACCACAGTGGCGAATTTACAACTTAGCCAAACCCTCAACCCTCAGCAGAGACGGTTGGCATAAACTTTATGGAAAGCGTTATTGAACTGGCGTTATGAAATCGCATTAGGGATAGTAATTTTCAAGTACGGCCTTTAAAATTACTATAACGCTAAAAGCCCGCTTAGAGACTGCGAAAGAATGTCAAAAATTGATGAAAAACGATTGTTACTCAAAATCGCCACTCTGTATTATCAGGATGGATTAAAACAAGCCGATATTGCGAAAACACTTCGACTTTCACAATCTCAAGTCTCTCGATCAATTACTCGATGCCTTAAAGAAGGCATTGTCAAAATCAGCGTTATTCAACCGCCTTCCGTTTTTATTGGATTAGAAACTAAAATCCAACAACGTTTTGGGGTATCAAATGTCATCGTTGTGGATATTCAAGACGATCCTTCCGATGCACAAATTAAACGCGCGATTGGTTCTTCTGCAGCACATTACTTGGATACCTCATTGCGAGATGGCGATCTAATCGGCATATCCTCATGGAGCGATACCATTCGCTCTATGGTCGATCATTTGCACACCACCAAAGTAAAAGCCAAAGGGGTCATTCAGGTCCTAGGTGGTGTGGGACATAACGGTAATATCCAAGCGACCATACTGACGCAAACCATGGCGGATATTCTTTCCTGTGATGCCTTTATGTTACCGGCTCAAAGTATCGAACACTCCCTACAAGACAAACTCAAAATGCTCGATACGGCGGAAGTGTCTGACGTGGTAGACATGTTCAATAAGGTCAATCTTGCCATCGTTGGTATTGGCATGTTGGAACCATCAAACCTGTTGCGAAACTCTGGGAATTACTACGACAAAAAGCGCCTAAAAGAACTCGCGGATAAAGGCGCTGTGGGCGATATCTGTTTACATTATTACGATGAAAATGGCTGCCCAGTGGTCAATCCTGAAGACGATCCAGTAATCGGTATGTCACTTGAGCAACTTGAAGCTTGTGAACTGGTGGTTGCCCTTGCAGGAGGGTTGGACAAAGTAGATGCCATCAAAGGGGCTTTATCAGGCAACTACATTGATGTGTTAATTACAGACAGAGTGACCGCAGAAGCCATTTTAGAAAGACACTAAAACATAAGAGAAACGGCTAAATTTACTTAACCGTTCCTTTTTCACCTTCTCAAATCACCCCACCATCTAAGAGCAGATATTTCATCAGGCGGTTAACAAACCGCTTTTTGAGAACCAATGGCCGCTTTATACTGCATCTTATTTTGCATCTGGTCGATGATCACCGCGATGATAATCACCACCCCTTTGATCACCATCTGCCAAAACTCACTGACGCCCATCATGACCAAACCATCCGCTAATATACCAATCACAAACGCACCAATTAAAGTGCCGGTGACGGTACCTCGACCTCCTGCCAAAGAGGTTCCACCCAAAACCACTGCGGCAATCGCGTTCATCTCAAAAGCGGTACCAGTTGCAGGATGACTTGCCACCAATTGTGAGGTCACCACAATGCCTGCAATGGCAGAACATATCCCTGCAATCGTATACACCCACACTTTGACGTGATTGACCTTGATACCAGACAATTCCGCTGCTTTTTCATTATCACCGATCGCATACACATGACGGCCAAAAGGCAGTTTTTTGGCGATGTAAGCAATGACACCAGCCATAATAAACATCAACCAAATAGCGATAGGGAGCCCAAATAGATAACCAGATCCAATGGCATCAAACCCCGTGTTTCCAAGCTCAGGGTTGCCCTGTAAACCTGGGAAGGTTTCGCCACCAGATAACAACATAGCAGCGCCTCGGATAATGTACATGGTGCCTAGGGTGCAAATGAAAGGCGCGACTTTATAACGTGTAATGATAAAACCATTTATTGCCCCTATTATCCCCCCAATAATCACCACGACAGGGACAACAACCCAAACGCTTGGAAAAATGGCAATGCCTAGCGGTTCAATCACCAAACCATGAGAAATCAGATAGCCTGCCACCATGCCACAAAACCCCAATGTGGCGCCGATGGATAAATCAATGCCTGCGGTGATAATGACAAAGGTAATGCCTAACGCAAGAAAAGCATTAATGGAAATATGCTTAATCATAATGATCAAACTGGTGGGGGCTAAAAAACCATCTACCGTCAACGAGAAAAAGCCTAAAATAATAAAGAGCGCAATGAAGGTTCTCATTTTAAGAAGAATTAACCCAAGATTGCCCGAACGAAATACATTGTTATTATTTTTGAGGTTCATAATTAAAATCCTTGAGCACTGGCATGAACTAATTGTGATTCATTGGTTTCGTCTCTCATTAAATCGGCCGTTAACTTGCCATTAGACATCACCAATATTCGATCAGAGACCGCCATAATTTCTTTTAAGTCCGACGTTGAAAACAAAATACCAATACCTTGCTCTGACAACTTAACCATCATTTCAAATACATCGCCTTTTGCACCAATGTCGATGCCTCTGGTTGGCTCATCCAGTAACAGTACTTTAGGCTCTGTTAATAGAGCACGACCAATCACCACTTTCTGCTGATTACCACCACTTAACGCCTGTATTTCAACTTGAGGAGAAGACACTTTGATAGAGAGTTCATCAATCGTTTTCGTGATCGCTTCTTTTTCCACCACCTCATTGATGGCTAAACCTTTCAGCCGCTTCCACAAACTCGACATAGACAAGTTATTGGAAACCGAGCTAATCGGAAAAATACCTGACTGTTTTCTGTCTTCAGGCACCAAACCTAATCCCATTTTAATGCGTTCAGAGGTACTCATGCGGCTATTAACCTTTTGCTTGTCCAGCGTAAATTCACCCGAAAAACTTACTTTACCCAGCAAACATTCAAATAACTCGGTTCGTCCTGCGCCCATCAAACCATAAATACCTACGATTTCACCGGCTCTTAATGAAAACGAAACATCGTCCACCAGCGTCACTTCTGCTTCGTTTACCAGATTAATATGATTAGCCTGAAGTACTACTTCACCAAAGCAACGATCGGCGGTTAAAAAATTGGTCACCGGTTCACTACCCAGCATTTCGCGGACAATCCAAGCAACGTCAATGTCTTTAACCATAGCCTCTGACTGGAACTTACCATCCCGTAAAATCGTAATGTATTGACCTATTGCCATCAGCTCTTCAAGTCGATGAGAAATATAAACAATAGACACGCCCTGCTGAGTTAAATCATTAATTACCTCAAACAGAATTTGCACTTCTTTTTTACTCAATGCCGATGTTGGCTCGTCCAGGATTAAAATATCGACATCAGCAATTAAGGACTTAGCAATCTCCACCAACTGCTTCTGACCAACCTTTAAATTGGCCACCAGCTCAGTCGGTTCAATATTTTGTTTCAATCGAGCCATCGTTTGTTTAGCAATCGCATTTTGATGACGCTCATCGATTGGTAAAACCCCTTTTTGCTGCTCTCTTCCTAAAAATAAATTTTCCGCCACGGTCAGATTTTCAGACAAATTCAGCTCTTGATGTACCATGCCAATACCGTGTTGGGCCGCGGAGCGAGGTCCTGTGATGTAAACCTTCTTGCCCTTCAAATAAAGCTGCCCTTCCGTTGGTGATTGCACGCCTGAAATAATCTTCATTAAGGTGGACTTTCCGGCGCCATTCTCTCCAATAATGACGTTCACCGCCCCTTGATAAACCTTGTAAGTCACGTGATCGAGAGCCTTCGTACCAGGAAACACCATACAGATGTCTTCAGCACGTAAAATGACGTTTTCATCTGAACTAGACATCACATCCCCTCTTTACTGATTTCGAGAGGCACAGCATGTGTCACCTTATTCGCTTTTATTGTCACTGCAGCCAACACACTGATCCGCTGATCCACCCAACTACTATCGGGTGTCACAACTTGAGTAATGGCTTTTTTGTTTAGAGCTTTGGACAATTGTGCGAATTGAATTTGATTCTTGAATTGATTAAACGAAATCATCGACGCGGCATCTCGAATGGAATTTCCTTTGATGATTTTCCCAAATTGTAATGCGACATCATAACCCGCCGCGTTTACGACGAGAGAGGTTTTGAGTTTAGCTTCGTCGAAGCGACTTACGACACCCTGAAAACGTACAAAGGACACCACACTCGAGTCTTTCTCAATCGATGACAAGGCCACTGCATTCTGTTGCGCGTCCTTGTTTATAGAAGGCCAAAGCTTGTCGGCAATGGCATTCGGTGTCATGTTTTTCAACAGCTCAGCATCAGCCGCAGACATGGGGATAATGGGTTCACCCTTTTCATCCAAATCCACCACATGACAACCGACCAATCCCATCAGGGCAAGGCTCCAAAAGAGCATTTTAAATACAGAATAGTTAGACATCATTGCTACCCTTGATACTTATGTAACGTCAAAAAAGCAGAAGCAAAATGAGCCTTGCTTCTGCATAAGCTTTAGTTCAAAGCAAACGTATCAAGCTGGTTAGCATTGGACTCATCAATCAAAACACAATCCATTAATTGTTTTTCAGGAACACCCGTTGAACCGGTTTCAATATATCGATGAGCTTGAATGACCGCCATTTGAGCCTGATCCCAAGCAGGCTGTAAAACCGTCGCCTTGATGTTTGAACCCGCTAAAATAGAATCTCGAACATAATTACTGCCGTCGAATCCCACCACGATGACCTCATTGCGACCCGCAGCTTTTAATGCCGCTTCCGCACCTAATGCCATCGTATCATTACCCGCGATCACGCCTTTAATATCTGGATAAGCTTGAAGAATCGATTCCATTCGATTAAAGGCTTCAATTTGACTCCAATTAGCCGTTTGTTGAGCCACCATTTTTAGATCACTGTAATCATCAATGACATCATGATATCCCTGAGAGCGCACACGAGCATTAGTATCGGATTCACGACCAAGTAACTCGACATAGGAACCTTCACCATCCATTAACTCAACAAACTTCTCCGCACCCAATTGCGCGCCTTGATAGTTATTCGACACAATTTGCGAAACGGCCACACCGGTTTTGTTAATTTCACGATCAATAAGGAAGGCAGGCACGCCAGCCGCTTTGGCTTTTTCCAGTGCCCCAATCGTCACATCTGCCCCCGCATTATCCAAAATTATGGCTTTGGCATTTCGAGCTATGGCGGTAGAAATAAGCTGATCTTGTTTATTCGCATCATCATCATGGGAGGCCACAAGCGTACTGTATCCAAGCGCTTCAGCTTTTTCCTTAGCCCCCATCGCTTCAGATTTGAAAAATGGATTATCATGGGATGGTGTAATAATCGCGATCAAGCCATTCGCCGAAGCGATATTTGAAAAAGCAATTGATAGACCAAACAACGTAGTAGCAAGGATTTTCTTATTCATATTATTCTCCTCATTGAATATATATTCAATATTAGTTATTTATGCAACCAGAGTGTAATAAACACCTCAAGAGATGTCTACATCACCAGAGTAAAAAATCTAACTGTCTGATTTTTCATTTTAGATACCACAAAAGTCCATTTTCCTTATGTCACAGTAATAGAGAATAACCCGCATTACTGACACCATTACGACGCTTAAACACTCGGTTCTTGAGCGCTCTGTCCTTAAAATACAATTGGTTAAATTAACAAGCCAAACGTGCTTTTTTTATTGCCAAAGACCATGACTGATAACGGTCTTGCCAATATTCGTACTTATCCTGTCTCGGTGAAAACACAGTAAATGCTTTCTGCAAACGATCAAGCTCATCTTTTGTTTGCCACCAGCCGATGGCCAATCCTGCCAGCAACCCAGCACCCACTGCCGATACTTCGGCCACCTCACCACGTCGGATCGTAACGCCTAATAAATCAGCTTGGGCTTGCATCAGCCAATCATTTTGTGTCGGCCCACCATCCACACACAAATACTCAATCTTTTCCGGTAACTCATCTGAGATCACATTAAACACATCCGCGACTTGAAAAAGAACAGACTCAAACGCCGAACGCGCTATGTCTGCTCGTTCTGTTGAGCTTTTTAGACCACAAAAAATCCCTGTTGCCTCTAAATCCCAATAAGGTGCACCCAGCCCAGACAAAGCCGGTACAAAGAAAACGGAATGATTTGGGTCCGCTTGCCCTGCAAGCTCACACATAGCCTCAATAGTCTCCACGCCAAGCATTCGTCTAGCCCAATCGATCGCCGAACCAGTGTGAGTAATGTTGCCCTCAAGCCCATAAAATAAATCGGAATCCTGCCAAGCAATAGTGGTACTGATTTCATGACGAATATTGGGTAATGTCGGCATAGCGGCCATCACCGAACTACCGGTTCCATAGGTGGCTTTAACCACTCCGGCTTTATAGCCACCATGGCCAAATAGTGCCGCATGGGAATCTCCGATTTGAGAAGCGATGGGAATACCAGACTGAAGTGAGCCAAATGCCTTTGTCACCCCGACAACCTGAGAAGAAGAAACCACTTCCGGCAACGTCTCTAAAGCAATGCCCAAGCGCGCTAAGATAGCGTCATCCCACACTTGCTTGCCAATATGGTAAAACTGAGTTCGAGCCGCATTAGACGCATCCGTGACAAACACACCTTGGGTCATATTCCAGATCATCCAAGAGTTAATCGTACCAACGCAAATCTCTCCCTTCACTGCTCTGGCATGACCATCAGGAATTTGCTGTAACGCCATTGACACTTTGGTGGCCGGAAACATGGGATCAAGCACTAAGCCCGTTGACTCTTGCACATAGCGACTAAATGTCAGATCCTGGCGCAAGGTCTCACACAAAGACTCAGAACGACGACACTGCCAACTCATCACTGGCGTCAAAGGCTTTCCTGTATTGCGTTCCCAAAGTACAACGGATTCACGCTGATTACTGATGGCGACCGCCTCAATCATCACATCGTCTGCAACAGAATCGATTGCCAAGGCAATAGAGGCTTCCATCCTTTCAATGATTTCAAATGGATCTTGTTCAACCAAACCCGCTGCAGGAAAGCGAATCGATAACGACGCCATTCCCTTACCAACCACATCCCCCTGTTTATTCAATAGCAGGGATTTAACGTTGGTTGTGCCTTCGTCTATCGCCAGAATTACATTACGCATTCGAGCCTCACTTAAACCAATGTTTCATGAACAAGTTGCTGACAAACCATCACTATGCCCGCACTGTCGATAGAAAGCATTTTTCGAGTATAAGAACGATCCCCCGCAGCCGCATAGCCACCATCTTCAACACCTAAACGAACCAACTTCGCCGTCATTCCTTGTTCAGCCATGAGTTCCGCTACCACACTTCCTAAGCCACCATTCACATTATGCTCTTCTACACTGATAACATAATCAGCGTCACTGAGCTGATTGGCCAAACTTTGTCGATTCAGAGGACGAATAGACGACACATTTACCACGGCAACGTCCAGGCCATCTTCTTTTAACGTATCGGCCGCCGCAACGGCTTCATGTACCACTGACCCCAGCGCACAAATCACCACTTGCCTACCCTCTCTTAGCAACGAAGGTTCACCCGCCGTAAATTGAAATTCAGCATCGTGTAATACAGGTAAAGCTTTGCCATCCATACGAATATAGATCGGCCCTTCATACCGTATGGCATACTCAATTATTTGCCGACACTCAACAGGGCACGCTGGCGCAAAAATTTGAATATTGCCAAAACCGCGCATAATACTAATGTCGTCAATTGAATGATGGGTACTCGCAAGAGGGCCGTAACTGGCACCTGAATTCAAACCAAACAACTTAACATTGGTATTGTTATAACAAACATCTACCTTAATCTGCTCATTGCTTCGCGAAATTAAAAATGGCGCCGCATTACACGTCACAGCGACTTTTCCAGCCAATGCCAACCCTGCCGCTGTTCCAACCATCACTTGCTCAGCAATGCCAACATTCACTAAGCGACCTGGAAACAGGTCAACAAAAGGCTTAATTTTGGAAGTGGAAGTCGAATCCGCCACCACGGGTACTAAATCAACGCCATCATTCACCGCGTCGATGAAACACTGCACCATAACATTGGCTAAATGTTCACTGTTAGACATCGGCTAGCTCCTTCAATGCAAGGTTAATTTCTTCGCCTTTTGGCACTCTGTGATGCCATTCTGGTCGGCCCGCAATAAAAGACACACCAGCCCCTTTGGTGGTATTCGCAATCACCACATTTGGCTTGCCTTCGGCTTTTAGGCCCTCTAACGTACTCACGATTGAAGCGACATCATTGCCATCACACTGGGTCACAGAAAAACCAAACGCTTGCCATTTTTGATCCAACGGATCGGTTTTCATAATGGCCTCAGTCGGTCCTGCCAATTGCAATTTATTCTTGTCATTAATAACAATCAGATTGTCGAGCTGATAATGAGAGGCCGCTAAAGCCGCTTCCCAATTACTGCCTTCGGCTAACTCACCGTCACCCGTTAACACATACACCTTCCTCGAACGACCATCACGCTTAGCGGCTAGCGCCAACCCCACCGCCACAGGCAAACCATGACCCAAAGCGCCCGTATTTAATTCCACCCCAGGGGTTTTCTGACGAACTGGATGACCTGGCAAATGGGAATCATTGTGTTGATAACTTGGCAGCCAGTCTTCAGGGAAATACCCCGCTTCAGCAAGACAACAATAATACCCACCAGCGGCATGACCTTTTGATTGGATATAAATATCCCGATCATCGTCCGAAATTCGATCAGGAGCGCAGTTCAACAAACGAAAATACAAAGACGTCACAATCTCAACTTGAGAAAGATCTGCTCCAGTGTGCCCACCTGCAGGGCTGTCGGCATTAAGCCGAATTATTTTACGCCTAATCGCTCGAGCTTTTTTCTCAAGCCCATTCACATCAAGTTGGAAAGGATTCATGACCCCTCCTATATAAAATTAAAATTCTTTACTGAATATATATTCTCAAAAGAACTAAAAAAAGACTCCCAACACAAAGTCTATTTGTTTACTTACCACTATTTTTGAATATATATTCATATTCGAATCTTTATTCTTATGTTTTATCTTAACCTTGTCAACACCTCACCTAAAAAATGTCATGGCAAGATATCCAAACTCAATAAACTAATTGTCATACTCATGCCGTATAATAGATGCACCCAAAGGAAATGCAGCGGAGTAAGGCAGTATGAATCTCGACCAAAAAACGCAAGACACGTTAATCAATATTCTACGTCGTACCGGCCAAGAGATTGTTATGCCTCATTTTCGCCAACTCGACAGCCAAGATATCAAAGAAAAAACCAGCCGTAGTGATTTGGTCACCATTGCCGATCAAGCCAGTGAAGATTTTATTACCCATGAAATTCAGCGCTGTTTTCCTGACTGGGCCATTGTCGGTGAAGAAGCCGTCGCCGAAGACCCAACAACGACAGATAAAATTGCAACAGCCGATACTTGTGTCATCATTGACCCTATTGATGGTACTTGGAACTTTGCTCACGGACTTTCTGATTTCGGCATCATTTTGGCTGTCGTCGTCAAAGGAATTACTCGTTTTGGTGTGCTTTATGACCCAGTAAACGATGATTGGATTTATGCGAATAAAGGACAAGGCGCGTATTATCAAGCCACGACTCAGGCGGAACGAGGTAGCTATACAGCACCTGAAACCGCCCCTGTCGCATTGCACATTCAAGCAGACACACCGCTAGAACAACACGCTGGCATCATGTCGATTCATTCCTATGTCGGTGACCGAAAAAAAGACTTTGCTATCAAGGCGACACGCTTTGCTCGCATCAACAACCTGCCTTCTTGCCCCGCTTACCGACAGATGGCACTGGGGCATTTTCAATTTAGCCTAACCTATAAAATGATGCCTTGGGACCACGCGGCTGGAGTGCTGATCTTCACGGAAACGGGCGGTGTGTGCCGTCTACTCAGCGGCGAAGAATACAGCCCAAGTATGCTAGATGGGGAAATGCTCGCGGCGCAATCGGAAGAGCAATGGCAGGAATTGGCAGAATGGTTTAGAGCAAATTAAACCATTCAAATCAGCACATTTATCTAGTTAACGCGCAGATCTAACTAACTCACCAAGGATGCTGAGCAAAGTATTGTTCTAAATGATCAATCAAGGCTCGAACATTGGGCGATAGGTGCTTTCTAGACGAATACAAGGCGTAGATGTCCATGTCTTTTGGTTTCCACTCGGGTAATACATGGCACAAACGTCCATCGTTGATGTAGCGATTCACTAAATACGTTGGCAACATACTAATGCCCACACCATTGAGCGTACCGTGAAGTATCGATGTGGCTTCATTGATGGTTAAGCGACAATCGACAGTGATCGATTCAAATTGCTCGTGTTTCGATAAATGCCAGATATGTTGCTCAAAGTTTTTATAGCCCAAGCAGTCATGTTTCGATAAATCTTGCGGTTGCTGAATATCACCCAATACGTGTTGAGCTTTGTCTAAGTAGGCAGGTGATGCGACCAGAACGGACTCACACCGTGCGATGGGCTTACCAATTAAAGATGGGTCTGGATTAGAGGCAATTCGTATCGCTAGGTCGATGCTTTTCTCGGTTAGATCGGCGGTGCTGTCTTCTAAGTCGATGTCGATATGCACTTTAGGATGCTGTGCCATGAAATCCTGAATTGCTGGCATCAATTGGGAAAAACCAAACGACATACTGGAAGTCATTCGGACCAACCCTGATAATTCGTCATCAATATTTACTAAAGAAATAAAATTATCAGCTTGCTCCAACCAAAGTTCGATGTCTTTTAAACTGGCTTCACCAGCACTCGTCAGTGATATCTTCCGCGTAGTACGATGCAATAGACGAATCTTCAACCAGTCTTCCATGGCTTCTATATATCGTGTCACCATAGGACGAGACATATTTAGACGATCAGCAGTACGAGAAAAACTGCGCGATTGCGCAACATCAATAAACACCTTTGCGGCCGTCACTCTATCCATATTAGCTTCCAACTTGAACGATTTAAGAAACAATAATGTTCATTTTTATGTATTTTTCCGAGCACGTCAATTCTCTATTATGACCACATGAATTAAACATTAGCTCTTTGGAGAGACAACATGAAAAAACTGATTACATTCGCTGCTTCTGCACTTATCGCTCACTCAGCTTTTGCTGCAGACAATAAACCTTTAACACTCGATGTTTATAACGCGGCTCCTAGCAGCTTTAGTGTTAACTCAACTCTGGTATACGGTGAAACAGAAGCCATGGTGATTGATGCTGGTTTCACTAAAGCAGATGCTCTGCGCATTGCCGCTAAAGTATTGGATTCTAAAAAAGAACTCAAAACCATTTTTATTAGCCAAGCAGATCCAGACTATTATTTTGGTGCGGAAACTCTGCACAACATTTTTCCAAAAGCAGACATCATTACTACGCCTGCTGTAAAAAAAGTTATTGAAGAAAAAATGGCAGGTAAATTGGCTTTTTGGGGGCCTCAAATGGGCGCGAACGCACCAGTCGCACCTATCGTCCCTTCCGCTTACACTCAATCTACTTTGACGATTGATGGTCAAACCATTGAGATTCGTGGTACGGAAGGTGTGTTAGCCCACCGCCCTTACCTTTGGATCCCATCAAACAAAGCGATTTTGGGTAACGTAGCGATCTTCGGAAACATGCACTTGTGGATGGCTGATGCACAATCAGATGAGTCTCAAGAAGCTTGGAAAGCACAATTGAAAGAAATGCTTGCACTTAAACCAACAACGGTTGTTCCTGGTCATATGGCAAAAGGCACAGCATTAACGGCTGAGAACATTACGTATTCTCTTGACTACATCAATGCCTTCCAACAAGCCAAAATGGACAGCAAAGACAGCGCAGAATTTATTAAAACAATGACAGCGAAATACCCAAATGCACAAGGTGCTTTGAACCTAAACATCGCAGCGAAAGTCCATAAAGGTGAAATGAAATGGTAAAAGTACATTATTTTTTCGACCCAATGTGTGGTTGGTGTTACGGAGCAACATCGTTAATTGGAATACTAGCAGAGATGACTGAGTTCGAAATTCATTACCACCCAGGTGGCATGATTCCGAAACGTGCGATTGATCCGTCTTTTAGACAGCACATTCTGCAGGCCGATGGTCAAATTGCCACGATGACCAAAGCCCACTTTGGCGATGCTTACAAAGCGAGAGTAGCAAACAGTGGCGAATTTGTTCTTGACTCATACTTACCAACCCAAGCCTTTTTGGTTGGCATTGAGATGGGCATTGAACCACATTTGATGCTGAAAACGATTCAAGAAGCGCATTACCAAGATGGTAAAGAACTGGATAAACCAGAAGCGTTACAAGCTTTAGCGGTTACGATAGGTCTGGATGAAGCCACTTGGAAAGTAAAAATGGCTGAAGCGACATCTACCATGATGGAAGAGATCCAAGAAAGCCAAAAGCTGATGGGACAGTTACAGGTAAGCGGTTTTCCGACCTTGATCATGGAAAAAGATGGCCAGTTCGTTCGCTTACCTCACAGTTCTTACTACGGTAAGCCAACTGAATGGAAAGCGTATTTAGCGTCTTTGGTATAAGGCGAGTATCAGTGACACAAAAACCTCCTGTATTAAAATAATGAATACTGGAGGTTTTTTTATGAAACGAAGTAATACTATAACTGCCAAGCAAAGGTTAACGTACCATAGCGCGTCAATTTATCCATTTCACGCGCATTTTTACGGCCGTTTAAACTAAATGGTGAATTGATAGCAAAGGATAAAGAAGCCTCATCCCAAGCATAGGTTAGGCCTGATGTGAACATATTGTTGTTGTGATCATAGTCTATGGATCGACTATTACGGAAGGTATTACCATCGGTAAATATTTGATTAAAGGTGTAATCAAACTTCAACCCTGCATACACAAACCAACCGCGGTTTACGGCTAATGGATTCGATGCCCGTGTATCAGTGAGTAAAACCGTCGGAAAGGATTCATTCAGATTACGTCCATAGCGCAACATAAAACCTGCACCGACCTCACTTTTAAGCGTTCCTAGCCCACCTTCAATCCCCGTTAATACATCCATATTATTGCTCTCTGATACCCAAGACCGCCAAGTTCTCCCACGCGAAAATTGAAAGACCAATTCATTCTCCAATTGCGTGTCCCACCCCATCGGCTCTTGAGCAGAAATAATTTTATGGATGGTTTTCTGAGTTTGTTTACCCAAGGCAATTGGCCCGACAATTCCCAATGTAGTACTTACTTTATCTGCATAATTTGGACTTACTACAACGTAAGTATTAGTGAAACTAATCAACCCCGAATACGGTAAAGAATCTTTTGGTGGATTCGATAGAGTGAGATCTGAAGGAGTCGTTAATGATTGACCAAAGCTATAGACGTTGACCGCTTGACCTATATTTTCATGTGACAAACTCCATGCCAATGGCATAACCCAAGCATCGGGCTTTGGTAGCGCTATAACGTCATCGTAAACATCATAAAGCGAGACATAAATGCCATTGGTATAGCCATTATCTTCATTAACAAAGAAGTCATTATCCAATGTAGCAGATACCCAGTGAGTCTCAGCTTGCGCAGGAATCGCACTCAAAACCGACAAGCACAATATCAATTGTCGGATTGTTAACGATTTTTTCATTGACTCAATGGCCCTTTCGACGGTCGAACGACTGGCATCATCCTGACTGATATTTTTCATTTTTTTCATTTTTAACCTACATTGGCAACGGATTCTAAATTACCAATTATTATAATTTGAACAAATTCAACTTAAGCTGGACAAGAGATATAACAATGTGGAAGTTAAACAACAGTTTTAGGAAAATTTTGAAATAAATCGATTTTTGTGTAAGGAAAGTGACTTTTCTGGATGAGCGAAGGGGGTTCTCAGTATTGAACGCAATTCACATTATCAAAAAAACCACTACCGACCGTTTTCAAATAGTGGTTTTTATGATCTTTATGGCCTTCAATAGTTCGACGCACTGGGCCTAAAAACTAAATTTGCCAAGCAAGCGTTAAGGTTCCATAACGGCTCAGCTTTTCAGTTTGACGACTTCTTTCCGTTTCCTCTTCGGAAAAAGACGAGTTATAAGCAAACGTTAGTGCGCCATGCCCGCCCACTGAGTAGGTAATCCCAGCGGTAAAGGTATTGTAATTATGATCGTAATCTATTGAGCGGCTATCTCGAAAGGTATTTCCATCCGTAAATATTTGATTGTAAATATAGTTGCTGGACAAACCAGCATAAATAAACCAACTATTGTTCACCCCAATAGGATTAGATGCTCTAGAGTTTGCTAATAAAACCGTGGCATAAGAATCCTGAAGGTTTTGACCGACACGCAGCATCACCCCAGCATTTAATCCACTGGTAATGGTACCAAGACTTACCTGCCCACCAACCAGCAAATCCATAGTATCTGAACCTGTCGCAAGCACTCGCCAAGCACGGCCACGAGAAAAGCCAAATACGACTTCATTCTTTAATTGAGTATCCCAACCTTGCGCTTCTTTCACCCCAATGGCTCTGTGAACACCGTTTTGCGTCTGCTCACCCTTTGCAGCAGGCCCAACGATGCCTAAAGATGTACTAACCCAATCCGCATAATAGGGACCCACCGTGACATAAGCATTGGTGTACTTAAGCAAGCCAGAGTAAGGTAAAGAGTTATCCGGTGGAATTTCTTGCGTAATGTCTTCCGCCGTCGTTAATGTTTGACCAATACTATTAACATTGATCGTATTATAAACACGCCCATTTGGCATACTCCACAGCAATGGACGAACTAAAAAGCTGGGATTTAAACGATTTGCAACATTATAAAAAGAAAAATAAATACCATTGGTGTAGCCGTTATCTTTACCTACAAATACATCATTATCTAGTGTTGCAGAGACAAAATTTTCAATGGCATTGGCTTGCACACTAGACATTAAAAACAGGCTCGCCAGCCACAACTTAAGACTAAATGCCTTGTTTAATCTGCGCACAATGTTGAACCTCGGTAACATATATAAACCATTAAAATCTAAAAACTGCCGCCATTATAAGTCGAACCTAATTGGAATACTCCTAAGCATAACATCTATAACCACCAAGACATTAGCCAACTTAAAACAAAAAACCACTGTTTGGATGATCCAAACAGTGGTTTTTCAATCAAATACTAACTTGAGATTAAATCGACTATGCCCTTAGAAAATTAAGAAACCGAATGAAATAATCACACCAGAACCGATCAATGCCATCAAGCAATACCCCATCACATCCTTTGCACCAAGCCCGGCAATCGCCAATGCTGGTAAGGCCCAGAATGGTTGGATCATGTTGGTCCACGCATCGCCCCAAGCAATTGCCATCGCCGTTTTCGCGGCATCTACCCCAAGCGCAGCACCAGCAGGCATCATAATAGGTGCTTGCACAGCCCATTGACCACCACCAGAAGGTACGAAGAAGTTAACAATACCCGCACTCAAAAAGGTGAACAGAGGGAAAGTGGTTTCATTAGAAATAGACACAAATGCCTGTGAAATAACACCAGCTAACGAAGCGCCTGAATCACCCGTTGCGGTCATCATGCCCATGATTCCGGCATAAAATGGAAATTGCAGTAAGATACCAGAACAGTTTCGTGCCCCTTGAGAAATCGAATTCAGCAAACTTTTTGGCGTACCATGCAATAAGATAGCCGCGAACAAGAAGGTAAAATTGACGATGTTCAAGTGAAGCGCGAAGCCTTTGGTCACGAAGTAATAAATAATATAAGCAAAGCCCATTACGCCCAATGCCAAAGACAAGGTACGACTATTTTCAAGACGCTCCGCTGGCGTCATGTTCTCTTTTTCAACAACGTCGACGACTTGCTCTTCCAACAGTTCAGCATCAATCGTAATGGTGTCTTGTGGAGCTGGGTGCATCAAACGATTTAACAGCGGAATAGTGACAAACATAACCGCTAAAATCGTCAAGTTCATCGGTGAAAAGATGGTTTCTGATGTTGGTATTGCCGCCGTTACCGCGCCATTTGTTACCGCCTCAATATTTTTCCCACCAGCAATAGACAGTGGAACGGAACCCGATAGTCCGCCATGCCAAAATAAGAAGCCACTGTACGCTGAAGCGATTAGCAAACGGTAATCCACACCTTTTACTCGCGCGGCGATCTCACGAGCAAAAATAGCACCTACAACCAAACCAAAGCCCCAGTTTACCCAACACGCCATAGCACTAATAACGGTCACGAGAATAATCGCTTGTCCTGGCGTTGTCGCTACACCAGCCAGCATAGCCAACTTGCGTTTAAACGCCGGCGCACTGGCCATAGCATGTCCCGTCACAACCACCATCGCCATTTGCATAGAGAAACTGAGCAAATTCCAAAAACCACCCGCCCATGCGTTTACCACTTGCATTGGCCCTTGCCCTGTACTTGGCATCACAAACAAGAACACAACAAATGTTAATACGATGGCGAAAATGAAGGGATCGGGTAAGTATCGCTGTAAAAGCGTTACGAAAAATTGGCTTACGCTTTGTAAGACTGTCTTTTTTTGTTCGATAGTGTTCATCAATTTATCCTGTTTTTTATATTTTTTATTAGACGACAAAAGCGAAAGCAGAAAGGGGAATCACTAGGAGCCCCCTTTCTGCTATGCCACTTTATTACGTTTATTTATTTGGTCTATCTAGTACAAAACCTTTTAACGAGATACCAACATAGCGACACCCATTCCGCCGCCGATGCATAAGGTAGCAAGCCCCTTTTTAAGGTTTTGGCGCTGCATTTCATGAAGCAAGGTCACCAAAATTCGGCATCCAGATGCTCCAATAGGGTGACCGAGCGCCACGGCACCACCATTCACGTTGACTTTTTCACTGTCTAAACCAAGCTCTTTATTGACACAAAGCGCTTGAACCGCGAACGCTTCGTTGGCTTCAATCAAATCCAGATCGGCCACTTGCCAGTTCGCTTTACTCAATACTTTTTGTGTTGCTGCAATCGGACCCGTCCCCATAATTTCAGGGTCTACACCCGCTGCACTTGCCGCTTCAATGACCGCTAACACTGGTAAACCTAAGCGCTTAGCTTCAACATCTGAAGTTACAATGACCATGGCTGCGCCATCGTTTAAAGTGGACGCATTACCTGCGGTCACTGTGCCTTCTTTAGCAAATGCAGGGCGTAATTTCGCTAGCGATTCAGCAGTGGTTGAAGGACGAATTTGTTCATCTGCATCCACAATGACTGGCTCGCCTTTACGCTGTGGAATGGAAACCGGCAAAATCTCTTCAACAAAACGCTCAGTTGCTTGAGCCTGCGCGGCTTTTTGCTGAGAGTTTGCGGCGAAAGCGTCTTGCTCTTGGCGACTGATGTCCCAACGTTTGGCAATGTTTTCCGCTGTTTGCCCCATGTGATAATCATTAAACGCATCCCACAAACCGTCGGTTACCATGGAATCTAACAATTCCCAGTTACCCATTTTTTTACCAGAACGACTGTTTGGTAATACGTGCGCAGCCTGGCTCATGCTTTCTTGCCCGCCAGCGACAACCATGTTGGCATCGCCATTTAATACGGCTTGTGCTGCAAGTTGTACAGCTTTCAAACCGGAGCCACATACTTTATTGATCGTCATCGCCGATACATGTTTTGGTAGACCAGAATGAACCGCAGTTTGCCGAGCAGGGTTTTGACCACACCCTGCGGTCAGTACTTGACCTAAAATAACTTCATCAATGTTCTCTTTTAAGATAGGGTGTTTGGCTAACATGCCAGACAATAATTGGGTACCTAGTTGTACTCCACTCAATGAAGATAAAGCCCCATTAAAAGCACCGATTGGTGTTCTTGCTGCAGCAACGATAACGGCCTTCATAAGACAACTCCTATAATTATTATTTGTTGTTCATCGCGGTTAATGATTATTTATCACTCAAGCAAAAACCATTTCCGGTACATGATCCGGTACAATGAGTTTGCCTTGTGTTTTTTCGATAATTTCTTCAACGGAGACACCTGGTGCTCTTTCTTTCAACACAAAAGCGCCATCTTCAATTTCAAGCCAAGCCAAATCTGTCAGGACTTTTTTGATACAGCCCTTGCCAGTAAGAGGCAAAGAACAATTAGACAGCAGCTTTGATTCACCATTTTTAGAAGCATGAGTCATGGTAACAATAATGTTGTCAGCACCTGCGACCAAATCCATCGCACCACCCATGCCTTTGATCAATTTATTAGGAATCATCCACGAGGCAATATTACCATTCACATCCACTTCAAAGGCGCCCAAAACAGTCAAATCCACATGACCGCCACGGATCATGGCAAAGGATTCAGCTGAGGAAAAAATCGACGCTCCCTTCACTGTGGTAACGGTTTGTTTGCCCGCGTTGATCATGTCCGCATCAATGGTTTCTTCGGTAGGAAACTCGCCCATTCCAAGCAAACCATTTTCAGACTGCAGCATAACATCCATATTTTTAGGAACGTAATTGGCAACTAAAGTAGGAATACCAATACCTAGGTTGACATAAAAACCGTCTTGTAATTCTTGGGCAACACGTTGTGCCATTTGTTCTCTGGTCAGTGACATAGGAAACCTCTTTTTCTTATTCTGTTGTCTTATTCGGCGGTCTTAACGGTTCTTTTTTCGATACGTTTTTCAAAGGTACCGAGCACCACTCGATCCACATAAATACCGGGAGTATGAATATGAGCTGGGTCTAATTCGCCAATCTCGACGATTTCTTCTACTTCCACTACGGTGATCTTGCCAGCGGTCGCCGCCAAAGGATTGAAATTCTGTGCAGTGTGGCGATAGATTACGTTGCCGTAACGGTCGGCTTTCCAGCCTTTAACGATAGCGAAGTCGCCGACGATGGCTTCTTCCAACAGGTATTCACGGCCATTAAATACTTTGGTTTCTTTACCTTCGGCAACAGGCGTACCAACGCCTGTTGCGGTATAAAACGCAGGAATACCCGCGCCACCAGCGCGCATTTTTTCTGCCAGCGAACCTTGAGGCGTCAATTCGACTTCAAGTTCGCCCTCCAATAATTGCTTTTCAAACAAGGCATTTTCGCCAACATAAGACGACACCATTTTGCGGATTTGCTTGTCTTCTAACAGAATGCCTAAGCCAAAGCCATCGACACCGCAGTTATTCGATACAACGGTTAAGCCTTTTGTGCCCTTGCGTTTGATTTCAGCGATCAGATTTTCTGGTATACCACACAGACCAAAACCACCGGCAAGCACCGTCATATCATCTTCTAGCCCGATCATGGCTTCTTCATAAGAAGCAACGACTTTGTCAAAACCGGCCATAGTAATTCTCCTATCTTTATTATTTTTAGATAACTTTTCACTTCCAACCAGTTTGACCTAAGGTTATAAATTAATTAAATTTGTTTTTTCTATTTATTAATAAGTTTTTCAAATATATTTGAACCACGAAAATTCAATAAAAGACTTTTAGATTAAGCATTGGCTTACACAACAATTGTGCAAAGGTATCTATGAATATTAAACAAGTAAAAGCCTTCCTCGCTGTCGCTCAGTCAATGAGTTTTGCCAGCGCGGCGACACAATTACATTTGTCACAACCTGCACTGAGTTTATCTATTAAGAGCTTAGAAGATAATTTGGGGGGGAAATTGCTGACTAGAACGACACGCCATATTGCCTTAACACCAGAAGGTGAAGCCTTGATGCCAATAGCCAGACGCTTGTTGGCCCAATGGGAAAACGCCGAAGACGAGATGAAGCAGCGTTTTGCCTTACAGCTTGGCAAAATCACCATTGCTTCCATGCCCTCTTTTGCGGCGTCGTTGCTGCCAAAAGCCATTCGTAACTATCACGCTTCATACCCAAATATTCAGGTCGCCATTGATGATGTGTTATCTGATGTGGTGGTAGAAATGGTACGAAACAACCAAGTGGAGCTGGGGATTTCCTTCGAACCAAGTAACCTTGTGGATTTGGCTTTTCACCCTCTTTATGAAGACAGGTTTATCGCGATATTACCAAAAGGTCACCCATTAGAAGTGCAAGAGACCATATCCTGGCACGCCCTATTAGAATACGATTTCATCACCTTACAACGCCCTTCCAGTGTTCGTGCCATGATAGAGAGCACACTCCATAAAGCAGGTATTGAACTCAACGTGGCATTTGATGCGCACCAACTTGCTACGGTGGGACGCATGGTCAGCGAAGGCATGGGCGTCGCTGTTGTCCCCGCACTGTGCCGACAACAAGCCATAGAGCAAGGCGCAATCTGCCGCCCCGTGATAGAACCTGAAATACGTCGCCGCGTTGGCGTGATTTGCCAACCTAGGTCTAACTTATCCATCGCTGCTGCCGCCATGCTGGATGTGTTAATTGATACTTATGCTTGAGCGCCATGTTAGTGACGTTGAATTGTATTAAGAAAATGACTTTCCTATCCAAAGAATCTTCTATTACACTCAATCCTGTACTATCGTTATAGTCCGAGCCCAAAAAAAACCTCTTCAAGTTGCAGCTTAAAGAGGTTAACTGGGTTCTCAATCTAACACTTGCACACTTAAACCGACTCATTGTTTAGTTGGTTTAAGTGAGCCATTTCACATTAGTTCAGTGGTTCAAAATCCAAGTCTGCGATTTTTTGCACTTTATCGACACGTTTAATGCCATAAACCGTATCCACACCAATCCATGTGTCCCAAATTTTATCTATGGTGCCATCATTTTCCATGGCCATTAAAGCGGTATTCACTTTTGCATAAAACGCGGCTTCACCTTGGCGCATACCAACTCCTACCGGCTCTAATGCCATAGCATCGTCAATCATAGCCAGCTCAACGCCACTTTCTTTCGCGCTGCGGATTAAACTACGAGCGGTCATTCCATTAGTCACAACACCCAAGGATTTATTTTGTAAAACGGCTAGGTACGCCGAACCTGTATCTTGGAAAGTTACTGGCGTTGCACCCGCTAAACGAATCGATTGTTCAGACGTTGAGCCTTTCGTAGAACTGAGTTTTTTGCCGTTAAAGTAGTCTTTGGATTTGTTTGCCAATGGCGCTTTAACAACAAGGCGCTCACGGGCAATGTAGTAAGGATCACTAAATTGAATCTGCTCAGCACGTGTTTTTGTGTAGGCTAGATTCGCAATCACCACATCCACTCGACCTTGGCGAAGCTCAGGAATACGCGCTTCAACAGAAAGTGGCTTAAGTTCTACTGGCACGCCTAATTTATCAGCAAGGCCTTTGCACAAATCCGTATCCATACCGACTAATTGACGAGTCTCAGGATCTGGAGATGAAAACGGTGGCACATCGGCAAAGACACCACACACAAATTTGCCTTTGCTTTGAATATCTGACCATTGATCAGCATGAGCTGCTGAAATGGCAAGTGTACTTAAGGCCAAGGTTGCTGTAATTGATTTAATTATCATCGTTATGTTCCTTTTTTAGTTGGTTTAATTACATCGTTTTCAGTACTTCATTTACAAACTACTCTTGCTTTACTAACCGCGAATATCACGAATAAAACTCTGCGCTCTAGGGTGCGTAGGATTTTGAAAAAAAGTTTCTGGATCAGAGGTTTCCAATATTTTCCCGGCATCCATAAACCAAACTTTATCGGCTACTTCACGAGCGAAGTTCATCTCATGGGTGACGCACATCATCGTCATGCCTTCTTTTGCTAGCGACTTCATGACACTCAATACTTCACCGACCATTTCTGGATCAAGTGCACTGGTTGGTTCATCGAACAACATCGCAGGCGGCTCCATCGCCAGCGCTCTCGCAATCGCCACACGCTGCTGTTGACCACCTGATAGCTGATTCGGGTAGGCGTTGGCCTTGTGAGACATCCCCACCATGTCTAATAACTCGAGCGCTTTGTTTTTTACATAAGAGGTGTTTAAGCCTTTTAATTTCAGTGGCGCTAACATGATGTTGTCCAACACCGACATGTGCGGGAATAAATTGAAATTCTGAAAGACAAAACCAACCCGACTACGGAGCGTGTTTAAGTTTTCACCAACACCATAAACATCATGGCCGTTGTACAAAATCTGCCCACCCTGAATTTCTTCCAATCGATTTACCGTTCTAATTAACGTCGATTTACCTGAGCCTGATGGCCCACAAACAACCACTACTTCGCCTTTTTTCACCTCAGCGTTTACATCTGCCAACGCTTGGTATTCGCCGTACCATTTATTTACTTTTGAAAAAACAATCATATCGTTCACCAATGTCTATTAATCTTAAGAAGTTGTTAGGCAAAACTTTCATCTCAGGTTGCTAGCACATCACTGCCTTGCCGTTTCTTTTCGATACGACGTTCAAACCACTGAGCTAACTGAGTCAGACCAAAACATAAGATGTAATAGGTCACCGCTAAAATGAAATACACTTCAAAGGGTTTGACTAATAGCTGGTTATTAACTTGGTTCGCAGCAAAGGTCATTTCTTGAGCATTAATAATGTAACCAAGCGAGGTTTCTTTAATAATTGAAATGAATTGACTGATTAAACTAGGTATCGAGTTATACAAAGCCTGAGGCAATAAGATAAAAAACATGGTTCTAAAGTAACCCAACCCCAACGCTCTGGAAGCCTCCACTTGGCCAGCTGGCAAAGATTGCAAGCCGCCTCGCACGATTTCACATAAGTAAGCACTTTGATAAAGCACCAAGGTACATAACATAGTGGTAAAACCACCAATGTTTCGGCCAATTAACGATGGCACTAAAAAGTACGTCCAAAAGATAATCATGATCAGCGGAATACCACGCATCACATACACCCAAACCGTAACGGGATGACGAAATATGCCAAAGGGAGACGTTCGTGCGATCGCTAACAGTACACTCAATGGAAAGGCAATAATTAACGCCAAAGAAGCCAAAATTAGGGTGTTAACTAACCCACCTAAAGGACCATGCGGGTATTGACCAATCAGGAACAGCTCCCAATACTGGCTTAATATATCAATGACATTTGCAAACATAGTGGATTACCTCGCATACACTTTATTGAGTTTCTTCGCTAAAAGAGCACCGCTGAACATCAGTAATAGCGAGAAAAACAGGTAAACCAAAGTGGCTACTAAATAGGACTGAAACGTGAGAAAAGTATAATTTTCCACTTCTCTCGTCGCATACGTGAGCTCAACCACCCCAATCGCCATCGCCAAACTGGTGTTTTTAAAAAGCAGCACAGTGTGATTGATAAGCGAAGGCAAGGCATTACGAATACCTTGCGGCAAAATGATGTAATACATGGAACGTAAGTAACCGAACCCTAGTGCTCTAGACGCCTCCACCTGGCCTGTCGGTATGGCACGCATACCACTGCGAATGTCCTCGGAAAAGTAAGCGGCCTGACACAGCCCTAATGCAACAGAAGCAAAGAGAAACTCGGCATTTTGATCAATCAACCACATCTGTAATTCATAAGGGAACAAGGACGAGATACCGAAGTACCACAGCATCAATTGTACAAGCGTGGGGATATTACGGTGGTAAGACACATAGCCTGCTACCACGTAACCTGCTACCTTATTGTTAGTCAAACGAATGACCACCAAACTTAACGCAATGACCATCGCCAGTACCCAAGATAAAGCGGCAAGCTCAAGTGTCATCTTGATGCCGCGAACAATGATATCTAGGTAATCGCCTTGAAGAACTTTTTCGAGGCCTTGTGTAAACTGACTCATGTAGAATCCCTAATTATGTTTACCATTCTGCTGCTTCTAAA
Source organism: Marinomonas posidonica (assembly GCF_043643765.1). Classification (GTDB taxonomy): domain Bacteria; phylum Pseudomonadota; class Gammaproteobacteria; order Pseudomonadales; family Marinomonadaceae; genus Marinomonas; species Marinomonas posidonica_A. The sequence goes on along the minus strand of NZ_JBHZSP010000001.1, from coordinate 107,286 downwards.
CCGCTTAACCTCTTTATACAGCGTTTAAAAGCAGCGACTCCAGAATTCATTAAACATCGGTTGGTCGCGTTGTTTGCAACCCGCCAGGTACTTGCATGGTCGGCGTAATTTCCATATGACCGACGTTAACGGCAATGGGCGCATCAATCGCAAAAGCAATCGCATCGGCGATATCTTTCGCAACAGGCAATTCATAGCCTTCAATGTAGTTTTTATAGGTGGCTTCTGAATCACCATGAACGTGAGCAAAAATATCGGTTGCCACCCGTCCTGGGCAAATTTCTGTCACACGCACTCGTTTTCCAAAAGCATCAATTCGTAATTGGCGAGAAAGCATACTCACGGCGGATTTCGTCGCATGGTAAGTCGAGTTCCCACCAAAGTTATAAGCGCCTGCGATAGAGCTGATGTTAATAATATGGCCACAATCGCGGGCAACCATACCTGGTAGGGTCAATCGACAAAGCTGTAAAACAGCACGCAGATTCACATCAAGCAGAGCATCAATCCCCTCAGCATCGGCTTTTAAGATAGAACCAGGTCGATCCACGCCAGCACTGTTGACCAAAATATCGAAATCGTGTTCAAGGCAAAGTGCTGTTAACTTGTCTAAATCCGTCACATCAAAAGCATGAGTAATACAACCGGTTTTTTTTGATAATTCCGCAAGCTTCTCTGCACTACGAGCAAGCGCATGCACTTCGATTCCTTCCTGAGTTAAACGCTCAACGGTAGCAGCACCAATGCCTGAAGAGGCACCCGTAATTAAGGCTTTTTTGTAAGTTGAAAATGGCATGAAATGTTCCTTTTAAAATAAAGTATGAGTTGGCTGATTTAGGATGAATGGCCCATAATCCGCTCTTGTTAAATTCAATTTATAGGTAATTTGAAAAAATGAATAAGATGAATTTTGTGTCTAGCAATAAGATTGCCTTATGTTTAAAAAACACCTTATAAATCAACTTTATAGTTTTGATAATGGCGTAATCACACCACCATTTTTTTCAATATAATGACGTATTTTTCCGGCTAAATTGACTGCACCATCAGTATCACCATGCACCAAAATGGATCGTGTTGGCATGGCGACTATTTCACCGTCATAACAAGTGACTGTACCGTCGTTGAGTAGCTGGTCAATTCGTTGCAGGACCTGTTTTTCATCCTTAATAACCGAGTTCGGCTTACTCCTTGGCACTAATAAACCCGATGCCTCATAAGCTCGATCCGCTAGAAAAGTGGTTTCTATTCTTAGGTTATGACGCTGGGCAGCACGCTCCATGGCCACACTAGAGGAAGAACTAATAATCAACTCAGAATCAAATTCTGCAACGATTTTAAGAAGCGCATCGGCCAGTTCATGATCGGCGGCGACTTGATTTCCCAACGCCCCATGAAAACTCATATGTGTCAGCTTATGACCTTCCGTCCGAGCAAAACCCGAGAGTGCGCCAAGTTGGTAAATCACCAGACTTTCTAATGCCTCAAGCGGCAATGCTATTTTATTGCGACCAAAACCCTGAACATCATCAAACCCAACATGAGCACCTAAATCTACGCCTGATACTTTTGTTGATCTGACAGTATTACGCATGATTAATGGATCTCCAGCATGGAACCCACAAGCCAGGTTAGCGGATGACAAAATGGGGATAAGTGCCGCGTCATCGCCCATGGTATAAGGGCCAAAGCCCTCCCCAAGGTCTGCATTTAAATCAATTTTCATAACATAAAACCTAAATTTTGAGAGTCGTACTGAAAAAGTTCCGTGCCGTATTCCACGACTTGACCGTCTTGGATTTCTGCCTGCTCAATGACCGATTTTTTAACCGCACGTACCGGTAACTGCAGTAAACCAACATGAATCGTGGCCAATAATTCTTTTGCTTCAACTTGTCTGGGGAAGCCTAACTCGCTATTAAAAAGGTGCAGTATCCCAACGGTTGGCGACACGATGGTCTCTTTAGCACTTTGTGATTTAGAGAGGCTACCTTGCTCACAAACAGACATTTGCAACTCGGCTGACGGTATTTTTTCTGCGGTAATATTTCCGCTTTGCTCACGTTTTAAATGGATGGACGTTAAAGCATTCTCTAGCCGCAACTCGGTCAGATCAGAGCGGTTTAGTAATGAACTCAAGGTTGTGATGAATTCGACATCAAGTTCCGAGGTATTTTTATCCATCATACGAATGCCTCCTGTAGTGAAATCATCTGCTTAATATCATCAAGATATCGTTTGTTTTGTTGCATGGCTGCTGCCGCGTCTTTAAGCGAAACCTCTTTAAAAACAATGTGTTTCCCTATCGCTGCTTGCCCTATTCGCCAAAGATCAGCTTCAATTACCGTGCCAAACTTCGGATAGCCGCCTGAAGGTTGAGCATCACGCAGCTGAATAATAGGTTGGCCTCCCGGCGGAATCTGAATCACCCCCGGAACGATACCGTGAGAAAGGGTTTCAATCGGTTTCTCAGGGCGAATTTCCGTACCATGCAGACGATAGCCATAGCGGTTACTCTGCGGCGTGACCTTCCAACGATTGCTCCAGAAAAGCGCTTTCGCTTCTGCGGCGTATTCGTCGTATTCTGCTGCAGTAATAACACGCAGCTCGATGGTATTTTCCTGTTCAAAAGCCAGCGCGGATAACGGAGATGTCATACCAAAATCTAATGGGCGATTATCCGTTGCTTGGATGGCGGGTAAGCAATCACCTTTTTGCAACATACGCCCCTCTAGCCCGCCAAACTCGCCTCGTAACTGCGTGCTTCTGGAACCTAAAACAACCGGTACATCAATACCGCCACCCAATGCTAAATAGGCTCGACACCCTGTTTTAGGCCGACGAATGGTGAGTACTTGTCCTGCCTTAGCTGAGTACGCCCACCAAGTCGGCAACCTACTGTTATCTAAAGAAACCTCTCCTTCTGCTCCCGTCACGGAGAAATCACAATCCTGCGTAAAACGCACTTTAAAAGGGAAAATTGGAATCTCAATGCACGCTGAATTTTCAGGATTCCCCAGCATGATGTTAGCGGCAGCTAAGGAAAGCTGATCCATCGCACCAGCCGTACCCACGCCATATCGGCGAGACGTTAAGCGCCCAAAATCTTGCACAGTACAAAGTGCGGCAGAAGACATAATCTCAATCATTGAATGATCTCCTCGACACAAAAACGGATATAGTCACCAGGACGGCATAAAGCAGGCGGCATTTTATTGACATCAAAAAACTGCATTTTGGTACGACCTATGGTGTTCCAACCACTTGGCCCTTGTGACGCGGAAACCCCGGTCTGTACACCACCGATAGACACGGCCCCACCAGGAAGGTCAGTAATAGGCACTTGCCTTCTTGGCGTGGCCAAGGTCGGATCCATTCCACCGAGATAACAAAAGCCGGGGTGACTCCCTAACGCATAAACGGGGTATAACGGAGCGGTATGACGACGCACAATTTCTTCTATCGATAAACCGGTATGCGCCACCACATCCTGCATGTGTGGCCCACACTCAGCTCCGCCATAAATCACTGGCAGATCAATCACCTTGCCATCTTTTTGAATACCTTCAACATGGCGCCAAGCGTCAAGCAATTTGGCTTTTATCGGTTCAATGTCCTCTGGCAATTCAAGATAGGTAATCAGGATGTTGTTCATACCAGGAATCGCTTCTAATACATTCGGCCAACGTTCGACTTGCTCCGCTAACCCCCAGATTTTTTGCTGGGTTTCAAGCTGCAATGGCGCAGAGGCTTGCAGCAAAATGCCAGACGTTCCTAACAAGCTAATGAAAGGCTGCTCTACATTGGCAATCATGATGTGGCCTCCTTGGCATCACCCGATGGGCTCAAGAGTTTTTCTAAATAATGAATATCCACACTACTCGACCGTATCGAAGGGTCATCCAACAATGTTTGATGCAACGGAATATTGGATAAAATGCCACTTAAGTGTGTTTCTCTTAACGCTAAGCGCATTTTAGCAAACGCCTCATCACGGTCTTTGCCATGGGTAATGATTTTCGCCACCATAGAATCGTAATAAGGCGAAATCACTGCACCGCTATAAATGTGTGTATCGACACGCACCCCCAAACCACCTGGCGCCTCCCAACCCGTAATCTTGCCCGGCGTCGGCACAAAGGAATCGGGATCTTCGGCGTTGATTCGACACTCCAGCGAGTGACCTTTGCATTCAACATCGGCTTGCTCTAATGGCAGTTTTTCACCTTGAGCGATTTGAATTTGTAATTGGACAATATCTAGCCCTGTGGTCATTTCCGTCACCGGATGTTCAACCTGTATACGGGTATTCATTTCGATGAAATAGAACTCGTCATCTTCATAAAGAAATTCAAAGGTTCCCGCACCTTGATAACCGATTGCCATACAAGCCTGTGCACATCGCTCACCTACTCTTGCTAACAGTTCACTGTCTACATTCGGAGCAGGCGCTTCTTCTAACACCTTTTGATGACGACGCTGTAATGAACAATCACGACTTCCAAGCCAAATGGCGTTGCCATGAGAATCACTCACTACCTGAATTTCGATGTGCCTTGGGTGTTGTAAGAACTTTTCCAGATACACTTCCGGATTACCGAAGGTTTTACGGGCTTCTTCTTGTGTGAGCTTCACCGCTGACAGCAACTCACTAGGGTCATGAACGATTCGCATACCACGACCACCGCCACCCGCAGAGGCTTTTATAATGACAGGAAAACCGATGTTTTCTGCGATCGTCAGTAGACTCGATTCGTCTGAGCCTAGTGCCCCTTTTGAACCGGGCACACAGGGAACGTTGCTCGCCAGCATGGCGTTACGTGCGGCAATTTTATCGCCCATAACACGGATATTTTCTGGCGAAGGACCAATGAAAATCAGTCCGGCTTGCATCACTTTTTCTGCGAACCCTGCATTTTCGGATAAAAAACCATAACCGGGATGGATCGCTTGTGCGCCAGAAACCTTAGCAACCCCCAATAAAGCCGCTTGATTCATGTAGCTCTTGGTCGAATTCGCAGGACCAATACAGTAAGCTTCATCTGCCAACGCCACGTAGCTGGCGTCTTTATCGGCCGTTGAATACACCACCACCGTGGCTAGATCGAGCGCCTTACAAGCCCGCAGAACCCTTAACGCAATCTCGCCTCGGTTCGCTATTAGCACCTTGTTGAACATAAAAACCCCCTTAAAAATATCGATCTAACCAATCACAAATAGCACTTGACCGGATTCCACTTCATCACCTGATGCCACGCGAATCTCTCGCACGGTACCGGACGCTTCCGCTTCAATAGGGTGAAACATCTTCATCGCTTCTAACAAACACAAGGTTTGGCCTTCGGTAACAGAATCACCAATCGACACATAAGCTTTTTCATCTTCTGATGGTGACAAATACACCACACCATAAAGCGGTGATTGCACCGATACATCGCTATTGTCATGAATGGGTAGAACGATTTCAGCTTGAGGTAAAGGATGGTCAGAGTCGGATACGTCAGTCGATTCACTAACCATGTCCGATGACCAAGAGAGGGAGTTTGAAGAGGTCACCCCTGCGGTATTTTGTTTGCTGCGCTGCAATGTCAAACTGACCTCACCCTCTTGGTAAGTCAGTTCTGACAATTCCGATGAGCTCATAAGCTCTACTAATGACGTAATTTTTTGAGAATCCATAGGCGTGCTTCCAGTCGCTAAAACATTGTCTAAATGCGTTAGCAACTACTCTAAACACCTAAGTAAACAATGACTAAGAGGGTTTTTGATTGGTGAGATAAGAGACTCTTATGGTTACGAAACAAGCGACGTTTTATCGGTTAACACGTCCCCCGCTAACAACTCGCCAACCAATTCCAATAAAATATCTTTTACCGCTTGTGCAGGAATAGAAAGAGGCAAATGATCAGAAAGACACAACGCCAGTGGCGCTTCGACTATTGGTGATGTAATTCGACACAATTTCGCCTCTGTTTGATCCGACAAAGCAATCGCGGCCGACTCAGGTAGAATCGTTACCCCTAGATCATTTTCGATCGCCGCCGTCAATGTAGTGGTGGATTCAATCTCGGCAATAATATTGGGGGTCACACCAATACTCAGGCACGCCTGATCCACCAATTTACGCACCACGTTGTACTTTCTTGGCATTAATAAATTCCATTGTGCTACCTCTTTCAAAGGCACATCGGAGCGAGGTAAATCTCGGTTAGGAGAACTCACCAGATACAAGGGTTCCTTAACTAAAGGCACAAAACTCAATCCATGAATCACCTTATCACCGTATAACACCCCCATATCCATACGACCGCTCATGATCAGCTCACTCAAGGTGGTGCCGAAGTTTTCATTGAGATACAAAATAATGCCGGGATGCTTTTCTCTTACACGTTTTAACAAGGGCCAAGACAAAGTCGAGGCAGCGGTACCCGGTGCAAGACCAACAGACACATTACCGGTCAAAGCTTTGCTAGAGGCCAACACATCGCCCATAGCTTGCTCGCATTGACGCAAAATCACCTGTGCATGGGCATACAAGATTTTGCCCGCTTCCGTGGGTGTCACGCCTCGTTTCGTGCGAATCAACAGTTGCTGTTTTAATTCACCTTCTAACGTGGCCAATTGCTGGCTTAACGCTGGTTGAGCAATAAAGAGCACTTCAGCGGCTTGAGTCAGACTGCCGATATCGACAATTTTTACAAAGTATTTTAATCGAGTCAGATTCATTGGTTTGACCTATCGTTTGTTATGACACATCACCACCAATACGCACAATTCGTACCAAAGCACCCAAATTAAATCTAAAAGCTCACACAACGCCACAAAACCACAGGATTCATGCAGCCTTTTACGCATCAACCAACATAAGAAAAAGTGATAGCAACTTACAACAATAAGAAAAAACGCACTAAAAAGGGACAAAACACACCAGCAAATCGATTTTACAATCATCATTCACACAACGCATAAGGCTTGCTTATATAACCAGAACAAAGTCGTTTTGGTCTTCCTTTCTGATCATCGCTAGGCTAGCTCTACTTCGACACTAGTTAATTAGTGCCCATTTAATTCAGTACCAATTTATAATGGTGACCCTTCATGCAAACACAAAGAATTGCCTCTCGCGTAGCTAACATAAAACCATCCCCTAGCAGCAGCGCGGCAGATCGAGCCAATGAACTTCGTCAACAGGGTCGAGACATTATCAGTCTCGTGGTTGGGGAACCCGACTTCGATACGCCATCTAATGTTGGTAAAGCCGCTTGGGAAGCCATTCAACGAGGCGAAACACGCTACACCGCCAACAGCGGCAGCCAAGCGATGCGCCAAGCCATTAAATCGAAACTAGAACGCGAGAACAATCTGCACTATAACGAGAACGAAATTGTTGTCACTAATGGCGCCAAAGCGGCCATTTTTACCGCGTTTTTAGCCACCATTGAAGCCGGTGACGAAGTAATTATCCCAGCACCTTACTGGGTGTCCTATCCTGACATGGTGATTGCCTGTGAAGGCACACCAGTGATTGCACAATGCTCTGAAGCAGAGGGCTTCAAATTAACTGCTGAGCGATTGCGCTCTGTTCTTACCGATAAAACCCGTTGGTTAATCATCAACTCGCCAAGTAATCCAACAGGCGCAAGTTACCACCATGACGATTACGTTGCTCTAGCCGAGGTGTTAGCCGATTACCCAGATGTGTTGATCATGACCGATGACATTTACGAGCACATCCGTTACGACAATCAAGAAAATGTCCATTTGCTGAATGCCGCTCCTCAATTGAAAGACCAAACTGTACTGATTAATGGCGTATCTAAAACCTATGCCATGACTGGTTGGCGAATTGGTTTTGCCGTGGGTCCGTTTTACCTTATTGATGCTTTCCAAAAATTACAGTCTCAATCCGCTGGCAATGCTTGCTCGGTTAGCCAAGCAGCAGCGATTGAAGCCTATAACGGAGATCAATCTTTCGTCAAAACAAGCCAAGTAGTCTATCAACATCGTCGTAACGAAACCCTCGCGCTCATCAACAACATTGATGGCCTTCATTGCTCACCACCAGACGGCGCGTTTTATCTTTATGTTGGCTGTGAGAAGTTGATAGGCATGCAAACAGAAGACGGCACTGTCCTTGAAACAGACAACGACCTTGTACTTTATCTATTGGAAAGCGCCAATGTCGCCGTGGTTGCTGGCAGCGCGTATGGTTTATCACCTTACTTCCGCATGTCGATTGCGACGTCACAAACACAATTAAATGCCGCCTGTGAACGTATCACGACCGCACTGGCAAAATTAAAACAGGGCTAATTTTTTCTCAATCGACCATAAGAGACATTAATCAATATGGACTCTGTCCAAAACCCACAAGGGTTAACCACCAAACAAGCCATCCTTGCCATGATCGGCATCTCCGCTGGTCTGATGCTGTCCGCACTAGACCAGACGGTCATCGGCAATGCGTTACCCAGCATTGTCGCTGATTTGGGTGGCTTTGATCTCTATGCTTGGATTGCTACTGGCTACCTTCTCATGTCGATCGTCACCATTCCCATTTTTGGTCGGTTAGGGGATTATTATGGCCGTAAGCCATTCATTATCGTGGCTTGTGCTGTTTTCACGCTTGCCTCTTTAGGCTGCGCTCTCGCCTCGAACATCTATGTATTAATCATTGGTAGAGCACTGCAAGGACTGGGTGGCGGAATGTTAATTGGGACGGCTTTTGCCAGCATTCCTGACTTATTCCCTGACAACCGGGAACGCTTAAAATGGCAAATTTTTCTGAGCACGGCCTTTAGTATTGTAAATGCATTGGGGGCACCTCTAGGCGGTTTTTTGACCGACGCATTTGGTTGGCGCTCCATTTTTTACTTAAATTTGCCACTTGGCTGTTTAGCGGTTTTTTGTGCTTGGCAATACATTCCTTGGGTTCGACATACTAAATCGAATGATGTCTCACTGGATTGGATCGGCGCACTGCTTATCGCCTTAGCACTGTCTGCTTTTCAACTCTTTATTGAGCAAGTTCCAAAAGACGGCTTGAGTTCATGGGTAATTTGCTTGGCTTCTATACTAATGGGTGCCATTGTCTTCTTGATTTACCGAGAGCGAAAAATCCAGCACCCTCTGCTACCACCAGCTCTGTTTGTTGCCGGTACCGTCAGAACGTTCTTTTTGCTTTCTACTCTAGCGGGCTCTGTGATGTTTTCTCTGCTCTATTACACACCACTTATGTTCCAAGGGGCGCTAGGGTTTTCTTCGCAACAAGCTGGCATTCTAATTACTCCCATGGTACTCAGCATTACCTTGGGCGCGATTATCAACAGCAAGGTAATTCGACACTTAGACAACCCAAACTGGTTGCCGAGGTGCGGTTTCCTACTGCTGGCCATCGCGTGTTTTTGCCTAGCTTGTAGTACGCTACATACCCACTTTTACCTACTGTTGTTTTTTATGCTGCTGTCTGGATGCGGGTTGGGGTTCATTCTCATTAATTTGACGCTGTTTACCCAGAATTCCGTCACAAAAAACCACTTAGGCATTGCGACAGCCCTGCTGCAATCTCTTCGTTTGGTGGGCGGCATGTTGGGCACAGCAGTCACCGGATCATTTATCAATTTTCTCTATAAGCAGAACTTAGAAAAAACCTTAATAAACGCAGATCAACAGCAACATATCACTGAGTTAAGCAACCCCAATATTCTGATACAAACAAGCCACTCAGCGTCAAATGAATTACCAATCAATCTGGCACAACAGGTTTTATTAGACACCTTGAGTGTAGGACTGTTTGCTTCTGCTGGTATCTGCCTGATCGCCCTCTTCATCCTTTGGAAAGTTCCACCTATGGTTCTCTTCAAAAGATAAAGATAATTAATTCAAATTTAACAAACACTTAAACATTATCTCGGTAGAGAATCCGGCAAGCCTTTGACAACCTTGCTGCGGCAGCATCCATGCTGAATACGCCCATTTACTTTCACACAAAATAAACGAGACTAGATACGCATACATTTACTGTGTAGTAGAGAAATAAAACCAGCTTTACTCTCCGTATTTTTTTAATCGTTGCAAAACATTTGGTAAAGCATCCGTAAGATCCTCTGCAATTAACCCCACACCAAATTCATTTGCCACTTCTCCATGTAACCAAACCGCTGCTGCGGTCGCATAAAACGGCGTCATACCTTGTGCAATCAAGCCCGCAATAAATCCGGCAAGCACATCCCCTGCACCGCCTGTGGCCAGTTCAGCTGGCGCATTCGTGTTAACAATGGCTTGCCCATCCGGTGAGGCGATGATGGTGTCCGCGCCTTTTAATAAGACGATGGCACCACTCTCATGCGCTGCTTGTTTGACTCTACTTAATTTATCCTTTCCTGATTGTTCAGAAAGATGAGGAAACAAGCGCGCAAACTCTCCTTCATGAGGTGTCAGGACACAAGAACCATGAATGGCGCTAAACAATGTTTCTGGCCGTTCAGAAAAGGCAGTCAATGCATCCGCATCCAAGACACAAGCTCGACCACATTTTAATGTCTCTAGCACGGCGTGTTTAACACGGTTCTTGTCGTTTCCTTCTAACCCTGCGCCAGGACCAATCACCACCACATTAAAACGAGGGTCGTTCAGCACCTGCTGAAACGCCTGCTCAGGTTGATGTGTCTCCAAAGGTTTTACCATCACTGATAACATAGATGAGGCATAGACTGACCAGCTCATCTCTGGTACCGCTAATGATACCAGCCCCGCTCCTATCCGCTGTGCCGCTCGCGCGCTTAAACGACTGGCCCCCGTCATCCATTGACCACCATAAATCAGCACATGACCACGATGAAATTTATGACCATTTTGCTGAGGCCAAGGGTAGTCTTTTAGCCATAGATCAAGATGGTTTTCCCACGTTTTTATATTCAGCTCGTCCAGTACCGTCACAGGAATACCAATATCAGCAACAATAAGTTCGCCACACAAACTACGGCCTGGAAATAATAGATGCCCCGGTTTTTTACGAAAGAAGGTCACCGTTAACTCTGCAGGTGCAACCTGACCAAGCGCCACGCCCGTTGCCCCATCAAGCCCACTGGGAACATCCACCGCACAAATAGGCAAACCTGACTGAACAATGGCCTCCAACATCGCATAGGCAACACCGTCTATTGGCCGCGACAAGCCTGCTCCGAACAAAGCATCAACCACTAACTCAGCATTTTCTAGCTGTTTTGGTGATAAGGTCTGCCATTCCCCCTGCCATGCCTTAGCATGAGCTTGGGCTTCCTCCGACATACGGTCAATTCGCCCCATAAAAGCCAATGTCACAGACCAGCCATGCTGTAACAACGCCTGAGCAATTACAAAGCCATCGCCACCATTATTGCCAGGGCCAGCCATCACCAAAGTAGGACGTTTTGACCACCGGCCAATAATGGCCTCAACCACTGCGTTGCCCGCGGCGGTCATTAATGTCAAAGCCGGCACCCCTGCGACGACGGCAGCCTGATCTGCTTGAGTCATTTGTTGCGGTGCCAGCAAAACATATTGATTACCTGCCATATCATTAAAATCCTCAGAATAGGCGACATCTTATGCCGCCTAACAATAAAAAAAGCCAATCTTCAATGACGATAGATTGGCTAAAGGCACAACTGGATAACACCTTGCTTAACGTTGCGGCATATCCGCTACGCTATAGCCTAAACTCACTGTCGCATCTTCCGGTATTTGCGGCATGGTCTCATTCCAATCTAACCATTGCTGTCTCATGTTGGCGAGTTTATCTGGATATCGTTTCGCAAGATTGGCTCGCTCACGGGCATCATTGGTTATATTGAATAAATACTCATGCTCATCGACTTTTAAGTATTTCCAATCGTCTAAGCGTAATGCTCTTTGGGCTCGATGTTTCATACGCCAATATAAAGGGCGTTCAAAACGTTCCGTTTCGCCTTTAAGTACTGGCATGAGCGACACCCCGTCCACAGGATAATCAGGACTAAACACACCATTCCCAGCTTCAAGCAAAGTTCGAGACCAGTCCATTGTCATACAGTGTTGCATACTAACACTGCCTTTTTTGACAACGCCTGGCCAACGAACCACCCAAGGCACTCGAATTCCGCCTTCGGTTAAGTCCATTTTGCCACCGACTAAGGGCCAGTTATCAGAGAAGCGCTCGCCACCGTTATCACTGGTAAACACTATGAGTGTATCATCCGTCATGCCATGTTTATCTAGAGCATCCATAATACGGCCAATACCTTCATCCATGTGATGAATCATTTTTCGGTAAGTATGGATATTACCGCCTTCAAGGTGGAATAAGGTCGTCATTTTTTCAGACAAGTGCTCATCATCTCGAGTTTCCCAAGGCCAATGAGGCGCCGTGTAATGAATACTCAAGAAAAAAGGCTGTTCAGATTTTTCTTCTGCTCGACGATTAATAAAGTCTAAAGAATGTTCTGAAATCAAATCGGTTAAATAACCAATTTCTTTGTGTTCTTCTTCATTTATCCATAAATCGTGATCACCTTGTCCACTTTTATGAGAAAAATAATCGACCCCACCAGCCATGATGCCAAAGAACTCATCGTAACCCGATGCTCTCGGTCCAAAATGAGGTGGATAACCAAGATGCCATTTCCCCATCAAACCGGTGTAATAGCCTGCTTTTTTTAATTGTGACGGTAAAGTAGGAATATGTGGCGGCAAACCTAATGTGTCACTCCCCTTACTTCGGCTATTTATTGGCTCTTCTAAAGCCCCACGCAAACGATACTGATAGGCCATGGTCATTAGCGCAAAACGGGTTGGAGAGCACACTGGAGAATTCGCATAACCTTCCAAAAAAATCATGCCCTCTTCCGCTAATTTATCAATGTTTGGCGAAACTTGTCCAAACTGGGCTTCACGACCGCCATAACACCCTAAATCGGCGTAGCCAAGATCATCTGCGACTATGTATATTATATTCGTCATTATTATGCTCCCTTAAATCTCTGTAATACTTTTAAATCATGACGTAAATGCCAAACCCACAAGAAGATGGCTAATGAAATACCTATTTGATCCCATAAAATACCTGGGGCGAACAACATGATGGCAGCCACCAGGCGAGCGACGATTTCATAAAACTGCAATTTACGCATATGAAAACCCGTCAAGGCGGTCGCTGTTAATAAAATGCCAACTGTCAGTTTAATTAGTAGCCAGACCCAAGAAACCAAGTCAAAAGGAACACCCGAATCCTCCACGGTTAATAGCATTGGGTTAAAGGCAAAAGTGAATGGAATAATAAAAATCATGATGCCGACTTTAGACGCCTGAACAGAAGTACCGATCGGCCCACCTTTCGAAATACTCGCAGCAGCAAAAGCGGCAATAGCAACGGGCGGCGTGATGGCCGATCCGACGGCTATAAAAAATACAAACATATGAGCCGTTAAAGGAGCTAAACCAAGTTGTTCCATAGCTGGGATTGCAATCGTCGCCACCGTCACATAAGCGGGTAACGTTGGCATCCCCATACCTAAAACGATGCAACAAAAAGCCGCTATCAATAATGAAACCAGTAAAGAGTTAGACACCACACTGGCTAATAACACACTGAATTTAACGGGTACGCCTGTAGCGGATAAAGCCGAAATAACAATACTGACGGCCGCAATCGCCATCAATAAACCAGCAAATGTTCTACCACCAACACATAGGCTTTTTAACAGCTTGACTGGCTTTTTTCTGATATCTGGATTAATCAAACTCAATGGTAATAAACAAGCCAATGCTGTGATAGAAGCGCCTGATGGCGACAGCCCATACAGCAATAATGCGACAATAATGGCAAGGGGAATAAAGATCAGCAATAAGTTAAGGTAGTCTTGATTATTTGGCTTCTCAACACCATCATATTCATCGTCTGCTTTGATGTCTAAGCGACGTGATTCAAACACGATCATGGCAAACAAGCTGGCGTAATAAGCGATGGAAGGGACTAATACAGCAATAATTACCGTCATGTAGTTCACACCCACAAAATCGGCCATCACCAATGCAGCAGCCCCCATAATTGGTGGCATAATCTGTCCACCCGTTGACGCGGATGCTTCAACGGCACCGGCAAAATTGGGTGAAAAACCACGGCGCTTAATCATAGGAATAGTAACGACGCCCGTTCCCACAACATTCCCTACGGCACTACCGGATACCGTCCCGAATAAAGCTGAAGACAACACCGCCGCGTGAGCAGGACCGCCTGCCGTTTTTCGCATCCAATGAAAAGCGATTCGAATCATAGAATCACCGGCCCCAACACCTTCAAGCAAAGCACCGAGAATAATAAATGGAAACACAGTCGTGATCACAATCCCAAAGGTGCTACCTAAAATCCCCGTATCCAAACTGTATAAAAGGTTTTGAGCCAAGGTTTCATTTACATCATGACTCACCGTCTGCAAAGGCCCAGGCCAATATTGACCAGTTGCCATGTACAAAATCCCCACTACGCCCAGCAGCGCAACAGGAATGCCCCAAATACGCCAACAAAAGAACAAAGCACCAACAGATGCCAGAACCGCAATCCACATTTCATTCGAACTGAACAAAAACATGCCATCGTCCAATTCACTGCTAATTTGATAGAACGACCAACAACACCACAACATGCCAAACATCAAAACGGTACTGATCAGGGCAACGAAAACATTCGCCTTACCATCCAAATAACTTTTGTACATAGCAAACGCAACGGTCACAACACACAAAGCAAAAAAAGAAGCTCGAAAAGACACCAAAGGAAATGGTCCTAAACGAAAATCTCCAATAGCGGGCATGACATTCGCAAGCCCATACATACAAATGATAAAGCTCAATATCGCTATGACTGACGAAACAACGCTAAGAGACAAGCGAGAGGAGGACATAAAAAACTCCCTTAAATGGAGACGAGCGCCTCCATTTAATTAATATGACAAACAAATAGGAACGTAAGAAGATTACTTAGGCATTAGTTCAGCCGGGATATCAACACCGATCTCTTGGTAATAACGCACCGCCCCTGGGTGCAAGGGGGCATTAACACCAGCAAAATAATCCGTTACAGGCAGGTCTCTAAAATTTGAATTCGACTCAGCTAGAGCGAGACGATTTTCGATATAATCTTTCGTCAAAGTGTAGGCAGTGTCATCAGAGATGTCTTTTTTAACCGTCATCATCATGACCGTTTGCCATGTAATAACAGGGCTTTCATTTACTTGACCCGGATAAGTTTTTGGTGGAATCACAGCGGTTTGCATCCCTAATCCTTTCGGTGGCACCATTTTTTCACCTGGGATGCCAAGTATACGAATATCATTAGACAAACTCAGCTCTGCAACCGCTTGAGAACCGAGACCAAATGTCCCCACATAGACGTCAAATTGACCATCTTGATAGCTTTGCGTAGCAGCACCCCATGGGGCTTTTATAGGATCATATTCACCTTCTGACAATCCCCCGGCGTTCGCCAATGCAATGATTTGTTGGTTAGCAGCCCCTGCTGGTGGTCCGATAAAAACGCGTTTTCCCTTGGCCTCTGGCCAAGACGTTATACCAGAGTCTGCACGGGTAATGGCATGATAATAACTGCCCGGAATAGTAAATAATGCTCGCACATTATGAGACAAATCTTTGGCTTTATCTGACATTTTTGCATAAGGTCCTACACCTTTTTGCAAGGCTGAAAAAGCAGGCGGCGGTACAACTGCAGAATCTAAACTGCCCTTTGCGACTTTAAGAAGTGACTTAGTCAGAGTTTGATTCAATGATAATTGAACATCTACACCACTTTTAGACCAATAAGGTGCCATGGCTTGAGGAATCATTCCTAAAAGACTATTAGATGACGCTGACTCCATACCTATTTTTGCCGCCAGTACCTGACTCGACAGCAATGATGTTGCACAAACAACCCCCAAAGTACCAATACCTTGACGTAAAAATCTCTTCATATTCTGCATTATGAACTCCACCTTGCTTATTATTTTTAAAAAGGTGAGTTCAATCTAACCTGCAAATTGATATCCGTAAAATACTTATTTAAAGCACTAATCAATCAAAAATGAATACATTAAAATTTTAAATATTCATTTTTGTCGATTAAGAGCATTCTTTTGTCATTTTACGAATACAAACTGATTGTTTACTATCTTCAGTCAGCTTGGGGCGGTCTTGTTTCCTCCATTTCGCCAATCAATTGGAAAACGCATGTTAAAATCCCTACTTCTCGCTTTATTTCCTTTTATTTATTGGGGCCGACAACTCACTATTGCAGACCTCCCAAAAGACCTTATGGCAGGCATTACTGGCGCTGTCTTAGTCCTTCCACAAGGTGTGGCATATGCCTATATTGCTGGATTACCTCCGGAGTTTGGCTTGTATACTGCCATAGTGTCTGCCGCTGTTGCCTCATTATTTGGCAGTTCCTTCCATATGATATCTGGCCCAACCGCTGCTCTTTCCATCGTTGTCGCCTCTGTTGTTAACCAAGTGACATACAGTGGTCTCAGCGAGCAATTAACCATAGTCGTCACTTTGAGTTTTTTAGTTGGCATAATTCAATTCACCCTCGGCACCTTAAGATTAGGGGCTTTGGTTAATTTCATTTCACATACCGTCATTATTGGTTTTACGACAGGGGCTGCCATCCTCATCGCCACCAGCCAAATCAAGCATTTATTAGGAGTGTCACTGCCGTCTGATTTAAATTTTGTCGACGAAATTAATGCTTTATTTCATACTCTGAGCAACACCAATCTCTATGCTCTCGCCATCGGTGCAACAACCTTTATCTCCTCAATACTGGTGAAAGCCATTAACCGAAAACTCCCCTATTTACTGATTGGAATGTTAACAGGGAGCCTACTGTGTCTTTTGTTAAACGCACAGCAACATAATGTTGCCATGGTAAAAAGCATGTCTGGCAGTTTACCCCCTGTGTCAATACCTGATCTGTCTTTAGCCACTATGCAATCTCTGTTTTCAGGCGCTTTTGCTGTGGCACTTCTTGGCCTAATTGAAGCTGTCTCAATTGCTCGTGCGATTTCCGTTCGCTCTAAGCAAGTCATTGATGGCAATCAAGAGTTTATTGGTCAAGGCATATCAAATATGGTTGGAGGATTCTTTTCTTGCTATACCAGTTCGGGTTCCTTCACTCGTTCAGGAGCCAACTACGATGCTGGAGCAGCCAGTCCTTTAGCCGCCGTGTTTGCCGCTGTTATTGTTGCGCTGGTGATTTGCTTTATTCCATCCAGTACGGCGTATTTACCTTTACCAGCGATGGCTGGCAGTGTCTTACTTATCGCTTGGAATTTGATCGACAGCAAACACATTATCGACACGATAAAACTGAACTATGCTGAAGCATGTATTTTAATCGGCACATTTTTATCGACCCTATTTATCCCATTAGAATACGCCATCTACTTAGGCATCATTTTATCCCTCGGTTTTTATCTACGTAGAACCTCTCGTCCACGTCTCATTAAAGTCGCTCCCCTGCAAACCGCAAAACATCGAATGATTCGTAACATTGATCGATACAACTTAAACACATGCCCACAATTCCAAATGATCCGCATCGATGGTTCATTGTATTTTGGCTCTGTCGATTATGTTCAAAAAGAAATCGCTAAGCACACACAGCAAGGCCCTAGTAACCTCATACTGGTCGCTAAAGGAATTAATTTTATGGATGCCTCAGGGGTACTTTTGTTGGAATCAGAAATAGAACGCATCAAGAAACTCGGCGGAGATTTACTTATGTGCTCTCTAAAAGGTACGGTATCCGATGAAATTAAAACAATGCCAACATTTCAAAATCTGTTAAAGCATCATATATTCGATAATTCAAACGAAGCCATCAGAGAGATGCTGGACAAGATAGACAAACAAAAATGCGCCGTTTGCGAATCAAGAATATTCAATGAGTGCCGCCAATTTCCCAATAATAAACACAATTCAATAAACCATTGACGAATAAGAGAATGTCTCCATGGAGTCCAAACACCTCATATATTTAGCCACCATACTTGATAAAGGCTCCATTACGGCCGCTGCAGAACACCTTAACCTGGCTCAGCCTACTCTGACTCGAGCTATGGCAACTCTAGAAATGCAGGCCGGTACTCAGCTGTTCACTCGCAGTCGATTTGGTGTCACCAGTACCCCTGTGGGAGAATCTCTTGCTAGAGAAGGTCGAGCCATTACCCGTCGCCTAAGTGCGGCACAAGAACAAGTATCGCAATTCAAACTTGGCATTAAACAAAATTTACGCATTGCGTCAGGTTCCCTTTTAGCCATGGGGGTATTACCTAACATTATTGATCGTATGATTGAAGAGCACCCAGACGTATCTTTGACCATAACCTGCTTAAACCCTTCTATCGCCTTAGAAGGATTACTTGATGATCAATTTGATATCATCATTGCCCCGCAATCATCAGAAAGAAACACTACCAGTCTTTATAGTGAATTACTAAAAGAAGACAAAATAGGTATTTTCTGTGGCCAGCAACACCCATTAGCCAATAGAAATGACATTCAGATAGAAGATTTCATGTCCTTGAACTGGTTAAGTTTAGGCATCGCTTCTTATTTTGAACAACAAACCACCGAAATGCTTTCATCCTATGGTATTCATGGTGCAAGAACCAAAGCAATATATCGTAATGATGCTTATATGCTAATGAAAATGTTAGCATCTGGTCGCTATCTCGCAGCACTACCACACTTTCCGGTTACTGTGATTAAAGACGAGTTTTCAATTCGAGAATTAAAACTCAAACACATTCAGCCTGTCTCCCGTGACTTGTATCTATGGTGTGTCAGGCCGTTACAAGAACAGTTCGCCTTTCAGTCTTTTCAAAAAATCGTCAAAGAAGTATTTGAAGAACTAAGTAGCGAATAAAATAAAAAAACAGCCTATTTTAAAATGGAAAATTACCAACAAAATCGGCCTAAACAACTTGCGCTTCCCTAGCCCCATTAGTGTGAAAATCTAGTTTAAAAAAGCTCATTGGCGAGCTTTTTGTTTTTGATAAACATAGAATAGATCTAACTTAGATCTCAATTAAAGGCTTTTTCGAAGCGCTCCAACGCCAATCTAGGGTCATCAGATGGAAAGCCTTCAAAGCCCACAACCCCTTTATAGCCTATCTTACGCAAATGCTGCGCGATGGCAGGATAATTCATCTCACCTGTTCCTGGCTCTTGACGTCCTGGTACATCAGCAATTTGAATTTCGCCTATATGCGGCAAATAGCGAGTCAAAGAGTCCAAAATATTCCCTTCGTCAATTTGCTGATGATACAAATCCAGCATCATTTTCAGGTTTGGATGATTTACTTCAGACACCAGACTAAAGACGTCTTCCGCAGTGGCAAATGGCGTGCCTGGGTGGTCTACTTTTAAGTTAAGGTTTTCCAGTACAAACATCACATCATTTTGTGCACCGATTTCAGCGATTCCTGATAACACTTTATACGCCTTAATCCAGTCGCGCCCCGACACAACAAGACGTGGATTAACCGGCAAACCTTTATTATCAAGGCCAGTACCGTGTAAATTAAGACGCGGCACGCCTAATTTCTTCGCAGCCGCAACGGATTCATGAATGCTAGCAATCAAACGATCACTGTTCTCTAAAAAATCCCCTTCGATGTAGCCCGTCATGGACGAAAACTCGACGCCCGTCGACGCCAACGCGTCAATATCATGATTGGTCCAATCCCATAACTCTGGCAAAAAACCCAGTTCAGAAATCTTCTTCACCCTTTCAACAATAGATAAGTCAGTGAACATGGTTTCTGCACAACAGGACAGAGTAAATTTATCCATCGATATTCCCTCTTCTAAGCGTTTAACATCGTACAAAAAGGCTTATGACAATCACTTATATAAAAAGATGCTTGAAAACCAGACATGTGTTTTAGGTAACGGTTTACCGAAACAAGACGAGCAAAACAACATGATCATCAAGTTGACGCTATTACGACTCGTTTTCATCTTTTTATTGTCATACTAGTAACAAACGATATTGGGTGTAGGCTGATTGTTGCCGAGTATGCAATCTATGATTCTCACAAGTCAATCGTTATTGATAGATTCTGAATCGCCACTAGTTAGCTAGACACCTTTTAGTTAGATAAAATGACCTAATTGAGAGGTATTTATGAGCAAAGTACGTTACCCAGAACAATTCAAAATTGAAGCGGTTAAGCAAGTGACAGAAGCAGGCTTTAGTGTTGCAGAAGTAGCTAATCGCTTAGGCACCACTACCCACAGTTTATACGCTTGGATTAAGCGATATGGTCCAGAGGCAGATTCGTTTGCAGAGGCCTCTGCCGAGTCGAGCGAGATTCTTCGTCTTCGAAAAGAGCTCAAGCGAGTGACGGAAGAGCGCGATCTGTTAAAAAAAGCCGCGGCGTACTTCGCAAGCCACCCAGACTAAGATACGCCTTTATCCGGGATCACAGTGCCGACTTTCCAGTAAGGCGTCTGTGCAATCTCTTCGATGTTCACCCTAGTGGTTATTACGTTTGGCTGAAAGAGCCAAAATCAAAACTCGCTAAGGAAAATGAGCGGCTAACAGGTCTTGTCAAACAACTGTGGCTGGAATCGGGGTGTGTCTACGGTTATCGAAAGATCTATCAAGACCTGAGATCCTTGAATGAATCTTGTGGAATTAATCGAGTGCACTATCTAATGCGAAGAGCAGGTCTCAAGGCTCAGGTGGGTTACCGTAAGCCTAGAGCTCGTTCAGGAGAAACGCATACGATAGTCAGCAATGTGCTTGAAAGACAGTTTAATCCAGAAAGCCCGAATACAGCGTGGGTTACCGATATCACCTATATCCGAACTCATGAAGGCTGGCTGTATTTATCCGTCGTGCTTGATCTCTATTCGCGTCGAATCATAGGCTGGAGTATGGGGCCAAGAATGGTGAAGGAACTTGTTCTTGATGCACTGATGATGGCTGTGTGGAGAAGAAAACCAAAGCAAAGGGTGACAATTCACTCAGACCAAGGCAGTCAGTTTACCAGCTATGATTGGCATAGATTTTTGGATGATCACAATTTACAAGCCAGCATGAGTCGATGTGGAAACTGTCACGATAATGCTGTTGCAGAAAGCTTTTTCCAGCTTTTAAAGCGAGAACGAGTGAAGCGAAAGATTTACTCGACAAGGGGCGAAGCAAAACAAGACATTTTTAATTATATAGAAATGTTTTATAACCCTGTCAGACGCCATAGTGCTAATGATATGTTGTCACCTGTTGAGTATGAAAAACTGTTCGAAAAGATGACTGAGAAGTGTCTATTGACCTAGTGGCGATTTATAAGGCTATTTTACATTTTATAAGATTAATTTAAGAAAAATGTCTGTATCTCCGTCATAAAAAATCACTTTTGACGATACATTTTTTCATCTGCAAGGTGAATTAACTCATCCAAATTTTCACCATCATTTGGGTATTGCGCA
Source organism: Marinomonas posidonica (assembly GCF_043643765.1). Lineage (GTDB taxonomy): Bacteria > Pseudomonadota > Gammaproteobacteria > Pseudomonadales > Marinomonadaceae > Marinomonas > Marinomonas posidonica_A. The sequence goes on along the minus strand of NZ_JBHZSP010000001.1, from coordinate 85,773 downwards.
CAACCTACAGCAGATGAAACCGACATAACCAATCCATCACACAAGAAGGATGAAGAGATACGTTGTTTGAGAAATTCCACGTATGTCGGCGGATCAATATCAGCTTTCATAATAACAAACTCATCACCCCCAATACGAAAGGCAACATCATCTGCTTCCAATGAGGATTTAATTCGTTGAGCTACCTTCACCAAAACCTTATCACCGCATTTATGACCATGTTCGTCATTAATTTGCTTAAACTTATTCAAATCAATAAAAAATAGGGAGAAACGAGCGATCTTATTCGCTTCTACCTGCAACCTAAATTCATCAAATTTTTTCGTTAAATACGCCCGATTGAACAAGCCAGTCAGACTGTCATGAGTGGCCATGTAACTCAACTTTTCGTAACTAATTTTCCACTCGACCAAATTATGGATTAGGCTTTGCACCTTAATCATCGTTTTGTCTAAGCCAATATCAAGCAAACTAGACGGTTTAGCGATCGCCAGCACGCCCTTTATCGAATCATCAGAGAAATGAATCACTGAACTTGTCATGCCCAGCTGCTGTCCTGTATGAGTTACAAACCTATCCAATTCTTGCCCCAACACTTCTTTGCTATGGATACAGCGTTCGATCTCTATTAACAATTCCTCTTCAGGCTGCCCCGAATGACATCGGAAAACAGGCTCTTCCCCTCGAATCAATGAGAAATGAACGTCAATGACGCTAACCTTATCCGTAATCTGGCGAATAAAACTGGCAACAAATTCTTCTGTAGAAAGCGTCTCATCTGACGCTTTTTGAAAGTAATCTTTTTCAATTTTTAACAGAGCTTCATTAAGACGCAATTGCTTTTCACGTTTTACCAGAGAAGAGTAATCAACAATTCGAATTAAAATGCCCGTCATGTCTGACAGTGGCGTCACAGAAACGGACACGCTCAGAGCTTGCTCGTACACTATTTTCTTATTTCGATAAAGTGGCAAAATATTCTTGTGAATTCGATAAGACATCACACGACTTAAAGAAGAATTAACCGCACTATCAACACTTTCCAGTAACGCAGGCGAAACATCCCCTTCAAACACCTTATCTAGTGGTTGCTCATAATAGTTATCATCCACTAGCAATGCATGATTCTGCACCCACTCATTAAGATAAACTGTTTTGCCCTCGGCATTGAGGATAATTATGCCCCCCTCAATACTGCCAAATGAGGACAACAAAACGTCAATAGGAATTAACTCTTTCACCTTTACGACGCCTCCAGCGCGATGAGGTAGTCTCTAATCGTCTTTTTGAAGGAACCATTCTCATTGAAATCAATGACAAAGACCAAGTGGCCTGATAAATCACGATTCTTCAAACTAAAGTCGATTTTCAACAACATAATCACCGTATCTGGTGTTTCTTCAACAGCAAGCTGAGCGGTCAGCTTGTTTGGCATCGAATGAAATGTTTGTGGTAGCAGAGTCTTTACAGGTTTATTAAGAATATTCGATATGGTAGAAAGACAGTTATTTAGCAGAATATTACCTAGTTCACTTAAAGCCTCTTCCTCTAATTCTGCATCAATCTCGATCTCATCTTCGCTGCCCAACATAACATTGACCAGATCTAAACTTCGAGATTCAGGAAACAGCAAAGCCGCTTTTCCCGAAAAGAACCCTGAAAACTCCTGACTAACGCCAGTCAACATTTGCGGTAGTCTTTCTTCGAAAATTTTCGTTGCCTCCTGCAGACTCAAAAAATCAAGTACAGGTACGCTCAGCAAAACTTCCTCATTAGCAATTTGCGAGAGTGACGCAGCAGACTTACCCACACCGATATTGACCAGCTCTACAACAACATCGTATTCATCATCAGTTAAAAATTTACCCATCACTAACCACCTATAATATTGGCTAATTCTTCTGGTTTTACAGGTTTACCAATGAAAGCCAATCCCATCGCTGTGGCTCTGTCACGAATCGCATCCTGAATGTTAGCGGTCACCAAGGTCTGTTTAATGTGCGGATATTGCGCCGACACCACCTCGGCTAACTCTAATCCATTTCGCTCAGGCATATTGAAGTCAATCAACATCAGGTCAACTGATTCGTTAGCCAGATGTACTTCTGCCGCATCGGCACTGTTTACTTCACTAATTTGAAGTGACTCATCAATCTTTCGCAAAGACTTAGTCAACGCTAGACGACTGACTTTACTATCATCGACCAGTAAGACACGTAATGACATAAATTCTCAACCTTAGGCTTAATATGAATATTCTCATAGCATACGCAAAGGCTTTGAAAAACTAGATAGGTATTGTTGAGGCTTTTTGTTACAGAATGTCTCTGAAATGCAAGATCGATAGACATTACAATCAATGACAGAGTAAAAGAAAAAACAGAGGGAGTATTCAGAAAGGTGCAGAAACAAAAAAGGCACCATAAATGGTGCCCGGGACCGGAATCATTTTTTACATATATTTCAATAACATAAATAGATAAAGGTGTTTATTCGGTGCTAGTACATATTACTTATACTATTTTTATACCACTTGCTCTCTTCTGAGCAATACTATCAACCAGTGAATGATGCTCAGGTAAATAGAATACATGCTCCCAATCTGGCGCTATTTCTTGCACTTGTACATTCTCAAAACCAGCTTCTTTAAGCATGTCAACTAATGTGAAACGAAGCGTCCTAGATATGTAACCATTCCAATAACGACCATACCTCTCCATAGATTCAATTGCTTCATCAAATATTTCTATTTTGAGTTCTGCTCTTTTCTCTTCCGGTGACATTTCATCTAACATAGTACTACTCCTTAATCACAACTCATTTGAAATGACGCATGATTATTACACACCTTATAACCTAGCCACTAAGAAAAAGGTTCTGATTTAGAGTTTTATTAAGAAATAATTCTAACCTCTCAAATTTAAAGGCTTACAGTGATTTAAATAGCTTTTTTAAATACCTCATAAATTGCATTTCATTTCAGTTTACTGCAATTTCATTTTTCATAAAGACACTGTGTTTATAGGCTATGACGGCCTGTTATTGCACTTTTAGAATTGCAGAAATCAAAAAAAGCGTAAAGCACGCAGGCGTGGGGAGGAGTGCTTTTTGGGGCTGGGATGTGTGGCGCCATGAGGAATTTCAGGCATTAAAAAGGGCGCTACGTGCGCCCTTTTGTGTTTGTTGATGGGGTTTCTATTTGAGAAGTGGTTGCAGCTTGGCCGCTTGTTCTGTGGCTTCTGCGCTTTTTTGTGTGTAGCTGGATGTGTTCATAGGCGGTGATGTGGTTGCCGCGCCACCTGGATCACTCCATGTGTATGAGTGGTTGTGTGTTCCTGCAATTTTAGCGAGGTCTGCTACGGTGTTCATGAGGTCGTGAAGCAAACTATAAATGTTTGTTGTGTCGTCACCCGCATGGTGTTTGGTGGCAATGACTTCGGCTAGTTGCCCTGCCTTGAGCTTTAGGTCTTTCTCTATCTCGGTGAGACTGTTCTTTCCTTTGGTTTCCCACTCGTTGTCCTTATTCACTTGCATGTATCCGGTTTCGGATTGTTGCCAGCGTTGATCTGTCTCGGCCATGTTTGGCAGTTTTAAACCATGTGGCAATATGGAACGAATAAAAGGGTGTGCTGGTGATCCATAGGCAAAGGCCAATTCAACAATGGTTCCTTTACTTGGCTTTGACCAAAAGCCACGTTGCTCCCCGCCAGCCGATACGGGCAATAGAACGTCTTCCATTACTGGAACGTCTTTATCCTCTTCCCCGCTCTTTTTCAGTAGCTGAACCGATACTGTGTATATTGGCTCTTCTTCCGTTGCCGTTTGTCCGGCCAGGGGCTTTTGTATGTCTGTCACTTTTGCCCACATTGGCAAGTGCCAACCACTTTTCAGCTCTGGGTATTTACGCATTAAAACGCGTTCAATTACCTTTTCCATGACACCACCATTTTTGCGTCTATCATGCGAATGCTTTTTAACCTGGTCCCGTTCAACATGAAGTTTGGTCTTAGACCTGGTATTGCCATTATCTCAGCGCTTTGGGTTGGGCTTTGTTTATCAAACAAGCTATTGGCAATGTTAATGGGTTGCTTTGGCCAATGACCATCGGACCATGAGCCAACATAAATGAGTCCATCCCTTCTCTGTTGCCAAAGGTAATCTTTAATCTCAAGCATGTTGCCCAATGATTGCAGAAGGTGAAAACCATTCCCTGTATTGAAGCAATAAGGAATGGCTTTGGTTGTGTAGTCTGCTTGTGGAATTGTGAAGCCAACTCCGGTTAATTTTTTCACTTCGTCCAGAATATCTTTTAGTGTTTTGTTACGAAGTGATAGTGGCACCCTTTGTTCAAGGGCATTGGCTTTTTCACGGCAAAAGATCGACCAAACACCATTGCTGATTTTGGCCGCTCTTTCGATATACCCATAGAAGTGATTGTGCTGCTTGCCGTTATTTACTTTAAATGAAAATAGCACGATGCCACTGGGTGAATCTGTTGCGTTAATCTTGAAGGTAGCACGACCTGGAATGCTTGAATCCAATACGATGTCATGAGTTATTAAACTTGAAGCTTCACCGTTGATTTTGAGAGTGTAATCATACTTCATCTGTTGCCGAGTCCTCGCCGGCTAACTTTTCATCCAGATACGCAAAAACGTTTTCTAACCAAGTGGGTTGTGATGTTGTTGCACTGGCTTCTTCTGAAATTACCTTGTCATCTGCAGGTACCGCTTTTGCCTCATTCTCTTTGATTTTTAGCGATTCCACTTTTTCGGAAATGGATTGATGCTCAATCAGCACAAAGGACACTAGCCAGGCTTGAGCATCATCAAGCTCTCTCGCTGTTAATTTGTCCGAGAACTTAACTTGTCTGATACCAAACGCTTTGGCTGTTTGGTTATCAATGTTGTAGATTTTTCTGGTACCTGTGTCGTTGTCTTTATCCATGCTGAGTAATTTAATGCTTTTTAGGTCATCTGCATCGGAATACTTAATGTTAAGCGACACTCGCAAACGACATGCTTTCTCGCCCTCTTCCGCTGTAGCCGTAGACGAACTTTTACCAGACAAATCGGATTCAGGCAGACTAAATTCACAATCTACCTTAATGCCATATCCTTTGATTTCGGTACCATTTAAGGAAAGGATGATCATTCAATTTAGCCTTCAAAGCTCGGCCAGTATTGATCGTCTGATACATCTAGTTCCACAAGATCATCACGGTCAAGCAATGCGATTAATGCTTCACGGTTTGCTGAAATCCATGCAGCACACGCGGCTTTGTCTTCTTCACCATAAATACCAAGTGAAGCATTAATTTGACCGATTTGGTTCCAATGTATGTTGATACGACGAGTGCATTCCGTGTTTGCTAATGCAGTTTGCTCTTCAAGTGTTGGCGACATTTCTGGTTCTTCTAATAGCGCCCCTTCAGGTACTTCTTCACCAAGGGTGGCAATGGTGTGCTGACTGCCATCGGCCAACCAATACTGGGTGCCAACCTTGTCGACGACATAATGCCAAGAGCCGTTTTTAAAATACCGCTGATGACCGTCTTTTTCTGCAATCAATTCAACGTTTGTAGCGAAAGCAGGAATCATTTCACGACCTGTCACTGGGTCTTTTTTGGCTTGAATTTGCTTGGTGAAGATGGGGTATTTCGCCCCTAATTTGAATGCGTATAACATCATAATTGAGGCTCCTTAAAGTCGGGTTTTGCCGTAGTAGGCTATGTTGTGGGGGCGTGCCACTCCACCTCCCCAACTTGTATTAGTTAAAAAATCTTTATTACTACTAGCCCCATTCATTGCCAACCCCCTAATGCTCAAATAGTCCTGCGGGTTTGCTCTATCCATTCCAAACGCATCTAAATAAGCTTGACTATTACCTTGGTATTCAGTGTCAGATTCAGCACTATGTATTGTTCCATCCCATCTTTCGTTGTAAGACATTACAGTTCCTTTCTGCATAGATCCAAACACTCTCCCATCATCAACACCACGTCCATCATCAAACATGCGGATAAACTCGCCGCCAACAATCGGGAGTGACACCGTTATCGAGCCGTCTTCTTCATTCATAAAGCCGTAATACCCGCCATATGTTATTGGGTCAGCATCTTTTGTCGCTTGTTCAATGTAGTTTGATGAAGCTGCAGCTATTGCACAGGCAATGGGATGGTCGTTACTACTGATTGTTGAGCCGTCCAAAGCGTATTCACCTGGTCGCAAAATATCAGTCGTGTCGGTCCATAACTTTGCAATATCAAGCACGTTGTTACCTGTTTTAGGATTCACTTGTTCAACGACATAGAACTCACCAGCAATAAAACGTACCGTTAAAAGAGCGCTTTTAAAGAGTTGGTTGGCTGAAGCGATACCTGATAATGCAACTGGGCCTAGCCCATCAATGGCAATAGTCACTTTGTTAGTATTAGTTTGCGGAACAACAAAGGTGAATTCGTTGTAGTCTTTTAATGCCGTAACAATCGAATCGCTCTCTTTTGATGTAAGAATAATGTTATTTTCGGTACCGCTTACCTCAAACAGTCGCTTATACGTGCTGTCATTGAGAAGTGAAATATTGCGCCCCTCAACTACGTCCCCTACTTCATCTAACTCTGCAATTTTAGTGAGGTAATGCACCACACCATTCTCGTCGGTGTAATCTTCAAATGGCCCCGTATCAATCACAAATTCTGCAACGGCACTTAGGTCTGAAATATCACCTTGAAGAGACACGTTTAACCAGATTTCATTTGGAAATGTATTCGTAGTGATTTCTTGTGCTTCTGCATTTTTAATGCGAATACCGCCCACGTAACCAACACCAGCCGCTACGCTATAAGTGCCATTCGCCCCTGTTACTTTCCAGCCATCTCCTAGAAAGCCTTCATGGCCGTAAATGTCCAAATTCGATAAGCGCTCGCGTTCATCGATGCCGCTTAATCTGGCACTAAAGTCGATTTGCCACGTTTCAGCAGGTACGGTGATAGAGGTAGTTTGTTGAATGCCGGTATAAGCAATAAGAAAGTTACGAGTAATGGTGTTGCCAGCTATCCCGCCGTCATTCTTTCTTTTTTGAATGGTTGGCACATATGAAACGGCGATCAATACCCCTTCATCATCGACAAGGCCAATCCAGTTAAAATTGTAATTACCCACATTGGAGCCCATGACCAATGAGTAAACCACTTGATTGGTGTTTACATAGCCTGATTTAGTGACATCCAATTGATCCACCACATTGGCTGTGTCTGGAATAGATTCTATTCGTGTCGCTGGCTCGCTTCCTAGCCCGTCGATGAATGCCAGCACAAACTTAGTAATGTTAAGTGTGGCATTGTCGCCCTGCTTTTTGGCAATCTGGTTTTCTCCGGCAATGGTAATAAAAGCCATAATGTCTCTCTCTTGTTTCTATTAGACGCTCGCCACGTCTAAAGCCCATGTGTGTCCAACTTCATCGCTTTGAGTCGTTGTTTTGGCTTGCCAAGGTTCAATCTGCTCTTTTGCAATATCCAATGACCAAGAACCGCCTACCTCAAACACCTCTATACTCACTCCAAGCGACGTTAATACCGTCAACTCATATCGCCGGCAGGTGCGTCCGTACTGTTGAATGATGTAGCTTAATAACTCTGTGTTTTCAGCGATTTGGGAGTCAGATAAACGTAATGTAATGACATCCCAATTCTCTGAATCTGACCGTTCAATGACGTCTACATAGCCAATTCCCAAACGCTCAAAAATAGCGACAAAGCCAGCTTTCGAACCAGCGTCCATGGCATTCTGCTCAGCGTATTTCACTCGCTTTCTAAATAGCTCTTCAGGTTCATTCGAAAAACGCTTTACGTCTTTTTGGAATGCCAAATACTTCAGTAATGCTGAATGACACGTTTCCGCATCCATTTGATCGAGCGGTACCTGTAGCCACTTTTCAACTTTGCCCCACCATGCATCGAACGCCGTTTTCAGTGCTTTTGCTTTTTCTCCATGACGCATCCAAACCGGTAACGAATACTTTTCCATGCTCAGCCCTCGACCACACTCAGCGAACTTAGGCGAGGAATGGCCAGCTCAGACACAATACTGGTAAGGCTAAATTCCACATCTTCTAAGCCCTCTACTAAATCGAAAAGCTCACCACCCAAATTGGTAAATGAGAAGCGAGAAAAGGGCTCTGTTTTCGTCATCTGATAGGCAGCATTGCCACGGAATGCCGCGTAAATCGCGTTATATATCACCGCTTTTTTGGCTTCTTTTTCTTCATCCAATAACGTGTCCGAAAAATACACAGTGGCCGTTAAATCATGCTCAGTTTCAGGCATAGCATTAGCAACCAAATCATCACCATGTCCGTGATAGCCTTCTGTTGAAATCTGGCGGTTAATGGTTTCAAGGTAACTTTGCGCTGGCGCATTTAGCTCAAACAATATGTAGGCATTGGCGGTTCCTGGCCCACGCGGTGCATCGTGCTGAAACCAGATATTTTGCTCACTGACACCAACCCAAGATGAAATCAAATACTTATAAACACCGTCCGTGTGGTAATGACTTAGCGTATTGAATGCATTACGAATTCGGGGCCGATAATCTTCAATGTCTTCCAAATCCGCCCCGACTTGATCAATCCAATTATCAGGGTTAGTAACGCTGATTCCCTCTAAATCACAATTCGAGAAATAACCTGGCTCTAAGTTATAAGCGGTTGCCGCTGTTTCCGATGTCACTGACACAATCAAACCCGCTTCACCGTCATCAAATACGGCATCTACATCGGTCATCACCCTGTAAATGGTGTTATTGATTAAATCGGTATAAATCACGGTACCAGCCGGAACATTGAAAGCTCCCGCCGTATTACTTCGCGTAAATACGACGCGGCCTTTCAAAAACTGGGCTTGCTTACGTGGGCAGTTGTAACTATCTCCCCATAGTTCAATAAAGGATTCACCCACTGTTTTTAAGAAAAACTGCGGCATGACATTTTTAATGAGTAATTGCACAAGCGACTGCACAGGCTTAGTGGCTATCGCAGAAATAAGCCGCCAAAACGGTGAATAATCAGAGTTGTTAGCAATGGTCGACCCAGACTCAGAAAGAACCGTTCGAAACTCTGCCGTTATGGCCTGTTCCGTTGTGGGTACTCCGTTATCAACCAATACCTGCTCAAAGTCTGCTGTCATACCGTCACCGTAATGCGTTCACCGGATACGGTTTGCGCTTCGCACATTAACGACTCACCATTTAATGCAACACTGGCCGTACCTGGATAAACGCGCTCGTCATTCTCCATTTCTATTTCAATGTCTGTGCATAGCGCGGAAATGGTTGTTGGGTTGCGTTCACCAATCATTTTGAATGCATAGGCTTTTTCACGAATCATGTGGCGCAAGTCTTGTGCGACACAATCCCCACCCGATACCAAACGTGGCTCGCCAATAGCGGACAAATCCAAATCATCATCTCTGATTAATAAATCAATGCTCGCCATTAGCCCGCTTCCATTTCCAATTGATACATAAGCTCGTCACCGCGCACGCCTTGGCCATGGTTGTTTACTTCTATCTTTTCCACTTGAACCGACTTCTTAGAGCCGCCAAACATATTGCTAATGGATTGAAACAACCCACCAGAGTCCCCACTGCTTTGGCTAGAACCAGACCCTGGCAGAGACACCATGCTGTTTACTGTTTCAGAATGACTAACGGCTTTCGACACCACCTCTTGTGAGGTACTGTTTTCAACATCAATACCCGGTATCCAACTGAGTTTTTGTTTCAGCCAATCTACCTTGTCACCAAGAAAGGCGAACGGATCAAGGGTGTTTAGCCAGTTTTTAAAATCGACCCACCACTGCTTAATGGATTCGAACAAATCAATTCGTAAGTCCCATTCAGGCATGAACGACACTGAACCAAGCCAGACTTGAAAGTCTCCCCACCACTGTTGAATGGGCTCAAATATCGCAGTATTAGCCAATGCCGACATACCAGAAAAGAAACGCTTAACCGCTGCAGTTACGTCATCCCAATAAACAACCAAAGCGACCAGCGCGGCAATCAATGCGACAACACCCACGACAATCCAAGTTAGTGGGTTAGCCAATAGTGCCGCCGTAAACGCCCAAATGGCTGGTAAGCTTGTTAGTATTCCCGTCTTCATAGACATAAAAACACCGGCCAACGCAGGGCCATAAAGCACGTAAGCCAATAAGGCTGTTCTTGCTAACCACAGTGAGGCTGTCCATGCCTTCATCACTAATTGCGCGCCCCAAACGATGGGCTTAACGATGATAAAGCGCATCGTCAGCCCTACCATGGCATAACGGGCCAAGCCAATTGCAATACTCATCAATCCAGCAATAGCAACAAAGGCAATAAATGCAGTTGCCGCTAAACCAATGGCTTTAGTTAAATGCGGGTATTTATCTGTCCATTCCACAATCACCAAAGTGGCGCTTGTAATGGAATCAATAAATGGATTAATAGCCGGTAATGCCTTTTGCCAAACCGCAATAGACACACCTCGAATACCAGCGGCCACCTGAGCAAACGGATCACGCATAGCCTTAGCCATATCAATGGCTTTTTGCATGCTGGTTATGTTGCCTAGCTTGTCTATATCGCTGCTAAGCTTGCCAATGTCATTCGACATTAACTTAATGAATGACACCGCCTGATCGGAGCCAAACGCGTCACTAAGTACATCTTGCACTTCTAATGCATTTAGCCCTTTGGTTTTGGTGTTAATCATTTCAAGGATTTCAACAATCGGAAGTAACTGACCGCTTTCGTCAGTAAAACTCAAACCCAACTTACCCTGAGCATTGGCTAACCCTTCCAAGAAAGCGCCGTATTTTGTACCGGATTCAGAACCACTCATGGTGGCTTGCAAGGTGCCCAATACCGCCATTTGCTCATGAAGTTTTACCCCCATCGTGGCGGCATCCGCTCCAATGGATTCGAACGCGGCCGACATTTCTGGCCCCGTTGTTTTAAACATTTGCACTGCTTTCGCAGTTTGCCCAGCCAACATCTCTACCCAAGTGCCCTTGCCCATTTCATTGGCTTGGCGCTTGAAGATGCCATACATAGAACCAAAGTAACTGGTAATGTCGGTTACATTTGCCTTTGTGGCTTTTGCCAACGTACCCGCCGCTGTAGTGAACCGCGGCAAATCGTTATCCACCAAGCCATCAATGGCCGATTGAATATCGTATGCCGAGCGAACATAACCGGCTGCTTGATCACCAAACTCAATCGAATATTTGAGCCCAGCTTGATTAAGCCGAGCTAGTGTTTGATCTGCCACTTCCAACGAACGCACTTCATTCAGCGCGTTGTTCATGTCATTTGCCGGGTTGACCGTGGAAGCAAAAGAGGTTGATGCTGCAATTAATGCAGTCACCCCCGCTGCAGTATTCATAAACGCTTTGCGGGAGTTATCCGTTACATTTTTGATGGTGCGTTGAATGCCTTTCATGGGCGCAGTAATGCGATCCAATAAACCGATTGTCAGCATCAATCTGTCTAACCCTCGCGCCATTTGTCACCTACCCTGAAAAAGCCTTATTAATGCCATTTGTTATGGCTGCCGTGTTTCTTTCCAATTCACGCCCTTCTAACCACAGTGCTCGACCTAAGTTTTCAAACGAATCATCAGCATGTGGTAGATGGCGCATTCTGAGTGTTACGAGTTGCTCAAATCCGTTTCTTTCGATGAATTTGCAGAACTCGCTCGCGTCTTTACCACTTTTGGTAAATCGCTGGTAAAGTCTTCGGTAATGACTCCCACGGCCTCCATAACCAAAGTAGACTTTGGATTGTTGTTGCCATCGACCAACATGCTTTTTAGGGTCGCGTGCTGCTCTTGCTTAACCGTGTTGGACAATAAGTTATAAGCTCCCATTGTCACTTTGCCGCCCGCCATCGAATCTACAAACTTGTTGTACTCTCGGTTGGTCACCGTGAATTCAAAGTTCTCTGTTCCAATCGTTACCACGATCACTTGTGCTTCAGACATACCTTTCCCCTATTTTTTAGCGTCATAGACCTGCTTAAAAAGGTCTTCAATTTTCCGTTCCAGCCTTCCGGCCAGATCATTAATCTCATTTTTATGAGCATACTTTTCCGCTGCATCTATCTTGTGCTGCATCAGGCCGCGTTCATTTGCAGAAATTCGATTGAATAAAAATGCCAAGAAGCCGCCCAAGCCACCGACTACAGCCGACAAAATAAACATAACGATGGTCAGTTCTGCTTGTGACAGCTCCATAAACACCTACCCTTTTTTGACTTCAAAAAACTTAGTCATAAGCGGCATCACATTTTTAATCGCACGCTCACCAAACAAAAAGCCAAGCACTAACACGTTTATTACCATCAATGCGCTTTCTTGCTTTTGCGACAATGTTGTCCACTCTGCAAACCACAAAAAGTCCATGTATAAGGTGGCAAAGCCCCATACAGGGCGCTGCAATCCACGCAAGAAAATCATTACCGGACCAAAAAACGGAATGGCTTTTAAATCGCTCGCCGTGCCTTCTAACTCTGCAATTCGTTGAGTTAAATTTTTCTCGGCTTCACTTGTTGCGTCATCTACTTGCCTTTGTGCTTGCAGTTGAAATTCACGAAGCTTTTCTTCCAACTCCGCTTTTTTATCTGGCGATAAATCCGGTGGAAAGTAGTCTTTTACCAATCCTGCAATCGATGACACAATGCCGCTTTCACCTGTAAATAAGCTTTTCAAACCGCCTAAAATCCCCATCAATCCAGACTCCGTTTTTTCACCTCTGCCCACCACGCTTTCACATCGAAATTCGGGCAGGTTTTGTGTGTGTTTAAATCGCAATGGCCAACGATCTGCGCCTTTGGGTATTCAGCGTGTAAGGCCAAAAACAAACCTTCTAGTGAGCGCATTTGCTCGTCAGTAAATTTGTCTCGACCCACTAAGCAGACACCCAATGATTCATGGTTGTATGGATCAGCATGAGCGCCCTGCCAATACACTGGTCGACCCGCTTCGATGTCACCATCTAGCTTGATGACTGCGTGATAACCAATCCCATCCCAACCACGCTCCAAGTGCCAACGATGAATGTCTTCCGCCGCTGTCTCTCGGCCATTCGGCGTATCAGAACAGTGGACAACAAGATATTTAATCTTCATCTACAGCCCCAACGTCTCGATGAAGTTTTGATCCGCATAAGGCACACCGTTGATTTCAACAAAGCGCGAATCAGTTACCGTGTACGGAATGGTGTGTTCCAGTTTGTCGCCGCCATCACCGCTAGCATCTAACAACTTGCTAATGCTCAACTTACAGCCGTAAGCCGCTGTCTTTAATGATTGATCGACCGTCTTACCAAGCCCGATGATGTCAAAGGTGCCTAGCTGCTGCACCGACCCCACCTTGCGAGCCTCTTCAATCACACGGTTAAAGTTTTCAGTATCCAACGTGATTTCACCGCTGGCCGCTAATGTGCCGTTTACATGGCCATGCGGAACGCCTCGGGTCGTTACCGCTTTGACACCGTCTTCAATGTTGAGCGTAAACTGCTTTACATTGATCAATGACGTACCCAACGACACGTTTACATCCATTCCAGAAATATGATGTGGCATTTCTACACCTCATTGCTTAGTTCTAATGCCACTGTCGCAGCAATGGCTTTAGGGCTGTTATATGGTCGAATCAACAGTCCCACCTCTACGTTTGTTCTGCTTTTCCAAGTGATAGCGACATCACCGTCTTGTGGTGGCTTTACATCACCTGGCACCGTATTTTTTCCAACCAAACTGGACTTACTTCGATTAATCAGTGGGCGCATAAAATAGGCTTCATGAGCAGCAACCGAAGTGGGTGTATTGTTCAAAGCACGATCCGCAATCTTCTTAATGCCTAGAATGCGCACTTCTCGCTTACACACATTCACCACACGGCAATTTTCAATCACTGCAAAATCACTGGCTTCAGGGGCGAGCGTCATACCATCGCTGCAATAGATACCGTCATAATCGGCATACACTTGCGGCACAGTGCCGCGGGCATCGTTCAGTGCTTTGGCATGACTCATATTGAAAGTAATACCGTCTTTATCCACTGGTAACGTGGATAAGCCCACAATGGCACCACTGGCCACACGCATTGGCGAATCCGCAATGGATTGGTCTTCATGGCACAAACGGCCACAGTAAGTACCCAACCAGCCTGAAAACACTTCTGGTACCAAAGACAAAGATGGCGCTGCTACGCCGTCTTGCAGTTCGTCAAAGCTGGCAATGAAATCTGCCCATACTGTTGAAGCATCCATCTCCGATGTCACAGCAAACCAGTGCAAATAACGGCCATACTGATTTTCCGCGCTCACCACTGCCACATTCATGGCGTCTAAGTCTTCTTGTGTCGTCACTGGGTCTGTCACCACAACCGCTTCACAAACTAAGTTGTTGGCCATAGCGGAATCGAACGCCGTTTGCCATTCACCAGCGGTACCCACTGGCATGGCAATGGCCGTCCAGTTTGTGCCGGCATTCTGTCTTGCCTTTTGAATGGTCGTTTTAAGCTTGCTGGCATTCACGCCTAGCACATCGTCTAAATCAGTTGTTTGGTCGATGTACTGAACCGTCCCCGCGTTTTTCCCGGCCAACCCGATGAATAAAAATTGGTTCTCAGCGCTAGTAAAATCGCCGTTTCCATTGTCCTGACTGCTAACGCTAACGCTGCCTAATGCCATGTTATTTGCCTCTGCTTAGTTCTGCTTTCATGACGTCATGCGCCATTTGTTTTACCCATTGCGTGTCGTTGGAAAAGAACTCGCGGGACGGCAATACGGTTTGCCAGCTTTTTACTCCGCCTTTTCTTCCACCCTTGCCATGCTTTAGTTCGTTTAAAAGTCCGAGCGCTTGCCACTTCGTTAGATTCTCAACGATGTATCGACGGCTAATTTTCTTTCGTTTGCCATCCTTATCTCGCTCTCGCCAACGGTACCCAAACCGCATAATGGCATTTGCTTGTGCCATACTTGCTGGCTCAGTTCGCCAATCCGCTTTTTGTTGTTCGCTCATCTTTCTGGCATTAAAGGTTCGTGTAATGCCTTCTTGGTGCTCATTGGCTACTCGGCCCATTTGCGCATTTTTAAACCCAACGGTGATGGCGTTCCCTTTCGTTCTTTGACGAATATTCGCGCCCTTTACCAAGCCACTTAACATCAACCCTTTGCGTGTTCTGGGTTTACGCCTTTGCTTAAACCTTTTGCCTTGCGTGCTACTTTGATTCTTTACGTTCTTTCTGGACTGCTTTTTTACTTCACGTCCCATTTGAGCAAGGGCACGCTTTTTTCTGTGTCTTGGTAATCTCAACATCTGCAATTCCGCATTAATGGCATGTTCGCCACGCCAGAATGCTTGTAGACCGCTGCTATTCATTAACGCCCATCAAATCAAACGACTCAGCCACATCATGAGCAGAATGGACCAGCGCCCATTTCTGGCCGTTGTATTCAATGTTTCCCTGCTCACTGGGTGAGATGTACACGTCTTCTTCAAACATCAACGTAATCTCAACATCTGCTGTACTGTTATCCAACACATCGAACACCACTTTTGGTTCTGGCTCTTTCATGGCATTGCGGTCATCGTTATCCGCTAACCAGGTAATCAAGCGAGTATGCAAAACCTCAATCGGATATTTTGTGTAGGCAAAACGCTCAATCGAAAACACCGCTCTGTATTCCATGGTGTAGAGCAGCACGCTGTTACCATCGAAACGGCCACGCGTGGTTTGCTCTAACTCTTCCACCCAAGCGTCGAATTGCTCATTTCGAAAACAATGGGTTGATTCTAAAAACGCTCTTAGAGCGGCCATTTTTTTCATAATATTGATGCCCTAAAACCATCGGCATACTTGCGGCGTTTCGGCACAGCACCATGCGCTTCCGCAATCAGTAGAAGGCGCTTAGCAATCCAATCTATGTTGCGTTGGGCATCTCCTTTCCATTCCGTCACAATGATCTCGTTACGCTCTCCCTGAATTTCCGCAGCCGCTTTTCGTCCAACCGTCTCAAAGTATTTAATCAGTGCTGAACGTGCCCACCCCATCACAGCCGCTTTGTATGCTGGTACCAATTCGGCATTCACTTCAGCTAAACTCTCCGCGTCTTTCACGCTTTGCAAAATCAACACAAAGTCCAATAACTCGTCATTCACATGCCTAATGGCATTGTTCAACTCAAATACCATTGGGGCCTCGTCGTATTCATCCGGTAAGCGATAGGTTTCAATAAATGCGCGCACACTCATATCTGGAAAGAACCCATTTGGGTTTTCGATTTCGGTATCTGTTGCGCTGCTATCTGCTTTACCGTTTAAACTCACACTCAAGCTCCAATTTGTTAAAAACACCGACCAAGTGGTTTTGGTATTGGTTGACTAGCAGCCAAACCGCCACCACTGGCGATGTCTCGCGGGGAGTCGTTATACTTTTAACTTTGCCTGTAACTCACGAATGCGCTTTTTGGCACCCGCATGTGGGTTAATGTCCATTGCGGTTTCATAAGCATTAAGCGCTGGTTCATATTCTGCTAAGGCGTCTAAATGCTTACCGTAGATGACGTACATCTTCCCTTTGACGACTTTGTTCAATTCCCACTTCTCGGCTTCCATGGCTTCCATTAATTGCTCAAGGTATGGCCCCGATGACTTGTGAGCGTCTAACTGAGCCTTGGCCCAGTCATACACCTGATCACAAACAAAGGTGGCAATGTTCGAGTTGAAACGACCAGGCATTAGCTGAATTTTTTGTGAAACCAAATGAAGTGCCAGTGGCATAGCGCGGCCAATGTCTTTCAAGTCAAACAGCCAGATCATCACCCACACCGCGACAATGTTTGGATAACGTGCACCGGATGAAACAAAGCCGTTTACAAAATCTTCCAAGCGTTTAATTGCTTCCGCCTTGTATGGCGCTCGCTCTTCAATGTCTTCCACACTGGTTACTTCATCCATCAGACCAACCAACATTTGCTTGTGGGTTTCCAGCTCAGGGTTCCCCACAAAATCCGATTCATCATCCAGCATTTCTTTAATGGCTTGGATTTCGGATTCAGCATCGTCAACACGGTTTTCAAGGTCGCTGACATCGTCTTTTAAGTTGTTTAGATCAGCTTCTGAACCGTCACTGCCCGACGAATCGGCTGGTGTATCGACCACTTTTACTTCAGCTTTCTTTTGCATGTTTTTGCGAAGTTTCGACGCAGCTTTTGGCTTAGCATTACCACCTTTGGCCTCACTTTTATGCGCGCCCTTTTGTTTGTTCAACTTCGCCAATCGATCCATCTGGCGTTTTTTAATCAAGTTCATGCTGGTTTCCATTTGTATGGGTTTAATCAATGGCACTCGCTTTAAATCGAATGCCATTTGTTAAACCAAAACGTGTTATTCGGCTTCGGCTTCTGCTTCTGCTTCTTCGTATTGGGTAACATTGGTAATGATGCCAATGGCTTCAGGCTCTTCGACGATGTAATCCACGTTTTCAGAGTTGTAATCTTCCACTCGGCTTCGCGTTGGGTTGTCTTTGATATGACGACGCAACGACCCTTCTTGCAGGTAAATGGAAAGGTTTTCTGGATAAGTCACGATCACGGTACCGGAAGGGAAGAAAGGTGGTGTAACCGCTTTTAGTCCAGCAAATACCGCCATCACTTTGTTGTCGTTTACCAGAACTTTTTCTGAGGCTTGATCACCATTCGCGGCCAAACTGTTCAAGCGATAATCCGCCATCAAATCAGAGGACACAAAAGCCATTAATTGGGAATCATCACGCAAGTGTTCTGGAATCATCTGCTTAGCTGATTCCACAACCACGTCTAAGTTGCGCATGTCCGCATCCACATGCCCAAAGGTCAAACCGTCTTCATCAATTTGCTCTGCCGCTTCATCACGCACTTTTTGAATCCAACCTTTGTTGACGTCTTCGCCATTCGGGTTCTCTTCTGGATTAGTTTCAGCCGCAATGGACGTACCATGCCAACCAATTCGGATACGATCATCCGTCATGGCCTTGCGATAAATACTGGAATACAACTCTGCGTATTGTTGCGGTGTACGGTTGCGCCATTTGTCGAGCTTGCTGTACGTGATATGCACATCCACTTCGGTAAACTGACACTCATAGCCAGACTTACTTTCGCTGACAACGCTGGACGTTTTACGGTCATTGTTATCCGTATTGGTTCGTTTGGTTAGCAACCCTGAAACCGCCAACCCAACTTTTTCGCCTTTGATTTGCGCTACCGTTTCAACGTTGATCAACTTTAAGAACCACGCGCCATGCTCGGCCGCTTTTTCATAAAGACGTTGTTGAACAGACGGTTCTACTTCAAACTCTTCGCCAACGGCCGCGTTGACCGCTGCGTACACCTGATTCAGATACGCCTTTAAGCGGGTTTTACCTTGTGGAGATAGCAATGTTTTAGCCATTTTCATTTCCTATTTAAGATTCTCTTTTAGCGGCTCCCCAGACGCTTACCCAATGATTGACCGCTTAAACGATCTCAAATGTGGTTTCTGTTTCCCCCGTACCTTTTGGCGGGGCTTCTGTTTTATCTTTCATCGCTTTGGCAAAGTCGTCTTGTAGTGTTGCGAAGCTTTCCGTTAGGTTTTTTAGTGCTTCTGCTTGCTCCGAAAATGCCTTCTTTTCGTCTTCAAGCGCCGTGATTTTGTCTGTTAGCGCTTTGATTTCGGCTGCGAATTCGTTTGGCACTTCATCATCCACTGGCTCATCTTTTGGCGTGAGTGCGTCAAGCTGGGTTTTAAACTCAGTCAATTCGTTTTGCAGCTTTTCGAAAGCGGCTTTTTCTGCTTCTGTCATGGGTTCATCTTCCTGTGCTGGGGATAGTTTGAATAAACGCTGAAGAAGGCTCGGACGCGTTATGACCTCAGCTTCCAACTCTTCATCTGAAGGTTGGCTGTCAAAGCTCAGCGTTTGGCTTTCTTCATTTACAAAAATTTGGGAGTGTTCGCCGTTTTGACTAAAGGAAAGTTGCTGTGTACCAAGGCTGGCGGGCTCGTCGGTAATGGCGAGATGCATTAGGTAGGCTTTGCCAGTTTTGGCGAAGTCTTCGATCACGCGAATGGAGGTAAAAAGCTTCTGGCCTGCTTCATTCAGTTTTAGTAACAGCTTGTTGGCTTCTACTTGAGCAAACAGACATAAACGGCCCTTACCGTCTTTTTCAGCTTTTAGTGCCGTGACGCGACCGTAGTTGCCATACCATGACCAGTGATCTTGAAAGATGTTGGCGGTGTATTCGTCCGTGTCATAAGTTTCGGCCATGTCTTTAATCCACTGCTCTTTGATCTCACGACCATCGACAGTGGGCCCAGACGTTGCCACTTTGAACCACTTAGAAGACTTTGCCATTTTTCGTCCTTTTCCCGTTCCTATCACTCAGTTAAAACACTCTGTGATTGCAACGATAAGCAGCCAGACACGACCAATCCAGCGGCTAAAATCCGAAAAATTGCGATAACGCCATTATCACAACGTCTTGTATTTATTAGCGTTATTGCTGGCTTTCATGGCAGCTAATATGGCGCCATGGCACACTCTCAAGACGTTATTGAATATGCAAGACTGCTGTATATCCGCGCTCACAAACCCGCGGAGATTTCGGCTCGCCTGAATGTTTCAGAACGAACCATTTATGGCTGGATTGAGAAATTTAACTGGAAAGAACTGCTCGCCTTCGACACGGCAGAAATCGAAATCACTCGCCGCATTAGCACGTTAACTAACCGAGAAAATAAGACTAAAGAAGAAATCCAAGAGTTAAATGAGCTGTGTCGCACCTATGGCACTTTGCGACAAGACCTAGCCAAAGCCGAAAAGATCATGGCCGAAGCCCAAGCACTAAAAGAAGGCCGACCCGATGCAGTCGCCGGTGCAGAACGCCGCAGTAATCGACGCGGTAAAAAGAAAGCCTCGCCCAAGAATGACATTAGCAATATAGACCTATCTAAATTCGATACATGGGCGGCTGAAAACCTATTTGAATATCAAAAGCTTTGGCGAGCGGTTGCGCATGATCCTGACTTACGCCGTAACCGCTTCATACTGAAATCACGCCAAATCGGTGCGACTTACTACTTTGCATGGGAAGCATTCGAGGACGCATGCAAGAACGGTGAAAACCAAGTCTTTCTATCCGCCTCAAAAGACCAGGCACGAATTTTCAAAGCGTATATTCAAGCCTTTGCACGCAACACCTTTGAGATTGAGCTAAAAGGCCAAGATTCCATCGAGCTAACCAAAGACGGGAAAACGTGGGCCACACTGTATTTCTTATCAACCAATTCCAGCACAGCACAGGGCTACCACGGCCATTTGTATGTTGACGAAGTGTTTTGGATTCACGGTTACGCCAAGTTGCAAAAGCTGGCGTCCGGTATGGCTGCCCATAAGAAATGGCGACGTACTTACTTCTCTACCCCATCCAGCTTGCAGCACCCCGCTTATGAACATTGGAGCGGTGAGAAATTCAATAAAAATCGCTCACGCAAAGTTGAGGTAGACCTAACTGACGCCACCTTAAAACAAGGCTCACTTGGCGGCGACAAAATATGGCGTCATCTAGTGACCGTGGAAGATGCCGAGCGTATGGGTTGTGATCTATTCGACATTGACGAACTCAAAGCCGAATACAGCAAAGCCGACTACGAAAACCTATTTGGTTGTAAATTCGTGGACGACAACGAAAGCGTGTTTCCATTTAGCACATTACAGAAATGCATGGTCGATGCATTCAGCAAATGGAAAGACGTGGATTTTGATGGCGACAACCCTGTATTCCTTCGCCCTGTTGCCATTGGCTATGACCCAAGCCGAGTGCGAGACAATGCCGCTTTGGTGGTACTGGAAATCCCCCGCACACTGGCCGAGAAATGGCGCGTCATTGAAACGCATCAATTCAAAGGCATCACCTCAGAATACCAAGCCTCACGAATTGCCGAGATATACGAACGCTTCAATGTGGTTTGGTGTGGTATCGATGTGACCGGCATAGGTCACGACACCTTCCAATGCTGCTTGGATTTAAAGCTCAAGCATGTCGTCCCTATTTTCTATTCAGTGTCCGAAAAAACCGACCTAGTCACAAGGGGTAAACGCCTTATCGACGGTGGCCGTTTTGAATACGACATGGGCAACAAAGAGCTTTCTCAGTCGCTCATGATGATTCACCAAATCACCACACCAAATGGCTCCATCACCTATGGTGCCGCACGCAATAGCAGTACAGGCCATGCCGACTTAGCGTGGGCCGTGTTTCACGCCATGCAAGCCGAAAGACAGTTTGTTAAATCGAAAAAGCCCGGAAAGAAAATCAGTAAAACACGGGTTGCAATGGGATAAAGGACAATAAGATGAACACAACAAAACCACGCCAACGAGTAGACCGTCTGTATACCAGCGTTATGAGCGGTGAACTCATGCCCCAAAAGAAAAAGAGCAAAACTCGCGCTTTTAGCTTTGGGGACCCAGAACCGGTGCTAGGCAACCAAATTAGCGATTATCTCGGCATTTTTGCCGATATGAATGGCTATTGGTACCTACCACCGGTGAGCTTAGCGGGACTCGCCAAAACCCTGTATGCCAATGGTACCCACGCCAGTGTGCTGGAGTTTAAACAAAACCAACTCTTGGCCAGCGTGCAAGATAACCCTATGATTGCTCGAGCAGAATTTAGGGGAGCCTTTAAAGACTTTGAAGTGTTCGACAATGCCTATTTTCTAGCGATCCGAAATTGGCTAGGCGGCATTAATCGTTACGTTCGCCTCCCTGCCATTAATGTGCGAGTCGGCACCGACGACAACTATTTTTTGCTGCAATCCGATGGTAGCTTTCTTGAATACCCTGCCAGCGACATAATCCATCTAAACGGCGGTGACATTCGCCAAGCCATTTATGGTGTGCCAACCTACTTTGCAGGCATACACAGTATTTTACTTGGTGAAGCCGCCACCCTTTTCCGCCGTAAGTATTACCTGAATGGCGCTCATTCGGGCTATATCCTAGTCACGTTTGATTTGGACGATGATAAGGCCGACGACATAGAACAAGCCATTGTCCAATCAAAAGGACCAGGCAACCACCGTTCACTCTTCCTCAACATGGAATCCACCATTTCGGGCAAACCTGGCTACACAAAAGACCGTGTTCAGCTGCTCCCCGTTGGGGATTTCGGCAACCGGGATGAATACGACAAGATCAAAGAAGTCACCCAGCAAGACATTCTTAACATGCACCGGGTACCCGCTGGGCTTGCCAGCATTATGGCAAACAATGCCGCAGGCCATGGCGACTTAAAGAACGTGCGTGAGGTGTACTACGATTGTGAAACCATTCCCAAGCAAGCGATTTGGCAAGAACTGAATGACCAATTCCTAACCCGCGCCAAAATCGGCTTTAAAGAGCCTCGTTGGCTGACAGGCAGCAAGGAGAACATCTCATGAGCTTAGATTTCAGCAAAGGGGCATTTAATGCGTTTGCCGCAGGTAGCCCATTTGAAAGTGTGACCATGAGCAAGGCCACCGCGACCAATAGCCAGTGCGGAACCTTACGCACGCGGCTTGATAAATATTTACCTGCGGAAGGGGAAACGATTGTTAACCCTACGCTACCCGATGCCACGAAAGTCACCAACTGTCAAAATGCCCTGCTCAATTACGGTACGGGAGCCAACACGCTAAACGCCCACGTACAAACACGATTGGATTCTTTATTGGACGACTTGCAAGTGGCCAGTGCGGTGAAGTCTGTAGACAGTTATTTGAATGATGTGCCAGACAGTTGTGCCAACATCAACACCATCATGGGCACCGCCGCCGGCGCCACGGATGACTTGCTCGCCGCATCGAGCGACATTTTGAATGAACTGGACCAAGGGATAACGGACTTTGATTCAGGCACTATGGGTAAAGCCGACTTTGAAGACTTGTTGGATAGAGTCACCGCCGAACTAGGCAGCAACTTAACCACCATGCTTGGCATGATCAGTAACGAAGTGGCCATGGTGCAAAGCATGTACGACACCCATAGGCAAATGGCGCAATCATTTAAACTGGCTGGTTTGATTGATGATCCGTGTGTTAGACCCTTTTTGGTGAGGTTGGCAGGGCCAGAGCTGAGTCAGGTGCTTGTTAGTAATTTTGGGGTTGGGGATATTGAACAAATAGATGTTTAAGACTACCCTCCTATACACAGATAAAAATAGAAAGAATTAGACAAAGATAGACAAAGATATATCAAACGAATCAAAGCCATTAGGTTATTCAATTAGAAAGCATACCTGTATTAGTAATATACTATGTATTAAATTTGATAAATCCCAATTCGGGAAGTGAGTTTCAAATGGCTACTACATCATTCGACAAAAGCTTTGTCATAAAGGATAGAGAATCTTCAAAACGCTTTATGAAGGCTGTTGCACAACCACGCTTAGTGGATGTTGAAGACAAAGACCTGAAAGCAGAAAGCAAAAAAGGATTACAGCTATTAGCACGACGCTTCAATCTCTCTCAGAAATCCTAGCCGATCCTACCACAGGGCAAGAAATTGCACTTGCTCTTTTTGCTGATTTTACTTGCCCACCAAATGACGACGTCCAAGACTTTTTATTAAACAAAGCCATTCGCTTTGAACAAGAAGGCACAGGCAACACACACCTTATTTTAGATGACAACGGCTTGTTACTGGCCTACTTTACCGTCACCTTCAAAGACATCAAGATACATCCTGACACCTCTAAAAGCAGAGCAAGAAAGCTCAAGGCCAAAAAAAATACTGTCAGCACCTATCTAATAGGCCAAATCGGCAAAAACAAATCCATACCAGATAACCCTATTGATTTAGAGAAAATTCTAGCCGATGTGTATGTTGTTATTAAACAGGCTCAAGCTTTAATTGGTGGGCGAGTTATTATTTTAGAGTGCGAAAATAACGAAAGGTTAATCCGTCTTTATGAAAGCCAAGGCTTTCAAACTCTGGCTGTAGCTCAAGACCCTGAAGACGAAAACCCTCTCGTTACTATGTTCATCTCGATCAAGTAGTGCTGTTACATTCAAATTTTGTGACGTGTCACGCGATCAAGACTGATCTATATTAGACACAAATTAAATGGATAAGCTCAAATGACAGATTCAAGCAACCACTCAAGGAATCTCAAGACCATCTCGATATTTTTCATACTGTATTGGCTGCTAGACCTAACACCCACCGGTGATGACCAAATTAGGTTGCAATTTATTAGCTATGAAATACACAACTCCTCACCTTTAACAACAGTATCTTGGGTACTGTTAGCTTACTTCGGTTGGAGGTTCTACCTGAGTTCAAAGAGTAACTTTTCAGAAAAAGTGATCAAACCTATCAAGAAAATTCAATCAGACAAAATTTCAAATATTTTTATTAAAAAAAATATTTTAAAAGAAAAAATAAAAGAAAAAGCAACTAAAATTTACAGAGAAGAATATGCTGAAAAACAAGCTGAGAAACGAAACAAAAGCCAATCCAGGATAAATAATCCAAGTCATCAATATAACATTGAAGTTTTTAATCAAGTTGAAGGCATATTTTCAAATAAAATCCAATGTATTGCTAAATACAGTTTTAATCATCTTCCAGGCCTTGAAGATAAGCATTTTTTAATACCATTAAATATCGTTAAAGAACTACCTTTCATCAAAGTAAGAGCATGGTTTTCATTTATTCGTACATCAGAAGATAGCATTGAGTACTTATTACCGTATTTTTTGCTCTGTCTAGCAGTACTTTGTGCCATTTTAATCCAATTTGATATATCACCGAACCTTCTTCAAGATAAAGTCACTTCGTTTTTAAACAGGATTACAAGATGAAAATAGAGGATGAAATAAAGGAATTCCACAAAGAGCTTGATGATGACAAAGGCCTAAAATCCAAGAGACAAATGGTCATATATGTAGCATTAGTTACGTTGGCTCTAACACTATCAGCTGCTACAATAAAAGAAGCTAACACCTTCTTATTTAAAATAGATTTTCTAAACCCTGAGGGTCTAATGGCCTTACTGTTTATTTCAAATGTGTTTTGTTATGTGAGATACCAAAATTACTCGTCTCCCTATATAAAAACACTTAGAATGATAAAATACCATAGACTATCAAAGGATCAAAGAATACTTACAACCAACATAGATAAATCACAACGAGGTATGTTAGATGGTATCTTATTAGAGATAAATAGAGTTACCTCAGACAATGAAGAGATATCGATAAAGGAGATTCGATTCATCTCAAAGTACCTACTACTTCGTTATATCGATGTTGATTATCAGTTCAATAATAACGAATCAAAAGTAAAAAACCAACGCTATAGTGTTCTTACAAATGTTGGCTTTAAAAAGTACTTAGTATTCTTATACATCGATATTAGAGTTTCTTTAGATATGGTAATAAATCATCGTGAAACACTAGACATACAAGCCCCTAAGATAATTTCATTAATAGCTTGTTTATCATTATTCATGCAAGACAAGTTAAATATACTCACAGACTTATTTTCTACTGTTTATCAATAACCAAAACGCCCCATCACTGGGGCGTTTTTCGTTTTATAGCAAGGGTTGTTTCAGTTTCTCTAAGCTGTATTCACCTGATAGGGCCATGAGTCGGTGGCGGAAGTCGTCCACTGCGTTTTTGAGCAGCTTGGCGTCTCGTTGGATGTGTCGGACGGTTTCTATGTTGACTAGAGATTTGTTGTGTATGGGCATCATGTGTGTGCCTGATTCGTCCACATACAGTAGGCAGCGTGTGCCAATGGGTAAGTCTGAGATAACGTTGTCTAGGTTTAGGTTGGTTGCTGTGGGCTGTTGGTTTGTTATCTGGTCAAAGGCGCGAATGACGTGAAGGTGGAATTTGGGGCTGATCCACATAGCGTAAGCGTAGACCAGTTCTTTGCAGACATAAGTTCCGATTCCTTGTTTAGCTTTAATAGCCGGAATTCCGGCTATTTCAATTTCAGCTAACAACTCTTTTGTTTGTTGATTGTTTAGAAAGTAATTTGGGCGATGCTTACTTTCAGCACCAGCCGCTTTATGCAGATCATTAAGGGAATACAGTCCGTCGAGTATACGGATATCTTTAGAAGCGATAATTAAATGAGCCATCTTTGGCCTCCTGTTGTTAACCACCAAAACCAAGGTCTCAATCTCAATTAAGGTGGTGGATCTGAGTTCAGGTTGAGACTACCGCCAACAGGTAACGGCCAGCACGAATGCTGCCCAAACAAAGACCCACCATAACAGGCGGATTTCGGCCACAAAAAAACACGCGGAGCGTGTTCTAGGCCGCTGTTGTAAAACGGGGTCTCAATCCCGACGCTGGATTTTGCCAGCGCCCTTGAATGGTAGTCTTAGTTTTCTTGATATTCAAGCTTTGATTCCTCTGTTTACTTTTCATACAGTTCGTTCTACTCTTTTGGGTACCCAAGGAATGGGTATTAACCGATCAAGGAGACGATCATGGAACATTTCATTTTGCTTTTGCACGACCTCAAGCAAGTAACACTTGAGGACATTGCAGCCCTCCCCGAGGAAGCTCAGCATGTAATCGCTGAGCACCTAGAACAACTTCAAGACGATTTAGACAAGGCGTTGCCCAAGGTGGCTTAGCCAATCTAAATACGGGCATTGGTTTTCTAATGCCCTCTCAACTTAATAGATAAAAACGACAATCTCGTGGAATACCAAGAGTTCTTTGTCTCTATTTCAGTCACCATTAATTAAAGTTTAATTAATGGTGACGATATGAAAATCTTATACTTTAAGGGTCAATACTCTGAAGACCCGCTAACCAAACCATCTGGCTCCGTAACTAGTGACTTTCATTTTTGGGCACTTTTTAAACGTAAGAACTTCGAATGGATCATATATGATGAATCTCTAGAAGTTCTAAACGTAATGATGTCAGAAGGTCGTAGTTGGACAACATTTCAAGATGCCTGTAATTTAAAAGAATACGCTCACGATGTCGGCTATCATCAAGAGTACTCCCACTTAATGGAAGAAATCGAATTTCTAGGGTCAACATATGGTGATGAACATAATCACTTTTTCCTTAACTTAGATACAGAATGGGGAAAACTGCTTTCCTATCTTGTAGACAATAGACAACCTGCTATTAATAAACTTAAATCTTCTTTCAATGATTGGTGTGTCCATAAAATCGCATAGCGATACTGACAGATTGATAAGATCGTACGCCGCACTTGTTTTAGTGTGTTCATAGTGTTCGCACCTCCACTTGGTTAGGCTTGGCCATGCTTAGCAAACAGTAGCCTTTTTCTATTCCGTATTGGCCACCTTCTGTGATGTGGGTAATTATTCTGACTTCGCTGTCGGTTTCATGTTGGTACCCTTCTGCATCCACCGGAAATGCTTTAATGAGTAGGATGTCGCCTACTTTGTAATCTCTGTCATTGCGCCGTATTTCGGCTGTCTTTTTGCCTTCTACTAGGTCGTTCCAAAAGTCTTGGTGTATTTTTAGTTGATGCGCTTGCATGGTTCTTTTCCCCGTTTGTTCATTTTTAAAATTGTGACGTGTCACGCTTGGTTAAAGCCTTAGTTTTTTCTCTTCTCGTGTGAAGAAGCATTGGCCGTGGCCTTTAAAGTGTTTGTTGCAGCCTTTGGGTAATGCCTTCTGGCAAAACTGGCATTGCCCTAACTGGGCTTGTTCTGTTTCCATACGCTGTTTGTCGCGGCGTATGAGTGTGGCTATGTATTCATTCACGTCATAGCCACCACGAAAGCGCCTTAGTTCTTTCAAGTCGGCCAACTGGGCGCGTGAAAGCTGTATGCGTATCTCTTTTAAGCCCATTTCTTGATTACGCGCTTTGTCTTTGGCGCGCTTCTCTTGTTGGCGTTTGGTGGCTTGCTGGCGTAATTGGTCGGCTTTGGTTGCGTCTTTCATGCTGCTATCTCTACACGCAAGGGTTTGTAGTTTGATTCTGCCAACACTTGGGCCAGTGGCGGACAAACGGCATTGCCACAACGAGCCACTTGGTTAGCCTTAGTGAGTTTCTTGCCTTGGCTGTCATGGCTAATTTTGTATCCGTCTGGAAACCCCATGCCTTTAAAGAGCTCGTATGGTTCCAACATGCGCAAGCCAATATCAATAATCTGGTAAGCAGTCCCCTTAACCATAACCAGACCAAAACGATCCCGCGTGGTAATGGTATGCAACGGCTGGTCAATCTCTTGGGCGCTGCCTGTTCCGTAGTATTCGATAAGAAAGGCGCGCACTTCACCAAGGTGGAAACCGCCGGCTGAAATGGTGTGTAAAGGCTCGTTGGTACCGTGGCCTATGTTGTCGCCGCGAAACTTCACAATGTGACTAGTGACCAAGGCAAAATGCCCGCCTTTGACTTGCGCGCAAATCGTGCGCAATGGCTCGTCTATCGCCATGTTTCTTTGATGGCTGGCATTGGCGTATTCGGTAATAAAGCTAATTTTTGTGTCTACCGGTGCTATGAATGGATCATCGTTAAAGGCAAACTTTTCTAATCCTTTAGCTATTCGCTTGAGTGAATTTTCAGCCAACGGTTTCTTTCTTCCGAAAATCGATTTAACGGGTAGGTTCCAGTCAATAATATCGGCCGCTGTTTTGTAGGGTTTCAGCCCATCACCGTGGGTTGGCTTAGGCCATACAATTGGCTCGCCATCTTTACGAGCGATTAAAAAAAGACGTGTACGGCTTGTTGGTACTCCATAGTCACATGCTTTGAGCATTCGCCATTCCACCTGGTAACCCAAGCCGCTTTCGATCTTTGATAAATCGAATTCTTCACCTAGTGCGTGTTTTATGTCTTCAATGCTTGGATGGTCTAATGGTAAGCCTGTTGTTAGTGCTGCTATGAATGCTTTGAAAGTTTCACCTTTTCTCGCTTTGCATGGCTTGCCATCTACAACTGGCCCCCACGTTAAGAACTCTTCCACGTTTTCAAGTATGAACATTCGAACAGGTACCAATGCAGCCCAACGTACAGCCACCCACGCCAAACCACGAATATTTTTGTTTACAGGTGTTGCGCCTTTGGCTTTTGAAAAGTGTTTGCAATCGGGTGAAAACCACGCCAACCCAACAGGGTGACCATTACATGCTTCTACCGGATCAACATCCCATACCGATTCACAGTAATGGCGTGTTTCTGGATGATTCATTTTGTGCATATCAATGGCTGCTTGATCGTGGTTAATGGCAATGTCCACATTGCAATTCAAACCAAGCTCCATCCCTGTACTGGCACCGCCACCACCGGCGAAATTGTCAACTATGATTTCCCTTTTCATACTCAGCCCTCAAGCTCCAGTTGTTCTTGCTGCTCTAAAATCTTCCGCGCCATGCTGACCACGTCGGTTTGTGGCGGGTTGATGTAGTGCTTAAATTCCATGCCAAATACAGCACGCGCGCCGCAGCCGCCCTCACCTATGCATTGCACGTAAAGCTCCTTGTAAAACACGTCTTTTATGTCTTTTGCGAGATCATTGCTGTTGGTAATGATCGCTTTGCCTTTACATCGAGGGCATTTAACCCGGACTGACATATTGGCCACCTCCACCGTATTTGGTTGGCTCATTTTCAGGGCCGAAATTCGGCCCCGTACACTTATTGACACGAGTCCAAGGGACGGCTTCGCCGTCCTCCAAAGCCAAAGACCCTTTTTTACGCACTGTCCATTCGTAAATTCGAGTGATCAGCACATCAATCCCTTTTGCCACCCCTTTCACCGACTTCACCATTTCCCCATATTGGTTTTCTTCTGGCTCACTGTAGTGGGTTTTCAGGGTTTGGTTTTTACCCGCAAACACCCCTCCCATGAGTTTGACGAACCCGCCAAAGTCCGCTCGGTTGGCCGCGTGGTAAATGTCAGCAAAAGCTTTGGGGGCTTTGTCTTTCCCCAAGCGCCGCAACTCGCGCCAAACGGTCACGCTGGCACCACCAAGAAACTGAAACTGACGAATACGGTTTAAGCGCGCCCACGCCACAATGCGCTTGGCAGCGTCACTACCGCTTCGGCCTGTTTCGTGGTCGGTATCGACGTGTTTACCGTGAATGTTTTTCGAAATGTATTTGACGATATACCCCACCGCCGAGCCTTTGTCCTTGTCGATTTTTCTCACTTTTATGCGGTGCTTTTTCGCCCCTTGCTCGTTGCCATCTTCCTGCAAGGCGTACTTGGCAAAGGCGCGTAAAAAGTCATTAGAGTGTTTAGGATCGGTCCATAACATTAGGTGCCAGTGTGGGCAGCCATCATGATGCGGCTCCACTGTTCGCAGACCATAAAAAGGAATCTCGTGGCGATTACACCAAGAACGAAAGCGACGCCAAACCAAGTTCAAATAGGTTTGTGCGGTTCTTACACTGGGGCTTCCTGCTCGCCAAAACTTCAAGTTACGTTTACCGCGTGAAATGGGGTGATACTTAGAAGGACACGTCAGCGTGATAAACCAACCATCGTGGCCTAACTCGTCGGCGATTTCTTCCATGCCCTTTGCTCTAACGACCATTTCCGCAAAGCGATTATCGGGGTCAGACACGCCCTTTTTCGATAATTCGGCCAATGTGAACGACTGCCCCAAATCATTCACGGCTTCCCAGCCTTCCAAAAACGCCTTGTTATTTGCGGCTTGCTTTTCGGCTTTGCCCAACGCCCACCAAGACACATAAGGCGACTTATAGCGGTGTACCTGCCCGCATTCTCTCAGCACATTTTCCACCACTATCCATTGGCGCTTGGCTTGGCGAACCCACCATTCATTGGTGATCATTCGCGCGGCGAGCCCCGCTACTCTGTCGTTGTCATCCCAGTGGTCAAACGTGGCCCCCACTTGCTCAAGCTGCAAAGCAATGAATGCTTTCACCGCACTTGGGGTGCCTTGGGTACCAATGGCATAGATTTCCACCTCAAAGTAATTGCTCTTTTCCGCTGCCCAGCGGTGAAGCTCTTCACCATCTAATTCGGTAATTAGCTTGTCGCAGTAGTGCAATCGCTTTACTACGTCACGCAACCAATCCATGGCCATATCATTCCCTGCGGCTTTTAGCAGTCGCTCAAACTCACCTGTTACCACCGGACGCAATACGGCCAGTTTTTCCAGCAATTTGAAGCGTTCAACCGAGTGGGAAAGCCAAGCATTGGCCTTGATATAACCTTGCTGTTTGTCCAACTCCTGAAGACGCTCATGAAAAACAGAAGCGTCTTCACGACTTAAACCTTCCAGCTGTTTGCGGCGCCACTGCTCACACTCATAAGGCCACATAAAACCCACTGGCGCTGGCGGTATTTCCTGCTCTACCTGTGGGCGACTCCAATAACTCAAGGTACTGCTCATACGGCTTCAACCCCTTGCAAGCGCTCTACTCTTTGCAAAGCAAAGGCATACCCACTGTGACCAGAAAACAACCCAGCTACACTACGCAGTAAATCCAGCTTTTCCGCCACCGCAATGGCGGTACTGTTGCACGTCCATGACTGAGTAAAGTGCGAGCCGACCACATCCGCCATGACGCCTTTATCTGTCAGTAAAAAACGATTCAGCTGACCACGGATAGCAAAGTTCACCATGGCACTGAGCATGTCCAGTTCCCAAGTACAAAGCGGGAATGACAATTGCGCGCCTATGCTGCCCACGTCGTAACATTCAGAAGTTACGCGATCCGTTCTAAAACTCGGCTGTTGGGATAGCTTTTCTAACGTGAACGAAGGGGACCAAACGCTGTATAAGGTCAACCCTACTGGCTCGCCTCTATCGATCTCGTGGCAGGCATACATCTTTTGCCAATGAGCCGAGATAAGACGCATGACATTGATTTCCGTTTTCGTAAACGAGAATAAAACAGCCTCAATTCGTGGTGCGCTTACTGGTTGTGCGGTCATGTTTCATCGCCTCTAATGTTGCTTTTTCGGATACCCAAGACTTATTAATCGCCGCTCGAATAGACTCTGGCGGACGCTTTAGCACAAAGGCTTTTAACTGTTCGTAGGATTGTTCAATGGACGAAGTAGTAGGCATGTTCCCTCTCCTGTCGTTTGGTGAAACACAATCTCTTCTAACTCGGTGTCATTCACTAAAAAGTCCTCCTTACCGCAGGTGGGGCAAAACTCGTCTTTCACCCCGAGTAAGGTCAATGACTTTCCTAGTTTGGCTTTTGGCCCTTCCCAGCCACAGTTAGCGCAAACGTATTCCATAAGCACCTCATGCTTGGCCGTGAGCCAACACCGCCAGCTCAGTGCGTTGTAATGACGCAATCGCCTCTCGAATTTCTTTCAAAATCTTACTGCGCTCGCGCTCTGTTAAGCGGTTGTCTGCCATGGCTTCCTGTACTGCCGAAAACACGTCGCCGCATTCTTTGCCGTTGGACACCACCGCTTCCACAATGGAACAAGGCGCATCTTTTAAAGCCGACAAAATAATGGCCCCCTGCATGGCGCGAAGCACCACATCGTTTCCGGTGAGTAATTGAATGGCGTGAAGCTCATGAACGGTTAGCTTGTTGACCGTGTTGTTCGGATTGACCTTGTTGATCAATACCTGGTGGCTCATGCCCAACGCGGCCGAAATCTCTTTCGAAGACTGATTAGATTGGTGAACCAAATCGTGAAGTGCTTGCTGAAAGTAATCCATCGTCATTTTCTCCCCAGAAAATCAAATGTATTTGTGATTAAGCAGATTGCTTATGCTTGGATTCATAGAGTGAAGGGTCGTATTTCAGAGCCCCATTGGTGATTTTTTCTAAGCGCATGGCTTGAACTTGAGGAATAACCTCAGCCCAAGCTGATACCGCAGCTCTCGAAACACCTAGTTGTTGAGCAATACAGCTCTGGTTTTGTTTCTGTTCTTTGAAGAAGGCAAGAACCTTATTTTTAAGCATGCTATGACCTCATTTAAAACATCAAGTTTTCTTAACATAATTGACAAGAATACTTGTGTCAAGATGACTTAACATAAGTTCTATGAAAACAATTGCAGAAAGAATCCTTCACAGAAGGAAAGAACTTAAGATTTCACAGCGCGCACTAGGGAAGCTCTTGAATGTTTCCGGTGCGACTATATCTCTGTGGGAAACTGACAGGACTTACCCAAATGGTGAAAACCTTCTCAATCTAGCGAAGGTATTGAAAACAACACCAGAATGGATTCGAAATGGAAATGAAAGTAGTAGTGCAATTAAAGAACCTGACGGTTTTTATAATCTGGCACCAGCTCCACTCCAGCCACCATCTAAAAGACTACCGGTTATAAGCCATGTTCAAGCAGGAAACTGGACTGAAGCCATTGATTACTATGAAGCTGGTGATGATGTTGAGTGGGAAGAAGCACCAAGTTCAGCCAGTGAAAATGCCTTTTGGCTGCGAGTAGTTGGCGATAGTATGACAGCCCCATTCGGACTAAGTATTTCAGAAGGGATGTTAATTTTAGTTGATCCCGATATTGCTCCTGAAAACGGAAAGTTGGTCGTCGCTAAACTGGATGGTACTGACGAAGTTACCTTTAAAAAGCTCGTCATTGATGCTGGTCAGAAGTCACTAAGACCTTTAAACACAACTTACAGCCCTATTACCATAAATGGTAATTGCCGCATTGTTGGTGTCGTTACAGAAGTAAAAATGAAGCTTTAATCAAAAAATAGTTTGTTAAGTAAACTTGACAAACTATTTTTTCGAACCTATTGTTAAGAAAACTTTCCAACAAACAAGGATTCTTAACATGCCAAATTCAAGCAACTCAGATATTAATAACCCTATCTCTCACGGACTTATCACGACTGCGATGCAAAATCAGGACTTTATGGAATTTGCAGAGCTAGAAGGCGGCGAGAGAATCAAACAAGACATTGAAGCATTTTTTACCGATTACTCAGAATTGAGCATCAACGAGCAGTTGGACAACCTCAAAAACCCAACCCTTGTCAGAATGTGGCGCTTCTTTGTGGCCTACATGCTGGACCTAGAACCCTACTCACTAGCAACGTCCCACCTTATCCAAACAGACCTTTGCGCCAAATGGATAACAACTCCACTAAGCAATTTGGTCACAAGCAAATACCTAACTCGCCTTGCCCTACTGGACAAAGCAAACAACCAAACACTTCACATCGCTAACTAGAAGGATATAGAACATGGAAAACTCAAACACCCAAATGCAAACAAAAGCCGAAAGCGCCCTAGCTGAAAAACTAGAACAACTTATCCAGACGCTAAGCAAACCAAAAGTGGCAGACAACAAAACCCTTTGGGGCTCAAACGAATGCGCCGCCTACCTTGGTCTATCAAAGAAGAAATTCATGGGTGACGTAGCCTGCAAACGAACTTTTCCAAAAGCACGCAACGTCGGCGGCTCAGAAAACCGCACCAACTGGCGATGGGTCGCCAGCGACGTAATGGCCTGGGCACTCGCCCAAAAGATCACCCATTAAGTGACTTTCACCAGACACAAAAAAACCGCCAAAGGGCGGTTTTTTAATATGGAACTTAATATCGATAAGGGCTTCTAAATATTTTTTGCCAACAATTTTTTCTCATAACCTCTCAAAAAAGCATCACGCTGGGGACAATTTTTCATAATAGCTAACTGCAATATAGCGTAAAGAGACCAACATTCATCACCCATTGTTGATGACGATTTTTTTCCTTCTTTAAACATATCACACCTAATTCGATACAACCTATTTACCTCATCGTTAATCAAACTAGATTTCAATTCATTTATGCAAAACCATTCACGCTTCTTCCCATTATTTTTACCTTTAAAACAGTCGTTACCTAAAGCTTCAAAAGCTAACCACATCAGAATAAAGCGTTCGATTTCATATTTTTGAAGAAAAGCCTTATCTAGTAAAATCATAGCCTCTTCAGATATATTAATAAGTTCTGCACCCTCAATAGGGGGATTTTCAAACATATTCAAAGATTGAGTAATAAAAACTGAAGCATAACCAACATCCGAAGACATCACAGCATCACTTTTAGTAGAAAAACGCCTAACAAAAATAAGCTCTCTTGCAATAGGCACTCCGAATATAAGCCTGAGAGAGTTTACAATATATAGAGTCTGAGAGTTTTTAGCCTTTTCTTCCTCTTCACTAAAATAACAAAAAGTTAGCTTTATATTATTACTACCAGCAGGAATAAATTTATTTTGTAGAGTAGAGCAAGGCTGCATATCATTACCTGCATCATAATAATTAACCCACTTTAAATCTAAATTTTCATTCTTCATAGGTACTACAAGAGAGACATCAACATTACCAAAAAAATTATTCGACAAAAAATCTCGAACTTTTGATAAGTCCTTTTGCTTTAAAGAAGAGCTCCAGGTTGTTTCCCTGAAAAAAGTGAACCCTTTATCTTCAGCTCTTTTAACCATACTATCTCTTATACTGTCCATGTGCGTATCTCTTTTAGTGAATGAAATCAGAAAAATTGCTTTCTTTGCTCTGGCCGATGCTCAACTTCAAAAACGTTGTATTGACTTCACTTCTTAGTTATTAACAATAGACTAAATAAACCTAATCCACTCTTGTTCCGTTAGGATGATAAGCGGATGCCCACTCTCTCGTAGCTCTATTGCCTTCTGTATCTTGCGGCCAAAGCTGGTGTGCTTCCAATCTGGTGATACCTGAGAACCAATCACTACATAATGAATCGATTTGCTTGGGTCTTTGCGAGGCGTAGCGCCCAGCTTGATGGCAATCGCTTCTACTTCTTTGCGGGTGCCTGTATTGAATACACCAGTAAAGCAAATGGCCGCACGCTCGTGGTTCATAGAGTCGATGCGGTCTGCAATATGATCCATAGGGTGAGCATCTGCCGCACCCGTTTCAAGGAAGCGAATGCCAGCCGTTTGTTTTAAGAAAGACAATAAACTTTCTTCATCGGTAGGGGTTGGTTGTTGAAGCTCTGAAAACTCCATCAGCTTAGCTGCAACGCTTCTGATTGTAGAGTCGTCCATTATATCTGAATGACGGTTTATCCAATCAATGAGGTATTCGAATTCTTCAGCATTGATCTGATCGTCTGCAACAATGCCACTGACTAACCCTAGAAATTCATTAAGGTAATCCGATTCAGTAACGTCCTCGAATGAGCGAAATTCGATGATGTCGGTAATGAGTGCGTTTAGATCGTCCAATTCTTCCGCTGTGAACTGACCATCTACTAACGCATCACTAATTAGGTCTAGCAAGTCCTGTGCATCAGGGTCATCACGTAATGGCTTTGAATCCAACAGCCAGGTGTTGAGGTAAAGTGCCTCCATCGTGTTGAGCTTGGTATCTGCCACCACACCTTGCAAAATCCCCTTCAAAGAATAAATGGCTTTTTTCTTGTTACTGGCTCGCGCGTAATTCGGTGTTGAACTGTCCATGATTACTCCTTTAAAAATGAGATATATTAAAACTTACTCACTCTTATCCTTTTTTTTCGACCACATTGACTTCACTAAACCACCAAAAAGATCATGTATTGGTGAATTGTCGCCATGCTTCTTATCTAGTGTTTCTGATGCATTAGATGCAACAGCATATATAGCTGATACCAATAGCTTGTCTAACATTTCCTCTTTATTTTCTGCACCCAATTTATCAATTTGCTCTTTGAAGTTTTGATATGAAAAAGCTAGGGCTTCTTTATGGGCATATTCTTGTTGCAGCCTTTGAGATTCACTCCTTCTTTTCGATGCAAAAACAGCTAGCCAAACTAAAGGAAGTATTATGGGTAATTTTTGAGCCAAGTTGCTGAAAGCATCACTAAGATTAGTAAATGTTACAACTATAATCTTTCCCTTATCATCAATATCAATTAAAAAATAAATTGATATTCCAACAAGGGATATCACTGCCAAATAAAAAATTATGGAGTTTATAATTATAGGTAGAGTAAATGATTTTTTCATATCACTAAACGCTGTTGCTAGACCAGCTCTTGTCGCGCTAGGTAGAGCACTCCTAATTTCTTCATTTAAAGCTGTATATTTATTCTTCTGCTCAATCTCGAAATCAGAAAGATTTTTCAATAATTTATCAAGTTCATTTTTCAGTCCACCACTGCGAACACCATCGATATCTTCTTCTCCCATGACTTGAATATAATATGAGTCTATATCTTCTAAATTATTACTTGCTCCTGCATAGGCTTTTCGGATTGCTTCTGCATTTTTCTCTGCATCAATTTTAGCCTGCTCAATTTTTGCGGAAATGGAATTGACACCATCAAATAATCTAGAATATAAGCTATGTATTTTTACACACTCTTGGTCGGCACTACTTAGCAATTCTTCAAACTTTGTTTTTAAAGATTCACGGCCCTCTACATCATCAAGAAGTACATTACGAAAATCATTTATTTTTTTATAATTTTCATCAACTTCTTTCTTCTTAGTCTCTAAATCGGTGACAAAGTGCTTTATTGCCTTATCAAGACTTTCTTTATAAACGGTTAGGCTATGAGAAGTACCACTATCGCCTTCATCTACCTTAGGCGCATACCCTTTGAGATTATTAAGAATTACATCAATACTTGTGTTGGTGTTTATTAAATTAGTTTTATTTTGGCTAGATAGGTACAAAGAAAGCTCATTAAATGCTTTTGTACAATGTTGAGTTAATGCATCACTGAATAGTGCAATAGAAACAAGATCAAAATCTAAATAATTCAAAGTGTCATTTAGATAGACTACTACTTTTTTTAACCTGGCTAATTCTGTAGCATCCTCAATATTTATTTTTTCCTCCTGAATAGACAGGACAGTGTCGCTAAGCTTATCCCAAGCAACCTTAAACGTTCCATTCTCAAAAGCCTCTTTCCATCTACTCATATCTACATCCTTAATAAAATTAGTCAATTAGTTGATGTACACATCTTATATTTAATTTACATAAAAAAATAACCTCTTAATTTTCAACATAAGTAACTAAATGTAAATGAAAGATTCAGATACAAAAAAACCGCCACTTGGGCGGTTCTTTGTTGATGCAAGATTGACGGTCTTGCACCGCGTGCTATAGGCACCATCTCATCGATGGAATTATGATACGCCTATTTTTTAATCAATCCAACATCAAAGCAATGTCACCCATATCTGGTGCGTAATACACCTTTTGCAAGATGCGTAAATCGGTATGGCCAGAAATCTTAGCTAGGTTCAGCACATCCACTTTTTTCGCTAGCCGAGTCAGTGCTTCCCTTCTAAGGTCATGAAAGTGTAGATCATCTATCAGGCACTTGTTACGAATCTTTCTGAAGTTCACATCAAGGGAATCTGACTTTAGATTGAAGGCTTTTCGTTTGCAGTCTTCGAGCGTTTTAAGTTGTTCTAACACTTTTACCGCGGTTTTGGATAATGGCACTGTTCTTGGGTTGCCATTTTTGGTTTTGGGTAGGTATACGGTTCGCTTGGTTAGGTCCACGTCTTCCCAGGTGATGCCGCAAATTTCACCGGCACGCATGGCGGTTTCTATGGCAAAGACGATGGCAGCGCCTATTCGTTCGCTTTTGGATTCTGGTGGGGTGTCTATGTCGTATTGTGTGGCGATCATGAGTTGTTCAAACTCACCTGGTAGCAATCGCCTTGTTCTGGCTTCTGGTTCTGCTGGCCGTTTTACTTTGGACATGGGGTTGTCCTTTAGCCATCCCCATTCTTTTGAGCAGACACTGCAAATGGCTGACAAGACATTCCATTCTCTTAGTACGGTACCCACCGCAACTTGCTGTAGGCGTCTGTCACGCCATTCTGCAAAGTGTTTTGCTTGTAGGTTCTGCAGTGAGATAAAGCATAAAGGGTCTGTGTCGTCCGATCCGTTGCCCAACCATCGGTCAATTCGTCGTATTTCAAACTTTTGTCCGCGCTTGGTCACGCTTACGGTATCACGGTAACGCTCTAGGGCTTCGCTGAAAGGACGATCTGGGATTTCGGAAGAGATGCTTTCTTTGGCTTCTTGTTCTAGCTTAAATGCCCAGTCCTGAGCTTCTCGCTTGGTAGAGAAACCACGCTTTGTTTTACGTTTTCCATGAACGCTTACTTGAGCACGCCATGATCCATCTTCCGTTTTGAATATTGAGGCCACTTTAACTCTCTCCGGTGCAAATTGCGGTGCAGATTTGGTGCAAAATTTTTAAAAACATAGCACAGGATAGGAAAAGTAAGCAATTTGAGAAAATCGAGAAAACGCCTGAAAGGCTTAATATAGAAGGGATAGAAAGAATTTAGAAAGGTGCAGAAACAAAAAAGGCACCATAAATGGTGCCCGGGACCGGAATCGAACCGGTACGCTTATTCAGCGCAAGATTTTAAGTCTTGTGTGTCTACCAATTTCACCACCCGGGCAATCTGATTTTGGAGGCCGGAGTCGGAATCGAACCGGCGTTCACGGAGTTGCAGTCCGCTGCATGACCACTCTGCCATCCGGCCTCTATCAGAAATCTTTAAAGATGGAGCGGGAAACGAGGCTCGAACTCGCGACCCCAACCTTGGCAAGGTTGTGCTCTACCACTGAGCTATTCCCGCGTCTCAAAAGACGGTGCCTATTCTATGTATTTGAGCTTTCACGTCAAGGAAAAATTCTAAATAAATGGCTAACTTAGCCACTTTTTTGCATTCTGATTAGTTTTTATCCGATTCTTTAGACATTAGTTCTGGCCAAGCGGCTTTTAGGTAAACGTACATTGACCAAAGTGTCAGCAAGGCGGCAGCGATCAA
This sequence comes from Marinomonas posidonica, assembly GCF_043643765.1. Classification (GTDB taxonomy): domain Bacteria; phylum Pseudomonadota; class Gammaproteobacteria; order Pseudomonadales; family Marinomonadaceae; genus Marinomonas; species Marinomonas posidonica_A. The sequence continues at coordinate 45,987 of NZ_JBHZSP010000001.1, read as the reverse complement.
GACGCCTTCACCAATATGGGCAACTAAAGTATCCGGACGGGAACCCAATAAAATAAAAATCGCCAGCATTTGCATGGCGGTTTTTAGCTTACCAATATAAGAAACAGCCACACTGGCACGCTTGCCCATTTCTGCCATCCATTCACGCAAAGCGGAAATCACAATCTCTCGCCCCACAATGACCGCACTGGCTAATGTCATCAAGGGATTGGAATAACTCGCAACCAACAGTACTAAAGCAATGGATACCATCAGCTTATCCGCTACGGGATCAAAAAAAGCCCCAAAGGCCGACATCTGATTCAACTTTCTCGCCAGATAACCATCTAACCAATCCGTAATCGCCGCCAAAGCAAAAATGACGGCACAGGTATAATAGCGTCCTTCCCATGGTAAATAATAAATGACCACCAATACCGGAATCATCAAGATGCGAACGGAAGTTAAAATATTCGGTATATTCATTTCAAATCCAATTAATGCTGGGGCAAACCTGCCCAGTAAAACATAACGTTTAAAAACTTAGCTTTTGCTAACTTTAATGTTGCGAGCTTAACTCTTATGCAAATAGAGGTAGATTTCTTCGGCTTTGTTTGCACTGATGCCTTTTACCTTAGCAATGTCTTCCTGACTGGCGGACAACAACTCCTGATAACCACCAAATGCCGTTAGCAATTCTTTTCGACGATTAGGACCAATGCCTGGAATTTCCTCTAAAACCGAATGTCGCCGTTTTTTATCGCGACGTCGACGATGGCTTTTCACCGCAAAACGATGCGCCTCATCACGAATATGCTGAATCAAATGGAGTGCGGCTGAATCAGGCGGTAACACAACCTCATCTTCCTTAGATCCAATGTATAAGGTTTCCAGCCCAGGCTTACGAGTGTCCCCTTTCGCTACCCCTAACAAAAAGATATTGACCAAGCCCAATTCTTGTAATACTGCTTCCGCTTGGCTCAACTGACCTTTACCGCCATCAATGAGCAAGACATCTGGTGCAGGGTTTTCACCACTTTTCACTCGCTTATAACGGCGTGTTAAAGCTTGCTTCATGGCGGCATAATCATCACCCGCTTCGACCCCTTCGATATTGAAAGACCGATAACGCTTTTTGTCTGGTCCATCGGGTCCAAACACAACACAGGAAGCCACTGTCGCCTCACCACTAGAATGGCTAATATCAAAACATTCCATATGCGCTGGCGGCTCAGTGAAGCCTAACAATTTTTGCAATGCAGTTATACGGCTAAAATGATTTCGTTTATCAGAAAGTCGCGCTTGCAAGCCTTGCTCGGCATTCAGTTTCGCCAGCTCTAACCAGCGAGCCCTTTGACCACGGACATTTGAAACAACGTCGATTTTTTTGCCCGTGGTTTCAAAAATACCTTCCCTAAGACTATCAATATCATCTGATTCATGACTTAGGATCAATGCCTTCGGCAGTTCTTGTACACCACCTAGATAAAACTGGGCAATAAAGGAAGACAATAATTCTCCTTCGCTTATTTCCAATGGCATTTTCGGATAATGACTTTTACTGCCAATCACTTTGCCATTTCTCACCATCATCACATGAACGCATAAGCCACCAGGCTGAATAATAGCGGCTATCACATCGGCTTCACCCGATTGACCGTAAACATGTTGTTGTTCTTGAATGTGTTTGAGTTGGATCATTTGATCGCGAAGCTCAGCGGCTCGCTCAAACTCCATCTCTTTAGCGGCATCCGTCATCTGTAGACTAATTTCATCCGTTAGCTCTTGATTACGGCCTTGTAGAAACATTCTCGCATGACGTACGTCAGCATCGTATTCTTCATCGCTGATTAAACCAACACAAGGGCCAGAGCAACGCTTAATTTGATATTGCAAACAGGGTCGAGAGCGATTGGCATAAGTACTGTCTTCACACTGACGCACCTTAAAGACCTTTTGCATGGTGTTCAGGCTTTCTTTGACGGCCGTGCCACTTGGAAAAGGACCAAACAAGGTGCCCTGCTTGGCTTTATCGCCACGACGAAATAACAAGGCAGGATGCTGGTGATTCGATAACAAGATGTAGGGATAAGATTTATCATCTCTTAATAGAATATTATAAGGCGGTCGATGTTGCTTAATTAAGGTTTGTTCAAGCAGCAAAGCTTCAGTTTCACTTTTAGTCACCGCGATTTCAATATGGTGAATACGACTCACCAGCGCCATGGTTTTCGTGGTCAAACCTGTAGGACGAAAGTAACTGGCGACCCTATTTTTTAGATTTTTTGCTTTACCAACATAAAGCAATCCACCTTGCTCATCATACATACGATACACCCCTGGACGGGTCGTAAGATGACTAACGAAGTGTTTAGAATCAAATTCGGAGTGGCTCAAACAAACCTCGTTCTAGCCCATGCCAAGTACATTGTAACGTACGGCCAAATGGATGAGTTCAACGTCGCTGTCAATATTTAACTTGGCGAATATTCGAGTACGATAAGTACTAACCGTCTTGGGACTGACATTAAGATGTTCTGCGATTTCACTGGATTTTTTACAATCAACAATCATTTGTGCAACCTGCAACTCTCGGTCAGATAACTCGCCTAAAGGGGAACCCTGATCATCAATCGAGAATTTAGATAAAGCCATCTTTTGAGCAATGTCTTTGGAAATATAATGCTCACCTTTTGACACCATGCTGATTGCGTCTAGTAACTCGGAAGCGTTCGTGCCCTTGGTGACATAGCCCGACGCCCCAGCTTCAATCAATTTTACGGGGTACAGATTGTCATCTAAAGCCGACAGTGCGATTACCTTAGTCTTCGGCAAGATGCGTTTTATTTCTTTCGTCGCACCCAATCCACCGATGCCCGGCATGTGCACATCCATCAATACAATATCAGGTGTTGTCGCTCTAGATTGTGCAATGGCTTCCTCTCCACTGTGTGCAACGCCAACCACCTCGACGCCTTTAACGTCCTGTAATACGAGGCTAATGCCTTGGCTGACCATATCATGATCATCCACAATTAAAACTTTTAACATAACCACCTCTGTCATTTTTCAGTACAGGTTTCGTTATCTCTATGATGCTTATGACAACCTGCTATTGTACCTTTGTCAATAAACAGAAAATCTGATTTACGGTCTCGTCCACCTAGTTAGGCAAGCGACCATGAAAACCAAGTTCCATCAACTTTGCTTTGCTCAGCTCACGATAACGCTGCCGAATACCAGACCCTGGTGTTTTTTGAGTGTAATAAAGTAATGGGGCAACAGCCTCTTCTGTCATACTCAATTGCTCAGCAATCTGCTGCGCCAAGGTTGTGATATCCAATGTGTGCTGGTCTTCAATCATGACCACTTGCGGCACCCTCAAACGTTCACCTGCAATGACACGATCGATAATCTTTAAATAAGCTTGTTCAAATAATGGCCAAGTAATTATTTCTTCTTCTGATTTGAGCTTATACCAGCCAGTATCCGCACCAGCAAAATACACCGCAGGATGACTCCAACGGAAAGTCAATGGATCAACTCGACAAGCACAGGCTTCTTTATAAGCCGAACGAGGATCAATCAAACCATAGGCTTTATAAGCCGTATTAATCAGTTTTAAAAATTCGGATATAGTTGGCGGCCAAGCATAGGTTTCTTTTGTACGCTCAACAGCATAAGCCAACAGCGGCTCTTGAAAACCTTTTAACGCAATTGCCCACTCTCGTTTTGCCAGTTTTACTTCATCAGGGTTGCTATAAGCCGAGGCAAACTTGTGGGTGTAAATGGCTTTAAAACGGGCAAACAACATATTAACCAACACGCGGGTTTGTTGCTCTGCCTCCGATGGCCCCGACTCTCTCGACGCACCGTAACCGTTTTCGGTTTGATCACCAGTCTGTGTCGTGAATGTTGCTGAGGGCGTCGCTAACTTGCTCTCGAGAGGTTTTATTAAATTTTGAACTGACTGAGGTTCCTTCATATGAAGCCCGATCCGATTGTTTGTATTGCCACTGACGTTTTACGTATTTGAAAAACTCACTATTCCAAGTTCTGACGTTTTTACGTTGTTCTTTAATGCGTAACAAAAACTCTGTTTGTAATCCCATCGCAAACTCACGAGCGATACCCGCTTGCAAAATTTGCTCAAATGTCGCCTCTTCGGGTTGCCATTGATCTGGCTGACGCGCTCGCTCTTTTTGCTCTAAATATAAGTCGAAATCAGTGACGCCACGGCGATCTTTCGCCACTGGCGGCGACGCTTCGTAATGTCGAGTTGGCGCTTGTGTCGTGTAGTTTTTTGGTTGCGGCGTGAATTCTTCCGTTTTCTGACGCGACGCCTTGTGTAAACGATCCATTTTATCCATTAATTGATCGTCTTGCACCGCCGTTTTAGGCGCCGTAACCGATACCACTTGATCTGACTTTTTTGTCGCCAATTGCACTTCTATCAAATCATTTTGACGCTGAAAACTCAAAAACTGACTGAGCTGAAGATTGGCCAATAAACGCAAAATCATCGGCACAGTCCAAAAAGGCAATTGACGGCTGAGTAAACGCATATCCAATCTCAGTGTCTGAGCGTTTTGCGCATAAAATTGCTGCTGCAAATACGTCAGTAGAACCGTTTCTTCTAAGCCGATTTGAGCCGCCATAGAAAATGAGATGGGTAAGGAATAATCGTGTTCCAACATAAGTCTCGCTTCGCCTAAGTAGGTTGCTTAGTCTATCAAAAGCCAGTTCCATAAGCACGACCAGCCTTCATCAATATAACGACTAAAAACCAACATTTTTTACCAATAAGTCTCTCACTTGTCGCTTTTCCATTATAAAACAAATATTCTTACTTGAACTTTGGAACTTTCCACCTCATATTAAGTCCATAGTTAAACATAAACTTTATAGGAGTTACTCTAATGCGTTACTCAGAAGCCCTTTCGACACACACGTCCCAAGCGGCCAACAAAACGCTCCGCAACACATACGGTTTGTTGTCGCTAACCCTTTTGTTCAGCGCCTTCACTGCGGGTTTGAGCATGGCCTTTAACTTACCGCATCCAGGTTTAATTCTAACCTTGGTCGGATTCTACGGCTTATTGTTCCTAACTCACAAATGCCAAAACAGTGCCGCTGGTATTCTGTGTGTATTTGCACTAACTGGCTTTATGGGCCTCACACTAGGCCCTATTTTAAGTGCTTACTTAAGTCTTTCAAATGGTGCCAGCTTAATCATGAGCGCATTGGGCATCACAGGTCTGTCGTTCATGGGATTATCCGCTTACGCGCTGATCTCTAAAAAAGACTTCAGCTTTTTGAACGGCTTCATCACAGTGGGTTTCTTTGTACTTTTGTTCGCGGTAATTGCCGGCTTCTTTGTACAAATGCCCGCTCTGCAAATCTTCATCTCAGCAGGCTTCGCACTGTTCTCTGCCGCCATCATTTTGCTGCAAACCAGTGAAATTGTGCGTGGTGGTGAAACAAACTACATTATGGCGACCGTGAATCTCTATGTTGCCTTATACAATATGTTCATCAGTATCTTGTCTTTGCTAGGCATGTCTAGCAGCGACGATTAATATTGAGTCAAAAAATGAAAAGGCCGCTGACTGCGGCCTTTTTTATCGGTAAAATTTGCTTCTGATCGACGATTTAAGGTTCAAATCATGCAACACACCCTTCTCGTGACCGGTTCTCCTTACCAAAGCAAGGCTTGCCATTCTGCCTTATGCTTTGCAAGAGCTGCGTTAAAAGCGCAACCTGACAGCATCAAAGGGGTGTTTTTTTATGAAGATGCCGTCCTTATTGGCAACGACCTAGCTCAGCCACCTCGTGATGAGATAAACCTCAAACAAGCATGGCAAACTCTCGCCAGTGAATTTAACCTACCTTTGTATTTATGTATTGCGGCGGCCGTTCGGCGTGGCGTGATCAACGAAACAGAAAGCAAACGTTATGAATTAAAGCATCACTCACTGTCCAATGGTTTCCAGCTTGAAGGCCTAGGTACTTTCGTCGAGCTGATGAGCTCAACACAAAAAATCATTCAATTCAGGTAAGACGACGATGAAGAACACCTTAATCCATTTAACATCGAGCCCTTACAGTAGCCTTGCTTGTAAAGAAGGATTAGACCTCGCTCTAGTATTAGCAACGTTCGAGCAAAAAGTCGACCTTTGCCTATCTGATGCCGCACTTTCGCTTCTTACAAAACACCAACAACCTGCACCAGAGCAAGGTAAAAACCTGCACAAATTACTTGACGGTTTGGAATTTTATGACATTGAAAACGTTTTTATTGAGTCTTCTAGCTTAGAACCAGACCCAGCCACTCAATGGCCTGGCATCACCTCACTGGATTCAGCCGCATGGTCTGAGTTGTTCTCAAGCTATCAACAGGTATTTCGCTTTTAATTATGACACTCCATCAGATTAACCAATTAAGTTACACAAACAACACCGAATCCCTTTGGCAACAAAGCCTAAAACAAGGTGATGCTGTCCTTCTTATTGAAGAAGCGATACTAAGACTAACGCAACCTCACTCAACACCTATGACGTTACTAGAAGAGAATCATATCTGTCTTTATTATTTACAAAGAGACGCGGAAGGGTATGGTGTTCAACCGAGTTTAGGCAAAGCACTCAGCGACACAGAATGGGTCGAGTTAACCTTCTTTGCATCCAGTCACATTAGTTGGTGATGGTTATGTTAAATTCGAGCTTATTAGATGAAGAAGGCTATTTATTAAACCTAGACGATTGGTCCCCTGAGCTAGCGCAACAGCTGGCCATTCAAGAAGACATTACACTGACTGAGCAGCATTGGGAAATCATTCACCTGCTGCGTGATTTTTATCACGAGTTTGAAGTGTCCCCAGCTATGCGCCCATTAACCAAAGCCGTATCAAAAAAGCTAGGGGCGGAAAAAGGCCGAAGCATCTATTTGATGACCCTCTTTCCAGGCAGCCCACCAAAATTGGCCGCGAAGATTGCCGGCTTACCAAAACCAGCAAACTGCCTATAGCCAGCCTATTGGCTCATGACGCGTAAGACAAAAAAAACGGAGTCCTTCAGCACAGAAGAGACTCCGTTTTTATGTCTAGAGACTAGTACTTACCGTACCAAGCCAATCTATCTTGTAACGTCACAACCTCACCAATAATTAATAAGGCTGGCGATTTGACTTCATTGTCCGTTGCCACTTGATATACCTCACTAATGGTCGAAGTAAACACTCGCTGAGCTTTTGATGTACCTTTCTCAACGACGGCCACAGGCATCGTCGCCGACATCCCAAATTTCAACAAAGATTGGCTAATATCCTGAAGGCCGGTTAAGCCCATATAGATCACCAAAGTTTGAGCAGGGTGCACCAATTCTTCCCAAGGTAAATCTGTCGTTCCGTCTTTCAGATGCCCCGTCAGAAAGCGCACCGATTGGGCATAATCACGATGCGTTAAGGGAATCCCCGCATAAGCGGCACAGCCTGCAGCGGCCGTTACCCCTGGCACCACTTCAAAGGGCACACCTTCTTCAATCAATTCTTCCAGCTCTTCACCACCACGACCAAAAATAAAAGGATCTCCGCCTTTTAATCGAACAACCTGATGGCCCTGCTTTGCTTTTTCCGCGAGCAAAGAGTTAATGTCTTCTTGTGGCAAGCTATGCATCGACTTAGCTTTACCTACATACATTTTTTCAGCAGCCTCTGGTATTAACTCGATGATCTCCTGCCCTACTAGTCGATCATATAACACCACATCCGCCTGCTTTAATAGTCGATATGCTTTGAGCGTTAGTAACTCAGGATCACCCGGCCCCGCTCCAATCAAATAGACTTTACCTGTCATAATATTGTCTCACACAAAAAAAGCCTCAACGGAGGCTTTTTTATTAAAAGCGCAGATTACGCCTTACTTAATAACGTTTTACCGCCCATATATGGCACCAATACATCAGGAACCCGTACACTGCCATCGGCATTTTGATAGTTCTCAAGCACAGCAACCAAGGTACGACCCACAGCCAAACCAGACCCATTCAAGGTATGTGCCAACTCAGGACGACCTGTTTCAGGGTTACGCCAGCGAGCTTGCATACGGCGAGCTTGGAAGTCCCACATGTTAGAGCAAGATGAAATCTCACGATACTTGGCCTGACCTGGTAACCAGACTTCAATGTCATAGGTCTTGTGAGCAGAGAAACCAAGGTCTCCACCACACAAAATAACCGTACGATAAGGCAATTCAAGCTTTTGCAGAATGGCTTCAGCGTGACCAACCAACTCTTCCAAAACGGCTTCTGAACGATCTGGACGACAAATATGCACCAACTCAACCTTTTCAAATTGATGTTGACGAATCATGCCACGCGTATCACGACCATAACTGCCCGCTTCACTGCGGAAACAAGGTGTGTGAGCAACAAATTTCTGATGTAAATCTGCGTCGTTAAAAATTTCATCACGGGCCAAATTGGTTACCGGCACTTCTGCTGTTGGAATCAGATAGAAATCGCTGTTTCCACTGTCTTTATCAACCGGCACTTTAAACAAATCTTGCTCGAATTTAGGCAGTTGACCCGTTCCTTTTAGGGAATGAGCATTGACCAAATACGGCACATATACTTCGCTGTAACCATGTTCATCGGCATGAGTATTGATCATAAACTGAGTCAAAGCACGGTGCAGACGCGCCAAATCAGAGCGCATGACAGCAAAACGTGAACCGGTAATTTTAACCGCGGCCTCAAAATCCAGCATTTGCAACGCTTCACCAAGATCAACATGATCTTTTGCTTCAAATTCAAAGCTTTTTGGTTCGCCCCAACGACGAATTTCTACATTATCGTCTTCTGACACACCAGCTGGAACAGACTCATGAGGAATATTGGGAATACCTTCTAACAAGGCATCCATGTCCGCTTGCACTTGACTCAATTGCTCTTTTGCAGCGTTTAAGTCATCCCCTAATGTGGCTGTTTGAGCTTTTAAGTCAGCGGCTTTTTCTTTATCGCCAGACTTCATCGCCTGACCAATCTCTTTGGATACCGAGTTGCGAGACTGTTGCAGCTGCTCTGTTTCAATCTGGATGGCTTTACGACGCTCTTCTAGCGACGAAAACTTAGCCACATCCAGTTCGTAGCCTTTCTTTTTAAGTTGAGCCGCAATGGCCTCAGGGTCAGCGCGCAATGCTTTAATATCTAACATTTCAGCAACAATATCCTCTAATATCCAATAAAAACCAATCTGTCTAAACCAACAGATTAAAAGAAGCGAGTTAACGCCATACCAATGGCGAGCCCAAGCACACCTAAAATGCAGCTCAATAATAAATAGCTTAATGCCGTTAGCCAAGCCTGCATGTGAATTAATGAGACAATTTCCAACGAAAAGGTGGAGAAGGTGGTAAATGCCCCTAGAAAACCGACAATAATCAAAGGTCGATACGGTTCAAGAGATGGCATTTTCTCACTGATGACCACAAAAGCAACGCCCATTAGCACACACCCTAAGAGATTAACCATCATGGTGGCGAATGGAAAATGATGATGCCAATAAGTATTGACCCATTTGGTCATACCGTATCGGCTAACAGCCCCAAGTGCTCCACCAAACGCAATCATCAGATACATCATGACTCATCTCCCCAATCCACCATTGGATAACGTTGCAGCAGACTTTGGCGATCTAATTCAGACAACCAATCCATTTTCTCGGCAATTTTTTTCTCTAAGCCTCTGTCCGAAGGCTGGTAGTAGCGTATTTCAGCAACTTCTTGCGGCAGGTAATTCTCTCCCGCCGCATACGCATTAGGCTCATTGTGCGCATAACGATATTCATCCCCATGCCCCATGCTTTTCGCTAGCGAAGTTGGCGCATTACGCAGATGAATCGGCACCTCATAACTCGGCCGGGATGCCACATCCGACATTGCCTGATTAAAGGCTTGATACACAGCATTACTTTTGGGTGCACAAGCCATATACACCGCGGCTTGCGCAATGGCACGATTGCCCTCTCCTGGGCCAACTCTCTCAAAGATATCCCAGGCATTTAACCCTACTTGCAGCGCCCTTGGGTCAGCGTTACCTATGTCTTCAGAAGCAATCGCCAACAAGCGACGAGCAATGTACAGCGGATCACAACCGCCATCTAACATGCGCGCCATCCAGTACAAAGCGCCATCAGGCGACGAACCACGTACCGACTTATGGAAAGCCGAAATTTGGTCGTAAAATACATCACCATTACGATCGAAACGACGAATACTCCCGCCCAACACATCTTCTAACTGAGCCTGAGTAACTTGCGCCCCAGGTTCGACTAAATCCGATAGAATCTCTAAGAAATTTAATCCTCTACGGATATCACCATCCGCCGCTTGGGCTAAAACTTCAACATAGTGTTCATCCAGAGCGAACTTCATATTAGCCAAACCTTTTTCTTCATCGTGCAAGGCTCGCACCAATACTTGTTTCACATCCTCTACACTCGGTGTTTGCAAACGATACACGCGAGCCCTCGATAAAAGGGCCGAATTTAACTCAAAGGCGGGATTTTCCGTGGTGGCACCGATAAACAGAAAAGTGCCATCCTCAATAAACGGCAAAAAAGCATCCTGTTGTGACTTATTAAAACGGTGAACCTCATCCACAAACAGTACGGTCTGTGTACCGTTCATTTGACGTGATTGTTTGGCCTGATCGACGGCGGCACGAATCTCTTTGACCCCAGACATCACCGCCGAAATTTCAATAAAGTGGCCGTCTAATGCCTGACACAATAGCTGAGCGAAGGTGGTTTTCCCTACCCCTGGCGGTCCCCACAGAATAAAAGAATGACAATGACCTGTTTCAACCATTCGTCGTAACGGCTTACCTGGTCCAACCAGATGCGATTGTCCAATATAATCCTCTAAACGAGTGGGTCTGAGTCTAGCCGCCAGCGGCTGATAGGCACCGTTACCCAGATCCGAAAACAGGTCTTTCATTATTGCCCTTCTACAATTAAATCGACATCATCCGGTAAATCTAATTTAAAATTCTCTTTTGCCACACCATCATGTGCTTCAACATGATTAAACTCGATGACCGTGGTCTGCCCCAAGGCATCTAAGATACTCATGGCATCAATCACTTGATCACGAAATGACAAGGTAAGTGTCTGAAATAAATCCTGATCCGCTTTCGGAGACAAACGAAACTTTTCCTCTCCCAGAGCCGTAATATTATAAAGCGGCAATACTGTCTCTGCGGGCTGCCCCAACAAAGCGGCAGGCGAAGAACCAATTTCACCAGACAAAGGGCGCTGCGTTGCTTGCTCTAAATCCACATCCCAAATGGTGATCGTACGACCATCTGACACAATACGCTGGGCAAAAGGCTTAATGCTGTCCCAAACAAACTGATTTGGCTTGGCAAGAAGAAACACCCCTTCACTGACCTGCAATTGCTTACCCTGTTCATCGTATGTAACTTGTCGAAATTCCCCTTCGACATTACGATTTTGCTCCAATAACGTGGCCACTCGCTGAGCGGAAGTCTCCTCAGCCTGTACCACACCCTGGAATATCCCCCCTATAAATAAGGAAACCAGTGCCAGCATTCGTGTTTTCAAAACAATTCTCCTATGGAAATGATAGCCGCGACTATTCTGGAATTAAGATGTCGCGCTGTCCATTGGTCCCCATTGGCCCAACCAAGCCAGCTGCTTCCATCGCCTCGACTAAATTTGCGGCTCTGTTGTAACCTATTTTCAAGCGGCGCTGAATAGAAGAAATTGAAGCTTTACGTGTTTCAATAACAATCTTTACGGCTTCATCATACAAAGCATCTTTCTCTTCCCCGCCATCGCCTGACATCAAATCCTCAGGATTGACCACCACATCATTGATGTAGTCTGGTTCACCTCTTTGTTTCCACTCTTCCACCACCGCATGCACCTCCTCATCCGAAACGAAAGCACCATGCACTCGAATTGGCGTTGGTAGCCCAGCCGGCAGATACAACATGTCCCCCATCCCCAACAGTTGATCCGCGCCGCCTTGATCAAGGATGGTTCGAGAGTCAATTTTTGAGGAGACTTGGAAAGCCATACGCGTTGGAATATTGGCTTTAATCAACCCAGTAATAACATCTACTGAAGGACGTTGAGTTGCGAGGATTAAGTGAATCCCCGCCGCACGGGCTTTTTGTGCAATACGGGCAATCAACTCTTCCACTTTTTTACCAACAATCATCATCATGTCAGCAAACTCATCGACAATAATAACGATGTAAGGCAAGGGCTCAAGATGCGGCACGGTGCGTGCCACACCGTCTTCAGAGAACATCGCCATTTCCGGTTGCCATAACGGGTCTTCAATTGGACTGCCCGCTTTAATGGCTTCACGCACTTTCTTGTTGTAGCCAGCAATATTTCGCACCCCAAGCTTTGACATCAACTTGTAGCGACGTTCCATTTCATCGACCGACCAACGTAAGCCATTAGCGGCATCTTTCATGTCAGTAATCACTGGTGTCAACAAATGCGGAATGCCTTCGTAAATAGACAGCTCCAACATTTTTGGGTCAACCATGATCATACGTACGTCGTCTGGTGTGGATTTTAACAACATACTCAAGATCATGGCATTTACACCAACGGATTTACCTGACCCTGTCGTACCCGCGACTAACACATGCGGCATTTTCGCCAAATCCACCACCACAGGTTCGCCCGATATGTCATGACCCAAGGACAGGGTAAGACCAGAAGTGGCATTATCGTACATATCGCAATTTATGACTTCTGAGAAATAAACGGTATCTCTTACCTGGTTAGGAATTTCTATCCCTATGGTGGACTTACCCGCTATGACTTCAACCACCCTGACACTCATCACACTTAAAGAACGCGCCAAGTCTTTGGCCAGGTTAGTAATACGAGACACTTTCACACCTGGCGCCGGCTGAATTTCAAAACGCGTAATCACAGGTCCAGGGTTTACTTCGACTACTTCAGCTTTGACACCAAAATCTTGCAACCTTTGCTCCAACAATGAAGACAATGACAGCAATTCTTCTTCACTGTATCCCCCTTGTTTGGGTTTAGGTTGCGTCAGAACAGAACGATCAGGCAAGGAATAGCCTTTTTCTTGGGGCTTCACAGACTCCTCAGAGGATGACGGACCACCCAGATGATCAAGTTGCTTAGCTTCCGATAATGTTCTTACTGCTGGCTTGTGGGCTGGCGGAATAGCCGCCTCCTGGTTATCGCCAAACAACAGCTCATCGGCCCTTTGCTTGTTAAGAACCTCAGCAGATATTTTTTCTTCAACAACCGATTCCGTCACTTGAGCCTGAGTAGGCTCAGATACATGCTGCTTTTCGGGCTTAGACGTTGAAGACCATTCTTCTTCAATATAAAGCGTGTCACCAAAATCAATCTCTGCATCATCAACTGCAAGAGAGTCTAGTCCATCAAAATCCGGCTCTCTTTGAGTTTTTTCTGTGGTATTTTCTAGCGTTGTCTCAGCTGACGATCTATTTGATTTCGAAAAAAGCGAAGCCAAAGAGAATTTCCCCTTAGACTGTCGCGCTTCAATTGAATCCGGTTCAGGCAAATGATCTTGAAGCTGATCAGCCAAAGCCACATTGTGCTGAGAGGCGGCCTTCTCTTCTGCCACCTTTGATGTGACTTTCTGACGACTTTTTTGTTTGCGAAAAATCGCGGGCTCTTCTTCGGCAAAATCCTCGGGCAAAGCGTCTTCATGCATTGCCGCTTTGTTGATCCTATTTTCCTTACTTGTCTGCCACTTTTCTTTTCGCTTAGCGACAAAACGATAAACACCTTCCCCTAACTTATCCATCAAGCTAAGCCAGTGCACTTGAGATAACAGAGTAAAGGCTAATATGACAAATGCGAGACTAACCAGAGTGGCGCCATCATAACCAATGACACCATAAAGCAATATACCCAAGCTTTGGCCCAAAATGCCACCGGCACCATACTGCAGACCCTGTTCTCCAACCGTATGCAGAAAACAGAGCGTAGAACCGAAACACAAATAGAGAATACTGCCCAGCACACTTAGCAAAGCATTATTAAGCGGTAAGAGTTGGTGAGGGTTACGCCAGACGATAATGGCCACCCAAAAGAACAAAGGTGGTAGAGAATAAAATAACGTCCCGAAGAAAGCCGACATCAAATCGGCTAAGGTTGCCCCGATGGGACCCATGGAATTCTGTATGACACCGCCAGAACCAGAGTAAAACCACCCGGCATCTTGCGGATTATAGGAATAAGTGGCTAAACCGAAAAAAAACAACAGCAATAAAGCCGCAATAAACGCTGCCTGCTTTGCAAACATATCCCAAATTGGTGATCGTGCCGACTCACTCATCTCTTCTGACAAAACTGCCTTCCTATCTTATGCTAACCAAAACAAACACATGCTTAATCCACTGCATGCCAAAACACGTTAAGCTTACCATAAAAAAAGCCAGCCCCAAGGGCTGGCTTTCGCATTTCCTAAGATAGGGAAATCTTAGAATTCAGCTTTAACACCAACTTTAGTTAGCTCAGAACCTAGATCACCAGCGTAGTTTTTCACGTAGTAGATCAAATCACCAGCAGCATATTCGCCTACGAAGTAAGTACCATCGTTTTCAGCTTCCATGTCGCTAGAGAATTCTAGAGTCAAAGTAAGTGCTTCAGAAGGAGCAACAGATACAGAAGCAGTCATTAGCTCTACATCAGTTTCACCATTGGCACCTGATGCACCTGAACCGTAGTTCAAAGATACAGTTGCTGGACCAGATACTGTTTGAACACCAACGTTGACAGCATTTGCATCACCTACCGCACCACCAGAGATACCTGCTTTGAAAGCACCAAGGTCAGCAACGTAAGAAAGCGCGAAACCAATTTCACCATCTTCAGTTCCTGCAGCATTAGTAGCTTCAAGAGCAACAGTCAATTCTGGAGAAACTTCATAACGGATACCAGTGTTATCTGTATCGTTGTCTGCACTAGTTACAATATCAACACCACCGTAGTACTCATCCATGCCGAAGAATGAACCCGTTGCAACAGTACCGTCGAAACGACCAAACTTCACAGCACCTTGCTTAACGTAAAGTTTTTCCATGCCAATTTTAGTGCCTTCGTCCTCGCCATCAGTTGCAATTTCAAGTTCAGCAAAAACAACACCAGTATCAACGTTAACTTCAAGTTCAAATTCTTTAGTACCACTAAGTTCATCAGTACCGTTGCTGTCAGAAACAAACTCAACACCAGCGTAACCAGAAAAAACTGGCTCAGCAGCGATAGTAGTAGTAGAAACAGCAGCCGCAACAGCAGATACTGCAAACACAGAAGCAAGTTTAATCGCTTTCATTCAAGATTCCCCTTTATATTATATTATGTGGCCTTGTAGACCCTTTGATAGATTTTCGTCTAACCAAGAAACGTTGTTAAATCAACGACTCATGTATCTTAAAACCGATCAGTTTCACTTTTGTGACAATTGCCAAAAAAGCAAATTATCTAGTAGTTCCAAAACTGCATCCAACAATTTTTCGAATTACCGTTTAGGACTGCATCGATTAAAACCAAGTTTTCCTTTACTGGTCAAGCACTCCTTGCACTTTTTTTCTATTTTTTTTCAATTTATACCCTTTTTCGAACAAAAAACAGTCAATCGCATTTAAAAAGACCATTTTTCTTTGTTCATTCGTGCACAATCAATCAAAATAGATCACAAAGTGTGTCAGGAAGTCGCAACCTAAATATCTTTTCTTCCTCATTGTGCATATCGGGTAATAAAAATAAAGCTTTAGGCTTTTTTTGATCTTTTTATCAAAGGTAGCTTTTACTCCTGAAAAAAATATAATACTTTTCGATCATGACGTTAGGCAGATTTGGACGTTATATTGATTTGAATTTAAGAGAAATTTGAAAAACACAGAGCGAATTCAATGACCGATGTCCATGCAAATGAAGAGTGTGAATTAATGATTCTATCTGAATCGCCCTTTGACACACCTCAACCTCACAAGGCACTCCAAGACCCAGAAGGGCTATCCGCCATGGGAGGAGATTTGTCGACACAACGGCTCATCCATTTATATCAGCATGGTTTTTTTCCTTGGTACAGCGAGCCAGATCCTATTCTTTGGTGGCATCCGGAACAACGCTGCGTATTATTGCCAACTCACTTCCACCTATCAAAGTCATTAAAAAAAGCTTTAAAAAAATCGAACATGCAATTTTCGATTAACCAAGCTTTTCACCAAGTGATTAGCCATTGTTCTGATTTACGAGCCCGAAACGAAGGAACATGGATTTCAGACGATATTAAGCAAGCCTATTCTCGTCTTCATAGCTTAGGCTTCGCCCATTCCATTGAAATATGGCAAGACGAACAGCTTGTTGGTGGCTTTTATGGAGTCGCAATGGGGCAAGTTTTTTTTGGCGAATCTATGTTTTCATTACAGCCAAACGCCTCTAAAATGGCGCTTAAGGTCTTCTGCGATCACGCAGAAGTATTCAATATTGCCTTAATCGACTGTCAGGTTGAGTCTGAGCATCTGATCTCATTAGGCGCTAATCTGTGCCCAAGAAAACAATTCATTTCACAACTACAAAACCTCATTCCCGCCCCAATAACGAACTCAAAACTGATAAATTTCTCAAAAAATACGCTTAAGCAGCCGATTAATGCCTAAAAATAGCCTTAAATAAAACAGGGAATTTGCCTTGTGGCGCGTTTTTAGGCAAAATATGCCTCGACAAAATTTCAGGTGCTGCTAAACATCGTTCTTAGCATTTTTGAGACCGTATTATGCGTTTAGCGCTCATTAAGCTAAGAAGTCTCTCTTCTAGGCTTACAGCTCTCGAACAAATTCAGGTCGGCGCCTACCAACCAAAATAAGTTAACACCATAGGACACATATTGTGGCAAAAGAAGAAGGCTTAGAAATGGAAGGCACTATCATTGATACGTTGCCGAATACCATGTTTCGCGTCGAGTTAGAAAATGGACACGTTGTTGTTGCACACATCTCAGGAAAAATGCGCAAAAACTACATCCGAATCCTAACAGGCGACAAAGTAAAAGTAGAACTAACACCATACGATCTGTCTAAAGGTCGCATTGTCTACCGAGCTCGTTAATTCGATCAATCACTGAATCGTCAGTGAATTGATATAAAAAAACCACATTCCATAGGACTGTGGTTTTTTTTGATCTAACATTTGATCTAACAAAAGACATGAAAGCAATTAATGGACAACGGCTTCCTTGATGACGTCAAACTTCAATTCATCTTTCTTTTCATCCAAGGTCACTTTCACCGTACCACCTTCACTCAGGTCACCAAACAGTATCTGATCCGCTAGCGGCTTCTTCAGATGCTCCTGAATCACCCTGGCCATTGGTCGAGCCCCCATTTGTCTATCGTAGCCCTTGTGAGCCAACCAACCTCGAGCTGTATCAGATACATCCAGCAAGACACCTTTAGGATCTAATTGCGCCTGAAGCTCCACAAGGAACTTATCCACCACATTGAAGATAATACGCTCGTCCAACTGCTGGAACTGAATAACAGCATCGAGACGGTTTCTAAACTCCGGTGTGAAGGTTCGGTTGATCACCTCCATACCATCAGTCGAATTATCTTGGTTAGAGAAACCAATGGAGCGACGCGCTAATTCCTCAGCCCCAGCATTTGACGTCATGATCAAAATCACATTGCGGAAGTCTGCTTTTCGACCATTATTATCTGTCAAAGTACCATGGTCCATCACTTGTAAAAGCAAGTTAAAGACTTCAGGGTGAGCTTTCTCAATCTCATCTAACAAAACAACACTGTGTGGGTTCTTAGTCACCGCTTCCGTTAGCAAACCACCTTGATCAAAGCCCACATAACCTGGTGGCGCACCGATCAAACGCGATACCGCGTGACGCTCCATGTACTCAGACATGTCGAAACGAATCAATTCTAGACCCAATTGCTTAGCCAACTGCTTGGTGACTTCGGTTTTACCGACACCAGTAGGGCCGGCCATTAAGAAGGAACCAATTGGTTTTTGCTCTGCTTTTAGACCAGCACGAGATAACTTGATGGCAGAAGACAAGGAATCAATGGCATTGTCCTGTCCAAACACCACCATTTTCAAATTACGCTCTAGATTAGACAGCACTTGTCTATCATCTGAATTCACCGCTTTCACCGGCACACGTGCTATTTTAGAGACAATGTCTTCTATATCCGCAACGGTAATCGACGCTTTGCGTTTGTCTTCTGGTTGTAAACGCTGATATGCACCAGCCTCATCGACCACATCAATGGCCTTATCAGGCATATGACGATCTGTCACATAACGCTGAGCAAGTTCCGCTGCCGCCAGCAAAGCCGGTTCTTCGTATTTGATTTGATGATGCTCTTCAAACGCCCCAATAATGCCTTTGAGGATTTGATAAGTATCATCCACGCTCGGCTCGTTCACATCGATCTTCTGAAAACGACGCGCCAACGCATGATCTTTCTCGAACACGCCACGAAACTCTTGGAAAGTGGTTGAACCAATACAACGCAACCCACCTGAACTCAAGACAGGTTTCAGCAAATTCGACGCATCCATCACGCCGCCTGATGCTGCGCCAGCTCCGATAATAGTGTGTATTTCATCAATAAACAAAATCGCGTTAGGCAGCTTTTTCAATTCACTCAATAATTGCTTCAAGCGCTTCTCAAAGTCACCGCGGTATTTTGTTCCAGCCAGCAATGCGCCCAAATCCAGAGAGTAAACCACCCCATTTGAAATCACATCAGGCACTTGACCATCGACAATTCGTTTAGCCAAACCTTCGGCAATGGCTGTTTTACCGACTCCTGACTCACCGACGAGCAAAGGATTGTTTTTTCGGCGACGGGATAAGGTCTGAATAACGCGCTCAACTTCGTATTCCCGACCAATCAATTTATCAATTTTGCCGTTTTTGGCTTCTTCATTCAGATTCAAAGCAAATTTTTGCAAGGGTGCCGTACTGGTGTCTTCCGCGTCGTCCTCTTGATCCACTTCTTCAGAGGCCTCACCTAATTTAGAAATGCCGTGAGCCACGTAATTGACCACATCAATTCGAGCAACCCCATGACGTTTCAACAGATAAACAGTTTGACTTTCTTGCTCGCTGAAAATAGCCACAAGCACATTAGCACCCGTTACTTCACGCTTTCCTGAGGATTGAACATGGAAAACGGCTCTCTGGAGGACACGTTGAAAACCCAACGTTGGCTGAACCTCTCGCTCTTCATCATCTTCAGGAATCAAGGGAGTGGTGCTGTCGACAAACTCTTCGAGTTCTTTACTCAACGTCTCTAAATTCACGCCACAAGCCTTTAACACACTGGAGGCGGCACCATTTTCAATCAGTGCTAGCAATAAGTGCTCTACCGTCATAAATTCATGACGCTTGTCTCGGGCCGCTTTAAAAGCTGTATTCAGGGTTTGCTCTAGTTCTTTATCTAACATTGCTATTCCCTCTCTCTGAATCAGTCAACCTTTTGTAGGTCGCACATTAAGGGGTGCTCGTTTTGCTCTACGAACTGTTGAACCATTGCCACTTTCGTTTCCGCAATATCAAAAGGATAAATGCCACAAACACCTTTCCCCTTGGTATGCACTTCTAACATTACCTGATTAGCTTTCTCTCCATCCATTGAAAAAAAACGCTGCAATACAAATACGACAAAATCCATTGGCGTATAGTCATCATTAAATAACACCACCTGATACATGGACGGTGGTTTTAATTCTGTTTCTTCTGGCGCAATCGCTATACCAGAATGACCATGCTGTTCATCTTCTGATGTTAGCCTAATTTGCTGATTTACAATCATTCTATGCCTCTGAGGCTACAATTTTTCACGTAATTTGCCAAATTTGACTCATTACCACTTATTTACGCTACACATTCGCACTTGGATTTTACAAATCCCAAAACGGCTTCTACGCTCATTATTAGGGTAACTAAAAGTGCAATCAATGCTTATTGAGGTTGATTTTAACACTGTTTAACAAAAAACAGTTTGCACTTATTTAGCATTCTACCCTAAACAGATAACGCTGAAGCAGCCAAAAGCTCGAGCCCTAAGGCATGCCGACGCAATTTTTAACATCGATTTAATATCTTGAGTGGATAAGGAGTGACTCATGCATCATGGATCCGTAAAGTGGTTCAACAATGCGAAAGGCTATGGCTTTATTGTGTCTGAGGATTTTAATGAAGACTTATTTATTCATTATTCCGCCATTAATGTTGAAGGGTATAAAACCTTAAAAGCAGGCCAGGCCGTCACCTTTGATGTTGAGCCTGGAGAGCGCGGCTTGCACGCAATTGACATAACCCCCATCTCAATGGACGTGGACAATAAGCCTCCAGAAAATGAGAGTGTAAAAGAAGAACACAAAAAGGAAGCTCACCCCGCCTAAACTACGCTGCCATTTCCATCGTCGATATCTGGGGCCGATTTTGATATCTTACTTCCTTTCAATAGAAGTAAGATATTTTCGTTTGCCTTCTAAATCACCGACATAAGCGAATCTTTAGTCAAATATGCCAAGCCACTTAATTAGATTTAATAAACCCTTCCAAGTATTAAGCCAATTTACCTCTGAAGGCGAGAAAATGGCGCTATCCAGTTTTATTGACGCTCCCGATTTTTACTCAGCGGGACGCTTAGACTATGATTCAGAAGGCTTATTATTACTGACCAACCAAGGCCCGCTGCAACATCTCATTGCATCGCCAAAATTCAAAATGCCTAAAACCTATTGGGTGCAAGTTGAGGGAGAGATATCCGACCAAGCACTTGAACAACTAAGACATGGCATTGAACTAAAAGATGGTCTCACCAAACCTGCTCAAGCTAAGCGTATAACGGCACCTAATATTTGGCCTCGAACCCCTCAGGTAAGAGAGCGCAAAAACATCCCAACCAGCTGGCTTAGCCTGCAAATACACGAAGGAAAAAACCGCCAAGTTCGACGTATGACTGCAGCGGTTGGATTCCCTACCCTAAGATTAATTCGCTACGCTATCGGCCCATACACACTCGAGGGTCTGGCTCCTGGAGAATGGCAATACACGGACACAACGAGCGAACTGCAAAACGAGGTTAACCAGTTTGAACAACAAAGAAAGAAACAGGCTACCACACCTAACCGTCGCGGCCCTCGTTCAGAAAGACCAAAAGTACCTCATGGTAAAAGAGTGGCAAGACAATCAAATCGTTCTGAATCAACCAGCCGGGCACGTCGAAAATAACGAGGATGTGTTACAAGCGGTGATCCGTGAAACACAAGAAGAATCTGGCTGGCTAGTAGAGCCGATTGGCCTAGTCGGATTATATGCATTTACGCCTTACGAAGGCGCTGACACTTATCATCGACTGTGCATCTTATGCCGCCCTGTCCAACACATCAGTGATCAATTGGACGACGACATTATCTCATCACACTGGCTTAGCTGGGAAGAGATACAAAACTTTCCACATCGCAGCCCTCTCATTAATGCCTGTATTGAAGATGCACAAAACAACCCCACATTGCCTTTAACCTTTTTATCCAAGCAATTTTTAACGCCAGCAAATAGTTAAAAAGATAGGAATAAGCCGTCAATATCTTTGCGCCATTCGCATCCATGGAAATGAAAATGGTACAATTCTGGCCAATAAATGTATTTGAGGCTTAGCCTCTCTAAAAATGAGAATAGAGAAAGAATGAACGACAGCTCCCTTGCGAACAACGCAAACAGCGCCAAAAAAGTCATCGTCGGTATGTCAGGCGGTGTTGACTCCTCTGTATCGGCTTTAATCTTAATGCAGCAGGGTTATCAGGTTGAAGGCCTGTTCATGAAGAACTGGGATGAAGATGACGGCACAGAATACTGCACCGCCAAAGAAGATTTAGCCGACGCTCAAGCCGTCTGCGATAAATTAGGCATCAAACTTCATACTGCCAACTTTGCTGCTGAGTACTGGGACAATGTCTTTGAACACTTCTTGGCCGAATACAAAGCAGGCCGAACGCCTAACCCAGACATCTTGTGCAACAAAGAAATCAAATTCAAAGCCTTCCTTGAATACGCTGTCGCTTTGGGCGCTGATTTCATCGCCACAGGTCATTATGTTCGTCGCGGAGAGCAAAATGGCGAGCCAATCTTGCTCAAAGGTTTAGACAACAACAAAGATCAAAGCTATTTTTTGCACGCGGTAGGAAAAGACGAAATTGCTAAGTCTCTTTTTCCAGTAGGCGAATTAGAAAAACCAGAAGTACGTCGTTTAGCAGAAGAACACGACCTAATCACCCACAACAAAAAAGACAGCACTGGCATTTGCTTCATCGGCGAACGTCGCTTCAAAGACTTTCTTGAACAATATTTGCCCGCCCAACCTGGCGACATCGAAACACTTGAGGGCGATAAAATTGGCCGCCACCACGGTTTGATGTACCACACAATTGGTCAGCGTCAAGGTTTGGGAATTGGTGGTTTAGCAAACTACTCGGATGACCCTTGGTATGTAGTGGAAAAGGATTTAGAGCGCAATGTGCTTATGGTGACTCAAGGTGGCCAGCATGAGTCACTTTTTAAAACTCATTTAATTGCCGATAACTTTGATTGGGTAGCGCGTGAAAAACCAAGTTTCCCACTGACCTGTAAAGCAAAGTGCCGTTATCGCCAGCCAGACCAAGAATGTACGCTTAACGAATTAGCCGACGGCCGTATAGAAGTGTCGTTTAAAGAACCACAAAGAGCCATTACCCCTGGCCAGTCCGTGGTATTTTATCTAGATGATGTCTGCTTAGGCGGCGGTATCATTAACATTGCTTTTAATAAATAATCCTGAGCCCAAAACGCCTTAATTTCATTACCGGATTACACGCAAAATAGAAAAAGAGTAGATAACGTGAGTAACAGAGAAAAAGAGCAAACCATTGCCCTATCTGCCGTTTTCCAAGCTGCGGAGTTGGTCGCTAATCTAGCTAAGACAGGTCAAGTAGATAAGACCTATCTGCAACCCCTAATCGACAGTGTGTTGATTCTCAATGCAGATCAAACGGAAGACATCTATGGTGGTCAGTGGGATTGTCAGAGCAACCTAGCGATCGGTCGCAAGATTACTAGGCAAGCGCTTGGTAAAGATCGTAACAGCGTGAACCCAGATACTTTAAGATACACTCTGAGTTTGATTCATCTTGAAAGTAAATTGGCAAAGCACCCTGAGATGTTGTCCCAAATTGGTCAGCAAATCACTCAGATCGCGGGTAAAAAAGAGCATTATGATTCGGTGTTGCACGAAAACATCATGGCCTCGATCTCAGGCATGTATCAAGATACTCTCAGTAAATTGCCATTTCGAATTCAAGTGCATGGCGACAGTCGTTTTTTACAGCAGGCCCACGTTGCCAACCAAGTTCGTGCTATCTTGATGGCTGGCGTCAGAGCTGCGATGTTATGGCGTCAATTAGGTGGTAAACGCTGGCACCTTATTTTTAAACGAAAAGCTCTGTTAAACACATTAGATTCACGCAGTTAATGATTAAAAAAGGTCGCAGAGACCTTTTTTAATGCGCAAAAATACACAAGAATAACTTGCGTTAATTACGAGTATAGTTTGCAACCGATATCTCTGAATGCGTTTTTTCGTTAGTATGTCGGACAAAATTTTAACCATCTCAGTTTTGTTAAAATTAGGAATGGCGGCTAAAAGTCATCTTCGATCCAATGGGCATAACGCCTGAAATGTTAGGGGAATTACATGTCGAAACAAACCATCTACTACACGTTGACCGATGAAGCACCAGCATTAGCAACATCGTCTTTGCTGCCAATTTTTGGCACTTTCGCAAAAGAAGCAGACATCGAGCTAGAATTAACCGATATCTCTTTAGCAAGCCGTATCATCGCTTCTTTTTCTGACACGTTACCGGCTGACAAACAAGCTCCAGATGGCCTTAAGTTTTTAGGTGAACTAACAGCCTCTCCAGAAGCGAACATCGTGAAGTTGCCTAACATCAGTGCTTCTCTGCCTCAGCTAAACGCGGCAATTAAAGAGTTAAACGCGCAAGGTTACGACCTTCCTGAATACCCAGAAAACCCAACCACTGACGCTGAAAAAGACGCACAAGCACGTTACGCAAAAGTACTTGGTAGTGCCGTTAACCCAGTCCTTCGTCAAGGTAACTCAGACCGTCGTGCACCTGCCGCTGTAAAAGGTTTTGCTCGAAAAAACCCTCATTCAATGGGCAAATGGAAAAAAACCTCTACCTCTCACGCTGATTATATGCGTGGCGGCGACTTCTTCTCTTCTGAACAATCCATCACCATGGAAAAAGACCAAACAGTTCGCATCGAATTCGTTGGTCAAGACGGTTCCGTTGAAGTGAAGAAAACTCTGCCTTTGATTGCTGGCGAAGTCCTAGACAGCATGAACATGAGCAGCAAGAAACTACGCGCTTTCTTTGAAGACACTCTACAAGATGCCAAAGAAAACGACATCATGTGGTCTCTTCACGTAAAAGCGACCATGATGAAGGTGTCTCACCCAATCGTATTTGGCCATGCTGTAACGGTTTTCTACAAAGACGTATTTGAAAAATACGGTGAACTTTTCAAAGAAATCGGTGTTAACCCAAATAACGGTCTAGGCAGTGTTTACGACAAAATCAAAACACTTCCAGAAGCACAACAAGAAGAAATCAAACAAGCGATCCAAGACGTCTACAACTCACGTCCAGAGCTTGCAATGGTGGATTCAGATAAAGGCATTACCAACCTTCACGTACCAAGTGACGTCATCGTCGATGCTTCTATGCCTGCGATGATCCGTAACTCTGGTAAAATGTGGGGCCGTGACGGCAAAGCTCACGACGCGAAAGCAGTCATGCCAGAAAGTACTTACGCGCGCATTTACCAAGAAGTGATTAACTTCTGTAAGACCAACGGTGCATTTGATCCAGTCACCATGGGGACTGTGCCAAACGTTGGTTTGATGGCGCAAAAAGCAGAAGAATACGGTTCACACGATAAGACATTTGAATTGCCAGCAAACGGCACCATGCGCGTTGTTGATGAGCAAGGCAATGTGTTGATGCAACATGACGTTGAACAAGGTGATATTTGGCGTGCTTGTCAAACCAAAGACGCTCCAATCCGTGACTGGGTGAAATTAGGTGTGACGCGTGCCCGTCAATCAAATACACCAGCCGTCTTCTGGCTAGAAGAAGAACGCGCTCACGATGCACAATTACGTAAAAAAGTTGAGACATACCTGCAAGAACACGATCTTGAAGGTCTAGACATTCGCATCATGCCTTACAACGAAGCAATCCGTTTCTCTATGGAACGCATTGTACGAGGCCTAGATACCATTTCTGTCACCGGTAACGTATTGCGTGATTACCTAACTGATTTGTTCCCAATCATGGAATTGGGTACCTCTGCGAAAATGTTGTCTATCGTACCAATGCTAAATGGCGGCGGCATGTATGAAACAGGCGCGGGTGGTTCGGCACCAAAACACGTTCAACAATTAATGGAAGAAAACCACTTACGTTGGGATTCTCTAGGTGAATTTTTGGCGGTCGCTGTTTCATTTGAAGAGCTTGGTATCAAGCACAACAATGAAAAAGCAAAAATCTTGGCTAGCTGCCTAGACAAAGCAACCGGTAAATTGCTAGACACTAACAAGTCACCTTCTCGTAAAACAGGCGAAATCGACAACCGTGGTAGCCACTTCTATCTGGCCATGTACTGGGCACAAGAATTGGCAGCACAAACAGACGATGCTGCTTTGGCTGCGAAATTCGCTTCATTAGCAAAACAGCTAACAGACAATGAAGCGAAAATTGTTGCGGAATTGGCGGAAGTACAAGGTAAACCAGCGAACTTGTCTGGTTACTACCACATGAACTTAGACGAAGTTGCTAAGATCATGCGTCCGAGTGCAACCTTCAATCAAGTGTTGGCGTCACTATAAGTTTTCGCTAACCGCGTAATACCAAGCCCTGCATTGTCGAAATGACAATACAGGGCTTTTTTTATGCCTAACCTCACCTCATATCCCTGTATTACCATCTTGCTTTTGCCTATAATAGCCGCTCCCTGAAAACCATGTTCGAGGCGTTATCTCAATGGAATTAACTAGCTTAAATGCGATTTCCCCTATCGACGGTCGTTACGGATCGAAAACCAACGTACTGCGTCGCTCAGTCAGCGAGTACGGTTTACTGCGTATGCGAGTCATTGTTGAAGTTCGCTGGCTACAAGCTCTTGCCAAACACCCACAAATTATTGAAGTACCAGCACTGAGTGATGAAGCAAGCACCTTGCTAGATCAATTGGCTGACAACTTCAGCGAAGCAGACGCTCAAGCAATCAAAGACATTGAGAAAACCACGAACCACGATGTCAAAGCGGTTGAATACTTCATCAAAAACAAAATGGCTGACAACAGTGAACTAGCGGCCATTTCTGAATTTGTTCACTTTGCTTGTACCTCAGAAGACATCAATAACTTGTCTCATGCCTTGATGTTGCGTGAAGCTTTGGAGGAAGGCATTACTCCAGAACTGAAAAACGTCATCACAGCCATTGAAAACTTGGCGATTGAGCACGCAGAACAACCTATGTTGTCTCGTACTCATGGACAAACCGCTTCGCCTTCCACAGTAGGTAAAGAAATGGCCAACGTGGCGGCACGTCTAAGCCGTCAGTTGAAACAAATCGAGCAAGTGGAATTTTTAGGTAAAATCAATGGTGCAGTTGGTAACTACAACGCCCACCTTTCAGCTTACCCTGACGTAGATTGGCAAGCGCATGCAGAAGCCTTTGTGACCTCTTTGGGATTGTCTTGGAACCCTTACACAACTCAGATCGAACCACATGATTACATCGCCGAGCTGTACGATGCTATTAGCCGTTTCAATACCATCTTGATCGACTTTGATCGCGATGTTTGGGGTTATATTTCCATGGGGTTCTTCAAGCAAAAAACCATTGCAGGTGAAATTGGCTCTTCAACCATGCCACACAAAGTTAACCCAATTGACTTCGAAAACTCAGAAGGCAACTTGGGCATTGCCAATGCCATCTTGAATCATTTGAGCGCTAAACTGCCAATTTCTCGTTGGCAACGCGACCTAACCGACTCGACAGTATTGCGTAATCTTGGCGTCGGTTTAGCACACAGCTTAATCGCTTACCAAGCGACGTTAAAAGGCATTAGCAAGCTAGAAATCAATGCGCCTCGCCTAGAGCAAGACCTAGATGCCGCATGGGAAGTATTGGCCGAGCCAATCCAAACAGTGATGCGCCGTTACGGTATCGAGTCACCTTATGAAAAACTAAAAGAGCTGACTCGTGGCCGTACAATTGACCAAGCTACAATCGAAGCGTTCGTTGATACTCTGGCACTTCCAGAACAAGCAAAAAGTGAACTCAAAGCACTTACACCAAGTACTTACATTGGTAATGCTGTCGCTCAAGCCAAAGCTATTCGCGGCTAGGGAAATGACGTTGAGTTAAGAGAAAAAGGGCCGATTTATCGGCTCTTTTTTGTCTCTAATAATAGATTATTATTCATTCTAATGAGCAACAATATGATTGACCTTCATTCTCCATTGTCTATTTTGGGTGGCATGACAGCGCACACTTTTATCACCGAATATTGGCAGAAAAGACCTCTGCTGATTCGTGCTGGTCTCGCAGATTTCACGCCACCACTGGACGCCAATGAACTGGCTGGCATGGCCATGGAAGAAGAAGTGGAGTCACGTATTGTCATTGAGCATGGTGATCGCCCCTGGGCATTACAGCAAGGCCCATTTGATGAAGAACACTTTACTCAGTTACCGGAGAAAGAATGGACTTTACTGGTGCAAGCGGTTGACCATTGGGTGCCAGAGATCCAAGCTCTAAAAGAGCAATTCCAGTTTTTACCGAGCTGGCGATTAGACGATGTCATGGTCAGCTACGCCACTGAAGGCGGTAGCGTTGGACCACATTACGATCAATACGATGTCTTTCTTGTACAAGTAGCCGGTAAACGCCGCTGGCAAGTTTTAGGGCCTGACAGTTATCAAGACTCAGCTTTGGCCAATATTGACTTACACATCTTAGACAACTTTCAAGCTGATCCTGAGATGGATTGGACATTAGAGGCTGGCGACATTTTGTATTTGCCGCCCAACTTTGCCCATAATGGTCGAGCACTTGATGATGACTGCATGACCTACTCCATTGGTTTTAGAGCACCTAGCCTTCAAGAAGCTCTAACGGGCGTACGCGATAAACTCTGCGAAAGCATCAATGAGAAAAACCGTTTTGCCGCTCCTGAACCAGAGCAAAGAGAACACAGTGCGGAAATTCATCATGACGATATTCTCTACTTACAGAATGAGTTAAGCCGCTTATTACAACAACCCGATCTCTTGGCTGAATGGCTCGGCGACACCATGAGCGAAAGCAAATACCCTGAATATTTATCTCCATTGAATCAAGTCGAACAAGACCAAGCCTTCTTTTCCGCCAAACAAGGAAAGACCTTTATCCGCCCTGGCGATGCTCGTATTTGCTATTATCGACAAGCCAATACGACTGATGGCATTAAGGTGTTTTGCAATGGCGAACACATCATGGTGGATCAAACATTAACCACGTTTGTTCAAGCGATTTGCGATCAGAGCGAATTTGATTTTTCTGGGTTAGACTTATCTCAACATGAGGATCTAGAACCTCTTGTTCGTTTCCTAATTGGTCAGCAAGGACTGATTGAACTTACCGAACCCGAACCTGAAGAGGACGAGGAATGAACATCCTAACGTCTGATTGGAACAGCAGCAAAGAACAACTAAAGTTCGTTCGCACCCAAGTTTTTATCATCGAGCAAGGTATAGACCCGATTGATGAATGGGATGATGAAGATCAACACGCTGTACACTTTGTCTCTTTTGGCACTACTGCTGTGCCGACTGGTACCTGCCGCTTAACAGAAAAAGGCCAAATTGGTCGGCTGGCCGTGTTACCTGCTTATCGACATCAAGGCTATGGTGAACGTCTACTACGAAAAGCGGTTCAAGTGGCAAGAGAAATGGGAATTCAAACTGTATTTTTAAATGCACAAGTAGAAGTACAAAGCTTTTATGAAAAGCAAAGCTTTCGCTCAGACGGCAAAGTCTTTTTAGAAGCAGGAAAACTTCACGTGCGTATGGAAAGAAGCATATAAGGCCTATTCATAGGCTTAAAATAATCTATCCTCTATAAAATATGAGCAAAAAAAAGCGAGCCACTTGGGCTCGCTTTCATACAACCAATCTAACGACTAAACAATCGCGATCAATTCAACATCAAACTGAAGAACAGAATGAGGTTTGATCATAGCGCCAGCACCTTGTGCGCCGTAAGCCAATTCAGCTGGGATAGTAAGACGGTATTTAGCACCTTCTTTCATCAACTGTAGACCTTCAGTCCAACCGGCAATCACGCCAGTTAGCGGGAACTCAATCGGCTCACCACGAGCAATAGAGCTATCAAAAACTTGGCCATCAGTTAATCGACCTTCGTAATGAACGCGAACCGTCGCATCACCACTTGGCACGTTACCCGTACCTTCTTCAAGTACTTCGTACTGTAAACCTGATTCAGTTACCTGAATACCTTCTTTCGCTTTGTTTTCTGCTAGGAAAGCGTCACCCGCTGCAATGTTTTCTTCAGAAGCAGCACGGCTTTTCTCTTCCATTTTTTGTTGAAGTTCAGCAAATGCCGCTTCCAACTCAGCACCAGGAACACGCATTTCAGCATTGTTCAAAGCGTCTTCAATCGCAGCGAACAAATGCGTTAAAGATAACTCACCTAGATCACTACCACGTAGCTGATCACCGATTTGACGACCAATGCCGTATGCAATTTTTGCTTCATTTGAGTCGAACGACAGTTCTGACATGTTTACACTCTCTTTTTATCGCTTAAAAAATTAGGCCGCCATCATAACATAGCCAAACCGCTTGGAACATGGCACGCCCCTCTCTGTCAGCAGTTGAAAATAGTTATCAGAGAGATAGCTTTTTTAAATGATATTGATTATCATTAATCAACTATAAACAGATACAGAAGGAGAATGTCATGAAGACGAAAGCCTTTGTTCCAGCAACCAAACTCAATAAACGCGATAGCAAAGCGACTGATTACTGGAGCATGTTGTTTATCAGCTTTATTTTTATCTCATCAATCAGCTGTTTTCTGTTTGCCAATCACGTCAATAAACCCAATACCTCCAGCGCTTCGAGCACATCACTCAAAATCAGTACACAAATAATTGATGCAGATCAGCAAAGAAAAAGCTAAAGAGACTAAGCTAAAAGGATCCGATCAAGGAACATAACAAGAGGGCCTTAATATGTTACCGAAAATCAACACGCTACTTTACGCTTGCGATCTAGAAAACCAAACCCAGTCAGCAATTGAACTGGTTTTCAGTTTAGCGCTAACGCATCAGGCTAAAATCGTTTTGATGCACGTTATGGAGCCACTCAATCCCCAAGCTGCAAGTATGATTCATAACTACATCAGTGACGATGTCTTAGAAACCATGCGCAATGAAGCCAATAGTCACGTGCAACAACGCATGAATACACTATTAAAAGAATTCATAGAACGCCATCAAGATGAGCTGAGCGAACTCACCATAGAACCAGAGACCCTAATTACTAGCGGCTTACCAGCCGAAGCTATTCAGCAAGCCGCCCAGCAACAGGGAGCAGATTTAATCATCATGAACAGTCGTACTCACAGTACCATTGGGCAAATGGTGTTAGGCTCAACCGCTAACAAAGTCGTTCACTCCAGCGACATTCCTGTCATGGTTGTGCCAATAAAATAGCCAGATAGGCTGGTCTTAATTTCGACTCTTAGTTACACTTACTGTATATATAAACAGTAAGTGTAACTATGATTCTTTATATTGCCGAAAAACCCAGCTTGGCACGAGCCATTGCCGCTGCCCTACCAGGTCCACAAAAAAAACAGGAAGGCTGTATTTGGTTGCCAAATGGCGACTGCATTAGTTGGTGCATTGGCCACTTATTAGAGCAGGCCGAACCTCACGTCTATAACCCCGCCTTTAAAGCATGGCAACTTGATCACTTGCCCATCATACCGAATGATTGGCAATGGCAAGAAAAAACCAATACCAAAAAACAACTCAGTATTTTAAAGAAACTAATTAAACAAGCTACACAGCTGGTCCACGCTGGTGACCCTGACCGCGAAGGTCAACTGCTGGTCGACGAAGTCTTGCATTACACCAAGGTGCCCGCTCAGAAACTACAACAAACTCAACGAGTACTCATCAGCGACTTAACTCCAGCAGCGGTCAAAAAATCCTTACAGCAACTTAAATCCAATGCTGAATTCGCCGCCCTATCACGTTCTGCCTTAGCCAGAGCGAGAGCCGATTGGCTATTTGGCCTAAACCTAACACGCGCTTACACCATTAGAGGTCGTCAAGCAGGCTACCAAGGCGTTTTATCCGTAGGTCGAGTGCAAACACCAGTACTCGGTCTAGTTGTGGCAAGAGATACGGAAAGAGAAAATTTTGTCGCTAAAAACTATTATCAAGTTTGGGCACAAATCACCACCCCGGAAGATCAGCACTTTCAAGCCAAATGGCTACCAAGTGAGGCTTGTCACCCCTACATGGATGAAGAAGGCCGAGTACTTCATCGAGCCCTTGCAGAGAATGTTGCCTCACGAATCGCCAACCAACCTGCCGTTGTAACACAAGCAGATTACAAGCAAAAAAAGCAGCCACCGCCTTTACCTTATAATTTATCCTCATTGCAGATTGATGCTGCGAAAATTTTTGCCATGTCGGCACAGCAAGTATTAGACACCTGCCAAGCTTTGTATGAACGCCACCAGATCATTACTTATCCTAGGTCTGATTGTCGCTATTTACCGACCTTGCAACATAAAGACGCCAAAGCCATTATTGATGCTCTTAGTAAAGGTTCAGAAGCACTCGCTAACAGCGCGGAGAATGCCAACGCTAAACTTAAAAGCAAAGCGTGGAATGATAAACAAGTCACCGCCCATCACGCTATCATTCCAACATCACAAGCACATAAAGCCGCTTCACTTAACAAAAACGAAAGCCAAATATTTGGCTTGATTGCACGTCAATATCTGATGCAGTTTTATCCAGACTATCAGTATCTTTCCACGCTTATTCAGCTCGATATCGCGGGAGGGAAATTTGAAGCAAAAGGCAGTACACCAGTATCGTTAGGTTGGCGCTCACTTCTTCCTACTAAGAAAAAAACCGATCAAGAAGAAGATCAAGAACAACTGCCCAATGTAAAAAAAGAGGATTCCCTTTGGTGCAATCAAGGCATCATTAAAGATAAAGTGACCACGCCACCTGCTGCCTTCACGGACGCGACTCTGCTAGCGGCCATGACCGGAATCAGTCGCTTTGTTTCCGATAAAAACATCAAAGCCATCTTAAAAGAAACGGACGGCCTCGGCACAGATGCAACGCGAGCAGGTATTATTGAAATTTTATTTAAGCGAGGTTTTTTAATCAGACAAGGTAAACAAATTCATGCGAGTCAAACTGGCCGAGCGTTTGCAGACACTTTACCTTCTGAATTAGTCACACCGGATATGACAGCACAGTGGGAAGCTCAATTAAATGCCATGAGCTTAGGAGAGAGTCGCTATCAAGACTTTATGGCTGGACTCACCGATAACCTAACAAAACTCTTAACTCAATCTAGAAGTATCTCAACAGTGTCGTTACAACACTTGCCCGCACCAAAGAAAAAAGTGTTTAAAAAGCGCTCTGCCACTAGAAAGAGAACCCCGAAAAGCAAAGCCAAAAAGCCAGCTTAGCGACTCACCTTTAACCCGCTGCCAACCAAACGCCAACACCAATCATTAAAGTGCCTGCAATGCGATTCATGATGCGTACATTGCCGCTTTTCATGAGTAAGGATTTCAATGTTCGGCCGCCAGCCGCATATATGAGCAAACAGCTAAACTCTAATGTCAAAATGATAGTAATCAACACAACCAATTGGCTCGCTAATGGCTGATCAGCCACTAAGAAAGGCGGCAACAAGGCCACAAAAAAAGCCCAACCTTTAGGGTTAGCAATCGCGGTAACAAACCCTTGAGACATTAACTCTTTACGTGATGCTGGGGTACTGTCGTCATTTGTTTTGATGGCCATCTTTCCCTTAGACAGCCACATTTGAACACCAATAAAGGCCAAATAAGCACCACCTAAGTATTTTAGTACCATGAACACGCTTGGGTAATTCAGCAATAATGCTGCCACGCCAATGGCCGATAAGGTCGCTACAGTTGCAACGCCGACTAACTCACCGACCATCATCCATAATGCGCGCTTAATACCAACCGTCATGCCCAGAGTCATGGCTAACGTCATGCACATACCTGGTGTCACAGAAACAAAAAAAAATGTCGGGACAAAAGCAGAAAGTAAAGCCAGATTCACTGAGCAGATCCTTTTAAAATAAAAACAAAGCGAGAGTGGAGAATTCACTCTAGGATAGGGGATACGAACTTAAAAAGAAATGCCTCAAAAACGTTTTTTCTCTTGAAAAGTAGAACCTTCGATAAACTTATTCCATTCATCATCAAGCTCTTCTTCCTCTTCACTGTCCATGCTCTTGGTTAGCTCTTCTTCCGCCTTTTGTAGCGCTAAATCTTCTTCAATTTCTTGTAATATATCCTGGTATTTTTGGATAATAGGTTGAGCTTCCACCTCTTCTTGAATAGGGTTCAACTGCACCAAAGCTTCCTTATAAAGATCAATCGCACTTTCCATTTGCCCACTTAGGAATGCTCGTCGTGCCAAATAGGCATGGTAATCCGCATTGACCTTATAATGATAGAAATCCATTAATTTTTTATAACGATGAGCTACATCGGATCCGACAATTTTATCTTTTTGCGCTTGTATTAAAAAAGATTTAAACGACTCAAAAAGACGCTTCACTTCGATGATTTTTAATTCATCGTTCATGGGTTGAGCACGACGTTTTTGCTTGCTTTCTTGAAACTCTGACAGCTCTTCCGCCAAATGGTTTCGACGACGACTTAGACTCGCATCAGGTTGTAAGGAGAGTAGTTGATCATAAATGGCCAGCATTCGAGTAAACAACCATATTCGCATGTCTTTTGGTTGATATTGAGGCGGCATTTCATCCAAATAACGACGTACTTGACGCAATTGGTTGTTCAAGGAAGCTATTTTACGAAGCTTTTCCAAACGAGCCTGCTCTTTTAATTGCAGCACGATGGCAAAAGCAATAAAGCCTCCGATCACTAACAACAGCACGGTAATGGTAACAGCACTCATATAATACGTCGTTTACTAGGTTAATATTCAGTCGATGATTAGTCGATTCAAACTAAACACCCACTATTTAAAGATAATACTATTCTTGATTTTCTTCTTTTTTATCTAATAACGCTTCTTCGACATCCAATATCATATTTTGCAAACGCGAAGATTCCTTTCGCGCCAAACCGAGTGTACTGTGTTTATCCATCACCGTTAAAGCCAAACGATACTTTTCCAGCGCTCGGCTTCTTCGTTCATGCTCTAAATCTTGTTTCGCCTGACTCACCAAGTGATCTCGATAGGCCAAGGAATAAGTAAAACGAACTAAACCAATATGATGACGTATCATTACTCGGCTCATACTATTCCCATCCAACAAGCTGCGAAGCTCTTTAAGGATAAATTGCAACGCTCCCTGAGTTTGCTCAAACTCTACTTGGCTGTTTACTCTGCGTTTCTCTGATACGTTTTTACCAGACGCAATTTCAGAGTATAACTTGGTCAAATTATATTGCTCATAAGTAAATTCCGTATTAATGCCCGCACGCTTTAACTGTTGAATGACGGATAACAGATACTCAATTAAAAAAAGCTTCGTCTCTTTTAAGAAATATCGATCAGACAACATGCTAAACGCATGCAGCATTTTCTCTCCGCGGCTTGATAATCGTTCTAATAAACGTTTTCTCAGTTCATCTTGTTTCTGTTTCCAGCGTACAAAGAAAAACAAGCCACTTACAGCAATCGTAACAAGAATGGCAATAAAACCTAACAAGCGTAATTCCCTTAACTAAGACATTCCAGTGGGCCAAAACAAATCTGTGCATTAAAACTTTACATTTATATACCACAGACAGAGCCATTAAAACAGAAAAAGACCAGAATACTGGTCTTTTTATCGCCAACTTTGCTCGTTAAAACAAAATTTAAAGGTCTATTTTGACAAACTTATGAGTGGGTAACTGAGAAGCCCAACAGCATGTAAAAAATTAGACCTGCTAAGGTTGCCGAAGCTGGAACTGTAATCACCCAAGCCGCTGCAATCTTTAGTAGTGCGGAACGCTTAACCAACTCTTTCTTGGTCGCTTTCTTCAAACCTTTACGTTCAGAAGAACTAATTGGCGATGACGCTTTAGCTGCTTTTAGCTCACGCAAAATGGCACGTTTTTCAATCACATCCGCCACTTCGAAGCGCTCAACAAAAGCTTGCGTTTGTTCAGCATCATGACCGGCAGACTCTGAATGAGAAATAATAGCTGCCAGTTTTTTGTTGTAAGACAACTTCAAGTATTCGCGCAAAAAGCCCACGCCAAAGATGCCACCAACAGCGATGTGTGTTGAACTCACAGGCAAACCTAATTGAGAGGCAATGATGACAGTAATGGCAGCTGCCATCGCCACACAGAAAGCACGCATTTTATCCAGCTCTGTAATTTCTGACCCCACTGTGCGAATCAGTTTTGGTCCAAATAAAGCCAAACCAAAAGCAATACCAACACCACCAATTAGCATTACCCAAATCGGGATCGCTGCTTTGCCAGACACAGTGCCTGAGATCAAAGCATCATTAATCGCCGCCAACGGCCCAATCGCGTTTGCCACATCATTGGCACCGTGAGCAAAACTCAACAGAGCAGCCGAAACAATCAAAGGAATGGTAAACAAGCTATTCACTGAGTCTTTGTCGTTTTTCAAACTTGACGCTGCTTTATCTACAATTGGACGAACAATAAAATAAACTGTTAAAGCAATAGCTAAACCAATCAGACCTGCAGAAATAATGTCTAATTTCCAGATTTTCTTAAGGCCTTTGAGGATTAAGTAAGTCGAAAATGCCCATACCATGATGCCAACAAGTAGCGGAACCGTCTTCTTTGCCGCTTCAATCATATCGCTCTTGTAGGTAACAGCACGCTTAATATAAATCAAGAACACCGCCGCAATCACACCACCAAATACAGGTGAAATTACCCAGCTTGCAGCAATCGCAACCATTTTATCCCAGTTAGCGATGTCCCAACCGCCAGCCGCAATACCTGCACCAAGCACACCACCGACAATAGAGTGAGTCGTTGATACTGGTGCACCAAGGTAGGTGGCAAGGTTTAACCAAATTGCTCCCGCCAATAATGCCGCCATCATTACCCAGATAAAGGTTTCTGCATCGGCAATCGCATTCGGATTAATAATGCCCTTTTTGATCGTACCAACCACAGTACCACCAGCGATAAGCGCACCAGCCGCTTCAAAAATTGCCGCGATCAAGATCGCCCCTGTCATCGACAAGGCTTTTGAACCAACCGCTGGACCTACGTTATTGGCCACATCATTAGCACCAATATTAACTGCCATATAAGCACCAATCGCCGCAGCAATGGCTAAGATGGACAGATTAGAGGCGGCAACACCATTCACTGAAGCATAAAAGCCACAAGCAAGAATAAAGGCAAGTGCAACCAAAACTCGGATAAAATCATTACCGGCTAGTAAACCGGACGTTTTTTTGGAATTATTTGTAAGATCCATGAGGCTCTACTATCTATAATTAATTTCTACCAAATCTTTGAAATATGAGTTTTCTCAATTCAAACGAATGCTTATCCCAGCATTACGACGTAATTTGGTGCTTAAATCATCCCGTCACATTTCTGTAAAATTCAATGCGGCGTCATTCTACACTGAGCATTAATAGATAAAAACCCCAGTCAAGACAGAAAGACAGCGACATTATTTACAGGTAAAAAAAAGTGCCCTGAAAGGCACTGGAAATCAATATACTACAGTTATATGACAGTTTTATTACTTGTCATATTTTTGCCACAAAAATGTCATCAACATTCAATCACATTCACTGCAAGACCGCCTCTAGAGGTTTCCTTGTATTTGTCATTCATATCCTTACCCGTTTCTCTCATGGTACGAATCACCTTATCCAAAGAGACATAATGCGAGCCATCTCCTCTCAACGCCATAGTCGCAGAGTTAATTGCCTTCATCGCAGCCATGGCATTTCGTTCAATACAAGGCACCTGAACTAGGCCACCAATTGGGTCACAGGTTAGCCCCAAATTGTGCTCCATACCGATCTCAGCCGCATTTTCAATTTGCTCTGGTGATCCACCTGTTGCCGCCGCCAATCCAGCCGCCGCCATCGCACAGGCCGAACCCACTTCACCTTGGCAACCGACTTCTGCCCCCGAAATAGACGCATTTTCTTTAAATAACAAACCAATCGCAGCAGCGGTTAACAAAAACTCAATTACACCTTCTTCACTGGAACGTGGGCAAAACTCCCAATAATAATGTAGAACCGCAGGAATGATGCCAGCTGCACCATTGGTTGGTGCCGTCACAACTCGACCTCCCGCTGCATTTTCTTCATTTACCGCTAAAGCGTATAAGTTCACCCAGTCCATTGCACCCAAAGAGGGGGTAATCATATCCATGCGTGTTTTGCTCGACAGATCTCGATACAAACTGGCGGCACGCCGTTTAACCTTTAAACCACCAGGTAAAATGCCTTCATTTTGAATGCCCTTCTGCACACATTCCTTCATCACCGACCAGATCGACAAAATACCTTGCTTCACTTCGTCTTCCGTTCGCCATGCCAGCTCATTTTCCAACATGATGTCAGCAATGGACTTACCAGTTTCTCGACACAAGGCCACTAGGGTTTCAGCATCATGGAAAACATGAGGCAGCTCTGTGGTATCCTCAACCAAAGACACCTTGCCTTGCTCATCCTCTTCGACAATAAACCCACCTCCGACAGAGTAAAAAGTCGCTCGATGCAGGTTTTTGCCGTTTTCATCAAACGCTTCTAATACCATGCCATTGGCATGAAACTCTAAACGATCAATGCGATGGTATGTCAAATCTTGTGACACATTTAGAGCAACACTGTGTTCCTTTAAAACACGAACCATAGAAGCAGACTCAATCTGTGCTACTCGTGCAGACACACTGCTCGGATCAATGCTTTCTGGAAGCTCTCCTTCCAACCCCATTAGTACAGCAACACCCGTTCCATGACCCTTGCCTGTTGCGCCAAGAGAACCATATAAATCCACTTTTAAATGCGCGACTCTGCCTAAAAGGCCATGCTCTTGTAACTGATGAGAAAATTGATTCGCTGCAACCATAGGGCCGACAGTATGCGAACTGGAAGGACCAATTCCTACTTTAAAAAGATCGAATAAACTGATTGCCATAGTAAGTCCTCGCCATTTAGCGACCTAATCTGTGATGAACAGACAAAATGAATACGCTGAAATTATCATTTATGAAAGATAGTTTCCAATAGGAAACAAGAAAAGTATTCGATGATAGGCAAATAAATGACGCGACAAGACCAAAAAACTCGGTCAAACAACACAAAAAAGCCAGAGCTTATGCTCTGGCTTGAGATACTAAATGTACCGTTCGCTGCTTATTAGAAGAAACCAAGCGGATTGACATCGTAACTAATCAACATGTTTTTCGTTTGTTGATAATGCTCTAATGCCACTTTATGGGTTTCACGACCAACCCCAGATTTTTTATAACCACCAAATGCAGAATGAGCTGGATATTGGTGATAACAGTTCATCCACACTCGACCTGCTTCTAGGTTTCTTCCCATGCGATAGGCCAAGTTAGTATCACGCGTCCATACTCCAGCGCCTAAACCAAACTCACTGTCATTCGCAATCGCCAAGGCTTCGGCTTCATCTTTGAACGTCGTCACACTGACCACAGGACCAAAGATTTCCTCTTGGAAAATACGCATTTCATTCGACCCTTTGAACAAGGTAGGTTGCACATAGAAGCCATTATCCAAGCCATCGATATTCTCTACATCCCCCCCAATCAGTAATTCAGCGCCTTCTTTTTTACCGATATCAATGTAACTTAAAATTTTATCAAACTGCTCTTTCGACGCTTGCGCCCCCACTTGCACATCAGTATCAAGCGGATTACCACGTTTAATGGTTTTGGTTCTTTCGACCACCAGCTTCATAAAGTCATCATAAATGGACTCATGAATCAGAGCACGTGAAGGGCAAGTACATACCTCACCTTGGTTAAAGAAAGCCAATACTAAGCCTTCCACACATTTACTAATGTAAGACTCTTCTTGTTTCATGATGTCACCAAAATAAATATTGGGTGACTTACCACCTAGCTCGACGGTAGAAGGAATAATGTTTTCAGCAGCACATTTCAAAATGTGAGAACCAACAGGCGTAGAACCAGTAAAGGCAATTTTGGCAATACGTTTGCTCGTTGCTAAAGCTTGACCGGCTTCTTTACCAAAACCGTTGACTATGTTTAAAACGCCTGCAGGCAATAAATCTTGAATCACCTTAACCAGCTCCAAAATAGACGCTGGCGTTTGTTCTGCAGGTTTCAATACCACACAGTTACCCGCCGCCAAGGCTGGTGCAAGTTTCCACGCGGCCATCAAGATCGGAAAATTCCAAGGAATAATTTGTCCTACCACACCAAGAGGTTCATGAAAATGGTAGGCCACAGTATGTTCATCTAGTTCTGCGGTGCTGCCTTCTTGAGCACGTAAACAACCTGCAAAATAACGGAAATGATCGGCTGCTAGAGGAATATCTGCATTCAGTGTTTCGCGCACCGCTTTACCGTTATCCCAAGTTTCAGCGACGGCCAATGCTTCTAGATTTGCTTCGATTCGATCGGCAATTTTGAGCAGAATATTGGAGCGAGTGGTGACAGAAGCTTTACCCCATTCAACTCGTGCTGCATGAGCGGCATCAAGTGCTAAATTAATGTCTTCTTCAGTAGAGCGCGGAATACGACAAAATACCTGACCATCGACAGGACTTGTGTTATCGAAATACTGGCCTTTTACGGGCGCAACCCATTCACCACCAATAAAGTTACCATAATCACTTTCAAAAGAAATTAAGCTACCACTGGTACCAGGTTTAGAATAAATCATACTTTCTATCTCCGTTATCGTTTCTGTTTTTGTTGTTTTTGACTAACAACTAACTGTAGAAACAAACTGAGGAGAAAACTTGCCTGCCAGTCCATGATATTTGTCTGGTGATCCAAATTTTAGGATTGACCCCTAGCTCAGCTCGGGCGATGATGAACAACAGAAAGCGCAACACGCCAACATAACAAGTTTAACAAGAGGTGTGATTATGAGTGTTTCAACCTTATCTACAAAAGCCATTTTGGCGCGAAAACGTTCGCCAGTTCAACTGGTTGAGAATCGAGTCTGTTTTGCTG
This sequence comes from Marinomonas posidonica, assembly GCF_043643765.1. Classification (GTDB taxonomy): domain Bacteria; phylum Pseudomonadota; class Gammaproteobacteria; order Pseudomonadales; family Marinomonadaceae; genus Marinomonas; species Marinomonas posidonica_A. Next base: position 5,337 of record NZ_JBHZSP010000001.1, on the reverse strand, counting down.
GCCCTCATTCAGAATTGAGTATCTACGATACTTATGAGCAGGCCAATCGAGTCAGCTTGAAAGCCGATAGCTTACTCTATTGCGGTATGGTGACGGGCGCGAAAGTCATGCATACCAAAGACCAAAACAACATCCCTTTTCTACCACATGAATCTTTTATTCTCGCACCAGATGAAGAAGTCTTTATTGATTTCCCAGAAGCAGAACTGACTAAGCCTACGACCTGCCTAACCATCGCAATTTCAAACGAAAAAGTGGCACAAATATGCGATCGGATGAATGATGTGATGCACGCGTCATTGCCTTCCAGTCAACCGATTGATCCCAACCAGCATCTACATACCATACACACCCAAGCCACTCAGCAAGTGCTAGACCGCCTCGCGAGTGACTATGTGCAAAATGACCCTGATCGAGATTTACTGGTGGACTTTGGTGTGAGTGAACTCATTACTCGAATCTTACGCCACCATGGTCGCGAAGCATTACTGCAATTTACAAAAAATGCCCCTGATACTAATGGCATCACCCATGTGATTCATTGGATCGAAAACAATTTATCACTGCCTCTGGATACCTGCCAACTGGCTAAAATGGCGTGCATGAGTCGCAGTCGTTTTTACGACTGTTTTAAACGCCAACTTGGTTGTACGCCATTAGAATATCAGCACCAAAGAAGAATGAGCAAAGCCTACCAACGACTAAAAGAAAACGGTTCTGTCACCCAAGTCAGCTATGAATTAGGGTATTTGAGCCTAAGCCATTTCAGTCGGCGCTTTCACCAACATTTTGGTGTCACACCACGTCAAGTGGCTCAGGCTAAATTGATTAATTAGTTTTAAAAGCCGTACCAAACTTGGCTTTGCAGTAGGCAAATACCACACACAAGAAAAGCAGCCCGATGATAAGTGCAATAAAAGGCACCCATTGTTCCAGTTGATACAGCGACGCCATAATGACGGGGCCAAGGGCAGCTCCCAACCCTTGCATTGACGCATTCATACTGGCCAAACGACTTTGTTGATCGTCTTTCACAAGTAAGGTTTGTGCGGTCACAATACCGGGAAAAAGAAAGCCAAAGCCGGCACCGAAAAGAGCCATGGCAACAAATACACCGACCATCGAATGCCAGAAAATAAAGGCTAATTGAGCGGATACACCCAATATCACGCCAGCTGAGATCAATGTGACCACACCGAGCCGGAAACGCGGAACTAGAATCATCTGCACCAAGATACTAAAACAAGACATGGTCATCATCACAAAACCCAACTGATGTGTGGTTTCTGCAACGTCTAACTGGAAACGGTCTTGAATTAGAAAGCTCATAATCTGTTGAATGCCAGTTACCGACAAAATCGCCAGAGTCGACATTCCCAGAAACGGCATGACAGGCTGCTTCAGCCAATTAATTCTGGGCGGTTTTTGAAACTGACGCACATGTTTACCATCTTTCACAAAGCAAGCCACTAAAATCGCCGCGCAACCTGCAAGACAGGCAATAATGTAAAAAGGCACCGTCAAACCTAGGTTACTTAACAAAGAAGCAAATGCAGGCCCTAAAATCATACCAATACTAAAAGCCGCGCCAATCATGGCAATCGTGGCACTGCGGTGCTTAATGTCCGTATGAGCAATCAGAAACGTTTGGATAGAAGGTAAAATGCCCGCAATCCCCATGGAAAAGATGATCCGCAAGGTAAACACAAAGACATAGGTTTGCTCGGCAGAAAGGTGTCCCGCTAGTGCTTCTTGTAACACAAACCCAGTCGCTGAAATGGTCACTGCGTAACTACTCATACCAAAGATAACTGAGCGCACCCGACCAATACGATTAATAATACTGCCCCAGAAAAAAGCCGCTATCACAAACGTCGCCGCCCCTGCGGTGATCAAGGTACTGATGCGAACGTCTGCCAAGCCGATTTCACGACCAATCGGTGGCAAGGAAGTAAATACAAATGACTGCCCAATGCCCACTGCCGCCAAACAAATCAGCAATAACCAACGGGATACAGACTCATGCATTGAGGTATAGGTTTCTGAATTGATCAAGATCTGTCCTTATAAAGTTATAAAACCATAAGCCAGAGTGGCTTATTCAATAGGGTAAAGGGGAAGTGCCTATTGTTTTATCTTGTTAAAAAGCAAGCCATCCAAGCTTGCTTATATCCACTCGACATTATTCCTGATTCATCGAACAAAAAGGCAGTTATCAGGAAAAAGATTATAAAATTCACAATTCTTAAACTTTTTCTGAAGACCCAATCCCCTTTATTCAACCTCAAAGCAGGATAGAATATAAATTCAGTAACCTAATGAGTATGCCAACTTGAGCCAAGACTTACCCTCCCTCTTCAAACACAGAAACTTTTTACACTACTGGATCGGCCAAATAGCGTCCTCCTTTGCCTTTCAAATGCTCAGCGTTGGCGTTGGTTGGCAGATGTATGATTTAACAGGCAGTCCTTTAGCTCTTGGGCTTGTGGGGTTATGTCAATTTTTACCGCAACTTGTATTAACCTTATTGGTCGGCCATGTGGCTGATCGCTACAATCGCCGTCTAATTTGCGTGTTTACACGCCTAACCATGGCCTGCACTGTCGCAATTTTGGTCTATGGCAATTTTACCGATACCGTATCCGCTAATATGATTTATGCCTGTGCCGCCTTACTTGGTACAGCAAGGGCCTTTGAATTACCTGCCAATCAGGCCATTCTGCCGAACCTAGTTCCCAGTGAACAACTTTCCAGAGCGGTCAGTGCGATGGCATCTGCTCGCGAGATATCTGTCATTGCTGGTCCCGCTCTCGGTGGTGTCATTTACTTATTAGGGCCAACAACCTTGTTCGGCACCAGCATGAGCTGTTTTCTTATTTCCTGTGTCATCTTGTCCTTCTTGCGCTACAACTTTACCGTTAAACATAAAACGCCCGTTAGCTTAGAACACTTACTCGGCGGTTTGATGTTTATCAAAGGTAATAAGGTCATTCTGGGCTCCGTCTCATTGGACATGTTTGCCGTATTATTAGGCGGCGCGACCGCACTGTTACCGATTGTTGCCAAAGACATACTAGAAACCGGGCCATGGGGACTTGGTCTACTGCGTTGCTCGCCCGCACTAGGTGCCTTGCTCATGTCTATTTACTTGGCTAGACATCCGTTAACTCAAAGTGTTGGCAAAATTATGTTTGCTGCCGTCGGCGTATTTGGGGTGGCGACCATTCTGTTTGGCTTATCAGATCAACTCATCCTTTCCATGTTCGCACTGGTATTATTGGGTGCTTCCGATATGATCAGCGTGGTGATTCGTTCAACGCTGGTGCAATTAGAAACACCAGATGAAATGAGGGGACGAGTCAGTGCCGCCAATTCTATATTCATTGGCAGCTCTAACCAACTTGGTGAATTTGAATCTGGCGTCACCGCCGCGTGGTTTGGTGTCGTTCCGGCCATTATTGTGGGTGGTGTCGGCACACTTGCCGTGGTTGGTATCTGGATGTATTTGTTCCCCACACTCGTGCAAAGAAATACATTGGAAGAAGAAAGAAAATAAAACGTTTTTCAGGCAGAATATCAAGCGAAAGAACGTCAGTTTGCTCGCTTGATAATGACCATAAATAGGATCAGTAATGCCGCGGCATAAACGAAAAAACTTAAGCTGACAAACATCAAACCAAACTGCTCACCCATTAAACCACTTAGAAATGGCAAGGTCATAGCGCCTGTTACAGCGGCACTCATTTGAAACCCAATCGCATAAGTAGCCATTTTTTTTCCAACACGATTGGCGGTTTGAGAAATCATACAAGGGAAAATTGGCGCTGCACAAAAGCCCATTAATGCCAAACCAAAATAGCTAAAATAAGCATGCAGACTACTGGTAAACGACAAAGCGCCTAACACCAAGCCAAACAAACATAAGCCCAATAATCGATCGACTGAAAACCTCTCCACCAGAAAACCAAAGATGGCTCGTCCAAAAGCTAACGCTCCCCAGTACACGGCCACCCAAGTGCCGGCACTGGCAATGGAAATACCTCTAGTCTCCGTCATAAGCGTAAATGCCCACTGTCCAACTCCGACTTCAACACCAGTATAGAGTAAAAAAAAGGCGATTTGGAAACGGACAACGGGATGTTTTAGAGCTTGCCATTGGGTAATGTTTAGATCGTCTTCTTTCACCTCTTCAATCGAGGTTTTCGGTGCATGTTGGTGGCTTCGCCATAAATGACGGCTGAAGAAAAAGACCAATGCCATTAACAACAGAATGCTGCCAATCACCGCATAAGCCAATCGCCAATGCTGCGAAAAATGCAGCAATACACTGGTGACAATAATAGGGCCAGCTGTTGCACCAACCCCAAACGCTGCATGTAACCAGTTCATGTGCTTAGTGGAAAAGTGCTCTGCGGCATAAGCATTGAGGCCCGCATCAATCGCTCCAGACCCTAAACCAATGACCATGGCATACAAAACAAAAATCGTGAAATTGGTACTTAGGTAGAAGCCAAATAAGCCAAAACTTACTAAGCCACTGCTCAGCACAAGCAGCCAGCCTACCCCCAATCTGGACAATAGCCAGCCCACTGAAAAGCTCGAGATTAAATAGCCAATCCCTCCGCCAGCAATCACCACCCCCAACCATCCTGTTGGAACATGAAACGCTGCCCTGACAAAGGGCCAGTTAATACCGTGTGCCGCATCTGGCAAACCGAGACTAATAAAGCCCAAATAAGCAATCAGTAACAAAATGCCAGAAGTTCGCATGAATACATCCTTTTAAAAGCAAGTAATTGTATTTTCTGACAGTTTAAAGCATTAATCTGCGATTAAAATCTTTAAGATTACTTAAACCACTTACGTTTTTCTTTTTCAATTGGCTTCCACTTCCAGCTTGGTGGTTCGCCCTTTAAATAACATATCAAGAGCAAAACGAACGTGTCACACACGACCCAAAAAGCCCACGCCATTAAGGCTTCTTTGGGATCAACGAGAATGGAAATCAGACACAAAACAAACAAGTACAATGACAAGACCAACCAGCCTTGCCAAGTAGTCGGCTTTCCCCAACCCAATCCATTCTCTTTGGCTGGGAACCACGTCTCTTTATTTTTCATGTGAAAAGCCTTTCATATTAGATCGATAGAAAAGCAACACTTTGCCTGAATTTCAGGCATAAAAAAAGAGCTCAATTTTGAACTGACCCCATAAAGTTGGACTCTGTTCTAAGCGGCTTTCAAGGCCTGATTTCGATACGCTATCGGACTCAGGCCTTTTAGTTTCTGCTTAATTCGATCGTTGTTGTAATACTCGATGTATTCCTTGATTGCTTCA